>JBJHCY010000006.1:0-195637 GCA_050486265.1 Phycisphaerales bacterium | reverse complement strand
CCTCACGCAGCTTGGCGATGATCTGTTCCGGTGTGTATCGCTTGCGCTTCATCAAGAGTCTCCTGACCTCAACCGGAGGTCATCGGGACTCTCACAACGACTGGCTCAGTTTTTGGGGGGCAGGTCAAAGCACCTCGCGCGCTTTGGGCGGGAGTTCTCCGCTCCAAGCCGAGGCCGCCAAGTCTCTCCATGGCTCAAGGCGCTCGATGACTGCTTCGAGCCGTTCTCCGGCGGAGGCGGCCTGCGCGATCGCGTGCTCGGCGCCCTTGCCGGCGTGCTCGGCCCGGTCGATCAGGCGGTTCAGCCAGTCGCCGACCTTGTTGACATGCTCGCCGAGCTCGTTCAGCGGCTCCTGCACCATCGCCGCAAGCTCGTCCACCTGCGCGCCGATGCGGATCTCCACTTCCGCAGCGAGGGCGGCGGTCGCTTGCAGCGATTGTTCCAGCTCCGCCCGTCGCGTCTCGGCCTTGCGGAGCGAGCGTTCGGCCTTGGCGGCGAGCTTGATCGCCCTGTCCGCCTCGTCACCCTTGATCTTCTCGGCGAGCTGTTCGATCCTGTCCGCGTCGGCGCGCAGCGCCCGGACCTGCTCAGAATCGAGCGACGCGAGGCAGGACTCGATCGCGGTCCGTTGCGTGCGCACAGTCTTGGCGAGGCGTGCCGCGGACTTCTCGCTCTCGGCGGTCTCCTTGTTGAAGCGTTCGCGGACGGCTTCGAGGCGGTCGCACCCCTCGGCCGCCGCGAGGATCGAGTCGCGCAGCGCGGAGCTCACCTCGTCGGCCTGCTTTCGCAGTTCCTCGGCCTCGCCCGCGGCGGCTTGGGCGCGCGCGTCGATCGCGCCTGCCTTCTCGATCAGGTCGCCGAGGCTGCCCTCGCGGTAGGGGGTCTGGTTGTCGGGGTCGGAGGCGAGGCGAGGGTCTCGCCCGATCACCTCGACGGCTCGCGAGCAGAGCAGGTGCAGGTTCGTGACAGCCGGGCCGGTCGCCTTGGCGAGCTCGGCCCGGATCTGCGCCACGCGTTCTTCCAGGTGCGTGCCGAACGCCTCGGCCTTCTGCTGCGCTCGGCCCGCCGCCTCGGCGAGCCTCTGCTCGATGTGCGGGACGCCCTCCTGCACCCTCAAGAGCAGCGATTCGAGCGTGCGGATCTGCTCGTCGATCCTGTCGGCGTTGGCCGCGGCGTTGGTCTCGGCGCGGCGCTCCGCCTCGGCCAGCCTCGTCTCCATCGCAACGAGCAGCGACTCGACGCGACGCTGCGCGTGCTGCACCGATTCGTCGGTCCGCGTGCGGAGCTGCGTCAGCGGCTCGCTTGCCGAACGCTCGAACACCTCGCGCACCCGACGCCGGATCTCTTCCTCGTCGATCTCTGCGCCCAGCACCTGCTCGGCGGCCTGAAGCCGGCGGTCGACCTCGGGCAACAGGGCCCGCAGCGCCTTGAGTCGCGTCGAGACCTCATCGCGGAGATCGCGCGACGAGCGATCGGTCTCGGCCGCCTCGCCGGCGGCTTCGCGGAGCGTGCGCCGTTGCTCGGCCGCCATCGCCATCAGCTCACGCAGCGTCGACGAGAACTCCTCGAACGCGTTCTGGTCGATCACGCGAGGCGTCAGAAACACATCGTCGATCACCGGGCCCGCGCGGCGCAGCGGAGCGTCCGCTTCTCCCATCGGCGTGCGCGTGGCGGATCGTCCTGTCTCACCCTGAGGCATGCGGCCGGCTCCAGTGGGGCGGGTCCTTGCCCCTGTGTTTGCACGATAACGCCCAGGCCCGCGCCTGGCCCGCAAGAGCGACACCCCCCGGCCTCGCGAGGTGGATTTCCCCGTCCGGAACCGTCGCCCCCGGCGCTATCATCGACTGTGCCAGACCCGGACGCCGATCCCCGACCACCCGACCCCGATAGTCCCCGCGCCCAGCCCGGGCCGGGGTCGAGGTCCGGGGCCAAGCCGAGCCGCAAACCCAAGGGCAAGGTCCGTCTCCAGCGGGTCATGGCCGACGCCGGGATCGCCTCGCGGCGCGCCTGCGAGGAGATGATCCAGAGCGGGCTGGTCACCGTCAACGGCGAGATCGTCCGCGAGCTGCCCGTCCTCGTCGATCCCGAGGAAGACCGCATCGTGGTCGAGGGCCGCCCGCTGCCCAAGCGCGACCCGCGCATCTACATCATGCTCAACAAGCCCTCGCGGACAGTCACCACCAACGCCGACGAGCCCGGGGCCAACCGGCGCACCGTGATCGACCTGGTCGAGCACCCCGCCGCCAAACGCCTCTTCCCCGTCGGACGCCTCGATTTCGAGACCCTCGGCCTGCTCCTGCTCACCAACGACGGCGAGCTGGCCAACCGTCTGACCCACCCGAGCTACGGCGTCGCCAAGACCTACCGCGTCGTCGTCCGGGGCAAGCTGGCCGACGAGGACATCGCCTCGCTCGAAGAGGGGATCTATCTCGCCGAACGCAAGGAGGGCAAGACCGTCGGCGCCGCCCGGACCGCCAGAGTCCAGCTCGAAATCGTCAAACGCGACCGCGACCGGACCACCCTGCACCTCACCCTGAAGGAGGGGCGAAACCGCCAGGTCCGGCGGATGCTGGCGGGCGTCGGCTACCCGGTCAAGAAGCTCGAACGGATCGGCATGGGCCCGATCAAGCTCAAGGGCCTCGCCCGGGGCGATTGGCGGGAACTGACCAGGGACGAGGTCCGCGCCCTCCGCGAGGCGACCAAGCCGAGACGCAAGAGCGCCAAGTCGGACCCCAAAGACAGCCGCAAGGCCGTGGCCGAGCGACGGACCTCAGCACCAGCCCGCGCAGGAGCGACGCCGAAGCGTCGCCGAGCCGCGCGGGACCGATGAGCAGAACATGAAACGGCAATCTCGGCCCGGCGCAGCCCGGGTGTGTCGGGCGGTCGCGTGGGGCGCGTGCGCCGCCTCGGCGGGCGTGCTCCTCTTCGCCTCGACGGGCTGCTACAAGCGGGTGACCGGGACCCGAGGGGTCGGCGCCAGCGGGATGAGCACCGAGCGGAGCGACCTGGAAGACGACCCTGTTGGCAAGGTGCTCTTCGGCGAGCCGGAGGTCGTCGGGCGTCGCGAGCGGATGAGTTCGTGGGGCAGTCAGGCCCCCGCCCAGCCACGCTGACGCATGCCCGCCAGGGGGTGGTTTGGGCCCGCTGGAATCTCGCCGGCGCGATGGTTTCTGCGTGGGCAGACTTCTACGATCTCCGCCCGACTTTGAGGGGAAAGCGAGGCACTTGCCAGCGATGGACGCCCCCTTCCAGACCGAGTTCTCGATCTACCTGGCCGACCGACCCGGCGAGTTGGCGGGCTTCCTTGAGGCCGCCGCCGCGGCAGGGATCACCTTCTCTGCGATCGCGGTGGCCGACAGCAACGGGCGCGGGTGCGTCCGCCTGCTCGGCCGCCCCGAGGAGCGTCTGCGGGAGCTCTGCGAGTCGATGGTTGAGTCCGGCGCCGGGCCGGTGCTTGAGTCGCCGGTGGTCGTGGTGCCGATGGCCACCGGGCAGGGGTTCATGCGCGAGATCTCGACCAAACTCGCCCTCGCGGGTGTGAATGTGCAGTACGCCTACCTCGCCCCCCCCGAGAACGGTTCTCCGACCCGCTGCGTCCTGCGGGTCGATAACCCCGACGCGGCCCTCCGGGCCATCGAGTCGATCGCCCGCTGAACATCGGCTGCACGCAGGACTGGGCGCATAGAGTCGTGCGCCCGGCGGGGCATCCTGCCCGCCCGGGCCGACGAAACGCTTGGCGGCGGCGATCCCGCCGCACGCATCGACCGATCTTGTGCGTTGACCGGCCAAGACAGGCCGGAAGGACCGAGCGATATGGGCATCGAAGCCGCGCTGAGCACCGACACCTTCCTCACCACCCAGCTCCGCCATGTGGTCAACTGGGCGAGACGGAGTTCGCTCTGGCCGATGCCGTTCGCGACGGCGTGCTGCGGGATCGAGTTCATGGCGACGGCCTGCTCGCGCTACGACCTCGCGCGATTCGGCGCCGAGGTCGCTCGCTTCAGCCCGCGCCAGGCGGACATGATGGTCGTCGCCGGACGCGTGGGCATCAAAATGCTCCCCGTGCTCCAACGCATCTACGAGCAGATGACCGAGCCCAAGTGGGTGATCTCGATGGGCGCGTGCGCCTCGACCGGCGGCGTCTTTGACACCTACGCCACCGTGCAGGGGTGCGACCAGTTCATCCCCGTCGATGTCTATGTCCCCGGCTGCCCGCCCCGCCCCGAGATGCTGATCGAGGGCGTGATGGCGATCCAGCGCATCATCGACGACGAGGGCATGCCCCCGCGCGGGCCCGACGGCAAGCGCATCCCCCTGGGCATCACCGTCGCGCCAAACCACGAGGTCAGGCCCCAGCCGATCGGCGTGGGCCTCAACATCAGCCGATGACTTCGCGCGGGCGCCATCGCGGCCTGCTGGTCTCCCGCCTCGCTCCGTACCTCGCGATTCTGCTGTCGGTCTCCGCCGGCTGCGGCTCGTTCCGCCCGGCCGATCCGTCGCGGCTCAACTCGTCTGTCGCGAGCTACGCCGACGAGGTCTGGCCGCCCCGGTACGCCGAGACGCTCGTGCCCGACAACGCCGAGGTCCGCTCGATGCGCCGGACTTTCGGCAATCTGACCCGCGACGGGTTCGAGTTTTTCGGGCGAGGGCCGGTGCGTGCGAACGATCTCGGATCGTTCGGCGTCGGGCGGGTCGCGCGGGTGCAGGTTCCCAATCCGCCGCTGCCCGGGATCAACCACGACTGGGCCGCGATGTACTGGGCCGTCACCTCGACGCTCGCCCCCGAAGAACTGGCCGACCTCGTCCGCGACCAGGGCCCGGATGTGCATGTCGGCACGACGACGCGCCTGACGGTCGGTCGCCTGTTCAAGCCCACTCGCGGCTTGCGGGCCCGAGGACTGGTCGTCCACCAGACCGGCATCACGGGCTACAAAGTCGAGCAGACCATGCTCCGCAATCTGCGGCGGCGGGGATGGGCGGTGCTGGTCATCACGCCGCCGGCCAACATCATGGACCGCGAGGAGATCCTCGTCGGGCGCAGGGTGCTTGCCGTCGGTGAGGGGGAAGAGGTCGCCACCATCGACGAGGCGGGTCGCGTGCTCGCGGCCCTCGTCGACGACCGTTTCGCCGAGTGGGCCTACGCCTGCGAGGCCCTGCTCTTGGCGATCGAGCAGGAGTACCCGGAGATCCCCCAGCGACCGGGCGTGCTGATGGGCCTGAGCCTCGGGGCGATCGTGCTGCCGGCGACGGCGGCGAGGCTCGGCGACCGGTTCGACGCCGCGGTGCTGATCGCTGGGGGCAGCAACTTCCTTGAGATCGTGCGCTCAAGCACGCTCGGTCGGGGCGGGGTGAGGCTGACGGTCGACGGCCGACCCGCGACGCCCCAAGAGTGGGAGGCCCTGGTCGAGGCGTACCTGGAGCACAGCCATCTGGACCCGCACAACGCCTCGACGGTTCTCCGCTCGACCCCGGTGCTGATGCTGCACGCGACGATGGACCGGATTGTCAACGCGGATCGTGGGCAGGAACTGTTCGAGCGGCTGGGGCGGCCCGACCGTCTGGTCTACCCGCTGGGCCATTTGGGCATCAGTTGGCTGCTGCCGATGTTCGGCCCGCGGATCGCGGACTGGCTGGACCTGCACACGCCGTCGGCGGGCGATCGCGGCTGAGGGGTCAGGCAGGCGGGCCCCAAAAACAACCGCCGCCCCCGTCCCCTGCAAGAGGAGCGGGCGCGGCGTGCAAGGCGGATTGAAACCGGGCTCAGCGCTTGTCGGCGGAGTTGATCATGCGGCCCTTGCGCCGCTTGCGGTTGATCAGCTTCCGCCCGCTCTTGGTGCGCATCCGGGCGAGGAAGCCCATGGAACGCTTGCGCTTGATGCGGCTGCGGCGCTTGGGATAGTGGGTCGTCATGGGCGGTCTCCGTCTTTGGTCTGGCTCTCGGCGGGCTTTTGTGGCCCTTCGGAGAGGGATCGGGGCCGGTCGAGGGCATGGCCCGATAACTTCGGTCTTTGTCGGTCGTCCCGGGCTGCTTGCCGGTCCGAGCCGGAAGGATAGGCCGGATCGGGTCGCCCGTCGCGGGGGCGAAGTGAGGACAAAGGGGTTGTAGCGCCGACAGATGCCCGTAGAATGTGAGCCGCAATCGGCCGGGCCGTATCGACAGGGCCGGGTTTGCTCCGAGTCCGTTGGCCAAACGGGCGCCAGAGCGATCTCGCTCCAGTCCCGCGGGCGTGTGTGCCCCGCCTCCCGGCTGTGAAACAGCGTCGCGCGGAGATGGCCGCGCGCCGCACCCGGGCATGTGTGCGCCCGGCGGGAGCGTGTCGATGGTCGACGAGCAGCGTCGTGAGATCGAGCAGGTGCTGGACCACGAGTTCCGCACCCCGTCGTTGCTCGACATCGCCTTCACCCACGCGTCGGCGACCGATACGCGTCTGGAGAGCAACGAGCGCCTGGAGTTTCTGGGCGACGCGATCCTGGGCGCCGTGGTCTGCGAGATGATCTTCGAAAAGTTCCCCGACCTGCTTGAAGGGGAGATGACGAAGATCAAGTCGGCGGTGGTCAGCCGCAGGGTCTGCGCGAGGATCGTCGAGGACCTGGGGCTCGGCCGTTTCATGCAGCTGGGCAAGGGGATGCAGGAGCGTGTGCCCGCGTCGCTGACGGCCGCGCTCTTCGAGGCGATCATCGCGGCGATCTATCTCGACGCGGGGTACGACGCCGCGGCTTCGTTCGTGCGTCGCAGCGTGGCGCCGATGATCGAGAGCTCGGTGCGGAGCGGGCACCACCAGAACTTCAAGTCGCTTTTGCAGCAGCATGCGCAGCAGAAGTTCGGCGACACGCCGGTCTACCGCGTGCTGGACGAGAAGGGCCCGGACCACGCCAAGTGCTTCAAGGTCTCGGTGCATGTCGGCCCGGACCGGTACGAATCGGCGTGGGGCGCCTCGAAGAAGCAGGCCGAACAGCAGGCGGCCCTCAACGCCCTGCACGCGATGGGCGTGATCGTCGAAGACACGACGGGGCAGTTGGTGCTGTCGGCGTTTGACTTTGACAGCGATGATTGAGGGGGAACCGGCGGGCGGGCGCGGACGAAGATCTCCATGAGGCCTGTTCTGTGCTGCGTTCTGCGGCGGCCCGGTAGCGGGCGCCGCGGGTTCGAGCATCTGACGCAGGAATTGAAGCTGCTTGCCGCCCAGTGACCTGTTCTTGGGAGAGCGTTGTAGTGGCGTGTAGCGGTGAAAGAACGACATTGATGCCTAAGCGGTTTGCGGTGCTGGCGGCCACATTCTCTTTGCTTTGGATCTTCTTCGTTTTCTTCGCTCACATGCTCTGGAGTTCGAAGCCATACAGTGACGGAAGCTTCATCCAAGACCTTTACATAGAAGTATCTGAAGCGGTCTTCGAATCAGATCACGAAGGATCTGTTGAAGAGATTGTTCGCAGCGTAGCTGTCCCAATGTGGGACAGGCGAAGGGATGGGCTGAGGGGCGCCGACTTGATGAAGATTTACTTCAACGAAGACGCCAAGCGGTGGCGTAAAGAGTCTGGGCCGAGTGGTGCGGTTCTGCTCATGAGCGGAGCGCTTTCGACGGACATGCAAGGAGTGCACGGATATTGGGCGTGGATGGACAAGAGTCGGATGAAGCTGATCCTCGAAGACGAGGCGGTTGAGATTCGGAGGGAATTGAAGCAGTTGGATCTGCGGTGATGCGTCGCCCTGCCTGTAGAGCTATTGCCCATTTGACCCGACCCTTTGCTGCGCTCAGGGGTCGGCGTCCTGGGGCTTTGTCGCTTACCGCTTCTTCTTCCGCTGCTTGAAGCGGCCTTTCGAGCCGCCCTTGGTCGAGCCTTTGGTCCGCATGCCCGGCAAACCCTTGACGCCGGGGAGCATGGCGTCCATGCCGCCGCCTTTGGCGAGTTCCTGCACGGCTTTGGTCTTGCCGCCGGCGTTCATCGCGGCCATCTGCTTGGTGAGCTTGTTGATGGTGTCGAACTGTTTGACGAGCTGGCCGACCTCGGTTTCCTTTGTGCCGCTGCCCCGGGCGATGCGTCGCTTTCTCGGGTTGTTGATGACGCTCGGGCGGGTGCGTTCTTCCTTGGTCATGGACCCGATGGTCGCCTCGACGCGGTCGAGCTGCTTGTCCTCGATGTGGACATCTTTGAGCGCGGCGCCGACGCCGGGGAGGAGGCCCATGAGCTGCTTGAGCGGGCCCATCCGGCGCAGGGTCTTGAGCTGCTTGAGGAAGTCGTCCATCGTCATCTCGCCCTTGGCCATCTTGGCTTCGAGCTTCTTGGCGTCTTCCTCGGTGACTTCCTGCTGGGCCTTCTCGACGAGGCTGACGACATCGCCCATGCCGAGGATGCGTCCGGCCATGCGGTCGGCGTGGAACTCTTCCAGCGCGTCGAGCTTCTCGCCGACGCCGACGAACTTGATCGTCGCGCCGGTGACATGCTTGACCGAGAGCGCCGCGCCGCCGCGGGTGTCGGAGTCGAATTTGGTGAGGATCACCCCATCGACCTCGAGGCGCTGGTGGAACGCCTTGGCGGAGTTGACGGCGTCCTGCCCGGTCATCGCGTCGACGACGAGGAAGATGTGGTGGGGCGAGAGGGCGCGATGCACTTTGTGCAGTTCGTCCATCAGTTCGTCGTTGATGTGCAGACGCCCGGCGGTGTCGAGGATCAGCGTATCGACGCCGAGACGCCGGGCCTCTTTCAGCGCGTTGCGGCAGACATCGACCGCGACGCCGACGGCCTTGCCGTACTCGGCCACACGCTGCGGCTCGGCGTAGCAGTGCACCTGCGCGCCGCCGGGGAGCTCTTCCTGCACCTGCTTTGCGACGGTCTGGAGCTGCTCGACGGCGGCGGGTCGCTGCAGGTCGGCGGCGCAGAGCATGACGCTCCGTCCGCGTTTCTTGAGGTAGCCGGCGAGCTTGCCGCAGGTCGTGGTCTTTCCCGAGCCCTGCAGCCCGCACATCATGACGACGGTGGGTCCGGGGCTGACGCGCATGATGGCGGGGGCGTCGGACGGTGCGCCCATGGCGGGCATCTCGGCGCCGCCTTCGAGTTCGATCTCGCCCCCGAGGAACTCAACGAGCCGCCGGTGGACGATGCCGATCATCTCCTGCCCGGGCTTGAGGCTCTTGGTGACCTCCTGGCCCAGGGCGTCTTCGAGCACGGCGTCGCAGAAGGCCTGGGCGACCTCGTAGTGGACATCGGCCTCGAGCAGCGCGGTGCGGGCCTCGTCCATCGTTTCGCGGACATTGGCCTCGCTGATCTTGCTCTGGCCCGAGAGGCGGCGGAAGACGCCGTTGAGGCTGTCGTTGAGTTTGTCGAACATGCGCAGAAGCTCCGTCCCGGCGTCGGGGCCGGGCTTGTCACGGGTTGTTCTGGTTGGGGCTCCGGTTGACCGCTCGCAGCGGGCGATGATAGACGCCGGGCATGGGTTCGGTCTGTCTCCGCCTCAGCCGCCCGCCGCCCACTTCTGGAGCTTTGTCTTCGACCATGTATTGACGCACTGGTCGGGGCCGAGGCGTCCGCGCCGGGCGGTGAGGACGCCGTAGCGGAGGTTGTCGAAGTCGGCCCGGGCGTGGGCGTCGGTGTTGATGGCGATCAGGCAGCCCGCCTCGACGGCCGCGAGCACATGCGTGTCGCGCAGGTCCAGACGCATCCAGTGGGCGTTGATCTCCAGGGCGACCTTGTGCTCCTTCGCGGCGGCGAAGAGCTCGTCCATCGCCGGTTCGAGCCCCTTGCGCCGATTGATCAGGCGTCCGGTGGGGTGGCCGAGCACGCGGACCGCGGGGTGCTCGATCGCCTTGATCAGGCGTTTGGTCGCGGCGGTGGGCTCCTGCGAGAGGGCCGCGTGCGGGCTGGCGACGACGAAGTCGAGGCGTTCGAGCACATCATCGGGGTAGTCGAGCGAGCCGTCGGCGAGGATGTCGACCTCGCTGCCGGCGAGGACGGTGATCTTCTTGCCGAAGCGTTCGCGTGCTTCTTCGATGGAGTCGCGCTGCTTGCGGAGGCGTTCGATGCTCAGGCCGTTGGCCTGCACGGCGCTCTTGGAGTGGTCCGTGACGGCGATGGTGTGGTAGCCCCGGTCGATCGCCTGCTGGATGAGTTCGTCGAGGCTCATGCTCCCGTCGGACTCGGTGGTGTGGGCGTGGAGCTCGGCCTTGATGTCGTCGACGGCGACGAGCTTCGGGGCTTCCTTGAAGTCCATCTCGCCCCGGTTCTCACGGAGCTCGGGCTCGACATACACGAGATCGAGGGCCTTGAAGACGGATTGTTCGGTCTCGCCAGCGACGGGTGTTTCGCCCCGTTCCTGAGGGGGCGTTTTGTCTTTGGTGTCGCCGGACTTGTAGAGGCCGTACTCGTTCAGCGTCATGCCGCGTTTGATCGCGCGTTCGCGCATGCGGACATTGTGTTCTTTGCTGCCGGTGAAGTAGAGCATCGCGGCGCCCCACGAGGCTTCGGGCACGACGCGGAGGTCGACCTGCACCGCCGGCGCGGCGTCGGAGAGCTTGCCCCAGCGGTCGGCGTCGGCTTCGAGGGTGTGGCGCACCGAGCTCTTGGTCTTCCCGCTGGCGAGCACCTGCAGCACGCCGGGCAGGGAAGTGAACGCCTTATGGGCGGCTTCGGGATCGTCGGCGACGGCGAGGATGTCGATGTCGCCGATGGTCTCCTTGCCCCGGCGCAATGAACCGGCGAACGCGGCCTTTTTGACGCCCTTGACCTTCAATACCTGTTCGACGATCGCCTCGGCGACGGGCATCGCGACGCCGATGTTCAGCCGCTGCCCGCTGGACTTGCTGAAGGCGATCGCGGCCTTGATGTTCTCGACGGTTTTCTTGCCCATGCGGGGCAGGTCGAGGATGGTGCCGTCCTCGATGCTCTTTTCGAGGCCCGCCAGATCGGTGATGTTCTTCTCTTTCCAGAGCAGGGCGACGGTCTTGGGGCCGAGGCCCGGGATCTCAAGGAGGTCGAGCAGCCCCTTGGGGACTTCTTCGCTCAGTTCCTTGTGTTCGGAGATCTCGCCGGTCTCGTGGAACTCGGCGATCTTCTCGGCCATCTTCTTGCCGACGCCCTCGATCTCGGTCAAGGCGCCGGGGTCGGAGGCGAGTTCGGCGAGGTCGCGGGGCTGGTCGCCCACGACGCGTGCGGCCTTGGCGTACGCGTTGACCCGGAAGCGGTCGGCGCCGGTCAGTTCAAGAAGGCTCGCGATCTGTTCGAGGCGGCGGGCGAGGTCGGCGTTGAAGCTCATGCGTCGATCGTACCGCCGGGGCCGCGGTGCTCGTCCGGCCTCCGGCCCGCCTGGCGTGAGGCGTGCTCCCGCCCGAGCCCGAGGCGCTCCCGGCTTTGGGTCGGCATGCCGAGGCGGCGGTCGTGCTCGTCGAGGCGGTCCTGCAGGCGGTCGACCATGTTTTCAAGCGCTTCGACGCGGGCGAGCAGTTGCTGCACCAGCGGGCCGAGTTCCTCGGGCCCGGCGCCGGCGAGGCGCGAGACGCTGGCCGCGGCGTACATCGGCCCCTCGCCCGAGACCAGCCAGTGCAGGTTGACGCCGAGGGCCGAGGCGAGCTTTTCGAGGAAGCCGAGGCTGGGGGTGCTGCCTCGCATGTACCGGCGGGCGGACTCCTGGTGCACGCCGGTGATCTCGGCGATCTCGCGCATGGAGCGCGAGCCCACCACGATCTTGAGCCTTGCCTGGACGCCGGATTCGGTCATCTGGTGACAAGGATAGTGCATCGTGTTCGGTATCGGAAGCGCCGGTTTGTGAAGAAACCCGGGTTTCTTTGGGTGTTCAACCGACATCCGCGAGGCCCAACGCCTCGCCGTGGGCCTTGGCGACCCGCCGGCGGAGCAGCGCCTCGCCCGGCGCGTCGAGCGCGGGGGAGCGTCGGATCCAGTCTGCGGCGTCGCGCCGGGCCATCGTCAGGAGTTCCAGGTCCTTGACAAGATCGGCCACACGGAAGGGCGCCGCCCCGGACTGGCGCGAGCCGAACACCTCGCCCGGCCCCCGGATCTCGAAGTCCTTTTCGGCCAGCTTGAACCCGTTGCCGGTCGAGGCGACCGCCTGCAGCCTCGCGATGGCGTCGTCGGTGGCGGGGGCGCCGATGAGCACGCAGAGGCTCGGCTTGTCCCCGCGCCCGACGCGTCCGCGGAGCTGGTGGAGCTGGGCGAGGCCGAAGCGTTCGGCGCTCTCGATGAGCATCATGGTCGCCTCGGGCACATCGACGCCGACCTCGATGACGGTTGTGGCCACAAGGGCCTGGATCGCGCCGGTGCGGAACTTCTCCATCGTCGCTTCGCGGTCTCGCGGGTGGAGCTGGCCGTGCAGGACGCCGATTTCGATGTCCCGCCAGGGGCCCTCGGCGAGCTCTTTGGCGAGTGGTTCGACGGCCGCGGTCTCGGTCGAGCCCTGCTCGATCGCCGGGGCGACGACGAACGCACGCTCGCCTCTGTCGAGCCGTTCGCGGGCGTACTGATAGACGGTCCCTCGCTGCTCGGGGGTGACGAGGCGTGTTTTGATCTCCGTGCGTCCCGGCGGCTTGCGGTCGATCGTCGAGACATCCAGATCGCCGAAGAGCGTGAGCGCCAGGCTCCGCGGGATCGGTGTGGCGGTCATGACGACCATGTGCGGGGTCGAGCCCTCGTCGTCTTCCTTCGCGCGGAGCATCGCGCGCTGGTGGACGCCGAAGCGGTGCTGCTCGTCGATGATCGCGACGCCTAGCGACTTAAAGCGGACGCGGTCGGTCAGCAGCGCGTGCGTGCCGATGAGGATGTCGATGCGGCCTTCGCGCAGGTCTTCCAGGAGCGCCGTGCGTTCCGATGTCGATTTCGCCCCGGTCAGCAGGCCGACGCGGACTTTCGAGCCCTCCAGCATCCGCCCGATGCCTGCGGCGTGCTGTTCGGCCAGGATCTCGGTCGGCGCCATCAACGCCGCCTGGTGCCCGCCGGCGACCGCCATCAGCATCGCGTAGAGCGCGACGACCGTTTTGCCCGAGCCGACATCGCCCTGCACGAGACGGTTGGTCGGGATTTCCCGGGTGAGGTCGGCGACGAGTTCTTCGAGCACCTTGTTCTGCGAGGGCGTGAGCTCGAACCCGAAGCGCGAGCGGATGTGCCGGTCGATTTCCTCAGAGTGCTTCAGGGCCGGGGCGCGGAGGGCGGTCCGCAGGTGCGCCCGCTTGAGCTGCACGCCGAGTTGGAAGAGCAGGAGTTCGTCGTAGGCGAGGCGCCGTCTGCCGCGCGGGGCGTCGTCTTCGTCTTCGGGGAAATGCACGAGGCGGTAGGCCTCGGCGAGCGCGGGCATCTTCCGCTCGCGCAGGAAGTCGTCTGGGAGGTGGTCCTCGACGACTTCGATCGCGCCGGGCAGCACGCTCTGTGCGATCTTTTCGATCCTGGCCGTAGTGATCCGCTCGCCGGCGGGGTAGACGGGGCGGACGCGTTCGTCCTTGGGCGGGGCTTCATCGCCTTCGAGGCGCTCGATTTTGGCGTTGGCGATTTGGAGGCCCGGGCCGCGCTGCTTGGTTTTGCCGTGCACGCGCACGCGGTCGCCGACGCGGACCTTGTCGCGCATGAAGGGCATGTTGAACCAGACGAGGTCGAGGCGTCCGTCGCCGTCCATGAGCACGGCTTCGTAGCGTGCCTTCCGTCCCCGCCCGGCGAGGCGCGTCGCGGTGATGGTGCCTCTGGCCGAGACGATGCGGTCGGGCTCGAGCTCGGCGACGGGCGCTTCGGCCTCGTGGCGCTCGTAGCGCATCGGCAGGTGCGTGAGCAGGTGCCAGACGCGGGTCAGCCCGAGCGAGGCGAGATCGCCCGCGGCTTTAGGCCCCACGCCCGGCTGATCGACCAGCGGCGCCGAGAGCAGCGGGTGCGGCGCGTCGGCGGCGCGTGCCGCTTCGCCCGGTTGGGCGCTCACGCCGAAGCGCCCGGCGGCGGGTCTGCCGGACGCTCCTTCTGACGCTCCGGGTCGATCTCGCGCAGGTACTTCCAGGAGTAGATCCCCGTGTCGTGCCCGTCGGAGAAGCGGATGCGGATCGCGTAGTTGCCGACGAGTTCGGCCGACTCGGCGACCATCTCGCCCCCGCCGCCGGCACTGCTGGGCAGCACGGTCAGCGGGTTTTTCTGCATCTCTTCGCGGAGCTGGCGCATGTCGGCGGAGGGGGACATCCGGCGGAGGTAGCGGATCGAGTAGTACGAGGCCGTGCCGTCGGCCCACTGGATCGCGAGCCCCCGATCTTTCTTGAGATCCAGATGCACGGGGGTGTCGGGGTCCATCGGGGGCGTCCTTGGGGGCTATGCTCGCGCGAGTGTAGGGGGACGGCCAGCATCCGATCAGGTGATCCGATCAGAGAACCCCAGTCAAGCAACAAGGTGTCACGATGACCAGCGCCGCCGCGTTCGCAGACCTGCTCGCCGAGACCCTCGACCGCTCGGGCTCGCCCGTCTGCGTCGGGCTCGACCCCGTCGCCGATCGCCTGCCCGCCGGCGTCCGCGAGGGGCGGTCGCCGATCGACGCGATCGAGGTCTTCTGCTGCGGCGTGATCGACGCGATCGCCGGCGCTGTCGGCGTCGTCAAGCCCCAGTCCGCCTGCTTCGAGCGCTACGGGCCCGAGGGGGTCGGCGTGCTCTGGCGGGTGATCCAGCGGGCCCGCGAGGCGGGGCTCGTCGTGGTGCTGGACGCCAAAAGGGGCGACATCGGGCTGACGGCCGGGCACTACGCCGCGGGGATCGCCGCCAGCGGCGCCCACGCTGTGACGGCCAACGCCTACCTCGGGGCGGGGACGCTCTCGCCCTACCTCGACGCGGGGCTCGGGGTCTTCGCCCTGGTCCGCACCAGCAACCCCGAGGGCGACGCGATCCAGGGGGCGAGGCTCGAAGGGGGCGGCACCGTCGCCGAACTCGTCGCCCGCGAACTCGCCGAATTCGGGCGGGCCCACACCGGGGTCTGCGGCAACAGCGCCGTGGGGGCGGTGGTCGGCGCGACCAAGGCGTCCGACGCCGCGACCCTCAGAGTCGCCATGCCCGACCAGGTCTTCCTTGTTCCGGGCTTCGGCGCCCAAGGCGGCAAGGCCGAGGATCTGCACGCACTGGTCCGCCCCTCGGCCAAGGCAGCGGGCGAGAGCGGCCCGTCGACCACCGGCGTGCTGATCACCGCGAGCCGGTCGGTGATCTATCCGGAAGCTTCGGGCGACGATTGGAAGAGCGCGATCAACGACGCGGCGATCTCGATGCGCAGCGAGGTGAACGCGGCGATCGGGATCTGAAACCCAAAGCAGACTTCCGACCCCTGGACGCCGATCCCTGAGCGCAGCGAAGGGTCGGGTCGGTTCACGCGCTGAATTTGCAATGAACCCGGTGCAATGCTCGTGCGAGTGCAACGCCGATCGGGCGTAGATTGGAAGCACGAAGAACCCGACCCTTCGCTGGGCTCAGGGATCGGCGTCCTTCCTGTGAGACGGCGAATGTCGGCGGCTGATCCCAAAAACAACAGGCCGCCGACTGCAGAAGAGCCGGCGGCCTGAGAACAGTGAGCGAGGCGGGGGAGGAGGGGGACGCGGCGTCCCGCTCGCTGCGTTGCGTTGCCGCTGACGGTTGCACCGAACCCGTCCGGGCCTTCGGCCGCCGTCATGATCGTAAAAGATAACCCCGGTTCCGTCGGGTGCCAGCAGAATCCCGGGATTTCTGTTCTCGGCCCGTCCGGGTGGGCCTCAGGGCCCCTGGCGGCGGGCTCGACGGCTCAGATCTGCCCCCCGTCCTTCCTAGGGGGCGGGCCGGGCTGGTCTTCGCCGAGGTTTCTGAGCTCGTCGCGGAGGATCGCGGCCAGCTCGTAGTTCTCTTGGTCCAGGGCGGCCTTGAGCCGCTGGCGCAGCTCCGCCCGCTGGCTGACGGGGAGCTTGGGCAGGAGGGATTCCCGCATGTCGCGGAGCATGGCGACCTCGTTGGACTGCTCGAAGAGCTCGGGGTGGCCGGTCTTGTCGAAGTGCTGGCGGAGGGCCTCGATCCCCTGCTCGATGGCGACGACCGCCGCCTTGGGCTCGTTGTCCCGCAGGGACTGGCTGGCCATCGCCCGGGCCCGGACCATCATGATGTAGGGCCGGAAGGGTTCGAGCTCCTGGATCAGGGCGTCGTTGGTGGCGTGTTCTCGGACGAAGTCGAGCACCCGCAGGTTCCGCGTCGCGTCGCGGACCACGCCTTCGTAGTCCTCCAGGGCGAGCAGGGCCATGTAGCGGTGGTAGTACTGTGCGGCCTCTTCGCGGAGGGCGCGGACATCGCGCTCGTCGAGGGCGAAGGGTTCTTCGGCGTCGGTGTCGTCGGGCGGGGGCTCGACGCCGTCGGCCCGGGCCTCGTAGTACTCCAGGAGCGAGCCGTAACCGAAGGGCTGGTGCCCGTCGGGGCGGCCTTCGACCTCCATCTGAAGGACACCGAGGTCGAGCCTTATCTGGATCTTTGGATCTTGATTCTTCCCCTTGACGAGCCTGACATTGAGGCGGCCGGGCTGGTAGGGCCACTCCGACAGGATTTCCGACAGGTCGGGGTTCATGTCGCTCACAGTATGGATGAAATCGGCGATCGGGCGCGCCGATCCGCACGCCGCTGGGGCTTGTTTGGGCTGGGGGTGTTCTCGGACGGGGCTTGGACCCCCCAGAACACCCGGTCGTCCCAGCTTGACGCCCTCCCGGCCCCGGGGGGTTGCCAACCGTCAAGCGGGGTTGTTTGAGGGTCGATGGAACCGCCGGAACGAGCGGATCGGATCGGAAATTTGCTGGCACGGGCGTAATCCGGCAGTATGTTCTCAGATGGGTCTCGCCCGGAAGGTGGTAGAACAGTGAGAGAGCGAGGAGAGATCGCTCGCGGCGAGAGAGCCTTGCAATCTGATCTTCAGGTCTACTTGCGGGAGATCCACCGGACCCCGCTGCTGACCGCCGAGGAAGAACGCGAACTCGGCGCGAAGATCATGAACGAGAACTGCCCGGCTGCGCGTGAGCGCATGATCCGGGCGAACTTGAGGCTCGTCGTTGCGATCGCGAAGAGATATTCCGGCCGTGGGTTGCCGCTCAACGATCTGATCGAGGAGGGCAACATCGGTCTGCTCCGTGCGGTGGAGGGTTTCGACCCCACGCAGGGGGCCCGGTTCAGCACCTACGCGTCGTGGTGGATCAAGCAGGCTGTCAAGCGTGCGCTGATGAGCGCGTCGCAGCCGATCCATGTGCCCGCGTACATGGTGGAGCTGATCGCCAAGTGGCGGACCGCCAGCAGGACGCTGGAGAACGATTTGGGCTATCCGCCCTCGATCGAGCAGCTCGCCGAGCACATGGACCTGCCGGTTCGCAAGGTCAAGATCATCCGGCGTGCCGTGCGGGCGCTGCGGGCCTCCAACCAGGGGCCTGTCAATTCCGACGGCGACCTGATGAGTCTGGGCGAGCTGCTGGCCGACACGCGGACGGTCGAGCCCGAAGAGCGGGTGCTGATGCGTGAGGACCTGAGGCTCCTCCGCAAGCTGCTCGAGGCGATCGACGACCGCGAGGCCCAGATCCTTCGGCTGCGGTTCGGGCTCGACGGGCAACAGCCCTTGACCCTCAAGCAGATCGCCGACGAGGTCGGGATCAGCCGCGAGCGGGTCCGACAGATCGTCGACGAGTCGCTGACGCGATTGAACTCCCAGATCACTGACGACGCCCCTTCGCGGTACTTCCGGGAGAACCGTGTCCCGGGTCGGGCGGTCGACGAGGCCTCGGCTCCGCCCCGGTCGTCTTCCCGGGCTCGCCGGGTCGCGGCGGGCTGAGGCCCTGGCCCCGAGCTCAGCAGAACACCCGCCCGCCCGCGTCGGCTACGACGCGGGCGATTTTCTGCGCCCCACAGCGTCCGGCCCGATCGGCTACGATGACGCGCCATGAGGTTCAAGAAGATGCGTATCGGGGATGGTGGGGTTGTTCGTCTGGCCCTCGCCGGCGTGCTCTCGCTGGCGGCGATGGCGCCCTCGGCGGCGATGGCCCAGGCCTCTGTCAGCGACGCCAACGCCCTGTACCGGAACATCCGGATGGGCGACGGCGAGCCCGGCGACCGCTCCGACCTGCACCTGATCCCCGCCATCGCTGTGATGGATCGCGCGCCGGTGGGCGCCGATACGCCCGACCGGGCGAGGCTGCTGCAGCCCGGGATGGCCGCGTGGGACTCGGCGTCCTCATGGGCGTCGGCCCCGGCCCAGCAGCTCGTGCTCGAAAAGCTCCGCCTGGTGACCGAGGAGACCGACCCGCGCTTCGCGATGGGCTACGGGCAGCCTTACGGGCAGGACGCGCTCTTGGAGTTCTTTGAGCTCGGGCTCGATCAAGAAGTCTTCGACGCGATCATCGAACGAGGGCTGGTGAGCGAGATCGATGTCGGGGGCACGCCGCTTCTGGCCGCCGCGGACCGCAGCGAGCGGGGCGTGCCGACGGTGTACCGCTGGCTGTCCCCGCTGGTGCATGTCGAGGCGACGCGTCTGTACCACGAGGGCGACATCATCGCCTCGCTGCGCCTGCTCAGCGATTACACCTTCTTCGCCCGTCAGATCGCCGACCGCCAGTTGAGGCGGGAGAAGATCTACGGTCTGACGATGATGATCGAGGGCCTCGAGCGCATGCGCGACATCGCGTATGTCGACTTCCGCTCCGACTCTCCCCAGCTCGCCTCGACGAACACCTGGGAGCCTCTGATCCGTCTGCTCGACCGGATGGCCGACCGCAGCCGCGAGAACGAGCCGGGGTTCATCGAGGTCGACCGCCTCGGGCTGCCTCAGGCGAGTTGGATCGCCGCACGCCAGCTCGCTCGTCACACGCTCAACGCGACCGGCGCCCGTCCGGGCGTGTTCAACGCGACGATGGCCCGCTTGGGCGGCGGCGACGATCCGCTGCGGATGCTCGCGACCGCCTCGACATGGGGTCTCTACGCGGACCGCCAGAAGCCGCAGGCCGAGGCGCTGCGCGAGATCGAGTCCATCATCGGCGACATCCGCCTGCGCTGGCAGCAGGACGATCCGTTCCATCGCATCATGCGCACGCCCTTCACGCTCGAGAGGGTGAACCTTCAAGAGAATGTTCCGGCGTACATCACGCTGTACGGCACCGATGTGCTGTTCAACCTGCGACGGATCGTCAGGGCCGAGATCGCGGGCACGCGTCTGGCGTTGGCCGCAGTCGGCAACCGCTACCGCACGGGCGGTTTTGCTCGCACGCCCGCGTCTGTCCGCCCGACTTGGCTTTTCCGCCTGGACGCCGACCCGTTCAACCCCGCCTCGGGCAATCAGCCTCTGCAGCTTTTCGTTCCGGGGCGTGACATCCGCAGCCGCGTGCACGAGATCAATGTGATCGTCGAGGGCGCGCCCAACTTCCGGCGCAACATCGCCGACGACGAGTTCGTCTTGTATTCCGTTGGCGCCGACGGTGTGGCCAACCTCGCCTCGCGTGTGCAGAACTCCGTCTCGCTGGTGCAGGGGGCCGACTACCTGATCTGGCCCCCGGTGCTCAGCCTGCAGCGCCTGCAGCTCGACGATCTCGGCGAGCTCCGCTGAGCCGGCGCGGGGGAATAGCGACGGCCCTTTTCCGGGTTACCGGGGAACCCGCTCGGAGCGAGACGCTCCGGCGCAGCATCAGTGAAGGGAACGCCGAATGAGCGACACCGCTCGCAAGCTTGTGATTATCGGTTCGGGCCCCGCGGGCTGGACCGCAGCGATCTATGCCGCACGCGCCCAACTCGACCCGATCGTCTATGTCGGCGTGCCGAAGCAGAATCCCTCGATCGTGCTCCCCGGCGGGCAGCTGATGCTGACGACCGAGGTCGAGAACTACCCCGGCTTCCCCGAGGGCGTCACCGGGCCGGACATGATGCAGGCGTTCCAGAAGCAGGCCGAACGCTTCGGGACCAAGGTCATCGGCGAGGACATCATTGAGGTCGATTTCGACAAGGATGGCGGCGTCCACACCCTCAAGACATCCGGCGGCGAGACCGTCAAGGCCCACGCGGTGGTTATCTCCACCGGCGCAACCGCCAACTGGCTGGGGCTGGAGAACGAAATGCGCCTGGCGATGTCCGGCGGCGGGGTCTCGGCCTGCGCCGTCTGCGACGGGGCGCTGCCGATGTTCCGCGACCAGCCGCTGGCGGTGGTGGGGGGCGGCGACTCGGCCATGGAAGAGGCGACCTACCTCACCAAGTTCGCCAGCAAGGTGTATGTGATCCACCGGCGCGACGAGCTGCGCGCCAGCAAGATCATGCAGGAACGCTACCTCAAGCAGCCCAACGCCGAGGTGCTGTGGAACAAGCAGGTCGTCGATGTGCTCGGCGATGAGAAGATCACCGGCGTCGAACTCGAAGACACCGTGACGGGCGAGAAGTCCACGCTCGATGTCAAGGGCCTTTTCATCGCCATCGGGCACACGCCCGCGACGGAGTTCCTCCGCGAGTCCGGCCTCGAGTTCGACGACAAGGGCTACATCGTCCTCAAGAGCCGCGCCAGCGGAACGAACATCCCCGGCGTCTTTGCGGCGGGCGATGTCGCCGACGCCCGCTACCGCCAGGCCGTCACCGCCGCGGGCATGGGCTGCCAAGCGGCGCTCGACGCCGAGCACTGGCTGGGCGAGCAGGGGCGTATCTGAGCTCGACGCCGGGTTCAGCGGCGCCGACGCATAGCGACGATGGCTCCCAGCGCGAGCAGCGAGATCGAAGCGGGCGTCGGCACGGCCATTTCCGCGATGGCGAAGCTGACGGTCCCGTTGCCGATGAACCCTGGCAGGAAGCCGGTCAGGGCGTTGGTGTCGGGATCGACCCATGAGAAACCGAGCCCGCCGTCGAACAGGCCCACGCCACCGGCGCGTTCCTGCATGGCGTCGTGTGCGTATGCGATCCATCGTTCGCCGTTGATGATCCCTGCGCCGATAAGTTGCACGGCGTGCCCGCCCCCGCCGTCCCAGCCGATGCGGATCTTGACATCCTTGCCCGCGGCGACCTTGTCGATGATCCAGTCGATCAGCTTTGTGGTGGAGGTGTCCTCGGTGCTGGTGACATTGCCTGCGGTGCTCGTGATGTCGCCGTTGAGCCAGGTGATGCCCGGCGCCTGTTTGTGCTCGGTCATGACCCTGTCGTCGAGGTCGTTGTCGTCGAGGTAGTTGAGCTTCCCGAGGACCATATCCAGCGCTCTGGGGGTGTAGTGCTTGGGGGGGCGGTTCATCGCGATGTCGAGCCGGCCGACCAGCGAGTTGTCACGCTCGCCGGCGACATGGTTGTGCGCCGTGGTCGTGATGCCCGTGCTGTTCTGGAGATAGACAAGGCTGTTGGCGACCGCCGCGGGGTAGCACTGGTTCAGCGCCTGCTCGATGTTGGGGTGTTGGGCCTGGAACGCGACGCGGTTTTCCTGCCCGGCGAAGACGATCGTCGACTTGTCGATGCGGACGGTCGGGTTCGCTGGGCGCGGCCCGCTGTCCGGGCCGACGCCGCCCCCGCCCGCACCCTGCGCGTTGTACTCCATCGGAGAAACGGGCGCGAACGGATCCGTCGGATCAACGGGCGCGTGGAAAACCTGCGGCGTCGACGAGATCGAGGCCTTGGCCTGGATCTGGTTGAGCAAGCCCGGGTTCTCGCCGAGGTCGAAGTACACGCCGAGCCCGGCGTACCCCGAGGTCTCGTCCAGCGGCAGGTTGCGGACAACCCAGCCCTGCTCGGTCGAGATGTTCAGATAGCCGCTGGTCAGCGCCCCGCCCGTGGCCGCAAACAGCACCGACGAGCTGTCCGCCGCGACCCAGCCGTATCGAGAATCGGCGACCTGCGGCAAGCCATGAAAGCTCAGATTCACCTGGCGGAAGCCGAGGTCGTTCGGATCGACAGGGAAAACCTGTGCTTGCGTGCCCGACGCGGCGCCGACCACACCCAGCGATCCGACCAACAGCCCGAGCCGGAACGAACATTCTGCGCGCGCCATGACTCAATCCTCCTCGGTGGAGGCTCCCGCCAGCGTTTCAGCCGCACTTCGGCGGACGCGCACATGCCACCGAAGCACCGTGATACCAGAGTTCGGGGCCCGAGCGAACCGCCGCGTGCAAGTTTCATCGTCCGTTCGCAACGCTGCGAACCAGCGGCGGCCGGGATGCGAACCGTCGGGACGAAAAGTCGAAACGCGCCCGCCTTCCGGCCGATCCTGTCATGAGCATCCGGAAGGATTACTTCATCGCCTCGGCAAGGCCCTGCTGAAGCCGCCGGCTCTCGGCGCCGCCCATCATGACCTTGGCGAGTTCGTCGCCCGTCGATGATCGCGTGACGACGAGCACCTGATGGTGGTTCTCGACACGGACCGTGACCTCGGCGTCCCCGTCCAGTAGCACCTGCCCGTGCTCGCCCACGGCGAATCGGCGCACATCGGCGATGAGTGTGACGCCCTTGCTCCAACGGGTTTGCCCGCCGGCCGGATCGTTGGCGATCTGTTGGCCGGTGGCGTTGAACTCCTCGATCAAGGCCTTGGCCCTGTCCGCGTCCAGCCGGATCATCAGCGGCCAGATACCGCGCTCTGAGTCAACGAGCGTGATCGTCGGGCGGTTGTCCACGATGCGGCGTCCGTTTTCTGAACCGACATAGCGGGCGAGCACCCGCCAGTCGATATTGTCGGAGATCCGGTAGACGCCGTCCTCTTCGAGGTCGGCGTGCCGGCCGAGGTACACGCCCACGAAGAGCGGTTTCGCCGGTTCGGGGGCGACGATGCGACGGACCGCGGCGCCGATCTCTTCTGCGCCGCCCGTCTGCATCGTGAGAACGACAACCGTCGCTCCGGCGCCGTCGAACGCCAGCGGGTAGTGCGCCGCGTGCGCCTCGTACCCGCCGGTCGATCCCGAGTGCGAGAAACGAGTCGCCGTCCCGTCGGTGTCGCGGTCAACGAACACGCCGAGCCCGTACCCGCCGGGGCCGGGCGTAAGCATCGTGTCTCTGCTTGAAGCCGAGATCCATCCGCCGTCGGCGACAGCCTCGAACCAGTCCGCGAGGGACGAAGCGGTAAACAGCACGCCCGTCGCGCCGCGCTGGCTCCAGTTCCACGGGTAGTCGAAGATGTCGAAACGCTCGACGGGATTCCACGGTTGATGCGCCGGGGGCATCCGCCGCCGGACCGTGCTCCGCGCCCCCTGCACCGACCGATCGCCCACAAACCCGACAGGCGAGATACCCGCGGGCTCGAAAACCAACCCACGGACTGCGTCCTCGAACGGCTGGCCCGAGATACGCTCGACCACGGCAGCCGCGAGAAAGTACCCAATGTTAGAGTATTGATAGATCGCCTCGCCGAGCTCGACCGTTCCGATCGCGCGCACGAGCGAATCCGCCGAAGCCATCGCCTGCGAATCGAGTTTCCTCTCCGCTTCGAACCCGATCCCCGATCGGTGCGCAAGCAGCGATGCGACAGTGACATCCGCGAGCGTGCCTGCGCTCTCTCCGAACACCTCGCCGAGGGTCGTTTCAAGTTGGAGCTTGTCCTCGTCCACGAGCCGGAGCACGGCCGCGGCAGTCACCGACTTCGCGATCGATCCCGCATCGAACAGGCTCACGCCCGGCTCGATCGGGCGCAGGCGTTCGTCCTCAAACCCGTACCCGCGTGCGAAGACATCCTCTCCGCCCACGCGGACGAGCACCACCCCCCAGAAGCGACCGAGGTCCTTGCGGTCGACCACCTCGCCCACCTCATCGAGCGACACCGGAGACCCGCCGATGCCGCCCGCCGCCAGCAGAACCGACACCGCCGGAACGCCCAAGCATTTCGGGAATCTCGCCATGCACCGAGTCTACCGAAGAACCGGCCCGGCCGCAAAGAAACCGAAGACTTCATTCTGCGCTCACAGAAGGCCGCCAACACCCCGGAAAACACCATCCGCCCTGATCCCAACTTGCCGCCGAGCCCGAGGGCGAAAGGCCCGGGGGCGGACCCGAGCTGGACTCGTTGGTTCGTGGGGAACCCTCTGTGAGAACCGGCGAGACTCGGGCCGGCTCAGCGGCTTCCCTCGGCCTGCGCCGGTGTCCCGTCGGCGTCACGGTCGCCCGACATCACAAAGCTCAGGATCGCGGCGCCGAACGCGATGGGCAGGGTCGTCTCGCTCGTCTCCTCCATCACCCACACGCTGGTCCGGACGAGATCGGGCAGGATGATCCCGAAAGACTCTTCCAGCACATTCGTCGATCGGTCCAGCACCTTCGAGACGAACAGCGCGCCGACACCGGCGATCGCCAGCCATCCCCAGACCGGGACAGCGCCGCCGCTGTTCCTGGCGCGACGCCAGATCCTGACAAGCACGATCGTGATCGCGACGCCGATCAGCAGCACCGCAGCCCCCGCGATCAGCTTCGCCTCGATCGGGTGCTCGGGCCGGTAATAGAACGGGATCTTCAGCACGCTGTAATCGGTGAAGCGGAGGTGCCAATCGGCCTCGCGGGCGGACGCGGCGAGGCAGAGCACCAGCCCCGACCACCCCGAGAAAGTTCTGAAACCGTGCGTCCCGACGCAGAACAGCCCCAGCACAAGCCAGAGCAGCATGCTCATCTCTTCGACCGGCCCCCCCTCGGCAAAGTAACGCTCGGCCGTCGCCTCGCCGACCGCGACCGCGGCGATCGCCGAGATGATCGGGCCGAATACGAGCAGCAACAGCACGCCGCGGAACGCGGGGTGCTTGATCGGGATCGCGCTCAGCGCCTTCAAGGTCTCAAGTGTATACGCGGGGTGAACGGGCCGGCGCCCTCCGGCTCTGCACAAGCCCCCAACAATCCTGCGCCAGACGAAATGAGCCGCAGATGAACGACCGATCCGAGTCCCCAACCCCGGCCCGCCTCCGCGCCCGCGTCGAGCACATCTGCCGCAACTTCCCGCGGCGGCATGTCTGGAACCCCGCCCAGCTCGACGCCTGCCTCGGCTGGATCGAGTCCGAGACCCGCGCCATGGGCTACGCCCCGACGCGTCAGGCGTTCGAGGCGTCGTACTGGACCGACGAAGACGGCACGCCCGCAACCCGCACCGTCGCCAACCTCTGCATCGAGATCCCCGGCGACGCGCCGAGCCGAGCGGCGATCGTCATCGGCGCGCATTACGACTCGCGCTGCGCCATGGCCGCCCAGCACGCCCGCTGGCCGAGCTTCGGCCCCGGCCCGCCCGAGGGCGACCCTCGCCGCGAGTTCATGGATACGCCCGGCGCCAACGACAACGCCTCGGGCGTCGCGGCGCTGCTCACGCTTTTGGAAATGCTCAAGGGGCGCAGGCTCGGGCGCCCGATCCACGCCGTCTTCTGGGTCAACGAGGAGTACCCCTTCTTCCGCCACACCTTCGAGAAGGGCGTGCGCCACGCCGGCGCAACCTTCCGCGCCAGCGGCATGGGCAGCCTCCACCACGCCCGGGCCATCGCCGCCGAGGGCCGCCCCGTGCTCGGCGCGATCGCCCTCGACTCGCTCGGTTGCTACGAAGACGGCCGGGGCTACGAGACCGGCGAACTTTCGTGGCCGGCCCGCCTCGCGATCCCCGCGATCTTCCCCGCGCGGCGAGACTATGTCGCCCTGCTCAGCAACCGGCGCTCGGCCAAGTGGGCGGCACGCTTCGCCCGGGCCATGCAAGCCGTTCCGGCCGACTCTTTGTCCGGCGCTTCAACCGGGGCCACGGCCGACGCCTCGGCCCGCGCCCCGGCCGCCCGCGTCGTGCGTCGGTCGCTGCCCTTGGTCGGCCCCCTCGGGCACGGGTGGTCCGACGACTGGTCGTACTGGCGCCAGGGCGTCCCCGCCTTCTGCATCACCGACACGGCCTACATCCGCTCACGCTGGTACCACCGCGTCACCGACACGCCCGAAACGCTGAACTACGGGGTGTTCGCGGGCGTGGTCGGGGCGATCGCCGCGGCGGTGGGGGAGGTTTGCGGGGAGGGGCACTCTGTGCTATAAAGATCAAATGGAATCGCCTCCTTCGCCATTCGAGGTAACGCAGATCGTGAGCCGACTATCCCTATGTGCCCCGGCGCACCAGCAGTTGCCTCTTTGGCACGATGCTCGCGTGGATCATGCGGTGGTTGAGGACCACGGACTTGGAGCATCTCATGCCAAATAATTCCGAAATGGTTCCGTTTAAAGTCGCATCCCACATTCTGGAAGACTTGGGCTTAACCCTGTACACATCCCTTGCCCGCGTGCTGGTGGAATTCGTGGCAAACGCTTACGACGCTGACGCCGCATTGGCTGAAATTGCATACGATGCCAGTGCTATCGAGATCGAGCGAAAGGCGATGCGAGATGAGCATAATGCACAGCGAACTCGAAGTGGCGGAGAATCCACGGAGAGTCTTGATGAAAGAGTACTTCCTGAGAGATTCGATATAACGATCACCGACAACGGCCATGGAATGTCGCGATCTGACCTAGTGGATAAATTCTTGATCGCCGGGCGAAGGCGGTTGGAGGAGGAGCCGGAGTGCAACGGCCGCTCGCCAGGAGGGCGTCCCCTGATGGGACGCAAGGGCTTGGGGAAGCTTGCAGGATTTGGTGTTGCAAAGCTAATTGAAGTTACAAGTCGAGCTAAGAATCAAGCATCCGCAACTCGCATTACCTTGGACTTTGACAAAATTATCGATCAGAAACTCACCGATCAAATTCAAGTGCCGATCAAGGAGTTGATTTGCGGCGGCGATTTGCCCAAAACAGGCGGCACATGTATTCGGCTCGCAAAGCTACTGCATGCGCCTACCAAAAATCGCCCTGATACAATAATCAGCGAACTGGCCGAGCATTTTTTTATGATATCCGACGCTGAGTTTCAGATTAAGTTCAATAGCAAAGTAGTTCGGCCTTCAGGGCGCAAACTGGCCTTTGCTTGGCCAGAACCAAGTCGCCCATTGACAGAGTTGGTCGAGCACTCTCTTTCGCCGGAAGATGGGGACACATATACTTTTAAGTATCGGCTAAGGTTTACCGAGGAGCGACAGGCTTTGCGAGCCAGCCAGCGAGGCGTAAGAGTGTATTCGCACGGACGATTGTGTGCATCCCCGTCACTGCTGGATGCAGATACGAATATGCACGGGTTCAGGATGACGGATTACCTCGATGGTGTTGTTCATGCCGATTTTATCGCGGAGCAGCGGTCAGATTATATTGCAACGGATCGGCAAGGTCTTCGTTGGGAGTCCCCTCTTCTGCAGCCGCTTCATCAATTTTTGAGTGAGCAGATCAAAGAGGCATGCACAAAGTACCAAGAGCATCGTGATGCGAAGTCAACCAAGGTGGTTAAAGATGACGATTTTACCAGGCGAACAATTAGCGAAGCTGGACTGGCTGGTCGTGATGAACGTATGGCATACCGCATCGCCGCACTTTTGAATCAGGTGTGTAAGCAGGGTGTTGGCGACCAGGACTATAAAGCTAAACTCCCAATACTTGTGCAAGGTATCGGGCATGGTAATATTCTTTCTGCAATCACCAAGCTCGCCATTGAACCCAATCCCGACCTGCAACAACTGGTTGTCGAAATTACTAGGCTTACGCATGACGAAATGAGTCGGTTTATGAGTACTGTCAAGGGACGTCTGCGAGCAATTGAAGCGTTGAGGAAAGTCGTTACAGATGTCAATTTCAAAACGGCTAACAACGAGGCTGATATTCAAGAATTGCTTGAGGAGTCGCCATGGATTATTGACCCAACATTTACCCAATTTTTGTCTGCAGACCAAACCAAGCGAACGCTGTTTGATAGGCTTTCCAAAGAGCTAGGTATTGGCGAACACGCTCCTCAGCGATCTGCCGGTGATGATGAGAGGCCGGACTTGACATTTATTCTCGGGAGCGAGTCGCTTCAGCGACTGGTAATTGTCGAGCTCAAGTCTGCTAATACGCCATTGATTGGCAAGCATCTAGATCAGTTGGAGTTATACATGGAGGATGCGAAAATGTGGCTCAAGCAAAATGATCGACAGATGAAGGTTGAGGGGATTCTTGTCGGTAGCAGGCAAAGCCCGAATAGTAGCTCAAAGGGCGCGCGAATGCTGCGTATCCGAGAGGCGGATCAGGCGGCAGCGATGTGGAGCGTCCGGGATTATCTTGAATTGCTTGAACACACTGAGGCGGCACACAAAGAGCTGTTGTCTATATACGCTGAGCTAAGCGAAAGGGATCAATTAGACTAGTTCAGCATCGTGCAAATGCTTCTAGCAATTGCGCGGCCTAATGGTATTGGGACGCCATTGCCGATCTGTCGGGCGATCTGAGTTGGGCTGCCTGCAAAGGTCCAACTGTCCGGTATGCCTTGGAGTCGGGCTCCCTCCCGTAGTGTGATCACTCTGTGCTGATCAGGATGCACATACCGTCCTTTCGATGGATTTTGGAAAGCGGTCCGAATTGTGTTGCTCGGTTCATCCCAATGGATTCGCCCCCATACATCAGTTACCGAACTGCGCGATTTCCACCATGAAGGTGGCGCTAGTTCTGGCGCTGCTGCTAAGATTGTTCTCTTGTCCCCGCCAGGAGGTGTCGCCTTGAATCTTCTCAAAGCAAGATCAGATGGTTTGGGCGCATAAGACATCGGGTCTTGAGTGCGGGGTTCAGGAAGATTTAGCCACGCCTCGCGAACAGTACGGCTGGCACGACGCCGTGGGTTGATATGTGGAACGAAAGTTAATGCGGCGACAGTGAAAGAGCGAAGGCGTCGCTGGGCGGCTCCATAACTTGCGGCATCAAAAATACCGTGCGAAACTTCGTAACCGCATTGGCGTAGCCTCTGCGTCAGTGATCGCCATGCAGGAGAGCCAGCGAACGCAGCTACATTCTCAACGACGACTATAGATGGCCTTAAAGCACATGCCCAATCGGCTACCACAAGGCTGAGCCGATTGCGGGGGTCGTTGGGGTCTCGCTTGCCGAGTGTCGAGAAACCTTGGCATGGAGGCCCCGCAAGAAGAATGTCACATGATCCGGTAGGCTCGGTGGTAGTCAGGTCGCAGCATGTCACCGGCCGTTGGTGGTTGATGTGATACGAGGTTACTGCTGTCGGATCCGCGTCATAGGCATGTTCGAGTACGCAGCCAGCATTCCTGAATGCTTCGCCTAGCAGGCCTGCGCCGGCAAAAAGTTCGATCACTGTTGGGGAGATCTGTGAAGCTGGCATCCGCACTTCCTGTACGGTTCGAATCGGTAAGGGTTGCGCGATTCATCTGATTTTGCGCAGATAGGAACCTTGGTGTGCTCGGCAGATTTTGCGCAGGCCAGGGCGAGCGCGGTTACGATGAATTCTGATCCGCAACTTTCATGCCATTATCGAAGTGCCTTTAACTGCTGCTCAACGCCTCGAAAGATGTGGAATTCAGTGGGGATTGCCTGGGGGAGTTAGAGGCGATCGCAACAAACTGTCATCGCTCGATCCACGGGTCGTCGTCATCCGGCAGCGCGGGCTGCGGCGTGGGGCTGAATACGCCGTCCCAGCCCGGATCGCCAGGGAGCACCTCGCCGTCGAGCGGTTCTTCGACGACGGGGAACTCGTAGGGTCTCAGATCCGGGAAGCGTTCGCGGAGTCTGGCTTCCTCGATGACCGTGTCGCGGACATAGATGGCCTCGGCGACTCTGCCGAAGAACGCGAGTTGATCCCCGATGTCACGCCGGACGATCGCGCCCCGCGCCCAGCCGATCAGGTTGCCGCCCATGCTGCCGCAGTCCCACGGGCAACGCACATGGCGGCAGTAGGGGCCTCTGTATGTCTCAACACCTTTGCCCGATCCGGGGAAGCAGGTGACCCAGCCGGGATGGTCGTCGGGAGGCCGGAAGTTGCGGAAGGTTACGCGGCCCCGTAGCATGCCGGGCAGGAACGGTGCGAGCGCATCGGCGAGATCAGTTCGCACTACGCAGAGGTCGCTCATCGCGACCGGTGCGATCGTGCCTTTGGGCGGCCGTTTCAGTTCGATGTCGATGGGAACGGGATTGGCTTTCCATGCCGCGTTGAGCCCGTAGCACTCGCAGGCGAAGCGACCGCGGTAATCGACCTCGGAGTCTGCGGTGAGTTCGAGGAGTTCTTTGTACTTGGTTCTGAGCTCGAAGACCCGCATGCCGTCCCCTCCGTCTGCAGCGGCGACGATGATACCGGATCTCGGCGCCGGTGTCAGGGCGATTCGGCGAGCTCGCTCGGCCGGGGTTGCCTGTACGGCGGCGAGCCAAAGAACAACGCCGCGCCGCCCGAGATCATCGGGAAAGCACGGCGTTTTCAAGCGGAGAGGGGGGGATTCGAACCCCCGATGACGCAATGCGCCATACCGGATTTCGAATCCGGCGCATTCAACCGCTCTGCCACCTCTCCGGCGGGCCGGGGCGATGCCCCGGGCGGGAGGCAAGTCTAACACCCTCGCCCCGCCGCGGCGAGCCTCGCCCGCACAGCGGGCGAGATGCTTGAGCAGGTGAACAGGCGAGCAGGTGAGCGGAGGGGGTGTAGGCGTGGGGTGGGCTCGGCTCGCCAAGCGTTGCCGCACCTGTCATGCACCTGTGGCACTGGCGGCTTGTCCGCCAGTGTCGGGCGTTCGGACAAGGGATCGGGGTAGCCACGGGCGAGACGCCCGCGCAACGAGCCTGGGTAGCCCACGGCTCGGCGAGCCGTGCCACCCGAGCCGGACACAGGTCGGCGACCTGTGCCACCCGCGAGCCCACTGGCGGGCAAGCCGCCAGACCTGTGCCACCAGCGAGCCCACTGGCGGGCGAGCCGACAGTGCCACAGGTGGAGTCGCGCACCCTGCGCCCAGCGCCCTACTCCCCGCGCCCTTGCTTCCCGCCCACCATCTCCGCCAGGCGTTCGACGATCTCTTCCGGCTCGCTCATCCTTCCCGGGCCGGTGTGGCGGCAGGCCTGCCAGCCTTCGGCCGGGCCGATGAACTCGAACCCGTCCTCTTCCAGCACCTTCAGGTTCCGCTGCGTGCTCGCCTGGGCCCACATCACGCTGTTCATCGCCGGCGCCAGCAGCACGGGTGTTTTCGTGCGGTCCACGGCGCTCAGAATCAGCGTCACGGCGTCGTCGGTCAGGCCCGTCGCGAGGCGGGCCATGCAGTCCATGGTGCAGGGGCAGACAACGGCCGCGTCGGCACGCGTCGCGAGGCGGATGTGCTGCGGGTCGCTCGCCTCGTGCTGGTCCCACACGCCGGTGTAGACCGCACGCCCCGAGAGGGCCTGGAAGGTCAGGGGCGTGACGAATTTCGCGGCAGACCCCGTCATCACGACCGTCACCTCGCACCCGCGCTGGGCGAGGCGGCTGACGACGGTCGCGGCCTTGTACGCCGCGATGCCGCCGGTCACGCACACAATCACCGCCGAGCCCGAGAGCGGGTCGGAGCGTGCTCCGTCCTGCGTCGTGCGTGCTGGCGTCGCTTGTGACATCTGTCGGTGGTGGGGGATCAGTCCGGAAGGGCGACGCTCGTGCCTTCGAGCGTGCTCGCCGCCTCGTGGTCCTCGAATTCGAGGGTGATCTTGCCGCTCATGATCTCGTCCATGACGAGTTCGAGGTCGCTGCGCCCGTCGCGGTCGACGAGGGGGCGCGCCCCTTCGAGCAGTTCGACCATGCGGCGCTGGATCAGCGCGCAGAGCTTGAACCTGCCGCCGACCTTATCGATGATTTCTTCGCTCTTCAGGTGCTCGATCATGTTGTCGGTGCTTCCCTCGCGTGGCTCGGGTGCTCTTGCCGCTCCCCTGAGGCGGGTTCCGCGGCGTCCGGCCTGAATACTAGGCCCGCCCCCGCAACCCCGCGATCCGCCCCCGCGTAGGGATTCCGAGCCGGGGCCGCGGGGGGGCCCGCCGATCCGGACCCCGGCCTACGCTCGGTGAGAACGGAAGGACCCGGGTCGAGGCTCGATCCTGCGCTCGGCGCCGTCCGGCGACCGGATGGTTCAAGCTCCCGGGCCGATCGGGACGATCCCCCGGGCCCGGAGAGGACCGAGAGAGAGATCGGGACAGGACCGGGAGAGGATTTTGAGCACCATGCAGCAACGCCAATGGAGCGTGGGCGACCGTGTCGTCCACGCCGGACGACCCGAATGGGGCGGGGGGAAAGTCACCTCGGCCGCCCGAGCCAACCACCAGGGCTCGCCCTGCCAGCGTCTGACCGTCCGGTTCGACCGGGCCGGGGTCAAGACGCTTTCGACGGCTCTCGCCGAGCTCAAGCCCGAGCAGACGGGCGCCGACGCTCCGCGCGGGGGCTGGCTCGACGAGCTCGAACAGGCCCGCCCCGCCGACCGACTCGCTGATCTGCCTGAGCGGGTGAGCGACCCGTTTATCACCCTCGACAAGCGGCTGGAAGCGAGCCTGTTGCTGTACCGCTTCACCGGGTCGGGCGGCTCGCTGATCGAGTGGGCCTCGGCCCAGACGGGCATGAAAGACCCGCTCTCGACCTTCTCGCGCCAGGAGCTGGAGGCCCACTTCGAGGTCTACCGGCGCCGTCTGGACGATCATGTCCGGAAACTGGCGGGCGATCTGCGTCGGTCCGACCCGGCGGCGCTGGAGCGGGTGCGGGCGAAGGCCCCTGCTCCGGCGCAGCGTCTGTTGGGCCCTTCCAACGGGCGGCGTTGATTTCTCGCGACACGCCGTTGCAGGCCGCAGCGGGGCTGGAGGGCCCCGTCGGAGCGGTCGGCGGCGTCAATCCTTGCTGAGCCAGTTTGATCCGTGTTTTTTCCGGACCTATGCGGAATCGGCCCGTGCTTCGGCACGCCCCGGCAGGGCGGTTGCATCCCCTGAAAGCGGCGGGGCAATCGGCCCCGTCGCCGGGTGGAACCGACCCGGCCCGCGACCCGCAGAGAACTGAAGAGAGAGGGAGTGCCGACATGAACGAGCGCGAATTCCAGGAGCGTCTTGGCGAGCTCATCAGCCAGATCGGGGACCTGCCCGAGGGCGAGCGAGAGCGCCTCGAGAGCCTGGCCGAGGAGACCAAGGCCCGCCACGACAAGATGAAGACGACCATCGCCGGCCTGCAGGAGTCTCTGGACTACCTGCGTCTGAGCGTGAAGTACCTCGTGTTCGATCTGGAGGCGACGCGTCGCGAGAACCAGTACCTGCGCAATGTGCTCGACACGGGCAAGGAGGGCGAGGCGTCCGACGAGGAATGAATCGGCGTCGGGCGGCTGATCACCGCCGCGGCGTTGCTGCAGCCGACCCCTCCGGCTATCCTTCCGCCCTCGGACAAGGCTCTCCCCGGCCTTGCCCGTTGGAGCGGTGCCCGAGAGGCTGAAGGGGACGGATTGCTAATCCGTTATACAGGTACTCACCTGTATCGAGGGTTCGAATCCCTCCCGCTCCGCTTGAAGCATGAACCGCCCGGCGCGACAGCGTCGGGCGGTTTTTTCTATGATTCGAACTCGGGGATTTGAGCCTACGCCGCGAAGACGACGCCTCTGCGGCCCGCTCGTTTGCGGAGCCTTTCGAGCGCGGCGGCGGAGTCTTTGCCCGGCTTGGTGGCGCCCCGTTCCCATCGCGAAACGGTGATCTTGTCGACGCCGACCGACTCGCCGAGCTGCGCCTGGGTCAGGCCCAGGGCCTCGCGCAGGGCTCGAATCAGCCCCGGTGTCGGCTCGGGCGGCACGCGCGACGCCAAGGCCTGCACCCGATCGAGAAACTGCTGGCCTCCCGGCGTGAAGAGCACTTCGCCCGTCCTGTCGGTGCGGCAGTAACGCGACGGCACGAGCACGAAGAGCGTCCGGCCGTTGGGCAGCGTCGCGGTGAAGGGGAAGTCTTCGGCTGTGTCTTGCTTTGATTCCATAGAAATCGTCGGTTGGTCCGCACCCTTCAATCGCTCTCGATCCGCCAACTCGCCAGCAGCGCCGGCCCGCGGACCTCGCAGCCGAGCTCGCGGAGCCAGCCGGCCAGCACGGTGTTGCTGTTGCCCCAGAAGGTATAGCTGCGTTCGTCGTGGACGAAGTGCATCGCCTGGCGCGGGTTGTAGGTCTCGGTTTCGATCGCGGACTCGAATCGCTCGTCGAGCCGATCGCGCAGTGCGTCGGCTTCTGCGGCGCCGACCGTCAGTTCATACATCGAATCAAAGATGTACGAGCGGGCGAGCGCGGCTTCGTCGATCGTGCCGGAGTGCTCGCGCCGGGCGAGCGTGCCCCGGCTCGGGAACACCAGCGCGCGCACGGAACTGAGCGGTCCTGAACGGTTCTCGGCGAACCACGCCCACTCGCCGTAGTGGTACTCGACATACTCCCGCGGCTCTTGGCGCGGGAGCACGAGTCCTGTGTGGCGTCCGTAGTCGATGAGATAGACATTGACGGGGTTCTCGGGGTCGGCGGGGGGTCGGATCGTGGCGCCGCAGCCGATCACAAGGAACGGCGTGGGCAAAATCAGCACGATCAAGACCAAGAGCGTGATGCGCACGCGAAGGGATCGCAGAGAGAAGCGTTTTCTTGGGTGTGTTTGTGCGCTGTTCATCGTGGCGGCCCCCTCTCGGGCGTATACGCCTCTGAAAACCGGAGCGTGGACCGAGAGCTCTGTTGGCCTTCCACGGCGCGGTTCGGTAGGATCGCAAATGACGCCGGCGTCGCACGATGCAATGTCTCAAACGCCATCACAGATGGTACGGAGGTTTACGATGCCACGCGTAATCCCGCTTTTTTTCGCCCCGATCCTTTCTGTCCCCGTACTGCTCGCGGGCTGCGCGCCCGAGCGTGTGGACGCGCCCGGCGAGGATCCGCGCGCGGCGTACGGGCCCGACAGACAGATTCTGATCCCCGCCGACGATGTCGAGTGGAGTTCCGGCCCGGCCTCGCTCCCGGAGGGAGCGGAGTTCGCCGTGCTCGAGGGCGACCCGAGCGAGTCAGGCATGTTCGTGATGCGTCTGAGACTGCCCGACGGCTACATCATCCCCCCGCACACGCACCCGAATGTCGAGCGTGTGACGGTCGTCTCGGGCGTGTTCAATCTGGGCCACGGCGACCGGTTCTCCCGCGAGGGCACCGCGGAGCTGCCCGCGGGAAGCTTCACCTCGATGCCGCCGGGGATGCAGCACTTCGCGTTCGCCGAGGGTGAGACGGTGGTGCAGCTGACGAGCATCGGCCCGTGGGAGATCAACTACATCGATCCGGAGGACGATCCGAGGCGCTGACGCCGCGGCAAGAGCCGGCCTCAGCCGTCGCCCCGCCGCCCGCTGTGTTCAGCGGCGCGACGCATCCCGGGTCTCGCCCTGATGAGCTTGTGCAGCTCGACGAGCACAAGCACCGAGGGCGCCCCGATGATGATCCACAGCCAGGTGTCGCTGCGCAGCGGCTGCAGGCCGAGCAGGTGCTGCGTCGGCGGGAAGTACATGGCCCCGAGGTGCACCGCCAGCGAGAGGCTCGTGCCGATAAACAGCACAGGGTTGGAGAAGAGGTTTTTCTGGAAGATCGAGAGTGTGTCGGAGCGGCACGCGCCGACATGGAGCATCTTGAAGATGACCATGGCGGTCAGCGTGGCGCCTTGGGCGTAGGCGAGGTCCGAGCCGCGCTGGATCTCGGTGGTGAACATCGCCAGCGCCACGCCGGCGAGCAGCAGGCCGACCAAGATCGTCCGCTCGACGAGCAGGGGGGACATCAGCCCCTCGTCGGGGTCGCGGGGCGGGAGTTTGTACTGCCATTCTTCGCCGGGCTCGAAGGCGAGGGCGACATCCTGGATGCCGTTGGTGACGACATTGAGCCACAGGATCTGCGCCGGCAGCAGCAGCAGGGGAAGCACCTCGGGCTCGAGGTAGTCGGCGTAGACGCCGAACGCCGCGAGCATGAACGCGCCCATGATCGCCAGCACCACGCCGACGCTGGTTGAGAGCAGGAAGTCCGTCGCCTTGCGGATGTTGCTGAAGGCGGTGCGTCCCTCTTCGACGGCGGCGTAGATCGTCGCGAAGTTGTCGTCGGCCAGCACCATCTCGCTGGCCTCCTTGGCGACATCGGTGCCGGTGATGCCCATGGCGCATCCGATGTGGGCGCTCTTGAGGGCCGGCGCGTCGTTGACGCCGTCGCCGGTGACCGCGACGACCTCGCCCCGCTCGCGGAGGCGGTTGACGATGCGGAGCTTCTGCTCAGGGCTCATGCGCGCAAAGACGACGACGCCCTCGTCGAGCGAATCGTCGAGGTCTTTGTCGCTCATGTCGAGCAGTTCGGCGCCGGTGACGGCGCGGGGCTTGCCCGTCTTCTTGGTGGCGGTCTTGCCCGGCCCGGCGTCGAGCCCGATCTTCTCGGCGATCGCCGAGGCGGTCTTGGCGTGGTCGCCGGTGCACATCAGAACACGGATCCCCGCCCCGTGGCAGCCCCGGATCGCCCCGATCACTTCCTCCCGCGGCGGATCGAGCATGCCGACGAGCCCGACAAAGGTCAACGCCTCGGGCTCGCCCTCGCGCGTGGTGTGCACCGCGTCTTTGTCGAGCCCGGCCGCGAGCGCCAGCACGCGGAGCCCCTCGCCCGCGAGCTCCGACGCGGCTTCGAGCACCCTGTCTCGGTCGAGGGGTTCATCCTCGCCGTCCCCGACGCGCATCGTCTCGCACATCTCCAGCACGCGCTCGGGCGCGCCCTTGACCAGCGCCAGCGACCGATCGCCCTCGCGCAGCGAGACCACCGTCGCCGAGAACCGGCGATCGGACTCGAAGGGGATCTCCGCGTCGGTCCGCCACGCCGCCTTCGCGGCCTGCTGATCGACACCCGCCCTCGCCCCGAGCACGAGCAGCGCGACCTCGGTCGGGTCGCCGTGGACCGACGGCTCGTCGTCGGGGCCTTTGCGTTTCAGTTCGGCTTCGTTGTTGAGCACGCCGGCGAGCACAGCCAGGCAGAGCGGGTCTTCGGGGCTCTGCATCGTGCTATCGCCGAACGCGACCGCGTCGCCCCGGGTTTCTTTGTCGCCCTCGTCCCGGATCTCGCGCACCTCGCCGGCGACCTGCGAGCCCGAGGCGCTGACCTCGTAGCGCTTCCCGCCCGCCCAGACGCGCTGCACCGTCATGCGGTTCTCTGTCAGCGTGCCCGTTTTGTCGGACATGATCACGGTGCAACTGCCCAGCGTCTCGACGGCCGGAAGCCTCCGGATGATCGCGTTGCGTTTGGCCATCCGGCGCACGCAGACCGCCAGCGCCACGGTCATCACGATCGGCAGGCCCTCGGGGATCGCCGCGACCGCGACCGCGACGGCCGTAAGGAACATGTCGCTCGCCGGCACGCCCTGGCTCAGCCCGACAACAAACGCGACAGCGCACACCAGCACGATCGCGACGCTCACGCGGTTGCCGAACTTGTGCATGCGTTTCTGGAGTGGCGTCTGCGCCCGCTCGGTGGTCCGCATCTCGCCGGCGATCAGGCCGATCTGCGTCTGCGCCCCCGTCGCGACCACCACCGCCCGAGCCCTGCCCGAGGCGACGGCCGTGCCCATGTACGCCATGTTCCTGCGATCGCCCAGGGGCGTGTCCTTGCCGCCCTCGGTCGCGCCCGGCGACTTTTCGACAGTCTCAGATTCGCCCGTCAGGATCGAGTCGTCGGTGCGCAGCTGCGAGGCCTCGATGATGCGAACATCCGCGGGGATCAGGTCGCCCGATTCCAGCAGCACGACATCGCCCGGCACGAGCTTCTTCGATTCCAGCTCGACGCGTCCGCCCCCGCGCAGCACCGTCGCCTTGGGCGAGACCATCTTGAGCAGCGCCTGCATCGCGTTCTCGGCCCGGTACTCCTGGAAGAAGCCGATCGTCGCGTTCAACCCAAGCACGAAGGCGATCACGATCGCGTCGGCGTACTCGCCGATCACCAGCGTCACCACCATCGCCACCAGCAGCACATAGATCAGCGGGCTGGTGAACTGATGAAGCAGGATCTTCCAGCGGCTCGTCCCGCCCCCGCTCTGGATCGCGTTGGGGCCGTAGCGGTCGAGGCGCTGGGCGGCCTCCTCGTCGCTCAGGCCCTCGGCCGAGGCGCCGAGGGCTTCGAGCACCGCGTCGGTTTCCATCGTGTGCCACTGCCGCTCTGAACCCTGTTGTGCCATGGGGTGTTTTGTAGGTCGGGCGGGGGCCACCCGCACCGGACGGGGCCCTCCGTCGCTCCCCCGGCGGCGGACGAACAATCGACCGATGGCCAGCGACTCGTCCCAGCCCCCAAGCAAAGCTCCGCCGGACATTCAGGTCTGCGCCGACAGATCGGTGAGAGTCTGTTTCGCACGCGATCCCGGCGCCGGCGTGATCGGCTCGGTCCGTGAAGCATTGGCTGCCCCGCCCATCCCCGGTGCGTTCGAGGTCGTCTGCGCGACGAAGACCGTCTCGGTCGTCTTCGACCCGCTGGCGGCGGACCCTTTCGAGGTTCTCGATGAAGTCCGGCGGCGCGTGGACCTGGCGATCGAGGCGCCGCCAGAAGATCGACCGCCGCGTGAAGTCGTGCTGCCCGTCTGCTACGAGCCGCCCTTCGCCCCGGACCTCCCGTCGATCGCCGAGCGTACGGGTCTCGGCCAAAGCCGCCTGATCGATCTGCACGCCGGCGCGGGCTATACCGCCCGATTCCTCGGCTTCTCGCCGGGCTTTGCGTACCTCGAGGGGCTGCCCGAGGCGCTGCAAACGCCGCGGCTCGATTGCCCCCGCACTCGGATCGAGCCGGGCAGCGTCGCGGTCGCGGGGTGTTTCTCCGGTGTCTACCCCCAGGCGACGCCCGGCGGGTGGAGGGTGATCGGGCGCACGCCGCTGAGACTCTTCGACCCCGCACGCCAATCGCCAGCGCTGATCACGCCCGGCGACACCGTACGGTTCAGGCCGATCGACGGGGCGGCGTTTGCGAGGCTGTTGGCCGAGCGACACGAGGGCGGAGGGGGCCTCGGATGAGCGGGCAACTCCGCATCCTGCGGCCCGGCCCGTGCTCGCTGGTGCAGGACCTCGGCAGGCAGGGTTCGGCCCACCTCGGCGTGGCCCTCAGCGGCGCCGCCGACACGCTCTCGCTGCGCGTCGGCAACAGGCTCGTCGGCAACGAAGACAACGCCGCGGCGATCGAGATGACCCTCGCCGGCCTGCACGCTTCGTTCGACGCAGACTCGACGGTCTGCCTGTCGGGGGCCGTGGGCGACGCGATTCTGCTCGACTCGCACGCCAAGGCTCTGCGACGGGTGAGGCTTCTGGAGCCGACCAGGGTCAACGCGGGCGAGAGCCTGCGGATCGGCCCGTTCAAGACGCGGGCGAGGGGGTACCTCTGCATCGCCGGGGGCGTGCGCACGCCACCGGTGCTCGGCAGCCGCTCGACGCACGCGGCCTCGGGGCTCGGAGGGCTCGAAGGGCGCCCGCTCGCGACCGACGACCTCCTCCCGATCGGGAGCGACGCGGGGCCGGCGGCCAGGCGGCTCGCCCCGCAAGCCCGCGATCGCCTGCTCGCGATGTCGTCCGCCCACGAGCTGCGCGTGACGCCCGGACTCCACGCGGCGGTGCTTGGGGCGGACGCGATGGAGACCCTCGTGTCGTCGGTGTTCAGAGTGTCAAGGGCGGCCGACCGCGTCGGCGTTCGACTGGAAGGTGAGCGGATCGGCACGACAGATCCCGGCGAGATCGACTCCGAACCCGCGCTCTGCGGCGCGATCCAGGTCACGCCCGACGGCACGCCCATCGTTCTCATGCCCGACGGCCCGACCACCGGGGGCTACCCCGTCGTCGGCGTCGTGATCGGCGCCGACCTCCCCGCGCTCGGGCAACTACGCCCGGGCGATGAGATCCGCTTTGTCGAAGTCGATGCCCACGCGGCGATCGAAGCGATCCGCTCGCAGAGACAAGAGCTCGACACGCTCTGCCCCCCCAACGAGCCCGATCTGAGATGACGCCGGAAAAACCCATCCCGATCGACCTCGCCTGCGACGCGGGCGAGGCCTCAACACCCGAAGGCGTCGCGACCGAGCGATCGATCATGGAGCGGGTGACCTCCGTGCACATCGCCTGCGGCGGACACGCGGGCGATGTCGCCACCATCCGGCGAACGATCGGATCTGCTCTCTCGCTCGGGCTCGCGATCGGAGCGCATCCCTCGTACCCGGACCGGGAGGGCTTCGGACGCAGGTCGGTACGGATCACGAGATCGGATCTGCTCGCCTCGTTGCGGGATCAAGTCGCGTTGCTGGCGGAGCTCGCCGGCGAAGCGGGGGCGGAACTCGTGCACCTCAAGCCGCACGGCGCGCTCTACCACGACGCGTCACTTCGTCCGGAGGCCGCCGACCTGATCGCCGAAGTTGCCTCGGAGGCGGGGCTGCTGCTCGTCGGAGCCGCGGGCTCGCGTGCGGTCGAGCGGTGGCTCGACGCCGGGCTGCGTGTCGCGTCCGAAGGGTTCGCCGACCGTCGCTACCTCGGCGACGGGTCGCTGAGGCCCCGGACCGAGCCCGACGCGGTGATCACAGACCCGCTCGCCGCCGCCGACCAGGCGCTGAAACTGGCGCTCGGCGAGCCGATCGGGACCCCCGAAGGCCTGCTTCGCCTCGATGTGCGCACGATCTGCGTGCACGCCGACACGCCCGACGCCGCGGGCCTGGTCAGATGTGTTGCCGATCGCCTGATGCAGAGCGGTTTCCGGCTGATCCCGGCGGGTCACTGACGCCAGCCCCGCTGTCACCGCGACGCCAGGTAGACTCAACAACCATGGCTTATACCTCATCGCTCAAGTACGAGCCCGAACGCATCCATGCCGCTGCGATCTACTGCTCCGATGGGCGTGTCGGCGCACACTTCGACGATTTCCTGACCAACGGGCTGCAACTGCCCCGGTACGACCGCGTGGCGTTGCCCGGGGGGCCGGCCTCGCTGGCAGAGCACACCGAGTCGCACATCGACTGCCGAGGCGTCGTCGGCGAGCTCCGATTCCTCGTCGAGGCGCACAAGCTTCAACGCGTGGTGCTCATCGCCCACCAGGAATGCGCCTTCTACAGCACAAGGCTGCACCTCCCCGAGGCGGAGGTGCAGCGCCAGCAGCGGTCGGACCTGCACAAAGCGGCCGAACGGGTCCGCGAGATCATGGGCATCTCCCAGGTCGAGGCTTACTTCGCCCGAATCGACGGCGAGCCTCGGGGGATCGTGTTCGACCGGGTCTCTGTCGAACGCTGAATTCGCGATGTTTCATGGCGGACCTTGTGTATTCTCCGTCCGGGAACTCAGCCGGGCGACAGCGCTAACCCTCAGGACCATCCTAGCTTCACCGGTTTCTCACTCTCTCACGCCCTTCTCACCGGCCCGGAACGGGGGTGAACGCCATATCCAACCGATAGGCAACTGACGGCGTTGCGTCGTCACCGTCCCGGAGGAGCGCACCATGACAGTTTCAACTCCGAACGCGGCGCGTTGGATCAACACCTCGGCCGCCCCCGAGGACGAGATGCTCGCGGTCATCGCCGACCTCGAGGCCCGCCTCGCGAGTCTCAGGGAGAACCAGCACGAACGCGTGCGGCTCCAGAGCGCTCTCGACGCCGCCGCCGGCACGCTGGAAACCACCCGCTCCCAGCTATCCGGACGCTACGCACAGCTCGAAGAGAAAGAGCGCGAGATCGACGGTGAGTTCCGCGTCGTCGAGGCCGAGCGAGCGAGCGTCGAGGCCGAACGCATCGAGGTTGTCAGGCGACTCTCGGACCTCGCCCGCACCGACGCCGTCGATTCGTCCCTCCGCGAGGAACTCAAGGCCCGCGAGACGGCCCTGAGCGATCGCGAGGAACGACTCGCGGCACGCATGGAAGAGCTCGAAGACGAGCGCCGCTACGCCGAACGCGACCGGGAGGAGATCGATCGGGAGCAGGCCCGCCTCCGCGAGCAGGCCAGGGCCCAGCAGGAGCAGGCCCGGCGCCTCGAAGTCCTCGAAGCGGATCTCAAGAAGCGTGAGACCGAACTCGACGAAGAGTTCCGGCGCTTCGAGAGGCGGAAGGTCGAGCTCTCCGCCGAGTCCGAGGTGCTCCGCGAGGCTCTCGGACGGGCCCGCGCAGAGGCCGAGCGGGCCGACGAGCGCGTGAAGGCCGAGGCCGGCAGGGCCGACACCCTCGAAGGCAAGTGCGGCGACCTCGAACGCGACCGCTCACGCATGCGGTCGGAGCTCTCCAGGCTCAAGCGGGAACTCGCCGAGGCGGAACACATCAAAGGGACACAGCAGCAGCAGGACGGGCACCACAAGAAGTCCAAGCAGGTCGGCCCGATCATCGTTGCGATCTGGGTGCTGACCGTCGGCCTCTCTGCTCTTGCGGCTTTCATCGGGGTCGCGGCCGAGTCCATCGCCCTGGGCGCCGGCATGGTCGGTGTGGTCTTCAGCGCCTCCGTCCTCGCCTTCCTGGCAGTCGCCAGAAGGATCTGGGACCCCGCGGGCCTGGTGGTCGCGCTCTTTGCGGGCACCGCCGGCGTCTGGGCCTCGGCCTGGTACGGGGGCGTCCAGACCGCGCTGCTCTCCTGGGACCTCCCGATCCATCGCATCCCGGTCGAAATCATCGCCAACATCGAGCCGGCTGTCGCCGCTTTCACCGCTTGCCTCGCCGTCGGCGTGGTGGTCTGCATGGCCTGCTCGGGCTCGGGCATGCTCGGGCTGACCGTCGTCGCGGCGATCGGCGCCGGCTTCCTTCTCGGGCTCTCCGACAACGGCGGGATGATGCCCGTCGGCGCCGCGGTCGCCTGGAGCGCCCTGATGGCCGCGGCACTCGGACGCTGGGCGCTCGCCCGCTCCGGCTCGGTCAACGAGGGCAGCCGCATTGTCGAGGGTGTGCCACTGCGGCCGGGGATCAGCTGACCGATCGGTCTTGGTCCGACACCCGAAGCGCACGAAGAACAACGCCCGGCCTGGAAAGGCCGGGCGTTTTCACTGTCCCAGTGGGGTGAGAGATGTCGGTGCGGTTCAGCCGCCGCCGCCGGGGTCGCCTGAGCGGATGATCCGCCCGCCGACGATGGCGCTGACTTCCTGGTTCTCGATGCCCAGGACGCGTGAGAACGGGGCGTCGATGTCCAGCGAGACCCAGCGTCCGCCGCCCTCGGCGGTGCGGACATTGGTCAGGCGGGACGGCCACCACGGGTAGCCGTTGAGTCCGCGGTGCATGTAATCGGGGGCGTTGACGATCAGGTTGCCCTGCCAGTAGCGGATCGAGCCGCCCTCGCCGGCGTTCTGCTCCCACTGCTCGGGCTCGACGAGGTCGGTGAGCAGCCGGATCAGGTCTTCGACGCGCTCATCGAGCGGCACGCGGTCGGGCTCACGATCGCCGGGGTCCTGGAAGGGGCTCTGCCCGCCGCCCCCGCGACCGCCCTGGAGGATCTGGTTCAGGTCGAACTGCGGCGCGTTGTCGTAGCGGGGCAGCTCGGTGACCATGTCGAGGATCGGGTAGATCTCGACCCGCTTGCGCCGGTTCAATCGGCTCTTGGGCCCGATCTCAAGCGAGCCGTAGGGCGAGAACTGCCAGGTGTTGCCGTGGGTGTCGAACTCGCCCCGGGCGCGCTCGAGCACCTCCTCGATCACATCGAGGGCGGTGCGGTTGCGGACACGCAGCGAGATGACGCGGTCGGGGTCGAGCCCGTCGATAAAGCGGTCGTCGGCCCACGCGGGCTCGATCTCTGCACCGGTGACCTCCGAGATGAACCGGATCACATCCTCAAGACGCTGGCTCTCGATCTCGACATCCAGCCGATGCATCAGCCTCGCGGCGGTCTCCCGCTGCGGGAAGCGATCGGCCATGCGGACCTGCTGGCGGTCCTGTCCCATCACCGTCCCGCCGCGGACCTGCGCTTCCGCGGGGGCGTATGCGCCCATGGCGAGTCCTGCGGCCAGCACGATCATCCACTTGTTGCCCGTCATTACGGTCTCCTTTGGGCCGTTGGCGGTCGAGCCCCCCTCGGGCTTCGCATTCCGGCCCGGCCTACTCATGTAGACGCACGAGCCGGGCGGTTGTTCCCGATTCTGGTGAAATCGGTCCTTCCGCGTGCCCGGCGAGAACATCATAAAGGATCCCCCGTGCTCGACACCAGCGAAATTCCGGGGCGAACGACCCTCCGTTCGGGCGGTGTTTTTACGGCATTCTGCTTCCTCGCGGCCCTCTGCGGCGCCACAGGTTGTGTTTCTGGACCCGTGCACGCCGGTGATGGCGTGGAAACGCCCGACCGGTTTCGCCTCGTCCTGCTCGACAGGGCCGAGGCCAAGAGCGCCGAGATCCCCACGCTGGATCCGGCGACGGGGCGGGTGCTCCTGGCCGCAGAGCACCTGGTCCACATCTTCGACCTGGACGGGGAGGGAAGGCTCCGGCCCGTCGCGGTCGTCTGGCCCGGGGCGGAGATCGATCCGGGCTACGACAACGCCGAGGTCGCCCATGTGGCCGCCGACCCGAAAGGCCGGGGTTTCGCCGCGGCGACCCTCGTCCCAGCCCGCTCCGCCGAGGACCGAGGACGCGTCGTGCTGCTCGACACCCGGACCGGGGGCGTGCTCGACTGGGCGCAGACGGGGTTCAACCCCGACGGCGTCGTTTTCACTTCTGACGGCGGTCGCCTGCTGGTCGCCAACGAGGGCGAGCCGGACTTCGCCCGCTCCGGCGCCCCCCGCCTCGCCGACGGCTCGCGACGCGTGATCGATCCGGTCGGCTCGGTCTCGGTGATCGAGCTGGATCTATCCGGCCCGTCGCCCCGCATCACGGGGACCGAGGAGATCGTGCCCTCGTTCGAGCCCGCGGGCGAGATCCGCGTGCACCCCGGCGTGCCGATGGCGCGGGACATCGAGCCCGAGCACATCGCCGTGCTCGGCGACCGGGCGTGGGTCAGCCTGCAGGAAAACAACGCGGTCATGACGCTCGACGCGAGGACCGGCCTGCCCGAGGGCATCCACCCGTTGGCGACGATCGACCAGCGCATCGACCCGGGAGGGCGCGACGGGATCAACATCGGCACGGTTGTGCGCTCGATGCCGATGCCCGACATGATCGTCGCAGCAGAGATCGGCGGGCGGACCGTCCTCATCACCGCCAACGAGGGCGACGACCGGGGCGAATGGGCCGACCCCGACGCGCCCCGAGGCGACCGGGCCCGAGCCGCCCGCCTCGTCGAGTTGGACCGGATGGATCCGGACGCCGCGCGGGGCATCGAGCGACTCCGCGTCTGCGCGTTTACCGGCGACACGACGGGCGACGGGCTGATCGATGTTCCGCACGCCTTCGGGACGCGGAGCATCAGCGTCTGGGACGCCGAGACTTTCGAGCTCATCGGCGACACGGACAGCGCGTTCGAGGAGGAGATGGCGGCGAGGGCGCCGGCCTGGTTCAACGCCGATCCCGGCAGGCCGGGCAGCGCCGGCGCGAGGTCGGACGCACGAGGGCCCGAGCCGGAGGGGCTCGCCTTCGCCATGATCGACGCGGAGCCGATTGTGTTCGTCGGGCTCGAACGGCCGGGTGCGATCGCGATTGTCTCGCTCGCCGAACCCGCTGCGCCGGGGGTGGTCGGCTTCCGCGTCAGCGCCGAGCACGGAGACTTTGCGCCCGAGGGGCTGGTGTTCGTTCCAGCGGACCTGAGCCCGACAGGCGAAGACCTCTTGATCGTCGCGTACGAGTATTCGGGCACGCTGGTTGTTTACAGGGTCGAGCGGATCGGGCGGTGAGTGTTCATCGTCCTTCCCCTTGTCGGGGGGCCGGGTCTGATTGGGGGCTCGTCGCCTGCGTCGAGGGCGGATCTTCGGCGCCGGCCCGCATCAGGAGGACGGCGGTGGTCGCGCCGACGCAGCCGCCGCAGCCCGCGCCGAGGGCGAAGCCGATGAGCACGGCGATCGCGATGGTGCGGAGGCTGAGCACGCCGGCGACGGTGCCGAGGGCCCGTCGAGCGCCGGGGGATCTGGCCGCGAGCATGCGTGCGGCCCCGGCTCTTCCGATCGGTCTGTTCGGCTTGGGGCTCATGGGGGGTGCGCGCCGAGGATGCTGCAACGCGTACGAGAGGGTAGGGCGTCCGGCGGTCGGGTTTGATAGGTGTTCTGTGGTGATGGGGCGATCGCGCCCGGTCCGGGCGTCTTCCGGCTATCCTGCGGCGGATTACCAACACCAGCGAGAGCAGGAGCACCGCCCATGAGCCATTCCGGCGAGTCTTCAGGGATCGAGAGCGTGCTGATTGAGAACCGGCGGTTTGATCCCCCGCTGGCGTCGGCGGTGGGGGCCCCGCGCTGGCTGATCGGGTCGATGGACGAGTACCGGGCGATGCACAAGCGGTCGCTCGATGACCCCGAGGGGTTTTGGGGCGAGATCGCCGGCGAGTTCCGCTGGTCGAGCAAGTGGGACAAGGTGCTGGAGTGGAATTTGCCCGACGCGAAGTGGTTCGCGGGGGGCAAGACCAACCTCTGCGACAACTGCGTCGACCGCCTCGTCGATCAGGGGCACGGGGACGAGACGGCGATCATCTGGGAGGGCGAGCCCGTGGGCGATGGGGGGCCGGAGATCCGGCGCCTGAGTTACGCGGATCTGAAGCGGGAGACGGCGCGCTTCGCCAACGCGCTTAAGGCGCTTGGGGTGAAGAAAGGCGATGTCGTCACGATCTACATGGGCATGGTGCCCGAGCTCGCGGTCGCGATGCTCGCGTGCGCGCGGATGGGCGCGGCCCACTCGATCATTTTCGGGGGTTTCAGCCCCCATGCGATCGCCGATAGGGTGACGGACGCCAAGAGCCGCGTGATCGTGACCTGCGACGGGGCGTGGCGCCGTGGCAAGGTGGTGCCGCTGAAGCAGAATGTCGATGAGGCGTGCGACATGCTCGCCGACCGAGGCGAGGCGGGGCCCGAGCATGTGGTGGTGCTCCGGCGCTGCGGGAACGACATCAACTGGACGCAGGGTCGCGACCACGACTACACCGAGCTGTCGCAGGGCGCAAGCGACGAGTTCCCGCCCGAGCCGATGGACGCAGAAGACATGGCGTTTCTGCTGTACACCTCCGGCTCGACGGGCAAGCCCAAGGGCATCCTGCACACCACCGCGGGGTACATGGTCTTCACCGCGACGACGGCGAAGTATGTCTTTAACCTCATCCCGGATCAGAACCAGACTTTCTGGTGCACCGCCGACATCGGCTGGATCACCGGGCACTCGTACATCATCTACGGGATCCTTCCCAACCGAGTACCGACGCTGATGTACGAGGGCGCGCCGAATTTCCCGCAGGAAGACCGCTTCTGGGGCATCGTCGAACGCCACAAGGTGACGCAGTTCTACACGGCGCCCACGGCGATCAGGGCGTTCATGAAGTGGGGCGCCGAGCACACCAAGAAGCACGATCTTTCGAGCCTGCAGGTGCTCGGGACCGTCGGCGAGCCGATCAACCCCGAGGCGTGGATGTGGTACCGCAAGCACATCGGGCGCGACACCTGCCCGATCGTCGACACCTGGTGGCAGACCGAGACCGGCGGGCACATGCTCACCCCGCTGCCGGGCGTCACGCCGACCAAGCCCGGCTCGTGCACGCTGCCGTTTTTCGGGGTCGACGCGGCGATCGTCGACAACGACGGCGAGCCCCTGCCCGAAGGCAAGGGCGGCCTGCTGGCGATCCGCAAGCCCTGGCCGAGCGTGCTCCGCGGGATCTACAACGACCGGGAGCGTTTTATCGAGACCTACTGGTCGCGTCTGCCCGGCGCGTACTTTCCGGGCGACGGCGCGCGCACCGACGACGACGGGTATTTCTGGATCATGGGTCGCGTGGATGATGTGATCAATGTCTCGGGCCACCGCCTGGGCACGATGGAGGTCGAGAGCGCGCTGGTCAGCCACGAGGCGGTCGTCGAGGCGGCGGTCGTCGGCATGCCCCACGAGATCAAGGGCACGGGCATCGCGGCGTTCGTCACCCTGGAGAACGCCTTCACACCCGGCACCGATGAGGACGCCGACAAGCTGCGCAAGGCCCTGGCGGCGCATGTCGCCAAGGAGATCGGCGCGATCGCCAAGCCCGACATGATCCGCTTCGCCGAGGCGTTGCCCAAGACCCGCAGCGGCAAGATCATGCGCCGATTGCTCAGATCCATCGCGGCGGGCGAAGAGAAGACCGGGCAGGACACTTCGACGCTCGAAGACTTCTCGGTGCTAGCGAAGCTGCGCGAGCCGCAGGAGGGCTGAGGCGTCGCGAGGCGGGAACCTGCGACATCCGGGCGGCGATCCGCCTCGTAGTCGTTGTACCGGTCGCGGCGCTGTGCGCCCGCGACGCGTGAGCCGCCGGCGAGCCGGCACAGGAGAAAGCAGATGCATCGCAAGCGTGAATCTCGGGGGAATTTCCGTCGTCGTGTCTCGGCCGGGGTGTCGGTCTTGGTTCTCGGCGTTGTCGGGGCCGCGGGGACCGGGTGCGTCGCGCTTGCCGCTGGCGCGGCCGCCGGCGCGGGGACCTACGCGTATGTCCGTGGCGAGCTGAAGGAAGTGCTCGGCGCGCCGATGGACCGGGCGTGGACCGCCGTGCTCGGCGCGGCCCGCGAACTGGAGCTCAATGTCGAGGAAGAGTCCAAGGACGCGATGCGCGCCCAACTCGACGCCAAGCGGGCCGACAGCACGAACATCCGCATCAGGCTGATCGCCGAGAGCGATACGGCGACGGAGATCAGGATCCGTATCGGCGTCTTCGGCAACGAGGCCGAGTCGCGCCGGATCCTCGACGCCGTCAAGTCGCGCCTGTGACAATCGTGCGAGCCTTGTGATAGCGACGCCCCCGTGCAGAACAGTGCGGGGGCGTCGCGTTTGCGGTGGTTTATGGTTCACTGAGCGCGGGGCGTCCCGAGGCGGGCGGGCTCAGGTCTGGCCGGTCCAGGCCTTGTCCGGATCGGCCTTCTCGAAGGCGGTGCGGATCGCCGCGTACGCCTCGACGGGCAGTTGGCCCTTCATCGCCGCCCGGATGTTCGCCAGCGCGTTGTCTGGGTTGGTGGTGCCGATGATCGCGGTGTGCACCCCCGGCGTGCTGAGGGTGAATCGCAGGGCGATCTCGGGCCAGTCGTCCGGGCCCTTGAAGCCGAGCTTCTTCGGGTCCATGCCCATCTCGGCGAAGCGCTTGGTGTATTCCGACGCGTAGTTCTTGTACATGCCCGGCTGGTCGTCGAGCTTCTTCCACGCGGCGTTGGCGATCGGTCGCTTGGCCATCAGGCCGATGCCGCGGTCCTTGGCATGCGGCGCCAGCGTCTCGATATTGCGCTGGTCGCAGATGTTGATCGAGGTCTGGATGACCGAGACGCCTTCGAGTCCGGCGGCGTAGGCGGCGGCCTCGTTGTCGCCCGAGTAGCCGGCGAATCGGATCTTGCCTGCCTCCTTCGCCTTCAGCAATGCGCCCAGCGCCTCGCCCTTCTTGAGGGTGTCGAGGTCGCACGAGTGCAGGAGCATGACATCGACGGCTTCGGTCTTCAGGTCCTTCAGCGAGCGGTCGATCGAGGCGTCGATCAGCTCGGGCGTCCACGCCTCGTGGTCGACGCCGTCGATCTTGTGCCCGCACTTGCTGACAAGGACAAAGTCCTCGCGCCGATCGCCGATGGTCTCGCCGATGAGTGCCTCGGAGCCCCTGTACATCGCGGCGGTGTCGATGAGGTTCACGCCGTGATCGAGCAGCAGGTTCAACACCCGGGCGACTTGGTCGCGATCGGTTTCGAGGAAGCCGATCGGCGCGCCCCCGAAGCCGAGGGGAGATACTTCAATCCCGGTCTTGCCGAAGGGTCTGCGTTCGGTGAGGATGGGTATATCTGCCATGCGAAAGGGTAGTCGCGGCAGAAATCCGCCGATGCGGGCTTGAATTGTCAGTCCGAGCTCGCCTCGACCTCATGCTGGGCCGCGGCGGGGAGGGTGTGGAAGATCGCGCTACGCCCTTGCTCGGAGCCGAACATGCGCGAGGCGCTGTGCCCGACGCCTGGGACGACGATGAACTCGTGCCGGGCGCCGTAGAGCTCGGCGAGGTAGCGGTGGTAGGCGGCGCCGCGTTCGAAGCGGTGTGCGCCCTGGGCCATGGCGGGGCATGACTTGTCGAGGTAGCGGGCGTCGGGGTCGTTGTCGTCTGCGCCCTTGAGAAGCACGATGTCGCGTGAGGCCATGCTCGCCCTGATGCGGTCGACGCCGGCGCGGTTCATGTATGAGTTGAGCCCGTCTGAGAGCCCGTACTTGTATCGGTCGTAGTTCTCGCAGTCGTTGTTCTCGGGCACGCTGAAGCCGCCCTCGGCGTCAGGCCGGCGCTCGCAGAGATACACATACGACGAGGGGTTGGAGACGATGTAACGCACTTTGATCGGGCGCCGGGTCGTCGTGTTCACCAGAGTTTCCTCGACCATGGAGCCCGCGGCGTAGCGGTTGACGAACTGCCCGCCGGCGGAGTGGCCCGCGACGACGATCTGTTCGAGGTTGGGGAACGATGCGGCGAGGCGGAGCACGATCTCGTCCATCACCTCGTAGGAGGAGACGCGGACGGAACGCGGGTTCTCTTCGGTGCTCCTGCGAGAGAGGTCGCCCTGCTTCCAGCCGTTGTTGGTCCAGAACAGGACATCGTTCGAGAGCCCGTGCTCGTTGACATCGACCTCCATGAGGAACTGCGGCGAGACAACGACGGTGTGCCCGGTCGCCTCGGCCCGCTCGGTCGCCGAGACGCCCCAGTCCATGTAGCGCCCGGCGTTGCGGAGCGTGCCGTGCAGGATGATGAAGGCGAGGGTGACATCTTCTGAGCCCTTGTCGAAATCGCGGGAGGTGTAGATCGGGACCGAGACCTTCTCGCCTTCGCGCTCCATCACGAAGCGGTCCTCGCCGATGGTGTCGACCTGGGCCGAGGCCTGCGGCGTCGCAAGCGCGAGCATTGTCCCGGCGGCGAGGGCGGTCGCGAGGCGTGCGTGGCACGCGGAGATGGCGGCTTTGGTGGAGGTCGTGGCGGCGATCATCGGCGGGGCTCCTTCTGCGCGAGTGGGGTCTCTTTCAACTGATATACACGATCCGAGTGCGGTTTGTCGAGGACGGCAGGGGGCGCGCATGCGATGTCAGGCCGATGATCGACTTCAGGCCGGGGCGAAGCCCGAGAGCGCGACGCCGATGAAGTACGCAAGGCCCGCCGCGATGCTGCCGACACCGAGCGTCTCGAGAGCCGAGGCCCACCAGCGCTGGTCGACGAAGCGCGACTTGAGCGCGCCGACAACCATGAACGCGATGCCCGTCAGGATCGTGCTGACGAGGAAGGGGTGGGGGTCGGGCAGGCCCATCGCCCCGCCCACGAACGGCAGCACCGGCAGGAACCCGATCGCCATGAACGAAACCAGTGTCATTGTCGCGGCCTTGATCGGCGCCCGCGGCGTGTCGGAGAGCCCGTGCTCCTCGGCGAGCATCGTGCTGATCCAGCGTTTGTGGTCGGCGGTGATGGTCTCGACGATGGTTTCGAGCGTGTCGCCCGAGAAGCCCTTGGCCTCGAAGATCTGGCGGACCTCTTCGCGCTCGCCCTCGGGGTAGCGTTCGATGTGCTCGGCCTCGACGCGGCGCGCCCTGAGGAACTGCTGGTGCTCGGCGCGCGTCGCGAGGAAGTTGCTCGCGGCCATGCTGAACCCGTCGGCCACGAGGTTGGCCATGCCCAGGATCAGCACGATCTCGTCTTTCAGGCCAGCGCCCGCGACGCCGGCGACCACGGCGAAGGTGGTGACGGCGCCATCGATCCCGCCGTAGACAAAGTCGCGCAGGAGCGAGGGCCTGTTCTGGGTCTCCAGTCGCTTGCGGATCGCCTCGGGCGTGTGGGCCGCTTCGAGCTGTTTGCGCGAGGCATTCATCATGTCTTTGGGCATCGGTCCCCCGTATTGATGTCGGCGCCGGCGGGTCTGTCGCGGATCGCCGCGGAGATCGGTCGGTCTCAGAACGGGAAGAACATGTACGCCTTGAAAAAGGCTTTGAAGTTGTACTTCACGATGCAGCGCAGGGCCGAGACGCCGTCACGCCAGGTGATCTTCTTGCCCTCGGCGTAGGTCCGTCCGGCGTAGCTGACCGCGACCTCGTAGATGCGCAGGGGGCGTTGGCTGTTCTCTTTGTCGTCGGCCTCCGCTTCGCCCTCGACATCTTTCTCGGGCAGGCGCATCTGCGAGAGCTTGGCGACGATCTCCGGTTCGAGGCCGAAGCGTTTCTCCCTGATTTCGAGCTTGCGGGCGACCTCGGCCGTCATCGCTTTGGAGCAGCACTCGATGTCGCTGAGGTTCAGGTTGGTCATTACATTGCTGCAGAGCGTGATGAAGCGGTTGGCGAGAAAGTGCCAGTAGTACAGCACGCGGTGGGCCTGCCCGATGAATCGCGAGCCGATGACGGCGTCGGCCCTGGCGTCGAGGATCGGTTCGAGCACGCGGGCGTGGTCGCGGGGGTCGTATTCGAGGTCGGCGTCCTGGATGAGCAGGATGTCGGCGCCGGCGTCGAGGGCGGCTTGGAACCCAGTGCGGATCGCTGCGCCCTTGCCGGCGTTTTCCTCGTGCATGACGGCGATGATGTCGTCGCGCTCGCCGAGCTCGCTGACGAGTTCGCGCGTGCCGTCGGTCGAGCCGTCGTCGACGATCACGAGGATTCGCTCGCAGTCGCCTCCTTCTGGTGTTGCGGGCGGCGGCGTGGCGTCGAGGCGTGCGATCGCTTCGGGCAGGAGCGCCCGTTCGTTGTACGCCGGGATGACGATGGCGAGTTTCATGGCTCGGGCACAGCGTAGCGGGACGGGGGTTCGTTCACAGGCGTTGGTTTCTATTCCTCGGGCGGGGTATTGAGCCCTGCGTCCAGCAGGATGCGACGCTGCGCCGAGGAGAGCCCGAGCCGCTCGATCTCGGCGGGCGGCTTCCAGAGCGTGCCGGGCTTGGGTGCGATCTCGCCCGGCGCGGGTGCGCAGACGACGAACCTGATCGTGCGGTGGGTCGTTTCGTGCGTGAAGGCTCCGAGTTGTTCGCCCGGGGTAACGCCGCCGGGCCGGGCGGTCGCGGGGTCGATGGGGTCGTGGCTCTCGGCGGTCGGCGCCTGCCACAGCCCGGCCCAGAGCCCCGTGGGCCCGCGACGCTCGACGAGCCTCGCACCGGCGTCATCGATCGCCAGGACCGCCAGGGCGTGGAGTGTTTTCTTCGGGCCCGCCTTTTTGGGGGCGGGGATGGTCTCGGTCAGTCCCTCTTGCTTGGCGATGCACAGGCCCGCGAGCGGGCAACGCTCGCACGATGGAGAGCGGGGCGTGCAGACAGTGGCGCCGAGCTCGATCAGTCCCTCGTTGACCAGCCCCGGGCCGACGCCGGCTTCGGCTCCGGCGGCGAGCGCCGCGCGGGCCGCATCGACTGTTCGCCGTTGAGCGGCGGGCGTGTTCAGCGAGAGCCGCTCGCCCAGCAGGCGGAGAAAAACGCGGGTGACATTGCCGTCGACCGCCGGCTCGGGCAGGTCGAACGCCAGCGAGGCGATCGCCCCGGCGGTGTACGCGCCGACGCCCGGGATCGACCGCAACTCCTTCGGGTCTCGGGGCATTCGCCCGCAGAAGCGTTCGTCCATGGCTTTGGCCGCTGCGTGGAGGTGTTTCGCTCGGCGGTAGTATCCCAGGCCCGACCAGAGGGAGAGGACATCGTCTTCGTCGGCACGGGCCAGAGCCCTCGCGTCGGGGAACCTTGCGAGGAATGCGGGGTAACGCTCGGCGACGCGCGAGGCCTGGGTCTGCTGGAGCATCAGCTCGCTCACCAGCACGCGGTAAGGATCGCGCCGACCCGGCGGGAGGTCGCGCCAGGGAAGCTCGCGGGCGTGCTCGGTGAACCACTCCGCGACGCTCGTTGCGATCGATGCGTCGCGCCCTTGGTCGGGGGCGGATCGGGCCGGGCCCGGCCGGTCGGCTTGGGGTCTACCCGACCTCGCCGAGGACACGCTCGATCTCCGGCTTGAGGTCATTCCACTCCGCTTCAGGGGCTTTGACGACGCTGAACCACCCGTCGTGGATGAGCAGCGTCCTCAGGCCCGGGATCGCCAAGAGCCCCGAGCCGAGATCGTCGTTGGGGTCGGCCTCGTCGGGGGTGCGGTACGAGCGGGGGATCTTGCCGGGCGATGGGTCCACAAAGAACTTCAGCGCGTCCGGGTTGGGGGTCTTTTCAATCCTCGTGATCGAGTAGGGCATCGGTCCGATGGTAGAGGCGTCGGATGCCGCCTTCAGATCCGGCGGTTACACTCGACAAGAACCGCCAGTCTCAACTGCGATCGGAAACCGCGCCGCCGTGAACCTCCCGACCCGGATCCAGGACCTTCTCCAGCGTATCGCCTCGTACGAGGTGTACGAGATCGCCATCGAACTGGGGATTATCTGGCTGCTGGTCTTCGCTGTGGTGCGGTTCGTGCAGGGGACGAGGGCGGCGGCCGCACTGCGGGGCGTCGCCTTGCTGCTGGTCGTGCTGGTGCTGGCGGGGTTGGCGCTGCGGGTGCTGGGGGGCGCCCAGGGGTTCCAGCGGATCTATTTCCTCGCCAACAGCCTGTTCGCCATCATCGCGATCGCGCTGATCGTGATCTTCCAGCCCGAGCTCCGCCGCGCCGCGCTCAGACTCGGCGAGGCGGGGCTCTTCCGATCGACGCCCAGCGACATCGCCAAAACGGTCTCGGCCGTCGTCGACGCCTGCGTCTACCTCGGCAAGACGCGCATCGGCGCCCTGATCGTCCTGGAGAGACAGGTGGGCCTGGAAGGTCTGACCGAGGGCGGCACCCGGCTCGACGCGGCGATCTCGACCCGCCTGCTCCAAACCATCTTTTACCCGGGCACCGCGCTGCACGATCTCGCGGTGGTCATCCGGGGCAAGATCGTTCGGGCCGCGGGCGTGCAGCTCCCCCTGGCCGAACCGGCGGAGATGCCCGACCCGACGCTGGGCTCGCGCCACCGGGCGGCGGTCGGGCTGACCAAAGAGTGCGACGCGATCGCGGTCATCGTCAGCGAGGAGACGGGCAGCATCCGCATCGCCGAGCGTGGCAAGCTCAGCGCGCCCATCGAGCCCGACGAGCTCCGCAAGATCCTGATGCAGCGACTCGAGCAGGCCAGCCCCGAGCGGGGCGCAACCGCCGTCGAGAAAGACGCGCTGGACGCACGCGACCGGCGAGAGCCCGCGACCGCCGCAGAAAAGGCCGAGGCCGAGGCGCTCGCCACAGCGGGCAAGCCTACACGATCGAAGGAGAAGGCCTGAGATGGTCAAGGCGAGGACCTACATCTTGGTGACGATCGTCGCGGTGCTGGTTTGGTTGTTCGCCGAGGGCGAGAGCCTCCGTGTGTATCAGTCCGAGGTGGATGTGAGTCTCGAATCCGGTTCGGAGAGCCGCCTGCTCGAAGTCGTCGAGGGTCAGGGCTGGACGGGGCGGGTCCGTGTCCACCTCGAGGGTTCCGCGGCGAACATCGACACCCTGCGAGACCGGCTGACCCAGGCGGTCCGGCTCTCCGCCGCTGCGGGACAGATCGAGGTCGAGGAGGGACGCGAGCAGCCCGTCGATCTCCGCGAGGCGCTCCGCCGCAGCAACCCGTTCGAGGCCTCGGGCGTGACGATCAAGCAGGTCGAGCCCCGGAGCGTGATGATCATCCTCGACAGGCTGGTCGAGCGACCGGCCCGTGTGCGTGTCATCACGCCCGACAGGGCGGGCGACGCCGAGGTGAGAGCGATCCCGGCGCAGGCGAATCTGCGAATCCCGTCGAGGCTGATCGATGCGTTGCCCCCGGAGCCGGAGGTGGTCGCCCGACTGCCCGCCGAGGCGGTCGCAGGCGCGGTGCCGGGCCAGGCGACGAGGGTGGGGGCGGTGCCGCTCTCGCTGCCTGAGAGCCTCGCGGCGCTGCGGGGCGTCGAGCTGCGGCCCCGGACGGTCGCCGTCGAGTTCACGCTGCGCACCGCGACCGCGTGGCGGACGATCGACTCTGTGCCCGTCCACATCCGAGAGCCCGTCGAGTTCCGCGACCACTACCGCATCGAACTGGCCGACCGCAGCGACGCCTTCCTCACCAATGTCAATGTTTCAGGCCCCGCGGCGTTGGTGAACCAGATCGGCGCCGGCGGCGTGCAGCCGATCGCCGAGATCGAGCTGCTGCCCGGCGCGATCGAGCAAGCTTTGGCCGAGGCCGACCCCGCAGAGATGCTCCAGCGTCCCCGCATCATCGGGCTGCCGCCGGGCGTGACGGTTTCCGAACAAATGCCGCTCATTCGCCTCAGGGTCTCGCGCAGGGCCGAGCCGAGCGATTCCTGAGCGGGGTCTTCGGACGCGCGTCGGCCCTCGATCGCTCTTGGCCGCCGGGTCAGGCGGCTTCGGGGCATGACGCCGGGCCGGGTACTGTCTACCCTTCGGGCCCAACAGACTGCCGCCGGACGGAGATTCGCCGCGTCCGACGCGCGATCGGACCCCGCAGCGAAGGAAGCACACCCCGTGAAAATCAAGACCGACGAAATCGCCAGCGTCATCAAGCAGGAGATCGAGCAGTTCGCCTCCGAGCTGGAGATCTCCGAGGTCGGCCGCGTGGTCGAGGTCGGCGACGGGATCGCCCGCATCTACGGCCTCTCCAACGCCATGGCCGGCGAGCTCCTCGAGTTCGAGACCTCCACCGGCGTCGTCATGGGCCAGGTCATGAACCTGGAAGAGGACACGGTCGGCTCGGTGATCTACGGCGACTACCTCTCAGTGAAGGAAGGCGATGTCGTCAAGAGCACGGGTCGCCTGCTGGAAGTCCCCGTGGGCGAGGCGTTGCTCGGGCGCGTCGTCAACGCCCTTGGCCAGCCGATCGACGACGGCCCGCCCGTCGAAGAGGCCGAGACCCGCAAGGTCGACATCATCGCCCCCGGCATCGCCGAGCGCCAGCCGGTGACCGAGCCCCTCCAGACGGGCATCAAGGCCATCGACGCGATGATCCCGATCGGCAAAGGCCAGCGCGAGCTGATCATCGGCGACCGCAAGACCGGCAAGACCGCCGTCGCCATCGACGCGATCATCAACCAGAAGCAGTACTGGGGCACCGACGACGCGGTGGTGTGCATCTATGTCGCCGTTGGCCAGAAGGAGTCGACGGTCGCCGGAGTGGTCGAGACGCTCCGCAAGAACGGCGCGATGGACTACACCATCGTCGTCAACGCCGGCAGCTCCGAGCCCGCCCCCATGCAGTACATCGCGCCCTACACCGGCTGCGCCATGGGCGAGTACTTCATGTGGCAGGGCAAGAACGGCAAGACCCCCAAGCACGCCCTGTGCATCTACGACGACCTCTCCAAGCAGGCCGTCGCGTATCGCCAGCTCTCGCTGCTGCTCCGCCGCCCGCCCGGACGCGAGGCCTTCCCCGGCGATGTCTTCTACCTCCACAGCCGCCTGCTCGAGCGCGCCACCAAGCTCTCCGACGACAACGGCGGCGGCTCCCTCACCGCCCTGCCCGTCATCGAGACCCAGGAGGGCGATGTCTCGGCCTACATCCCCACCAATGTGATCTCCATCACCGACGGCCAGATCTACCTCGAGCCCGAGCTCTTCTTCGCCGGCGTCCGCCCCGCCATCAATGTCGGTATCTCCGTCTCCCGCGTGGGCGGCAACGCCCAGGTCAAGGCGATGAAGAAGATCGCCGGCTCGCTCCGCCTCGACCTGGCGGCCTACCGCGAGCTGGAGGCCTTCGCCCAGCTCGGCACCGAGCTCGACAAGGCCACCCAGGCCCAGCTCGACAGAGGCGCCCGCATGGTCGAGCTGCTCAAGCAGCCCGAGAATGTCCCCCAGCATGTCGTCGATCAGATCATCTCGATCTACGCCGGCACCAAGGGCTTCCTCGACACGGTCCCGGTCGACCAGGTCAAGCAGTTCGAGGAGGCGATGCTCAACTACTTCCGTGAGCAGGGCCGCAATGTCTGGGACGAGCTGGACGCCTCTCGCGCTCTGAACGACGACCTGGAGAAGAAGATCCAGGACACCCTCAAGGCCTTCAAGGCCGGGTGGAAGCCCAAGGCCGGCTGAACGATCCAGATCGAGCTTTCCCTCAGACGCCCCGCGCCCTGCGTGGGGCGTTTTTCTTTGGCTCGCTCGCTCCCGGCTGCGGCCAATTGCACATCCAACGCTGCATCGAGCCCGGCGTCTGTTCCGAGAACCAAGCTCGGGCGAACGACCAGAGTGCAAACATCCGTGCTTTCGGACCCATGAGAGCCACCGTTCTCGTATTGGTGTTGGGATCGTGACTCGGTTTGGTTACTCTTGCCCCCGCGGGTCGTCCGTCCCGGCCTCCGGCAGAGGGTGCCGCGGGGTGTGTATCTAACAAATCGGACACGGAGCGGAGAGGAGATTCGTCATGAAGCGCAGGATCAACCCTTGTGGTGTGGTTGCATCGGCCGGGCTCGTGATCGGGATTCCGGCCGGCGTTACAACCGCCCAGACGATCGAGTGGGCCGCGCCCGTCAGCGGCGACTGGACAAACGCCGCCAACTGGAGCCCGAGCCGACTGCCCGATCCATCGGACTCTGTGCTGATCGGCGGCGCCGGCGCGTACGAGGTCACGCACAACGCCCCGTCCGGTTCGGTGCTGGAGCTGGCGATCACCAACCCCGGCGCGACGCTCGCTATCCTCGGCGGCCGCACGGTGACGATCAACGGCGGGCTGGTCAACAACGGACTGCTCGCGGTCAATGCGAACAGCGTTAACGCGACCACCACGCTGAGCTTTGGCGCCAGCGCTTCGATCATCGGCGACGGTCTCATCAGGCTGAACCGATCGGGATCGCTCGCGAATCTGGCCAGTTCGGCAGGCGCAGTCATCACCCACGGGCCGGACCACACGATCGCCGGATACGGGCAGATTGCCGCCGAGATGGTCAACAACGGGACGATCGACGCGGATGTCCAGAACGAGACCCTGCGGATCACCGGCTCGGCGAAAGCCAACAACGGCCTCATGGCGGCGAGCGCGGGCACGCTGGAGTACTTCAATGTCTCCGTCGCCCAGACCGGCGCCGGGCTCATCCTCGCCGACGGGGGCGAAGTCCTGATCGGCCTTGGCGTGACCATCGAAGGCGGACAGCTCGTATCCAATCCCGGAAGCCGCGTGGTGCGGAGTTCCGGCACCAGCACGCTCAGTGATGTCGCGTTCACCGGCACGCTGGACATCGTCGGCGGTTCGACCGTGGCGGTCGCCGGCGCGGGCCTGACCAACGACGGAGTCATCACCGTCAACTCCAACGAAGTGAATTCGACCACGGCGATCCGCTTCGACCAGAGCGGTCTGCTCGACGGCTCGGGCGTCGTCCGGCTGAACCGGCAGACCAGCCTCGCCCAGATCACCGCCGCGGCCGACCAGGTCGTCACGAACGGGACGGACCACACCATCGCGGGCTTCGGCCAGATCACCGCCGAGCTGGTCAACAACGGCGTCATTGACGCGGATATGGAGGACCAGCCCCTGCGTGTGACAGGCTCGGCGAAGACCAACAACACCCTGATGACCGCGAGCGCTGGAACGCTGGAACTGCTCAACGCGACGGTCGTTCAGGGCGCCCAGGGCCTGATCCTCGCCGACGGCGGCGAGGTGCTGATCAACTCCGGCGTCTCCATCGACGGCGGGCGGATCGAGTCCGAACCGGGCAGCCGCGTGGTGCGGAGTTCCGGCACGAGCACGCTGAAAGATGTCTCGTTCGCCGGGACGATGGACATCGTCGGCGGCTCGACCGTGGCGGTCGCCGGCGCGGGCCTGACCAACGACGGCGTGATCACCCTCAACTCCGGCCAGCAGAACGCGACCACGACAATCCGCTTCGACGAGAGCGGCCTGCTCGACGGCTCGGGCGTCGTCAGGCTGAACTGGCCGACCAGCCTCGCCCAGATCACCGCCGCGGCCGACCAGGTCGTCACGCACGGGACGGACCACACGATCGCCGGATTCGGCCAGATCACCGCCGAGATGGTCAACAACGGGACCATCGACGCGGATGTCCAGAACGAGACCCTGCGGATCACCGGCTCGGCGAAAGCCAACAACGGTCTCATGGCGGCGAGCGCGGGAACGCTGGAGTTCCTCAATGTCACCGTCGCCCAGACCGGCGACGGCCTGATCCTCGCCGACGGCGGCGAGGTGCTGATCAACTCCGGCGTCTCCATCGACGGCGGGCGGATCGAGTCCGAACCGGGCAGCCGCGTGGTGCGGAGTTCCGGCACGAGCACGCTGAAAGATGTCTCGTTCGCCGGGACGATGGACATCGTCGGCGGCGCGACCCTCGCCGTCACCGGCGCGGGCCTGACCAACGACGGACTCATCACCGTCAACTCCAACGAGGTGAACGCGACCACGGCGATCCGCTTCGACGAAGACGGCACGCTCGGCGGCTCGGGCGTCGTCCGACTGAACCGGACGACAAGCCTCGCACAGATCACCACCGCCTCCAATGTCAGCGCTGAGATCGGCGAAACCCAGACCGTCACCGGGATCGGACGCATCATCGGCGAGATCACGCTCCGCGGCGTTACTGCGCCGGGGCTGGAAGATCCCGGCGCTATGGACTTCAACGGCGACATCACACTCGCCCCGACCCACACACTCGAACTCCGCATCGCCGGTCCGTCGTCCTCAAGCGCCAACTACGACCGAATCACCGGAAACGCGACCGTCCAGCTCGGCGGCACGCTCTCGGTCGAGCCGGTCGATTACACGCCCGATTTCGGCCAGTCGTACACGATCCTCGCCGGCGCATCGAACGGTGTCGGCGGCAAGTTCGCCGAAGTCGTCGCGTCTGCGCCCCTGCCGCAGGGCCTCGTGTACCGCCTCGTCTACGCGCCGAACCAGGTCCGGCTGAATGTCACCTGCATCGCGGACATGAACGGCGACTTTGTCATCGACGCGGACGACTTCTTCGAGTTTCTCTCGCTCTTTGCCGCCGGAGATCCGCAGGCGGACATCAACGAGGACGGCGTGATCGACGCGGACGACTTCTTCGCGTTTCTTTCCCTCTTTGCCGCTGGGTGCTGACAGTCCAGAGCACGGTTCGGGAAGTCCCCGGGTCCAGCATTGATTTCTCGGGCGGGCGCCGATCGGCGTCCGTCTTTCTTTTTGAGCGATTGAATGCGGCCGCCTGACGCGGAAACGCGTATCGGCGGCCGGCGCGTGCGGATCACAGGCTCGCCTCCTTCACGCCGGGCTCGCGGCTGGCGGGTTTTTGATGTAGGCTGTCCCCGGCCCGGGTGTGGGGTGCACGGGGCCGATATCCGAAGACGCAGTTACACACAAGGCCCTGCATATATCAGGAGTGCCTCGGCATGTTTCAGAGAGCAGCCATCGTCGGAATCCTTCTCGCGGCCGGCGCCGCGCTCACCCTCACCGCCAAGGCCGACGACGCGGGCCAGCCCCCGGCTGTCTTCGTCGAGGTTCCGGGCGAGATGGAGTTCTCCGGCGAGATGACCGCCCGCCCGCTCCAGCTCGCCGACCTGCTCGCCAAAGGGATGCACCCCGCCGACGCGCAGCGACGCGTGCAGCTCGCGGTCGATTCGCTCGACGGCTACCGCATCCGGCGCTACTACCCCGAGACCGACGAGTACATCATCACCATTCCCGCGGGCTCCAGCGAGGACCTCGTCCACCACGAGCTGATGTCCACCGGCGCGTTCGAGTATGTCGAGCCCAACTGGACCGTGTTCACGCTGGTCGCGCCCAACGACCCGCTGATCGGCCAGCAGTGGCACCACAACGCCAACCGCATGAACACATTCGGCGCGTGGGAGATCTTCACCGGCGAGCCGAATGTCACCATCGCCATCTGCGACACCGGCGTCCAGCCCGACCACCCCGACCTCATGCTCCACAGACGCGAAGGCTTCAACTCCGTCTCCGGGCTCTGGGAGAGCCAGGGCGGTCAGGTCGGGCCGACCGGCAACCACGGCACACGCGTCGCCGGCTGCGCCGCCGCCAACGGCGACAACGCGATCGGTGTCGTCGGCGTCGGCTGGAACCTCGGCTACCGCCCCGTGCGCGTCAGCGAAAACGGCTCGTCCGCATCGCTCGATGCGCTCACCTCCGGCGCTCGCGAGGCGGTGCTCACCGGGGGCGACCGCGTCGCCAATGTCTCCTTCTCTGGCGTCGGCGCCAGCAGCGTCCGCATCACAGGCACGGTCATCAAGAACGCCGGCGGCCTGCTCGTCTGGTCGGCCGGCAACAACGGCGCAAACCTCAACTGGGGCGACCGCGATAACGACAATGTCATCGTCGTCGGGGCGACCGACTCCGCCGACCGTCTCGCCAACTTCTCCGCGTTCGGCCGCTCGGTCGACCTCGTGGCGCCCGGTGTCGGCGTCTTCACCACCACCACCGGCAGTTCCTACGCCTCGCCCAACGGCACCAGCTTCTCCGCGCCGCTCGTCGCCGGCCTCATCGGCCTCGTCTGGTCGTACAACCCCGACCTCACCCCCGACGAGGTCGAGCAGATCATCAAACTCAGCGCCGACGACCTCGGCGCCCCGGGCGTCGACGACACTTTCGGCTACGGGCGAATCAACGCCGCCAACGCGCTGGCCATGACGCCCGCCCCCTCCGTCCAGTTCAACTTCCCCGCCGGCCTGCCCGACATCATCGACCCCTCCGGCGGCACGACCTTCCGCGTCGAGGTCATCGGCTCGGACATCACCCCCGTCCCCGGCACCGGCACGCTCACCTACAACGACGGCTCCGGCCCCGTCACCGTCCCGATGCAGGAGATCGAGCCGAATGTCTACGACGCCGTCTTCAGCGCCCTCGAGTGCGACAGCGAGGTGAGCTTCTTCGTCTCGGTTCTGACAAGCGATGGCGACACCGTCTCCGAGCCCCGCCAGAACATCCCGGGCGCCGCGTTCACCGCGACAGCCGTCAGCGACTTCACCCTCGTCTACGAAGAAGACTTCGCTTCAGGCCCCGCCGGCTGGACCGTCGGCGCGCCCGACGACGACGCGACAACAGGCATCTGGGAGTGGGGCACGCCCATCGGGACCACCGTCGGCTCAAGCCAAGTCATGCCCAACTCCTGCCCCGTCGGCAACCGCTGCTTCTTCACAGGCCAGCACACGCCGGGCCAAGGCGCCGGCTTCAACGATGTCGACTTCGGCAAGACCACGCTCTTCAGCCCCGTCTTCGACCTCTCCGGCGCAGACCGCTACCTCGTCTCCTACTGGCGCTGGTACTCCAACCACGCCGGCGCGAACCCCAACAACGACATCTTCGTCGTCGATGTCTCCACAGACGCCGGCCAGACATGGACCAATGTCGAAACCGTCGGCCCCTCCGGCGCCGGCGCCAGCGGCGGCTGGATCTTCCACGAGTTCCGCCTCGATGACCTCGTCGCGCCCTCTGGCGCCGTCCAGTTCCGCTTCGTCGCCTCCGACTACGACCCCCAGGCCCTCGTCGAGGCCGCGATCGACGCCCTGACCATCAGCAGCGTCGACTGCGCCGCCCCCTGCGCCGCCGACCTCAACGCCGACGGCGTCGCCGACGCCGACGACTTCTTCCTCTTCCTCCAACTCTTCGCCGATGGAGACCCGATCGCCGACATCAACGCCGACGGCGTCATCGACGCCGACGACTTCTTCGCCTACCTCGGACTCTTTGCGGCGGGCTGCTGAGCCCCGCTCCGGTCCTACGAGGCATCGCCGCCGAAATCGAACGACATCAGGTATCCGATCCGCCACAGCGGCACGCGGACCTCGCACCGGTAGCCGACAAACTCCGACGGATCCCAGCCGAGTCGGTCGAACAGCCAGGACAGCGCGTCCGCCTGGCGCGGCCATACCTCCGACGGAGCGTTCTCCAGCCCCGAACCGAGAAGCTGGAGCTTCGGGCCGCCTGCGAGCCGGGTGTACCAACGCTCGCCGACTGTCTCGATCACATTGATCCGGTACAGGTGAGCAGACAACGAAGGGATGCACGCCCGCGCAAGATCGCGGTGCTGCCAGACATCGAACAACAGCGCCGCCGCGGGGTAGTCGATCGAGGTCCACACCTCGTGGACCGGCGGCGACTCGACCGTCGGCAAGGGCAAAGATGACGCCGATCGGTCCGCGCTCACAAAGTCGTACCCCGACTCACCGCACTCGCCGGGCGGGTCGATGATCTGCACCATCCGTCCGTCGCCACGACGCGTCGTCGCACGCGCGACCGGTTCGGTGCAGAACGGCGCCGCAGCGAACAGCAGTTCCGGTCCGCCCTCGCCGGACAGCGATTGGTATTCGCCCCGGTCCGGGCGGGCTCCCGCGACGGTCGCCTTCCGGTTGAGCATCACCAGCGGCGCCGCGTCGGCTTCGGCGCGATGGCCGATGAACCCGCGCATCCGCCCGGTCTGCATCTCCCCCGACCGTTCCGGATGAGGTCGGTAGACCGCGGTCTGGAGCTGGACATCCGACCATCGCCCCACGATCCGCCTGGCCGCCCGGGCGAGCGCGGCACCGTCCGATTCCTTCTCGGTCCCCGAGGCCCGGACCGGCCCGGGTCGGGCAGATAACCGACGGGCGAACGCCGCTTGGCTCCCCCCCGCCCGATAAAAGAACTCGACCAACAGCTCGACCGCCGCCGCGGCAGAACGGCAGACCTCGCCGTCGATCCCCGCGTCCTCGGCGCGTTGCACAATCGCTCCCAGCGAACGAACCCCCGGGAGTCGTGTCAGCAGCGACACATCGGGCTCGTTCCTGTGCAGCGCGCCCACCATCCGCTGGCAGACCGTCCGCTCCATCCCGAGATAGCGAGCCAGACCCGACGCGCTGCGAGCGGTGCTCGGCGCGCCACGCAGCAGCCCGCTCAACTCCGCGTGTACACGCCCGGCAAGCCGCTCGGCGGCTCGAAGTTCTTCCTCGCTCAGGGGCGAGTCGTCGCCGGCCGCCGGACGGATCTCGGCGATCGCCCGCCGCAGCGCGATTCCTGGTCCGGATTGGTCGTCACCGCTCATCGTTGATTCCCGAAAAAAAATCTGCCTAATCGATGCATTCGGCCTTGCACGACCGGCGCGGAACTGTATGCTGCACATGTGCTGCACACAATCAGCATATCATCGGCCTCTCGTACTTGCAACACAGACCGGAAACAACAGATGTGTATTCGGAAAAAGATCGGGTTGATCGCACGCCCTGGTCATGCCCGACGGATGAGAAAGCCGCTGGTGCCGGAGCGGTGCCGCCAGTCAGCCCGTTTCGAAGAAAGGACGGTGTCGCGCCACTACTCACAATGATCACAACGCCTTTGGATAGGAATTGGCTAGGTATTCGATCCACAGTAAGAAGGAGGATAGAAGCATGTTTGTTCCAACACGCATCTTCGGGTGCACGATCGGCCGCTCGGGATTCGCGCGAGCCGCCCAGTTCGTCGGAGTGGCGATCGCGATTCACTGTTACGCCGACTTCGCGATGGCGAACTCCGATTGCTCGATCACAACCCACACCGACTACGGGTTGAATGAGAACGGCTCCGCCGTGATCTCATTCATGACATTCGCTGGCGATCTGTACGCCGGCGGAACTTTTTCCACCAGCAGCGGTGAAGACGCCGACTACATCGCTCGCTGGGACGGCGTCTCATGGCAGCCTGTCGGCGGCGGTGTCTCCGGAAGCTTCGCAAGGATCCGCGCGATGACCGTCTTCAACGGCGAGCTCATCGCGGCTGGCAGGATGTCAATGGCCGGCCAGACCCAGGCGGCTAATATTGCTCGGTGGGACGGCTCGTCGTGGAGCGCGTTGGGCGGTGGCGTCAACACGCAGGTGAACACTCTGGCCGTCTACAACGGCGAACTGATCGTCGGAGGTTGGTTCGAGTCCGCCGGTGGCTCCGTCGTCAACCGCATCGCGCGATGGGACGGATCGGAATGGAGCGATCTCAACGGAGGCGTCGCAGGGGGCAACGGAACCGTTTCGGTCGACGACCTCATTGTCTACGAGGGCGACCTCATCGCCAGCGGGAACTTCACGACCGCGGGAGGGGTTAACGCGAACTACATCGCCCGCTGGGACGGAACCGATTGGCATCCTATCGGCGACGGCATGAACAACAGCGTTCGCGCTTTAGCCGTCTTTGACGGAGACCTTTACGCCGGAGGTCTTTTCACAAGGGCTGACGGGCAGGAACAGGTCTGGGGCGTCGCCCGTTGGGACGGAGACGCTTGGCACAAACTCGGCGACGGCCTGCTCAACACCGTGGCCGCCAGCTCGATGGCTGTCTACAACGACGCCCTTATCGTCGGCGGCAACTTCACGAATGTGGACGGTCAGCAAATCGCTCGCATCGCGCGATGGAACGGATCGGAATGGGACGGGATCGTCGACGCCTGTCCCGGCACTATCCAGAACGGCTGCGGCGCAAACAACTGGATCGAACAGCAGGCTTTGCATGTGCATGACGGACGGCTCTTCATCGGCGGCACTTTCAATGTCATTTTCGGCGAGTTTGTCAATCACATCGTCGCACTTGAAGAAGTCTGCACCTGCACACCAGACCTCAACGCCGACGGCGTAGTCGACGCCGACGACTTCTTCCTCTTCCTCCAGTTCTTCGCCGACGGAGATCCGACCGCCGATATCAACGCCGACGGCGTCATCGACGCCGACGACTTCTTTGCCTACCTCGCCCTCTTCGCCGCCGGCTGCTGAGCCTCCCCAAGCCTTGCCCATCTTCACAGGCACACCCCGAACCCGGGGTGTGCCTCTTTCGTTCTCTGGGGTGGGATCTTTCCCGACTCTGTGGTATCTTCTCACGCCGTGATCAAACTCCCTGCTGAAACCGTCGCAGCCCTCCGCCCCGTGTACGACGGGCGTCATGTCTGCGTCACCGGCGGGGCCGGGTTTATCGGCGGGCACCTCGTCGACGCCCTGCACGCCCTCGGCGCTTCGGTCTCGGTCATCGACGACCTCTCCAACAGCAACGCCGCCCATGTCGCCGAGCTCCTCGAGTTCGAGCCCGACCGCCTCCGCTTCGTCCACGGCTCGATCCTCGACGATCGGGCGATGGCCGAGGCGGCCGACGAGGCCTCGGTCGTGTTCCACCTCGCCGCCGTCGGCTCGGTCCAGCGCTCGATCGCTCAGCCCCAGCGCACCTGGAGCGTCAACGCGACCGGCACGCTAAGAGTCCTCGAAGCCGCGCGGGCCGCGAAGGCCAAACGCGTCGTGCTGGCCACCTCCAGCAGCGCCTACGGCGACACCGAAAAACTCCCCAAGCACGAGGGCATGACGCCGCGCCCGCTCTCGCCCTACGCCGCAAGCAAGGTCGCGGCCGAAACCCTCGCGGGCGCGTGGTCCCGGGCGTACGGGCTCGACACCGTCTGCCTCCGCTATTTCAATGTCTTCGGGCCGCGCCAGAGCGCCGAGTCCGAATACGCCGCGGTCATCCCCGCCTTCGCCAAACGCCTGCTCACCGGTCGGCGCCCGATCATCTACGGCGACGGCCAGCGCTCGCGCGATTTCACCTTCGTCACCAACGCCGTTCTCGCCACGCTGCTCGCCGGCGCCAAGGACAAGCCGCTCACGGGGCTGGTGCTCAATGTCGGCACGGGCAAGCGCACAAGCATCCTCGAACTGGCCGTGCAGATGGCGGCTCTGGCGATCGAGGGCGACGAGGCCGGCGTCGCCGCAGAGCCCGAACACCGCGCCGAACGCCCCGGCGACATCAAGGACTCGCTCGCCGACATCGCCCTCGCCCGCAAGGTGCTCGGCTACGAGCCGCTCGTCGGCTTCCGCCAGGGCCTCGCCGAGACCCTCGCGTGGTGCCGCGCCGATCTCGCCTCGACCGGCGGCGGCTGAGTCATCTCGCCCGCCCGGGCCGCACCTACCCTCCATCGATGCGTCTCGTGCTCGACACCCTCGGCGGCTGCTGGCGGATGCTCGGCCTCCTGTGCATCACCCGCTTCCGGCTCAAGGGCCCGTACTGGACCTGGCGCATGAACACCGCCTTCGGCAGCCACCCCCCCAAGCGGGCGGACCGCGTCCACGCCGCGTTCGAGTACGCCCGCTGGGCGCACCGCATGCGCCGATTGCGCTAAGAATCCGTTGCGGGGCGAACAACCGGGGCCCGCGGGGCCGACAATCCGCTTGTTCTGCAAACGCTTCAGCACGCATCCCGGAGCCCGACCATGGCCGACAACCAGCCCGCAACGCCCAACGGAACCAAGGGCGGAGACCCCTTCATCAAGTTCTTCCTCCCGGGCCTGCTCATCGGCCTCGTGGTGGGGGGGCTGGCCGGCGCCGTTCTCCCCGATCTCATCGGCGGCCCGTCGCCGACCATCGAACGCGGCGCCCCGCCCGCAGGCACGACCCCGGCCCCGCGCGAGCGCGAGGAGTTCCCCGCGCCGGATCCCGTTGAAGACCCCGAGCAGGACCCCGAGCGCGACCCGGAGCAGGACCCCGAAGGCGATTGACCCGCGGGGGCGGCCCCCTCCGTTATGCCCCAGCTTCCGACGATCTATCTCGACAACGCCTCGACCTCGTTCCCCAAAGCGCCGGGCGTCGCCGACGCCGTCGCCGACGCCATCCGATCGACCGGCGCGAGCCCAGGCCGGGGCTCGTCCGGCGAGCACAGCCGCGCGGCAGAGATCGTCGAAACACTGCGTCTCCGCCTCGCCCGGATGCTCAATGCTCAGGATCCCGAGCGGGTGCTGCTCGCGTCGAGCGCCACCGAGGCGCTCAACACCGCCGTGATCGGTGTGCTTTCGCCGCCCGCCCGCCCGGCACGAACAGCCCGGCCCGCCCGCGTCGTCGCGTCGGCGCTGGAGCACAACGCCGTCTCGCGACCTCTCGCGCGGCTGCAAAACGCCGGGCTCATCGAACTCGACATCGTCTCGCCCGGCCCGGACGGCGTGATCGATCCTCAGCGATTCATAGAACGCATCGATGAGCGCACAGCCCTCGCGGTCCTCACCTGCGCCTCCAACGCGTTCGGGAGCATCCAGCCCGTCGCCGAGGTCGGGCGTGCGATCCGCGAGCGCGGGCTCAAGACGCTCCTGCTCGCCGACGCGGCGCAGACCGCCGGCCTCCTGCCCGTCGAGCCCGAGGCCGGGTGCATCGACCTCTGCGCCTTCGGCAGCCACAAGGCTCTGCGGGGCCCGCCCGGCGTCGGCGTGCTCTACGCAGGGCCGCGAACCTTCGCGATCGGCGCCGACCCCGACGATCAACCCCTCCAGCCGCTGATCTTCGGCGGGACCGGCGGCCTCGCCGGCGCCGACGACCTCCCGACCAACCTCCCCGAACGCTTCGAGCCCGGCACGCGAAACCTCCCCGCGATGGCGGGCCTGCTCCGGGCGATCGAACACGCGTCGCCCGAAGCGATCGACCACGAGCGCGCGCTCATCCGTCGTTGCAGAGAGAGGCTCTCATCCGTGCCCGGCCTCCGCCTGCACGGGCCGGCCGATCCCGCTCGCTCGGTCGGCGTGCTCTCGATCTCGCTCGACGGGTGGGAGCCGTCCGACCTCGCGTCGGCGCTCGACGCCTCCTTCGGCGTCGTCGCGCGAGCCGGGCTCCACTGTTCGCCATGGGCCCACAACGCGATGGGCACGGCAAGCCTCGGCGGCACGCTCCGAATCAGCCCGGGGCCGGAAACGACAACCGACGAAGCCGACGCCTGCTGCCGCGCGATCGCCGAGATCGCGGGCGCGTAACCCTCGCGGCGTCATCCGCTACAGTCTGCTCCGATGCAGACGCAGGATCCCAGACTCGCAGGCGTGCTCCGCCAGCACGCGCACACGACGCGGCTCTTCGGTGTCGACTTCATCCCGATCGGACGCGGGGGCCCGGCTTCCGTCGCCCCGCACGCACACCACTCTCCAAACCCGCCCCCGGCCGCGACCGAAACGCCGATCAACGCAGAACCCCAGCCTCCGGCAGACGCCGGGGAGGCCAGATCAGTGCCGAGCAAGACCGCCGCACGCAGCACGACGCGCAAGTCGCCGCGGGCCGGCGACGCGGCCGCCGCGCTCGAGAAGATCCGCGAGCTCTACGAGCGCGACGCGCCGCACGCCTCGTTCGTGACGAGCTTCGAGAACATTGTGTTCGGGGAGGGCTCGCCCTCGGCCCGCCTGATGTTTGTGGGCGAGGCGCCGGGCGCCGAGGAAGACAAGACCGGCCGTCCGTTTGTCGGCCGCGCCGGGCAACTGCTCGACAAGATGATCGAGGCGATGGGCCTGAAGCGGGAGGAGGTCTACATCGCCAATGTGCTCAAGACCCGCCCGCCCAACAACGCCACGCCGACGACCGAAGAGTCGCGCCTCTGCGCGCCGTATCTCTACGCCCAGATCGGAGCGATCCGTCCGGAGTTCATCGTCACCCTCGGCCTGCCCTCGACCAGGCTGCTGCTGGACAGCACCGAGGCGATGGGCCGCCTCCGCGGCCGCTGGCACGAGTTCGTCGTGCCAGACACTCTGCCCCCGAGCCTGACACGAGTGATTTCGCCACTGAGCGGAACCGGTCACAAGGTCCGGGTGATGCCGACCTACCACCCCGCCTTCCTCCTCCGCCAGTACACCACCGAGAACCGGGCCAAGGTCTGGGCGGATCTCCGCATGGTCGTCGAAGAGATGGGCTGAACCTGCCGACCATTCCGCCAGCTCCGGCGACACGGCACAAAATTTTTCTCCGTCTCGGAACCGTGGTTCGGCGATCTCCGAATCGGGTTCCGTCGAGCGGTCAACGCCCGGCCACAACAAGCCCCCACGAGACCCGGCGCACTACGGTATTCCCGTATGCGCCGGGGTTTTTTTTGAACCGAGGCTTCCTCAGCCGAACGCCGATTTCCCGCAGCAACAAACATCTCGGGCGAGGCTCAACGCCCGCCGAGGTCGATGTCGAGCTCTACACCGGGCAAGAGGCGCCTGATCCCCACGACGGGGTAGCTGGGAGCGCCCTCGGCGTCGTAGCTGACATCGAACGCGAATTCGACCGCGATCCCCGGCTCGATCCCGTCGAGAGAAACGCCTTGAGCGATTCTCGGGAAGGGCATCGCGTGCGCCTCCATGCCGACTTCTTCGCCCGCGGCGTCGCGGAACTGTGGGATCGGCTCGTGGAAGATCACCAGGTCGTTGCGCGCGTCGGGCAGGGCGACGACCTGTCCCCGGGTGATGTACCGGGTTGCGCCCTCGGGAACCTCCGGGAGCCGTGCAAGCCAACGCGGCCGCGCAACGCCATCGAGCAGCATCGGCGTCGCGGGGCTGATCTTCTCGAGCTCGCTGACGCGCCAGAGCGGCGGCCCGCCCTCGGGCCAGAAGACCTCGAAGGAGAATCGGACCGCGTCGCCCGGGAAGACGCCGTCGAGCGAGACCCCCGGAGACACCGCCGGAAACTCCATCGCGTGCGCGTTCATCCCGACCTCTTCGCCCGACCGGTCGCGGAACCCGTCGATCGGTTCGTGCAGGATGACGAGCTTGCTCGAATCCGGGTCTGTGGGCAGGGCCTGCACGCGTCCGCGGGTGGTGTACACCGCGTCGGGCTCGCCCTCGAAGACCGCCTCGGCGGTGGGGCGGTCGGCGCTGCGCCCGGACTGCTCAGAGCAACCCGCAAGGACAAGGGCGGGCAGCATCACTGCGGCAAACAACAACGCCGGACGGATGGCCGTCCGGCGTCGGGAAGTTTTCGTTCTGCTCAGCATGGCCGATCCTAGAACGCGGGCCGCCGATCGGGCGTTCGCGCGTGGGGATCGGTCCGCCTCTCAGGCCTTCTCGACCTTCAGGAAGCTCTCGACAGAGCGGAGATCGTCGCGGAGGTCGTGGGTGTAGGTCATGTTCCACGACTCGCCCTGGCGGACGCGGACGACCTTGGCCGGCTTGGGCCGGATGTGCCACACGCGACCGCCGCGGATCTTGGTCCGGGGGTTCTTCGCGCGGGTCTCGTGGCCCCTGCGGAGGGCGCGGGCGTTGTCCGGATCGCGGCGCATGAGGCGTGCGATGGTGTCGGCCCGGTCTTTGACCTTGGGCTCGCTCTCGATGGTCAGGCGGATGTTCTCGCCGGGCTTGATCGAGTCGAATGTGCTCTGCGCCATCGCGGTATCTCCTGGCCTGGGCCGAACCGGCCGCCGGCGGACCGCAACGATAGACCGCCCGCCCGACGATTCAAGCCGGATCGACGCCTGTCACGCTGGGCGAGCGAGGGCGGGCACCTACAGTCAGTTCCTATGACAGATCAGCCCCAGCAACCGTCGCCCGAGCAGCCTTCTCAGCCGCCGGCGGTCAAATTCGATCCCTCCGCGTCGCACCAGCAGAAGCCCCGCCTCCGCCCGGTGCGGGGTTTCCCCCTCCAGGCGCAGAACCAGGAGGGCCAGCAGGCCGTCCTCCTCGGCCTCGCCGACGCGAGGCAGATCTCCGACAAGGTCGTCGCGACGCTGCCGGCCGCCCAGGTCATCCTGCCGATGATGGACGGCAGCCGCACGATCGATCAGATCGTCACCGAGGTCGGGCGCGGGCTCACCCGCGACTTCCTCGAGCACCTCGTCGCCCAGCTCGACGACGCGGCCCTGCTTTTCGGACCCAACTTCGACGCCCTGCAGGAAAAAGTCCGGGCAGACTTCGACAGCTCCGAACTCCTACCCCCCGCGTCGACCGCGGCGTTCGCCGATCAGCTCGTCCTGGCCGCCGCAGGCGAGGGCGCCGAGGTGAGCGACGAACAGAAAGAACGCGAGGGCCCCGAGCGTCTCCGCGAGACGCTCGACAAGTACATCGCCGAAGCGCTCAAGGAGGAAGACAACCCGAGCCTCGACACCCTGCCCAAGGCGATCGTCGCCCCGCACATCGATTACGGACGGGGCTGGATCAATTACGCGTCGATCTGGGGGCGCCTCCGCGTCGTCGACAGGCCCGACCGCGTCATCATCCTCGGCACCAACCACTTCGGGCAGGCCTCGGGCGTCTGCGGCTGCGACAAGGGCTATCGCACCCCGCTCGGCGCGTGCGAGCTTGACCGCCAGGCCCTCGACCTGATTCTCGCTTCGCTCGGGCAAGAGCAGGGCGAGCGCTTCCTCAACGACCGCTACGACCACGAGCAGGAGCACTCGATCGAGCTGCAGATCCCCTGGATCCAGCATGTCTTCGGCCAGGACGACGCGGGCGCCTTCCCCAAGGTCCTCGGTGTGCTCGTGCACGACCCGGCGGTGAACAACGGCGAGTCGTACGACGGCAAGGGTCTCGCTTTCGAGCCGTTCATCGAGGCGCTGCGTTCGGCCCTCGCGAGCCTGCCCGGCAGGACGCTTGTCGTCAGCTCGGCGGACCTCAGCCATGTCGGCCCCGCCTTCGGCGACCAGCAGCCCCTGATGGGCGAGGGCGAGGGGGAGCAGCAGGCCGAGCAGTTCCGCAACCAAGTCATTCAGACCGACCGCGAGCTGTTGGAGCTCTACATGGACAGGAAGGCCGACGACCTCATCGCCTCGATGGCGTGGCGTCAGAACCCGACGCGCTGGTGCTCGACGGGCAACATGGTCGCCGCGCTGCGGACCGTGGATCCCGAGCGGGTCGAGCTGCTCAAGTACGGCGCCGCGATCGACCAGCAGGGCATGAGCATGGTCTCCAACGCGGCCCTGGTCCTGCACTGACCCCGTGGTCTGGTCGGTCTGGACTGTCGGGGGGCTTGTTGTCGCGGCGGCCTTGGTCGCCGGCGGCGTTCTGTTGCTCTGGGGACGCCGAAGCGACCCCGAGGCCCCGCACCACCGGCTGTCGGAGCCGGCGAGGCTGGTGATCGGTCTTTCTCTGGTCATCGTCGGGTACCACGCGGCTTCGTACTCCCTCCCGAGGGGGTGGCTGGCGCTCCGCGTGCCCCCCGACCGGCTCTGGTTGCTGGGAGTGGGCGTGATCGCGGCGATCGGGCTGACGCTCCTGAGTGATCGCATCGACGCCGACGACATCGATCGCGAGAACAACGGAGACGACACGCCCTGAGGGGCCGCGTCGGAGTGCAGCCGCACGGACCACGCCCGTTCTTGCTAGGCTCTTACGGGGGCCGGCGCCGGCAGGGAACCTGCGCGGTCGGGGGGCGTACTGGTAGGAAGACCGGGCAGCGCGACGATGGCCCAGTGCCACGCGTTCCCCGCGCCAAAGTCGCGCAGGGATCGTGCGAGACCGGTACCATCGGGCCCACCGCCCAAGGCCGGGCCGGGAACGAACCGGATAGATCAGAGGCTGAACGACACACGCAGAGGCGGAACGAATGGCTTCATCCAATGTGTGCTGGGGCATCGAGGCGGGCGCGGGCGCGATCAAGGCGATCCGGCTCGAGGTCCAGAACGGCGAGCCGGTCATCACCGACTTCGCGGTGATTCCCCATGCAAAGGTCCTCTCGACGCCCGGGCTCGACCAGGACGACGCCATGCGCGTCGCCCTCGGCACGCTCGCGGCCCAGTACGATCTGAGCAAGGCGACCATCGCCTGCAGCGTCCCGGGTCACGCGGCCCTCGCCCGCTTCGCCAAACTCCCGCCCGTCGAGCCCAAGAAGGTGCCCGACATCGTGAAGTTCGAGGCGGCCCAGCAGATCCCCTTCCCGCTGGACGAGGTCGAGTGGGATTATCAGACCTTTCAGAGCCCCGACTCACCGGAGGTCGAGGTCGGCATTTTCGCGATTCCCAAGGCGAGGATCGCCGCCCAGCTCCAGATGCTCGCCGATGTCGGGCTCACGCCCGATGTGGTGAACCTCAGCCCGGTCGCGGTCTACAACGCCTTGGCGTACGACCTGCAGTTCACAGAGCGCACGCCCGGCACGATCATCCTCGATATCGGCACGACCTCGACGGATCTGATCATCGCCGAGAGCGGACGCGTCTGGGTCCGCACCTTCCAGATCGGCGGGCACGATTTCACCGAGGCCTTGGTCAACCAGTTCAAGCTCGGGTACCCCAAGGCCGAACGCCTCAAGCGCGAGGCTGAGCAGACCAAGCACGCCAAGCATGTCTTCCAGGCGATGCGCGGCGTCTTCACCGACCTCGCCCAAGAGGTGCAGCGATCGGTGGCCTCGTACCAGTCGCGCCATACCGATGTGAAGCTGACGCGCCTGATCGGCATCGGTGCGACTTTCCAGCTCCCGGGTCTGCGCAAGTTCCTCAAGCAGCAGCTCGGCGTCGAGGTCTACCGCCTCGAAGAGTTCAAGAGGGCCTCCCTCGCCGACGATCAGAAGGGGCGCAAGGACGACCTCGAGCAGAACGCCCTGCGTCTGACGACCGCCTACGGGCTGGCGCTTCAGGGCCTGGGCTTCGAGACGATCGAGGCGAACCTGATCCCGGTCGCGAACATCCGCGAGGCGATGTGGAAGAAGAAGGTTCCCTTCTTCGGGGTCGCGGCGGGGCTGGCGGTCGTCGCCGGCGCCGCGATGTTCTCGCGATGGTTCATCGACAGCAACGCCTACGGGAATCTGCGTCCCCCGCCGCAGATCCAGCAGGCCGCTTCTCGGGCGCAGGAGTTGACGGGCCGCGCCCAGGAGGCGCAGGTCCTCGGCGGGGCCGAGCCGGACTACACCGCCGCGAACATCATCGCGCTGCTCGAAGACGAAGGCGTGTACCAGTATCTGATGACCGACATCGGCGACCTGGTCAGCGAGATCGACTCTCGGGTCCGCGCCGGGCGGTTCGGCTCGGCTGTGGGCGAGGACGAGACGGGCTTCGAGCTTGCGGGCATGGAGACCGACTTCGTCCGCTCGGGCCTTCGGATTATGACCTTCCTGAAGCAGGCGCCGACGGCTGATCGCGGGCGACGCGGCGGCGGGCGTGAAGAACCCGGCCTCGGCGACCCCGACGCGCCCGAGGAGCCATACACCGACAGGCGCCGCGTGATTGTGCAGGTCCATGTCGCCACCGACCACGAGGATCCCAGGCGGGTCGTGGTCGAGGGGGCGCTGCGTTGGCTCCGCGATCACGAGCGGCGCGAGGGGCGTCCTTACAGAATCTGGACCGACGCGGAGTGGGTCGTGCAGTCGGGCTCGATCCGCCAGATCGAGCTGGCCCAGGCGCGGACGCCCGCGCGTGAGGCCGACCCTCTCCGCGAGCTCGGGCGGGAGCGCGAGCCGGGCGGCGAGGGCACGGGTGTCGGATCCGGAGGCGGTGTCGGCGAGGGCTCGCCTGTCGGCGGGACCGGCGATTCGCCGGCGCAGATCGCGCCGCTGACGCCCCCCCCGGGCGAGGCGCGGATCGGCCGTTCGCGGGCCGTGGTGCAGTTTGTGCTGGTGCTCGGCGACGAGGAAGCCGAAGCCGGCGAGGCCGATCCTTTCGGAGGCGCATGACCAACCCCGATGAGCGCTCCGGCGCAACGGGCGATGTGAGGCACAGACGGTGAAGAAAGTAATCGACTGGGTGAAGAGCCATTTCGTGATCGTGATCTCCTGCGTGGTGATCGTGATCGTGCTGCCCGTGGCCTATGTGATCAGCTCCGGGATGCTCAGTTCATTCCAGGAGGAGCAGCAGACCACAATCAGTCAGGCGCAACGCCGTCTGGCCGGGCTCGAGGTCTCTTACACCCTCCCCGCCGCCGGACCCGGCGTCGAGGCCGTCAGCCTGCAGGCGCTGCCCAACGAGCGTCTCACGGCGTGGTTCCGCGAGGCGATCCGCGAGCGGATGGCCGATGTCGCGGAGGTCAGGCAGCAGGGCATCGAGTTCAACCGCAAGGGGTACGAGCCGCTGGTGGGCGGTCTGTTCCCCGAGCCGGCCAGCGACATCGACCGCCAGGTGCGTCCGTTCGACCTGCTGCGGCTGCTTGTGGGTTCGGGCGGCGCCGACGGGCGCCCCTCGCTGTACATCACGATGCTCGAAGAGGCGCGCGCCGGCATGCCCCCCTCGCCCGAGCGGGTCGCCGAGGCGCTCCGGCGCGAGCGTTCTGAGTTCCTCGCCGACATCGAACGAGAAGGCGGGGCGGGGCAGTTGACCGTCGAGGACCGGCGCAGGCTGGAGCAGCGCCTCCGCGACGCGCGTGTCGCCCGCTACGCCCAGGCCGCCAGACGCCTGACCTTCTACGCCGAGCCGGACCTGCTCCTCCGCGCCGCTCGCGCGGCCGGGCTGCCCTCGACCGCTTCGATGCAGACGCCTCCACGCCCGGCGGTGCTCTTCGGCTTCCAGTTCGACTTCTGGGTGCTCAGCGAGATCACCGCGGCGATCACGCGGATCAACACCAGCGAAACGGGCCGTCGCTTCAACATCGACGACGCGCCGATCAAACGGATCGTCTCGATCCAGCTCGAACCGCTGCCGGTCAACCAGCCGCAGCGGCGCGATCCCGCGGGCTTCGGCATGGAAGAGCCCGGCGCAGAAACGGGCGTGCAGCTCCCTGTGGTCGACGGCGTCGTTCAGCGCGATCCCGACACCACCAACACGCTGACCGGGCGGGCCAGCAACCCGCGTTACGACATCCGGCCGGTGACGATCACGATGGTGGTCGATTCGTCGCGGATCCCCGAGATCATCGAGGGCTTCCGGCGCAGGAATTTCATGGCCGTCTCGGACCTCCGGCTCAGCTCGGTGGATGTCTGGGAGGACCTGAACCAGGGCTTCTACTACGGGCCCGGGCATGTGATCCGGGCGACGATGACGATCGAGACGGCGTGGCTCAGAGCGTGGACGCTTGAGTTCATGCCTTCTGACTTCAAGCGGATGATGGGCATCCAAGACGGTGAGGGCTGAGCGATGCGTCGCAAAGGCATCAATGTGATCGAGCAGCATGTCGAGAAGATCGTGCTCGGCGCGGTCGCGCTCGTGCTGCTCCTCGTGCTGGCGGTGCAGATCCTGGGCGGGCCGACACAGGTCGAGCTTGATCGGAACCGATACACGCCAGATCGTGCATACAACCCCCTGCAGGACAGGGCAAGGCAGCTCATCGGGGGCATGGACAACCCCGACCCCGAACTGCCGGAGCGGCCGGCGGTCAGCCTGAGCCGCGCCTGGGAACAGGCGGTCTCGACACCGGCGGGGCCGACGACGCAGATCGCCTCGCTCGGCCGCGCCCGCGGGCCCGCAGCCGTCGCGGGATCGCAGATCGAGGACACAATCGTCCTCGACGGCGTCTACCGCTTCCCGGTCGATGTGCCCGCGCCCAGGTCGGTGCGAGGGGTTTCGTTCCCGTTCACGCTCCACCCGCGAGAGATCGTGACCAACCGGGAGCTCGCCGCTCTGGTCGACGACGGGCAGCCGTTCGATATCTTCGCCGTCACCGTCGAGGGGTCGTTCAGCGGGCTCGAGCTCCGCGAGATGTTCCGGACCGACCCCGACCCCGAGAACCCGGAGACCGCCGCCGTCCCCCGCGAGTGGTGGGACGACAACATCGCGATCATGCGTGTCGAGGTCGAGCGGGCCGACGGGCTCGACGAGAACGGCGAGCCGATCAACCTCGTCTCAATCGGCAACCTTCCGGGGCGTGAGGCCCTGATAGAGCCCGTTGGCGACCGCACCCTCGGCGCCGAGGAACACCAGGAACGCATCCGCGACGCAGAGGCCCTCGCCGGCAGGATCATGCGTCCGACCTTCTTCCGGGCCGTTGCCGGTGAGCCATGGATGCCTCCCAGCGGCTTCGAACTGCTCGCCTCCATCGAGCAGAACGCCAGCCAGATCCAGCGACGGGTCCGCGAGCTCGAACGCGTCCGCGACGACATCCGGCGTACCGAACGAGATCTCGAGGCCCTGCGCGGCTCGCCCCGCACGGGAGGCCAGACAGAGCAGGACCGCCGGCGCCAGCTCGAAGAGCGGATCCAGTCTCTCCAGACGCAGGAGCAACGGATCATCATCGAGATGGAGCGTGAGTTCCATGTCGACGAGCGGGGGAGAGCGCTGCCCATCAGGCCCGCCCAGCTCTCCGCCGCCGATGCGCTCCTGCTCGACACCTCCGACGCCAAGATGTGGGTCCACGACATCGATGTCGAGCCCGGCCGTTCGTACATCTACCGGATGCGCGCGGTCATCAACAACCCGCTCTTCGGCCAGCGTGCCAGGCTGCACGAGGACCAGCGCCCGCTGGCGACCCAGCACGAACTCGCCGGCCGCTGGTCGGCCTGGTCGAGCCCCGTGGAGGTCGACCGCCGGGCCTACTTCTTTGTCACCAGCGCGACAGCCGGCGACCAGACCGGCGCCGGGCCCAGCGCCCAGGTCGAGGTCTACGGGTTCTACTACGGCTATTGGCGACGAGCCCGCCTAAGCATCCAGCCCGGCGATCGCATCGCCGGCGCGTACGAGCTCCCCGAGCCCAACGCCATGCCGATCTTCGATCTGGCCGCCATCGAGACCGACGCGCCGCGCGAGCCGGGGCGGCGTCCCGGCGGCTTCGAGCCCCCGGGGATGGACGGCCCCGCCGTCCTCCCCGACGGCGAGCTTCCCCCCAACGCCGAGCCCGGCCCGACGAGCCTCCCCTTTGTCCTGGACACGATGCTGCTGGATGTCGCCGGCAGCCCGGGGGCCGGCGCCGGAGCCGACCGAAGACTCCAAGCCTACTTCCGCGACAGCGATTCCAGGATCGTCGTCCGCATGGTCGGGCGGGACACCGCCACCGAGCTCTACAGGCGTCTGAGGGACTCCTCCGAGCTCGGCAGGACCCAGGGCCGCGTCGAAGAAGAGCCAGAGCCTGAACCCGAGCCCGAGCCTGAGCCCGAGCCCAGGCGTGAGCGCCAGCCCAGAGAGACCGGCGGGGGCGGCGGGGGCGCCGGCGGCGGCTGAGTGAAGGCCCTTTGTCGCCGCTCGGGAGTCGCTCAGCAGCCGTTCACCGGCCTCCAGCAGAGTCAGAAGATCCGCCCCCGTCGCAAAGTGCGGCGGGGGCTTTTCGTTGGGGGGAATCATCGGCGTCGATCGGTGGTTGATAGGCCCGTGCGCCGGGGCCAAGCTGCCTCGGTGGAGGGCCTCGGAGCGTGATTTTTTGAGCGGAAATGCGCCGGAGGCTTGACCCTGCGGCGGTGACGGTTAGCATCCCGCCGCCTCTTGAGAGAGGCCGACCGGGTCCGCCCGGTTGGCCGGGTGAGAGCCCGGCAGCGAACCTTGACAACCGGAAGTTGACGAGAGCATGTCACCCCCGCTGCGTGCGGATGCCGGCCGAGCCGCCGGGCCGCACTTCGGTCTATCGAGACCGGGTCTTTCGGGCGGGGGTGAGTATGCCGAGTCTCTCAAGCGTGGCGATACTGGCGTTTGGGACACTTTTCGGAGGCTTCGGCGTCCGGTGGGTGTCTTCAAGCGACCAAGGGCACACGGTGGATGTCTTGGCGTCAGGAGGCGATGAAGGACGTGGGAACCTGCGATAAGCCTAAGGGAGCTGGTAACCGAGCTGTGATCTTAGGATTTCCGAATGGGGAAACCCGGCCGCAAGGCCATCCTGTACTGAATGCATAGGTGCAGGAAGCGAACCCGGGGAACTGAAACATCTAAGTACCCGGAGGAAAGGAAAGCAACCGCGACTCCGTAAGTAGCGGCGAGCGAAAGCGGATTAGACCAAACGAACGCGCTGGAAAGCGCGACCAAAGAAGGTGACAGTCCTGTAGTTGGTCGCTAAGCCCTCGAGTAGGTTCGGGCTCGTGGAACCCGGACTGAACATGGGGGGTCCACCCTCCAAGGCTAAGTACTACCTGACGACCGATAGCGAATCAGTAAAGTGATTGAACGATGAAAAGAACCCCGATGAGGGGTGTGAAAGAGTACCTGAAACCGTGTGCTTACAAGCGGTCGGAGCTCTTCTTCGGAAGGGTGACGGCGTGCTTTTTGCATAATGAGCCCGCGAGTTAGTCTCAGTGGCGAGCCTAAGGCCTACCGGGCCGGAGGCGAAGCGAAAGCGAGTCTGAATAGGGCGTCAAGTCGCTGGGGCTAGACACGAAACCCGTGTGATCTACCCATGGGCAGGGTGAAGGAGGGGTAAGACCCTCTGGAGGCCCGAACCCGTTATCGTTGAAAAGATATGGGATGACCTGTGGGGAGGAGTAAAAGTCTAATCAAACCGGGAGATAGCTTGTTCTCGCCGAAATAACTTTAGGGTTAGCCTCAGAGTGCAACCGCTGGGGGTAGAGCGACTGGATGGATGGTGGGCCCTACCCGGGTACCCCATCCAACCAAACTCCGAATACCAGCGGCCGAGTTCTGGGAGATAGCCCGCGAGTGACAATATCCGCGGACAAAAGGGAAACAACCCAGACCGCCAGCTAAGGCCCCTGATCCATGCTCAGTTCGAAAGGAAGTCGGGATGCTGTGACAGCCAGGATGTTGGCTTAGAAGCAGCCATCATTTAAAGAGTGCGTAATAGCTCACTGGTCGAGGATCCCGGCGCCGATAATAATCGGGAATAAGCATGGAGCCGAAGCTGCGGACACTGTAAGTGTGGTAGGCGAGCGTTCCTGTCAGCGTAGAAGCCATCCGGGAACGGTTGGTGGAGCGTCAGGAAGTGAATATGCGGGCTTGAGTAACGATAATGAAGGTGAGAATCCTTCACGCCGAAAGCGCAAGGTTTCCTGGGGAAGGTAAATCCGCCCAGGGTTAGGCGGGACCTAAGGCGAGGCCGAAAGGCGTAGTCGATGGACAGCCGGTCAATATTCCGGCCCCTCCGTGGAGATCGAACCAGAGTGCGGATTCCTAAAGTCGACGGGGCTGTCAGACGCCCAGGCCCTCGGGCCGATGTCGGCGGACGGAGTCTCTAGAAAAGCTCTGGGGGCAAAGCGGAGCCCGTACCAAAACTGACACAGGTGCGCGTGGTGAATATCCTAAGGCGCTCGAGAGAACGGTTGGGAAGGAACTAGGCAAATTGACCCCGTAAGTTCGCGATAAGGGGGCCCTTCGGGGCGCAGAGAAAAGGTCCTGGGAACTGTTTATCAAAAACACAGCACTGTGCGAAGTCGCAAGACGATGTATACAGTGTGACACCTGCCCAATGCCGGAATGTCACGGAAGTGGGTCAGCTTCGGCGAAGCTCACGACCTAAGCACCGGTCAATGGCGGCCGTAACTATGACGGTCCTAAGGTAGCGAAGTTCCTTGTCGGGTAAGTTCCGACGCGCATGAATGGTGTAATCACTGGGACACTGTCTCCCCAACCGACTCGGTGAAATAGTAGTGGCGGTGAAGATGCCGCCTCCCCGCAGCAAGACGGAAAGACCCCGTGGACCTTTACTGTAGGCTTTTATTGGTCACGAGCATCCAATGCGTAGGATAGGTGGGAGGCTTTGAAGCGGGCGTTTCGGCGTCTGTGGAGCCATCGGTGAAATACCACCCTTTGCTTGTTTGTGGCCTAACCCCGATTCCCGTGAATCCGGGCGGGGGACAGTGAGTGCCGGGCAGTTTGACTGGGGCGGTCTCCTCCTAAAGAGTAACGGAGGAGCGCAAAGGTTGGCTCAGCGCGGATGGAAACCGCGCATCGAGTGTAAGCGCACAAGCCAGCTTTACTGTGAGGCCGACAGGCCGAACAGTTGGGAAACCAGGCGCTAGTGATCCTGCGATCCCGTGTGGAAGGGTCGTAGCTCATCGGATAAAAGGTACCCCGGGGATAACAGGCTGATCGCACCCGAGCGTCCATAGCGGCGGTGCGGTTTGGCACCTCGATGTCGGCTCATCGCATCCTGGGGCTGTAGGTGGTCCCAAGGGTTCGGCTGTTCGCCGATTAAAGCGGTACGCGAGCTGGGTTCAGACCGGCGTGAGCCAGGTCGGTCCCTATCTGCTGTGGGCGTTCCAGGCTTGAGAGGAGTCAACCTTAGTACGAGAGGACTGGGTTGGACCGACCCCTGGTGATCCTGTTGGCCCGCTAGGGCCATCGCAGGGTAGCTACGTCGGGCAGGGATAACCGCTGAAAGCATCTAAGCGGGAAGCCCCCCTCGAGATGAGGCCTGGTCGCATTTATGCGAGAGACCCCTGGAAGACCACCAGGTTGATAGGCCGCAGGTGTAAGGGTTGAGAGACCCTCAGCGTAGCGGTACTAACGGTCGAACGCTTGAAGACCCCCACCAGACGCCGCGCCTCGTCTAGCAACAGCCATGCAGGCAACAGCTAGAGAAGCACGGCGGTCTACGCCGGGGTCGCTGCGAACAAAGCGACTCTGCATACGCTCTCGTCAACATCCGGCGTCGATCGCCGGCCGCCCAAACGGGCGACCGGACGGTTTGTCGGTGATCAGAGGTCACGGGAAACACCTGTTCCCATCCCGAACACAGCAGTTAAGCCGTGGCCGCCGATGATACTGCACTGCGGGAAAGTAGGTCATCGCCGACTTTTGGGCCCTCCAAGGGAAATCTTGGTGGGCCCTTTTTCGTTTTGGCCCGCCGTTCCTCGGCCGCCCAAACGCCGCCCGCGTTACCCTGCCGCATGAAAAGGCCGAACGCTCAATCAGTCACCGCCGGCGCAGCACTCGTCATCGCAACCATCGCCCTGTCGAGTCACATCTACGACCGCTTTTTCTCCTCCTTCTTCACTCAGACCCGCACACTGCAGATTGCTCATCCCGATGGCGTTCCGGCGGTGGTCATTTCCGGTGAGATCCCAGGCAACCCGTCGGTGTTCTTCTACAGCGCCTCTGGGAGTGGACTGGACCTCTCGGTCTCCCCGCTCGGCGTCCCGATCATCGGCCTCCGCAACGATCAGCACGGGACAAAGCTCACGCTCTGGCTCCCGTCCGACGACGGCGTTCCCCAGATCGTCGTGACCGCAGCCGACGGCACATGGTCCACCCTCAGGCTCGACGCCCAACTCTTTGAAGCCCTCTCGGCACTTGCCGCCGGCGGCTCATCGCAAGACCCGTAGTTTCTCGGGGGATCCGATCCGGATCGAGACCGGACCCGAAGCCGCGACGCACCCCGGCCCGTCCGCTGTCGCCCGCGCGAACCCCTTCTGATCCTCCCGTGTACACTCGCATCGCCGCACCAACGCCCGCGGCGAACACGGAGGCGATCCATGACCCAGAAATCTGCCCAGGCCCTCCTCTACGAAGGCGGCGCCGACGCCCTCGTCCGCTACGAGCAGAACACCGAACGCGTCACACTCCTCCCGCCCGAGTCCGGACGACTCGAACCAGGCCGACGCCTCCGCATCCTCTGGGGGCAGGACATGCTCAAGGATGTCATCGACGGGCGATACCGCGCCGTCGTCTGCGGCGTCAACGACGAGGACAACGCCCACGGCATCGTCGCCCAGATCGTCAACCTCGTCACCACCAGCCAGTGGTCGGTCAACTCCGTCACCAGCTACGCCAAGGTCTTCCAGGACGCCGTGAGCGTCCACGCGGCCCACGACAAGGAGCCGTATGTCCTCAAGTACGACCTCGACTCGGTGCTGGTCCTCGCCCTGCTCCGCCCGAAGGGGCGCGACCACTTCACCCTCGCCGACCTCGGGCGCGGCTTCAGAACCGTCTGCAAAATGATCCAGGGGCGCGTCGACCGCCAGCCGATCGCGTCGGTCTCGTTCCTCGGCGCCCGCTCCAACCGTCTCCTCGCCGACGACGGCTCGGAGCCCAGCTTCGAGGCCGTGCTCAGAACCATGTACGAGGCCGGCTTCCGAGGCGATGTCTACCCCAGCCCCCAGCTCTGGAACTACGGCGACATCGGCGTCTTCCCGACCTACCCCTTCCCCGAGAGCCTGGAGCGCATGCGCGAGGGCAGCAGCTGAATCGCGCCGCGTTGCTCGGTTGCAACACGAGGGAATGAGATCATGGCCGGGACGAGAACAATCTTGAGCTTCATCGGTCTGTGCGCGATCCTCGCGCTGAGCGTCGGTTGTGCGAAGCAGCCGCTTCCGCGCATCTCGATCGACGATCTTCCTGACGAAGACGCCTGGTCGATCTGGCTGACGCCGGACGATCCCGATGCTGGCTTTGTCTTCCGTCCTCGCCCGCAGTCGCGTGCCGGCGCGGATCTGACGATTCCGCTCCGTTTCGACGGCGTGCGAGTTCGGGCGGACGCCGAATTGATCGATTATCGCGGGACGCATCCACGCACAGTCGCGATGATCATCGATACGGGTTCAAACGGAGGGCTCTTTTGGCCCGACTTCGATGTCGGCGGAGTAGGACCTTCCGTCATCGAGGAGATCGAGCCCCGAGACAGGTACGGCCGTTGGGGTGAGCCCGTGACGCTGCGTACCGGGATCTTCCGCTCGATCCGAGTCGGGCCTTTTCGGAAGGATCCGGTCCTGGTCGACCTCGCCGAAGGCAGGGAAGGGCTCGGCCCGCTCATCGGTCTCGACTTCCTCCGCCAAGGAAGGGTGCTCTGGTTCGATCTGCCATCGTCGCGATTGCTCATCGGGCGCGATGCGGAGGATGAGCTCGAGCGCTTACTCGATCGATTGGTTCGGCTGCAGGCCGTCAGCGTCGACGGCACACCATTGTCCGAGTCAAGAAAGTTGATTTCGCCACGCACGCAGTCTCGACAAGATCTCATCGCTTGGGCGGAGCAAATCTCCAACGAGTCTCGGCGAAACGAGACGATCGAGTTCATCGATTCGATCCCAGATGACGCCTTCGATGAACCGCCGGGGGTCATGATCGCTGTCGGGACTTCGGACACACAGCATCACTATGTTGAGTCGAAAGTCGAGGGTGAACAATTCCCATTGTTGATGGACACCGGGTATTCTCGGTCTGTGGTCTACTTCACCGACTCCCCTCCGCAAGATCTTTCCAGAGCGAGGAGGTTTCGATCCGGAGACTTCTTCGGCACGAGCGGCCCAATCTATCGTCTGCCCGATCCTGTGCGGGTCGAAATCGCCGGCATCGACCTCGGCGAGCACGATGCGTATTGGAAGCGACTTTCAAAGCATTGGGATCAGGAGCACCCATACGTGATACTCGGGCTCCCGGTGCTGCAAGGCATGAAGTTCGGGATCGACTTTCAGAACTCCCAAGTGCTGCTGCTGCATCCGGAGTAGATCGCAGCAAAGACCGCACTGGGGACTACCCCGCGTGCCACCCCCGCGCGATCGGCATCCTCCGCCCTGTGCCGAACGCCACGGAGGTGATCTTCAGGCCGATCGCGAGCTGCTTGCGCTTGTACTCGTTGATGTCGATCATCCGGAGCACACGCGCGACGGTCTTCTCGTCGAAGCCGGTCTCGCGTGTGATCGTCGCGGCCGACTGGCGCTCCTCGACGAAGCGCCGGACGATCTCGTCCAGCGTGGCGTAGTCCGGCAGCGTGTCGGCGTCTTTCTGATCGGGCGCGAGCTCGGCGCTGGGCGGCTTGTCGATCGTGCCGCGGGGGATGGGGGCGGTCGAAAAGCCGCAGTCTTCGTAACGATCGTTCATCCACTCGGCGAGGCGGTAGACGAGGCGTTTGGAGAGGTCGGACAGCACGGCCAGCCCGCCGTTCATGTCGCCGTAGAGCGTGCAGTACCCGACGGCCAGCTCGCTCTTGTTGCCTGTGGTCAGGACGAGGGCGCCGGTGCGGTTGCTGATGGCCATGACGACGACGCCGCGGAGGCGCGACTGCGTGTTTTCCTCGGCGATATCGGGCAGTTTTTCGCCGAGGCGGCGCTCGCCGAGTGACTCAAAGGCCGGGTCGATCGCGGTCTTCAACGCCCGCATCGGGCCGGACTCGGCGTCGCCGATCGGCACGGTCACCATCTCGATGCCGAGGCGTTCTGCGAGCTCGACCGCGTCGGACTTGCTGTGCTCGCTGGAGTAGGGGCCGGGCATCGAGACGCCGAGGACCTTGTCCGGTCCGAGCGCCGCCGACGCGATCGCCGCCACCACCGCCGAATCGATCCCGCCCGAAACGCCGAGCACGACCCGCTCGAAGCCGGTCTTGCGGCAATAGTCCCGCACGCCCATCGTCAGCGCCTTGAAGACCAGTTCCTCGGCGCTCGCCTCGATCCGCGGGTCGTCTTGGCCGTTGCTCGGTAGCTTGGCTTCGGGAGCGATGTCGGCGATGAGCAGATGCTCCTCGAACCCCGGCGCCGCGGCGACCAGCCCGCCGCCCGGCCCGAACACGCAGGCGTGCCCGTCGAACAGCAGCTCGTCGTTGCCTCCGACCTGGTTGACCGAGGCGACAAAGACGCCGCGTCTCCTGGCGTGCCCGATCAGGATGTCTCGGTGCCTCCGCCCCTTGCCGAGCACGAACGGGCTGGCCGATGGGCTGACGACGATCTGCGCGCCCGCCTGAGCGAGCTCGCCGACCGGGTCGGGCTCGCGCGTGTAATGCTCGGCGAAGCCGGCGTCCTCACCCTTCCAAAGATCCTCGCAGACGCTCAGACCGACGCGGACGCCCGCGACTTCGATGACAACCGGCGTCTCGCCCGGCGTGAAGTAGCGGTCTTCGTCGAAGACATCGTAAGTGGGGAGCAGGCGTTTGTCGTAGCGGGCGACGGTCTCGCCGTCGCGGAGCGCGAGCAGTGCGTTGGCCGTCCCGCCCCCCGGCATCGGCAGGGGGCAGCCGATGATCGCCGTGATCCCGTGCGTCTCGGGCGCGAGCTTTTCCGCCTCGTCGCGGCAGGCCTCGACGAACCCCTCCTGCAGCAGCAGGTCCTTGGGCGGGTAGCCGCAGACCGCCAGCTCGGGGAAGACGACCAGATCGGCGCCTCGCGCCCGCGCTTCGGCGATGCGAGCCGCGATCAGCGCGCAATTGCGCCCGAGATCGCCGACGGTCGGATTGATCTGTGCAAGTGCGATCCGCAAGGGACGATCATAGGGATCGCGCCGAACGGCCCTCGTCGTCCGGAGTCGGCGGGGTTCCGGGCGAGGGTTCGTCGGCCGATGCCCCGATCGTGTCGGTCCGGATCTGTTCGCCCGTTTCGGGGTCGACATCCAGCCCGCCCTCGCGGAGCTGTTCGAGCCTCGCGAGCTTGGCGGGGTTCAGCCGGGCGACGCCCGCGACCGTGCCGATGATCCACGCGACCGTCTCGCTGGCGGTGACCACGACCGCGACCGCGGCGAACCGTTCCGGGTCGGCGATCCCCAGCAGCGCCACCGTCCCGATCGTCCCCGCCTCACGCACGCCCAGCGCCCCGGCCGGGCTGCCCGCCCCGAGCAGGAAGTACGCCACGCCAGAGAGGGTCGCCTGCTCCCAGGTCAGGGGCACGCCGAGCATCGCGGCCGCGAGCTTGAACCTCGCCGTATGCACCGCCACATCGCACAGGCGGAGCGCGATGTTGGTGAGCAGCGCCCGCGGGTCGGCGAGCATCACGATCCCCGCGTGCATCTTCGCGTAGGTGTCGGTCCGCACCGCCTTGGACAGCGGCTTGATCCGCAAGTGGTCGATCAACCGCCGGAACCGCTCCAGCCCCTCGCCGAAGGAGAACAGCCCCGCGAGTTTCCAGATCACCAGCGTCGAGAGGCCGATCCCCAGCACCGCAGTCAGCACCCACCAAAGGTCGATCCCGCGCCGCCACACGCTCGCCGCGAGCAGCGGCAGCAGCACGGCCAGCATCATGATCCCGACCGCGCCGAACCACGACCCGATCGTGAAAATCGGCACCCCGTCGCGCCGGTTGTGCACCGCCGTCCTGAACAGCAGGCTCAGCTTGAACGGCAGGTACGACAGCAGGCTGGCGATCGCGTTGACCGCCTGGACATCGACCAGAGGGAGCCTCTTCACCGGGCGGATCGCCGCCCAGAAGATCATCCCGTTGAACCCGAGCGTCAGCACACCGAGCAGCACCATCGCGCCGACCTGGTGCCAGCTCGAACGCCCGAGCGCCTCGAACGCCCCGCGGTTTTCCTCGGCGAACGCCAGCCGCAGCGTCCACGCAAGCAGCCCCATCCCGATCACAAAGCCGATCGTCTGGATGATGATCTTGCGGCGAGACATGCCCCGTCCGGCGGGGTGTTTCGGGTCGGGCGTGTGTCCCTGCGGGTCGTTGGTCTCGCCGGCTGCTGTCATGGTTCCCGGCCTTCGCCGGAAGGGCCGAGGTCGATGAGCAGGCGCACGGGTTGTCCCGACGCCGCCGTCCACACCCGCAGCGGCGGGGGGGTGTGTTCGAGCAGGTTCTCGATCGTCTCGACCGTCACGGCCGGATCGTACCAGCCGTCGAGTTCGCTCAGGCGGTAGATCTCGCCGGGGTTGATTAGCACGAAGCGGACGCCCATCGCCCGCAGGCCCCGGGCCCACGCCGCCGGGTCATCGGGCGCTTCACGCACCAGCCCGCCCAGGGGCGAGGCGTCCCAGGTGGTGTGGTACAGCACCGGCGGGCGGAAGTACAGAGGCGTTGCGTCGCCCAGCAGATACACCACCTCGCCCTCGGGCAGCGTGAGGTTCACAAATGCCTCGGGCGAGAGCTGCTGGCGCAACTCGCGCCGATCCGCGGGCGACGAGAGCGCCCACGCGTCGCGGAACGATTCGCCGGTAAACATCCCGACCCCAGCGAGCAGCATCGCGTTGGGCTCGCCCCCGCGCTGACGGGCGAAGTTCCAGACCGAGACCGCCGCCTGCAAAAGCACCAGCCCCGCGGCAACCCAGACAGCGATCGGCACAGTTCGGGGTGGCACGGCTCGCCGAGCCGTGTCTTCTCCTGCTCGTGGCACGGGCGTCTCGCCCGTGGCTACCGACTCTCCCGCATTTCCTTCGATCGAAACACTGGCGGGCAAGCCGCCAGTGCCACAGGTTTTGCCTCGCTTGGTCAAACCAAGGACCGCCAACCCGAGCCCAACCCCAACCGGCACCACCAGCGGCAGCAAAAACCTCGACTGCAAGTGCGTCGCAAACATCCACAACACCAGCGACGCCGCAACACCCGCCCCGAGCATCACCCCCCAGACCCGAAGCTCCCGACGCGCCAACAGCACCACCAAAGCCGCGACAAGCACCGGCGCCGCCAGCCCCCATTGCGTGTGCGTGAACCCGCGCGAGGCGTCCCCGATCGGCGCCGCCAGCAGCATCAGGCGATCGAGCACGCTCCCGTCGAACGCGTGCCCCGCGGCATAACGGCTCACCTGCTCCTCGCTCCAGTGCGCGCGTCCGAAAACCCCGGCAAACTGTGGAAACACCGGGTTTCCCCCCGCCATCGCGTTGCGCACCAGCCAGGGAAGCAGCGTCACAGCCCCCGCGATCGCCCCAGCAAAGGCAGCGGTTGCGCACGCGATCCACCGCCCCCGTCCGCCTGTCAGCCCGCCCGTCAGCCCGAGCAGGCACGCCGCGGCGACCGGCGCCGCAAACAGCATCGCCGTCGGCTTGCACCCGCACGCAAAGCCGATCAGCGCGCCCACGAGCGCCCCGCGCACCGCCGGTGAAAGCCCGCGGTCCGCGCACGCGAGCAGCGCCCCTGCAAAGAACGCGACCACCCCCATCTCGTTGTACGACATCGATCCTGTCACGATCACCCAGGGCGTCGAGAGCACAAACGCGCCGCCGACCACGCCCGACGCCGACGCGATGCGTTCATTGACGCCGTGATCGATCCCGACACGCCGCACCACCCGCCAGACCAGCGCCGCCCCGAGCAGGGCGAACCACGCGTGCAGCATCTGCGTCGAGATCGCCCGACAGCCCTCGCCCGCGACCAGCCCGAGCCCCTCGGCGGGCGCGAAGCTCATCACGCCGAGCTGCGCGTACGCCGCTTCGAGATAGCCCGGCAGGTACGAGTAGACATTGTGTTCAAAAGGCGTGATCGCCCCGTCGCGCATCCACTCGTTGGGCAGTTGCAGGTGGTAGCTCAGCGTGTCGTACCCGCCGAACTCGGTGTCCCAGAGCCAACCCGGCGGGCTCGCCGAGGCGACCAAGAGAAGCGCCGTCGCCGGGAGCGCCGGCAAGCTCCACCCCGTCCACCGCGGCTCGCGCAATCCGGCTCGCTCGCGCCACACCGTCCAACCAAGCCCAAGAAGCCCGACGACCACCAGCCCCCACGCGACAACAGCGCTCATCACACCCAGCATCGCAAAGAGATGCCACAGGCTCAGCATCAGCCCCGGCCCGACCGCCGCCCCGATCCACAAACGCTCGGCCCCGCCCCGCCCCCCGCCTCGCCCCCCACTTCGCCAAAGCCCCGAGCACCCAAGCCCCAGCCCGACCGCCCCGAGCATCCAGACCGACGCGAGCAGCACCGCTCCCCACGCATCGAAGACGCCCAGTAGCGCCAGCGCCGGCGCCGCCGGTCCGCCAACACCCAGCCCGATCGAACCCAGACCCGCCGCGAGCACGACCAGCCCGACTCCCCACGCCGCCAGCGGCCATGGCCTGGCCGTCCGGTTGTCTTGCGTCTGGGTCTTGAGGGAGGAGGGCATCGGGCGAGAGTCTAATCGCCCGCCCCCGCCGGCGGCCCGGGGGCCATGCTTCATCAAGGGTCCGTAAACACCGAAGCCGGCCCGGGCGACCGTCCGATCACATGACCATCCGGCAACCTGTTCCGGCGGTAGGGGCGCAACGCTCGCCCGATCCTGCCGGGGCGCGAACCCGCGTTCGCGTCGTCGGCCCGGCGCGGCCGATGCTCCGCCCATGGCACGACGCTTCAATCCACGCAGCGAGCCCCGCAACGGGGATGACCGGGTCGGCAGTCGGCGTCGCGCCGATCGCTATCCGATGTGCGCCGCCATGTGCTCGCTCGGGCAGGTCGTCGACCTCTCCGCATCGGGCATGCGCGTCCGATGCCCGGGCCAGAGCCCGGTCTACATCGGCCAGCCCTTCTGGTTCGGCATCTCCGCCGGCGACAAGTACCTCCGCGTGCAGGGCGAGCCGATCTGGATCCGGCGCACCGGGCTCTTCGGCAACGCCTGCGAGATCGGCGTCCGCTTCGTCGGCGTCGATTCCAAGACCCGCGCGATGATCGCCGACCTCGCCCGCTACGGCTTCGTGCCCGACCGCACCGAGCCCGCGCCTGCGCACGAAGACGCTGCCTCGTACGAGCCCGACGCGATCCCGCGCGACGCCGAGCAAGCCTCCGCCGGCGCCGCCAACGATCCTCACAACGCCGCCAGCGTCGAGGTCGAAGTGCCGGACCTTTACGAGATGTTCGAGCTCCCCCGCACCGCCTCCGACGACGACATCCGGGCCGCCTACCGGCGTCTCGCCCGCGACCTGCACCCCGACAGCAACCCGTCGGCCGACGCCGCCGAGCAGTTCGCCGAGCTGACCAAGGCCTACCAACTCCTCAAGGACCCCGGCCTGCGCCGGCGCTACGACGAGCTCCTGCTCGCCTCGCGCCACGCCGCCTGAGCCCTGCCCTCGAGCGACCCCGACCCGGGGCCCGCCCCCGGCGCGTACCATCGCTTCTGATGGCGGAGCTGCGACCGAACTCGATCACCACCGACGACGAGCCGTCGATCGACATCGCAGACCCCCTCTGCGCCGTCTTCCGGCGCAAGCTCAAGGCCGAGGGCGCCAAGTACACACCCGAACGCGCCCAGATCCTCGACGCGATCATCCGTCTCGACGGCATGTTCGAGGCCGAAACCCTCCAGGAACACCTCAAAGACCGGGGCCAGCGCGTCTCCAAAGCCACCGTCTACCGCACCATCAAGCTCCTGCAAGAAGCCGGCATCATCCAGCGCGTCCTCTTCGAGGACGAGCAGTCCCACTACCAGCTCGTCTACGGCAGACGCCCCAGCGACCTGCTCATCCGCGTCGACACCGGCGAGGTGATCCCGATCGAAGTCCCCGAGCTCCAGCAGATCCGAGACCGCCTCGCCAAAGAGCACGGCCTGAAAATCCAGAGCCACCGGCTCCAGGTCTTCGCCGTGGCTGAGGGGAAGAAGGGTTGAATCCGGCGCTGATGCGGCGCACCGGTTCTACTCCATCGATTCCGCCCAATACGCCCGAACGATCACGAGCGCACGATCGACATCATCGATCGCGAGCCCGGCTTCGGCCGCGAGCGGAGCGAACTCCGACGCCCAGCCGCTCGGCGCGTCGGGGATGGCTGGCGGGATCGGGTGCGTGCCCCGCGACGCGAAAGTCGCACGGATGGCGTTGCGGACTTCCAATGCAACGAGACCGCCTCGTTCGATCAGCACAACCAGATCCACGAGGTCCTTCACTCTTGTGTTGGTCCGGTCGCTCCACGGATAGGTCATCGCATGGACCTTCTCCGCGAACTGCTGGGCTTTCGGTATCGCTCGGACGATCGCCGGTTCGAGGCCGGCGAACTCGAAGAACCCGTCGCCGATCAGGTTTTCCGGTTCTCCGATCGTTGTATCGCTGAATCCCGCGTCGATATGGAACCTCGCGTACTCCCTTCCCGCGAGCATCACCTGCGTCGGGAATCGCGCGACGACCGGCTGCTGGCCGGGGAGGATCCGCTTTGGCGACTGGATCCGGAAGGCGAAGTAGTCACCGGGATCGATCTCCGCCGCCTGCTGGAGCAGATCCCAGAGTGTTTCAAGCGTGTAGCTTTGATCCGCATCCGGCGAGACGGCCGAGAGGTCCAGGTCACGGGTCGTTCTCGCGTTCGGACGGTATCGAAGCTCCATGGCGAAGCCGCCCTTGAGCAACCATGGACTGTGATCGCCAGTGAAGATCCGCGCAAGAAGTCTCTCCATGACGAGCTTCTGCCGGAGATCGTTGATCGGTGTTCGCCGACGCGCGGCCTCGGCGCGGACCCTCGCTTCGAGCGATTGCCGAAACGCCGCGGCGCTGCCGAACCGGCCGCTCATCGGTCGTCAGCTTTCCGGTGGAGCGCCCTGAGCAGCCGCTCGGCATCGTGGTCAGCCGCGTTCGAGCATAGCTTGCTCTTGCTCACCATGCCCCGCTCGATCGCATCGTTGACCGCCTTCGACAGTTCCTCTTGGCTGATCGCGTCGCTCACCGCGCTGTCCAGCAGTGTTCGCAGGGGCGTGGTCACCGAGAATCCTTCGCGCTCTTCGACATCCTTGGATGCGAGCTTCCCGCGATGCAGCACCACCCCGCGCGGAGCGGTCTTCCGGAATCCCGGCGGCACAGTCAGATGGATCGAGTCCGCAAACAGATCGCTCAGGTCGTGCAGGGCGAGGGCGGTTCGGTGGGATACCACGGCTTGCGGACGGTCCTCGCGATCGCGGCTCCAGAACGACAGCCGGACAAGGTCGTCGTGCTCTGAAAGCGGAAGCCCGGGAAGGCGATACAGCCCCCAATCGACCCGCTCGAAGTTCTCCGCTCTCGCGTGATAGGAGAGCCGCCTGCGGTCGTAGCCGACTTCCTCGGCCTGCTTGGCCGTGAAGTACCCGCCTTGCCTCGCGGCGAGGTGGGTGAGTTCGCGGATAATGGACTTTCCACTCTGATATATCATGCGCAACTGTCTCAAAAATCGAGACAATTATACCATCCGCTTGCGGAGAAAACCGGATGTGAGCCGGATCTTTGCAGAAAATATGCTCCGATAACATCTGGCTGAGCTACCGCAACTCCACCCGCTCCAGACCGGCCTCGGCGCACAGGTCCCGGGCGATCACGACATGCTCGTAGAGCACGCCGTCGTCCGGGGCGATCACGATCGTCGCCTCTGACCCCTCGATCTCCGAGGCCAGGCGCCGGAGCGCCGGGCCGAGCTCGTCCAGTGTCATCGTCCCGAGCCCCAGCCCCTCGGCGATCGGCACGCCCCCCTCCCCGAGGCGCAGGTGCAGCACCAGCCGCGGGGTGGGCAGCGAGAAGAGCCCGTCGGCCTCGCCCGGCGCCTCGCGGGCCAACGCGGCGCGGAGCAGGCGCTCGGGGCCGACGATGACCGCCGCGGCCATGAAGAAGATCAGGATCACCAGCACCACATCGACCATCGGCGTCATGCTCGGGCCGTGGTGCAGCTCGTAGGTGTGCCTCGCGTCGCGGCGCTTCAGGGGGCGTGACATCGCTAACGCCCCTCCGTCGCCAGGCTCACCGCCGCCACGCCCGCGGCGCGGCAGGCGTCCAGCACCGGCTTCACTTCCGAATACGGGAGCGCCCGGTCCGCCCGCACGCGCACGGGCCGGTTGGGGCTCAGCGCCATCGTCTCGCGCAGCATCGACTCGAGCCCGGGCATATCGAGCTCGACGCCCTGCGAGAGCACGCGGACTACGCCGTCGCGGCGAACCACATGGATCAGCACCGGGTCGGCGGGCTCGGGCAGCGCAGCGGTCTGGGCGTAGGGCAGGTCGACCGGTTCGAGCCGGTCGCTGGCGAGCTGGCCGACGATCAGGAAGAAGATAATCAGCACCATCACCACATCGATCATCGGGGTGAGGTTGATCTTGCCCGCCTCGGTCTTTTTCGGGAACGAGCGCAGGCGCATCACTTCCGCTCCCGGCCCTTTTGTTCGTCCTGACTCTGCGGGTTGGCGTCGGGTTCGTCGCTGGCGGGCAGGTGCTCGATCACAGAGCCCGCAAGCACCAGCGACCGCGTCGCGATCTTGTCCACGCCCGACCGCCACAGCCCGAAGACCAGCAGACACGGGATCGCCAGCACCAGCCCGAGCAGCGTGTGGAAGAGCGCCTTGGAGATGCCGATCGAGAGCGCGCCGGGGTCGGCCTGCCCGCCCGTGTCGCCGAGCGCCGTAAACGCCAGGATCATCCCCCACACCGTCCCGGCCAGGCCGACCAGGGGCGCGAGGTTGCCGATGACATTCAGGGGTTCAAGCCTTCTGAACAGCCTCGCCGTCTGCTCGCTGGCGGCGAGCTCGGCCGCCTCGCGCATGCCCGCGCGCGTGCGGCGCGGATGGTCGAGCGCCGCGCGGACCGCGTGCCCCAAGAGCGACCGGTCCTTGCGCACGAACGAACGCAGGTCCTCGAGCCGGCCCTTCTCGGTCATCTCGACGATGCGGTTGACCGACTTTCGCGGCAGAATCTTCGACGCCCGAAGATCGATCACGCAGCGCACGATCAACGCCACCGCCACGAACGAACCGATCACCAGCGCGATCGTGAAGATGTCGAACGACTGGCGGAAGAGCGGCCAGAGCCCCGTCGCGACCTCGCCGTCGGCGGCGCTTGAGGCGCCGGCGGACAGCGCGACAAACATGGCCGCGGCGGAAAATCTGGTGCGTCGGTGCGTCCGTTCTGGCATCGGGCAGATGGTACGGGCCCCGCCCCATCGGTGCGGCGTCAATCGCTCAGGTCCAGGTCCCGTTCCTCGATCGGGCGGCTCACGCTGTACCCCTCCGAGAACCACTGGTGCAGATCGACCATCCGGGCCCGCTCGTCGGCGAAGGGCCAGGTCGGCGATTCGGCGCTGACCGGCCGCCCGGTGACGCGGCAGACCGTGTCGTCGCGGATCAGCACCGCCGCCTCCGGTCGCTCGCCCCACGAAACCGGGGCGTCGATCTCGATGCGTCTGGAATCCTCGCCGGTGGGGGTGATCTTCACAACCGCCGCGTCGTCGGGCAGCGCCTCTTCGACACGCTCGGCCCACTCGATCAGCACGATCTCGTCGCCTTTGAGCGTGTCCCACCCTGTCGACTCCAGATCCTCGGCGCTGCCGAGCCTGTAGGCGTCGATGTGCACGATGACGCCGGCGCGGGGTTCAGTCGGCTCGGAGGTAGGGTCTGCGTCCGGATCTGGGCCTTCGGCTTCGCGCTCGGCTGCGTTTTCATTAGGACCGGGGATCGGGTACTCGTTCATGAGCACATAGGTCGGGCTGGAGACAAGCCCTGGCTCGACGCCCAGCGCCGAGGCGAGATGGCGCACCAGCGTGGTTTTGCCCGCGCCCAGCGGCCCCGACAGCCGGACGATGTCGCCGGCGCGGAGCAGTCGAGCAAGACGCCGCGCGATCGAAGCCGTCGCGTCGAGGTTGCTTGCGACTTTCGTGATGGTCCAGCGTTCTGTCATGGCTTCAAGGATTCAGTGTCTTTGGGTATTCCGGGTGGCCCGGCTCGCCGAGCCGGGTTCTACACCTCTTCCCAACCTCCGCTCTCCTGATCGATTGTTCGCCTGCTCGACTCTCTCGCCCGCGAAGCGTGCATGGGGTTGCAGCCGCGGGTGGAGGAGTGCGCAGCACGCCGGAACCCGTGGTTCTCGCGTTCTCAACGATGTCGCTGCGAGGGAGCGGAGGAACCTCGCGATCGAGCCCGCGCTTTCCTTCGCCCCTTCAGGGCGAACTGTTTCTTGTTCCGTCTTCCACGGGTTGCGCTTGTCCGACGCTCTGCGTCGGCCTGCGCTCCACCCGTGGCTACAACCCACCGCTCCTTCGGAGCGGGAGAGGGTGATGCTCGCTTTGGCAGAACAACGGCGGGCAAGCCGCCAGTGCTGCGGATCGTTGCTCACCATCAATGGTCCCATCCCATCTCGCTCGCGTCGATCTTCTTGCCCGAATCGATGATCTCGCACCCCGCGGGGCCCGCTTCGGCTTCGCCGATCTCGATCAGGCCCTCGGGCGTCTTGCGGCCGGGGGCGATCGCGACGAGCAGTTCGTAGTCCTCGCCGTCGCCCGCGGCGTTGCGCCACGAGCCGACGCCTTCACGCTTCGGGATCTTCGCCGCATCGATCACCAGCCTGACGCCCGAGGCCCTGGCGACGCGGGCGCCGTCGCGTCCGAGGCCGTCGGAGAGGTCGATCATCGCGTGCAGGTCCGCCCCGAGGTGGTCGCACAGCCGCCGGCCGAGCTCGACGCGCGGCTCGAACTCCAGATGGCGCCCGGACTCGAGCGCCCCGCCCAAGGGCCCGCTGACACACAGCCGATCGCCGGGCTTTACGCCCGAACGCAGGACCGGACCGCGGTCGGGGTGCGCCTCGCCGCCCACGGTGACGGTCAGGTGCAGCTCGCCCGGCCCCGCGCCGATGTCGCCCCCGATCAGCGGGCAGCCCCAGCGCGTCGCCCAGCAGGCCATGCGGTCGAACAGCTCGTCGGCGTGGGGGTAATCCTTCGGCAAGAGGGCGGTGGCGAGGGCCCAGCGGGGTGTGCCGCCCATCGCGGCGATATCGCTCACGCTCCGGGCGATCGCCTTGCGGGCGATGAGGTCGACCGGGGTCCCGGGCTTGTAGTGCACGCCTCCGAGGAGTTGGTCGACGGTCAGCAGGAGCAGGCGTCCGCCGGCTTCGCGGAGCACGGCGCAGTCGTCGCCCGGGCCGACGACGAGGTCGGGCGAGGCGCCCGCGAGCCCCTCGGACCGCCGGTAGATGTGTTCGAGCAGTTCCGACTCGCGCACGCGGCCGCCCTCCTTCCCCTTTGTCCCTCATCGAGCCGGCGGGGTCACTCTTCGAGGTAGGTGTACCCCGAGAGGCCGGCCTCGTAGAAGCGCAGGAGCGCCTGGCCCTCCGCGACGGTCAGCAGTCGGCGCTTCTGCGCCCGTTCGACATCGAGCCTGAGGCGTTCGAGCAGTTTGTTGGGCTCGAACTCGACATACGAGAGCACCTCGCGGACCGAATCGCCGGGCACGACCTCGTCGATCGAGGGCTCGCCGTCCTCGTCGAGCGAGACATGCACGACATGGGCGTCGCCGAAGAGGTTGTGCAGGTCGCCGAGCACCTCCTGGTACGCGCCGACGAGGAAGAAGGCGATGTAGTAGACCTCGCCCTCTCTGGGCTTGTGCAGTTCGAGCGAGCGCTTGGTGCCGTAGGGGCTGGCGAAGCGGTCGATCTTGCCGTCCGAATCGCAGGTGATGTCGGCGAGGATGGCGGTTCGGTCCGGGCGTTCGTTGAGGCGGTGGATCGGCATCACCGGGAAGACCTGGTCGATCGCCCACGAGTCGGGCATGGACTGGAAGACACTGAAGTTGCAGAAGTACAGGTCGCTGAGGCGTTCGGGCAGGTGCGCAAGCTCGGCCGGCAGTTCGTCGTCGTGCTCGGCGGCGCTGCGCTTGAGGATCTCACGCCCGATCTCGAAGTACAGGCGGTCCGCGGCCGAGCGCATCTGCAGGCTCAGATAGCCGAGGTTGAACAAGCTCATCGCCTCGGCGTGGGCTTGCTCGGCGTCGTGGTAGACGGTCATGTAGTGACCGCCCGAGAGGCTCTCCCAGGCGTCGATCAGGTCGAGCACGGGCTGGGGCTCGTCGTCTTCCTGCTTCAGGTCGGCCCGGATCTGGGCCAGGTCAGGGTCGCCCGGCAGACGCCCGACGCCGAGCACATCGGTGATGAACACGCTCGAGTGCGCCACCATCGCACGCCCCGATTCGCTGACGATCCGGGGGTGGGGCACGCCCTCGGCGTCGCAGGCGGCCTTGATCCTCCAGACGATGTCCGTCGCGTACTCCTCCAGCGTGTAGTTCATGCTCGATTCGGTGGGCGAGCTGCTCCCGTCGTAGTCGACGCCCAGGCCGCCCCCGACATCGATCGTGTCCAGCCCCGCGCCCAGCCGCCGCAGTTCGACATAGAGGTAGGCGAGCTCCGCCACGGCGTTCTTGAAGCGCCGGATCTCGTTGATCTGGCTGCCCACATGGAAGTGGATCATCTTCAGGCAGTCGGCCATGTCGCGCGTGTGCAGCTCCTCGACCGCCTTGAGCAGCTCGGTGGGCGAGAGGCCGAATTTCGAGCGGACGCCGGTCGACGCGGCCCATCGCCCGCTCCCGCCCGAGGCGGTCGGCTTGATCCGCACGCCGATGTTCGGCCGGACGCCGTACTTCTCGGAGATGCGGAGGATCCGCATCAGGTCGCTGTACTGCTCGACGACGGGGATGATGTTCCGCCCGAGCTTGTGGGCGAGGACGACGGTCTGGATGTACTCATCGTCCTTGAAGCCGTTGCAGACGATGGGCATCGACGGCGCGTCGGCGGTCAGGCCGAGGACGGCCCAGAGCTCGGCCTTGCTGCCCGCTTCGAGGCCGAAGCCGAACTTCTTGCCAGCGTCGCGGACTTCCTCGCAGACGACCCGGTGCTGGTTGACCTTAATGGGGTAGACGCAGCAGTACTCGCCCTTGTACCCGTTCTCTTCGATCGCCTTGTCGAAGGCGGCCCTGATCGAGCCGAGCCGGTCGTGCAGCAAGTCGGTAAAACGGACCAGCAGGGGCGTGTAATACCCCCGCTCGGACATCGACTCGACGAGTTCGGGCAGATCGATCTCGCGTCCGGGGGTGCGGTCGGGGCGGACGGCGACGGTGCCGCGCTCGGTGACGGCGAAGTAGCCGTTGCCCCAGGCGTTGATGCCGTAGAGCTCGGCCGCGTCCTGAGGGGTGAAAGAGGCGTCGGTGTTCACGCGTGAAGGGGTGGGTGCGGTTGACATGGCCAACGATATGACAGCCGGGGCCGTCCACGGGCCCCGGGGCTGCCGGTATCGTGCCGATCGCCGGAGTTTTGCGCACAGCGGGGGGCGGTCTCAGGCCCCTGCGCCGACGCCGACCTCGTCGAGCACGCGCTCGGCGTACCGGTTCATCGCGTCACGGAGCTGCTCGAACGACTCGAGCACATACAGGATCGGCTGGTAGTGGTCGATCTCGAAGGGGGTCTCGCAGACGCGTTCGAGGTTGAACGGACGCCGGTCGACATTGGGGCTTTCCAGGGCGTGGTTGCTCTCGCCGATCGAGCTCATGAGCCCGGAGCCGTAGATCTTCAGGCGACCGTCCTCGTGGATGAGCCCGAACTCGACGGTGAACCAGAAGAGGCGGGCGAGGCGTTCGACATGGACGGGGTCGTTGGCGTGCAGGGCGGCCTTGCCGTAGGTCTGCAGGAAGTCGGCGAAGACCGGGTCGGCGTGGAGGGGGACATGGCCGAAGACATCGTGGAAGATGTCCGGCTCGGGCAGGTAGTCCAGCTCGTCTGGCGGGCGGATGGTGATGGTGGTGGGGAACTGCCTCGTCGAGAGGCAGGCGAAGAAGGCCTTGGCGGGCAGGTATCCGGGCACGGCGCGGCTCTTCCACCCCGTCGTTCGCGCCAGCACCTCGTTGACATCCTCGAGCCTCGGCATCGCGTCGGGCTTGAGCCCGAAGGCGTCGAACCCGGCGAGGAAGACATTGGACGCCTGCCGGCGCAGCGAGCCGATGCGGCTCTCGAAGAGCTTCCGCCACACTTCGTGGTTCTCGGGCGTATAGCGCTCGTAGTGCTGTGGGATGAAGAACTTTTCGGGGTCGATCTGGTCGGCGGGGAGGTCGGCCGCCGCGTCGGCCGCGGCTTGGGCCTGGTCGGCCTCGCTCCCGACGATGATCTTGTTGAACCGGAGCATCTTCTCGCTGTGGCTCATCGCTGGCCTCCCAAAAGACAGATCGTTCTCGATGGAGTATATGGGGCGTGTCCGGTGGGGGATGCTTTTCATCCCCGCACGAAGCAGGCCCACGCCGTCGCCTCGTCGATCGCCTGCGCCGGCGCGATCGCTTCGGACGCAGGGCTGCCCGGGCGTCGTCGGAGCGTCGCCGCGGCGATCGAATCTTCCGGGTCCGGGCGGACGATCGGCGCGTCGGAACCGAACAGCAGCGATCGGCCCGGCTCCAGCCCGCTGTCGAGCAGGTCGGCCAGGGGCAGGACGCGGTGCAGGCGGCTGGGGAGCAGGCGGCGCAGGACCTCGATGTCGGTCAGCAGATGGCAGGGCTGCACCGAGCAGACCACGCCGAGGCGGGCGAAGCGCGGGATGTCGGCGCCGTCGATCAGTTCGGCGTGCTCGATGCGGAAACCCGGCGTTTCGGGCCGGACTTCTTCGATCGCGTCGAGCACGGCGCGCACGGCGCCGTCGCCGATCGCGTGCGTCGCCAGGGGCAGGCCGATCGCGTCGGCGGTCCTGATCGACTCGTAGATGCGTCGGGTGCTCGCGACGGCCATTCCCCGGGGATGCTCGGGGATCGGGTCGGCGTAGTCGGCGAGCATGAGCGCCGTGCGACCGTTCAGCGTGCCGTCGGAGAAGAGCTTGGCCCCCGCGAGGCGGAGGCGTCCGGCGGTCGCGGCGCGATCGAGGCGGTCGCCGAAGCGTGCGAGGATCGTGCGCAGATCGTCGATCGGCGCGAAGAGTCGGATGTCGACGCCGATCCTGTCGAGCTCGCCGGACTCGTGCAGGTCGAGCAGGGCGCCGAGGGCGTCGGGCTGCGTGAGCAGATCGTGCACTTCGACAAAGCCCATCGAGGCGAACTTTTCGAGGGCGAGGACGATGTCGCGCCGGATCTGCTCCGGGCTCGGCTCCGGGACCATCGACCAGACGAGTTTGGCGGCTTTCTCGTACACCACGCCGGTCGGTTCGCCCGAGGCGTCGCGCTCGACGAGCCCCCCCTCGGGGTCGGCGGAGCTCGCGTCGATATTCGCGAGTTTCAGCGGCGTTTCGGTCGCGACGAGCGCGTGATGGTCGAACAGCCAGAGGATGCACTGGCGCCCGCCCGAAGCGTGCAGCAGCTCCTGCTGCGTCGGCCAGCGTCGTTCGCGCAGCCCCTCGACGCGGAGCCCGTGTCCGAGCGACCACGCGTCGGGGTCGAGCGTCGAGGCGTGCCGGTGCAGCGCGTCGAGCAGTTCGGGGATCGAGGCGCAGCGCGACGCGTCGAGCATCGACATCGAACGCCCGTAGGGCGCGATGTGGGCGTGCGCTTCACGCAGCGGCGGCCGGTTCACGCTGAGGCCTCCTCGATCATGCGCTTAATGCTCGCTTCGGCGTGCTCGGGCGAGAGGTCCAGGTCGCCGGCGTGGCAGCGCACGACGCCGATGCGGGCGCGGATGTCGAAGCCGTCGGGATCGATGCCGACCGCGACGGGTTCGGCTTCGTCGGTGTCGGCCCTTGCGCGGCAGATCGCGCCGAGGCTTGACCTGTCGGCGTTGAGCAGGCGCAGGAGCCGGAACTCGATCGGCGCGAGGGGGTTGGCCATGTCGAGCTCGTCGGCGTCGAGGACCTCGCCGTCCCACTTGGCCGCGTCGATGCGGAGGAGGGCGGGGACCTTGGATCGCCACTGGAGGTGGTAAGCGATGAAGCGGTCGAGCCATTCGCCGACGCCGGGCGGAGGTTGTTCGGGGTCGATCGGCTCGGGCGTCACCAGGAGGTGCAGGGCGTCGTCGCGTTCGTCGGGGATGTGCAGCGCGGCCTGCTCGGCGTCGCGGAGGCTGTCTGGCAGGTCCGCGATGAGCCGGTTGAGGGGCGGCGCGACGACGGTGCGCAGAGAAAACGCCGCATCATCCACCACGAGCGTTCCCTCTCGGGACCGCCTGATCTGGTGGAGGACGCGGCGTGACGGTGCGTGTTTGTGTGTCACGCGTCCATTGTGCGCTGGCCCGGGGCTTCCCGCCAGCGGAGCCGGTTCAGATCACGGGCTTCTTGCGGACTGCGCGCTTGCGGGCGGCCTTCTTGCGGGTCGCCTTCTTCCTGGTGGCCTTCTTGCGAGTCGCCTTCTTGCGAGTGGCCTTCTTCCTCGTCGCCTTCTTGCGGCCGGCCTTCTTGCGGGTGGCCTTCTTGCGAGTGGCCTTCTTGCGGGTGGCCTTCTTTCCGGCCTTCTTGCGTGCCGCCTTCTTCCTGGTGGCCTTCTTGCGGCTGGCCTTCTTCGCGACCTTCTTGCGAGCGGCTTTCTTGCGAGTGGCCTTCTTGCGGGTGGCTTTCTTAGCCGTTCTCTTCGCCATGTCCTTGCACTCCTGATTCGAATCAGTTCCGTTCGAGACGACGAACGACGCACGGCAACGCCGTCCGCGCTCGAACTATCGGAAGCATCACGAGCACATCTTGAGCATTCCTCGCCGAAGATACAAGTGCTTGGATGCTTTGTTCTGTCGTGAGTACGACGCGCGCGGCCTCGCAGATGCAACAGGCCCATGCATTTCGGACCAATCACCGACGCGATGCGCAGCGCGTGCAAGCAGCGCGACACGCCGATCTTCAACGCGCGCAAGCACGCCGTTTTCGTGTTCGACGCACGCCTGTCGGTAACAAGTCCGCGAACAACGCGACCGGCGGCTTCCCCCGCACATCGCGGCATGTTCGCGTCCAGTCCTCGCAAGATCGCGGAAGTTTGTGCGTTGAACCGATCACCGGATCAGGTTGTTCAGCCCGCCACGGCTAGACTCAGCGACCTTGCCCTTCCTCTCTAGAGCAACCCAGGAGCGGACGCCAGATGAACGACATCAGGATCATCGAACTGGACTGCGGCACACCCCTCGTCGTCGAGCCAATGCCCGGCGTGAAATCAGCCGCGATTTCTTGGCTGCTGCCCGCCGGATCGGTCTTCGAGCCTGTCGGTAAGCTCGGTCTGGGCGCGATGTGGGAGGAGCTTCTGCTCCGCGGCGCGGGCGAACACGACTCCAGATCGTTCGCCGACGCGATGGATCGGCTGGGCGTGAACCGATCCGTCGGCGGGCAGACCTACTACACGCAGCTGAGCGCATCGATGATCGGGCGTCGACTGCCCGAGGCGCTGCCGCTGCTCGTCGACATGGTCCGCAGACCCCGCATGGAGGAGGCTTCTGTCGGGGCGGCGCGCGAGCTGGCGCTCCAGGCGATCGAGTCGCTCAAGGACGATCCGAGGCAGCGCGCCGTGCTCGGCGCACGCGCACGCCACCGCCCAGAGCCCCTCAACCGCAGCGGCATGGGCACGCCCGAGACGCTGCAGGCGATCACACGCGACGATCTGGTCGGTGAGTGGTCGCGTCTGGCCCGCCCTGTCGGTTCGATCATCGGCGTCGCGGGCGCCGTCGACGCCGACGAGATCGCCGCGGCGCTGAACACGCTTCTGAAGGGTTGGGAGGGCGCCAACGAGGTCCCGTCGTTCGAGGCCGTGGGCGAGCGCGGGTACGCCCACGAGACCGACAACTCGAACCAGGTGCAGATCATCGTCTGCCACGACGGGCCCGCCGACCGCGACGAGAAGAGCCTCGCCGAACGCGTCGTGCTCTCTGTGCTCTCGGGCGGGATGAGCGGGCGCCTGTTCAGCGAGGTGCGCGAGAAGCGGGGGCTCTGCTACGCCGTCAGCGCCGCCTACGCGCCGGGGCGCGAGTTCGGCGGCGTCAGCGCGTATGTCGGCACCACGCCCGAGCGGGCGCAGGAGGCGCTCGATGTGCTTTACGAGCAACTCACCGCGATCAACGGTCCCCGCGGCGCGAAGATCGACGAGAGCGAGTTCGAGCGGGCGCTCGTCGGCCTCCGCTCGCGGATCGTCTTCAGCGGGGAGTCGACACGGGCCCGCGCCGCCTCGATCGCCGGCGACATGCACAGTCTCGGACGCCCGCGTCCGCTTCGCGAGCTCTCTGAAGCGCTCGACGCGATGACGCTCGACGGGGTCAACAGCTATCTGAAGCGGCGCGAGCCGGGCGAGATCACGATCCAGACGCTCGGGCCCGAGACGCTGACGCCGCCCCGGAGCTAGGCCGACGGGCTCTTCGAGCGGGGTCGCAAGGCGCGTCTGTAAAGGCTTCGTGTGCCCGACGCCCGGGCCGGGCACGCCCGGTACACTCCCGCCCATGTCGCACAGGCTCTCCAGAACGATCTGGCAGTACACGCTGCTGGCGGCGGTCCTGGCGGGGCTCGGGCTGTTTCTGATCTACCCGATCCTGCTGACCGTCGAGAGCGCCTTCGCGTCGGATCCGACGCGGGGGCTGAACTGGGCGGACCTCGGCGCGACCTTCACGCTCGAACACATCGGCCTGGTCTTCGCCGATCCGAAGCTGGTCGAGGGCCTGAAGAACGCGTTCATCATGGCGGTGGGCACGACGGTGCTCGCGATCGCGCTGGCGCTCCCGCTGGCGGTTCTTGCCGCACAGTACAAGTTCCCGGGCAAAGGGATCTTCTCGGCGTTGATCCTGGTGCCGCTGATCCTGCCCCCGTTCGTCGGCGCGCTGGGGTTCAAGGCGCTCTTCGGGCGACAGGGGTCGTTCAACGCGGCGTTCGGGACCGAGCTCGACCTGCTCGCCGACGGGCGCCTGCTGGGCGTCATCATCGTCCAGGCGCTGCACCTGTACCCGATCATCTACCTCAACGCGACGGCGGCGCTGGCCAACCTCGACCCCGCGCTCGACGAGGCGGCAGAGAACCTCGGCGCCGGCTGGTGGCGCCGGTTCTTCGGCATCACGCTGCCCCTGATCCGGCCCGGCCTGTTCGCGGGCGGGACGATCGTCTTTATCTGGTCGTTCACCGAGCTCGGCACGCCCCTGATGTTCGAGTACTACGCCGTCACGCCGGTGCAGATCTTCCGGGGCCTGCGCGAGGTGGAGACCTCGGCCCAGCCCTACGCGCTGACGGTCGTGCTGCTCTTCTTCGCGGTCGGGTTCTACATCGTCGGGCGCGTGCTCTTCGGGGGGCGGGCGCACGCGATGTACGCCAAGGCGTCGCGCGCGTCGGCCGAGGTCCGCCTGCGCGGGCCGGCGGCGTGGGCCGCGACCGGCGCGTTCGCGTTCGTCATCGGTCTCGCGTTGCTCCCGCACATCGGCGTGATCCTGACCTCGTTCGCGGCGCCGGGGCAGTGGTACCGCAGCGCCGTGCCGACGGAGTTCACCTTCGCCCACTTCGAGCAGGCGCTCGGGCACGGCGACAGCTTCAACGCGATCATGAACAGCCTGAAGCTGTCGGCCGCGGCGATGGTGCTGGCGATCCTCATCGGGCTTGTCGTGGGCTATCTGATCGTGCGGACGAAAGTGCGCGGGCGGAACCTGCTCGACACGCTCTGCATGCTCCCCCTGGCGGTGCCGGGGCTGGTGATGGCATTCGGGTATGTCGCGATGTCGCTCCGCTGGCCGTTCGGTCGGGGCGACCCGCTCGAAGGCGTTTTCTCGGTCGTCGCGGCCGAGCCCAACCCATTCCCGCTGCTGATCATCGCCTACACGGTGCGCCGGCTGCCCTACATCGTGCGTTCGACGGTCGCGGGCCTGCAGCAGACCTCGGGCGAGCTTGAAGAGGCGGCGGTCAATCTGGGCGCGAGCCGCACGCTGGCGATCCGCAAGGTCGTCGTTCCGCTCATCATGGCGAACCTGATCGCGGGCGGGCTGCTGGTGTTCAGCTTCAGCATGCTGGAGGTTTCCGATTCGCTGATCCTCGCCCAGCAGGCGCAGCACTACCCGATCACCAAGGCGATCTACGCGTTTACCGGTCGTCTCGGCGACGGGCCGTACATCGCAAGCGCGATGGGCGTCTGGGGCATGGCGCTGCTCACCGTCACGCTCGTGGGCGCGTCGGTGCTGCTTGGCAAGAAGCTCGGGTCGATCTTCAGAGTCTGACTCAGCGAGGGGCGGCCGTCGGATCGCGCTGCACCTCGACGAGTTCGATCGTGAAGATCAGATCGGCCATGGGCGGGATGCCGGCGTCGGGGTCGTCAGAGTCGGGGCGTCCGCCCTCGCCGTAGGCGACTTCCCACGGGACGCGCAGGCGCCGGATCTCGCCGACGCGCATGCCGGGCACGCCGATCTGCCAGCCTCTGATGAGCCCGGTGATCGGGGCCTGCAGGCGCTGCTGGGTCTGGGCGGTGCTGTAGAAAACCCTGCCGGCGTGCGCGTGCTCGGCGTCGTTGGGAAAGACGCCGAGCACTTCGGCGATGATGGTGTCGCTGAGGGATGCCGCCTGGCCGTCGCCCTCGCGCAGCACCTCGATCACCACCCCGTCCATCGCGGCCCATCGACGCTGTACGCGCAGTCGCTCGCCGAACGGCGCCGTGCCGGACCGGTCACTTGGGCGCGCGTCGGCCGTACCCTGGGGCATGATCGTGGCGCTGGGGGGCTTGCCCCCGCCTTGCTGGTCCGCCGGCGCGGCGGGCGATTCGCTCTGGGCCGTCCGGCATCCGCCCGCCAAAGCGGCGAGCAGCACGCTCATCACGAAGACCGGCCCGATCCTACTTCTACAGTTACACATGGCCGTAGAGCATACACCGAACGCCCTCCCCGTTGTGGCGGTCTCCATGGGCGACCCCGGGGGGATCGGCCCGGAGGTGCTCGTCAGAGCGCTGGCCGAGCCCGATATCCGAAAAGCGGCAAGATTCCGCGTCTTCGGGGCCGCCAGCGCGATGGAGCGTGCGGCCGACCTCTGCGGCATCGAGCCCGACTGGTGGCGCCTCGACCGCGACTCCGACCTCCGCTCGACCACCACCACCCATCCCGTCGTTGTCATCGACAGCGGGGGGGAGGGCCCCTTCGAGCACCGCGCGTGCAAGCGGGGTGGCGAGCTCTCGTTCCGATTTGTCGAAGAAGCCGTCGCCGAAGCCAAGCGCCCCGAGAACGACCCTCTCAGGGCCGACGCGATCTGCACCGGCCCGATCAGCAAGCAGGCCTGGGCGCTCGCCGGTCGCGGCAAGTACCCCGGGCACACCGAACTGCTCGCCACGCGCTTCGGCGCCAAGCGCGTCGGCATGTTCTTCGACAGCCCCAAGCTCCGCGTCATCCTCGCGACGGCCCACATCCCGCTGATGGAGCTGCGCAACGCCCTGACGATCGGCAAGGTGTTCGACGCGATCGACCTTGGGCACGAGGCCTGCCGCAGGTTCGGCATCGAACGCCCCAGAATCGCGGTCTGCGGCCTCAACCCTCACGCTGGCGAGGAGGGCCTGTTGGGCGACGAGGAAACAAGACTCATCGAGCCTGCCATCAAAGTCGCCCAGGACCACGGCATCCAAGCCAGGGGCCCTTTCCCGGGCGACACCGTCTTCGGTAGAGCCGTGCAGGGCGAGTTCGATCTCGTCGTGGCGATGTACCACGACCAGGGGCTGATCCCCGTCAAGCTGCTGGGGTGGCAGCACGCGGTGAATGTCACCGTCGGCCTGCCGGTGATCCGCACCAGCCCCGACCACGGCACCGCCTTCGATATCGCCGAGAAGGGCAAGGCCGATCCCGGGAGCATGATCGCGGCATTGCGCCTGGCGGCCGAGGCGGCGCGAGCGCCGCAGGGCGCGCGGGCCTGAAGCGGGCCATCGGATTTTCTGATCGCTTGAGGGGTCGCCTGCCGCTGACTGTCTGGGATCAGGGGCGCGGGGCGCTGGATGATGCAGCGGCCTTCGGCCGCGGTTTGCTTTTGCTCGCTGACGCCCAAACCCAAGCCCTGAACTCAGCCTCGGCCGCAGGCCGAAGCCGCCCCTGCGCCCAGCCACCAGCGCCCCGCGCCCGCTATCTTGATCTTGCCGAGACTCCCGAATCAAGGAGGAAGCGGAGAGATTTGCGGGTGTTGTGATTGACCTGGGGCCTGAACCTCCGGCGCCGAGCGACGCCGAGGACCGACCTAGCATCCCGGCCCCGCGGGGCGTTCAGGCGACGCCCGCGCCGAGCCCCCATGACCTCCAAGGACCACGAAACCCGTCTGCCGGCGCCCGAGCAGGGCGCTCCCGAGAGCGGCTCGCCCAACGAGATGGGCGGGCCCGGGCTGGGGGTCTCGCTCCGCGCGATCGAGGAACGCCCGCTCACCGAGATGGTGCGCATCGCGCTGCCCTCGGTCGTGACGATGACCAGCTACACGCTGATGCAGTTCATCGACACGCTGATGGTCAGCCGCATCACCCCGGCCGACCCCGTGTATGTCGCGGCGCAGGGCAACGGGGGGATGCTCGTCTGGCAGATGATCGCCGCTCTTCTCGGCGTGATCACCATCATCAACACCTATGTCAGCCAGCACCTGGGCGCGGGCAGGCCCGAGGCCGGGCCGAAATACGCGTGGGCGGGGATCTACATGTCCGCCTCCTTCGGTCTTCTGATGTTCCCTTTCGCGCTGGCGATGCCGCTGATCTTCGGCGCGTATGGGCACGAGGGTCAGCTGCTGGAGCTGGAAGTCGAGTACGGACGCATCGTCGCGATCGGCGGCGGCGTCGTCCTCGCGGGGCGGGCCCTGCACCACTACTTCTTCGGCCTGCACAGGCCAGGCGTCGTCATGGTCTCGGCGATCATCGGCAATGTCGTCAATGTCGTCGTGAACTACGCCCTGATCTTCGGCCACTTCGGCATGCCCGAGATGGGTGTCGCAGGCGCCGCCGTCGGCACCGTGATCGGAGGCGTCTTCGAGCTGGGCATCCCGCTCATCGTCTTCCTCGGGCCGAAGATGAACAGGACGCTTGGCACGCGCGCGGCCTTCCGCTGCGGGTGGGCCCCGTTCAAAGACATCGTCAGGCTCGGCTGGCCCGGCGGCCTCATGATGGCCAACGAGATGTTCTGCTGGGGCTACCTCATGACCAACCTCCTCGTGCGGGCGGGCGAGGCGGCCGGAGAAGACGGGGGCGTGCACAACGCCGCGGGCTGGATCGCCCTGCGCTACATGCACATGTCGTTCATGCCCGCCGTCGGCATGTCGATCGCCGTCACCGCGATGATCGGCAAGTGCATGGGCATGGGGCGGCCGGACCTCGCGGCCAAAAGGGCCTGGCTCGGCCTGGGCATCACCGTCGCCTACATGGGCACGATGGCGGTCGTCTTTGTCGTCTTCCGGGAACCGCTCGTCCGCATCTTCGTGCCCGAGGAGACGCCGCCGGAGCTCATCGACGAGATCGTCCGCGTCGGGGCGCTGGTGATGATCGCCGCGGCGGTCTTCCAGGTCTTCGACGCGATCGCGATCGTGATGTCCGCCGCCCTCCGCGGGGCGGGCGACACCGTCTGGCCCGGGCTGGTGACCGTGGGGTTGTCGTGGGGCTGTCTGGTGCTGGGCGGTCACGCGATGATCGCGCTTGTCCCGCATTGGGGCTCGGTAGGCCCCTGGATCGGGGCCGCGGCGTTCATCATCATCCTGGGGGTGGTGCTGCTTGTGCGGTTTGTGATCGGCAATTGGCGAGAGATCGATGTCGTCGGCCACGCCGAGGCGGGCGTTCCGATCGGCGGGGCCCCGGCCCCGGTGCTGGAGCACACCCCCGACGACCGCTAGCATTGTGTTCGCCGCAGAGGGAGCCGATCCGCGATTGAGCACGGACCCGGGCCGGCGGCATTTCAGCAGGAGCAGGCATGAGCAGCGATCCGATGGACATGGTGATCGGCGCGTCCGACGCCCCCTCGCGTGACACCCAGGCGGCCCGAGACTACCTCAACGCGGGCATCAATCTCTTCAAGGGCGGCGACAAGGTCGGCGCCTCGACGGAGCTGCGCAAGGCGGTCAACGCCGACCCGCAGCACCCAGACGCTCTCTTCCATCTCGCGTATGTCCTCGACCTGATGGGCGAGGAAGACGAAGCCATCGCCCTCTACGAGCGAGCCATCGACCACCAGCCCGCGCCGATCAACGCGTTGATCAACCTCTCGGTCCTCTACGAGGATCGGGGCGACTATGTCCGCGCCGAACGCTGCCTTCGCCAAGTGCTCGAGACCAACCCCAACCACGCCCGCGCACGCCTCTACATGAAGGATGTCCGCGCCAGCCGCGAGATGGTCGTCGAGGAAGACACCGACCGCGACCTGCTCAAGCGCAAGGCGCTGATGGACACTCCCGTCACGGACTTCGAGCTCTCTGTCCGCGCCCGCACCTGCCTCAAGAAGATGAACATACGCACCCTCGGCGACCTCCTGAAGATCACCGAGGCCGAGCTGATGAGCTACAAGAACTTCGGCGACTCCTCGCTGCAGGAGATCAAGAAGATGCTCGCGGCCAAGAACCTCCGCCTCGGCCAGGGGCGCGAGGATGTCCACCGCGCCGCCCGGCGTCAGATCATCGAGCAGCTCAAGGGCTCGGGCAAAGAGGCTGTCCTCAGCAAACCGGTCAGCGACCTGATGCTCTCGGTCCGCGCCCGACGCGCCCTGCAGCTCCTGAACATCCAGACCCTCGGCGACCTCGCCAGCCACACCGAGGCCGAGCTCATGGGCGTCAAGAACTTCGGCTCCACCTCGCTCGTCGAGGTCAGAGAAAAGCTCGCCGAGCACGGCCTCGGCCTCCGCGAACTGGAGAGCTGAGGCGCTCACCGCCGAGACGGGAAAAACAAACCGAATCCCGCGCTGTTTGTGCGGGGTTCTTTTTCTGTTTGCAATCCGATTGTGCAAACCGCCCGGTCGACCGCGATTTCTCTTGTGCTGCACCCGGCGGCTCGATAATCTAGGGTAAAGGCACACGGGGAAATTCTCGTGTCGCGGCCGGGCCCTCATGCCCGGGTCAGTTCGGACTGGGTGCCCGCCCGCGGATGCTTGGGCGGCGACCGCGTTTGTTCCCATCGTCCGTGTGCCAGAGTGTGTTCCCGTCTCCGCCCCGGCAATGGGGTTTGTAACGCCCGGTTTTTCCAGGGCGCTTTCGGCCAGGCCGGCCGGGAGGCGGAAGATGCACCAGAGACGGAACGACATCCTGGTTGTGCTGATGGTCATCGCGTTGGCGTGGGCCTTCTTCGCGTGGCTCATCGTCCCCGATTACGCGAGCACCCTCTGGCCCTCTGTCGCGGCGCACCAGGCCGCCTCCGGCGCCGCGGTGCTCATCCTCCTCGCCTCGATGATCTACTGCTTCAAGATCGAGGACAAGATGACAGACAAGCTCGCCCAGGTCACCGGCGGGCGCTACTTCGAGTCCGAAGGACTCTGCTTCATGCCGCTCGTCCGCGTGGTCAACCAGCGCTACGGCAACGAGACCCACCGCGTCGCCGAGATCAGCCTCTATTACCAGAGCCGTTTCTCCGGGCCCTGCGACGCGGTCATCCACCTCCGGCCGAAGGTGCGCGCGTTCTGCTCGCACCGCGGCGGACGCGATGTCCACTTCGCGTTCCGCTGCCCGCCGGGGGGCTTCGGCGTCGTCCACCAGCCCGTCGCGGTCCACCCCGACCTCATGGGCGAGTCCGTCGAGGTCGAGGTCGCTGCCGTCACAAACTGGCCGAAAACGCACGGGCAGAAACTCCGCTCGCACAAGGGCGAGCCCTGCGGCAGCTTCGATGTCGACTGGGTCCTCGCCTACCGCCAGAGCGAGCACGAACTCAACGGCGAGCTCGAACTCCGCAACCCCGCCGTCGTCCACCTCGCCATGCCGGAGAGCGTCTCGGCGGTCATCCACAAGAATGAGTACCTCGCCGAAACCTTCGAGGAGTATGTCGCCGCGACTTGATCCCCAGCGGCGCAAGGCAGCAGGGGGAGGCGAACAATAACCCGGGGCCGCAACGGCCCCGGGTTGATTTGTTTCAGCAGGCGACCGGCCGGGTCAGTCCTTCTTCTTCGAGCCCGACGCGGGCATGTTCGTCAGCACCTCGTCGATGAGGCCGTAGTCGAGCATCTCTTTCTCGTCGAGCCACTTGTTGCGGTCCAGATCGGTGATGACCTGCTCGCGGGTCTTGCCCGTCTGGTTGGCGTAGATGTCGTAGATGCGGTCGCGGATGCGCAGCATCTCGCGGGCCTCGATCTCAAGATCGGTCGCCTGGCCCTCCATGATGCCGCCGATCAGCGGCTGGTGCATCAGGTTGCGGGCGTTGGCCAGCGCGTACCGCTTCCCCTTCGCGCCGGAGCAGGCGATGATCGAGCCCATGCTCGCGGCCTGGCCGATGATGTAGGTCGCCACATCCGGCTGGATGTAGTTCATCGTGTCGAGCATCGCCAGGCCGGCGGTGACCGAGCCGCCCGGGCTGTTGACATACAGGTGGATGTCAAGGTCCGGGTCCTCGTTGGCGAGGAACAGGAGCTGCGCGACGACGAGGTTGGAGATCTCGTCGGTCACCGGCCCGCCCAGGAACACGATGCGGTCCTTCAGCAGGCGGGAATAGATGTCGTAAGAGCGCTCGCCCTTGGCGGTCTGCTCAACGACGATCGGAACAAGATACGAGGACATGGCTGCGTTCCTCTGGAGTGGTTTCGGGTGTCGTCTGAAGCGGACGCTCAGCCGGTCTTCTGCTCGGCGTTCTGCTGGAGCACCTCGTCGACAAGGCCGTACGCCTTGGCCTCCTCGGCGCTGAAATAGCGGTCGCGTTCGGCGTCCTTGGTGACCTCTTCGATCGGCTTGCCGGTGTGCTCGGCGATGATCCGGGTCAGTTCCTTCTTCGCCTTGATGATCTGCTCGGCCTGGATGCGGATGTCCTCGGCCGGGCCGGTGATCCCGCCGTACGGCTGGTGGATCATCACCTTGGCGTGGGGGAGCGCGAAGCGCCGCCCGGAAGTCCCCGAGCAGAGCAACAACGCCGCGCCCGAGTACGCACGCCCGATGCAGTAGGTCGCCACCGGCGACGAGAGGAACCGCATCGTGTCGTACAGCGCCAGCGTGTCGTCGACGGCGCCCCCCGGAGAGTTGATGTACAGCGCGATCTCCTGACCCCGCTTCTGGTTCTCCAGGTACAGCATCTGCATCATCACACGCGCCGCAGACGCGTGATTGATCTCGCCGATCAGGAAGACGATCCGATTCTCGAGCAGAAGCTCGTCGATCGTCATCTCACGCGTCCGCTGGTAGGTCACATTCGCCGCGGGCATCGGCCGCTCCTCGCACTGATCAGTCCGGCTCACCCGCCGGGAACGATCCCCGGCCGGGCTCGATGGTAGCCGGGCCGCTCATCGGCGTTCGGGCCCCGCCTCTTGCGGGCAACAACGCACGCCCAACGCGAATCCGCGAGGGGCCTGCTCCCAACGCATTGGCGGCGCAGCCCGATTGTCCCTACGATGGCCGCTGGCCCGCCGGCCCGCCCCACGCAAAGGACGGGCCCCACCGGCGCACCGACACCACCCACGAAGGAGGCGACCGACCTTGCCCACAGCCGTGATCAGCGATATCCACGGCAACGCCGAAGCGCTCCGCAGCGTCCTGCAGGACATCGACGCGCGGGGCATCGGGCGCATCATCTGCCTGGGCGACATCATCGGCTACGGGCCCGAGCCGCTCGAGTGCGTCGATCTTGTCCGCCAACGCTGCGAGTGGAGCCTCATGGGCAACCACGACTTCGGCGTCCTCTACGAACCCACGAACTTCAATCCCGGGGCCGAATCCGCCGCGTACTGGACACGAGAGCAGTTCGACGCCGAACCCGACGAGGCCCTCCGGGCCGAGCGGTACGACTTCCTCGGCCACCTCCGCGTCCGCGTCGTCGAGCCCGCCCCCGGAGACGCTGGATTCCCTGTTCTGGCGGTCCACGGCTCACCCCGGCGCCCCATCAACGAGTACATCTTCCCAGACGACGCCATGACCTCCCCGGACAAGCTCGAATCCATCTTCGAGCGGGTCGACCGCCTCTGCCTCGTCGGGCACACCCACCAGCCCGGCGTCTTCACAGACGAACCCGACTTTTATCCACCCGCCGAATTAGGGGAAGGGCGCGAGTACCGCTTCGTCGACGGGGAAAAAGCCGTCATCAATGTCGGCTCCGTCGGCCAGCCCCGCGACCTGGACCCCCGCGCCAGCTACGCCATCCTCCACGAGGACCGCGTCGAGTTCGTCAGGGTCGAGTACGACATCAAGAAGACCGCCGACCAGATCAAGGCGATCTCCGAGCTGCACGACTGGCTCGGCGAACGCCTCTACGAGGGCCGCTGACCGTCCGCACGCCCGAGCGGGCAGGACCGGGCATCGGCCGGCGTCTATTGTGACCGTCCCGCCCGGCCCCCGGGCGCTTCGGACGACCGCTTCCACCGATGGCCAGAAGACGACAGAACAAGCCGCTGCGGATATTCGTGCCGCTGGCCCTCGTGCTGGCCGCGATCGGCATCGCGGTCGCTGTCGCCACAAACACCGGCCGCCACGGGCCCTCCCCGCAAGGAGCCCCTCAGGAAGCACCCCAGACAGCACAGCAGCCCGCGCCCGAGACGCGCGACCGCCCTGCACGGGACCCCGATCCGGCCGACCCGGAGACCCCCGCCCGTGAGGCGACCGACCCCGCCGGCGAAGCCGTCCAGCGTGAGCCAGAGCGCGAGCCGGACGCTCCAAGCCTCTCCCCGGCGCCTTCAGACCTGCTCGAAGGCCTGCGCCCCCGTCGCGTCGGGGCGCCGATGCTCGCCGACGACGCGTTCAGGCCGCTGGGCTCGCTCGACCCAGACACCGGCCTGCGGATGCGTGTCGACTTCAGCCGCTACGGCTCGGGCGTCGCCGAGCTCGCCCTGACCAACTACTTCGACTCGGTGGTCAACGGCGTTCCGATCATCGTGCAGCGAGAGGTCGACGACGAACGCACGGGCCAGGGCGTCACGCCCTTCTCGCTGGATTTCGTCTTCGTCAACGGCGTCGCTGTCCCGCTCCAGGCGATCCCCGAGGAGGTCCAGACCGACGAGGGCCCGCTCACGGGCGAACGCCGGATCTGGGAGCAGGACCCTTCAAATCCCGGGCTCTTCACCGCGACGATCGAGAACGCCGAGGGCGAAGCGATCCTCCGCATCGTCCGCCGGTTCTCGCTCCAGCCCGGCTCGTACACGCTGCGGGTCGAGCAGACGGTCGAGAACCTGACCGACACCGGGCTCCGCGTCTCGCTCTCGGAACTCGGACCGGTCGAGCCGCCCCGCGTCTCGGCCTACGCGGGCGACCAGCGCCGGCTTCGCTTCGGCTATGTCGAGGAGCAGCGATCGCTGACGCAGGTCTGGCCCGACACAAATCTGATGCGTCGCGACAGCGCGATCGGCCCGACCCGCGCCGACCGCTTCGAGGCCTCACGAGTCCTCTGGCCCACCCGCGACGCGCTCCGCGATCAGTGGGGGCTGTCGTGGTACGCGGTGGTCAACCGCTACTTCGCCGTCGCGGTCCGCCCCTGGTTCGACCCCGATGTCCGCCAGTCCGACCTGCGCTTCCGCGAGGGGCAGGAGGTCACGCGGGGCGTGCTCTTCCTCGGCCCCGAGCGCCGCGACGCGGTGATCGTGCTGCGGACCCTGACGCCCGAACGCCCGGTGCTGGCCGGGTCTTCGATCGATCTGGGCTATGCCGTGTACGCCGGCCCGCTGGATCGGCGCACCATCGGGGCCGAGCCCGGCGCCGAGCAGCTCCGCCTGTCGGGCCTGGTGGTGTACAACTTCGGCGGGATGTGCGCCTCGTGCACCTTCCAGTGGCTGACCGAGCCGCTGATGGCCGTGCTGCGTGCGGCCCATTCGGTCACAGGCGACTGGGCCCTGGCCATCATCGTGCTGGTGCTCATCGTCAGGACGATCCTCCACCCGGTCACCAAGTGGTCGCAGATCCGCGTCCAACGCTTCGGCAAGCAGATGCAGGAGCTCGCGCCCAAGCAGAAGAAGCTCCAGGAGCGCTACGGCAACGACCGCAAGAAGATGCAGCAGGAGATGGCCCGCCTCTGGCGCGAAGAGGGCGTCAGCCCCGCCGGCATGCTCGGCTGCCTGCCCATGTTCCTCCAGAGCCCGATCTGGATCGCCCTCTACGCAAGCCTCTTTTTCGCCTTCGAGCTCCGCCACGAGCCCGCCTTCTTCGGCGTCTTCCAGGCCGCGACCGGCGGCAACTGGCGCTTCCTCGCCGACCTCGCCGAGCCGGACCGCGCGATCTACTTCGGCTCGGGCTTCATGGTGCCGTTCGTGGGCAACCTGATCGGCGAGATCAAGTCGATCAATGTGCTGCCGGTGCTGCTCGCGTTCGTCTTCTGGGCGCACCAGAAGTACCTGACGCCGCCCACAAGCGCGACCATGACGCCCGAGCAGGAAACGCAGATGAAGATCATGCGTTTCATGCTGATCTTCATGTTCCCGCTGATCATGTACAACGCCCCTTCCGGCCTCGCGCTCTACTTCATCGCCAACTCCTCGCTCGGCATCCTCGAGAACCGCTGGATCAAGCGCCACATGGACAAGCACGGCCTCCTCGACATCGAGAAGATGAAGGAGGAGCGCAAGCGCAAGGGACCCTCCTTCATCCAGCGCATCCAGATGATGGCCGCCGAACGCCAGCAGATGCAGCAGGGCGGCGGCAAGCGCGATCCGCGCACCATGGCCGCCAAGCGCCAGGGCAAGGGCAAGGCCGCTTCAAAGCCCCCGCCCGCACGCTTCAAGAAGCGCAAGTGAGCACGCCGTGGCGCTGGACGACACCATCGCCGCGATCGCCTCGCCCCCGGGCCGCTCGCCAAGAGCGATCCTCCGCATCTCCGGCCCGCGCACCCGCGACCTGCTCGATTCGATCCTTTCTGAACGCGCCCCCGCGCCGCACGCCCGCGCCGCCTTCACCGCCCGGCTCAAACTCCCGGCGCATTCGGGCGAAACGCTCGAACTCCCGGTGCTCGTGCTCCGCTTCGTCGCCCCGAGTTCCTACACCGGCGAGGACGGCGCCGAGATCCTCCTGCCAGGCAACCCCATCCTCGCCCAGCGCGTGCTCGACCTCATCGTCTCCCGCGACGGCGTGCGCAGAGCCGGCCCCGGCGAGTTCAGCGCCCGCGCCTACCTCAACGCCCGGCTCACACTCGACGAGGCCGAGGGCGTCTCGATGCTCATCGCCGCGGCAACCGACGAAGAACGCGCCGCCGCCGCGAAGTGGATGAAGGGCGAGGCGGGCGAGACCTGCCGGCGCTGGGGCGACGAACTCACAGAACTTCTCGCCCTCGTCGAGGCGGGGATCGACTTCACCGACCAGGAAGATGTTGTCGCGATCGAGCCCGCAGAACTCACCTCGCGCGCAGCCGCCCTCGCAAACGAGATCTCTGCCGCCCTCGGCCCGGCCAGCACCGCCGCCACGAGCACCGAGCCCAAGGTCGCCCTCGTCGGCGCGCCGAGCGCCGGCAAGAGCACGCTCTTCAACGCGATGCTCGGGCGACGCCGCGCCGTCACGCACGAAGACCCGGGCACCACGCGCGATGTCCTCGCCGAGCCGCTCCTGCTCGACCCCGCCGACCCCGGCGCCCCGCGCATCCTGCTCATGGACCTCCCGGGCCTCGACGCCGATCCGCAGACCTCCCCTTCAGCGGCGGCCGCCCAAAGGTCCGCCCGCGCCGCGCTCGAAGAGGCCGACCTCCTGCTCTGGTGCGACCCGACCGCCCGATTCGAATCACACCCCGCACCGGCAACACCCACGCTCCGCGTGCGAACCAAGGCCGACATGCCCGCACCGCCGGCCTCCGCCCCGGACACTCAACCCGCCGACTGCGAGCTCTCCGCCTTCGACCCCGCCGGCGTCGCAACCCTCAAGGCCCTGATCGCCGATCGCTGCGAGCGGGCCACGGGTTCCAGCGAGCTGGCGGTCTCGCGCCACCATCGGCGCTCCCTCGCCGCCGCGGCCGACATCCTCGCCCGCCTCGCCTCGGAAGGCCCGGGGGCCGACCCGTCGGTCGCCGCCGAACGCCTGCGCGAATCGCTCGACCACCTTGGCGAGCTTCTCGGACGCATTCCGCCCGACGAGGTGATCGGTCGCGTCTTCGCCCGCTTCTGCGTCGGCAAGTAGCCGCACGACCGGTCCAGCCCGCCCGCCCGCCGGCTCCCGACGCGATCGCCCGCATCGCGGGGTTGATGTTCGCCTTGGTTCCGCCGAAAGAGGGGTGTGGCCCGGGCCGGACGGAGGGAGCCGGCCCGGGCCGTTTGTTCTAAGCCCTCTTTCGATTGCGGAGAGATCAGCATGCACCTCCGACTCGGCGATGTCCTCGTCCGCCAGGGCGTGATCACCGACACCCAGCGCGACGCCATCCTCAAGGAGCAGAAGCGGGCCGGCCGCCCGTTCGGCGTCATCGCCGAGACGCTCTTCGATGTCAGCCCCGAGGCGATCGAGAAGGCGTGGGCGAGCCAGTATGCCGACCTCGCCGCGGCTGTCACCCCCGCCGATCTCCAGCCCGAGCCGGAGGTGCTCGGCCTGATCGACAACCGCCAGGCGTGGCAGTTCCGCGTGGTGCCGCTGAAGATGGACGGGCCCGAGGTCGTCTTCTGCACCTGCCAGGACTCGCTGGCGCGGGCGCTGCGTTTCGTCGGCTGGCGGGTCGGCCTGCCCTGCTATTTCGTGCTGACGGATCCGAAATCGCTGGGCAAGCTCCTCGAAACCCACTACCCCCTCGCCGGGATGCGGGCCGAGGATGTGTTGTCGAAGTTGACGGCGTGAGGGAGGGGCGCAGGGTGTAGGGCGCGGGGCGCTGGGGACAGAAGCGGCCTGCGCCCAGCCACCAGCGCCCCGCTCCCCTGATCCCAGAAAGTGCGATCGACCCGGGGCGTGGCCGGTGCTGTCGGCTCGCGCGCTAACATTCCCTTCCGATGCCAAGCGACGCACAAACACCCACCGACGCCGGGGCGGGCGAGATCCGCACGGTCTCGTTCGTCAGCCTCGGCTGCCCCAAAAACCTCGTCGACAGCGAGAAGATGCTCGGCGTCCTCGCCCAGGAGGGCATCGCGCCCGTCGGCAACGCCGGCGCCGGCGATGAACGCTGGGACGACGCCGCCAATGTCGAGGGCCGCTCCAGCAGCGAGCACTCTGGCGGCGGCACCTCCGAAGGCCCACGCCCCGACGCCCCGCCCCCGTTCGAAGACGCCGACGCGGTCGTCGTCAACACCTGCGGCTTCCTCGAAGCCTCCAAGCAGGAGTCCCTCGGCGTCATCCGCCAGGCGATCGAGGCCAAGAAGCAGGGACGCGTCAAGCGCGTCGTCGTCGCCGGCTGCCTCGTGCAGCGCCACCGCGCCAAGATGCTCGACTGGGCGCCCGGCATCGACGCGATGGTCGGCGTCTTCGACCGCGACAAGATCCTCGAAGCCGTGCGGGGCGAACGACCGGGGCGCGAGCAGATCGGCGACGAGGCCCCGAAGTACTGGATCGCCGGCAACGCCCTGCAGGCCGCCAAAGAGCGCGGCATGCAGACCGCCTCCCTCACCGTCCACGGCAAGGACGGCAAGGGCCTGGGCTACTTCGAGGACGACTCGGCCCGCCTCCGCCTGACCCCGCGCCATTACGCCTACCTCCGCATCAGCGAGGGGTGCAACCAGGCGTGCGCGTTCTGCACGATCCCGTCGATCCGCGGCAAGATGCGCTCCAAGGGCGTCGATCGCATCGTCGAAGAAGCCCGCGAACTCGTCCGCGACGGCGCGTTCGAGCTCAACCTCATCGGGCAGGACACCACCAGCTACGGCGACGACATCGGCGCCGGCCTCGCCTCGGGCGCAGGACTGCCGGCGCTGTTGCGCGGGATCTGCGACGCCGTGCAGCAGGAAGCCGGGCGGGGCTGGGTCCGCCTGATGTACGCCTACCCGAGCAACTTCTCCGACGAGATCATCGACGCGATCGCCGACATCGCCAAGGGCGGCATCCTGCTGCCCTACATCGACATCCCGCTCCAGCACGCCAGCGAGAAGATGCTCGACGCGATGCGCCGCCATGTCTCGGCAACGCAGCAGCGCGAGCTCATGCACAAGCTCCGCGAGCGCGTGCCGGGCATGGCGATCCGCACCACCTTCATCAGCGGCTTCCCGGGCGAGACCGAGGAAGACCACGAGCAGCTTCTGGAGTTCATCGAGGAGGTCGGCTTCGACGCCGTGGGCGTGTTCGAATACTCGCCCGAGCCCGGGACCCCGGCCGCGCGCATGGAGGCCGACGCGGCGCTCGCGGTCGACCCCGAGACCAAGGCGAAGCGCAAGGGCGAGATCATGGCCCTGCAGCAGGAGATCGCCTTCGAGCAGGCGGCCTACATCGCCGAGCAGTTCGACGAGAACGACCCGGAGAACTCGGGCTGCCGCTTCGATGTCCTGATCGACCGCCCGGCAAGAGGGCGCGAGACCGACGAGGGCCTGCGCGTCTATGAAGGCCGCGCCTACCACCAGGCCCCGCAGATCGACGCGGTGACCTTCGTCGTCACCAAGGACGACCTCAGCCCGGGCGAACTTGTCCGCTGCACGATCGTCGACAGCGACGGCTACGACCTGATCGCAAGGCCGAGCGCGGAGCTGGAACGACGGGTGAGTTTGAATCTGTTGTAGTATTCGGTTCTGGGTATTGTGCCGCACCGCCGTTGGGTGATTAGGAAGCTACTGATGACACCCGAAGATTTCAGATTACTCCTGTATCGAGGTGAATCGGAGTCGCTTGATTTTAAGCGAGATCAGTATCGGCTTAGTGACGACCATCAAAAAGCCGAGTTGATAAAAGATTGCATCGCGTTCGCGAATAGCTGGAGGAGGGAATGTGGTTATATCGTTATTGGAGTCAAAAAGAGTCCAGGCCAAGCGTTGGATGTGTGCGGGATCGAGTCCGAAGATCATTTGGATGATGCAAATTTGCAGCAAATCGTCAATCAGAAAGTAAATATTCCCATTCGAATGGGATATGAGGAATTGGAGTATGAGGGGAAATCGGTCGGCGTGATCAGATTCGATCATCCGCAAAAGCGTCCCGTGTACTTAAAAAAAGATTTGGGAAACAGGCTCGTTAAGCACGCGGTGTATATACGCAGGGGGAGCTGTACGGCGATATGCGAGCCTGCGGAGATCGCAGATATGGGCCGTGGGGTACAAGACCATGGTTCCCTCAATTTTGCACTTGGGTTTTCTGAGTCGGGGAATGCAAGCCACGTTTGTACTGAAGGCGAGGCTCAGCCCTTGGTAGTCCAGCCAGATAATGAGGTGCTTGCTGCACAGACGGCTGCGAGAGAGGGGAGCGTCGGAGGCCTCCAGGCACGTTCTGCTGAGATGCTGGGTTTCGATCCAAGAATACTTGGGCAGTATAACAAGGTCGCTGCTGTCGCCCAGTACGCCCAGTTCTGTATGTGTATAAAAAATACCGGTACGCGAACTGCAAGCAGCGTGGATGTTGAAGTAAAGTGCGAGGCGCCACCAGGCGTTTCGTTTGCAAGCCAGGGCCTTCATCCAAGGCTCCTTGTTTGCGGTAACGAATTTATGGATATTGGGGCAGCTGTCGGTGCAAACTCAAGGCACAGGAATAGTGATGGTGTGTGGATTATGAACCTAAATTGTAGCGAGTTGCATCCGGGGCAAATATTCTCCTTCGATCCGTTGTATGTGTCGTCGGAATCTAGTGCTGATCTGGCGCTTCGTGCCAAAGTGTTTGCGAGGGATCTTGATCTGCCGCCTGAGCATGAACTCCAACTGCGTGTCAGGCCAAGGCAGGAAATGTTTTCTCGCTCTATGGTCAACAGATTTCTGTATCAGAATGGCGGTGAGTGAAGAGTGTCGACAGACCCGTTCCGGCTCGCGTGGATGGTCCTCGACGAACTGGCCGCGAGCAAGCCCTCGACGCCCGAGGGCATGGCCGCCGTCATCGAACGCCTCGCGTCACAGCGGGGCGGCAAGGTCTGGTCCAAGTGCGATCGCATCGACTGGGCCGAGGGACAGCGTCTCTGGGGCCGCTGGTTCGCCGATCTGCTCGCGGCTCATCCGCTCCCGCCCGAAACCGAGTTGCTCTACTTCGAGGTCCCGTCGGAGATCAACCCCGCGATGACCTCGGTCTCGGCCTACGCCGAGTTCGACGCGTCGGAGTTCGACGACGAAGACGAGTTCGACAAGGAAGACCGCGAGAGCCTGGCGCAGATGCGGGCCGAAGCCGCCGAGGAGCTCAAGAAGAACGCGGCGTCGCTTCCCGCCTGCCTCGCCGACCTGCCGAAGACCGAGGCGATCGCCGCCCGCGTCGGCCTGCACGACGACGCCCGCACCTGGCCGATCGATGAGGAGGGCTTCACGATCGAAGCGGGGCTGCACGAGCTCCCGCAGCTTCAGGAAGCGCTGGAGCTCGCCGGTTGGGACCTCGACGAGGGCGACGAACGCCTCGAACCCGGCGTCTACGCGATCAGCCTCGCCTACGCGTGGCTGCTGGTCCGCAACGGGCTGGCGGACGCGAAGCTCGCGGCCGGCGAACGGGGGCTGACGGTCGTCGCAGGCTGGCTCGGCGGCGATTACGCCCCGGTCGGGCAGTTGACCAAGCAGGGGTGGGGGGTGATACCGGAGGTGGGGAAGTCGGCGTGATTGCTGGGCTTGGTGTGTTGTTGCACAGCTGACCCGACTCTTCGCTTCGCTCAGAGGTCGGCGTCCGGGTTGCGGGGATTGGTGGTGGCACAGGTCTCCGACCTGTGCCGTTGGTTCTCCTGCAACCGCTGCTGTCGGACGGCACAGCTCGGAGAGCTGTGCCACCTTGGAGCCCGAACCCGGCTCGGCGAGCCGGGCCACCCAGCGCCCCGCACCCCGCGCCCAGCGCCCTGTCCCCCCCCTTTCCAGCCGTTCCGCCTTGTCGGCCGATATCCTCGGCTGTGCTCAGGCCATGGCAGGTCATCATCGCGTGTTCGCTGGCGTTGCTCTGTATCGGGCTGGTGATGGTCAGTTCGGCCGCGATGAGCCTCGGCGGGAGCCCGGTGACGCTGCAGTCGATCGTGTTCTCGCGGGTCGGGCTGTACGCCGCGATCTCGGGGGTGCTGCTCGGTGTGGTGGCGATGTTGCCGGTCCGTCGCATCGTGCTCTGGATCTCGGGGGAATCTGCAGCACTGGCGGCTTGTCCGCCAGTGCCACAGCGACCCCGCTTGCTCGCGGGTCTGCCGCTGCTCCTTGTCGGCACACTCTTCCTGCTCGCGGTCGTCGCCACGGTCTATGTCCCAGGGATCGCCGCTCCGAAGAACAATTCGCACCGCTGGATCGAGATCTCGGTCTCGGGCGGCCGCCCGATCAGCGTGCAGCCCAGCGAGATCGCCAAGTGGGGGATGGTCTTCCTGCTGGCGGTCGTGCTGACGCGACGGTGGAACCTCATGGGCCGGTTTTTCGTGGGCCCGCTCCCCCTTCTGGCGGCGCTCGGGGCGGTCGTGCTGCTGGTGGGGATCGAGGATTTCGGCACCGCCGCCCTGATCGCCTGTGTCGGGGGCGTGCTGCTGCTCGCCGGCGGGATGCGGATCTGGCAGGCCGCGATGCTCGCGCCCGTCGGGATCGGGGCCATGGCCTACCTGGTCATCAAAGAACCCTACCGCGTGCGTCGGCTGACCACCTTCATGGACCCCTTCCACGATCCGCAGGGCGCCGGCTACCACATGATCCAGTCGATGACGACGATCGCCGGCGGCGGCCCCTTCGGCCGGGGCCTGGGCAACGGGCTCCAGAAGTTCGGCTACCTGCCCGAGCAGACGACCGACTTTCTGTTCGCCGTGCTCTGCGAGGAGATGGGCCTCGCCGGGGCGGCGCTGGTGGTGAGCCTCTACCTCGGGATCCTCGGCGCGTCGATGCTGATCCTGCTGCGTGAGAAGTCGCTGGTCTGCCGCCTGGCGGTGATCGGTGTCGCGGCGACGCTCGGCGGGCAGGCCGTCATCAACATCGCGGTGGTGACCGGCTGGGCGCCCACCAAGGGCATCCCGCTGCCGCTCATCAGCGCCGGCGGCACCGGCTGGCTCATGACTTCGTTCTCCCTCGGCGCGATCGTCTCGATCGGCAGGAGCCAGGAGCGCCTGGCCGCGGCCGCGTCAGAGCCCGAAGACGACGCGCCCGATCTCGTGCCGGAGCCCGCGTGAGCGAGAAGCCGACGGTCATCTTCGCCGGGGGCGGCACCGGCGGGCACCTGTACCCGGCCCTCGCCGTCCGCGAAGCCCTGGAATCACAGCACCCGGGCGAGACCGACGCGGTCTTCCTCTGCTCGACGCGCCCGCTGGACGCGACGCTGCTCGAGAAGGCGGGTGTCGCGTTTGTCGCGCTGCCTGCTGCGCCGTTCGGCGTGCGACCCGGGGCTCTCCTGCGCTTCGCCAGGTCGTGGCCGTTTTCGGTCGCCGTGGCTCGCCGCGTGATCACCGAGCGGCAAGGGCCGGTCGTGATGGTCGCGGTCGGCGGGTTCGTCGCGGCGCCCGCGGCGTGGGCCGCAAGACGCCTCCGCGTCCCGCTGCTGATGCTCAACCTCGACGCCTCGCCCGGCAAGGCGAACCGGCTGATCGAGCGTCTCGCCGACGCGAAGCTCACCACTACGCCCATCGACCGCGAGGGCTTCACCACCATCCCGCCGATCGTGCGATCGGCGGCGATCGCGCCGGGCGATCAGCGGGCTTGCCGCGAGAGGCTCGGGTTCGACCCCGATCGCAAGACACTGCTCGTGGTGGGGGGGAGCCAGGGGGCCAAGTCGCTCAACGCGTTCGTCGCGGCGTTCGTTCGCGGGCACGCCTCGGCGCTCGACGGCTGGCAGATCCTCCACCAGTCGGGCGACCGGGGCGACGAGGGCGCCGCCGAAGCGATGCGGTCCGCCGGCGTTGCGGGGCAGGTGCGTCCGTACCTCGACGAAATCGGGGCGGCGTGGGGCGCCGCGGATCTGGCGCTGAGCCGCGCCGGCGCCGGGGGCGTCGCCGAAGCCTGGGCCAACGCTGTGCCGACCCTCTTCGCCCCGTACCCCTTCCACAAAGACCGGCACCAGGCCCTCAACGCCGAACGCCTCGCCGAGGCGGGCGCGGCGGTCGTCGCCGAAGACGCAGTCGAGCCCGAGCCCAACCTCAAGAGCCTCGGCGAGCCCTTGCGGAAGCTGCTCACCGACGACGCGGCACGCGCGGCGATGCGGGAGGCCGCAAGGGCGCTCGGCCCGGCGGACGGGGCGGGCAAGGTCGCCGAAGCCGCGGCTTTCCGGCTCGGGCTGTAGCGTCCGAGTCTGGTGTCAACGAGCAAGTTATCGGGTTTCCGACCGGATCAAGCTGGCGCAAGGGTCGTGCCCGCCGGATCTCGGTGTAGACTTGGAACATGACCCGACCCGGGGACCAGGACGGTCTTGTCCGCTGCGTGGTCTGGCGGCCCGAGGGGCGTCAGGTCCCGCCGGATCTGGTGACGGCGCTTTCGCGCCGCGGCCTGACGATGCGCGAGGTCGACGATCGTTATCGGGCGCTGGGCGCCTGGATCGCCGCCGAGGCCGAAGCCGGTGACCGGGGTTTCGGCGTGCTGATTCTCGTTGAGCCAGAGTCCCTCCGCGGCGTCGGCGGCCTCGTCCGGGCAGGTGATCGGTTTCTCCAGCGTCGGGCGGTCTGGGTCTACGACGCCCCGGAAGGGGAGAGCAAGTTCCGCCTGCGGGCGGTGCGGTCGGCCGAGGTCGAGGCTTGGGTGGAGCGGGAAGCCGGACCGGTGTCAAAGGAGGTCCGAGAAGCGACGCCTGGTGCGCCATCGCCGACCTGGGGGCCCAAACTCCGGCTCACCGGCGAGGGCGACGGGGTGGTCCAGCCGGCGCCGACATCGTCCGATCACTCTGAAGACGACGAAGCGTCGAACGATGCGGGCCTGTTGAGCGAAGAAGAGTTGGAGATGCTGCTCGCGGATGAGCCGCCGCAGCGCCCCGCGCGAGGGTCGGGCTGAGGCGGACAGAGAGAGGACCCCGGCAGGACGCCGATGCAGAACCAGAATCCATCACGGGTGATCGTGCTGGGGCCGACGGGCCCGAAGATGACGCTGCGCTCCGACGCGGTGCGTGAGGTTGTGCGCGCCGACTCGCCGCTGGATGTCGTGGGCGAAGTCGCCGGCGCCGTTGCTGGCGGCGACAGCGCCGAGACCGTGGTCGTGGTCGCGGCGGGCACGCCCGGTCTCGCCAACGGCGAGCTTGAGAAGTTGAGCTCGGCGCTGCGCGAGGCGTCGCCGAGCGTGCGGATCGTGCGCTTCGGGATCGGGGATCCTGAGACTTCCGTCTTCTTCGATGCGGAGGTGGGGGAGGGGGACGAGTTGGAGCGGTTTATCCGCGATGGTGGCGTGCCCGACGAGCGTGTCGAAGGAGAAGCCGCGGTACAGCACGCGGCCGAAGTCCCGGACGCCGGGCCCTCGGAGCCGCCCGAAGCTTTTGGCCCCACGCCCCACACCCCACGCCCCACGCCCTCTGATTCGACAGAAGACACTGGCGGGCGGGATGCGGGCGACATTGCTGTGAAAGACACTGGCGGGCGAGCCGCCAGTGCCACAGGTGCAGGAACGGTTTCGGGTGATGGCGCTCTTGTTGAGGCGATGCTGCGCGGCGCGGATGTGCTTGATGCGGCGCTCTTGCTCATGCGCGAGCGGCTCGGGGTTTGGCGTGTCGAACTCCGGCCGCTCGGGTACGGCGGGGTCGAGGTCCGCTGGCGCGAGCAGGTCTTTGGCGTGCTGCACGCGCCGGGCGCGGACCCGGTGCTGCTGTCGGAGCAGGCGGGATGGCTCGCGGGTTGGTTGCGGCTTGCTCGTCAGCAGCGCGAGCTGCGCGAGGCCGCGTTCACCGACCCGCTGACGGGCGCGTACAACCGGCGGTATTTCGATCGGTTCCTGCCGGCGGCGATCGAGTCGGCGCGCAAGAGCCGCGGCGCGGTGACGCTCCTGGTCTTCGATGTCGATGAGTTCAAGACCTACAACGACCGTTACGGCCACGCGGCGGGCGACGAGATCCTGATCGAGATGGTGCGCCTGATGCGGAGCGTGATCCGTCCGGAGGACAAGGTCTGCCGCGTGGGCGGCGACGAGTTCGCGGTGATTTTCCACGAGCCCGAGGGCCCTCGTCAGCCGGGCAGCCGCCCGCCCGAGTCGGTGTTCGATATCTCGCGCCGGTTCCAGGAGCAGATCGCGGCGCACCGGTTCCCGAAGTTGGCGGAGGAAGCGCCGGGACGCCTGACGATTTCGGGCGGGCTTGCGAGCTATCCGTGGGACGGGATGACGGCCGAGGACCTGCTGCAGCAGGCGGACGAACTGGCGCTGAAGTCCAAGCGTTCGGGCAAGAACGCGATCACGCTCGGCCCCGGGGCGGAGCGTGTGTGCATGCCCGGGCAGTGACCGCCGGACGCCGCGGTCGGCTCCCCGATACCATTTACCGGACGAAAGCGGACACCCAGAAGGGAGCACTGCGATGTTCTGTGGAATGAAAAAGGTTCTCGTCGCGACGGCGGGATTGATGCTCTTGGGCGTTCTGTCGGGCTGCTCGACGCAGCGGTCGCCGACGCCTTGGGAGACAACCTTCAGCCCGATGGCCGAGGTCGGGACGGATACGACCGATCAGGTGACCATCCGCCAGGTCGATTACGAGCGGGCGGAGAGCAATCCCCGACTGCCCGGGCACGAGATCATCGGGCGTTCGTCGTTCCGCGAAGAGCGTGCGGCGGCGGGCGATCTCGACGCGGGCTCGCGTCTCGGTGACTTCGCCCGTTCGATCGGCGCGTCGATGGTGGTCGTCGGCGAGCGACACGCGGGGCAGGAAGAGCGGGTCCGCTACATCCGGACCGCGGGCGTGGGCGTGGACACGGGCGACGCGATCGCTCGCGGCACGCCGCCGGCCCGCCAGACGGGCTCTGAGCCGGTGCCGGTGCTCGTGGATGTGTACGACTACATCGCGGTGTTTTATCGGCGTGTAGACTGATCGGCTCTGCGCGGAGTCTTTGCGCAAGCCTGACGCGACGGCGTGCATCCCGCGTGTGTGTTGGCGGTAGAGTTGGCTGCGGAGCGAGATCCGGTCCGCCTGAATCGAGACCCCCACCCTGCCGCGCGTTCTCGCTGACGCGCGGCACTCCCTGAAGCCCCGGGGAAGCCGCATCCCCCGGGGCTCTTTTTCTGCGCGCGTCGAGATGGATGTGGCACTGGCGGACAAGCCGCCAGTGCCACAGGTCTGTTGCCGGTTCGTTGATCTATCCGACGCGGCTTGGCGGCGGGATTTCGGCGGGGCGACGGCCGCGCTTGGCCTGGTCGCCCAGGTCGCTTGACATCACGGTGAACCCGATCGCGCCCGCGAGGGTCAGCACGACCGTCGCGAGGAAGGCGACGACCGCGAGCCTCGGGCTGATCGCGATGGCGAGTTCGTAGATGCCCACGGCGAGGAAGGGGGCGATGATGCCGCGCACGCCGTTGAGCGTCCCGTGCACGCCCATGTACTGCGACTCCATGCCTCTGGGGGCGAAGTCGAGGTGGCCGAGGTTCCACGCGAGCACGCCCCCGGCGTAGCCGACGCCCTTGAAGACCGCAGCGATCACCAGCAGCGGGAGGCTGCCCATCGCGACCGCCAGGGCGCAGCAGGCGTGCGCCGCGACGAACGCCCACGAGTGGATCGCCCGGAAGCGGATCACATGCACGCGGTCGAGCAGGCGCGCCCAGATCGGGATCATGAAGGGCATCATCGCCAGCGGGATCGAGGCGACGATGGCGATGCCGCCGAGGTATTCGAGGTTGAAGCGGTCTCGCGCGGCGATGGTCAGGATGGGGGCGAGCATGAGGTTGCCCAGCCCGAGCAGGAACATCCAGGTCATGAAGCTGGCGTATCGCCGGTCGGCGCGCAGCACATTGACGACGCTCATCGGGCTGAAGGTGGGGGCGTCGCGCCCGGAATATGCGAGTTCGGCGTTGCGGAGCGAGCGGTGCCCGCGCACGCGGATCTGCGACCAGGCGTAGACGCCGTAGAGCGAGATCACCGCGCCGACGAGGAAGAAGAGCCTGTCTGCCTCGGGGAAGATGTTCATGGCCTTGCCCAGGCCGAGGCCGAGGAGGCTGAGCATGGTGACCTGTACGGTCGCGAGTTTGCCGGTGACGCGTGCGCGGACGCGTGGGGCGTAGTTGGCGCCCCAGATCGTCGAGCGGATGGTGATGAACCCCGCCCAGCAGAGCCGCCCGGCGATGACGGCGATGGTCAGCAGAAGCAGGCCCGAGGGCGTGCGGGGCGCCAGGGCGATCGCCGCGACGATCAGGACCATCGCGATCTGCACGCCGTTGATGAACCGGACCTTGTCCGCCCCGTTGCTGAGACGGACCCAGATGAAGCTGGCGATGTTTGCGGCGGCGGTGGAGGCGGCGAGGATGGCGACCGCCATGTTCAGGACGCGGTCTGAAACGACGCCCTCGTAGGCGTTTTTGACCAGCACCCCGATCACGCCGCTGTCGACGACGACGAGGAGGAAGGGCAGGGCGAAGGCGGCCCGGAGCTCCATCGCGTAGTTTCGGCGGGAGAAGACCGGGATCCGGGTCGGGTGGAACGAGAGCAGGGCCTTCAGGGGCAGGCCGATCGCCCGGGCGGGCGTGGGGCCCCGCCCGGCTGGGGTGGGTTGCTCGGGGTCTGGCACGGTGGAGCGTTGGCGGGCGGGGGCGAAGAAGCAAGCGGCCGGGGGCGGGGGCGCGGGGAGTAGGGTGTGGGGCGCTGGGGAGATGCGCGAATCAAGGACGAGGCGGACCGATCTGCCGAATCACGAGATTGCCTCCCGGGAGCCGGTCGCTGCGTCCGTGACCGGGTGGCGGTGCGAATAGAATCCCGCCGAAGCTTTCTCTTTCGGGCCCGGAGGCGGGCTCTCCGGCCGACGCCGCCCGAGGGCGGGCCCACTTCACGCGAGACAGGACACCGTGCAGATCCGTAATTTTTCGATCATCGCCCACATCGACCACGGCAAGAGCACCCTGGCCGACAGGCTGCTCCAGGCGACCCACGCGCTGAGCGCGCGCGAGGCCCGCGAGCAGTTCCTCGACGGCATGGACCTCGAACGCGAGCGGGGCATCACCATCAAGGCCTCGGCGGTCACCGTCAAGCATGTCCACAACGGCGAGGAGTTCATGATGAACTTCATCGATACGCCGGGGCATGTGGACTTCGGCTACGAGGTCAGCCGGGCGCTCAAGGCGTGCGAGGGGGCGCTGCTGGTTGTCGACGCGAGCCAGGGCGTCGAGGCGCAGACGGTCGTCAACGCCTACCTCGCCATCGCGCAGGACCTTGAGATCATCCCCGTCCTGAACAAAATCGACCTGCCGGGCGCGAGGCCCGATGAGATCGCTGAAGAGATCGAGCATGTGCTCGGGTTTGCGGCCGAGGAGTGCCTGGCGGTCTCGGCCAAGACCGGGCAGGGGATCCCCGAGCTGCTCGCTGCGATCTGCGACCGCCTGCCCCCGCCCCGCGAGCCGGTGACCAAGAAAACACGGGCGCTGATCTTCGATGCCGTCTACGACGACTACCGGGGCGTGGTGATCTACGCCAGGGTGTTCGACGGGCGGCTGAAGGTCGGCGACAAGATCCGCATGATGGGCCTGGACCGGGTGCACTCGATCACGGAGCTGGGCAAGTACACGCCCAAGCAGGTGAAGGTTCCTGAGGTCGGCCCGGGCGAGACCTGCTACATCGTCGCGTCGATCAAGACGCTGGGCGATGTGCGCGTCGGCGACACGATCACGCTGGAGGGCGACCCGGCCGAGACGGCGCTCTCGGGCTACGAGCCGCCCCGACAGATGGTCTTCTGCGACTTCTACCCCGCCACCAGCGACAAGAAGGGCAACGACTTCGAGCAGCTCCGCGAGGCGGTCGAGAAGCTCAGCCTCAACGACGCGAGCTTCACCTTCGCGCCGGTGCACTCTGAAGCTCTCGGCTTCGGCTTCCGCTGCGGCTTCCTGGGCCTGTTGCACATGGACATCGTGCAGGAACGCCTCGAGCGCGAGGGCGATGTCGAGGTCGTGCAGACGGCGCCGACCGTCAGCTACAAGGTCGATGTGCGCTCCAAGGGCGGGGGGATCGAGGAGATCGAGGTGCACAACCCCGCCGACCTGCCCGACGCCAGCGCGGTCGTGGCGATCAAGGAGCCGATCTGCCGCGTCGAGATCATGGTGCCCAAGCAGTACATCGGCGATGTGATGAAGCTCTGCATGGACCGGCGCGGGATCTACCGCACGCAGACCTATGTCTCCGAGACGCGCGAGATCCTCCGCTTCGAGATCCCCCTCGCAGAGCTCATGTACGACTTCTACGACAAGCTCAAGGGCATGACCGCCGGCTACGGCACGATGGACTACGAGGTCCTCGAGTTCAGAGTCGACAACCTCGTCAAGGTCGACATCCTCGTCAACGGCGACCCGGTCGAGGCCCTCAGCCTCATCACCCACCGCGACAAGGCCGAGCAACGCGGGCGCCACCTCCTGGTGCGCCTCCGCCAGCAGATCCCCAGGCACCAGTTCGAGATCCCGCTGCAGGCCGCCATCGGCGGGAAGATCATCGCCCGCGAGACCATCAAGGGCTTCCGCAAGGATGTGACGGCCAAGTGCTACGGCGGCGATGTGACGCGCAAGCGCAAGCTGCTGGAGAAGCAGAAGAAGGGCAAGGAGCGGATGAAATCCGTCGGCTCCGTCAGCATCCCGCAGGAAGCGTTTATGGCGGTGCTTGATACGGGGGAGTGACGGAACAGCGATAGATCTGTGGCACTGGCGGCTCGTCCGCCAGTGTTTTTTTGGTGTTTCAGCCTCGTCGTCGAGTTGATGGTCCGTCGACCCGACTCTTCGCTTTGCTCAGAGGTCGGCGTCAAGGCAACGGGGATCGAGAGCCCCGCGCCCTTTGTCAGTGCTGCGGCCTTCCCGGCCTGCCGAACCATCGCAGCCTGAAGTTGCCCTTCTCCATCGCGATGTCCATGGCGGTGAAGCGGAGTTCGCCCGTGCCGGGGCCGTCGACCTGGAGGCGGTAGATGCGCGTGCCGTCGACCTCGCCGATGCGCGACCAGAAGACTCCTGGCGTCTGTTCGCCCGCCGGCATGGCGTCGAACAGGGCCTTGATGTCGCGCTCGTGGCGTTTGAGCATGCGGTACGCCTCTCGCGGGTTGCGTCCGCGCTGGATGAACTCGTCGGCGGTGACCTTGCTGAGCACCTGGTCGGTGAAGAGGTCGGCGTCGTCGTCGCGCATCATGGTGTTGTAGATGTGGATCATCAGGTGGCGGGCCGAGCGGGCGCGCAGCTCGATCACGCCGTCGCCGCGGTCGACGCGGAGCTGGTCGGGCGGGATGTGGATCTGGTCGACATCCATCCGGCCCTCGCGCCCGGTGAAGGGCGTCTGGCTGCGCGCACCCGGGAGGCCGGCCAGGGGCGGGTTCCAGCGGACGATCCGCTCCTCGGGCTGGCAGCCCCCGGTCGTCGCCAGCGGCGCAAAGAGCAGGGCCGCGATCCCCAAGAACCGCATCGGGCGGCACCGAATCACTCTGAGCGGGGTTGTGCCGCGCCGGGCCATGCGCGAGGATACGCTCAGAAGGGGCTCGCTGTTGCCCCCGGAATTGAAGGGCGGCAGATCCTGACATGGCAGAATCCGATCAAAACCCGTCAAAGCCCGGCGACGGTTCCGGACCAGGCTCGCAACCGAAGGTCCCCCCGTCCACCACGCGCCCGCCCTCGCAGTCACCGGGCGCAGACAAGCAGAGTAAGTCGGAGGCGGGCAAGTGGGCCGAGCGGTTCTTCGCCTTTCAGCGATGGGTCGTCAAGCGGTTCTGGAGCATCATCGTCCTGACGATCGCCTCGCAGTTCGGCGGGTACATCGGGCACACGCAGTTCGGCATCGACCGGGTCCACGGGCGGACCTTCACCATCGCGGTGCTGATCGCGGCGGGCGTGATCTTCTACTGGCTCGCCCCGCGACGCGCGCGGTTCATGCTCAACCTGTGTTTCCTGCTCTTGGTCGGCGCGGGGATCCTCGTCGGCCTGCCGCTCCTGGTGCAGTTCATCCGCTTGGGCGGCATCGGCGATGCGTGGCGTTCGATCGAAGGGGCGATGCTCACCGGCCTTGGCATGGACTGGCTCAAGGCCGGCGTGGTGCTGCTCATCCTGCTGATCGGGGGCAGGCTCGTCGGGGCGCAGCTCCGCACCCAGTCCAAGAGCAAGGGCGGCTTCAAGCCGCTGAAGGAATCGCAGCCTTCCGCCTCGCAGCGGCCCTCGCCGGGCTCACGCACGCAGAGCCCGCAGTCGGGCTCGGGCGGCAAGGCATGACTCACTCGGCGGGGTGGCACCCGCACGACGGCCCGCATGCCTTGCCCTTGGGCGTGTCGTTGCAGACCTCGGGCTCGCCGAGCATGTGCCGGATCTTCTTGTTGAGATACCAGGCGTGGCGTTCGAGGTGCCAGGTCGAGTAGCGCACGATGTCGAGGATCGAGCGTTCCCCGTGCTCGACATGCATGCCCGTCCGCAGCCACTGGCCGTCTTCGAGCGACGACAGCAGCTCGCTGTGCCAGATCCGGAGCGTGTAGATCAGCGCGACATACCCGCCGATCGGGCTGGCGTGCTTGGCGTACAGCCCCGCGTCGATGAACGCGTTTTCGTCCCACGCCTGCAGCATCGGCTTGTCCTCGGCGAGGATCTTGCGGACGCGGTGCGCGTTGGAGAGCTCGTCGTCGGCGAGGTGCCCGACCAGCACGCGGCAGGGCCAGTTGCCCACGCCCGCGTCGGGCAGGAACGCCGTGTCGGCCAGTTCGTCATCGAGCGTGAACAGCCGCTGGTCGAAGTTGGCGACGCCGTAGCGGTAGCGGGCGACCAGCTCCCCGTGCGAGAGCGAGTCGATCGCGTCTTTCTCCGCCTTGCCGGGCGGCTCGGGCATCCCGCGGACGGTCGGCACGGCAGAAGGTCTGATCTGGCTGTCGCTCATGTCATGGTCTTCCAAAGCTCACGGGCCTGCAGCACTGGCGGCTTGCCCGCCAGTGGGAGATGTCAAGTACCTGTGGCACTGGCGGCTTGCCCGCCAGTGTCTCTGCATTCGGTGGCAAGGCTCGCCGAGCCAAACTCAGCTCGAGCCCCGCCCACCGTACCTTGCACCCAATGCCGCATACGCTGACGGTATGCCCACGCCCCCGAGCCAGCGCCCCGCGGACGCTCCGCAACCCTCAAACTCGCCCCCCGACGCGTCCGGAAAAGAACGCACCCTCGCCCTGCGCGTGGTGACCATGCCGCGCGAGACCAACCAGTACGGCACGATCTTCGGGGGCGTCGTGCTGAGCTACATCGACCAGGCCGGGTTCGTCGAGGCCCGGCGCCACGGGCTGCACCGCTGGGTGACCGCCTCGATCGACCGCGTCGACTTCCAAGCCCCCGTCATGCTCGGCGACATCGTGAGCTTCTGGACCCGCGTCTGCCGCTTCGGCACCAAGAGCGTGACCGTCTGCGTCGAGGTCGAGGCCGAACGCTTCGGCTCGAGAGAGAGCGTGCCCGTCACCACCGCGACGATCACCATGGTCGCCGTCGACGAGTCCGGCAAGCCCATCCCCTTCCGCTCCGAGCCCACGGGCTGACGCCGCGAGGAAATCCTGGCCGCGAGGAGAACCCAGTTGACCGCCCGCGACGCACAAACAACCCCGCCCGCGAACCTCTGCGTGATGATCTCCGGCGGCGGGCGCTCGCTGATGAACCTCGCCGACCGCATCGACGCCGACAGGCTCAACGCCCGCATCGCGCTGGTCATCGCCTCGCGCCCCTGCCCGGGCGCAGACAAGGCCCGCGAGCGGGGCCTGCCCGTCCGGGTCGTCGAGGGGCGCATCCCCGCGGGCCGGCTCGAAACGCTGCTCAACGACGCCGATGCCGATCTCGTCGTCCTCGCCGGCTACCTGCAACTCGTCGAGATCCCCGAGGCGTACAAGGGCAAGGTGCTGAACATCCACCCCGCGCTCCTGCCCAAACACGGCGGCCCGGGCATGTACGGCAGCCGCGTGCACGAAGCCGTGCTCGCCTCGGGCGATACCGAGTCGGGCTGCACGGTGCACCTCTGCGACGCGGAGTACGACCGGGGCCCAATCCTCGTGCAGAAGCGTTGCCCCGTGCTGCCGGGCGACACGCCCGAGTCGCTGGCCGCACGGGTCTTCGAATTGGAGAAGGACGCCCTGCCCGAGGGCGTCGAACGCCTGCTCTCTGGCGAACGCCCCTAGCACGGCGTTCGTACCCTGTCAGATGCGTCCTGAAGGCAGATGCGTCCAGAAGACAAGGGGTGCACGCCCCGTGAGACCTCGCCGCACGATCGGACCGATGCTCGCCGCGGCGTTTGTCGCGGCGGTGCTCGCGACGCTCCCGCCCGCAGTCGCCCAGCAGGACGCCCGCCCGGCGACCCCGCGCGAGCTGCACGAACGGCGCCAGCAGGCCCAGGAGATCCAGCGCCGCGCGATGGAGGCGTTCGCCGAGCGCGAATTCCAGCAGGCCGAACGCCTCTTCCGGCGTCAGGCGGACCTTGATCCCGGCGGGTTTGTGCCGCGCTACAACCTCGCAGTCACCCTCGCGGCCCTCGGCCGACCGGACGAAGGCGCCGAGATGCTCGCCGAAGCGATCGGGCGCGGCTTCCTCGACCGTCGCCAACTCGAAGGCGACCCCTCGCTCGGCGCGATCCGCGATACCGATCTTTACGCCGAGATCCTCGAAAACTGGGACCGCATCATCGAGGCCCACGCCGAGGGCGTCGAGCAGCACCTCACCCGCAAGTACCGCCCGGGCTACACCGTCCGGCGCGACGAAGACCTGCGCATCATCATCGCCAGCGCCTTCCACCCGATCGCGACCGAGCAGGCTATCGAAGAGATGCGCCGCCTCGCCGAGTGGGGCGTGCGCGAGATCTTCAAAGACCTCGAAGAAGATGCCAACGACCCGTTCGTCGCGGTCGTTCTGCCGACCGAGCGCGACTTTGCGCTCTGGGCGATGGAGCGCTACGGGCCAGAAGCCGTCGCCGGCGAGTTCCAACGCATCGGCGGCGCGTACAGCAACGACGAGAAGAAGCTCGTCTCGATGGACATCGGCTCGACCTTCCGCCACGAGTTCTTCCATGTGCTGCACTGGCGCAGCAACGACCGCCTGGGCCAGCGACACCCCGTCTGGATCCAGGAGGGGCTCTGCTCGCTGGTGGAAGACATCGACGAGGGCCCAGGCGGCAGCATCTCGCCCACCCCGAGCTGGCGGACCAACATCTTGAAACGCCGCCTGAGCGCCGCGGGCCTGCCGACCATCGCCGAGCTGGCGAACATGCCGCGCCATCATTTCACCGGTCGCGTGCCGCTGGCGAACTACGCCCACGCCCGCGCGATCTTTCTTTACATGCACGAGCGGGGCGTGCTCGGCGCGTTCTACGCAGATTACATCGACCGGTACAACGAAGACCGCAGCGGCGTCGCCTCGATCGAGCGCGTCCTCGACGCCGACATCGAGCAGATCGACCGCGATTTCAAGAACTGGCTCCGCACGCTCCCCGATGTCGCCGAGGTGCGCGACGGACGCATCCGGGGCTTGCGCGCCTCGATCGGCGTCGAGGTCGACCCCGGCGAGGGCGAGGGTCCCGTCGTCGGGCGCTCGGTCTCACGCCAGGCCCGCGACGCCGGCCTGCGCCCGCGCGATGTGATCGTCTCGATCGACGGCGCCCCGACACGCGACCTCTCCGAGTTCGTCCGACGCCTGGGCGACTACAACCCCGGCCAACGCATCATCCTCGGCGTCCGCCGCCAAAACGAGCTGCTGGATCTCCCGGTGGTGCTCTCGCCCGCACGCTGAGCGATAGGAGGCGCTCAGGCGCTCCTTCGGAGCTCACGAGATACACCGATCACCCCGCCGGATACAACCCCGCGAACTCGCGCCAATAGCTCGGGTAGGTCTTGTCCACGCACACCGGATCGGCGATCGAAACCCCCGGCCGGCGCAGCCCGACCAACGCGAGCGCCATCGCCATCCGATGATCGCGGTAAGTGTCGAACACAACGGGCGAAACGCCCGCCGAGCAATCGATCCCGCCCTCCGGCGGCGTGATCGTCATCGCGTCCGGATCCCCCGCAACATCCGCGTCGATCCGCACGCCGACTTTGCCGAGCTCGGTCTGCAACGCGCCGATCCGGTCGCACTCCTTGTCGCGCAGGGTGCGGACGCCGCGCAGCACGCTCGGGCCCGACGCGAACGCGCACGCGACCGCCAGGGAGACCGCCGCGTCGGGCATGTCCGCCATGTCGGCCATAATGCCTCTGAGCGTCTGCGGCCCGCGGCAGTACAGCCCGCCCCCGGCCCGCTCCACCTCCGCCCCCATCCGGCGCAGCACCATCGGGTACTGCGCGTCGCCCTGCATCGAGCCGTCGGTCAGCCCGACCACGCCCACGCGCGAGCCGGGCAGGATCGCCCCGGCCGTCCACGCGTAGGTCGCCCCGCTCGCGTCCGGCTCGATCGCCAGCGAGAACGCCGCCGGCGGGCCGGGCACAACCCGGATCACCCGCATGTCGGCCGAGACCCGCGTCGTTACGCCCAGGCGAGAGAGCAGCTCCAGCGTCATCGTCAGGTACGAACCGCTCGTCGCCGGGGCGTCCAGATGCATCGTCAGCCCCCGCGCCAGCCACGGCGAAACCAGCAGCAACGCCGAAAGGTACTGGCTCGACTTGGTCTGCCCGAAACGCACCTCGCTCCCTGGTTTCTCCGGCGGCTCGATACGGATCGGCGGGCAGCCTTCTGTCAGCGGATAGCTCACCCGCGCGCCCATCGCGCCCAGCGCCTCGCCCAACTCGCCGATCGGGCGCATCCGCATCCGTTCGTTGCCGTCGATGGTCACCGGCCCGTCGGCCAGGAGCGCCGCGGCCGCCAGAAACCTCGTCGCCGTCCCCGCGTTGTTGAGGTTCAGCGTCACCCCGTCCGCCCCGATGCGGAAGCGTCCGCCGACGCCGTGGACGATCAGATCCGCCTCGGCGTCTCGGGGGCCGTCGAACTCGATCCTGGCGCCCAAAGTCTCAAGGGCGGCGATCATCCGCCCGGTGTCGTCGGCGCCCAGGAGCGGGCGCTCGATCCGCGGCGAACCCTCGCACAACGCCGCCAGCAGCAGGGCCCGGTTGGTCAGGCTCTTCGAGCCCGGGGGGTGCATCACCGCGTTCACGCCCGCGGGCTCGGCGATCGGCGCGATCGGCAGCGGGTCCGGAAGGCTTCCGAGCGGCCCGAAGAGCGGGCCCGCCCCGGTCGGCGGCAGACGCTCCCCGTTCACCCACCCGCCCCCGAGCCGTCACGCCTGAACACCGCGACCACATCCTCGACGGGGATCACAAACAAGCGGTTATCGCCCTCGAGGTCGACCGGGATCGCGTGCTTGGGGTTGAAGAGGATCTTGTCGTACTGGCGGATCGGGTAGTCCTCGTCGCGCTCGACCTGGGCGCTGATCGCGACGATCCGTCCGGTGATGGTCGGGATCTCGATCTTGTCGGGCAGGTGGATGCCGGTCTTGGTCTGCTTCTTGTCCTCGTCCTTGCGGATGAGCACGCGGGAGCCGATCGGCTCGACGGTTTCGAGTTTGGGGAGGTCGCTGTTGGCCTTCTTTGCCGCCATAAGGCCACTGTAGCTGATCCGGTTGCGGCAAGGATCACCGATGCCCGGACGCCGAGCTCTGAGCGCAGCGAAGAGTCGGGTCGATCGAAGGCAGGATGTTCGCCCGGGCGAGACGCCCGGGCCACGATCAATGCCGCACCCCGCACCCCGCGCTCATCCCTCATATCCTCTTGCCGCCCCCGAGGAGCTTCTTCCGATGAACCTGAGCGACTTCATCCGCGATGTGCCGGATTTCCCCAAGCCCGGGATCCTGTTCAAGGACTTCACGCCGCTGTTGGCCGACCCGCGGGCCCTGGCGATGGCGGTCGAGAAAATGGCCAATCCGTTCCGGGGGCGGGGGATCGATCTGGTGATCGGGGCCGAGAGCCGCGGGTTTATCTTCGGGACGGCGATCGCCCAGTGCCTCTCGGCCGGGTTTGTGCCGATCCGCAAGCCGGGCAAGCTGCCGCGGTCGGTGCACGGGGTCGATTACGCCCTGGAGTACGGGTCGGACCGGCTGGAGATCCACTCCGACGCGTTGGGCCCGGGGCAGAAGGTGCTGCTGGTCGACGATCTCTTGGCGACGGGAGGGACGATGAGCGCCTGCTGCGAACTGGTCGGCAAGTGCGGGGCGGACATCGCGGGGATCGTGGTGCTGATCGAGCTGCCCGCCCTGGGCGGGCGCGCCCGCCTCGACCGCTACGCCCAGACCCACGCGGTGATTGAGGCCTGAATACCAGGGCGCAGGGCGCAGGGCGCTGGGCGCGGGGGGCGGGGGGCGGCTTCTGCATCCAAAGTCGTTGAGTATCCGCCTCCCTAAACCCTGCGCCCAGCGCCCCGTTCCCAGCGCCCTGACCAAAAAACAACCACCCCCGGCCGAGGCCGGGGGTGGCGTTGACTTGCGTCAGTTGTCGTCAGACCCGATTACGCACGGCGGCGACGGGCGGCGACCAGACCACCGAGACCCAGGAGGGCCATCGAGGCGGGCGCGGGGACGACGGTCAGCATGTTGCCGAAGTTGTCACGAGCGACCTCGAAGGACACATCGTCGGCCTCGACAGCGTTGGCGTTGGCGTAGGTGCGGGTGCGGAGGAACTCGGCGTCGAAGCTCATCGTGCCGCCGTTGTAGGTCGCGTCGAAGGTGTAGACGGTGAAGCCGTCGGCCATCACCAGCGGAGCGAACAGGGCGGGACGCAGCGCCGGCGGGAAGAGGCCGGTCGGCAGGGCGACGAAGTCAGGGGCGCTGCCGATACGGGCGGGAGCGGCGTCGGTCAGCTCAAGGCGGTCGGTGTCAGGACCGGTGCTGACGCCGCTGAAGAATCCGTTGGCGGCCTGCGTGGTGCCGACGGGCCCGTCAGAAACATCACCGATGACATTCTCGTTGCGACCGCGGACGCCGTCGCCGGTCTCGGTCAGGTCCCAGGCGCCGACATTGGTGCCGCTGATGTAGGGGCGGGTGAAGGCAAAGCCGACACCACCACCAGCCTGGGCGACCAGGCTGACACGGATGACATCGCCGACTTCGGCGTTGGTCAGGCCACCGGCACCGGTCAGGTTCTCACCGACCATGCTGTAGGTGACCTGGGCATTCGCGACAGCGGCCATTCCGGCCACACCAAGGATCAGAGCGATCTTCTTCATTTCTGCATCTCCTCACTGGAACGCAACTCTGGAACAATCACGGGCGTTGGCAGCCCGCTGGCTGCACTGTCACAAGAGTAAGCCAAGATCTTGAACCGTGCAAGCCGTTTTGCAGCAACAACCCATGAAAATGGTGTGAGGGCCGCTTCTATCGGCCTCCAACCCCCTTCAAGGGCTTCTAAAGCGGGTGATAATGGGTTATAGGACCCCATAGAGCCTTGTCGTGTGCCCTCTGGAATCGGTGGTCTGGCGGCGGCTCACCCCCGCGGGATCGCGCAGAAACGCGCCAGCTCCGTCAGTCCCGCTACCGGAATCGTCGCTCTCCGGGCGGTCATCGCCCGTTTGACGAGCCCGTTCGCGGCCAACGGCCCGCCCAGCGGCCGGGTTCATCGTCCCGCTCCATCTATATGTGGAAGTGGGGCGGCTGGCCGGCGACCTCGGGGCCGCCAATCGCCCGCGGCGTCACGCGGTCGACCGGATCACCGGACTCAGAGGTGTGATATCGACCGGCGCCCGCTCCAGCGATGACGGCTGTGCGGGCTGATAACCCTCTAATAGTAGGTGTTTTTGCCCCGGAGTCTTGTTGGAGGGACCGTAGTGAGCTAGGTTTGTCGGTGCCGGAGGCGGGCGGTCTGTCAAGCCCCGTCCGGCGCCGAGAGAAGAGAGAGAGTCAGCATGAACAAGCAGATTTGTATCGCAGCCCTGGCGGTCACCGCCGCCGCAGGTTCGTCGCTTGGCGCCCAGATCCCGCTGAACGCGTACAACGCCCCCGGCCCGCTGCCGGGCCTGTCGCTGTGGGTGGAAGTCCAGGAGGTTTCGCCCTCGACGGTCTCGTTCACCTTCGGCAACGACTCCACGAACGGGGCGATCACCACGAAGATCTACTTCGAGTCGCCGAACGACGGTTCGACGCTGTTCGACGGCTCCGGCGGGGTCGCCGCCCAGAGCGCCGGCGTCAGCTTCGAGAACGGCGGGAACGGCCCCGAGGATCCCCCCGGCGGAAGCGCGGTCAACTGGAACGGTACCGACAGCCACTACTTCCGCACCAAGCAGGGCGGCGTCAGCAACGGCATCGGCGCCGGCCAGTGGCTCACGATCGAGCTCGGTCTGGCCCAGGGCGTTTCGTACGCCGACATTCTGGCCGACCTGACCTCGGGCAACTTCCGACTCGCCCAGCATGTCCAGAGCATCGGTCCGGACGGCATCAGCATCAGCGCGATCACAGGGAACGGCAACGGCCCCGAGATCACGCTCATCCCGCTCCCGACCGGCGCCGGCCTGGCCGGGCTCGGGCTGGGGCTGGTCGCCCTGCGTCGCCGCCGCTGAAGCGGATCGGCGCGATCGGAAGAACAATCCACCGCAGGGCGTCGGCAACGGCCGACGCCTTGTTTGTGTTTTGAAAGGAATAGCCGCTCACGGCGAGTCTCGCGATGTTCGCAAAAGATTACTCTTGTGCCCACGAGTTTCGAGTGATATTCTTTGAGTTCGAAGGGTCCATTACGCCGAGTCGCCGGTGTGCGGCCTCAAGGCGCCCGCGGCCCATCGAACGGGAGAATCGGTCATGAGAGTGAGAAGTGCATGCGTCGGTCTGGCATGTGCGGCGGGTTTGGCGGCGACGGCGTCTGCGACGACGCTGCCGCTGGCTGTGTACGAGAACGACGACAACGCTGACCTCACGGGTTTGTCGCTGTGGGTCGATATCGAGTCCAACCTCGCGGGTACGGTGGACTTCACATTCCGCAACACATCGACAGGGTTCAATTCGATCGCATCCGTCGCCAACATCTACTTTGAGAATGTCGGCGCCGGCCAGCACCCGATCGGCAACGGATCGGTTTTCGGTGTGGATGGAGGTGTCTCCTTCGCAATCGGCGGCGCGCCGCCGGATCCCGCCAACCCCAGCGACCCGACATGGCGTGGCAATCTCAGCCGCTTCTCAGCGGCGAACCCGGCGCCTTCCAACGGGATCAACAGCGGTGAGTCTCTCACGCTTCGCTTCGATCTCATGGGCGGTGCGACGCTCGGGGATGTTGTCGACGCACTGACGATGGGTGATTTTCGTATCGCCCAGCATGTGATCTCCGTTGGGTCAGACAACGAGTCGTCGGTCTGGACAATCACAGACACCGTCGTCATCCCCCTCCCCGGCGCCGCCGGTCTCGGCGCCCTCGGCCTCGGCCTTGTCGCCATCCGCCGCCGCCGCTGAAACTCCGGGCTGAGCCCGACCACGCGTAAGCACGATCACCGCCGCGGGCCTTTCCGCGGCGGTTTTTTCTTTTGCCGGCGTCCGATCCGGTATGCTCGCCCGATGGACGACCCACGCCGCGACAATCAGCCCGGCACCGGCGCCGGCCCGCCGCAGGGCCCCGACACGCTTCCTCCGCTGGCGGCGAGGCGGTTCAAGCAGGCGCTCTGGTGGTGGCGGGGGGCCGGGCTCGGGTTTCTGGTCCTCGGCGGGATCATGATCCTCTTCGATATCGGCTTCAATATCGGCCCCGACTCGCTCGCGGCCGCTGTCATCGGCTGGGTCGCGCTTGTGGCCGGTTTCGGCGGCGTGATCTTCACGCAGATCCGCTGCGTGCGGACCTTCTGGCATTCGGGGCTGATCTCCGATTCGCTCGCGGGCGTGTGGATCGGAGTGGTTGCGCTCGTGTTCATGTGGCCGCTTTCGACGATCCCCGAAGGCGGGCAGCTTGATGAAGAGGCCGTTGCGTCGGTGAGCTATCTCGCACTGTTCTTCTTGTCGATCGGCGTCGGGCTGTTGGTGCTCGCGGTCGTCGACGCGAGCGTTGCCGCCCGCACAGGCACGCCACTGCTCCGCCTCCGACACCGCCCGCCGGTGATGGGCCTCCTGCTCTTTGTGCTCTGGATACTGGAGATCTACGGCGTGATCGGCTTCGATCGCGCGAACAACTACAGCTTCATCATCGTGCTGCTCGCCCCCTGGCTCCTGCACCTGCGCGAGCCGGCGGAAGATCCCGAGCCGGGCGTTACGCCGCGATCCGCTGAGGCCTGACCGCCTCGGCCGGGTCGCGCCGGGCGATCAGGAGCGCCGTCAGGTCGTCGTGCTGGTGCAGCGAGCCGGCCTGGCAGTCGAGCAGCGAGGCGAGCGACTGCATCGCGTCGGCGAGGGCCTCGCCCCGCTTGGGCCGCAGCAGCTTGGTGAACGCTTCGAAGTGGCGTTTGCCCGACTTGGCCCGCGAGCCGCCGTTGGGATCGGGAAACGCGGTCTCGAACCCGTCGGAATACAGCAGCAGCGCCTCGTCGACGCCCAGCGTGAACTCGACCTGCTCGAACGCCGCCTCCTCGAACACACCGAGCAGCGGCCCGGGCGCTTCGATCTGTCGGGGCTCGTGCTGACCGACGATCCATGGCGAGGGGTGCCCGGCGCCGCACATCCGCACGCGCCCCGTCGTGGGGTCGAGCAGCCCGTAGATCCCCGTCGCAAATCGCGGCGTCTCGGTCGCCTGCTCGCACAGGGCCTTGTTGATCCGGTGCATCACGCTCGCCGGCTCGACGGGCACGCGTCGGTCGCCCTGCTGCTCGGCGCGGTGGAGGTTCTGGAAGATGATCATCGTGAGCAACGCCGCGGGCACCCCGTGCCCGACCGCGTCGGCGATGAAGAACGAGACGCACTTCTCGCCGATCCGATGGATGTCGAAGATGTCGCCGCTGACATAGCTCGCCGGTCGGAACAACGCCGCGGCTTCGCAGCCGGGGATGCTCGGCAGCTCGCGCGGGAGCATCTCGCGCTGGATGGACGCGGCCATGTCCATCTCCTGGTGCCAGCGGCTGATCTCGCCGAGCAGGCCGCCGCGGGCCTCCTTCGCCCGCTCCATCGTCTGGTGCAGATGGCCGATGGCGGGCTGGCGACGCACAAGCGCGTGCAGCAGCTTCGCGAGCCCGCTGGCCCCCGCGTCCCAACGCTCGACGGGCAGCCCCCGCGACTCGAACACGCGGTCGATCTCCGACGGGCTCGGCGTCAGCACCACGCCCGGGATCAGGCGCTCGCGCAGGCGGTCGGCGATGCGGGTCGCCCGCTCGATCGGCACGCCGGCATCGAGGAGGATGATCGCCGGGTCGCCGCAGGCCAATGGCTCGTCGTCTGATGGAAAGAGCAGATCGTCGAGGTCGACCCCCTGGGGTCGCGGGGCGTCGCCGGGCCAGGCGTCGAGCAGGGGCCCGACCCATCGCGCAAGAAGCCCGGCCTCGTCGAGCCCGGCGCTGTCGGTCGCGGCGTAGAGCAGTCGCTGCATCTTGCAAGAGCCCCGTTCGAAGCCAGCGCCGTCCGGGCGTCGGGCGGCTGCACGGGGCAAGATCGGCCGCAGGGATGCGAGGCTTTGTGCGGATGCGGCAACCGGATCGGGCGCGCGGGTGAAGGTGTGCCGGTCCCGCGGGGTCGGGCGTGTCGGGGGCTTCGGGCGTGGTCTGTAGACCGATAAGGGCGGATCCGCCCCGTCGAATCACGCCGAGCCCAACCCAGCCCGGGTCAGCTCGCGTCGCGGATCAGGCGCTGGCGGTCGAGGCGGATGACATCGCGCATGCGCTTGAGTTCGGGCTCGAAGGTTTTGAGGGTGCCGCCCCGCAGCTCGATGACGAACTGGGCCGGGCCTCGGCTGTGGTACTTCTTCAGCCGCTCCTCATACTCCGCTTCGGATTCGTCGGGCCGGCGCGGGTCCTCGACCTCCATCTCGTAGGTCGAGAGCACCTGCCCGAAGGTGTCGAGAAAGATGATGTCGATGTCGACGAGGCAGTCGCGCATGACAAACGCGGCCTGCTGCGGACGCGGGAAGACAAAGAGCATCCCGCCGTCTTCTGCGATCTCGGTGCGCCCGCTGAGGCCCTTGATCCGCTTCTCGTTGTCGTCGGCGATTTCCAAGCGGAAGCGGCGTCCGCGGATCTCGACGGTTTCCCGTCTGACGCCGTCGTCTTCTTCGGCTCTGGTCTCGCCTGATTGGGCTTGCGAGGCGTTGCTGTTGCCGCAGGAGACAAGGGTCGCCTGCGAGGTCGCCAGGAGGGCGCAGAGCAGGACGCCCGTGACGGTCCAAGGGGTCTTGGGGTTCATGCGTCCAGCAGCCATCGTTCATCCTCCGGCGTGAAGGTGATATCCGCGACAGGGAGTCTACACCGCCCGCCCCCGCTCCAGACATCGAGAAAATCCCGGGCCGAGAGCGGACTATCTACGGGTCCGAACCGCTCGGGGTCGGCCCATTTCGCCAGCAGGCCGACGATCCGCTCGGGGGAGACGCCCCGTCGCCGGTACTCGGAGAGGCGGGTGTCGCCGTGGCGCTTGGCGAGGCGTTTGGCGTCGGGCCCGCGGACGAGCGCCGTGTGGGTGTAGCGGGGGATCGATGTGTCCAGGCCGAGGGCGCGGTAGAGCAGGATCTGGCGTGCGGCCGAGTCGAGCAGGTCCGAGCCCCGCATGACCTCGTTTATGCCCTGGCCCGCGTCGTCGACCACGACCGCGAGTTGGTAGCTGGGCTGAGCGCGCTTTGTCCAGACGACGAAGTCGCCGACGATCAGCGAGGGGTCGATCGACTGCGGCCCTTGGGCGAAATCTGTGAATTCCACGGCGCCATCAGGAACGACGAGACGCCAGTTGACATCCTCCCGGTCGAACACGCCCGGGCGTTCGACCGGTCGAAGCGAGGCGGGGTAGCGGGATTCGTGCACGCCTTCCTGCGGCGCCGACGCAGCGGCTTCGATCTCGCTGCGCGACAGCTCGCACGGGTAGACCATGCCCTTCGAGGCGAGGGTGCGCATCGCCTCGCGGTAGGGGTCGAGGTTGTGCGACTGGATGACCGGTCCTTCGTCGAAGTCGAGGCCGAGCCAGCGGAGGATGTCGATGGTCTCGTCGATCGCGCCGGGCTTGACGCGGGGGGTGTCGAGGTCCTCGATGCGGAGGAGGATCGACCAGCCCCGGGCGCGTGCCGTCGCCCAGTTGAGCAGGAAGGTCAGGGCGTTGCCCAGGTGCAGGGCGCCGGTGGGAGAGGGGGCCAGGCGGGTGCGCCGGGGCCCCGAATCGCCGGGAATTGGCTCGCTTGATCGCGTCACTCCCAGCGACGATACACTCTCAGACCCGAATCGGCGGCGGCCCGGCGGCGTGGAGCACGCCCGACCGGTCCCGCGGCCACGATCCGTTCGCCGCCGAAACGGCGCAGGAGGTCAAGCGTGACCCAGAAGCTCACAGAATCCGACATCGACCAGCGTCTGGGCGAACTGCCGGAGTGGACGAAGGTCAACGAAGAGATCCAGCGGACCTACCACTTCGACGACTTCGTCAACTCAATGGCGTTCGTGAACAAGGTGGCCGACGCCGCCGAGCGCGACCAGCACCACCCCGACATCCTCATCCGCTACAACAAGGTCACCCTGACGCTCTCGACCCACGACGCGGGCGGCATCACCGAGAAGGACTTCGCGCTGGCGAGCTACTGCGACAGTATTGCTTGACGGGGCGCGGGGAGTAGGGCGCGGGGCGCTGGGGGTGAGCGTTCAAACAGCGACAGAGACCTGTGGCACTGGCGGCTTGTCCGCCAGTGTCTCACTCTTGGGAGAGATCTGCGCCCGAACGACCCGACTCTTCGCTGCGCTCAGAGGTCGGCGTCAAGGTTGCGGCGATCCTCTTACGGGCGAAGCCCGGTCGACCACACCGGGACAAAATCAATTCCGCGCCCCGCGCCCCGCGCCCCGCGAGCCGGCGGCTCGCGACTACTTCAGCTCGACCGACCAGTACGCCTCGTCGAGGAAGGCCTTCCACGACTGGTACTTGTGCTGGTTCAGGCGGATCGAGATCAGCGGATTGCGCTTGGGCTGCGTCGGGTTGCGGATGAGCTTCATGTGCGCCTGGTCGGGCGTGCGGCCGCCCTTGCGGGCGTTGCAGCGGACGCAGGAGCAGACGAGGTTCGTCCACGAGTCCTTGCCGCCTTGGGTGCGCGGGACGACATGGTCGATCGAGAGCTCGCTCGTCGGGAAGTAGTGCCCGCAATACTGGCACTGGTTGCGGTCGCGCGCGAACAGGTTGCGCCGGTTCAGCCGCACCTGCTGGCGGGGAAGCCGGTCGTAACCGAGCAATCGGATCACGCGCGGGACGGGGATCTCCAACTGCACGGTGCGGATCCAGTCGTCGGTCTCGCTGCGCTGCTCGCCGAACTCGCGTCGGAGCGCGGCGATCTCCGCCCACGACTCGAAGTCGTAGTTGACATACCGCCCGTCCTCGACATCGATGATCTCGGCGATGTCGCGGCAGAGCAGGCCGAACGCCCGCTTGGCCGAGATCACACGCACCGCCATGTACAGCTTGTTGAGGACGAGGACCTTGGCGTCGAGGCCCTCGTTGCGGATCGCCGCGGCGGCTGGGCCGCCCTCCGAAGCGTCGACAGACCCGCCGGGAGACCGGCGTTGGCCGTTGTTTCTGGATGGACCGCCGCTGGACATACACCTTCTCCTGCGGACGGATCGTCCGCGGATGGCATATTGGTACCGAACAATCCACACGGTATCAACACCCGGGGCGCGGAATGTCAAGTTCTCGCGCGGCTTTCACCGGCCAGAAAGGGAGCCTTGACACAGCTCCCACCGGTTGAAGGTCCGCATCCGAAGCGGGTCCGGATTCAGTGGCGGAAGCGTCGGACGCCCGTGGTGATGCAGGTCACCCCAGCATCGTCGCAGACTTTGAAGGTCTCTTCGTCCCGTTTGGAGCCGCCCGGGTGGACGATCATCGAGACGCCGGCGGCGATCAGGAGCTTCGGCCCGTCCGGGAACGGGAAGAAGGCGTCTGAACAGGCGATCGCGCCCCGGGCCCGGCTCCCCGCCTTCTCGGACGCGAGGCGGCAGGAGGTCACCCGGTCCATCTGCCCCGCCCCGGCGCCAAAGAGCATCACGCCGTCCGGATCGCCCCGCCCGCCGATGCAGACCGCGTTGGAGGTCAGGGCACGCACAACCTGGTCGAGCAGCGGAACCATCGCGAGCATCGCGGGGTCCGGCGCCGGGCCCGCCGCGTGGGTCAGGTCGGCGAGCGTCAGGACTTTCAGATCGCGCTCCTGCTCAAGGACTGCGCCGGGGATCGAGCGGAACTGCATTGCGCCCGGGGGCGGGTCTTTCAGTCCGCCGAGGGCGAGCAGGCGGACATTCTTCCAGCGGCCCGAGAGGCGTTCGATCGCGCCGGGCTCGAAGGCGGGGGCGCAGACGACCTCGAAGAAATTGCCGTCGCGGGCGATGCGCGAGGCGGTCTCGCTGTCGACCGGGGCGGTGCAGGCGAGGATCCCGCCGTAGGCCGCCAGCGGATCGCCGCCGAGGGCGAGGTCGAAGGCGGCTGCGGGGGAGGCGGCGCACCCGACGCCGCAGGGGTTGGTGTGCTTGACGATCACCGCCGATGCGAGCGAGGCGTCGGCGCGCCGGAGGGCCATTGCCAGTTCGAGGGCCGCGGCGGCGTCGTTGAGGTTGTTGTAGCTCAGGGGCTTGCCGTGCAGGAGCTCGGCGGAGGCGACGGAGGATTCGTCGTCGCCGGTGGTGCGCGCCGAGGCGCGCTGGTGGGGGTTCTCGCCGTAGCGGAGTTCGAGCGTGGCGCCGGGCGCGTGTTCCTGGGAGGCGAGGTAGTCGGCGATGGCGCGGTCGTAGCGGGCGGTGTGGTCGAAGGCGTCGGCCGCGAGCCTGCGCCGGAGGGCGGTCGAGGTTGCGCCGTCGTGCTCGCGCATGTCGGCGAGGACGCGGTCGTAGCTGGCGGGATCGGTGACGATGGTGACGCTGTCGTGGTTTTTCGCGGCGGCGCGGACCATGGCGGGCCCGCCGATGTCGATCTGCTCGACCGCCTCGTCGCGTGTGACGCCTTCTTTGGCGATCGTCTCGCGGAACGGGTAGAGGTTCACGCAGACGAGGTCGATCGGGGTGATCTGGTGGTTGCGCAGCGCGGCCTCGTGGCCCGTGTCGCCCCGCTTGGCGAGGATGCCCCCGTGCACCTTGGGGTGCAGCGTTTTCACGCGTCCGCCGAGCATCTCGGGCAGGCCGGTGACCTCGGCGACATCGAGGACCTTGAGCCCGGCCTCGCGGAGGGCTTTGGCGGTGCCGCCGGTCGAGACGAGTTCGACGCCCATCGAGGCGAGGGCCTGGGCGAAGGGCGCGACGCCCCGCTTGTCGCTGACGGAAACGAGGGCCCGACGGATCTTCGGGCCCGGCACGCTGGTGTCGGGTTTGGTCATGCGCTGGCGTTCGGCCCTTTGGGCCGTCGGAGCAGTTCAGCCGCGGGGGACGAAGCGGGCGACGCCGCCCCGCGTGCCGACGAGGTACAGGTTGCCGTCGACGAATTGGTCGGTGAAGACGCGTCCGACGCGCTCGGTGCGGATAGAGCGTTCGACGGCGCCGGTGCGCGGGTAGATGACATGGATGTGGCGCCCGTCGAAGGCGAGGAGCTTGTTGTTGCGCATGCCGACGATTGTGCCGCGGGCGTCGGCGTTCGCCCAGATTCGTTGGCCGGTCTGCTGGTCGAGCGCGACAAGGCCGTCCTCGCGGGTTTCGACATAGAGCACGCCGTCGTGGGCTGTGGGCTGCACGCGGAGGGGGTGGGGCGTGGGCACTCGCCAGACGCGGCTGCCCCCGACGGGGTTGAAGGCGTAGATGGCCTGGTCGAGCGATGCGATGAAGAGCAGGCCGTTGTCGCTGACGGGGTCGGTCGAGACGCCCTGGAAGATCTTCGCCTGGCCGTAGAGGCGTCCGGTGGCGGGGTCGAGGAAGGCGATACCGCCCTGGGCGCTGACGCCGGCGACGATGTCGTCGCCGATGCGAGTGGGCCCGTGCTCAATGGGGCCTGGGAGCTGGTGCCCCCAGAACTTGGCGCCGAAACGGAAGTTGTGGGCGAGGACCTCGCCCGAGAGGGTGCCGAAGACGGCGGTGCTGCCGAAAACCTCCGGGCCGGTGCTGACGACGCGCTCGAGGCGCTGGATGTCGAGGATGTTGCCGGAGTTGGGGTCGAGGAAGTAGATCTCGGCCTCGGAGGCGACGAGTACCGTGTCGCGCCCGTCGGGGAGCCTCGCTGGGGTCATGCCTGCGAACCTGGTCAGGCTCGTCGAGAGCGTCGCGGCCCAGCGCATCTGGCCGGTGTCGGTGTCCAGAGCGCTGACGGTGCTGTCGGACGCCCTGACGAAGAGGCGCCCCCCGATCAGCTTCGCGTCGGCGACGGTGTGCTCGCCCGGAACAGACGGGAAGCCCGTCCAGTCACGCCGGTAGCCGATCTCGAGGTACTGGGCATCGTCGATGGGCAGAACCTGGGCGCCGCGCGGACGGTCGGCGGCCCGACGGTCGGCCCGGCGCTCGGGCGAGCGGGTCTCTCTCGCCGCATCGGCCGGTCTGGCTTCCGTGCTGGCGGTCTCGACAGACCGCTCCTGGCCCCGGTTGCAGCCGCCCAATGCGGGCAGCAGCGTCACCATGAGGGCGAGCGTGGCGGCGGTAGGAACGACCCGGCCGGCGGCGAGGCGCCGACACACGGCATGGGGGGCGTGCATCTTCGGCTGCTCCGAGTGTGAAGGGCCCCTCGGGGCCCGGCTGGTGGAGTATCGAGACAGCATACAGGCAGGTCAAGCCGCACGCACGCCCCGGCCGCCCCCCGACCCGCTCCTGCCCCATCCCTGACCAATCCCCGCCCCGGTCCCGGCGTGACAGCGGCGGCTTCCTCTACGGGCCAATGATCGCCCATGTTCACAGGTCTGGTCCAAGCCGTCGGGAGCGTCGAAGCGATCGAGCCGATGGGCGACGCCCGCAGGGTGCTCATCCGCCCCGGCGGGTGGGGCCACCGGCCCGAGATCGGGGATTCGATCGCGATCAACGGCTGCTGCCTGACGGTCGCGGCGATCGACACCGACAATTCAGGCCCCCGCTGGGCGTTCGACGCGGTCCCCGAGACTCTCGCCAAAACCACGCTGGGGGGGCTCGGGGCGGGGTCGAGGGTGAATCTGGAGCATGCCGTCACGGCCTCGACGCTGATGGGCGGGCACTTCGTCCATGGGCATGTCGAGGGCGTGGGCGAGGTGCTGAAGGTGCAGACCGGCGACGACTGGCGGGCGAGGATCCGGCCCCCCGCGGACCTGATGGCGTTCATCATCCCCAAGGGGAGCATCACGGTCGAGGGGGTGTCGCTGACGGTCGCGGACCTGTCTCCCGGGGACGCCGAGGGGGTCGGCGGCTGGTTCGAGATCGCCCTGATCCCGACGACCCTGGCCAAAACCACGCTTGGGGATCTCAAGCCCGGGGCGGGGGTGAACATCGAGACGGACATGGTGACGCGTGCGGCCGTCCATTGGGCGAGGAACTACTTCCGGCCCGATGCTCGGTAAGGCCCGACGGGCGGCCTGGGGGGCTGTCGGCAAAGCATCGCGGCGGCGGGCCGGGCGGACCGATAGCCTTTGTCCATGCGGCTCCTCGGCATCGATCCCGGTCTGAACATCACCGGCTACGGGTGCGTCGAGGGTTCGCCCGAGCGTCCGAGGCTGGTCGAGGCGGGGGTCTTCCGCCTCGGCAAGCAGTCGCCCGGGCGGAAGGCGGCCTCGATCGCCGACCGGCTCGACGAACTCGACCGGGACTTTCGCCTGCTGCTGGAGCGGCTTCGCCCCGAGGCGGTGGGGGTCGAGGCGCTGTTCGCCCACTACAAGCATCCGACCACGGCGATCGTGATGGGCCACGCCCGGGGCGTCCTGCTCCTGGCGATCCGCCAGGCGGGGCTCGATCTGGTCGAGCTCAAGCCGACGGAGGTCAAAAAATCGCTGACCGGGCACGGGCACGCCTCCAAGGAGCAGATGCAGGAGTCGGTCCGCGGGGTCTTCGGTCTGGCCGAGCGGCCCGAGCCGGCGGATGTGGCCGACGCGATCGCGGTGGCGCTGTGCGCCCGTCGGCGGCTGCTGTTGGGCGAGCGGCTGAGCCCCGCGCTGGAGGCAGGGCGATCGGATTATGCGGCAGATCTGCCTGTTTCGTCCTTCGATCAGAAGCCTCAGCGGGGATGAATGGCGGGCGCAGGGAGCTGGGCGCAGGGGTCGTTTCGGCTGGTTCAGGGCGCCTGAGAGCAAAGACAACCCGCGGCCGAAGGCCGCTGCCTCACCCAGCGCCCCGCGCCCTACACCCTGCGCCCCTGATCCCAGACTCTCAGCGGCAGGCGGCGACGCCGATTGGCAGAGAATGCAATCGCCTTGGCGATGCGGGCGACGATCCGCCCCGCCCGCTCCAAGACCGCTTAGGATCGGCCTGCCATGACAGATCCAAAGGACCAGCGCGTTGCGGCGCAGGTGCTCATCGTCGAAGACGAGGAGGACCACGCGGAGGTCATGGCCGATGCTCTGCGTCGGCCGGGGCATATCTGCACGATCGTGCACAGCGTTTCGGGGGCGATGGAGGAGCTTCGGGGCGGGGCGTTCGATGTGATCGTCACCGACCTACGGATGCCCGAGTCGGGCGGGGAGGACGGGGTGTCCTCCGACGGCTCGGACGCGGGGCTGCGCGTGCTCGATGCGGCCCGCGAGCTGCAGCCGGAGGCCGAGACGATCATGGTGACGGCGCACGGGGATGTGCCCACGGCGCGGGCCGCGTTCAAGCACGGGGCGTTCGACTTCATCGAGAAGCCGCTGGATCTGAGCGTCTTCCGCGATCTTGTGAACCGGGCGGCCGAGGCGGCGACGCTGCGCGCCGACTCGGGCGAGCTTGCCGATCTGGTGCAGCACGACGGGTTCGAGGGGATCATCGCGGGTTCCGAGCCGATGCGCCGGATCCTCAAGACCGTGCGCACGGTCGCGGCGAGCACGATCCCGGTGCTGGTCACCGGCGAGAGCGGGACGGGCAAGGAGCTGATCGCGCAGGCGGTGCACCGCAACAGCCGGCGTGCGACGATGAAGTATGTGACCTTCAACTGCGCGGGCCAGAGCGAGAGTCTGCTGGAGGACCAGCTTTTCGGGCATGTGCGCGGGGCGTTCACCGGCGCCGACCGGGAGCGCGAGGGCGTGTTCGAGTACGCCGACGGGGGGACGCTGTTTCTCGACGAGATCGGGGACATGCCCGCCTCGATGCAGGCGAAACTCTTGCGGGTGCTCGAGTCGGGTGAGGTCGTGCGGCTGGGCGCCAACGAGCCCAAGAAGGTCGATGTGCGCTTCGTCAGCGCGACCAACCGCGACCTGATGAAGATGGTCGATGAGGGGTCGTTCCGCCAGGACCTGTTTTACAGGATCAACGGCTCGACGATCCACCTGCCGCCGTTGCGGGAGCGGCGGGACGACATCCCGCGGATCGTGCGTCACGCGATCGCGCGGTTTTCGGGCGAGGTCGCGCCTGGCGAGCCTGTGCCGGAGATCACCGACGCGGCGCTGATGCGTCTGACGCAGGCGCCGTGGCCGGGTAATGTGCGCCAGCTGCTCAATGTGGTGCAGAACATGACGGTGACGGCGATCGGTCAGAGGGCCGACGACGGGCCGGTGAAGCTCGATGTGCGCCATATCCCCGACGATGTGCGTGCGCCCGATGACGACGAGGCGGGCGCGCCCTCGGGCGGTTCGCTGGCCGGAGCGAGTCTCGAACAGCTCGAGAAGCGGGCGATCCGCGAAACGCTGCAGCTCACATCGGGCAATCGCGAGAAGGCGGCCAAGCTCCTGGGCATCGGCGAGCGGACGCTGTACCGCAAGCTGAAGGAGTACGGGCTGCGGTGAGGGGCGGGCTGGGGCGCGGGGTGCTGGGCGCGGGGGAGGCTTCGGCCTGCGGCCGAGGTTTTTCAGTGCTTGGGTTCAGGGCGTCGGAACGCAAAGACACGTTGCGGCTGAAGGCCGCTGGCTCCGTCCCGCGCCCCGTACCCAGCGCCCCTGTGGTCACTCCGTGTTCTGGCCCGGCTGGCCCGAGAGGGGGAGGTTGCGCCCTGCGGTGGTGTAGTCGGTGATGTAGATGACGCGGGTCTCTTCCTCGGCGATATTCATGCATCCGTGGTCGACATCGGCGCGGTAGCTGACGGCGTCGCCGGGGCCGAGCTCGATGGATTCGTCGTTGATTGTCAGTCGGAGGCGGCCGGAGACGACGGTCGCGAACTCGACGACGCCGCGGGGGTGGGCGGGGAAATCGATCAGGCCCTGGCCGGGCGGGTAGGTGTAGTGGAGGATCTCGATCCCGCGCCGCTTCATGGTCGCGGACATGAGGCGGCGTTCGATGCCGCTCTCGGGATCGATCAGGACCTGCTGGGCCTTGCGCCGATAGACATGGAACTGGGCGGGCTCTTCGAGGTCGAGCAGGTCGGAGATGGAGCAGTCGAGGCCTGCTGCGATCTGCCCGACGATGCGGATGGTGGGGTTCTTTTTCCCGGCCTCGACATCGCAGAGCATGGCGCGGCTGACGCCGCTGCGCTCGGCGAGGTCGTTGAGCGTGAGGCTGAGTGCCTGGCGCCTGGCCTTGATGTGTGGTCCGATATCCATTGGTGGGGGAACTCCGTAATTTCTTCAATAGGGGAATTTGATCGCTATAGAAGTAGACGGATCCTCGACGATGACTACGATTCACTATAGCGGATTTTTCAGCGAAAGGATCCACCATGCGGGCAGAAATCATCGAGACGACGGCGGCCAGCTTCCGGACGGGTCTGCGTTGGGGCGTGATGGGCGCGCTCTTGGCGGTTCTGCTGACCCTGCTGGTCATGGCGACGGCCTCGCCCGGCGGGCTGCCGGCCGAGCGGACCGGTGGCTGGGGCGAGGTGCTGACGAAGGTTTCGGGGCGGTAGATCGCCGGGAACAAAGCCGCAGCGCGTCGGGTCATACAGCCAGTGCGTGATATCTCCGCCCCCGCGTCCTGAACGGCGCGGGGGTGTTTCGCGTGTGGCGGGTGTCCGGCCCGGGCGTTCGACCCGGGATGATCGGTCCCGCCGGAGTCGGCGGTCCCATGCGGACAAGAGATCGTGTGCTGACGGCGCTGGTCGGCGTTCTGGTGACCGGCGGTTTTTCGACACTCGCGGCGTTTCTGGACGACGGACCTGCGGATGTGGTGAGCACGGTGATCGGCGTGATCTCGGGTATCGCGACGGTCACGCTCGGGTTTCTTGCGTTTGCGCAGGCGATGGGGGGGACGCGGAGGAGCCCTGAGGATCGTGGTCAGTCGTGTCGGAGTGCGACGATGGGGTCCTGGGCTGCGGCCTTGATGGCGGGGTAGATGCCGAAGATCAGGCCGGTGGCGGTCGCGACGCCGAAGGAGAGGAAGATCGACCAGGTGGTGACCTGCGTCGGCAGGGTGACATCTGCGTTGAAGTAGCGTCCGATGCCTGGGGCGGTGGGGAGCCAGTCGACGAGGGGGCCGACGCCGACGCTGACGCCGACGCCGAGGAAGATGCCGATGACGCCCCCGACAGCCGAGAGGACGCCGGTCTCGACGAGGAACTGCCAGACGATGTGTTTGCGTTTCGCGCCGATGGCGCGTCGGATGCCGATCTCGCGTGTGCGTTCGGTGACGGTGGCGAGCATGATGTTCATGATGCCGATGCCGCCGACGAGGAGGCTGATGCCGGCGATGAACGAGAGGACGAGGGTCCATGTGAGGGCGGCGCGTCTAGCGCTTTCGAGGAGCTCGTAGGGGACGATGATGCCGATGTCGACGAGGCCGGGCCTGCGGACCTCCATGATGCGTCGGAGGCGTTCTGCGTCGTTGATGACCGTTTCACGGGCGGGTGAGCCGATGTAGAGCTCTGAGACCTCGACCTGCCTGCCCTGGGTGCTGCCGCTGACGCGCCTGATGACCAGGTCGCCAAAGAGCGAGCGTGCGGTGGTCATTGGGATGTGCATATCGAGGTTGAGGTCGCGTCCGACGAGGCCTGCGCCCGCGCCGCCGGCGAGTCCGACGGGGGCCAGGACGCCGACGACGATGAACGATTTGTCGTCGATGCGGAGCTCGCCGCCGATGGGATCGTCGAAGGGGAAGAACTCTTTGGCGATCTCGGCGCCGATGACTGCGACGGTGGTCTCGTCCTCCATGTCGGCGTTGGTGAGGTAGCGTCCGCGGGCGATGCGGAGGTTGGCGAGGTTCATGAGGTCGGGGGTGGTTCCGAAGGCCTGGGAGACCTTGCGGCGCTCTCGCCGGAGGATCTCTGCGCCGACTTCTTTGACGGGGACGATGGCGGTGGCGTCGGGGAAGTTGGCCCGGATGACCTCGACATCGGCGCGTGTGAGGCCGTAGCGGGTGATGAACCCGCGTTGCTGGCCCCCCTGCTGTGTGGCGCCCTCGGGCGGGGGCTGGGAGCGGACGATGAGGTTTCTGGCGCCGAGCTGCTCGAGTTGGGCGAGGGCGGACTGCTTGGCGCCCTCGCCGATGGCGACCATGGTGATGACGGCCGCGACACCGAGGATGATGCCCAGGGCGGTGAGGAACGAGCGCAGGATGTGGAGGCGCAGGTTGGCCAGGCCGAGGCGGATGGTCTCCAGCAGGAACATTCTGTTGGCGCTCCGATCTGTCGAGGTGTCGCCTGATACGCTGTGGCGACGCCGGATCGTACCGGCGAGACGGGGATCGGTTGTCTGGTTTGTGGGTCCGGCCGCGGCGGGGCCCCGATGGGGGTGGAGCGATCGCTGGCGTCGTGGTCATCACCGAAGAGGAGACCGTGGGGGGTTGGCTGTACCATGCGCGGGTTTCGCGCGGGTGTGAGGCGAGGGATATCAAGGTCCAGCTTGCCTGGGTCGACCACGACCACTGGAGCGGGGGTCGGTGCGCGCCCTCGCTTGTGATCGAACGCCTGCTCAAGATCTTGATCGAGCGGTCGCCGGATCTGGACCTGCCCGAGCGGTTCAACGCCGCGTCGGCCCGCAGATGGGTCCCGGAGATCGATCGTGCGATGATCGACGAGCTCGGCGGCAGGGCGTAGGCGTCGTCGCGACACATCCGAACGGCGATCGGGCTCGAACTAGGCCATGGTGAGACGGGGCGTGCGCCCTTGGGTTTCGCGGAGGACGCATGCGCAAGGAATGCGTGGGAACACGCATCATGGGGATGGAAGAGGCTTCCGATCGGGCGTGTTTGTCCGAGGTGCCGGTGCAGAGCCGACAAAGGTTGCTGCGAACACGGATCGACCGGCGAGCCGGGAAGGATGGTTCGATATGCGAGAGCCGCACGAAGAGATTTCCGCCGAGAGGCTGATCGAAGCCGCCGACGCGGTGATCGTGGCGGTGAGCGAACAGGTGCAGGCGCACGGGGTGAGTCCGTACCCGCCCGACATGCTCGGGTCGGCGGACCAACCCGAGGCTTTGCTGCAGTTCACACGCGTTGAAGTGGAAGAAGCGACCGCGTTTCTTGTGCGTCTGGGCGTGCTCCAGGCGCGGACGGCCGAGTTCTGATCTCCTCCGGGGCGTGCATCTTCGGCGGGGCGGGACAGCTTGAGTTGATTGGGCGGGCGGTCTAGGCCGCTCGCCTTTTTGATCGGCTGCCGGCGGCTTTGAAAGCGTTTTGTTTGGTTTTCTTGATCGCGGTGTGCACAGGGCGGGCTTGTCCCGGGGCGTGGGCGTCCTAAACTTCGGGTCCCGCCCGGTCCGGCGGGATCCAAGATCGGAGCAGACGCGATGTACGCGATCATCGAAGAGTCGGGCGGCCAGCGGAAGGTCGCCGAGGGCGAGCAAATCCTGATCGACCTGCATGAGGGCGGGCTGGCGGAGGCGGGCGCTTCGGTCACTTTCGACCGTGTGCTGATGGTCAAGCCCGAGGGATCGGACGCGGCGATCGGTCGCCCTTATGTCGAGGGCGCCAGCGTGACGGCGGAGGTCGTTGAGCCGATCGTCGCGGGTGAAAAGCTGCACATCTACAAGTTCCGCCCGAAGAAGGGCTACAAGCGCAAGACGGGCCACCGCCAGCGGTACACCGCTGTGAAGGTCACCAAGATCAACCACTGAGCCTGTCGTCAGAAACGGCGGCTCACCGAACGAGTCACTGGAACCGACAGCCCGGCGGGCCTTCTGCCGGGCTGTTTTTCTGTCTCTGCGTGCGTTTGTCGGGCGTCTCGCCTCAACGGGGGCGGGTCTGGGCCGGTAGGATCGTGCCATGAAGATCAACGCGAAGTCGCTGCTGTGTGCCGGGGCGCTCTGCGCCGGGTCGGCGTTCCTGGCCGGTTGTGGTGAGCGGACCGACCCCGCCCCGGCCGAGGGCTCGGCCGAGAGGGCCGCCGAGGGTGAGGGGCGTGGTGCGCCCGCAACCGACACGCTGGCGACCAACGAGCGTCCGGCGGACGCGCAGCCACGCGACCCGAGCGTGATCGACCGCCTGCGGATCGGTGAGTTCGAGGTGGCGGTGCGCCGGACCGACGACGGCGGGCAGCGTCTGACGGTGGCGAGGGGCACGCGCGAGATGCTCAGCCGCAGCGTCGAGGCCGGCGGCCGGCTGACCCTGGGCTCGGGCGCGCCCGAGAGCGCCCAGACGGTCTTCGGGCGAGGGCAGGATGTCACCGGCGACGGGACGGTCGATCTGATCGTGACGGAGTTCACGGGCGGGGCCAACTGCTGCACGAACTACTACATCTACCGCGTCGGATCGGCGGGGCCGGAATTGGTCGACGAAATCCGCGCCGAGTACGGTGGTCGGTTTGTTGATCTGACTCGCGACGGGAAGCCGGAGTTCGAGGGGCGCGACTGGTCGTTCGCGCACTGGCGTGCGTCGTTCGCCGAGTCGCCGGCGCCGCGGATCGTGCTGGCGTTCGACGGGCGTCGGTACAGACTCTCGCCCGAGATGATGCGGACCTCTGCGCCGAGCCCGCGTCAGCTTGAAGAGAAGATCGAGTCGGTGCTGCTCGATCCTTCGTGGGAGGACGGGCGCCCGCCGGTGACCCTCTGGAGCGAGGCGCTGGACCTGATCTACTCGGGGCATCCCGAGCTCGGGCTGCGGTTTATCCGGATGGCGTGGCCCTCGAACATCGAGGGTGTTGACGAGTTCGTCGCCGAGTTCCGCGAGCGGCTGAACGAGAGCCCGCATGCGGGCGATCTGAACCTGCCCGAGCGCGGCTGAGTTTTACCAGAGCCACGGCGCCTTGACCCATCCGCCGGTGCTGGCGGCGGGCGATCCGTCCGCGCCGCCGGAGGCGAACCAGATGTCGCCGCGCGCGGGGTCGGCGACGGCCGAGTAGATCGTGCGGAGGTATGTGGGCGTGCGCATCTCGACGCCGGGGTCGGCGAGGAGATCGATCAGGTCGTCGGGCCCGTGCTCTGGGGGCGAGTTGGCGGCGAGGTCTCGGAGGGCGCAGTAGCGGGCGAGGGTGGCGCCCGGGCGGCTCTTTGCCGCACGCTCGGGGTCGGGGTGTTTGTGTTGGGGGTGGTTTGTGGCGATGAGCGGTGCGCCCGCGGCGTCGATGCGTCGGTGGTCGGAGCGTGAGCACTCGAAGAGGGCGCGTTGGTTGGTCTTGGCGTCTGCGGCGACGACGATGACGCCTCGGTCGCGCTCGGTCGAGGCGATGAAGCGGTCGAGGTCGTCGAGCGTGGCGCAGGTTTCGAGGGCCTCGCGCGCCCAGAAGAGCCACGAGATCTGCGTGCGGTCGCCCCTCGGTTCGCCGGGCGCGTAGAGGGTGTGCAGGTGGAGCCAGAGGCGTTCGGCGTTGACGCCGGTGTCGATGTCGATGTCGCCCTTGATGCCCAGAGCCATGACGGGGATGCGTCCCGGGGATTCGTGGACGACGGCGGCGGTGCCGCGAACCAGCGTGGCGGCGAGCCAGTCGCAGTTTCGCGCGACCCACGGGCGGCCTTCGAGCTCCAGCGCGATCGCCGAGCACATGGGGCCGGCGTGGCGGGCGCGGTCAGGGCGTGACGCGGGGGCGGCGGCTGGGTTCTGGTGTGCCGCGTCGGGCACGCGGGTGTCGGTGGGTCGTGCGATGTCGGCGTAGAGGAATGTCGCGACGCGGCTGGTGCGTGTCTTTGCGCCGGAGGCCATCGCGTCGATCTCGACCTGGTAGTGCTCGGGGAGGTTGGAGAGCCAGCGTTCGGCCTGTGCGAACATGTCGCCGTGCTCGACGCGGTTGATCACGCAGAGCGAGGCGAGGTATGCGTCGAAGAAGGGCGCTTCGAAGAAGTGCGCGAGAGACCGCCCGTGGGCGAAACCGGCGTCGGCGGGCGGGCCGGGGAGGTGGAAGAGTTCGAGGCGGTTCAAGGGGTTTTCAGGGTAGCGGCGGGCCGGGCAGCAGCACGCCCTCGGCGATCATGCGGCGGGCGAGGCGGAGGGCCGAGGCCCGGGCCTGCGCTGGGTCGGCGCCGTGCTCCGAGGCGAGAGCGGAGGCGAGGTCGTCGGCCAGGTCGCCCAGCGTGCGGGCGCCGTCGCATCGCATCAACAGGCCGCTCATGAAGGCGTCGGTTTGGCGGGGCGGCAGGGGCGAGCCGGAGGCGGAGATCTCGGCGTGCAGGAGCGACCAGCCCGAGTCGCCCGGCCCGAGTTCGTGGCGGATGCGCGCGTCGGGGGCGACGGCCGGGCGGAGGGGGCCCAGGGCCTCGTCGGTCTTGAGGGCGGCGAGGGCGGCGCCGGAATCGAGCATTCTGAGGATGTGGTCGCCCATGCGTCCGGCCGTGAGCACGCGCTCGGGCACGCGGTAGACACCGGCGAAGTTCGGCGGGCCAAGGGCTCGCTTGCGGATGGTGATGAGCCCGCCGACCATGGCGGTGATCCCGTGGCTGTCGTAGTAGTCGAGCCAGCGTTGAAGCCGCCGGCCCGCTTCCTCGGGCGTGTCGGTTTCGGTGTGGCTGATCCAAGTGCAGGCGTAGGCGCGGGGCGTGCTTTCGGTAGAGACGAGGACGACCGCGTCGCAGCCGGACCCCTTGAACCACGAACGCACGCGGTCGTCGAACGGATGATCGCGCGTCGACGCCCAGTTGCAGAGGACCTGCATGCACCCGCCCTCTTCGAGCGCCGCTGCGCCGTCGCGGCAGATCTCTCTGACGGCGTCGTCGGCGGGCAGCCCGCTGTCGCGGTAGATGTAACGGCGCTCGGGCGAGATCACAAATGGCGGGTTGGTGAGGATCGCGCCGAGCGGGCGGCCCTTGACCGGATCGAAATAGCTGCCGAGCACGGGCTCGATGTTGGTGATGTTGTTCATCGCCGCGTTGAGCGAGGTCATCGCGACGGCGCGGGGGTTGATGTCGCTGGCGACGACGGTCTCGGCGTCTTCGGCCATGGCGAGGGCGAGAACGCCGCAGCCGGCGCCGAGGTCCATCGCGGTCTGAGACTTTCGGCGGATGCGAGAGGCGATGAGGGTGCGCGTGCTGCTGCCGACGCCCATGACATAGTCGTCTGCGAAGGTCTCCCGTCCGAGTTCGTCCTCGCGCCGGTCGAAGAAGACGAGCAGGCGGTCGACGGGGAGGAGTTCGAAGCGCGAGCGGATCGCGTCTGCGGTCTGCGTCGCGAGGCCGCACTTGAGCAGGCGGTCGGCGCCGAACCGAGGCAGGGCCGCGTCGAGGGCCTCGGGGGTAATGGGCGCGCCGATGAGGAAAAACCGGACGAGCGTATCGATGGGTCTGCCGGCGCAGGTGCGGAGGAGCAGCTCGCCGTGCTTGCGTCCCGAGGCGCCGGTGAGGGCGTCGCGACCGATGGCGTCGGCGACGCCTTCGCCCGAGAACCCTGCATTGTCCAGAGCGGCACGGAGCTCGGCGACGGCCCGGGAGTCGAGCTTCAGGCCGAGGCGGGTCCGCCAAGCGTCGGGGGCGTGGTCGGTCGGAGGTGCTGGTTCGTTTGTCATGGGGTCACCGGAAGTTGGGGCGTCTGCGGGGTTGACGGGCGGGAGCTCTTGCGCGATCTTGACAGTCGGGCCCGGGCGGAGGGATCCGGCGCGGGGTCGGGGGCGAAAGGTCGGGCGGTCCCCGCCTTCGCGGGTGATTGTGTGGTCTCGGGGCATTGCATCGCGTGGCGGCCTTGGTTCGGGCTGTTGCTGCGTGGCGCCGGGCAGGTGTGGTGGGTGTAGTAGCCCGATCCGTCGGGGCCTGCGCGGCTCTCCGAGTCGCTGTGGCAGAGTCTGAAGGGGTTCAAAGCATGCATTCGCGAGTTGTTGCGGGCGGCGCTGTCGGCGCCTTTGTTTTGGGTTCGGCAGGAGCGATGGCTGTTGCGGCCGGCGTCGCTCCGGACGGTGAGGTCAGTGTATCGGACCTTGGCTGCGACACGGTTTGCCAGGTCGATCACACGCACGGCCCGATGCCTGCGCACCGCTGGGCCCGGGGGGAGCACCGGGAAATGCAACGGGGCGATGACCCGCGCGAGTTCGCCTCGAAAGTCATCGAGCTGGCGGTCTTCAACACGCTGCCGCTCGAGAAGCGTCTGGCGATCCCCGAGGAGCATCTGCCAGAGCTGGCGGACCTGAGCACGCTGCGCGAGGCCTTCCGCGAGGGCGAGGCGGTCGAGTACGAGCGGGTTGCAGGACGCATCTCGCGCGAGGCGTTCGAGCGGATCAGCCCTGTGCACCGGCTGATGCTCGCGAGGCTTGTCGATGGCGCCGCGAGCGAGGGCCCGCCGATCGCGCTCTGCTTCACGCCGGGCACGGACCCCGAGCTCGTGCACGCCGTCAGTGAGCTGCTCTACGGCGATCAGGGCGACTTCCAGCAGGTTCGTCGTTGGACGAGCACCGCGACGAACGGCGGCGTGCCCAACCAGTTCGGCGTCCCGGTGACGCTCACCTACAGCTTCGTGCCCGACGGGACGAATGTGCCCGGCACCAGCGGCCTGCCCGGGGGTTCCAGTCAGCTCTTTGTCTGGCTGGACGGGATCTACGGCAACACGGCCAACTGGCAGCAGCTCTTCCACGATGAGTTCGACCGCTGGGGGAGTCTCTCCGGCGTCGAGTATGTCTTTGAGCCCAATGACAGCGGGACCTCGATCGGCCAGAGCAACGGGCAGCTCGGCGTTCGCGGGGATGTGCGGATCGCCGCGGTCCCCTTGGACGGCAACGGGGGCGTGCTGGCGTACAACTTCTTCCCGAATGTCGGCGACATGGTCTTCGACGCGTTCGACAGCTTTTACAACAGCACCGGCTCGAACAATGTGCGGATGCGCAATGTCATCAGCCACGAGCACGGGCACGGACTCGGCCAGGCGCATGTCTGCCCCGCCAACGGCAGCAAGCTGATGGAGCCGTTTATCAACACCGGGTTTCTCGGCCCGCAGCTCGACGACATCCAGAACGCGCAGCGGTACTACGGCGACCCGCTGACACCCAACGGGACGCCCGCGAGCGCCACGCCGCTCGGCCAGCTCTCCGACGGCACGGTCGGCTTCGACCTCTTGAGTCTGGACCGCCCGGCCGACCGCGACTTCTTCTCGTTCTCGGTGAGCGAGGTGCGGCAGGCGACGGTCCGCGTGATCCCCGTCGGGCAGAGCTACCTCGAAGGACCGCAGACGCAGCAGTGCAACACCGGTTCGACGCGCGACTCGCTCCGCGTGCTCAACCCGTCGATCCGCCTTCTGGCGTCCAATGGGACGACGGTCTTGGCGACGGCCTCCAGCGCCGGGCTCGGCGAGACCGAGACGCTCTCGTTCACGCTGCCCGAGGCGGGCTCGTACTTCGTCGAGGTCTTCACCACGACGAGCACCAACGACATCCAGCTCTACAACTTCAGGCTGGAGATCGACGAGCCGCCCTTCCTCGGCCCGGTGATCGCGCTGCCCGACGGGGCGCCCGCGTTTGTCGAGCCGGGTGAGTTCACCGAGATCGCCGTCTCGATCGACCCGCGCGACGACCAACTCGTGCCGGGCAGTGCTGTCGCCCGCTACCGGGTCAACGGCGGCGGGTTCTCGACGGTCGCTCTGGAGCCGCAGAGCGGCAACTTGTTTACCGCGACGCTGCCCCCGGTCTCGTGCGATGACGAACTGGAGTTTTTCTTCTCCGTCCGGGGCGACGAGGCGGGGCTGGTGCTGCTGCCCGAGGGCGCGCCGACGCAGGCGTATGGCGCGGCGCCGGGCAGCTTCGAGGTCCGTTTCGACGACGATTTCGAGACCGACAAGGGCTGGACCGTCTTCGACACGCCCGCGCTCACCGACGGCACATGGGACAGGGGCGTGCCCATTCCGTGGACGGTGTGCGACCGCGGCAACCCGCCGTCGGACTTCGACGGCTCGGGCCGGTGTTATCTCACCGCCAACCGCGCCACGCCGAGTTGCAACAGCGATGTCGACGACGGCGCGACGATCCTGACCAGCCCAACCATCGACGCCTCGGGCGGCGAGGCGATCCTGAGCTACGCTCGCTGGTTCAGCAACACGCGGGGCAACAACCCCGGTGTCGACCCCTTCGATGTCGAGGTCTCCAACGACGACGGCGCGACATGGACACTGCTCGAGCGCGTCGGCCCCAACGACGGGCAGAACGACGGCGGGTGGTTCTTCGTTTCGTTCGTCATCAACGATGTCTTCGCCGAGCCGAGCGATCAGTTCCGTGTGCGGTTCATCGCGTCGGACCTCGGCCCGCAGGCGATCGTCGAGGCGGCGGTCGACGCGGTATCGCTGACGGTCACCTCGTGCGAAGACCCGGCCCCGGCCTGCCCGGCGGACCTGAACGCCGACGGTGTGGTCGACGCCGACGACTTCTTTCTCTTCCTGCAGCTCTTCGCCGACGGGGACCCGGCCGCGGACTTCAACGGCGACGGCGTGATCGACGCGGACGACTTCTTCGCCTATCTGTCCGCGTTCGCCGCGGGCTGCTGAACCGGGCTCCGGGCTGAAGCTTGTTCCCGTTCACCGCCGCGTCCCTGTGTTTCCGGGGCGCGGCGGTTTTTTCGTTGGTTCCCGCCCCGCCTAGCATCGCCCCTTGACCCAACTCCAAGACGATTCCGGCGGGCGTTGGATCGGCGTGGTGACCGTGGTTGTCACGCTGATCGGGTGGTGCAGCGTGCCGCTGTTCCTGCGCCATTTCGCCGGGCAGATCGACGCGTGGACGAGCAACGGTTGGCGGTACGGGTTCGCGGCCTTGCTCTGGATGCCCGTGGTGCTGATGGGGCTGGCCAAGAGGAACCTGCCGCGGGGGATCTGGAAGGCGGCGCTGGTTCCCTCGGCGTTCAACATCGCCGGGCAGATCTGCTTCACCACGGCCCACTACCAGATCGACCCGGGCCTGCTGACCTTCGGGCTGAGGCTGCAGATCGTGTTTGTGACGGTCGGCGCGGTGCTGCTGTTTCCCGCCGAGCGGGTGATCGCCTCGTCGAAGGTGTTTTTGACAGGGATGGCCCTGGTCTTCGGCGGAACGATCGTGACGGTCGCCCTCGACGATGACTTCGGGGCCCAGAGCACGACCTTCGGCGTGCTGCTGGCGGTGGCGTCGGGCCTGCTGTTCGCCTGCTACGGGCTGAGCGTCCGCAAGTACATGCACAAGGCGCCGGCGGTGACCGCGTTTGCGGTCATCAGCCAGTACACGGCGCTGGCGATGGTCGTGCTGATGCTGCTGTTCGGCCAGCGGATGGGGGCCGACGCGCTTGCGATGCAGACCGACCAGTTCTTCTGGCTCCTGGTCTCGGCCCTGATCGGGATCGCGTTCGGGCATGTCTTTTACTACATCAGCATCGCTCGGCTGGGGGTCACTGTCAGTTCGGGCGTGATTCAGCTCCAGCCGTTCGGCGTCGCGATCGGCTCCTTGATGATCTTCGGTGAGCGGCTGAGTTCGTTGCAGTGGGCGGGTGGCGTAACGGCGGTCATCGGCGCGGTGCTGATCCTCTGGGTGCAGCACAAGATCTCTCGGCGCAGGCCCGGCGTCTCCGTTCCGGAAGAGCCCCCGATGGTCCCGTACTTCGAACCGATGGGACGAGCCGACGAGCCCGAAGCCGAGCCGGCTCCATCGTCCGACCCGTCATCGCCCGACGAGCCGGGGCCGGGCCGCGAGCGGGCCGAGTCGGACTGAACCGAGTCGCTTTCAGCGCCGCCGGTCGATCGAAGCCGAGTATGCGCAAAGAAACAGCCGCCCCGGGGGGCGGCTGATTGTGTGTTTGGTTGTCGTGTTCCTCGGCTCTGCCGGGGGACGCGGGTCGATCAGCCGAGGCCGATGGCCGCGGCGATGATCGGGCCGAACTTCACCGTCAGGCCGGCGAAGACGACCGAGACGACCGAGATGAGCTTGATGAGGATGTTGAGGCTCGGGCCTGAAGTGTCCTTGAAGGGGTCGCCGACGGTGTCGCCGACGACGGTGGCCTTGTGGTCGTCGGAGCCCTTGCCGTAGACATAGGCCGAGCCCTTGCCGGTGCGGACCATCTCTTCGGCGCGGGCGCCGATGGCGTCGCGGACGGCCTCTGGGACCTTGGCGGCCTTGCTCTGGTCGTTGACCATCTCGTCGGCGGTGATGCGTCCGTAGGACTCGATGAGCTTCTTGGCGTTGTCCCAGGCGCCGCCGGCGTTGGCCATGAAGACCGCGACGGCGAAGCCTGAGGTCAGGCCGCCGGCGAGCAGGCCCATGACGCCCGGCACGCCGAGCACCATGCCCACACCGATGGGGATGAGGATCGCCAGCAGGGCCGGGATGATCATCTCCTTCTGAGCGCCCGCGGTCGAGATCGAGACGCAGTTGGCGTAGTCGGGGTACTGCTTGCCCTCGTGCTCGACCTGCTTGGGCCACTGCATCGGGTCGGCGATCTGCTCCTCGCTCATGCCCTGGGCGCGGAAGGCCTCACGCATCTTGGCGAACTGCCTGCGGCATTCGCCCATCATCGCGTAGGCGGCCCGGCCGACGGCGTTCATCGTCAGGGCGCAGAAGAGGAAGGCGAGCAGCACGCCGAGGAAGATGCCGCCGAGCAGCGCCGGGTTCGCCAGCGTCACGCCGTAGAACTGCAGCACATCGCGGATCTGCCCGTGTCGTGAGGAGACGACGGCGAAGCGGTAGGTGTGGCTGTGGTCGCCGTGGTCGAACTCGCCGATGAGGGTGATGTTGCTGGATCGCTGGATGCGTCCGATGCGGTCGGCGACGAGTTGGTTGCGGGCCTCTTCGCCGATGTTGGTGTCGGCGGCGATCACGGTGAGGTCGCGCTGCTCGCGACCGGTGCGCATGTCGCGCGGGAGGTCGACCCTGAAGGTCTGGCCGACCTGCATGTGGCTGTAGGCGTCGCGGTCGCGGCGGAATGTCTCCTGCTCGCGGTCGACGAGCATGGCGCCATCGACATAGACGGTGCGTCCGTTGAGATCGAGCGCGTCCTCGCGGAACTCGCCGCCCTCGCGGGGCGGGGCGACGATGACGAACTTGCCGTAGCCCTCGTATTGGGCGATCGGCAGGTTGTCGGTCGCCATGGCGACCTGGTTCGCGCGGGCGAAGCTGACCGACTGGCTGGTGATCTGGGTCTGGACGATCTGGATGTAGGCGGCAAAGAGGGCCAGGGCGGTGAGGGCGGCCGAGCCGATGGCGAAGCCCTTGCCGGTCGCGGCGGTGGTGTTGCCCAGGGAGTCGAGCATGTCGGTCCGCTCGCGGACATGGGGGGGCTGGCCGGTCATCTCGGCGTTGCCTCCCGCGTTGTCGGCGATGGGGCCGTACGCGTCGGTGGCGAGTGTGATGCCGAGTGTGCTGAGCATGCCGACGGCGGCGATGCCGACGCCGTAGAGGCCCATGAGGAAGTTCTCGCCGCCGCCGGCGAGGGTGAAGGCCGCGATGATGGCGACGACGACGGTGAGCAGGGAGGCCCAGGTGGACTTCATGCCCTCGGCGACGCCGGAGATGATGACGGTGGCGGGGCCGGTGAGTGCCTGCTCGGCGATGCGCTGGGTCGGGCGGTGCTCGTAGCTGGTGTAGTACTCGGTGGCGTAGGCGATGACATTGCCCGCGACGAGGCCGGCGATGATCGCAAGCCAGACGCGCCACCAACTCGTAATGCCCGCGAGGTGTTCGGACGCGCCGGTCATGCCCAGCACGGTGTAGAGCAGGATGCCCGAGCCGATGATGATCAGCGCCGAGGCGGCGTACACGCCCATGTGCAGGCCCTTGAGAAGCTGCGCGAAGCTCGCGCCCTCCTTGGCCTTGACGGCGTACACGCCCGCGATCGAGCAGAAGATACCCAGGCCCGCAAGACCGATCGGCACCGAGGCCAGCGCGATCGCCAGGGCCGGCTGGTTGATGCCGGCGATCGTGAACGCGGCGGCGGCGCCGAGCGCCAGCGTCGCGAGGATCGAGCCGTAGTACGACTCGTAGAGGTCGGCGCCCATGCCGGCGACATCGCCGACATTGTCGCCGACATTGTCGGCGATGGTGGCGGGGTTGCGTGCGTCGTCCTCGGGGATGCCGGCCTCGACCTTGCCGACGAGGTCGGCGCCGACATCGGCGGCCTTGGTGTAGATGCCGCCGCCCACGCGGGCGAAAAGGGCCTGCGTCGAGGCGCCCATGCCGAAGCTGAGCATGACGGTCGTCAGCACGCGGAGGTCGAAGTCGGTGAAGGCGTTGAAGACGAGGAACCAGAAGGAGACATCGAGCAGCGCCAGGCCGACGACGATCAGGCCCATCACGGCGCCCGAGCGGAAGGCGACGGTCAGGCCATCGTTGAGCGATTCCTTGGCGGCGAACGCTGTTCGTGCCGAGGCGTTGGTGGCCATCTTCATGCCGAACCAGCCGCAGAGGCCCGAGAGCAGGCCGGCGACGGGCACGCCCAGCATGGTCCAGAACGACTGGAGCCCAAGGGCGTACATGCCGCCCAGGAAGATGATGAGCACGACGAAGACCGCCGCGACGACCTTGTACTGGCGCACGAGGTAGGCCATCGCGCCCTCGCGGACGGCCTGGGCGATGCGGACCATCTCATCATCGCCTTCGGATCGCTTCAGAACGGTCTTGTTGAAGTAGACCGCCATCAGCAGCGCGGCGATGCCGCCGAGCGGCCCGAGCGCATACGGCCACCAAGGAAAGTCTGTCAGTGTTGCCAGAGGCATCCCCGCCATGGTCATGGTGCAGTGTCTCCGTGAGAGATGGGGACCGGCGGTCCCATCGGTTGTGGTGCGGGCAGCGGGGGCCCGGGCCTGAGACGGCCGGAGCGCCTGCCGATCGTTACAAAACGCCGCCGCTGTGGGCGGCAAGCATAGCACCCGCAAACTTGCGGGGGGACTTGTGCGCAGCGCGATCGGGATCGATCAGGGCGGACGATTCAGGCGGGCGCAACGGCGAGACCGCGATCGGCGCAGGAAAAAACCGGCCTCGGGGGGCCGGTTTGGATCAACGGTCGGTTTTCGCCTCGGTCGGCGGGGGGACTCCCCGGAACCGGCGGTCGGTCAGCGGCGCTTGCTCTCGGCGCGGATCCGGCGGTTCTGCGCCTTGCGGGCGGCGCGGCGGCGGCGTTCGGAAGGCTTCTCGAAGAATTCCTTCTTCTTGATGTCCTTGGTCAGACCCTCCTTCTCGCAGAGCTTCTTGAACCTGCGGAGCATCTGGTTGACATCTTCACCGCCGCGAGACTTGATCCGGATCGCCATGGGCACTCCCGTCATGCACGCCCGCTCTTGGGGCGATTGATCGACATTCACAGGCCCCGACGCCTGCGCGGGGCGGACATACAGAGATTCCCCGCCGAAGCGGGGTCCCGATTGAAGGCCCGAAGCCAGTCCGGATCAAGTCCGGCGGCAGACGGGCGGGGCGGCCCACGGGCGACCGAGGCCGAGGGCCCGCCAACGATCACCCGTAGATCCCCGCACTTGTGCCCGCACCGGCGGAGGTCCGCCACATCCCAAGGCACCGGCGGAGGCCGGCAAAGGAAGCCCAAGGCCGGCCAAGACCAATCAAGCACCGGCGAAGGCCGGCAATGAAAGCCGAAGGCCGGCCAAGACAGCATGCTCGTCATCGACGCGTTCAATGTCCTCCACGCCACCGGCGTCCTCCCCGAGCATCTGGCCGGGCTCGAGCTCGCCGGGCTCGCGGTCCTCGTCGAGCAGTCCCGCCACGCCGGGCGGCCGGTGACCTTCGTCTGCGACGGGGTCCGCCCGGGGGCGGGGCACGCCGGGCCGAGCGCGGCCAGGATCGGCGACGCCAGCGTTCTCTACGCCGGGGGCGGTCGCGAGGCGGACGCCGAGATCGAGAAGATCATCGAGCGGTCGAGCTTCGCCTCGCGCCTGCTGGTGGTCAGTTCGGACAATCGCATCCGCAAGGCCTCGCGCCGGCGCGGTGCGGCGTGGATGAAGAGCGAGTCGTTCCTCAAGCAGCTCGCCGAGGACGCCGAGCGAAGCCGCCCCGATCCGCTCCCCTCGTTCGTGCACGAGATCCCGCTCTCGCCGGCGGAAGTGGGGCACTGGCTGGAGGTTTTTGGGATGGAAGCAGGGGCTGCGCCCGAGGCCGTGCGCAACAGCGGGGGAACTCGCGGCGGCGACGCGTCCTCGCCCCTGCCGACGCTGAAGATCGGCGACGCCGAGCACGACTTCGATCGGGCGGGCGAAACCGAAGCAGAGCAGCGAGCGTCGGGCGAGGCGACGCCCGAGCCGCCCTCGTCGGAGGCCCGCCGCCGCCCGCGCGGCATGCGCCCGAAACAGCCCGTGACGGGCCAACCGGCCCCGAAGACGGCCGACGGGCCGCGAGCGCCCGAGCCGGACGCCCCACGCGAGGACGACGCGCATCGGCGTGCGCAGAAGCAGAAGGACATCGACGACGAGGCGCTGCGCAAGCTCTTGCAAGACAAGGACTTAGGGATCGACCCCGACGATCTTGACATGCGCCGGTGGCTGAGCGGGGGCGGGTGAAGCGAATTAATTTAGTGAGTGGCGGGCGATGCAGTAAGACTCTTCGCGAGTGCCAGAGTGCATTCGTGGTGTCGGGGAGTGACGACAACGCGCAGATACTCGTTGCAACAAAAGAAATTTTTCGGACTTCATCCGAAAAACGGTTGCACATGCCAGCAGGATCCTGTAGGGTCGAAGTGCGGACGAGTGACTGACGAGGATCGGGACATGTTGACGAGAACAGCACAGGCAGGCGAATCGGTGGAGGGGCATTCGGTTTCGCTCAAAACTGGCGGTGCGCTGAAGGCTGCGCTTGTTGGTTCATCGGCGGTGATTGGTCAGTTGTTGGCGTACTTTCTCGGCACGCTGCTGCTGCTTTCGATTCCGACAAAGCTGATTTGGCCTGACGAGACCTTGCGGGCAATCACGGTGTTCTTCGGGCAGGCGGGACTTTCCGGCCAAGACTCGGCGTTCGTCGTGTACGCCGTATTTTCTCTGCTGATTGCAGCAGAGTTTTGGATCGGCTTTCTCCTGCTGGGAGGCTTTGCGCGGAAGGTCGTTTCTGTCGCGGCTGCTCTGTTGTTTGCTGGGTTCATTGTGGTGTTGATCTTCAACGCGATGTCAGGGGAGCAGGTGGGGTGCGGCTGCGGATTCTCGCGGTCGGATCGCATCGGCGCGTGGGACTTCGCGCGTACAGGCGGCTTGCTGGTCGCGGCTGTAGTGTTGTTCATCTCGTCGCTCGCGCAAACGGTTTCCGTGAGTGATTATCACAAGGCTTTGAAAGGAGCTTGACATGCGTGCAAAGAACTTGGTCGGGTCTCGCTGGGCGTCGCGGATTGTCGCGGGTCTTGGGGTCGCGTCTGCGGCCACGGTCGCCTATGCGGCGCAAACTTTCCCGTGCATCAAGTACAACGGGTCGGGTACTGCGTGCGCAATCTACGAGGAGTGCACCGGGAACCCGCTCGATCCAACACCCGGAGGGGATGTCATCGCATCCTCTGGAGTCTGTCCCGGGAACATGCGAGCCGTGTGTTCGTTCACGATCGACGATGACGGCAACATCGTGCCAACTGCGGGTTGTGTAGTGGTGCCTTGAAGGCTATCGGTTTCATGCCGGATAGGTGGATGGCAACGAAGTTTTACTTGAGTGCGCCATGAATAGAAGACATGTCATCATTGCGGGAGGCGCGGCTGCGGCACTTATCGGCGTGTCGTGCTATGTTTATCTCGCTACCACTCGAAGTACGGTTGTCCGAGAGGAAAGCGAGATTGTCTACGAATCTGTCCATTTTGCGGCACAGCTGGAATCCGACTTTGCAACCAGGACATCGGCATTTGATCTTGCGGAGTTGGAATCGATCTTTGCAGACACATTACTGACGGCGATTGATGGGTCGTCGACTCGTCATGCTCAATCTGTACCGGCAAATAGCGAGTTGGTTAGCCTGGCTTCAAAGTATTGTTCTGCATTTTTTCACGCTGACTATCAGGCTTGGTTCGAAATTGCTTCAGAATACGACCCGGCCCTTGCCGGGCGAATGGACGATCAGAGCCAGAACAGCTGGCATAGCACAATGGCGGCGTACAAGCATGTGCGCGTTGATCTCGATCGAGTTTCCGCGAGGTATCTCAGGGATGTCGGCGAGTTTCCAGAGAACGAGCCGATGACCTTTATTGTGTCGGGGCGGATGGCTTCGTCGCGATATGGCGCGGACTACAAGGCTGGCGAAGCCGAATCTCTCCCGGGTGTTGAGTTTTTGATTCCCATGTTGTACCGAGACGAAAATGCGAACGAATACATCCCGGCGACCTTGGGCCTGAGATTCTCGATCGGTCCGGGCGGCGGAATCCGCCCGAGTAGGAGCTACATTTATCTTACCGCAGCAGGTATGGGGCGGCCCATCAAACCACCGGTCGGTTTCTGAAGATATTTGGTCTGAGCACGGAAGCGGAGGATAAATGCGACGCGGGCTCTCGCTGCTTGAAATTCTGGTCGTGATCGCGGCGATCGGTGTGCTGCTGGCGATCCTCCTTCCCGCACTCTCCGGCACGCGCCGCTCCGCCAACGAGATCACATCGCTGTCCAACATCCGCACGATCGGCCAGACTTTCGAGGCGTACATCGACGAGCACGGCGCCTATCCGGCGGGCAGGGGCGGCTGGGCGGTCCACCCCGATTGGCGCGATCCTCCACTGGCGATCAGTTGGCCGGGGGTCTGGCTGACCGACCGCCTCTGGCCGATCCTGATGCACGATCTTGCGCCCTGGCCGGAGAACTACCAGTCCTGGCTCAGCCCGGGCGCGGACCCCGAGCGATTCACGAGCCTCTGGTCTGGGGGGGGCTACACGGCCGGATCGACGGAAGGCCTGACCTCGTACTGGTACTCCAACAGCTTTCTCGCCCGCCCCCGCGTCTGGTCGGGATCCGGAGGCGATTACGATGAGTCGTTGGTCCGGGCGGCGAGGCGCGCCGATGTCCGCCAGCCTTCGCAGAAAGCGTTGCTCTACGACGCGGAGGTCGCCTACCTCACGCCCGAGCAGATGGAGCGCAACCCCCGGCGCGCGGTCGGGCTCGCCGACGGCTCCGCCTCGATCCGGCGCGACGCCGAAGCGGTCGGGCCGGTCGCCAATCCGTTGCGATCCGGGTACACGCCGCGGAGGTACCACGACACGCCCAACGGCACGCACGGGGTGGATGTGCGATGAACAGCCTTCGTCACCGAGCACGCGGGTTTACGCTGATCGAGCTGCTGATCGTCATCGCGATCATCGGCGTGCTGATCGCGATCCTGCTGCCGGCGCTGGGCGGCGCCCGCCGCGCGGCAAGGCAGCTCCAATCGCTCTCGAACATTCGGACGATCCACCAGACCTTCACGCACTACGCGGAATCAGCAGGTGTGCATCCGTTCGGTCGGGAGGGGACGGTGCGGCATCTGTCTTGGAGCCCGGTGCTGACCAAGATCGGATACGACTGGTTCGAGGTCGAGGGGCACTGGCCGACACTCCTGTACGATGTCTCGCCATGGCCGCAGCACTTTGAGGCGTGGCTGAGCCCCGGCGTGAATCGCCACCGGTTCCGGCAGTTCTGGACGGAAGAGTTTGAGATCAACGGCTGGCAGGGCGTCTGGGAATTCGATCAAGACCCCGAGTATCTGCCTTCTTATCTGTACGCCACGAGTTTCGTCGCGAGGCCGCGGGTCTGGTCCGACGGTCAAGGGCCGGTCGGCGAGCACCTGCTGCGCCCGACCGCGCCGGCGGATGTGCGATTTCCAGCGTCGAAGGTGATGCTGTTCGATGACGAGCTGGCGTACCTGCGGCACGAGGACCGGACGAGCGATGATCCCCCGCGCGGGGTCGGCCTGGCCGACGGCTCGGCCGCTGTGCGCCGGGATTCGGAGGCGTCCGAGCCGACGCAAAACCGGCTGAGGCCGGAGCGAGAGCCCCATATCTACCACGACACTGTCGATGGCGTTGAAGGAATAGATCTGCGGTGACACCTCGGCAAGTGTTCGCTTTGGCCGCGGTCGTAGCAGCGATGGCGATGTGCGGCTGCCAACGACCGCTCGTGTTTGAGTCTTTGCCGCCGGTGGCGGTGTTGTCGCCGATGGAGGGTTCCGGGGCCGGCGGTGCACGAGCGACCGGTCTGGGTCAGGGCGTCTGGGTGGGCGATCGCGTGCTGACTGCAGGGCACAACATCTGGCGCAGCGAGGGCGGATGGATTTCCGAAGTGATGATGCACGGGGGTGCTTCAGGCAGTTCCGAACGGCTTCGGATCCGATCGCTGCGCACCGGGGCGCCGGACCTCGATCCGGAGCGACTGGTCGGGCTTCAAGGCGTTGAGCACGATTGGGCGGCGTTCGAGGTCGATGCGAAGGGCCCCTTGGGCACGCGCATGCTTGTGGCCGACCCGATCGTGCGGCCGGGCGACGAACTGATCGTCGCCGGATGGGAGTTGGAAGAAGAGGGGCGTACGGAGAGCACAGCAACGCTCCGCATGTGGCGGGCCACGGCCGTTCGGGTTGTGCGCGAGCGAAATGTTCCCTTCGAGTTGCCCGAGGGCGTGTTCGCGATCAGTATCCGCCTGGAAGGGGAGATCGGCCCACGGGAAGGATGGTCCGGCGCAATGGTCGGTCGGTTCGATCGAGAGGAAGGCCTGCTTTCGTACATCGGCCAGCTCGTTGAGATGGCAACCCTAGATGGCCGACGCATTCTGTGGTGCGTGCGTCCGCCCGACGATGTGATCGAGTGGTTGATGGAGCATGCGGATTGGGACTGGGATCGACGCAGCGTCAGCAGACCATAAGAAAAGGCGGGCCAATCGGCCCGCCTCTTTGCAACACAGATTGAAATGTCTGCTTACCGCTTCTCGACCGGCGTGTACGGCTGGTCGTGGGGGCCGACATACTTCGCGCCGGGGCGGAAGAGGCGGTTGTCGGTGAGCTGTTCGATGATGTGCCCGCTCCACCCGCCGAGGCGCGACAGCGCGAACATCGGCGTGAACAGGTCCAACTCCAGCCCGATGCAGTGGTAAGTCGTGGCGGAGTAGAAGTCGACATTGGGGTAGATCCCCTTGGCGCCGACCTCGCGCTCCATGATCTCCTCGATCTTGCTGCTCTTCTCGTAGAGGTCGGTGTTGCCGGTGTCCTCGGCGAGCTTCTTGGCGAGTTTTTGGAGGTCGGTGGCGCGGGGGTCCTTGGCCTTGTAGACGCGGTGGCCGAAGCCCATGATCCGGTCCTTGTTGGCCAGCTTTTCCATGACATACTTCTCGGCGTCGGCGACCGAAGGGATCTCGTTGAGCATGACCATCACGCCCTCGTTGGCGCCGCCGTGCAGCGGGCCTCTGAGCGAGCCGACGGCGGCGGTCAGGGCCGAGTAGATGTCGCTGAGCGTCGAGATCACCACGCGTGCGGTGAAGGTCGAGTTGTTCAGCCCGTGGTCCGCGTGGAGGATCATGCAGATGTCGAAGGCGCGGGCCATGGTCTCGGTCGGCTTCTTGCCGTTGAGCATGTAGAGGAAGTTCTCGGCGAACGAGAGGGAGGGGTCGGGCTGGATGTAGTCGCGCCCCTTGCGGTGGCGGTCGAAGGCGGCGACGAGGGCCGGCGCCTGGGCGAGGATCGTCAGCGACTTCTGGCGGGCGGCTTCGAGGTCGTTGGCGTTGGGGTCTTCGTCGTGCATGCCCAGGGCGGAGATGACCGTCCGCAGCACATGCATCGTCCCCGCCTCCTTGGGCAGGGTGCGGATCATGTCCAGGATCTGCTGCGGGGGAGCGTAGCGGTCGCGCAGCTGGGCGGTGAACTCGGAAAGCTCGCCCTTCTTGGGCAGCTTCTTGTTCCAGAGGAGGAAGACGGTCTCCTCGAAGGTGGAGTTGGCGCTCAGCTCGCCGATCGGGATGCCGACATATTCCAGCACGCCCTTCTTGCCGTCGATGAAGGACATCTCTGTTTCGGCGGCGATCACGCCCTCCAGGCCTTTGGAGTACTCGGTCATGGTTGCTCCGGAGCAATGGTGTTGGGGCGGCGCTCGGGCCGCCGGATGTTTGGCGTCGGCCACCACCACAGGGCCGACGCGTCGAGTGCGACTATAGGGGAGGGTTCGGCGGCGCTCCACGCGCCGGATTCCGCTCTCGTAGGCGTGGGCGCGGGGCGCTGGGGGCTGGGCGCAGGGGCGGCTTCGGCCTGCGGCCGAGACGCGCTTGAGGGATTGAGTTCGGGCGTCGGAGCGCACAGACAACCCGCGGCCGAAGGCCGCCGCCTCCCCCAGCGCCCCGCGCCCCACACCCTGCGCCCCTCCCCATCGCCTTTCGGACCGGTTGTGCGGCCGGCGTGCGGGGCGGTGGGTAGCATCCGCCCGTGCTCATCCCCCTCGGAACAGACAGGGCCCTGAACCGGCGCAGCGTCGTCACGCCCGCGCTGATCATCGCCAACATCAGCATCTTCATCGTGATGGCGGCCCTGCCGGACGCCGCCTACGAGCGGGCGCTCGAAGCCCTCTGGATCAACCCGCACGAGTTCCGGGTCTGGGGGCTCGTGACCTCGGCCTTCCTGCACGCGACCTTTCTGCACCTCCTGGGCAACATGGTCTTCCTCTGGGTCTTCGGGCCCGGGGTGGAGGACCGGCTGGGGCGGGTCGGATACCTCGTGTTCTACCTGCTCGGGGCGGCCGCATCCTCGGGGGCCCACGCCGCGTTCCAGGACGCGCCGGCGATCGGGGCGTCCGGGGCCGTGGCGGCGGTGGCGGGTGCGTTCCTGGTGCTGATGCCGCGCGTGACGGTGCGCTGCCTGATCTTCTTCATCATCATCGGGATCATCCGGATCCCGGCGTGGTGGTTTGTGGCGTTCAACATCGCCAAGGACCTCGTGCTGCACGGGATGGCGGGGCAGCACAACATCGCGACGCTCGCCCACCTGGCGGGGTACGCGTTCGGCGGGGCGGCCTGCTGGGCGCTGCTCGCCTCGCGCACGCTCAAGGCCGAGCCGTACGACCTCTTCTCGATGTCGCGCCAGGCGAGCCGCCGGAGGGCGTTCCAGGCCGCATCCAGGCAGGGCGAGGCGCGGATCCAGAAGCAGGTGGGGCGCAAGCCCTCGCGCAACGGCGACGAGGCCGAGCCCGCACCCGCCTTCGACGAAGACCTCGCGCGGGCGAGGGCGAAGCTGACCGGCGCCATGGGCGAGGGCGACCGCGAGGCCGCCACCGCCGCGTACCGCGAACTGCTGTCGGAGTACGGGGCGGCCAAGTCGCTGATGCCGCGCCAGACCCAGCTGGAGCTCGGCAACATCCTGTACGAGGAGTCGGAGCACCAGCTCGCGTCTTCGGCGTACGAGGGCTTTTTGAAGCGGTATCCGCGCGATCCGGAGTCGCCGCGGGTCCGCCTGCTCCTGGGGCTGATCAACGCGCGGTACCTCAACGATCCTGTGCGGGCCAAGTCGCTGCTGAAAGACGCCGAGGGCGACCTCGACGAGGACCACCGGCGTCTTGCACGCGAACTGCTCAGAGACCTCGGCTGAACCTCTTATCAAGCAATGAGAACCGACCATGCCCGGACGCACACGCGTGAAGATCTGCGGGATCACGACGGTCGAGGCGCTCGACGCCGCGGCCGACGCGGGGGCCGACGCCGTCGGCTTCGTCTTCGTGCCCGCTTCGCCGCGGTTCATCGAGCCGGAGAAGGCGTGGCCTCTGGTGAACATCTGCGCGCCGATGGTGACGACGGTGGGGCTCTACCAGAACCTGTCCGTCGACGAGTTTTCCGACATCTTCGAGCGTTGCCCCACGGACCTGACGCAGTTGCACGGCACCGAGCCGGTCAAGACGGTGCAGGCCTGCGGGCCGCAGCTGATCAAGAGCGTGAAGTTCAGCGAGGCGACGATCGACGACGAGCTGAAGCGTTGGGAAGAGGTCGACGAGGTCGACGCGATCCTCGTCGACGGCTCGGCGGGGGGCGAGGGCGTGAGCTTCGATTGGTCGCTGCTGCAAGCCGCGATCGAGCGGACGGGCGTGCGCAAGCCGATCGTGCTCGCGGGCGGGCTGACGCCGGAGAATGTCGGCGAGGCGATCCGGGCGGTGCGTCCGTGGGCGGTGGATGTATCGAGCGGGGTCGAGCGCGAGCGGGGGATGAAGGACCCGGCGTTGATCGAGGCGTTCTGTCGCGCCGTGCGCGAGGCCGATGCTGGGTGATACCTGCAGCGCAGGCGGCTTGCCCGCCAGTGTTTTTCCTGTCATCGACAATCGTTTTCCCACGCCACCGACCTCGGCTCGCCGAGGTCGTGCGTTGGGCTTCCAGCATCGCAACGGAGACGCAACCGCACCGACCTCTCAAAGCAGAGGTCGGTGGCACGCGCGGTCAGGTTTCCTTCGCCGGGTCCGGCGCGCCCTTGATGGGCTCGGGGGGCGGGCCCGGGCGGGCGTCTTCCATCAGCAATTCGAGCGCTTCTTCGACGCTCAGGTGGTCGACCTCGATGATGCGGTCGGCGAGTTGCTGATAGAGCGGGTCGCGCGCGGCGAAGATCTCGTCGATCTCTTCGAGCACGCCTTGGCCGGTGAGGCTCGGTCTGTCGGCGTTGCGGGCCGCTTCCAGGCGTTTGCGCAGGGCGTCGGCGGAGGCGCGGAGATAGACCAGCCGTGCGCTGCCCCGCTTCTTGGCGTCTTCGAGGAAGTCGCTCGCGCCCGGGGCGGTGGGGGTCCCGCCGCCCAGCGCGACCACCGGGCCGAGGCGCGACATCGGGAACGCCTGGTTCACCAGGGCCCGGTACTCGGCGGCTCTGAAACGGGCCTCGCCGACCTTCTCGAACAGCTCGGCGATGGTGGCGTACCCGAGGTAGTCGCGCGTGACATCGTCGAGGTCGATGAAGGCTCGGCCGGTGCGCGAGGCGAGCCCGCGTCCGAGCGTGGACTTGCCGGAGCCGCGCAGGCCGAGCAAGAGCAGTGATGCGCCTTCTGGGAGCATGTCTTCAGCGTATCACCCGGCCCGCGGAGGCGGAACGGAAATCCGGCGTTCAGCCCCCGACACCGAGCGGCGCGACCGAGACGCTCGGATCGCTCACCGGCCCGCGGATGCGGTAGCGGACGAGCCGGTCGGTGACGCTGCCGAACAGGTCGCCGATCGGGCCGAGCAGTTCCTGGGCGCGTTCCAGCGGGCCGGCGTTGGCCGTCAGATCCATCTCCATATCGACGGAGATGGTGCCGGTGGCGCGTGCGGCCACGAAGTTGGTGACGGCGGTCGAGCGGTCGATCCGCACCGCGCCGGGCACGATCGTGAACTCCGCATCGAGGCGGTGATTGCCGGCGGTCTCACCCGTGACGCGGTCGCGCGAGACGCCGATCGCGTCGGCGAGCTCGGTGATCCCGGGCAGCATGAGCAGGCGTCCGTCGCGGATGCGGAGCTCGCCGCTGCCGCTCATGGACTCCTTCCAGCGGACGATCTCTGCGCCTGCTGTGCCCTCGCCCGAGACGATCCCCGCGAGGCGAGAGCGTGTCTCGCTGCCCTCGCGGAGCAGTCGCCCGATGTTGAAGTCCTCGATGGTCCACTCGGCGTGGGCGGGCATGTTCGAGTCGTCGAGCATGGTCCAGCCGGTGACGCGGAGCATCCCGCCGACCGAGGCGAGCTCGAACCCTTCGAGCTCGATCATGCGGTCGTGCATCTTGGCGTCGAGCCCGGCCTCGTCGATCGTGGCGCGGAGGTCGCCGAGGTCGAGGCTGAAGTCGCGCAGCTCCAGCCGGAACTGCGCCTCGCCCTGCGTCCACGACGCCGGCTCGATCTCCGCAGACGCGCGGATGTCCAGACGACCCCGGGCGTTGTGGTCGTTGAGGATCGTCTGCACCTGCGGCGGCAGACTGGAGATCGTGTCCTCGGTGACATCCACGCCGATCTCGGCGTTGTCGAGCTTGACGGCGAAGGTGTCGAGGTTGACCGCGCCCAGCGCCTTGATGTGCCCGGTCGGGCCGAGCGCGCTCTGCGTGTCGAGCGTGTACCACCCCGCCTCGTCGCCGATCTCGACGGGCTCGATATCCAGCGCGAGCGTGAGCCCGGGGATCACCATCGCCGGCTGGCCCCGGCCCGGCTCGTAGGCGATGTCGAGGCGGTCGAGCCTCACTTCGCGGAGCTGGAGCACATTGGAGAGACGGAACGCCTCGTCGACCTTCTCTTCCTCCTCCTCGGTGCCGGGCGCAGCCTCGACGATCGGCAAGAGCCCCCGGAAGCCCGAAGGCTCGCCCTCGTCGTCGAAGTCCTGGATCACGCGGAGCACCGAGTCGTCGGCGATCAGGCGGGCGATCCGGATCGGGCGGCCGACGCGTGGGATCTCCGCGAGCTCGATCTGAAGCGTGCCCATCCTGAGCACCTCGGTCTGGTCGGGCGCGGTCAGCGAGACATCGGTGAGTGTGACGCTGTAGGGCGCCGCGTAGGAGATCGTGACAAAGTCGATGTCGGGGACGAGGTAGCTGTTGGCGATGCCGACGACCTGGCGCCCGATGTAATCTTCGAGGCGTTCGCGGTGGATGAGCGTCAGGGCGAGGCCGACGGCGCCGCCGACAACGATCAGCGCGACCAACCCGAGCAGGACCTTGCGGAATGCGCCCCCGCGCCGTGCGGTCCTGTTGCCGATCCCTCTCCCCGACATATCTATCACTCCTCTTTAACGCGGGACTGGTACGAGCCGTCCTCGGTCGAGACGCGGATCTTCTCGCCCGCGGTGATGAACGGCGGGACGCGGGTCTTCAGCCCGGTCTCGCAGGTCGCTTCTTTGAGCTGGTTGGTCGCGGTCGCGCCCTTGATGCCGGGGGGGGTGTCGGAGATCGTCAGCTCGACCGACGCGGGCAGCTCCAGCGTGATCGGCTTCTCGTCGTGGCAGATGATCGTGCAGCTCGTGTTGGGCGCGAGGTAGAGCAGCGCGTCGCCGAGCACATCCTCGGGCACGATCATCTGGTCGTAGTTCTCCAGGTCCATGAAGGTGGCGCCCGAGCTGTCGGAGTAGAGGTACTCCATCTCGCGCCGGTCGAAGATCACATCGTCGACCTCGTCGGCGGAGTTGAACCGCTTCTCGGCGATGCCCCCGGTGATCCCGCGCATCTTCGCCTGGACATACGCCGGGCCCTTGCCGGGCTTGACATGGTCGGTCCGGACGACCACATAGAGCTTTCCGTCGATCCGGACGCCGACACCGGCGCGGAGGTCATTGGCCTTCATTGTCTCGATTCCTGTGTGCAAACGGGCCCGCGGGGGACGCCGGAAGCTCTCCGACGCCCGTGCGGGCCGGGTCAGCAGGATCGTAGGGCCGTCGGACACGGGTTGACCGACCTCGGCATTCCGCGAATCGGGGGTGTCCAGCAATCGGGCAACGGCCTCAGACCGACTTCTCGGCCCCGCCGATGGTGAGTTGGGCCTTGTTCTCCGCCTTGGGCCCGGCGTTCTGGATGTGCAGGCGTCGGGTCCGGTGCTCGGACCAGTCGGTCACCTGCAGGTCCGGGCTTTCCGGGCCGTCGTGCACGCGGATGAGGTCGTACCCGTTGTCGCGCTGGGCCGGGACAAAGCCCGCCCCGCGGATCAGGCGGCAGAGCACCGCCTCGTCGAGGCAGTAGGTCGTGCCCGCCGAAGACACGACATTCTCCTCCATCATCACGCTGCCCATGTCGTTGGCGCCGTACATCAGCGCCACCTGCCCGATGTGCGGGCCCATCGTCACCCACGACGCGCCGATCGAGTAGATGTTGTCGAGCATCAGGCGACTGACCGCCTGCGTCCTGAGGTACATGCTCGCGCCCGACATCCGCACCCTCCGCCCGAACTCCGGGTGCGCCTTGGGGTCGCCCGTGCCCTCAAGATTCGCCACGGCATCGCCCGGGAAGGGGCCGGTGTCTTCGGGCCTTGCGCCCCAGTCCTTCACGCGTCCGAGCGGCGTGTTCTCACGCTGGAAGGGCCAGGAGATGAACGCCTTGTAGTGACCGAAAGCCGCGGCGTGCGCCGCGGACGGGCCGATCGCGTCCTCGACCGTCGCGCCGCCCTCGCCCAGCGCCCGGTCCTGCCAGTCGCGGACGAGCTTCATGTGGTGCACGCGGTCGGCCAGCCCCTCGATGTGGCCGAACATCATCGTGGCGCTGGTGAACAGCCCGAGCGTGTGGGCGACATACATCGTCGTCAGCCACGCCTCGGCGTCGCACTTGCCCAGCCCGATCTTCCGCCGGACCGGGTGCGAGAAGATCTCGCCCCCGCCGCCGGGCAGGCTGTCGAGCCCGGCCTCCTTCAGCCGCACCATCACCCAGCGGATCTTCGCCTCCAGATCCGCGCCGGGGGGATCGAAGAAGTGGACGAACTCGATGAACTCGGGCGGGCTGAACGCGTGCACATGCACGCCGGGAAACTTCTCCTTGATCGACGCGAGCAGTTCGAGGTACCAGTCCAGCGGCAGGTCGGGGTTCATCCCGCCCTGCATGAGGATCTGCGTGCCCCCGATCTCGACGAGCTCGGCGATCTTGTCGTGGATCTGCGAGACTTCGAGCGTGTACGCGTCGTGGTCGTCCGCGTCGCGACGGAACGCGCAGAAGGTGCACTTGGCGTTGCAGACATTCGTGTAGTTGATGTTCCGATCAATCACATACGAGCGGAGCGTGTCGCCGTGGATCGCCCGCGCCCGCGCGTCGGCCCAGCGCCCCAGCTTCGTCAGCGGCATCGACCGCATGATCTCAAGCGTCTGCTGCGGCGTCAGCCTCGCCTCGCCCCGGACCACCGCGCCCAGAAGCCCGTGGTCGGTCGCGTCGAGGTGGGGGTGCTCCGCCGCCGGTCGGTAGATCGTGGCCATGGCCGATTGTTCGATGGCGGCGACGGCCGGACAAGATCTTTCAAAAATAATTGAAAACATGCCCTCCCGGGCTCGGGAGCGGCGGAATCAGCGTGCGGCAAAGCTGCTCACACTATCCGATTACCCGCGCGGGTGGAACTGTTTGTGAACGGTCTTCAGCCTCGATTTGTCCACATGGGTGTAGATCTCGGTCGTCGAGATGTCCGAGTGCCCGAGCAGCTCCTGCACCGTCCGCAGGTCGGCCCCGCCCACGAGCAGGTGCGTCGCGAAGCTGTGGCGGAGCATGTGGGGGTGGACATCGCCGAGCCCGGCGGCACGCGCGTGCTTGCGGACAATCCGCCAGACCGCCGCCCGTTCCAGCGGGCGACCGGTTCTGGACAGGAAGATCCGGCCCTTGTCCAGCGGGGGCCTGACGAGCTTCGGGCGGCACTCGGCCAGGTACCTGTTCAGCGCTTCCTGGGCCGGCTCGCCCATGGGGACCAGCCGCTGCTTGTCGCCCTTGCCGGTGACGCGGATGACGCCCAGCTTCTCGTGGAAATCCTGCAGGCCGACGGCCCCGACCTCGCTCGCCCGCAGCCCGCTGGCGTACATCAGTTCGAGCATCGCCCGGTCGCGCACCCAGTAGGGTGGGCCCTCGCAGTTCGTCGGCGGCTGGGGCGACTCGATCAGGCGTCGCATCTGGCTCGGGCTCAAGACGCCCGGCAGTTTCTTCCAGCGCGTCGGGCGTTCGAGCAGGTCGGCGGGGTTGGCTTCGACGATACGCCGCGCGACCATCCACTTGCAGAAGACCTTGATCGTCGAGAGGTGGCGCGTGATCGTCGTCGAGGCCGTGCCCCGATCGATCTTGAGTGACCGAAGGTGCTCGGCGAGCACCCGCCCGGTGATCTCCCGCGGCGAAGTCACCCCGGCGGCGTGCAGATCCAGAAACAGATCGCGCAGATCGCGCCCGTACCCGTCGAGCGTGGCGCGGCTGAGCCCGCACTCGACGCGCAGATAGATCGTAAAGTCCCCCCGCGCGTCTTCGAACTCGCGCGACCACGGGCGTTGCTCCGCGGGCGCTCGCAGGCTGCGGGGCTTTGTTGCGGCGGTCTTTCTTGGAGTCGCCTGGGCCATTGAGGATCCAATCGGCGATCGGGGGACCGGATCAAGAGCGGCGGCTGCGCGGGCGCAGAAAGACGCCCCGGCCGGGAGTCTCGGCCGGGGCGTCGTGGTGGAACTTTCAGTGTCGGATCAGATCCGGATCAGCCGAGGAGGGCCAACGCGTTCTGCGGGGCCTGGTTGGCCAGGCTGAGCGTGTTGATCGAGGCCTGGCTGAGGATCTGCGAGCGGGTCAGCGCCGCGGTCTCGGAGGCGAAGTCCGCGTCGCGGATCACGCTCTGGGCGGCCTCGGTGTTCTCGACCGCGATCGCCAGGCTCCGCATGGTGGCGCCGATGGTGTTGCTCTGGAAGGCGCCGAGGCGACCGCGCTGGGAAGCGACCTCGTTGATCGCCTTGCCCACGACTTCCTGGGCGATGCCGATGTCGCCGTCGACCACATTCAGGGCGCGTCCGGAGCTCAGGTCGCTGAGGTTGAAGAACTTGCCCAGGTTGTCGGCGTCCTCGATGCTGCCGAGCTTGCGGCTGGAGACATCGCTGATGCCCAGCGAGACCTTGCCCTCGATATCGACCTTGGAGCCGAGCTGGAAGTCGGCGCCCCCGCCGGTGATCTGGAAGGCGGTGAAGCTGGAGAGTTGCGTCGCCGAGTTCTCGGTGAGGTTGATGCGGACATCGAGCATGTCGCTGTTGACGCTGATCGTCCGTCCGTTGGCGGTCGCCGCGACGCCGTTGATGTTGGCGACCACATCCTGGCCGCGGTCGCGGACGCCGTTGTTGGCGGCTGTGAAGGCGGTGGTGTCGTTGGGGTCGGTGCTGAGGGTGTTGGCGTCGCCGGCTTCGTACTTCGTGATACCGTTGCCCTGGACATTGCCGTCGTTGACGACCTTGAGGGAGACGAAGTTGCTCGAGCCGAACTCGCTGGAGAGCAGCTTGATGCCGTTGCCCTCGGCCGAGGCGACCACGCCGGTCACATCGCTGAAGGTGTTGATCGCGTCCTGGATGGCGGCGAACGAGGTGCCCGAGGAGAACTGGAGCTGGCGGCTGCCGAGCGATCCGCTGACCTCGATGGTGAAGACATTGCCCGAACCGCCGGTGTTGTTCAGGTCCAGCGAGCCGGTCGCGCCCAGGTCCATAAAGAGCTGGCCGCGCTGCGCGGATGTGGTGATGTTCACATCCACATTCATGCTGTCGCCCTTGAACTTCGCGCCGTTCACCTGGAACTGCGAAACATTCGCGTTCACGGCGGAGGTCTGATAGTCGAAGTTGCCGTTGAGCAGCTTGACGCCCTGGAAGTTCGTCTGACCGGCGATGCGGTCGATGGTCTGGAGGATCGAATCGATCTGGACCTGGTTGGCGTCCTGCTCCTCCTTGGAGAGACCGGCCTTCGAGGCGGTCGCGGTCAGCAGGCCCTGCAGCTCGACGAGCAGGCCCGAGACCTCCTGCAGGCCGCCCTCGGCGATGTTGAGCACCTGGTCGGCGCGCTCGGCGTTGCTGATCGCGGCGTTGGTCGAGCGGATCTCGCTGCGGAGGTTCTCCGAGGCGATCAGGCCGGCCGGGTCGTCCTTGCCCCGGTTGATCCGCAGGCCCGTCGAGAGCCTTTCCAGCGAGGTATTGAGCTGGAAGTTGTTCTGGCCCAGCACACGCTGAGCGATGAGGGACTGCACATTCGTATTGATCCGAGTCATGACGACCTCCGTGCACAGCCTTTTCGGCCGCGTGTCTTCCTTGCCCGGCGTGCGTCTTCGCGTCTTCGAGCCGGTGCTTACCTGTTCCAACCCGAGGACCGGTGCGACGCACGACCGATCCCGCCCTCAGCCGAATCCGTTCGGTTCGGGCAACCCCGCGTGCCTGACGCGGTCGGGCAGCAAGATCGGCGCGGCCGGGGGGCGGGTTCAGTCCGAGGCGACTGTTCGGAAGGAAAAAAATTGGACGGTCCGGGCGCGCACAAAAACACCCCCTCCAGAGGGGGTGTGAAGTTCTGCGGCTTGTGCGGGATCTCCCCCTGACCGGGGAGGAACGGCTCGGGTCCGATCACCCGGCCCGGGTCCGGGCCGGCGACCAAGACCGTTCCGTCCGGATCAGCCCAACAGCTGGAGCACCTGCTGCGACTGCTGGTTGGCCAGCCCGAGGATCGTCGTGCCCGAACTCGACAGGATCTGCGAGCGGGTCAGCGCCGAGGTCTCGAAGGCGAAGTCCGCGTCGCGGATCTGGCTCGACGAGGCCGAGAGGTTCTCGAACGCCGCCTGGAGCGACCGCTTGTTGGTCTCCAGCGTGTTGCGTTCGAACGCCCCGAGGCGTCCCCGGAGGATCGAGATCTCGTCGATCGACTTCTGCACGATCTCGCTGATGGCCGAGAAGTCGTTGCGCTGGAAGCTCTCGGGGATCGAGTTACCAGAACCGGTGGTGATCGAACTCAGGAAAGCCAGCTTCCCGTTGACGAAGCTCCCGCCGAGGCTGCTGGCGGCGACCGAGGGCACGCCGACATTGATCTGCTGGCTGGCGTTGATCTTCGGGCCGAGCTGGAAGATCGAGCCGCCCCCGGTGATCTGGAACTCCGACGAGTCGCTCGTCGGATCGGTCGCGAAGAGCTCGTCGAGCAGGATCTCCACGCCAAGCGTCGCGGAGTTGACCGAGATCTCCAGACCCCGCCCGTTGGCGAGGTTGCCGTTGACCAAGGCGACGACATCGCGACCCTTGTCGCGGCTGGTCCTGCTGAGCGTGGGGTCGTTCCAGTCGAACGGGTCCTGCGGCGCGTACTCGGCGTCATCGGGGAACGAGTAGGTGTTCCACCCGCCCAGTTCCGAGGGGTTGGGGACATCGAGGCGTTGGATGCTGACGAACGAGTTGGAGCCGTAGCCCTCCGAGCGGAACGCGATGCCAGAGTTGACATCCCCGTTGATCAGGTCGGCGCGGACGCCGGTGATGGGCGAGGCGTTCTCGACGGCGTCGACGATCCGCTGCAGCGAGGTGCCGCTGGCGAAGCGGAGGGTGGTCACGCCGTTGGGCCCGCGGACTTCGAGGGTGACGGTCGAGGCGATCTGGCCCGGGACGGGGGCGATGTCGCCGTTGAGGTAGAGGGCGCCGCGCTGGGCGGAGGCGAGGACATCGACCTCAACGCCGATGGGCTGGTTGTCGGTGAAGAGCGCGCTGTTGACTTTGGCCCTGCCGATGGCGGCGGTGTCGACCCCGCTGAGGGTGTAGTCCCGCGAGCCGTCGAGGAGCTTCATCCCGCCGAACGAGGCGGTGTTGGCGATCCTGGTGATCGACTCGACGGCCGAGTCGATCTGGAGCTGGTTCGCCCGTCGCTCCTCTTCGGAGTTGGCGCCGGAGTTGGCCGCCTCGACGACGAGGGCGTTGATGGTATTGAGTAGGTCGTTGATCTCGGTCAGCGAGGCTTCTGTGGTCGCCAGGACCGACGAGGCCCGCTCTGCGTTCTTGATGCCCTGCCCGACGCCCTCGATGTCCGAGCGGAGCCGTTCTGAGATGATCAGCCCGGCGGGGTCGTCCTTGCCTCTGTTGATCCGCAGGCCGGTGGACAGACGCTCGAGCCTGACGGAGAGGTCCGCGTTCGTGCGTTCCAGACGCGACTGTGCGATCAGGCTCGGGATGTTGCTGTTGATCCTGGCCATGGAAATCCTCCGTGATTCTGCGCGGCGCCGGCCTCGGGCCGGGGCCATGTTTTTCCGGATGCGACGCCCCGATTCGGGAAAGCCGTCCGGATCGCTCCTTTGTCCAACCGGGCGATGTTCTTCTTGCAGCGCGGTCGCGGCTCCGCCGCGACCGACCTACGCGGGCCCTCAGGCCGAGGGCTTGATCCGTGCGCCGTTCTGCGGCGCGGGTGACGCGAGTCTTGATGCGCCCTGCCCGCTCTTCTGCGGGCCGGGACGGATGGTCTGGGTGAGCACTCCGATGTCATCGCCGCGGACCTTCGCGGCTTGTTCGTTCTCTCGGCGGATCGCCTCGTACACCTCTTTGCGGTGAACCGCGATCCGAGTCGGGGCGTTGATGCCGAGTCGCACCTTGTCGCCCCGGATGTCGACGACAGTGATCTCGATGTCGTCGCCGATCATGATGGTCTCGTCTCGCTGACGGGACAGCACCAGCATGGTGTCGGCTCCTTTTAACCCTGGACCCCCGCGCCGTCGTCGGCGCGAGAGATGACTGGTGACCGGGAGCGCGCCTGGCGCACCCGTGACCGCCCCGGCGCTACGACCGGGACACAAGGGGTAAGGACGGGCCGTCCCGTCGCTTCAGGCCGATGCGGCCCGGTGCTCGGGCGCTTCGGCGGCCGCCACCTTCACGAGCTTGTGACGCGTCGTCCACCGCTTCTCGGCGAGCACGATCTGCTCCCCGACGCGGCTGAGCGTGTTGACCACCAGCGGGCCCTGAAGGTTCCCCGTCAGATGGTCCTCGACGCGGTTGACGATCACGAAAACCTGCGCGTCCTCCAGACGGGCCAGCTCGAGCTCGCCCATCTGCTCCTTCCGGATCGGCACCGAGTAGTCCGGCACAAACAGCGCCGGGTCGGTCACCACGAACGCGAGGCTCGGCTCGTCCAGGGACTGGAGCCAGAAAAAGCACGCGTCGTCGCCGGGCTCGAGAAGACAGAACCGCGTCCTCTCGGGGAAACCCAGCAGACCTTTGGGAAAGGTGATCACGCGGTCCTCCGCGATCTCGATCACCCCGAAGCGAGTCGTCCGCACTTCCATCGGTGCGCTCCCGTCTTTCCGGCCTTGCTTGCCCAGGCGCGACGCTCCGAGCGTCCCGCTTCCAGCGTGCCCGTCCCGCGGCCGTCGTCCGGGAGGGCGTGCCTGACTGTGTCAACCGGCTCGCGCGGGCCTTCCGGTCCGCCGGCCGAGATCTCTCTCAACCCAGGAAGTCCAGGAGCGACAGGCTCTGCGTGCTCGCCGTGCTCTGGTACCCCGCCTGGAGCTGCGTCTGCAGCAGCGCAAGGCGGGTCGCCGCCTTCGTGAAGTCCGTATCGCGGATGTCGCTCCGGAGCGTTTCATCAACCACCCTGCGGTCCTCCAGGTGCCAGAGCTCCGACTCCACCCGCCTGGCGTGCGCCCCGGCGACGCCCCGTGCGTCGGCCACATCCGAGAGCGCCCGCTCCAAACGCTCTCCCGCAAAGGTGATGCCAGCCGTGTCGTCGCCCAAAAGCGCCTCGCGGAGGTCCATGAGCGCCGTCAGCGCGTTCTCCGGCCTGACCTTCGAGACATCCGCCCCGCGCAACGCGCCCGAGCCCGGGTCGTACTCGCCGCCGAGCAGGCCGAGGTCGAACGCGGCGCGGCTGTTGTTCTTCGCCTCCACCCGGATCGCCCCGTCCATCCCCGCAACGGTCGTGTCCTGCACGATCCGCAGGCCGTTGGGGCCCGTGCCGAGCTCGACGCGGGCCGCGTCGGGGGCGTGCCCCGACTCGATGAGCCCCTGCTCGAGTTGGGCCTGGATCGCCGAAGCGATCGAGCCGACCGTCGAAGTGTCCGACGGGGAAAGATTGATCGCGATCGGGGTCCCGTCGCCCAGATGGATGACGAAGTCGATGTCGCGGGCGGGGTCGGCGGCGCCCGTTTCCGGGTGCGTCGCCCCGCTGAGAACCGAAACGCCACGCCCGAAGTTCAGGTCCGAGGCCTTGGTCTGGTGGTCGAACGAGCGGATGCCCAGGAGGCCCGCGGTCCCCGAATCGTCGGCGTCCTCGATCGAGAGCGCCTGCTCCCTGGTCGAGGCGACCTCGCTCACAACCATCAGGCGGTCGGTCTCGGGGTCGATCCGGACGCGCAGGCCCAGGCCGGTTCCCTCGATCGCCCGGGCGATATCCTGCAGGCTTTGCGCGTTGGAAAGATCCACCTGCGCTGTTCTGCCGAGCGAGCGCAATCTGATCGTGCCAAGGGGCAGGTCGTCGCTCAGCGCGCCCAGGGCCGAGAGCGGGGTGGTCATCGTCAGGCGGGGGGAGGTCTCCAGCCCCAGCGCCGACGACGCGTCGAAGACGACGGGCCCGGAATCGCCGACCAGCCCGAGGTCGGCCGCGGCTTTGGTCCCGCCAACCCCGCTGAACGCCAGTTCGTACGGCCCCTCGCCGGCGGGCGCCGAGAGCACATCGATGCGGATCGACCGCCCGTCGAGCGACACGCCGCCGGGGCCGAGCAGATCGATGTCGTTGTCGGTCTCGTACCGCTTGATGGCGGCTTCGATCCGCTTGAGCACATCGCCGATGGTGTCGGCGTTGGTCAGGTCGATGGTGACCGGGTCGGCGCCGTTGATCTTCAGGGCGATCGGCCCCTCGCCGACGCCCAGGCCCCGCGCGCCGTGCATGTCGCTGAGACGGGTGTCGGGCGTCAGGCCGGCTTCGAGGTCGCGCGTGCCGTTGACGCGCGCCGAGACCGAGCCCAGCGCGTTCTGCGTGCCGAGGGTGATAGGAATGCTCGCGCCGACACCCAGGTCGGTCACCAGCCCCTGGCCCTCGCCCTTGAAGCGGAAGCCGGTGAGGAACTGCTCGATGGGGGGCGAGTTCGGGTTCGACCCGCCGAAGATGTGCCCCGCAACGCCACGCCGGTTGCCGATGTGCACCAGCCCGGTGATGATCGAATCGATCACGCGCGCCTGGGCGGCCCGCTCGTCGGCGGTGCTGGGGAAGTTGATCTGATCGCCGGCGATGCTCTTGGCCTGGAGCAAGAGCTCGTACGCCTCGTCGAGGGCGGAGTCGGCCTCGGCCAGCGCCGCGTCGGCGTGCTGCAGGTTCCGCTTGGTCTGCTCCGCCTTGCCAAGGCGCGCATTGAGTTCGGCGATGATCGCAGAACCGATCGCGTCGTCGCTCGGGCGGTTCACACGCTGCCCCGTCGCGAGCTGCTCCTGCACACGCGCCATCTCGACGCCCGTCCGCCCGAGGCGGCCGACCGTCAGCTGCGAAAGCATCAGATTGGGCACGCGGGTGATCCCCGCGGGGAAGGAGCTCATCGCCTGTCCTTTACACCAGCGACATCAGGGTCTGCATCAGCTCGTCGGCGACGGCGATCAGCCTCGCCGCGCCCTGGTACTGACGCTGAAAACTCAGAAGATTGATCGATTCCTCGTCGATGCTCACGCCGCTCACCGAGTCCCGCTGCGCCTGCAGGCTCTCGCGCACGGTGACCGCCGCGTCGAAGTTCGACCTCGCGGCCTGCGTCGCCACACCGATCGCCTGCGCCCCGTCCTGCCAATACCCGCGGAGCGAACTGCCCCCCAACGCATCCAGCGGCTTCTCCCGCAGCCCCGCGATCTCCAGCGCCGTCCCGTTGGCGACAAACTCGCCCCGCATCGATCGCCCGACGCTCAGCAGCCCCGGATTCTGAGGCAAGTCCTCGCGCACGCCGATGTTCGACGCGTTGTTCCCGGTGAAGTACGCGTTGAACCCCAGCGCCCCGACCACGCCCGAAGTGTCGTCGGCGAAGCCGAAGGTGTACCCGCTGTCGGCGTTGATCCGCAGCTTCCCGTCGGGCCCGAACGAGGCGATCACGCCCTCGACCGCGTTGATCGAGGCGATCAGCCCCTCCAGCGTCGTGTCGTCGCCGACGCCCGATCCGCCGGCGCTGTTGATCCCGTCGAGATCGACATTGATCCGCGTCCTGACCGCTTGGCCGGATGCGTCTTTCACTTCGATGTAAAACCCGCCGTTGGTCGGCTTGATCGGCAGCCCCGCGATCGACGCGTTCTCGGCGCTGTTCAGCGGGATCGACCGATCGCCGGTGGGGAACGCGACGAGCGAGGTCGCGCTCGTCAATCCCATCTTGGACGAACCGGTCGCGTGCAGCGTGTTGACCTCGTGGATCAGCCTCGCCGCCAGCGTGTCGATCCGCTCGAGCGCCCCGTCGATCTCCCCGTTCCGCGCGTCGAGCATCGAGCCGATGCGTCCGGAGCGGACGGGGATCTGTCGCCCGTCGGCGCCCGCGGCGATGTACGCGCTCGTCACGCCGCCGATCGTCTCGGTCTCCAGGCTCAGCCTTCTGGCCGACGCCCCGAGCACGATCGGCGTCGAGCCGACGAGCACATCCACCGCACCGTCGCCGAGCTCGACCACCGAGACATCCATCAGCTGCGCAAGCTCGCTGAGCACCTGGTCCCGCTGGTCCCGCAGCCCGTTCGCCTTCGCCGAGCCGACCTCCGACGCGACGATCTGCCTGTTCAGGTCGGCGACATTTTTCGCAAGCTCGTGCGCCCTGGTGACCGTGACGCCCAGCTCACGGTCCACCTGCGCCCGCAGCGTCTTCAGATCGCCCGAGATCCTGTGGAACACGCCCGCGAGCTCGCGCCCGCTGGCGATCACCGCCGCGCCCGACTCGGTAAGGTTCGCAAGCTCCGACCACGCCCCGAAGAACCGGTCCAGCGACGAGGAAAGATCGCTGCCAGAAAGCTCGCCCAGCACGCTTTCGAGCTGGCTGAGCACATCGAGCTGCCCGCGTGCGGCCGCCTCGTCGGCCACGCCCGTCCGAAGCCTCGCGTTGAGCGATTCAGAGATCTGGCGCGTAATGCCGGTGACGCCCACGCCCCGCCCGAGGATGTACGGCGCCCCGAAGTTCTGCCCCTGCATCGGCGCAAGCCCGACCACCTGGCGCGAGTACCCGGGCGTCGAGACATTCGCCAGGTTGTTGCCGGTCACCTGCAGACCGACCTGGCTCGCCCGCAGCGCCGAAGCGCCGATGTGCATGGCGCTGTTCAGGCTCATCGCGTCACATCCACCCCCGCCGCGAGCGGGCGGGCCGAGGCCAGCTCGCCACGAGGCGAATAGGTCCCCACACCCGAGAGCTTCCGTCCGACCTGTTGCATCAGACCGCGCATGTGGTTCGCCAAGGACTCCGCCGCCGTCCGCACGCTCGACTGTTCGCGCCGGACAAGCTCGACCGTCTCTCGCAAACGCCCTGCCAGTTCTCCAACCCGCCCCCGCGCATCCTCCTCGATCAGCGGCAGCAGCCGCTCGATCCTCGGCGGTGGCGACCCGGCGCGGTCCTCCCGGCGCAGTTCCGGATCCGACTCGATCGCGAGGCGGACGGCCTCGCGCCGCCGGTGCTCGGTTTCGGCGATCTCTCGCAAGAGCGCCGCCTGACGATCCAGGATCGGTCGCATCGCCCCGGGCTCGGCCCGCGAGATCGCTTGCCGCTGCGCCCGGACGATCTCGAGCATCGCCTCGTGCAGCAACAGGAGTTCCCCGAGCGCATTTTCAAGGCTCGTCGCCCAGTGCTGCGCCGTGCTCATGACCGGAACCCCTTCTTCTCGGGCATCTTCGGGCCGAGGTTGTTTAAGAGCTCCGACCGGTTCAGGTCACGCGACAGGCGCTCGACGATCGGCAGGCGGGCCGCCTTGATCAGCTGGTCCGCGAGCTTCGCGTCGAGCATCGGGCCGAACTGCTTCTCCGCCTGCGTCGGGCCCCACGGGGGCGGCGCGTCGTTCATCTCGCGGACCTGCTTGAGCACCGGCTGGATGAACGAGACGCTCAATAGCTGCTCGGCCGCCTCGCGCGCCTGCTCTTCGGGCTTGCGCGAGTCCGCCCGCGCCGGGCCCTGGCCCATGAGCTCTCTGAACCGGCGCCCGTCGTCGGCGTCGGGGCGGGGGCGCGCCCCAGAGAGCGACGCCGTCGGGTCGTTCATCAGGGGATTGGCGCCGCTTGTTCCGATGCCGAGCATGGTCTATGACTCCCGCGCCGATTAGTCAGCCACCAGGTCGGCGTGCAAACGCCCGACCTTGTGCAGCATCTCGACGATCGTGATCTGATCCTCCACCGGCACATCGAGCGCCTTGAACGCCTCGAGCAGGTCGTCGAGCTTCGCCCGCTCGCTCGCCCTCGCCCGCGTGCCGATGCCGACCACCCGTTCGTTGGTGATCAAAGGGTTCATCTCGTTGGGCACGGGAGGCGGCTCGACGCGTCGGATCACAAGGTTCCTGTGCGAGATCGCCACAAGGCTGATCTCCACATCCCCCGTCACCACGATCGAACCCGCAGACCGGCTCACCATCACCCTCGCCGGAAGACGCATCTGCGATGGATCGACCTCCGTCGTCATCACATCGGCGACGAACCCCGCCACGCTCTCGGCCAGGTCCTCGGGCACGCGCACACGCACCGTCCGGTCGTCGACCGCCTCGGCGATCGGACGCGCCTCGCGGTCGAACGCGCCCTCGGGGCTCAGGCGGTACTCGTCCTCGATCCGCTGGGCCACATGACGCGCCGTCTGCTGCCCCGCGTAACGCGGCTCGATGACCAGGTTGAACTCGCTGCGGATATCCGGAGGCAGGATCGACTGCCGCAGCCTCGCCCCACGCCTCACCTTCCCGCGCGTCGGCGTCCGCAGCGACTCGAGCTCTACATCCCCCTCGGCGATCGCGAAGACCGGGCTGCCCGGGTACGGGCCCGTCAGCGGCGACAGATACAGCCGCCCGCCCTCAAGGCTCGACGCGCTGTTGAGCACCGTCACCGTAATGTCGAACCGGTCGTCAACGCGCGCCCCCTCCCGCGGGATCACGCACGAGACCAGCACCAGCGCCACGGACTTGCTGTTGCCCAGCTCTTCCAGCGAGCCCACCGGCAGCCCGTTGTTCTCAAGCACGCGAGCCAGCGGGCGGGCCACGATCAGATCCTCGCCCGAATCGCCCGTCCCGCGCAGGCCCGTCACCAGCCCCAACCCCTGCAGGATCGACTCGCCCTGCCCCTCGATGCGGCAGACATCCCGCACCGTCACCCCCGAAGCCGCGGCGCACAATGCGCCGAGCAGCGCAAGCGTCGTGATCCTGATCCATCTCTTCATCGGCCCGACCTCCGCGCAGCCGTCGCGTTCGCGTTGACGACAGACCAGTCGCAACCCGCGTGCCAGCATGCCTCCAAGCCCCGAAGGGGCGCCGGGTTGTAGCCACGGGTGGAGCAGACCGAGACGCAAAGCGTCGAGGCCTGCGCAACCCGTGGAAAGAGACGAAAACATGCCTCGCCCTGAAGGGCAACGCCGTGAACTAAGCGTCGTGTTGCGGGTGGATGGTGTAGGCGATCCACTTCTCTTTCGGTGTCGCTTTGCGGATCTTCGGGGGCTTGGGTCTCAGCGGCGACGGCGTGTTCCGCGTG
>JBJHCY010000005.1:0-335469 GCA_050486265.1 Phycisphaerales bacterium | reverse complement strand
CACGCGGAACACGCCGTCGCCGCTGAGACCCAAGCCCCCGAAGATCCGCAAAGCGACACCGAAAGAGAAGTGGATCGCCTACACCATCCACCCGCAACACGACGCTTAGTTCACGGCGTTGCCTGAAAGGGCGGAGGATGATGTCTCAGAAAGGACTGTTCCCATGTCAGAGTCGCGAGGAACCACAAAGATCGGCTTTCTGAACCGAAACGGTCAGATCAACATTCGTCCCTTAAATCTGCCCGGGACAGACCATGGTCAGTCCCTGTATCAGCTTGCTTGTACTCATTGCGGCGCAAACTACGCGGCAAATGGCAGCGATATCCACCTCCGCAAATGTCCGGCGTGTCAAGGCGGCAACCCGAGCACTGCGGGTTGGTCATTGGCCTGAACGATGAAGAAGCCTGTGCGATACGCAGTCGTCATCGAAGACGCGGGCGGAAACTTTTCCGCGTATGTCCCGGATCTCCCGGGCTGCGTCGCCACAGGCGAGTCAAGGGACGAGGCGAGGTCGAAAATCGCCGAAGCCGTGAAGTTCCACATCGAGGGCCTCCGCGCCGACGGCGAGCCCGTCCCGCCTCCCTCCGCCACCGCCGACTACATCGAGACCGACGCCGCCTGACTCCGGCCGCTCCGACGGAGCAGTAAGACTGCGGCCACGGGTAGAGCGAAGGCCAAAGGCCGAACGCAACCCGTTGAAGATGTCACTACATGCTTTCTGTCCTGAAGTGCAGAGGACCCTTTCCCCTGAACGAACACCCGATGCAATCGCTCATCGACATCAACTTCGGCGGGATCCAACTCGCTCTCGACATCGAGGCGACACGCAACGCCTACGCGAACCGGCCCGCGTCACCCGTCGGCGGGTGCGACTGCGCGGCTTGCCGCAACGCGTCGATTGACTGGCCCGCTCCGCTCGGCGACGGCGCAACGGACGATCTCTCGATGCTGGGCATCGACATCATGACGCCGACCGAGATCATCCACTTCGGCCGAGATAACGACAAACACCGCTACCAGGTCGTCTACCACGCCCGCGGCAAGATCAACCCCGGCGCAGCTGCTGCAGACATCCGGGTCAATCGGTGGCGTGTGGAGTCGCCCGGTATGCCGACCGAGCAGGGGTTTGTCGATCCGCCGGTCATCGAGGTCTCTGTCGAGTTCGAGCTACCTTGGCGGATCAACGAGCCTGAGCCCGAGTAACGAGATCGTTTCCTCCGCCCTTTCAGGGCGGGGTTCATTTGTTGAACGCTTCCACGGGTTCCGCATCGCCCGGTGCTGCGCACCGTTCGACGCTCCACCCGTGGCTACAACCCCGCGCCCCGTTGGGGCTTTCGGAGGCGGGTGCTGAGCGTCTCCCGCCCACGGCAGCGATGTGTGCACGCCCACAATCTGCAGGCCGAACCTGCCGATGAGCTGAATCACCTACGCCATACGGATCACGGCCGCAGCCTCCGCCCCGACCGCTACGGCGTGCTCCCGCCGAACAGATTGTCGTACAACAGCGCCGCGTAGATCATCAGCAGCACCGAAGCGCCGAAGGCGATCGCCATCGAGAACACCACGGATTCGATCGATCTCCCGATCCTCGCCGCGCCCGCCGCGCTTTCTCGTCGGTCGCGCATCCCTCGCCAGACGCCGGCGAAGACGATCAGCATCATCATGCCGCCGGAGATGAAGAGGTAGGGTTCCTCGGGGAAACCGAGCCGATCGTTCGGTGCGACGAGGACGCTCAACGCCGCGACCGCCGCGGCGAGCAAGATGGAGAGCACGGGCCACTTCAGCGCAATCCACGCGGGTCGGATCTCGAACAGACTTCTGCGTGTGCGTTGTCGGTCGTCGTGTTTCACATCGGGTCGTTGGGATTTCGGCGGTGCTCCGTTCACACCGAGCGCGCCGTCGGACTCTGCAGCACCGATTCAATCGAGACGACTGCCCTCAACTCCGGCCGCTCCGACGGAGCGGCGAGACTGTAGCCACGGGTGGAGCGAAGGCTGAAGGCCGAGCGCAACCCGTGGAGAGCGTCGTCAATATGTCTCTGCCCTGAAGGGGCAGAGGAACCCGCTGCGTCAGTCGAAAAGGTAGCGAGCCTCGAACTCGACGCCGTGCGCATCGAGCAGGCGGATCAGCTCGGCGCGGAAGTCCGTGCGTTTATGGTGCTCTTCCTGTGTGCGGATGTATCGGCGCACCGCTTCTTCCTTCGACTTGCTGACCGAGAACGCCGAGTAGCCTTCCTGCCAGGCGAAGCCGTTGAGTTCGGGGAATTCGCCCCGGAGCCACTTCGACGATCTCGACTTGAGTGTACGGAGCAGATCCGCCGTCGCGATTGTCGGCGGGCAGCGCACGAGCATGTGCACATGGTCGGCGACGCCGCCGATCGCATAGGCGCACCCGCCGCACTCGCGGACGATCCCGCCGAGATACGGGTAGAGCCGTTCGGCGACGGGGGCCGCGATCCACGGCTCGCGGCCTTTGGTCGAAAACACGATGTGCAGCATGAGCTGCGAGTATGTCCCGGGCATTGTTCGTCCTCCGCCATAGAGCGGGGCGAGTATAACAAAGATGGGAACGGGTTTCGACCCTGTGCCTGCCGGGGTAATCGGAGCGTTGCGTTGTGGATGCTCGTCCGTGAGTGCGCGGCTTTCATCGGAGGGACCTTGATCAAAGGATTCCTCCGCTCCTTCAGAGCGGGTTCATCTATGATCGAGTTCCACGGGTTCCGGCGTGCGTTGCACGCCTCCACCCGTGGCTACAACCCGGCGCCCCTTCGGGGCTATTAGCAGCGGGCTGAGCGTTCCCTCGCTCACGGCTGCGCCGTCGGCACGCCCACGATCGCCACGCCGAGCTTGTCGGCGAGCTGGATCACCTGCGCCTTGTCGATCATGATCACATCGTCGGCCGCGAGCGCCAGGCAGCGTCCGCCGTTGGCGTGCAGGTTCCGGATCGTGTGTTCGCCGATCGTCGGCACATCCGAGCGTCGGTCGTGCCCGGCCCTCGAACCCTTGCAGAGCGACCAGCCCTTGGCGCGGCAGAGCTTGCCCGTCCTCTCGATCATCGCGTCGGTCCCCTCGACCGCCTCCACGCTGATCGTGTCGCGGTCGCGCACCGCGATCGCCTGGCCGATGTCGAGCCGCAGCAGTTCGCACAGCATCGGCCAGACGAAGTCGATATCCGCCTGCTGCTGCGGCGTCGGCTGCGTGCGCGTCATCACGCCCGCGTGCGCGAGCTGGTCGCGGATCGATGCGGTCGAGTCCATCAGGCTCACCCCGGAGCGGTCGAGTTCGTCGGCGATCGCCGCGAGCACCGCGTGCGAGCGACGGTCGTGGCGCAGCTCCAGCAGCCACGCCTTGAGGGTCACATAGTCCGGCAAATTGCGCACGATCTTGAACGGATCGTGCATGATCTTGGCCTTGTCCACCTTGCCCACCATCACGGCATGACGCACCCCGGCCTTCCGCAGCGCTTTCGCCCACGAGCCGACACGCAGCAGGCCCACCCGCCGGAAGCTGTCGCACAGGCCGGGCAGGGCCGGGTCGTACTGGCCGTAGAGCCCGACGCCGTGGACCGGGTGCCCGAGCTTGCGGAACCCCTCGGTGACGATGACGGGCAGGTGCCCGCCCCCGGCGATGATGCCCACCGGTGTGGGGGGGCTCGGCGGGTCGGGCAGGATGGCCAGCGGGCTGATCCGCGCGGGCTCGATCCGCATCAGGCGCCGGCCGTAGCGCCGGCCGGGCTGGCGCCGGCCCTGGTGCTCGCCCTGCTGCGAGGATGCGGCTGATGCGGGGTGTTCGGGAGACATCGGTGGTCCAGAGTCTATCAAGGTCGAGGGCCGACACCCGGCCGCGTCCCCACGCACCCCTGATGACACCCCCTGAGGGCGCCCGGCCCAACTTTCACCAGTCCGTCGGCCCCGAAGGCCGATGATCCGCCTGCCATGCCAGGCCAGCGATATCGGCAACACCAGTCCTCCCCCGCCAACCCCGCCCTCACCACCGACGGCGCGGGCCTCGGCCCCACAGGGCGGCCGTTCATCGGCGTCTACTTCCAGTGCGCCAACCGCTATGTCAGGGTGCACCGCCATGTCGACGGCAGCTCCTACACCGCCCGCTGCCCCTCCTGCGGCAAGTCCATGACCTTCCTCGTCGCCGACGGCGGCACCGACCAGCGGATGTTCCGCGCAAGCTGCTGAGGGCTCCGGACCCGCTCTCCCCGGGCCGTACAATGCGTTTATGAGTGCTTCCGGAGCCGGTTCGTACGAGATCGCAAGGCCGACCCGACGCTGCGCCGCGACGGGGCGGGAGCTGGAGGTGGGCGAGAAATTCGTCGCCGCCCTGGTCCGCGATCCGGAGGCCGACGCCTTCCTCCGCCACGACTACGCCCCTGAGGCGTGGGATTCGGGCGCACGCCCATCGCTCCGCCTCGTCGCGAGCTGGCGGAGCACCGTCCCCGAGCCCTCGGCACGGCGGAGCCCCTTCGTCGGCGAAGACGAGCTCATGGATGTCTTCGAGCAGCTCGAAGGCGAGACCGATTCCGCGGCAGTCACCTTCCGATACATGATCGCCCTCATGCTCGTCCGCAAGCGGCGCCTGGTGTACGAGGGCGCCGCCACGGGCATCATGAAGGTCAGGGTCAAGGTCCCTGCGGCTCAGGAGCAGCCGCCGATCATCGAAGTCGTCGACCCCCAACTCGACGAAACACGCATCGCCGAGGCGATCGAGCAGGTCGGGCGGATCATCGCCGGAGACGAGGACGGGGAAAACGCGTGAACGCTGCAGCATCGCTCCGGGTGCGCCTGCTCTGGCTGGCGCTTGTGTCCGTCGCGGCGTTCGGCTCGGCCTGCTGCAGCAGCGCGCCGAGATTCCCCGGGGCGCTCGAGGCGGGGCGGCCCGTCCCGGCGCAGGCCGCGGCCGACGCGATCGCCGGGTACAACGCGCACATCGAACAGCTCGACCGCCTCTGGGCGCGCGCCACCGTCGCGGTCTTCCAGCAGGACGAACGCGGTCGCACCCAGCGCGATCAGGGCGAGGGGTTCGTCCAACTCGTCCGCCCGAGCATGGTCTCGCTCAGCGTCGGCAAGTATGTCGACCGCATGTACTTTGAGCTCGGCTCCAACGATGGCTGGTATTGGTGGATCGATGTGCTCGACAGGGCCGAGTCGGTCGCCCTGCTCGGGCGCCACGAGCTGGCGACGCCCGAGCTCGCCGACCGCTTCGGCGTCCCCGTGCACCCGCTGGATCTGCCGATCCTCCTGGGCATTGAGCCGGCGCCGCCGGAGACAGAGGTGCGGCGTGTTTCGGGGGATCGCAAGGTGCTTTCGTGGGCGTCGCGGTGGGGGGGCAGGGCCCGCGTCGCTCTCGACGAGTTCAACCAGCCGATCCGCGTCGAGCTCTGGACCGCCGAGGACGAGCTTGCCGCGTCGAGCGTGATCGAGCAGCACCAGGGCGTCACCGTCCGCGGCACCGGCGACCGTCCCCGCGTGGGCGGGCGTTTCGAGATCGACCTGCCCCGCATCGAGACGCAGGTCGTCATCCACATGACCTCGCCCGAGAGTTCTGAACGCCGCCCGGGCACGGCCCCCTTCGATCTTGAGGGCCAGCTCCGGCGCTACCGCATCCCCGAAGACCGCATCCGCCTGCTCGACCGGCCCGAGGAGATCGAGCGCCTGCTGACGGGGCCTGCGCAGTGACCGGGTTTTCGCGGCCATTCTTTCTGCTGTGCCTCCTGCTGTTTGTGTGCGGCGCCCACGGCGCGCCCCAACTCGGCGCGTTCACGCCGTCGGAGCACGAGCGCGCGCACGGGTGGGGTCTGCTCGTGACCGATGACGACGGGCCGTTTGTGGTGGTGCATGTGCCGCCGCGATCGAGCGGGTCCGAGTCGCTCGGCTCACCGGGCGGGGCGGTGCGCGAGGCCAGACGCCTGCGCGAGCGGCCCGACGCCCTGGCGGCCTGGGGCAACCGGCTGCTCCTGCTCTTTCCGCCGCCCGAGCAGGGGACCTCGCGTCGGATCATGACGCTCAACGCCGTGCCCGGCGGGTACCCGGGCCTGTGGGCCTACGACCCGGCCACACGCCTCCGCACGCTCGCGACGATCGAGAGCCGGGGACGGGTCGCCGGCTTCGTCGGCACGCGGATGGGCCCGGCGGTGCTCGTTTACGCCGACGAAACCGAAGAACGCCCCGGCCTCTTGCGCCTCAAGGTTCTCGACAGGCTCGATTGGGCCGAGCTCCGTTTGCCGAGCGCCGACGATCGTGCCGCCGCCGAGCACGCCCCGCCCGAGTCGTTTTCGGAGGTGGTGCTCTTGCCCTCGCGCGTCGGGGTGTCGCTGCTTGTGCTCGGGCTCGATGGCGAGGCGGGGCTCTGGTCCGGCAGCCTCGAACGCGAGCGTGCCGACGAAGAGGCCGAGTCCGCCCGGGGCGAGCCGGTCCTCCGGTGGTCGTACTCGCCGCTGCCCGGTCTTGGCGAGGCCTTCGGCAATGGCATGGCGGTCGACGCGGCGATGCATGCCCGGGGCCGCGTCGTGCTCCTGCTGCGAGACAACGAGGGTCGGGGCGAGCTCGTTCATGCAACGCCCAACCGCGTGCGCACGATCAAGGATCTCGGAAACCTGCCCCCCGTCGGTGTTTCGGTCTTCCTGCCCGATGTTGGGCGGCTGGTGATGATCGGGGCCGAGCGTGAGAGCGAGCGGTCGGGCGTTCGTGCCGCGGTCCGCGAGGTCTCGGCCTGGACCGGCGCGGAGCTCTACGAAGGTCCGGCCCGGACGCAGGGCCCGATCTCAATGGAGGAGTTCCGACTGCTCGGGCTCCTGCTTGTTGGGGTGATGATCATTGTGATCGTCTATGTGCTCTCGCCCGACCCGCTGAAGGGCGAGATCGGCATCCCGCCCGGCACGGCGCTGGCCGAGCCCGGGCGGCGCGTCGCAGCGGGCATGGCCGACCTGCTCTTGGCGGCCTTCATCACCTCGCTGGTGCTGGACATCCCGTTGGGCGAGACGCTGAGCATCGGGGCGCTCGTCAGCGAGCGGGGCGGGCACTGGGGCCTGGTCTGGACGCTGCTGATCGGGATGGGGCTGTGCACCCTGATGGAGGGGTTCTGGGGGGCAAGCCCGGGCAAGCTCATCCTCGGGGCCCGCGTCGTGCGAGCCAGCGGCAAGCACGGGCGGCCCGGCCTCCTCCGCGCCCTGATCCGAAACGCCTGCAAGTGGCTGGCGGCGCCGCTCGCGCTGGTCACCCTGCTCGGCCCGGCTCGGCGCCATCGCGGGGATGTGCTCTCGGGCACGGTGGTTGTGATTGCCCTCCACGACGCCCCGGAACAGGGCGGCTGACCGGTCCGCCCACCCGGCCCGGCGGGGCAGTACGAAGAACGAGTCAAGGCGGGGCGACCCACCGAGCCGATAGAAACCGACTGCCGGCGGGCCGCGCTGTGCGTCGCGGATGTCGGTCCGCCGGAGGATCCGGCGGCTGTGCCATTTGAGGATCCGGTGACGATGGAAGGTCCGACCGATCCTGTGCAGATCTCCCAGGCCAGCGGGAAAGCCGCGGGCAAGGGGTCCGCTGCGCACCAGATCAAGTGGGCCGAGGTGTGGCACGCGCCGGTGATGGCGCTCTCGTTCGCGCTGCTGACCGGCGGGCTGACGCTGGCGGTGCTGACCCGCCCCGCCCCGGACCACGAGTCGCAGCTCCAGCGGGTCGAGCACCTGCTCAGCAACGAGCGCCCGGAAGAGGCGATCTCGGTCCTGAACCGATCGCTGCACCCTTATGAGAGTCGCGGCGAGCTCGACGACGCCCAGCACAGAGTCTTCCACCTGCTCGTGGGGCGGGCGCTCTACCTCGGACAGCAGGCCCTGGGCCTGGATGTCGAGGAAAACCACCGTCGGATCCTGGAGGCGTATGTCGAGGCCGAACGGGCCGGGGCGAGCCTGAACGCCGACGACAATTACTTCCTTGCGCGGACGCTGATCTCGCTCGGGCGTGTCGACCAGGCGCTGCTGCGGGCGGAGCGTCAGCCTCGCGACCAGACCGACCGCTGGCTGGACATCCAGCGTCGGGCGATCGATCGTGACATCGACCATCCGGGCGGCGACCAGTCCCGCGCCCTGACCACGCTTTCGGCCTTCCTGACCGATCCGCGCACCAGCGAGAGTGACCGGGCTTGGGCCGCGGCAAGACAGGGGCGCGTGCTGCTTGACAAAGGGATGGCCGCCGGAGCGATCGACCGGCTCCTCCGCGACCTGCAGCGGGTGAGCCCCGACGCGGGCGAGGAGCGTGCGCGTCTCTTGCTGCTGCTCGCCGAGGCGTATCTGGCCGAGGGTCGCGAGCGTGAGGCGAGGCCGCACGCGTCGCGGGCGCTGGAGATGCTGCCGCCCTTGGCGCCGCTGCACCCCGAGGCGATCCTGATGATGGCCCGGGCCGATGAGGCCTCGGGCGACACCGAGACGGCCCGCGAACGCTACGGGCGCGTGATCGACCGGTATTTCGAGCACAACGCCGCCATCCGCGCCCTGCTCGGCCTCGCCGAGACCGAAGCGATGCTCGGCAGCACGATCGAGTCCATCGCGGCGTACCGCCAGCTCCGCGACGAGCTCGACGGGGGCCGCCGCCACCGGGATGTGAGCGTCGAGGGCGTGATGCGCAGCCTGCTGCGCAGGTATGTCGAGTCGTTCCAGCGCGAGGACTACCGCTCTGCGCTGGCGTACGCGCAGATCGCTGATTCGCTGTACGAGGCGTCGGAGGCGCCGCCGGAGGTGCTGCTGGCGGTCGCAGAAGCGAGGGCGGAGCTGGCCTCGGGGCTGATCGAGGCCGGCAGCGGCGACCCGCTGGCGCCGCGCGGGATCGCCGGGCTCGACCCCGCGTCGCGCGAAGAGGCGAGGCGCCACCTGATCGCGGCGGGCAGCTACTTCCAGCGTCACGCCGAGACGATGGTGCTCCGCGACGAGGAGCGGTACGCCAGCTCGCTTTGGCGCAGCGCCGACGCGTTCGACCTCGCAGGCTCGGGCGACCGGGCGATGCGCGCCTTCCTCGAGTTCCAGAGCGGGTTCCCGGGCGACGCGCGCCAGGCCGAGGCGAGGTTCCGCCTCGGGCAGCTCTACCAGTCGCGGGGCGAGTACCGCCTCGCGGCGGGGTTCTACCGCGAGCTGATCGAGGGCAAGGACCCGGAAGTGAAGAATGTCGGCCTCTTCGCGGACCTCTCGTATGTGCCGCTGGCGCAGTGCCTGTTGCTGGACGGGCGCGAGGAAGAGCACGAGGAGGCCGAGCGCCTGCTGCGGATGGTCGTCGACGGGCGCGTGGTGCGTGAGCCCGACCCCCGCACAAGGCGCGACGCCTTGGTCGAGCTCGGCAAGCACCTGCTGGTCACCGGACGCTACGCCGAGTCGGCCCGCCTGCTCGACGAGGCGCTGCGCCGTTTCCCGACCGATCAGGAGCGGGCGCTCAACCGCTTCCGCCTTGCAGACGCGTTGCGTCTGGAGGCCGAAGAGATGGGGCGGCAGCTGGACGGGTCGATCCCCGATCATCAGCGACGCACGCTCACCTCGCAGCGCCGCACGCGCCTGAACAACGCGATGGGGATGTTCGAGGAAGTGATCCAGGAGCTCGAATCCCGCCCGAGGGCCTCGCTGAGCGCCGTCGAGCGGGAGTCGCTCCGCAACGCCTACTTCTACAGGGCGGCGTGCGCCTACGACCTCGGCGATTTCGCGACCGCGGTCCGCTATTACGACGCCGCCCACGAGCGGTACGCCGACGACCCGGCCTCGCTGGTGGCGTTGGTGCAGATCGTCAACGCGTTCATCGAGCAGGGGCAGCTCGACCGGGCGAGAACGAGCAACGAACGGGCGAGGCGTTACTTCGCCAGCCTGCCCGACGATGTGTGGGACGATCCCTACCTCCCGATGGATCGGACGCAGTGGGAGCGGTGGCTCCAGTCCACCAGCAGGCTGTACGCGATGCAGGAGGAACGCTGATCGCGGCGTGACACAAGAGGTCGGCGGAGCCGGCCGGGAAGGCGGGTCAGGATGACCGGGATGCCAGCGAGCGCGGGGCCGCGCCTCGCGCAGACGCCAGAAGGGCTCGGCGAGCAGATCGAACTGCTCGAAGCGATCAACCAGCTCTCCGATCGCCAGGGCGAGCTCGTCGACGACGGCGAGGCGTCGGACCTGCTCGATGTGCTGGGCAGACGCCAGGTTCTGATCGAGCGACTGCGTGAAGTCGGCGAGCGGCCGGGTGACGGCGTGGCGCACGCCCCCGCCGAGATGGGCCCGAAGGCCGACCGCGTGCGCGAGCTGGTCGACCTGATCGCCGGCAAAGACGCCGAGCAGCAGGTCTGCCTCCGCGAGCGTCTCAAGCACCTCGAATCGCAGCTCGGCGGGATCGACCGCGGGCGCAGGGCCGTCGACGCGTACGCGCCCAAGGGCCCCGGCGAGCCCCGTTTCCAGGACGGGCGGGCGTGATGAGCGAGAGCCAAGCGGCGACCGGACCGGCGCTGAGCGACATGACCCCCGGCGACCTCGCCGAACTGATGACCGTCTTCAACGAGGTCACCGGCCGCCTGCAGTCGTCGCACGAGCGACTGAATGCCGAGGTCGAGCGCCTGCGCCACGAGCTCGGTGAGGCGAACGACCGGCTGCAGCGTTCGCGCCGGCTGGCGGCACTGGGCGAGATGGCCGCGGGCATCGCCCACGAGGTCCGCAACCCGCTGGCGTCGATCTCGCTGTACGCGAGGATGCTCGAAGACGACCTGAATGACCGGCCCGAGCAGCGCGAGGTCGCCTCGAAGATCGCGCGGGCCGTGCGCGGCGCCGAGTCGATCGTGCAGGATGTCCTGAGCTTTGCGCGAGAGATCACGCTCCGCCCGGAACCCGTCGAGGTATCGGCGCTGTTCGCCCAGGCGCTGGAAAGCGCCGGCGTGGAGCGGGCCTTGGGTGTCGTTGTTCGGAGGCTCGACGAGACGCGGGGCGGCGTCGAGATCGTCTGCGACCGCGCGCTGGTCCGCCAGTCGCTGGTGAACCTGATCCGCAACGCCCTGGACGCCATGGCCGAGACAGAGGGCCGGCGTGAGCTCACGCTCGACGCCCGCGTCGAAGGGCGCGAGGCGGTGCTGATCGTCGCCGACACCGGGCCCGGCGTGCCCGAGGGCGTGGTCGACCGCATGTTCAACCCGTTTTTCACGACGCGGGCGTCGGGCACGGGCCTGGGCCTTGCGATCGTGCACCGGATCGCCGACGCCCACGCGGGCGCTGTCGGCGTACGCAACCGAGACGGAGGCGGGGCCCTGCTGGAGCTCCGCCTGCCCAGAGAGCCCGGCGCGATCGCGCCAGGGGCGAGCAAGACAACCTCTTCAACGGAGCAAGCCGCATGAGCAGTGTCCTGGTGGTGGACGACAAGGAAATGATGCGCGACAGCGTCGCGGCGACACTGCAGCGCGCGGGCTTCAAGGTCCGCGCCGCCTGCGACGGGCAGAGCGCCCTTGCGATGATCGCCGAGCGCCGGCCCGACGCGGTCGTGACCGATCTGAAAATGCCCGGCCTCAGCGGGATCGACCTGCTCGAACGCGTCCGTGCGATCGACGACGGCCTGCCGATCGTGCTGATGACCGCGTTCGGCACGATCGAGACTGCGGTGCGGGCGATCAAGCTCGGCGCGTTCGACTACATCACCAAGCCGTTCGAGGGCGACGAGCTGATCATCGCCGTCAAGCGGGCGATCCGCCACCGCAGCGTGCTGCGCGAGAACGAGGCGCTGAAGGCCTCGGGCGCAACGGGGCTGACCGGGCTGGACCGGCTGATCGGCGACTCGCCGGCGATGCGCCGCGTGAAGGAGCAGGTGCTCGCCGTCGCCGATTCGCAGGGCACGGTGCTCCTGGTGGGCGAGAGCGGGACGGGCAAGGAGGTTGTGGCGCGTGCCGTGCACGAGCTGAGCGCCCGCAAGGCCGAGCCGTTCTTGGCGGTGAACTGCGCCGCCCTCAGCGAGTCGCTGCTGGAGAGCGAGCTCTTCGGACATGAGAAAGGGGCCTTCACCGGCGCCGACAAGACCCGCAAGGGTCGCTTCGAGCTCGCCCACACCGGGACGCTGCTGCTCGATGAGATCTCCGAGATCGGCCCGAGCATCCAGGCCAAGCTGCTCCGCGTGCTGCAGGAGCGGGCGTTCGAACGCGTCGGTTCGAGCACACCGATCGGCGTGGATGTCCGCGTGGTCGCCACGAGCAACCGGGATCTCCCGCGTTCGGTGGCGTCGGGCGATTTCCGACAGGACCTCTTCTTCCGGCTCAATGTGCTGCCGATCCACTTGCCGCCGCTGCGCGACCGGCCCGAGGATGTGCCGGCGCTGGCCGATCACTTCGCGACCGGCCTCTGCCACAGGGAGGGTCGCGAGCCGGTCCGCTTCTCGCACGAGGCGATGGACCTGATGCGGGCGTACCCGTGGCCGGGCAATGTCCGCGAGCTGCAGAACATCTGCGAGCGGGCGGTCGTCCTCGGTCGCGCCGGCCACACCAGCACGATCGACCGGCAGATGATCGAGCCCTGGCTCTGCGGCTCTCCGGCGGCCCAGCTCAACCCGGGGATCGACGCGATGCACTTCAACGCCGCGCGTCTGGCCGGACCGGGCGACCCGACGCCGCGGCCCGGCCCGGTCTCGATGGCGCCGGCCCACCCCCAGCAGGTGGTGACGATGCCCGGCGGGGTCGGACGCGGACCGGCCGACGACGCCGAGCCGCTGGAAGTGGTCGTCCGCCCGCTCGCGGATGTCGAGCGGGATGTGATCGTCGCGACGCTGCGCCGGTTCGACGGTCACCGCCAGAAGACGGCCGAGGCGCTGGGCATCGGGGTCCGCACGCTGGGGCTGAAGCTCAAGAAGTGGAAGGAGCAGTCGCTCGTCGAGCAGACGCTGTAAGGGCTCTGGCCCGCGGTTTGCGGGCTGAGCATTTGTGACGATGATCAACGGTGTCACCAACGCGGGAGCGATGCCGGCCCTGGACAGGCTGATGCGGTTCGCCGCGCGCCGTCAGGAGGTCATCGCCCACAATGTCGCCAACATCAACACGCCCAAGTTCCAGCCCCGGGATGTGTCGGTCGAGGACTTTCAGCGGTCGCTGGGCAAGGCGATCGACGAGCGGCGTTCGCGGACGGGGGGCATGCAGGGGCCGCTTCGCTTCAGAGGGACCGACGAGGTCGTGCCCGACGCGCAAGGCCGTCTGCACCTGCGGCCGAAGTCGCCCTCGGGCAACATTCTCTTTCACGACCGCAACGACCGCGATCTCGAACGCCTGATGCAGGCGCAGGCGGAGAACGCCGGCGTGTTCCGGGCCGCGGCGGACCTGTACAGACACCAGAGCGAGATGATCCGCTCGGCCATCAGAGAGATGGCCTGAGCCGGCTAGCACCATTGGAGCGACACGATGTACGGCGTGCTCGACATCTCGACCAGCGGCATGGTGGCCCAGCGGGCGCGCATGGCCGTCATCAGCGCAAACCTTGCGCACCAGAACACGCTCGTCGACGCCGAAGGCAACTACAACCCCTATCGCCGGCGCGAGATCATGTTCGCCCCTGGCGACCCGACCGCCAAGAGCCCCACGGGCAGGGCCCTGGGCGTGCATGTCGCCGAGATCCACATCAACCACGACGCGTTGCGTCAGAAGTACGCGCCGGGCCACCCTTTCGACGAGAACGGCGACGGGTACATCATGGTCCCGGACATCAGCCCGGTGGTCGAGCAGGTCAACGCGATGGAGGCGGCCAGGGCCTACGAGGCGAATGTTGTGACCGCCGAGGCGACCAAATCCATGATGGCCCAGGCTTTGCGGGTGATCGCCTGAACCTAGACGGAGTGCGTCGAGATGACAGATCCACTCGGGCTGATCGGCGGAGCGGGCGGCGCAGGGCACATGGACCCGAGGCGGACCGCCGCGGGAGGCGTGCGCCCGGACCCCAACGCCCCCTCGTTCAAGGATGTGCTGCTCCAGAACATCAACGAGGCCAACAAGCTCCAGCAGGACGCGACGCACGCGATCGAGGACCTTGCCGCGGGCAGGCGCAACGACATTGAGGGCGTGGTGCTGGCGGCTCAGAAGGCGGACACGGCGTTCCGGATGCTGCAGGCCGTGCGCAACAAGATGGTCCAGGCCTACGACGAGATCAAGCAGATGCGCGTCTGACGGGCGGGCCGGTTCTCCACTTGTTGTCCACATGCAGCATGTGCGCGACGGATCGCTTTCCCTTGCGCGTGGGCGCGGATTCTGCCTGCCTGTCGGTTCTTCAAGTCTTTGACGGCAGCGGTCCGAACTGAGGCGTTGCCGGGCGTTCCTTCTGGAGGCGTCGGCGTCCCGAGCCAGGAGGGCGAGGGAAGAAGGCAGGGAGGCCGCGCCGGATGGAGCAGCTGCGAAAAGCACTCGATCGCATGAAGCGTGAGCTGGGTCGCTTGTCGGCGACGCAGCGGATGCTGATCGGCTCGCTCGGCGTGATCCTGCTGATGACGCTCTTCCTGGTCTCGCAGTACGCCGGCGGGCGTCCGATGGTCGAGCTGCTCAGCGCCGACGGGCAGCAGGAGACGATCCACATCCTCAGGGCGAGCGATGTGCGGGCCGAGCTCAGAGACGGGAAGGTCTTCGTGCCGCCCGAGAGCCGACGCTTCGCGCTCGCGGCGTTGGCCGAGCGGGGCGCTCTGCCCGACGACACGCGCATCCTCTTCGACAACCTGATCGACCGCCAGAGCTGGACCAACTCGCGCGAGCAGAACGAGCAGATGTACCGCATCGCGCTGCAGAACGAGCTGGCGCGGGTGATCGGCCGGTTCAGGGGCGTGCGTCAGGCGACGGTGGTGCTCGATGTGCCCCGCCCGCACGGGATCGGGATGATCGTCCGCGAGCCGACGGCCTCGGTCACGGTCTTCACCACGCTGGGCGGGCTCAACCAGGAGATGGTCGACGCGATCGCCCACCTCGTCGCGGGCTCGCAGGCGGGGCTCGACCCGGCTAATGTCCGCGTCATCGACGGCTCGTCTGGGCGTCGCTTCGCGGCAAACAGCGGCGAGGACGCCCGCGCCTCGGCCTGGCTGGAACACGCGCTGGCGACGGAAGAAAAGATCACCACCACGCTCTCGCGCCTCTTGAGCTACATCCCCGGCGTCGTGATCGCGGTGACGGCCGAGGTCGACATCGCCCGCGAGCAGGTCCGCATGACCCGCTTCGAGCCGGTCACAGACGAGGGGGGATCCGTTTCGCTGCTGGGCGCCGAAACACGCGAGACCCGCGAGCAGCAGTCCGGGCGAAGGGCGGCCGAGCCGGGCGTCCGCGCCAACGCGACCGCCGAGATCAACTCCGGCTCGGGCGACTCGATGTCGCTCGAAGAGAGCACCACCACGACGACGATGGAGAACCATGTCGGCTCGACGGTCACCAACCGCGTCGACCCCAAGGGGATGCCGACCCGGCTGGTCGCGTCTGTGAATGTGCCGCGCGACTTTGTCGTCGCGGCGCTCCGCCGGGCCGGGGGGCTGGGCGAGGACGAGGAGCCATCGGAAGAACAGGTCGAGCAGCGGTTCAACCAGATGCGGGCCGATATCACCGAGAGTGTCCGGCCCCATCTTCGCGCCGGGAACCTCGACGGGGTGGTGCATGTCTCGCTGACGCCGGTGGCGATGGGGGATTTTTTGCCCGCCGACCCGCAGGGCGCGGGGATCTTCGGGTCCGGCGGCGGGCTGCCTTTCATCGGAGAGGGGCTGATCGAGACGGGGCTGCTGGCGCTGTTGGCGGTGGTGTCGCTGGGCATGATGGTGGTGATGGTGCGCAAGGCGTCCAAGCAGCCTGAGATGCCCACGGCGGAGGAACTCGTGGGCATCCCGCCGCCGCTGGAAGCGGACTCGGACCTGATCGGCGAGGCGGACGAGACGAAGCTGCCGATGGCGGGCATCGAGGTCGGCGCCGAGGATGTCGAGCGTCAGCGGATGCTCGAGCAGCTCGCGGAGATGGTCAAGGACGATCCGAGCGGCTCGGCCAAGCTGCTGAACCGTTGGATCGAAACAGACGACTGAACGACAGGAGGCCGGCGGAACGATGGCCAGGCGGATCGGCACCAAGCTGCCAGACAGGATCGAGGAGTTGGAGGCGGGCACAAAGGCCGCGATCCTTCTCCTTGCGCTGGGCCAGGACGAGGCGTCGGCGGTGCTCAAAGAGCTGCCCCAGCAGTCCGTCGAGGAGGTGATGCGCGAGTTCGCGGCCCTCGGGCGGGTGCCCGCCGCGCTGCAGGCGCAGGTGGTCGAGGAGTTCTACCACCTCTCGATCGCCCAGCGTCATGTCAACGAGGGAAGCCTGGATTACGCGCGGTCGGTGATGCTCAACGCGCTGGACCCCAAGGCGGCCGAGCGGATCCTGGCGCAGATCCAGACGCAGGTGCAGCGGACGCCCTTCTCGTTCATTCAGAAGGTCGAGAGCGAGAACCTCCTGACCTTCATCCAGGACGAGCACCCCCAGACGATCGCGTTGATCGTCTGCCACCTCCCGCACCACAAGGCGGCCGAGATCCTCTCGAGCCTCCCGATGCAGAAGCAGATCGAGGTCGTCAAGCGCATCGCCAACATGGAGCAGACCAACCCCGAGGTGATCCGCGAGGTCGAGAGGGGCCTCGAAAGCCGCCTGAGCAACATGCTCATGCAGTCGACGGAGAAGGCCGGGGGTGTCGGGACCGTCGCCGAGGTGCTCAACCTCGCCGACCGCTCCACCGAGAAGTCGATCATGGAGGGGCTCGAAGCCGAGGACCCCGACCTCGTCGAGCAGATCCGCAGGCTGATGTTCGTCTTCGAGGACATCCTCCTCGTGAACGACCGCGGCATCCAGGCGGTGCTCAAGGAGGTCGAGAACGACGAGCTCTCGCTGGCGCTCAAGACCGCGTCGGAAGACCTCAAGGAGAAGATCTTCACCAACATGTCCGAGCGGGCCGCGTCGCTCATCAAAGAGGACATGGAGTTCATGGGACCGGTCCGCGTCAGCGATGTCGAGGCCTCCCAGCAGCGCATCGTCGACATCGTCCGCAGGCTGGAAGAGGCGGGCGAGGTCATCATCCAGGGCCGAGGCGGGGAGAGCGACCTTGTCATGTAACTCCGGAAACGCCTGCGTCGGTTTGGCGGTGCGCCGATGGGCATGATCCGACGCGCCGACGCGGAGAGGGTCGCGCGCGACGCCATCACGCTCGATCTCGGCGACCTGGCCCGCCAGGCCGAGACCATGCGCGCCCAGGCGCAGGAGACCGCAAAGAAGATCCTCGCGGAAGCGCAGGCGAAGCGCGAGCAACTGATCGGTTCGGCCAGCGAGGAAGGCCGCGCCGACGGGCACGCGCAGGGACACAAGGAGGGGTTCCAGAAAGGGATCGAAGAAGGCCGGCGCCGGGCCCTCGCCGAGCAGGCCGAGGCGATCGACGCCATGATCGCGTCGTGGAGCGCCGCGCTCGACGACTTCCAGCTCCAGCGCGAGCAGATCATGGCCGACGCCCGGCGCGATATGCTCCGCCTCGCGGTGCTCGCGGCCGAGAAGATCACGCGTCGAGTCGTCGAGATCGACCCGTCGATCGTCGAGGGCGTGGTGCGCGACGCTGTCGCGTCGGTGCTCGAACCGTCGAGGCTTGTCCTCCGCGTCCACCCCCAGGATGTCGAGCGGGCGAGAACTGTCATCGGCCCGCTGGTCGAACGCCTCGGCGAGTCCGCCCACGCCGAGATCCGCGCCGACGGCACGCTCGAACGGGGCTCGTGCCTGATCGAGACCGCCGGCGGCGCCGTCATCGACGCGACCATCGCGACCAAGCTCAGGCGTATCGCCGAAGCCGTGCTCCCCGGCGGATCGGAGCTCATCGAAGAACCCGGATCGAGCGCCGAAGGCGACACCACGCCAGAGTCAAACGACCAAGAGACCGGCGGCGTCCGCCTGGACGACGGGCGCCGGGGCGCCGCGGCATGAGCGTGCTTGCAGGCGCGATCTCGGCCGTTGACGCTTGTGAGCCTGTCCGTTTCGTCGGACGCGTGCACGAACTCCGCGGCCTCACGCTGCTCGTCCGCGAGTTGCCGCTCCCGGTCGGCTCGCTGGTCACATTGCACACCCGCCGCGGCGAGCGCACCGTCAGCGGCGAGGTCGTCGGCTTCACGCGCGACCTCGCGATGGTCATGCTCCTGGGTCAGACCGGGGGCGTCAGCGCCGGCGACATTGTGGTGGGGGAGGAGGTCGCCCAGACCGTCGGCGTCGGGCGTGGCATGCTCGGCCGCGTCGTCGACGGGCTCGGCAGACCGATCGACGGGCGCGGGCCTCTGCTCGACACCGAGCCGGCGCCCCTGAACCCCGACCCCTCATGCGCCATGGACCGCGCCCCGATCAAGGAACGCATCGGCACGGGCGTCCGCGCGATCGATCTGTTCACCCCGATGGGGCGGGGCCAGCGCATGGGCATCTTCGCCGGCCCCGGCGTCGGCAAGAGCACGCTGCTCGCCCAGGTCGCCAAGGGCACCGACGCGGATGTGAATGTCATCGCGCTTATCGGTGAACGCGGACGCGAGGTCCGCGAGTTCATCGAGCACACGCTCGGCCCCGAGGGCCTGCGCCGCAGCGTCGTCATTGTCGCGACCGGCGACGAATCGCCCCTGATGCGCATCCGTGCGGCCAAGGTCGCGTGCACCGCCGCGGAGTGGTTCAGGGCCCGGGGCGACGACGCCCTGCTCATGATGGACTCGGTCACCCGTTTCGCGCACGCGCAGCGCCAGGTCGGCCTCAGCGTCGGCGAGCCCCCGGCCACCCGCGGCTATACCCCGAGCGTCTTCACCCAACTCGGCCTGCTTCTGGAACGCGCTGGACGGATGGATGCGGGCGAGGGCGGCTCGGTCACCGGGCTGTACACGATCCTCGTCGAGGGCGACGACATGACCGAACCCGTCGCCGACGCCGTGCGCGGCATCCTCGACGGGCACCTGATCCTCTCGCGCAAGCTCGCGGGGCGGGGGCACTTCCCCGCGATCGACGCCCTCGAATCGATCAGCCGCATCGCGGGCGAGGTGATGTCGCCCGATCACGCAGCGGCCAGATCCGAGCTCCTGGGCCTGATGGCCCGCTACCGCGAGGTGGAAGACATCGTCCAGATCGGGGCGTACGCCCTCGGCAGCGACCCCGAGATCGATGTCGCCATCAGCATGAAAGACACCGTCGACGCGCTGCTCCGCCAGGACGGGCAGGAGCGAGTCCCCTTCGAGGACGCCAGAGATGTGATGGTCAAAGTCGCCATGCAGGCCCGCGAGGGGGTCGTCGGCCTGAAGGCCGCGGGACTGCAGCACAACGGCGTCGGGAGGTAACCGGGCGTGGCGGTCTTCAGGTTCAAGCTCGAAGCGGTCCTCCGCCAGCGAAGCCTCATCGAGGAGGAACGACGAAAGAGCGTCTCGAAGCTCGAGCGGGAGCGGCTCGCCGTCGAGCGCGAGATCGAAGGCCACCAGGCTCAGATCATCCGTGAACGCAACGAGATGGCCTCGATCCTGTCTTCGGGGGGCGCCGCCACGCTCATGCGGGTCCAGGCCGGCGCGGCCCTCCGTTTGCGGGCGAAGATCGGCGAGGCCTCCGTCCGCCTCGCGGGCGTCATGGCCCGCCTCGAGAAGGAACGCGAGGCCCTGAGAAAAGCCGCCGCGGAGAAGAAAGCCATCGAACTGCTCAAAGAGCAACGCATGCGAGAGTGGAAGCAAGAGCAGAAGCGGCGCGAGGCGGCCGAACTCGATGAGATCGCCGTCATGCGCGCCGCCCGAAACAGGGAGGGCCGCTGATGCTCCGGACATTCTGGAACATCGTCTCGATCATGGCGGTGGCCAACCTCCTCGCCCTCTTCGGTTTCTTCTCCTGGCTTGTCATCACCGATCGCATCACGCCCGAACGCCTCGGGCAGATCCGTACGCTGATCGCCGACGGCGAGATCCTCTCGACTGAAACCTTCAAGACCGCCGCCGACGCCGACGACGAGCAAGAGCCCGCCGAGCCGGCGATCGCCGTAAGCTCGGTCGACCGCCTCGTCCTGCGGCTGGAACAGAGCGAGATCGACCGCCAGCGTCGTGAGCGTCTGAGGCGGGAAACCAACGACCTCCAGCGGGCCCACCAGGCCGAGCGGCGCATCCTCGACGAGGAATGGGCGAAAGTCCGGCGCGACCGCGAGGAGTTTGAGGCCGAGATGGACCGAGTCCGCAGCATCGACGGCTCGGCCCAGTTCCGCAAGGCCGTCAAGACCATCGAGGGCCTCCCGCCAAGACAGGCAAGGGATGCGCTTCTGGCCATGATCGCCGGGCAGGATCTGCCGGGCCTCCCCCCGATGCAGGACGGACTCGCCGATGCCGACCTCGCGCCCGACGGCATGGCCAGAGCCGTGTCCTACCTCAACGCGATGGGCGAACGCCAGCGGATCGGCGTCATGGAAGAGATCGTCAAGCAGGACCCCGCTCTGGCAGCGGTCTTGCTGGAGAGCCTCCGGGTGCGCGGCGTCGAAGCCCGCGCCCGCGAGGACGCTCAATGACGATCGGGATTACACCACCCGACAACACAGACCCCTTCCGCCGCCAGTTCCATGGCGATCGGCACGCGCATCAGACACCGCCGGGCCTCGGCGCGTTCTCATTGCTGCTCGACGGCATGCAGCGCGAGCCCTCGCCCGGCGCCGCCGAGCAGAAGGATGCGTCAAAGAGCGAGCTGAAGCGGCAGCCCGAGCGTCGCGACGCCGATCTGCGCAGACACCCCCCAGAATCAACGCTCTACGCCGGCCCGGTCGGGCAGGAAGCCCGCGAAACGCTCCGGGCCCCGGCAGAACGCGAGCGCCCCGAACACAACGCGGGTTCACCGCCGCACCAGCGAAGCGCCCAGCGTCCGCAGACGCAGGCCGAGCCGGCGGCGCAGCAGGGCGCGCAGGACCCGGCCCGTGCAGAAACGCAACGCGACCGCCAGCCAGTGGGCGAGGGTCGTGAGCCGCAGCATCGCCAGCTCGCAACGCCGCAGGGTGATGCCGGTCGTGATCAGTCCGGGCAGGCCGCCGCGACGGTGCAGACTGCGCAGGCGCGTGCGCCGAGAGAGTCGGGCGCAGAAGGCCGGGCCGCGGTCGCCCGCCTTGCTTCGGCGGGCGCGGTCCAGGCCGCACGAGCCCAGCCGACGCAGCCCGTCCAGCCCGCGGCCGGCGCGCAGCGGTCAGAAGCAAGAGCCGAGGCGAGGCAGGTCGCCCAGCAACGCCCCGCGCAGCAGCCGCAGCGACCCGATACAGACAAGTTCATCGAGCAGGCCCAGCGGGGCCTGGCGCAGGCGCTGCAGCGCAAAGACGGCGAGGTCACCATGCGCCTCCACCCCGAGGCACTGGGCAAGCTGACCGTCCAGGTGCGTGTCGAGGCGTCGACCGTGCACGCGAGGGTCGAGGCGACGACCGAAGCGGCCCGCGAGATGCTGATGAGCCATTCGCCCGCGCTCCGCGCGGCGCTGGAATCCCGCGGGCTCGAGGTCCAGCGGCTCGAGATCACGCTCGCGCCCGAGGCCAAGCCCGAGTCTGGCCCGAGATTTGCGATGAGCGATGACGCCGACCGGCACGCCGGGAGCAACCCCGGCCAGGCCGACCACGGCGGCGGACGCGGAAGCGACGCCGGATCCGGGCGGAGCCCGGAAGCGGGTCGCGAAACGAGCGCGGAGGACCGCGCACAGCAACACACGAGCGCTGCATGGCGGAGTCCGGGCAGCCTCCTGATCGACACCGTCGCGTAATGCCGCGACGGTGAGGAGCGAGCCGATGAGCGCCATCGATGCGCAGGCGGCCTTTGCGCTGCCGAAAAATCAGGCCGGCCAGAGCGGCCTCGGAGCGCTGGGCAGCGGCGAGTTCCTGCAGATCATCCTGTCGGAGCTCAGCCGCCAAGACCCGCTGGCGCCCAGCGACACCAGCGCGCTGCTCGACCAGATCGCCACAGTCCGCTCGATCCAGTCCGACACCGACCTGACCGACCGCCTCGGCGACCTGGTCAAGCAGAACGAACTCAGCGCCGCTTCGGGCCTCATCGGGGGCGTGGTGGGGGGCGTGAGCACCAACAACGAGCGGGCCGTCGGCATCGTGCTCTCGGTCAGCCGGACCAAGGACGGCGCCGTGCTCAACCTCGACACCGGCCAACGCGTCAACTTCAAGCAGGTCGACGAGGTGGTCGACCGCCCGACGCTCCGCGACGCGCTGAATAACTCTAGCGGATCGGGTGACCAGCCGTGAGCACGCCCGGCGCGGACATGCTGAAGATGCTCGGCGCGGGCGTCCGCCCTGTCGGCCCCGCGGCCCCGGCGCAGCCCGCCTCGCCCGAGTCCGCCGATTTCTCCGAACTGCTGCGACGGGTGCACGAGGGCGAGATCGGTTCGGGCAGGCCCGTGAAGGTGCCCGGCGACCTCGGCATCGACCTGAGCGAAGACCAGCTCAAGCGCCTCGCCGAGGCGGCCGACAGGGCCGAAGCCGCGGGCGCAGAGAGCGTTGTCGTCATGATCGACGGCCACCTGCTGCACCTGGATGTGCAGTCGCGCCAGGTGCTGCGCAGCGTCGAGCTCAAGCAGGGCGAGGTCCTCTCGGACATCGACGCGGTCGTGAACGCTTCGGAACCTCAAGAGACGGACGGGAAGAGCCCGCCGGTCGCGGCACAGCTCGCAGACCTCGCGCGTTCGACGCCCGGGCTGAACCCGTCACTGGTGCAGCAGCTCGCCAAGCTCGGCGGAAGCTGACACCGATCGATCTTCGGCGCCCGGCGATCGCGCCCGGCGTCCATGACGGACTGTTCCCGGCGGAGCCCGGGTGAATCTGAGGCACGGAGGCCTCCTTCTCGCATCCTTACGCGGCGGGTCCTCATGGCTTCAACAACAGCGCTCTTCACCGGTCTGAGCGGGCTCAACGCGCACGCCCGAAAGATCGATGTCATCGGCAACAATGTCGCCAATGTCAACACCACCGCGTTCAAGTCGACGCGCCTTGTCTTCAACGACCTTCTGAGCCGCAGCATCTCGGGGGGCACGCCGCCCTCGGACTTCAGCGGCGGGCGCAACCCCTCGCAGATCGGCTTCGGCGTCACCGTCGCCGGCACGCAGCGCGACTTCACCCCCGGCCCGATCGCCGCGACCGGCAAGCCCGAAGATATGTCGATCGACGGCTCGGGGTTCTTCGTTGTCGAGCGGAACGGCGAACGCTTCTACACCCGCGACGGATCCTTCCAGCTCGACGAGAGCTTCAACCTGACCACCGCAGGCGGCGCAAGGCTCCTCGGCCATCCCGTCAACGACCAGTACGAGATCCAGCGAGGCCAGCTCACCACGCTCTCGGCGCCCATCGGCACGCTGACCATCGCAGAAGCCACACGCAACGCGCGGATGGCGGGCAACCTCAACGCCAGCGGCGCCGTCGCCGCCGGCGGCAGCGTCCTCAGGCTCGGGGGCAGCGAGGCCGGAGGGTTCCTGCCGATCGCCGGCGCAGAAGCGCTGTCTCCCGCATCGCTGCTGACCGACCTCGCCGACCCCGCCGAGGGCGCAGCCGGACAGTTCTTCAACCCCGGCCAGTCGATCGAGGTCTCGGGCGTCAGACGGGGCGAGGCGACGCTGCCCGCACGCTCGTTCCTTATCACCGCCCAGTCCACCCTGCAGGACCTCGCCGACTTCCTCGCCGCGGCCATGAGCATCCAGGCCGACGCGCAGCCCGCGGGCGTTGCGCCCCCCGGCGTGGTCTTCGATCCGGACACCGGCTCGTTCAGCGTCACGGGCAACACCGGCGCGATGAACGACCTCCGATTCGACGCCTCGCGGATCCGTCTGGCCGACCCCGCGACGGGATCCTCAAGAGAGGTCTTCGCCGTCGAACGCCTCGGCGACGCGACGGGCGAATCCGTCCGCACCACCATGGTCGTCTACGACTCGCTCGGCACGCCCGTCGAGGTCGATGTCGGTTTCGTGCTCGAACAGCGGGGCGACGGCGGCACCGCCTGGCGCTACTTCATCGACTCGAAAAACGCCGACGGCGCCAAGGTCCCCGCCGGCACGGGCGTCATCAACTTCGATAACCGCGGACGCCTCGTCGGCGACCAGCGCATCGAGGTCCAGATCGACCGCGCCGGCACCGGCGCAGAAAACCCGATGCGCTTCGAGCTCGGCTTCAGGGGCGAGGAAGACCAGCTCAGCGCCCTGACCGACCAGAACTCCGGCATCGCCACAACCTTCCGCGACGGCGCGCCGATCGGCACGCTCGAGAACTTCGCTGTCGGCCGCGACGGCGTGCTCTACGGCGCGTTCAGCAACACGCTCATCCGCCCGCTCGGGCAGGTGGTCCTCGGCACCTTCACCAACCCCGCGGGCCTCAACTCGCTGGGCGACAACCTGTTCTCGCCGGCCGCCAACAGCGGCCCGCCCATGGTCACCCAGCCCGGCGAACTCGGCTCGGGCCAGATCATCGGCGGCGCGCTCGAACAGTCCAATGTCGATATCGGGCGTGAGTTCATCGACCTCGTCCTCGCGCAGACCGGCTACACCGCCTCGTCGAGGGTCATCAGAACCACCGACGAACTGATGCAGCAGCTCCTCTCGATCGTCGGCTGATCGAACAGGGCGGACTCCGGAGGCGATCGTGATCTCTCTGACCAGACTCGACGGCAGCAGATTCGTCCTCAACGCCGAGATAATCCGCGTCGTCGAGGAAAAGCCCGACACCGTCATCACACTCACCAGCGGTGACCGCGTCATGGTCAAGGAAGGCTCTGGCAGCGTCGTCGCCAAGGTCATCGCGTACCGGCGCAGCATCCATTCGCTCTGCGGCGGGGCGTCCCCTCGATGCGGGTGCTCGCCCTTGCACAGCGACCCCGGGCCCGCCCCGGATCAAGCCTCGGCCCCGCATCTCCGATAGTGCGCAGGTCCTGACACCCGGCGCACGCCGGCGGAGGTCGCCCGCGTGGATATCGGAACCATCGCAGGCCTGTTCGTGGCGATCGTCGCGATCATCGCGTCGATCGTGCTCGGCGGCGGCGAGCTCGGCTCGCTCTTCAACCTGCCCTCCATCCTGATCGTTTTCGGCGGCACCTTCGGGGCGATCGTCATCGCCTTCCCCGTCGCACGCATCCTCAAGCTCCACTCTGTCATCCTCAAGAGCGTCTTCAACTCAGCCGGCGATCCGGCTGAGCTCATCAGGGACCTGGTCCGATACGCCGAGGTCGCAAGGCGCGAGGGCATCCTCGCGCTCGAGAATCTCATCGAAGAGATGAGCGACCCCTTCATCGTCCGGGGCGTCAAGATGGCCGTCGACGGCACCGACCCCGAGCTCATCCGCGAGATCATGGACACCGAGCTCGAAGCCCTCGTCGAACGCCACACCCAGGGCAAGAAAGTCCTCGACCAGGTCGGACGCTACGCACCCGCCTTCGGCATGATCGGCACCCTCATGGGCCTGATCTTCATGCTCCAGAACATGGACGATCCCTCGGCGATCGGCCCGGGCATGGCCGTCGCCCTCATCACCACGCTCTACGGCGCCCTGATCGCCAATGTCGCCGCCAACCCGCTGGCCGACAAGCTCGCCGCCACCTCCGACCAGGAGATCCTGATCAAGACGATCATCATCGCGGGCGTCATGAGCATCCAGTCGGGCGACAACCCCCGCGTCGTCGAGAGCAAGCTCCTCACCTATCTGCCGCCCTCAGAGCGCATGGCGTTCGAGGAGCAGGCCGGACGCCAGGCCGCCTGAGCGGAGGAGGGGCGATCCCGTGGCCAAGAAGAAGCAACGCCAGGAGGCCGGGGTTCCAGAGTGGGTCGTGACCTACGGCGACCTCATGTCGCTCCTCCTCTGCTTCTTCATCCTCCTGGCCGCGTTCAGCGAGCTCAAGCAGCCCCGCGAGTACAGGCGGGCCGTCGAGTCCATCCAGGAGGCCCTGGGCTTCAAGGGAGGCCTCGGCCAGATCGTCAACAAGGGCAACCCGCGCAACACCATGATCAACCGCATGCGCGAAAACGCCACCATGGCCGGCGACAAAGCCTCCAGAGCGGAAATCAACGAGCAGAATGTCCCCGGACGCGACCAGACCGTCACCGCCCTGCACGACGGCAGCCGCTGGGCCATCGGCGGGGGCATCGCCTTCGAGGTTGGCTCGTGGGAGCTCACGCCCGCCGCCGAAGAGGCGCTCGCAGCCGTCGCCGAACGGGTCAGGGGCCAGCACCGCAAAGTCGAGCTCCGCGGGCACGCGTGGGGTGTGGCGGATCTGCGGTCGGGCCTGGATTATCGGGAGCTCTCCTTCCGCAGGGCGCTGGAGGCCGAGCGGTATCTCGTCGAGAAAATGGGCGTCCGAGCGGAGATCCTCCTGCCGGTCGCCGCGGGCAACACAGAGCCCAAGGACGCCGGGCCGTTCGATGTCGGCGACACCACCGGAAACAGGCGGGTCGAGATCGTGCTGACCGAGCAGACGCTCAGCGAACGCCACCCCAACCCGGAGTGGCAGGGCCCCTAAACGCGCGGTCAGAGGTGAGCCATGGCAGACCAAGCACCCCAACCCGAACAGCAGCAGCCAAAGAAGTCCCCCAAGCTCGTGCTCGTCGTGGTCGCTGCGCTCATGCTCATCGAGGGGGTCGCCGTCGTCGTCGTCATGAAGCTCACCAGCGGCGGGCGCGACGCCCACGCCAATATCGTCGGAAAGGACGAGGCCGACGCCGAATCCTTCTCCGAGCTCCAACTCCTCGCCGGCCGCTTCCAGAACATGACCACCGGTCGCGTCTGGGACTGGGAGATCGAGCTGCACCTCAAGGTCCGCAACAAGAACATGGACCGCGTCCGCAGAACGCTCGACAACCGCAGCGCCGAGATCCGCGCCGGCATCGCAACGATCGTCCGAAGGGCGCCGCACACCCAGCTCAAAGAGCCCGAGCGCCGATCCATCACACGACAGGTCCACGCACTCATGGACGAGGTCCTCGGCCTCGACCCCCTCGGCGAGAGCTACATCGGCGAGGTCCTCGTCCCCGTGCTCGACGGCTACCCCGCCGACTTCTGACCCCGCACGCAACCCTCCCCGCAAAGCGCCCCCGCGGGTTTTGCGCGTCGGACGCACCCCGTTGCGCGTCCGCTGTCGGAAATGTGCGCCCCGACCAGCCCCGATGCCGACGAACGATCCGGCGAGCGGCCGAGGGTCGCCCGCTGCGCGGCGGAGCCCGCGCCGACACCGAAAGGTCACGGATGGCCGAGAACACACCCGATCCGGGGTCGCAGCAACCCGAAAGCCGCCCGCCCGACGAGCAAAGCGCCGAGCAGGCCCACGAGCCGACTGATCCTCGGGGCGAAGCGCAGCCGGAGGAAGCCTCCAGCGCGCCGGGCGAACAGCCCGCCGAGCCAGTCTCCGCCGACCAGGCTTCGGTCGATGAGATGCTCCGCGCCGCCCGCGAAGCCGTGCAGCAGGTCAACGACACCGCCTCCAGCGCCCAGGCCCAGACGCCCCAGGCCAAGCCGCAGCGGTCCGATCAACCCAAGAGTCATGAGCCCAACCAATCGGCGGTCGACGACGCGCTCCGCGCGGCCCGCGAGGCGATCGCCGCTGTGAACTCCGGCGCCGCACCGCCCCAGCCCGTCGCACAGCCCTCGATCGAGGAAGCCCGGGCCGAGGCCGAAAAGCTCCCGCCCCAGCCGCAGACCGTCCCGCCGAACGCGCACCCCTTCGAGCTCCAGGCCCTCGTCGATACGGGCAAAGACGCCCGGCCCGAGGGCATCGACCTGCTCGGGGATGTCAACCTCGATGTCAAGATCGAGCTCGGGCGGACACGCATGTTCGTCGAGGATGTGCTCAGGCTCAAAGACGGCGCCGTCGTCGAGCTCGACAAGCTCGCCGGCGACCCCGTCGATGTCTTCGTCAACGAGCGGCTCATCGCACGGGGCGAGGTCCTCGTGCTCAACGACAATTTCTGCGTCCGAATCAACGAGATCGTGGACCACAAAGCCATCGAGCAGGCGCGCAGGCACGCGTCCTGACGCAGCCGTGACCGCGGCGGGGATCGCCGCGAAATGAAGGCCAGGAGGGCCAAAGTGGGGATCGTTCGCCGCACAGTCGTCGCGTCGGCCATCGGCGCGATCGTGCTGTCCGCCGCCGTCGCGCCCGCGACCGACTACGGCCCCGCCCTCCCCCAGCAAAACGCGGCAGCCGCGGAACCAACCGGTTTTGTTGAAACTCAGACCGAACAACAGGAACTCCCTCCCGCGCCCGCGCAGATCACGCGGATCGATGAGAGCGCAAAGCCGCTCGGCACGGCCGCGGCCCCCGGCGCCGAGCGCGCCGCGGCGACCGGATCGGGCTGGGGTCTCCGCACCGTGCTCGCCCTCGTCGCCGTGCTCAGCCTGATCTTCATCGGCGCGACTCTCGTGCGTCGGCTCGCCGTCTTCGGGGGCGATCTCGCCTGCTCGCTCGGCCCCGGCGGCCGGGCGCCCTCGGGCGTGCTCAGCGTGCTCGGCCGCTACCCCGTCGGCGGGGGCGAACGACTCGTCCTCCTCAAGATCGACCGGCGCGTGCTCTTGCTCAGCCAGAGCGTCGGACGCTGGCGCTCTCCCGGCTCGGGCTTCAGAACGCTCTGCGAGATCAGCGACCCCGAGGAGGTCGCCTCGATCCTCGTCAAAACCCGCGACGAACAGGGCGATTCGATCGCCAGCCGCTTCCGCTCGCTCCTCCAGGGCGAGGAAGTCGGCCACGCCGAAGACTTCGCCGACGGCCGTCGCGTCGAGATCTCCAGCGAGGGCGATGTCGCCGAGCTCTGGGACAGCTCGCAGGCCGCGCGCGTGCTCGCGCAGAACGCGAGGGGGGCGTCGCGATGGTGAGGCTCGTCGGCGCCATCTTCGCACTGATGCTGTTCGCCCAGCCCGCGCTGGCGCAGGACTTCATCGGCCCGCCCGTTCCGCCGGCGCAGGGCCAGGTTTCGTCTTCCGATTCGGTGTCGATCGCGCCGCCGGGCGCCGCGGCCCCCGATCCGTTGACGATCAACCCCGCCAGCGTGCTCGATCAGGCCGGGCGCATGCTCCCCGGCGCCGATCCCGACACGCCGGGCCTGAGCGCCGCGATCAACATCATGGTGCTGCTGACGGTGATCACGCTGGTCCCGTCGATCATGCTCGCCACGACCTGCTTCGTCCGCATCATGATCGTGCTCGGCCTCCTGCGTCAGGCCATCGGCACGCAGACGCTCCCGCCCGGCCAGGTCATCACCGCGCTGGCCCTCTTCATGACCCTCATGGTCATGTCGCCCACGCTCGAACGCATCTGGAACGAGGCGATCGTTCCCTACCAGAACGGCGAGATCCGCGACTACGACACGCTCTGGGAGCAGGCCCGCCAGCCGATGCGCGACTTCATGTTCGACCAGATCGAGGCCACCGGCAACTGGTCGAGCCTCTACATGGTCCTCAACTACCGCGGCGAGATCGATATCTCCGACCCCGGCGCCCTCACCCGCGCCGATGTCGATACCGCGAGCCTCATCCCCGCCTTCATGCTCAGCGAGCTGAAGACCGCCTTCCTCATGGGCTTCCGCGTCTACCTGCCGTTCCTGGTGATCGACATGGTCATCGCCAGCCTGCTCATCTCGATGAGCATGATGATGCTCCCGCCGGTGCTGATCTCGCTCCCCTTCAAGCTGCTGCTCTTCGTGCTCGTCGACGGGTGGACGCTCGTCGTTGGCAGCCTGCTCACGAGCTTCAAAGTCGGCGAGGATGTCCCGCGCCCGAGCATGTTCGAGCAGTCGATGGCCGTCCCGTGGGAGATCTTCGCCTTCATGGGCACGCTGGCCGGCAGCGGCTAGCCGCCCCCCTCCGGAGAAGAGCAAAGCCAAGCAAGACCGAGAAGCCGACGTGACCGGCCCCAGCAGACCCATCAGCCCAAGAAGCCGCCGGAACACAGCCCCATGCCCTACGACGAAACCACGGTCTATCTCGTTCGCGACACGCTGCTGATCGTGCTGAAGATCGCCGCCCCCATCCTCGCGGCCGGCATGGCGATCGGCCTGCTGATCAGCCTCATTCAGTCGGTCACCTCCATCCAGGACCAGACGCTCACCTTCGTCCCCAAGATCGGCGTGATGGTGATGGTCGCCGCCTTCCTGCTCCCCTGGATCGCGATGCGCCTGATCGAATACGCCTCAGAAATGTTCCTCCTCAAACCCTGACACTGTTTTCTCGTCTCTGAATCTCTCCGTCTCTCCGTCTCCTCCGCCCCCCGTCTCTTCCGCCGCCCATGCCCCGCTTTGCTCTCGATCGAACCCATCCTCGACCACGCGGTCCCCTTCACGCTGGTGCTCTTCCGGCTGTCGGGGCTGTTTATCTTCGCGCCGGTGCTGTCGAGCGTCTCGATCCCCTTCCAGGTGCGGACGATGCTCGCCTTCATGCTGGCGCTGGGCGTCTATCCGCTCGTGCCGGCCCCGATGCAGGCGCCCCCGGAACTCGACCTCTTCATTCTTCTGCCGATGGTCGCCTGCGAGCTGATGATCGGGGCGGTGCTCGGGCTGCTGGTGTCGCTTCCGATCATGGCGATGCAGCTTGCGGGCTATGTCGCCGGCTACCAGATGGGCCTCAGCCTCGCCAGCGCGTACAACCCCGAGCTCGACACCTCCGCGGACATCTCCGGCCAGCTCCTGTTCTACCTCGCCACGGCCTCGTGGCTGGCGATCGGCGGGCTGGACATGCTTTTCTACGCGATCGTGCTGACCTTCGAGCATCTGCCCGCGGGGGGTTACGACGCGCTCTCCCCGCCGCTGGACCTCTACCTCGGCCTGCTCTCGGCCTCGATGGAGCTCGGCCTGCGTGTCGCGGCGCCGGTCACGGGCATGCTGCTGCTCGTCATGATCGTCATGGGCTTTGTCATGAAGACCATGCCGCAGATCAATGTCCTCAGCGTCGGCTTCCCGCTGAAGATCATGGTCGGGCTTTCGACCTTGCTCTGGTCGATCTTCATCATCGAGGAGGTCGCGTCGGAGGAGCTCGCCGAGGTCTCGCGCATTGTTCTCCAGTACGCCTCGGGTCTGCGTCCGCGTGGCGGCGGCTGACAAAGGAGCTGCGCGATGCCCCCTGACGAGATGGGAGAACGGACCGAGAAGCCAACCCCGCGCCGCATGAGCGAGGCGCGGGGCGAGGGCAATGTCGCCAAGAGCACCGACCTCTCCGGCGCCGTGCTGCTCATCGCCTCGACGGTGCTCCTGGTCGTTTTCGGTGCGAGCCTCGTGCGCACGATGCACGCCGTCGTGCTCCGCGTGCTGGAGGGCAGCGCGCCGGGGCTCGAACCCTCCGGGGGCGTCGATGTCGGCGTCGCGATGGCGTGGGTGTTCACGAGCGCCGGCAAAGCCGTCGCGCCCCTGATGCTCATCCTCGCGATCGTCGCGTTTGTGGCCCAGTTCTCGCAGGTCGGGCCGCTGCTGACCGCCAAGCCCCTCAAGCCCAAGTTCAACCGCCTGAACCCGATCTCCGGCGTCAAGCGCCTCTTCAGCCGGCGGAACCTCGTCAAGACCGTCGTCAATGTCCTCAAGCTGATCTTTGTTGTCGGGATCGCCGTTTTGACCATCTACCTGGTCATGCCCTCGATCCTCGCCCTGCCCAGGCTCGGCGCGACGCAGGGGATGTACTTCATCCTCCAACTGGCGCTCCTGCTCGCGGCGTGGCTCCTGCTCGCCCTGCTTCTTTTGGGCATTATCGATCTGATCTACCAGCGCTGGCAGCACTCTGAAGACCTGAAGATGACCAAGCAGCAGGTCAAGGACGAACGCCGCTCATTCGACGGCGACCCGCACGTCAAGCGCCGGCGCATGGAGATGGCCTCCAAGCTCGCCATGCAGCGCGTCAACAGCGCCGTCCCCAAGGCCGATGTCGTGATCACCAACCCGACGCACTTCGCCGTCGCGCTGAAGTACGACGCTGACAGCATGCACGCCCCGAGGGTCGTCGCCAAGGGCGCCGACCTCATCGCCATGCGCATCAGGCAGGTCGCGGCCGCGAACGCCGTCCCCGTCGTCGAGCGCCCGCCCCTCGCCCGCGGCCTGTTCTACGGGTGCGAGGTCGGCCAGGAGATCCCCGCCAAGTTCTACGAAGCCGTCGCCGAAATCCTCGCGTATGTCTACCGCACCGAGAAATCCGCCGTCGCGTGAGCGACCCTGAGGAGCTTCAGGCTTGTCCAAAGACGCGGCCGAACGAGCGGCGGGAACCCCCAAGTGGATGCGAGCGGTCGCACGCCACCGCGGGCTCATCCTGCCCGTCGGCTTCGTCCTGCTCATGGTCGTGCTGCTGGTGCCCCTGCCGCCGGCGATCCTTGACATCCTGATCGCCGCCAACATCTCGCTGGCCGTCATCGTCCTGCTCACAACGATGCACATGAACGGCCCGCTGGACTTCAGCGTCTTCCCCTCGCTGCTGCTCGCCACCACGCTCTTCCGCCTCGTCCTGAACATCGCCTCGACGCGCCTGATCCTCACCGCCGACGCCGAAAGCCCCGAGGCGGCGGTGGGGGTCGCGGGCGAAGTCATCAGCGCCTTCGGCAACTTCGTCGCCGGCGACAGTCTCTTCGTCGGCGTGATCATCTTCCTCATCCTGGTCATCGTGCAGTTCATGGTCATCACCAAGGGCGCCGGCCGCGTGAGCGAGGTCGCCGCGAGGTTCACCTTGGACGCCATGCCCGGCAAGCAGATGGCCATCGACAGCGACCTCAACGCCGGCATCATCTCCGAGCAGGAGGCCAGAGACCGGCGCGAAGAGATCAGGCGAGAGGCCGACTTCTTCGGCGCCATGGACGGCGCCGCAAAGTTCGTCAAGGGCGACGCCGCGGCGGGCATCATCATCACCGCCATCAACATCGCCGGCGGCTTCGCCGTCGGCGCTATCGAAAAGGGCTGGCCGGCGCGACAGACCGCCGAGACCTTCACCAAGCTCACCATCGGCGACGGCCTCGCCAGCCAGATCCCCAGCCTCATCATCGCCATCGCCTCGGCCCTCATCGTCACCAGAGCAGGCGGCAAGGACGAGGTCGGACGCGAGCTCGCCGACCAGCTCAGCAGCCGTCCAAAGGGCCTCATCCTCACCGCCGGCTTCCTCGGCCTGCTCGCCCTCTCGCCCCTGCCCACGCTCCCGCTCTTCGCCTCGGCGGTGGTCATCGCCTTGATTGCGTTCGGCGTCAGCCGCACCAACCGCGCCGCCCTCCGACAGGCCGAGGAAGACGCCTCCGCCCCCGACGCCGCCCCCGAGCCCGCACCAGTCGAGGCCCTCCTCAAGGTCGACACCATGGAGCTCGAAGTCGGCTACGGGCTCGTCAGCCTCGTCGACAAGCACCACGGCGGCGACCTGCTCGACCGCATCAGTGCCGTCCGGCGCCAACTCGCCGCGGAGCTCGGCCTCGTCATGCCCCCCGTCCGCATCCGCGACAATGTCCAGCTCGACGCCGAGGCCTACCGCGTCAAGATCCGCGGCAACACCATCGCCTCGGGCTCGATCCGCGTCGGGCGACTGCTCGCCATGGATCCCGGCATCGCCTCGGGCCCGATCGACGGCGAACCGACCCGCGAGCCCGCCTTCGGCCTCGACGCCTGGTGGATCGACCCCAACCTCGGCCCCCGCGCCGAAACCATGAACTACACCGTCGTCGAGCCGAGCAATGTTCTCGCCACCCACCTCACCGAACTCGTCAAGCGCCACGCCGACGAGCTGCTTACCCGCGACGAGGTCGGCAACCTCATCGAGGGCCTCAAGCAACGCGCCCCGCGCCTCGTCGAAGAGGCGATCCCCGGCGTCGTCAAGCCGACAGACCTGCAGCGGATCCTCCAGTCCCTCCTCCGCGAGCGCGTCCCGATCCGCGATCTGGAGACCATCCTCGAAACGATGACCGAGTGGGCCCCGCGGACCAACGACCCCGACATCCTCGTCGAGTACGTCCGCAACGCCCTGAAGCGCACAATCTGCGCCCAGTACGCCCAGCCCGACGACTCCGGGCGCATGCGACTTGTCTGTGTCGCCGTCGATCCCGACTTCGAGGATCTGATCGATGTCTGCATCGATCGTGGCCCCGGGGGCACGACCGTCAACATGACCGCCCGCGTCGCAGACGCCTACGCCAACGCGTTCCTCAAGCAGCTCGAACGGGTCGCCTCGCTCGGCTCGCCCCCTGTCGTGGTCGCGTCTCCGAAGATCCGAGCCGTTGTCTGGCAGTTGCTCTCGGCACGCCTGCCCGGCGTGGCGGTGCTGGGCTACAACGAAGTCGAGAACACCGTCGAGGTCGAGACCGTCGCCCTTGTCCAGGCCCCAGAAGAGGCGGGCGCCGACGCAAACGCCAGGGCCGGCGCGGCCTGAACCGGGCCGAATCCGCACGATTCCACGCCGATCAGGCGGGTTTCATACAATTCCAAGCCCGCTTGCGCTTTCTCTGTTTGACGCGGGCGCAGCTTCTGGTAATCTTCGCCTCTCACCGCGGATCACGGAGAGCCAAGGATGGCTTCCACGACGCTCAAAACATACCGCGCGCCCAGCATGGCCCAGGCGCTCAGCGAGGTCAAGAAAGACCTCGGCGCTGACGCGGTCATCCTCCACACCCGAACCTTCAAGGTCGGAGGCGTCCTCGGCATCGGTGCGCGATCCATGGTCGAGATCACCGCATCGCCAGATGTCCCGGGCCTCAGAGTCCGCAGGCTCCGCACCGACCAGCCCAACCCGGCCCAACGCCAACAACGGCCCATCCAACAGCCCGCCCCAAGGGCCGACGGCCGTGTTCCCCCGGCGCCGACGCCCGCTTGCGCCCAGCCCAAGGCCCCGGCGCAGCCGCTCTCGCAGCGAGTGTTCCGGCCCGAGCCCGCCTTCCAGCAAGCCTTCACCGATCCGCAAGCAAACCCCGCGGGCCCCATCGCACCCGACAGCGACTTCGAGCCCGACCCCGCCCTGCAGGGCGCGGCCGCCCGCGTCGAACGCACCACAGGACGCATGGTCCCCCGTTCGCGCGTCGAGCAGGTCCAGCGCGCCAAGCGAGAGTTCTCAGGCGCAGGCTGGACGGGCGCATCGAACCAGCACCGCGCCGTCGCCCTCGCCGAACCGCCGCAGAGCCGGCCCGAGCACGACGCTGTTCCTTCCGGGTTCCGCCCCGAGACCATCGACCGCCTGACCACCCGCGCACCGATCGCCCCGATCGACGACGCCGCCCGCGCCGTCATCCACGACGAACTCGCCAGCATCAAGAAAATGATGGGCCAGGTGCTCCGGTGTTCGCGCCAGGCCGCCGTCAGGCCCGCGGGCACACCGCCCGTCCTCACGCCCTCCGGCTTCGGCCCGATGTCCGACCCGCTCTTCGACTGCTACATGAGCCTCGTCGAGCAGGAGGTCGCGGCCGACCTCGCCGAGAACATCATCGGCGAAGTCCGAGACGAGCTGCACGCCGGCGAGCAACGCGACGCCGCGATCGTCCGCGAGACCGTCCTCCGCCGCCTGGCCACCCGCCTCCCCGTCGCGGGCGAGCCTCAGCAGACAAACGACGGCCCGCTTACGGTCGCCCTCATCGGGCCCACGGGCGTCGGGAAAACAACAACCCTCGCCAAGCTCGCGGCGACCTACAAGCTCCGCCGCGCCCGACGCGTCGGTCTGATCACCTGCGACACCTACCGCATCGCCGCCGTCGAGCAGCTCCGCACCTACGCCGACATCATCGGCCTGCCCCTCCGCATCGCCTCCGGCCCCGACGAGATGGCCGCCGCCCGACGCGCCCTGGCCGACTGCGATGTCGTCCTCATCGACACCCCCGGACGCAGCCAGCACGACCAGGACCGCCTCGGCGAGCTCCGCGCGCTGCTCGACGCGTCCGACGCCGACGAGGTCCACCTCGTCCTCTCGTCAGCCGCGAGCGAGTCGGTCCTCTCGCGAACCGTCGAACGCTTCCTCCCACTCGGCCCGCAGCGCGTCGTGCTCTCCAAGCTCGACGAAGCCGTCTCCTTCGGCTTTATCCCGAGCGTCTGCAAGCGTTCGGGCCTGCCCCTGAGCTTCGTCACAACAGGCCAGGAAGTCCCCGACCACATCGAGACCGCCCGCTCCGAGCGTCTCGCACGCCTCGTTCTCGACGGCGGACCCGTCAGAGCCTCACGGGCCGACCTCCCCGCCGACCACGCCGCCCACCGGGCCCAGAGCGCGTAACCATCATGGCCGTCCTGCTCGACCAAGCACGGTCCGTCGCAGAGCCGCAGCCGAGGTCCGACGACCAGGCCACGCGCCTCCGCGACCTTGTCGATTCACTCCGCGCAACGCGCCCCGAAACACCCGCAACGATCCACGAAGCACGCAGGCCCGCCGTCCCCGTCATCGTCTTCGCATCGGGCAAGGGCGGCGTCGGCAAGACCTGCACCGCCGTCAACACCGCCGCAGCAATGGCCCAGGCCGGCCTCCGCGTCACACTCCTCGACGCAGACATGGGCACAGCGAACGCCGATGTCCTCTGCGGCGTCAACCCACGCAGACGCCTCGACGCATGGAACAACTCCACGCTCGACCGCCTCGCCAGTCCGACGCCCTACGGCTTCTCCCTCGTCCCCGGTCCGACAGGCGCGATGGCCGAACTCAGCTCGCCAGACCGCGCACGCCTGCCCTCGCGCCTCGCAGAGCTCGACAGCGCCTGCGACACAATCCTCATCGACGCGGGCGCGGGAATAGGCCCATGCGTCCGAGCCGTCGTCGGCGCAGCGGACCTCGCGGTCGTTGTCACCGGCCCAGAGCCGACCTCCATCGCCGACGCCTACGCCCTGGTCAAAGTCACCATCCGCGCCCCCGCGGGCGTGCCCAGACCTTCGCGATTGGGGGTGCTCGTAAATCTCGCAGAGAGCGAGGCGCAAGCCGCGGCGGTCTACGCCAGGATCGCCGGCGTCGCCGACCGCTTCCTGGGCTTCCGACCCGCGTTCCTCGGCTGGATCGCAAAGGACGGAGCGGTGGGGGAGTCGGTAAGAACACGCAAACCGCTCGTCTGCCTCCGCAAAGACTCGCCCGCCGCGCTCGGCTGGGCGTCGCTGGCACGCGGTTTGTGCGATGAATGCGGGCTCGGCGCCCGCCCGTCCGCACCGCAGTCCGGTCTGCAACGGTCAAGCGGGCCGTCCGGCCGAAATCACCGCTCTGTTTTCAGAGCCCGGGTGAAGTGATGCCTGTTTCCTGCCGAAGACCCGTCGGTCAGAGGTGCGGCGCGGGCGAAGGTCCGGGGAGAAAGTGCAGCAACCACGATCTGCCATCGCGGCCTGTATCGCGCTTACGGCCTACGCCGTGGCGTTGGTCGCGGGCTGGGCGTCGGGCGTCCCGGGCCCGACGGTCATGCTCCGCGCTCTGGTCGCCATGGCAGTCTGCTACTTTGTCGGATCCATCCTCGCGGCGATGGCGATCCACGCAATTCGCGAGTTTCTTGACAGGTATGAGCAAGACCACCCTGTTCCGGAGCTGGGGCAACGCCCTACCCCGGAGCCTTCTCAAGCGGGCCGGAGCGAACAATCCGGCGCCGCGGCGTGAAATTTGCGTGCGTTCGGGCGGAGGCCGGTAGAGCGCAGCGGAGTTATTCACTATTCTCTCCACGCCCGGTCAGGGAAGACCGGGCGAGGAACAACGACTCCCGCTTTCTCGCGGGTGATCGAGCCGACAAAGGTCAAGGAGCGGACCGATGGCCACACTGAAAGCTTCTTCGCGGGCCTACGGCTCGGGCAGGCTCAGGCACGCCTCCCGGGATATGGAGCTCGCGAGAGCGCCCTCCCCATACGACGAGATCCCGATCGAGGAGGTCTGGCACGAATACCAGAAGACCCGCTCGGTCACCATCCGAAACTACTTGTGGGAGCACTTCATCCCGCTCGTGCGCTACAACGCCGAGCGCATCTACGCAAGACTCCCAGACGAGGTCGAGATCGACGACCTTATGAGCGCCGGCATGTTCGGCCTCATGGGCGCCATCGACGCCTACGACCTCGAACGAGAGGTCAAGTTCGAGACCTACTGCGCAACCAGAATCCGCGGCGCCATCCTCGACGAGCTCCGCCACATGGACTGGGTCCCACGCCTCGTCCGCCAACGCACCGCACGCATCGAGCAGGCACGCACCAAGATCGAGATGGAGACAGGTCGCGGAGCCACAGACGCCGAGATCTGCGCCTACCTCGGCCTCACACAGGAAGACTTCGAGAAGTACCTCCGCGACGGCTCCCCGGTCTCGACCATCAGCATCAGCCGCAAGGCCTTCCAGTCCGACGGCAACAAGGATGTCCACGAGATCGATGTCATCAAGGACACCACCCAGGCCAACCCCGTCGGCGATGTCCAGCGCAGAGACCTCAAGGACCTCATGACCAAGGGCCTCAGCAGGGCCGAACGACTCATCGTCATCCTCTACTACTACGAGGGCATGACCATGAAGGAAATCGGCGCCACGCTCGACCTCTCAGAGAGCCGCGTCTCACAGATGCACTCATCCATCCTCCTCCGGCTCAAGGCGCAGATGCAGCACCGCATGCGCGAGTTCGAGTAAGAACCAACGGGCGGTCTACGCCACGACAACCAGGCAACCAGCCGGCGGCGGGCCCTCAAAGCCCGCCGCCGTGTTATTTTCTCAAAGCAGCTCGCTCCCGCGCCCGCGGCCCACGCCTTCAATCACCCGATGCCCCAGCCGCCCGTCACCGCCTGCGTCGCCCTCGGTTCCAACCTCGGCGACCGGCGGGCCCACATCGCAGCCGCGACCGAGGCGATCGCGTCGCTCCCGAAAACCCGCCTCGTCGCCGCCTCGATGATCCACGAGACACCCCCCGTCGGCCCGCCCGGCCAGGACCACTACCTCAACGCCTGTCTCCGCATCCAGACCGCACTCGCCCCGCGCAACCTCCTCGACGCCCTCCTCGCGATCGAACGCGAGCGGGGCAGAGTCCGCGACCCAGAACACCGATGGGGCCCACGCACACTCGATTGCGACCTCGTCCTCTACGCCGACCGCACCATCGACGAGCCCGGCCTCACCGTCCCGCACCCAAGACTCCACGAGCGGCTCTTCGTCCTCAAGCCCCTCGCAGAGGTCGCCGCCGATCTCCGCGTCCCCGGGCACGACGCGACCGTCGCGCAGCTCCTCGACGCCCTGCTCCGCTCAGCCGAGCACGGGCCGGACCGCACCGGCGGCGCTAGCGTTGAGCCATGAAGCCGATCGGCCGCACTCCCAGTTTCGCAAAGACCCTCGCCGTCGCGCCGCTGCTCTTTCTGGCCTCCCAAGCGCTCGCAGTCCCCGACGCGATGCTCAAGGCGCTCTCGGAGTCCTATCGCACCGGCCCTCTCGCCGAACGCGTCAGCATCGAGGTCGAAGCGCCCGAGGGCGTCGCCCGCTCGGAACTCATCATCCGCGTCGCCGCCGGCGCGGGCACAGAGCCCGACAGGCTCCGCCTCGAACTCGGGCCGCTCGTCGTCTTCGCCCAGAGCGACGGCGTCACCGGTTTCGCCGAAGCGATCCACGAGGGCGACCCTTCGGCCTTCGTCCGCTGGAACTTCGAGGGCCCGCTCTCGATCGCCTCGGTCGCCGGGATCCTCCCGCCCACGCCGATCCCGCAGGCAGAACTCGCCTTCGACGCCGACGGCCGCCTCCTCCGAAACCTTCTCCCCGGCGTGCGATGGCACGGCGCTTCAGACCGCAGCGTCTCGGGCCACGAATCCGTCGTCTTCGGGCGCACGCCCGACGGCGGCTCGGCCACCCTCCGCATCGACAACCAGTCGGGGCGCATCTCGAGGCTCGAAGCCTCCTGGCCCTCGCCCGGCGGCGCCGTCATCCTCCGCCTGACGACCGACCAGATCGAGCCCGGCCGCCCCGCCTCCTGGCGCACGCCCACAGAAGGCCGGCGCCGCCTCTCCTCGATCGCCGGCCTCCGCCCGAGGCCCTCGGACATCCGCCCGGGAGACCCCTTCCCAGATCTGAGCCTCCAGACGGAGTCGTTTCAGGCGTGGACGCTCAAAGGCGAACTCGGCGAAGGCGCTTCCGCCCGCCACCTCGTGCTCGTCTGCTTCCGCGCAGGCCCCGCTGCCGACCCCGAAGCGCAGTCCCGAATCAACGAGACGCGGACCGCGCTCGCGGCGTTCGCGATCGCAGAGCGAACCCTCGGCGTCAGGGCCGGGGCTCGCGTGCTTGGTGTCTTCGACCTCTCGGGCTTCTCCGCAGAACGCCTGCGCTCGACCGCCTCGCGCATAAGGGACGACGACGAGCCCCGGCGCGAGCTGCTCTGGGCGGTCTCATCCCGCCTGACCATCGATCGCTTCGCCCCCGGCTCCAAAGCCTGCATCGCCGTCGTCGCACCCACCGGCGAACTCCTCGCCGTCATCGAGCTCGCGGGGCGCGCAGGCCAGGAGGCCGAACTGGCGCAAGAAATCGCCCGGGCCGTGTCTGGACGACGCGGCGCCGGGCGATGACGATCGATCTGAGTTTTCTTCGGGCCGAGCTTCGGTTCAGGCCGCCTCGCCCTGCGCCCCACACCCAACGCCCCGCCGAGCGTGAGCTCAGCCCCGCTCAGCCCGCCTCGGCCCTCGGGTGGGCCTTGTTGTAAGAATCCTGCACGCCGCGCGTCGTCAGGTGCGTGTACACCTGCGTCGTGCTCAGCGACTGGTGCCCGAGAAGCTCCTGCACCGAACGAAGGTCCGCCCCGCGCTCGAGCAGATGCGTCGCGAACGAGTGACGCAGCGTGTGCGGCGAGATCGACGGGTCCAGCCCCACCTGGCGCAGGTACTTGTCCAGCTTCCGGCGGACCGAACGCGAACTCAGCCGCCCGCCGTGCTTGTTGATGAACAACGGCGCATTCTCGGGGTTCTCTTGCCAGATCGCGGCGAACCGGCGGTCGGCACGCACCTTCTCGATGTAGCGTGCGATCGCCGTCAACGCGTGGGTGCCCAAGGGCACAAGCCGCTCCTTCTTGCCCTTGCCCCTGACATGCAACGCCTCGCCCTCGATGTCAAGATCCTTGTAATGCAGGCCGACGAGCTCGCTCACGCGGATGCCCGTCGAGTACAGCGTCTCGAGCATCGCCCGGTCGCGCAGCCCGAGCACATCGTGCTCGTCGGGCGACGAAAGCAACTGCTCGACCTGCTCGACCGTGATCGCCTTGGGCAGACGCTTGGCCTGGCGCGGCGTCCGGATCAGCGTCATCGGGTTCGTGTCGCTCAGGCTCCGCCGCTCCGCCCACTTGTAGAACGAACGCAGCGTCGCGATCTTCCTCGCCATCGTCGCCGGCGAGTAGTTCTGCTCGCTCAGGTGCGCCAGGAACGCGCGGATCATGTCCGCGTCCGCGCTGGAGATCAGTTCGGTCACCGTCTTCGGCTCGATCCGGCCGGCGACATCCGAGGAAGGCTTCCGCCCCTCCCTGCGCGCCTTGTACGCCTCGTCCTCGGCCTCCGGCGCCGCGTCGATGTTGAACTCACGGCGCAGGAACTCGACAAACTGGCGCAGATCGGCGCTGTAGCACCTGGCCGTGTAGGGGCTGAAGTGCCGCTCGTCGGTCAGGTATTCGCCAAAGGCGTCTGTCAGTCTCAGGGTGGACATGCCGAACAACTCCGCATCAAGGCCCGCCGAACGGCCGGGCCGATAAGTGTCTATACGCCCTCGATCCGCCTTCGGATCGGTTTTGTGGGGTGCTTACCCCAAAACAGGGCACGCTCCGCAAAAGGCCGAAACAATCAACGGCCTGACAACTGCCGTTCACTCCGCGCCAGCCGGGCCGCTTCCGCGTCCAGCAGGCGGGCCACCGCGAACGCCGCGGCGAACTCCGTGTACAACTCCATGCTCAGCATGTAGCGCTCCCAACCCAGCGGGTAACGCTCGTCGTCACGCCCCCTCGCGTGCGACCGGATCGCCATCTGGATGTCGTGCCGACGCGCGTCGAGGTGTTCGCTGATCGCCGAGGCCGGGCCGTCGGCGAACCGCGAATCGGGGAAGTAGTTCCATTCCGTCGGCTGGTACCGCAAACTCCTCGCATCCACGCCGGAGGCGGGCGTCGCCATCGACTGCGTCCGCCCCAAGAGGGCCAGCGACAGCCCGAGGGTCGGCGGGTTGTAAGGGTCGAAGGCCGTCACCGACCCGAGCAGGAGCCCGTCGACCCCGAGCCGGTCGGCCAGCAGCCTCGCCTCCTCCGGCGTCGTCACCGATCCGAGCCCCTCCGCCCGCATCGCCTCAACCGTCCGGTTCAGAGGAAGGCAACGAAGCCCGTTCACCTGCGCCACCGCCCCGACGATCGCGTCGCCGACCCGCATCGTGTCAACGCTCCCGACCCCCGACTCGTTCCGAGGCGGGACGACCGCAAACAGCAGGTCCCCGCCCGCGGTGCTGTAGGGCGACACCGTGACGGTGGGGGGCACAAGCCGCCGCTGCCTGGGCCCCGACTCACAGCCAAGGAGCGGGAGCAGCGTCGCCAGCACAAGAGCGCAGACGATCCAACGGCCGAGCATGGTCTGTACGGTTTTCATGGCGTCCTGCCGATTCGCAAACGGGGTTCCACCCCGCCGCATCTGGTTCGCTCGCCCGCGTCGCCGCGGGCAGGGGTTCAGTCGTTCTCGGGCACGCCCGCCACCGCGGGGCCGCTCTCGCCGGCCATCTGCCGGGCCAGCTCGACCGCCGGGGTGATGTTCAGCGCCCACAGGTTTTCCGCGCCGCCGCGGTTCGACGAGAAGTACACCGTCCCGTCCGACCCCCACGCCGGCATCAGGTCGACCGTCCGACCGGAGGTCAGCCGGACCAGGTTCGACCCGTTCACATCGACCATGTACAGGCTCGCGCTAGTCGGACGCGTGCCCGGGTTCGTCGCCCAGCTCCCGTCGTTGGGGATGCTCGAAAACAGGATCCGACGCCCGTCGGGCGACCAGGTCGGGTTGATCAGCGCCGCGTCGGCCGAAGCGGCGATCTGTGTCGCGTTCGACGCGTGCCCGTCCTTGTAGTCCAGCGTCCAGACGCCGAAAGCCCGCTCGTCACGCTCGCGCGCCCGCTGGAACAGGATCCGGTCGGCGCCGTTCGCCCCGTTCCCCGCCACCGGCGACCACTTCGGGAACAGCCCGTACCCGATGAAGTGCGACACCGGACTGTTGGTCAAATCCGCGACCCAGAGCTCCCAACGCCCCGAAACACGACCCAGACGCGTGTACACGAGCTGCCGACCGTCGGGCGACCACGACGGATGCACGCAGTGCGCACGATCAGAAGTGATCTGCACCGGACGCCCCCCCGTCGACGGCATCACATAGATGTTCCAGTACCCGTCCCGGTTGCTCGCAAACGCGATCCGCTGACCGTCCGGGCTGATCGCGGGCATCGCGTCGTCCGACTCGTCGTCGGTCAGCTGCGTCACCACATTCTGGCCGAAACGCTTCAGATAGATGTCGCTCGTCTCGCGGTGCTGGGTGCTGGCGAACACGATCGTCGAGCCGTCGCGGCTCACCACCGGGTCGAACGCCGCGCCCACATCCGAGAAGGTCACCTGCGTGACATTGGCGGATTCCTCGCGCCCCGTCATCGGCGCCGCCCCGCCCACACCCGTCGGGCTCAGCCGCTCGGGGAACATCCCCAGCGTCGCCCCGCTCAATGGCGGCTCGGGGTGCTGCTCGGAGACCGGCTGCACCGCGTGGCTGGCCATCATGAACCTTGCAGAACCGCCCGAGCCGAACTCGTTCCGTGCAGAACGGTCAGGCTGGCTGATCCGGGAGCCCATCAGACCCGGGCGCGTCTCGCCGTCCGCCACGACCGCGTCTTCCTGCACGGGGCTGTGCCACTGGTCCTGCCACTTGTTCGAGGAGGCATCACCGGCCGGCTGGTGCACGCACCCGCTCAACGCCACAAGGGCGGCGGGGCCGAGCACGCCAAGCGCGATTCCACGACTGGGGTTCTGAGTCTTCTTCACTGCGGCGCTCCGGGATCGTCGGGGTCCGACGCCGCCGACGCTCCACGCGACGGCGGCAGACAGGTCCGGCCGGAAACGGCTCCGCCTCCGGCGACGCCTCGGGCCGCCAGCTTCTTATCGGGCGGTCGATCCGCCCGCCTTGAAGCCCGCGACACGAGCCGCAGTTACATCGTCCGCCCCGACACCCGTCATGAGTCCGGGAACGCCATCGAACTGATTTTCGGACCCCAACCCCGCCCGACGCTACCGCCGACGCCTCGCGGTATGGATCGCACAAGACGATCCCCGTCGCACCCAGACCGCCCGACGCCCCCGCGGCTCCGAAGCCGCGTCCAGCCGCTGCAGGTACACCCGCAACGCCTCATCCTCGAACGACCCCAAAAACTCGGGGGTCGCCGTCGGGTTCCTGAAGATGATCTGCTCGACGACCTGCTCCCGGGTCATCGGGCCTATGGGAGTGGAAGGATTCGGCTCCGCCGAAGCCTGTGCGGCCAGAAACGACCGTTGGACAGACATGGATGCAACGCCTTCCTTGTTGTTGCGCTTCACCGCGGAGAACACCCGCCGCGGGGCTCTCACCTTCGACCGGCGGGCCTCCGAGGGATCGGGGAAAGCCCGGATCGGGTCTCCGGCCCAAGGGCGCACAGTCTGCGCGATCCTGCCCCAGCCATACGCCGGCCCGCGTGCCCCGGCACTCCAGACCGGATAGGCTCGGACCATGCGCCTCCTCGTGATGCGACGCTCACAGCCCGTTGGACGCCCAGAACGCCCAGGCCCCGGCGACTCGTGGTCCGACCGCGCCGTGGTTCCTTTAGAAGGCCCGGGACGCGACCGCGGCGTCTGGGCCACCATCGCCGACCGCGTCAATCTCATCGCCGGCGCCGTCCCCGCCCTGCCAGAGCCGCCCTGCCCGCAGCGAATCATCGCCTGGAGCGGCTGGCTCCCCGCAGACGCCACACCAGCCGCAGGCGTCTTCCCCCGAGACTTCCGCACATGGACCTCCGAAGGATGGGACGCCTTCGAAAAGGTCATCGAGCGGCTCAGCCCGACCCTCGTCGCCCGCGCCACGACCCTCTGCCTCCGCCCGCACGCAAGGCATGTCCTCAGCGACGCGCAGAGCTGCCGAAACTTCATGGAGCGGACGCCGGAAGGCATCGGCCTGCTCCTCGACCCCGCCTCGATGCTCACGCCCGAGATGCTCCCCGACGCCGAGGACCACCTGCACCGAATCTTCGACGCACTGGGCGACCACCCGCGCACCGCCGGCGTGGTCCTCTGCAATGTCAAGCGTTCGAGCGTCGACAGCGGGGCCCTCACCCCTTCGCCGATCCACATCGGCGAGATCGACGCCGAAGCGCTCCACGCGATCGCCGCCAGGTCCCTCCCCGCCTTCACACCAGTCCTGGTGCTCGAAGAGCAACTGCCCCGCCAGCTCGCGGTCTTCCGCGCCGGCGAGCTGCGGCCATGAGGCAGGGCCCTACACTCCCGCCCCGAGCAAAGCAGGGCCCCGAGGCCCCAGCAGAGGAACAACGATGGTCGACCAGCAGCGCCAACGCACAGACAAGAACGCCAAGGCCCCGAAGATCGGCCACCCGACCTTCGCCGCCGTCAAAGACGCGTTCCCCGATTGCAAGTTCCGCGCCACCGAGTTCCGCGGCCAGTCCACGCTCATCGTCGAACCCGACGACCTGCACAAGGTCCTCAAGTTCCTCCGCGACGACGAGCGCACGAAGTACAACTTCCTCTCCGATGTCATCGGCATCGACTACCTGAACTACCCCGCGCAGACCATCGGGCGTTTCGCCGTCGTGTACATGATGGTCGCCTACGACCGCGACGACCGCTTCTGGGTCAAGACCTACCTCGACCCCTCGATCCCCACCGAGAGCACCACGCCAGACCCCGCGCTCGAACTCGAGAGCGCCTGCTCGGTCTGGCCCGGCGCCGAGTGGCCCGAGCGCGAGGTCTACGACATGTTCGGCATCCGCTTCAAGAACCACCCCGACCTGCGCCGCATCCTCACCTGGAGCGACTACCCCGCCCACCCCCTCCGCAAGGACTACCCCCTCCGAGGCCGCGGCGAGCGCGAGTCTTATCGCGTCGTCGACAGAAGTTCGTCGTAAGGGAAGGGCGCAGGGTGCAGGGAGCCGGGCGCGGGGGGGCGATCAAGCACGCAAGCTGTGCGGCTGCGCGATGCTGCCGCTCCGAAGGAGCGGACGAGCCTTGCCACGAGTGAAGCGAGGCGCAGCCGAGCTGAACTCGTGGTCCGCGACACAAACAAACCCGTCCCGAAGGGACGGAGGAAATGCGCGGCAACTCCGCCGTCCCTTCAGGACGGACTCCTTTTTCCCACCAACCGCGAGTTCGGTTTCGCCTCACTCGTGGCAAAGGTTCAACCGCTCCTCCGCTCTCCTGCTCAATCATCTCGCCACTCCAAGGGGATCAAGTTGATCTGCTTTAGACCAAGAGCAAGGAAAGCACGACCCACATCACCACGGAGGTAGATGCTCTGTTGCGGCGCTGACAGCAACCTGCCGTCTTCGGCGCGATGGATCTCGTCCGACCAGCCGGGCGACCAAACCGCCGCGTCGATCGCTTCTGGCTGAAAGACCCCTTTGCGGAGATAGGTACCGCTGTTCTCTTCGGGATTATCTCTCCGCCATCGATCTGCCTTGCACTCCGGGCACTCGATCGCCTTCATGTTCACGCACACGAGCCGATCGGGCGGCAGAATCATGATCGGCAGCACCTGCCACCACCTCTCGCGGCGTTTGCCGCGGCCGGTCTGTTCGATTTCCAGTAACGGCAATTCGATGCCGAATTGGTCGAGTAGCGCCAGCCGGATTTGGTCTGATATCATCAGATCCCCGCCGACATCGAGGCCCGTCTCGGAGATCATGCGTTTCTTGGACAACGCCGAAGCCGGGATACGCATCGGAGATCGCTGCGCGATTCCGGCCCCGCACGACCCGCACATCGCCGATTCATCCCAATCCGCGATGTCCGCCAAACCGAGGATGTAGTCCGGCCCGGGCGGGATGTCGACTGAAGCTCCAGGCTTCAAGTAGAACGAGAACAGCCCGGCTTCCCGGAAATCCTCGTCGCTGTATTCGACTCTCTCTCCGATGTCGAGCGCCCTGATGGCAAACGACGATGTCAGCGAGTCGATCTCGGCTTCCCACGCCGTATCGCCCGGAGGGACACGGATCTCGTACTCGGTCGCCCCTGTCTTCCGCTTTCGGGTTACCCGGTATCCCGCGGCCTTCAGGCGACCGATGGCAGCGTCCAGCGACGGCTCCGATCGGAACGCAAGGAACGAGATGAACTGTGTTAACTGCATGATTGGGCGGATGCGTTTTTAGATGTCAGTGTTCAATCCGGGAGTCGACTCGACCGGTTGTTCTGGCACTTGATCTTGCGATGAGTTAAATCGGGTAAAGTGCCGCGTGCAAAATCATTACACAAACCTTTGCGGCGACAACAAACACACCGAGGCCGATGAGCTTTTTCCAAACGAGGGCGAACTCTTTCTCTTCACCGACCTGCCCATCAGATGCAATCCTCCGGGCTCGATACTTCAAGCGAATCCCGTACACAACGGCAGATGCACAAACGGCGGCCCACACCCAGTACGGCAGCATATAGCCCGCCATAGGGAGGTCGAAGTACCTGAGAAACGCCAGTTTCAGGTCATCCCAACTGGCGACCCCCCCTCTCGCCGCGATGTGCAGGATGTCGAGCAAGCCAAGCAGCGTTACGAGTTCGATCGCGAAGTAGATCACAAACAACAACGCAGCACGATCGAACACCACCCGCGAATCAATCACCCACGCCCCGATGTACCCCGTCCGCAATCGAAATCCGCATTCAGGGCAGGCCTGAGCGTCGCCGCCGCCGATCGAATAGCGGCAGCTTGGGCAGCGAAACCGTGAGTCGTTATCATTGAGATCGGGCGGGACTTGAGCTGTATCGGCTTTGTTCATCAGTCGGCCGCCATTTCTATGCAAGTGCGAGACTGATGCAGGACCGCGCCCGAGCTCTCGCCCGCCTCCTGCTCCACCCTCTCGCTCGCGAAGCGAGCCCTCACCGCGGCGTCGTCACCGGCGAAGGCGAACTCACCCGCACCTCATCCGTCACCAGATTCCACACAAACGCACGCGCCGACTGCGGCGCACCCTGCTCAGGATCCAGATACCGCACCAGCCGCCCAGGCTCGGCCGTCGCTCGCGCGAACCCTTCGTGCGGGTCGTACACCACGCTGTCGGCCTGCAGCACGCGGTCGTCGCGCGTGAACTCGACCGCGCCCTCCGCGTGCACCGACCGGAGCTCCGGGTCCGCCTCCGAACCCGCGGACTCGGGCATCGCCAGGCGCGCCGTCAGGCGGTCGCACACCAGCGTCGTCCGCAGGCTGTCGCCCAGACGCAAATGCGTCATCCGCACATCGCCGGTCATCACCGCGTCGCCGGAGGTGTGGTCGATCAGCAGCGACTCCTGCCAGGTGAACAGCGCGCTGCCCCGCACATCGTCCCGCTCCTCGCCAGCGGGTTGGTCCGCGTCGCGCCGGTCTGCAAACACCAGCCGCCCGGGCTCGTCGACGCGCAGCGTCCCCGCCCGGTTGTCCGCGAAAATCTGCGGGCCCTCCAGACGAAGCAGCCGCTCGATCGGAGGGCCCTCCGAGGCCCGCTCCCCCGTCCCCGCGCCGGGGGCGGCGGACGCCGGCGAACTCTCCGGCCAGTGCCTCGGTCGCGGCAAGGGCCCGGCCGCCACACGCAGCGACTGCGCCACCGCCATCGCGCCGCCGCTCTCCGTCGCCGCGCGTCCGATCGCGTGCACCGTCTGCACCTGCCTCGACGAACCGGCCGACCGGAACGCGAAGGGATCTTCCTGGCGCGACTCGCCCTCCGCCCGCGACAGCGTCACATGGATCTGCTCGCCCTGCAGCGTCTCGGTCGTCTGCCTCGCCGTGCGGTACACCACCGCGGCGTCGCCGAAGCACGAGAGCAGCCCCTCGTCGCCGGCATACACCATCTGCTCCGTCCAGGTCGCCTCCGCGGCCGGCTCGCCAGAGCCCCGAGGCTGCTGCACGAACCGCCCACGCCCGATCACCTCCGCGAGCCTCGCCTCCCGCCGGTATGTCACCCACGGCCCCTCGACCAGCGCGTCGCCCCGCGTCAGGCGCACAGGCGCGCCTTCGAGCTCGATCCGGTCCATGCCCGCGTCGGCCGTCAGCCGGTCGGCCAGCGCCCGCGAGTTGTCGTCGCGCCGAACGACCTCGACATTCTCGGTCGCGACGAGCCTGTCGAGCGCGAACCGGCCCTCGCCCTCGGGCTTGAGCCTCGCGTCGATCGTCTCGGCGGCAAGCGAAGCGTCGGGCTGGCTCACCCTCGCCGCTCCGGCGACAGTCAGGCGGTCGGGCCGCGACGCGAACTCGCGATCGGGGTCCGGCTCGAAATCGATCACGAGCCGGTCGCCCGTCACCCGAGAGCGGTCGATGTCTTCCAGCGATACGCGTTCGGACATGTCCAGCTGCATCAGGCGGCTCCGCGAACGCTCCGCGTCCGCCTCGAAACGGGCCACCAGCATCTGCGACGAACCGATCGCGTCGCGCCCGCGAGCCTCGACCTCGCCGATGAACCTCGCGTTGCGGATCGCGCTGGTCATCTCGCCGTCGAGCATCGCGAAGTTGAACTCCGCCTGCTCGGTCCAGGTGATCATCTGCGGGCGGGCCGGGTTCGGGGCGCTCTGGCCTTCCTCGTACGCGTGCAGCAGCCCGGGGCCGGGGATCACCGCCTGCCCGTCGAGCAGGTACGCGTTCAGCCGCGTCGTCTCCAGGCGCCCGTCGCCCGGCGCGTTGAAAGTCACCGCGCGGGGCCCGACGCCCGAGAGCGTCAGCTCGCGACGCGTCGCGTAGTAGAACAGTTCCGAGCAGCGGGCCGTCGCGCCCGAAGCCTCGTCGCTCATCCGCACAAGCCCGGTGCTCGTCGCCGTGAACCGAACCGCGAGCTGATTGCCGTCGCGGAGTTCGTCGGAACGCGACTCCAGCCCGTTGACCACCAGCGGCCCGGACCATGTCATCGTCACGGTGCCCTCGGGCTCGGCTGCTTCTGTCTCGGCGGCGACCGTCTCGGGCTCTTCCGCGAGAGTTTCTTCTGTAACAGGCGCATCCGGTGATTCAGACTCCTGCACCGCCATCGCGAGCATCGGCAATTGCGCCGCCGCCGGACCCGTCCACGCCGAATGCACTGGCATTGAAGCGGTCGCCGTGCGGTCGGGCGGCACCGCCGAAGCCTGCCTGGGTCCGAAGGTGTTCTCGGGCAGCTTGCCGTCGATGGTGTGCAGCCACAAGTCCATCCGGTCGCCCGAGATCTTCCGCCCCGATTGCGTCAGCAGCACATCGCCGCTGGCGACAATGTGGTAGTTCGCACGCCGGGGCTGACGCGCCTGCGCCGGCTGCTCGCCCGTCTGACCGCCTGCCTGCTCGGCAACCTGCGCCCGCTCGGTCTCCCGCGGCTCAGAAGCCGGTCGATCGCCCGGCTCGGCGCGCGCAACACGCTCGCCGTCAGCGGCACGCCCCGCGGCAGGCGCAGGCGACGGCGCAGCAGTCTCCGCCCGCGCAACCGGCGTCGCCTCTGCAGACTCCCGAGGCCGGTACACCAGCCGCTCACCACGCTCGACACGCAGGTGCTCGATCCGGCGCCGGATCTCGTGAAACACAACCGTCGCGTCGTGCCCCACAAACTCGATCTCGTCGGAAATCACCTCGACCCGCTGCGGCGCCGAAGCGCGGCTGATCGAGAAGTCAAAGTCCAGGATCGGCGTCGTGCCCACAAGCGTCGGCCTCGCCGTCTCAGGGTCCGGCCTCGAACCGTCCGGCGTCGGGTCGTACATCCGCAGCTCGACCCCGTCTCTGAACCGGCCCGATTCCACCTCGTCCCGAAGATTCCTCGCGATCCGCCCCGCCGGCGCGCTCACAAAGACAAACCGCCCGTCCTCAAGGTAGAACCACGCCCGAGGCTTGGTCAGCTCGTAATTCCTGCCGCGCAGCGGGTCGAGTCGGTCGAACTCCAAGACACCCGCGACCCGCGTCGGATCGTCCCGATCGGTGAACTGAATGAACAACCCGTCGGCGCTCCGCACCGACCCCGCCTCGCCCGCACGGGGCGTCCCCAGATCCCGCAGATCCGGCGGCGGCGGAAGGTCATCCGCCTCCACCTCCTCAGGCCCCGCCGACCGCAACAGCGACCAGCCGAAAATCGATGCAAAGAGCAACGCGCAGACCGCCGAAGCGATCAACGCAACCGTCTTCGCGTCCGCGCGTCCGGGGCGTGTCATGGCCATGCCCTCCATCGTACGCGCCGGCGCCTCACCCCGTGAAAGATCCCAACAGCCCCTCCAGCACCCCCTTCGCCTGCAGCAAGTGCTCCACCGCCTCACGCACGGCCCCCCGCCCGCCGGCACGCCCGCTCACAAACGCCGCCGCGCCCCGCACCGCCTCCTCCGCGTCCGCCGGCGCCATCGGATACCCCGCAAGACGCATCGCGGGCAGATCCGGCCAGTCGTCGCCCATGTACGCCATCCGTCCCGGCTCAACGCCCGACCTCGACGCAACCTCCGCCAGCCCAGCCGCCTTGTCCGCCGAGCCCTCGACGATCACGCGGATCCCGAGTTCCCTCGCCCGCCTGACCACCGCGCCCCCGCCCCGCCCTGTAAGGATCGCCGCCTCGAACCCCGCCCGCCGCCACAGCGTCAGCCCGAACCCGTCGCGGATGTTGAACGCCTTGAGCTCCCGCCCCGCGTCGTCGTAGACGATCGACCCGTCCGTCAGCACGCCGTCGACATCCAGCACCAGCAGCTCAACACCCGCAGGCTCGATCCGCGCCAAAGCAGCCTCCTCTTAGTCCGCAACCAGCTTCAGCGTCACCAGATCCTGCACATCCAGCAGCCCGATCGGCCGCCCCTCACCATCGACAATCGGGATCTCGTCCTGCCGGTGCGTCCGCACCATCAGCACCGCGTCCTTCACCAGCGCCGTATCGGGCAGCGTCCGGGGCGACGCCGTCATCACACCCCGCATCGCCTCATCGAGCAGCCCCGGGTCGCGACGCACCAGCCGACGCAGATCCGCGTCGGTAAAAATCCCCGTCAGACGCCCGCCCTCGCCCGTCACCAGCATCGCCCCCGGCCGACGCTCCCCCGGCGCAGGAGCCGCGGCTTCCAGCGCCTCCCGCACCGTCATCGTCTCGCCCACCGTCTTCAGCCGCTCCCCGACCCGGAAACGCAGGATCTCCGTCACCCGCCGGAGCTGCATCCCAAGCGACCCGCCCGGATGCCGCTTCGCGAAATCGTGCCGGGTAAAGTTCCTCCGCCTCGACGCCGCGAGCGCCAACGCATCCCCAAGCGCCAGCGTCGCCGTCGTCGAAGTGGTGGGGGCGTCCAGATGCCCCGCCTCCTCCACCACCCCGAGGTGCAGCGCCACCGTCGCCAGCCGCTCCAGATCGCTCGCCTCGCCCCCATTCCCGCCCCCATTCCCGCCACCGGTAATCGCGATGATCGGCAGCCCGTCCTGCCGCAAACTCGCGGCAAGGTTCACCACCTCCTCCGTCCGCCCCGAGTACGACAGGCAGATGCACACATCCGTCGCCCGGAACCGCCCCAGATCCCCGTGGGCCGCCTCCGTCGGGTGCACCGCGTGCGACGGGATCCCCACCGACGCCAGCGTCGCCGAGATCTTCGCCCCGATATGCCCCGACTTGCCGATCCCCGACACCAGCACCGTCCCGCCAGCCTCCGCGCAGCGGCACAGAATCTCCACAGCCTCGCAAAACCGCTCGTCCAGCCTCGACGCCAGCCCCTCCAACGCCGCGGCTTCGTGACGCAGCACCGCCCGCGCAAAGTCCAGCTCCGCCGCCCGTGTCGATTCGCCGGTTCCGCCCATGGCCCCAAGGGTACACTCCCGAACCACCCTCCATCCCCCTACCCCCAATCCCCGTAAACACTGTCTCCCCTCGACTCTCGCCTCTCTCTCCCTCGACCCTCTCGCCCGCCGTAACCGAGCTACCCCTGCCTTCCCCCTCTATCCCCACGCCCAACGCCCCACGCCCCACACCCCTCCCATGAGCGACTACCGCGTCAGCCTGGAAGCCTTCGAAGGTCCCCTCGACCTGCTCCTCTATCTCATCCGGCGTGACGAGGTCGACATCCACGACATCCCCGTCGCCGCCATCGCCGATCAGTTCATGCGATCGCTCGAAGAGATCGAGCGGATCGACCTGGAAACCGCCGGCGAGTTCCTCGTCATGGCCGCGACGCTCATGGAGCTCAAGAGCCGCATGATCGGCTTCGACGCGGCAAGAAAGACCGATCCCGCCGCCCACGCCTCGCACACCGAAGACCCGAGGCGTGAGCTCGTCCGCCAGCTCCTCGAATACAAGCAGTTCCGCGACGCGGCCGACCAGCTCGAAGACCGCCTGACCGTCTGGGAAAAGCGGGCCCCCGCGGCACGCGCCGGCTACGACGCCGCACGCGTCAGAGAACACCTCCCCGCGCCCGACGAGATCGAGCTGGAAGACCTCACCCTCAGCGACCTCGTCGAGGCCTTCGGCGCCATCGCCGAGAGCGTGAACTTCGAACGCCTCGGCGACCACCAGGTCTTCGACGACGACACCCCCATCGAGCTCCACGCCGAAGACCTCGTCGACCGCCTCTCCCGAGAAGGCGCCCCCGAAGGCACCCCCCTGGGCCAAATCTTCGAAGGCCGCCGCCGAGCGGAAATGATCGGCCTGTTCCTGGCCATGCTCGAACTCGTGCGGCAACGCCGCCTCAGAGTCAGGCAGGACGAGGGGAACATTCTGGTGAGCCTCCGAGAGCAATCACCGGAAGACGCCGAGCCCGAAGAACAAAGCACACAAGCCCACGACTGACCCCGCTCGACCCGTGTGGTCGCCGTCCCGTCCCTCTCGTCCGCCAGATGCGTTTGCCCGCTTCAGAACGACCGCGGCACACTACCGTCTGTCGAAAGACCCCTGCAGCTTGCGTGACAGCCCACCACATCCTAAACTCTAGCATGCCCGTCCCAAACCCCATCCGGGATCAAGATGGCAACTCGCCAAAGCATATGATTGGGCGTTGGTGCGAGGCTGAATCTAGAGCGCTCGCGTCTGTTGATGGTGTTCGCATTTCTCCACCAAGTGCTGCGAATTTCGCGCTCGGACTGAAAGCGAGCAATGTAGGCGAGGGGCATCAGGCGCCGGGCTTTGCATGGGGTGCTCTTGGCTCGCTCATCTGTGATCGAGCCGCGGATTCAATCAACGAAGTCTTTAATTTTGTGAACCATGACAGCACACTCGCTAAGGCACACATCGTTAGAAAATGTAACCTCGACGACTTCGCTAGGCCTGTAGCTGAAGTTCGGTGCATGAGCAAAGGTGAGTGGTCCCCTCGGCGATCCTTTTCCTTTCGTGCATCTTGGAGATCCCGAGTTGTACTTGCAGAACTTTGGTCCTGGGGTCGGATTCGCTCGGAACAGCTCTTGCGTATTAAATTCGAGGACAAGTGCGTTTTCGCGAGCATATCGCTGGAAGTGCCGATATCCATGGGAAATCGGTCCAGAGTCTGTCCCCGGCCAGAAATAGACATGCTGATTCAAGCATTCGACAAAGTCTTCGAACTGCCAGCTTGGGTCCAGAGTGACATTTCCGCGATGCAGCGGAGATTGGTCGCGAATATGGGTTCTTTGCCCATTGGTATCGATCCAAATGCTTTGCGCCCGACGGTTGCGAAGAACGTCGTGTCGCCCAGCTTGACGGAGCAGGACGGCCGCCGCGCGCATCGTTCTGGTCTCCAAGATTCGTTCTGCATTCGCCGCAGCAGTCAGATGGTACAGTCGAGGTCGACGGACGATGAAGCGGTCAATGTCAAGTGGCATTCGATACTCCAACTTCTATTGGCATTGTGCAGCATCGCCACGCTGGCGAAAGCGAGGCTATGGTATGCCTGAGTCAGCTTCCGTGTGGACAAATCGTTCTGTTCGGCAGTTCGCTGGCAGCCAAGAGCCGGTGCGGGCAATCGTATGCTATGCAAGAGACCTGACTCTGAGAGCAATGGAGGAAGGCTGGAGTGGTCCGCCTTTCGATCTTGTGGAGCTGGCGAGGTGGCTAGACATCGAGGTTGTTCCAAGGGAAGACATTCGCGACGCTCGCACGCTCGAAGGCAAGGATAAAAGGCTTCGTATAGAGTTCAATCCTAACCGGTCTAGAGGGCGGATTCGATATTCTATCGCGCATGAGATAGCACATACATTTTTCCCGGACTGCGGAGAGGCAGTCCGAAATCGAGCCAGCAAAGAAGAGCAGGAAGGTGACGAGTGGCAGCTTGAAATGCTTTGCAACATCGCTGCTGCAGAGCTCGTCATGCCGATTGGCACGCTCCCGGATCTTCGTCTTGCCCAACTCGATATTGATGGGCTCATGGAGCTCAGGCGGAAGTATGATGTCTCCACGGAGGCTCTTTTGCTCCGGTACATTCGGCTTACGCACCACCGGCGAGCATTGTTCGCTGCGTCTAGGCAAGAGAATGGGCTATACATGGGGCGGTATAGAATTGATTATGCAGTCGCGTCTGATTCATGGTCTGGACACATTCCGATTGGGATTCACTTGACGGATGGCTCACTTGTCGAGGAGTGCACTGCTATCGGATTCACTGCAAAGGGAATTGAGCCGTGGCCGCAATGTGGAACGATGAAGCTTGAATGTGTCGGAATTCCGCCATATCCCAAGGCTACTTACCCTCGCGTAATCGGTCTCGTCTCGCCTGAAAGCGCTGAAGCGGCAAGGGAACTTGCGATTCGATATCTCAGGGGTGACGCCCTGGCACCAAGAGAGGACGATCCTCGTATCATCGCTCACATCGTCAATGACACCTCAAAGACATGGGGCGGAGGCTTCGCAAGGCAAGCAGCGAGGCAGTATCCCCAGGCACAAATTGATTTTCGCGAATGGGCCGGTGAATCTGACAATCACCAGCTCGGCCGCACGCGACTATTCGGCCAGCCGGATCGGCTGCGGATCGCCAGCATGATTGCCCAGCGAGGTTATGGCAAGTCAAGTGAGCCCCGCATTAGCTACCCATCGCTGGAGCAGTGCCTGGGCTCTGTTCGCGACGCCGCTCGCGCATCGTCTGCATCCGTACACATGCCTCGAATTGGTTGTGGTCTAGCTGGCGGAAGCTGGGATGTGGTTTCGGAATTCATTGACAATATTCTGATTCGCGCCGGTGTTCCTGTTACTGTTTATGATCTGCCTTAGGGGGGGCTTCGCATTGCGACGGAGAATCGTGTTGTTGTCAGGGCAAGTGTGTGCCGGCAAGACGACTCTTGCTGGGCACCTCGCTAGTCGCTATGACGCATTCCATATGAAAACTAGGCAATGTATAGCCTTGATTGAGCCTGGCATCGAACTAGAGCGGAGTGCAATGCAAGCTGCGGGAGAGCGACTAGACCGAGACACTGATGGTGCGTGGGTCCGGGACGCGCTTGGCAAGCAATTGGCAAAGTGCGATGTTGATGGCGATCGACTAGTCGTGCTTGATGCGGTTAGGATCCTCGGGCAGGTCGATGCGATTCGTCAGAGCTATGGGCCAGGAGTCATCCACATCCATCTTGAGGCGCCTGAAGGCATCCTTGCGAGCCGCTATGCTCAGAGAGAGAGCAAAGGCTTCAAGGAATTTAGTGATTACCGCAAAGTATTAGAGAATGAGACCGAGCGACAGGTTGCGATCTTGGCGAAGCATGCTGATGTTGTCATATCTACAGAAAGATGCACAGAGGAGGATGTTCTACTTAGAGCTGCAAGTCATATCGGAGTGTTCGGGAGAACATATACGCGAACAGTTGATGTCATCGTGGGTGGGCAGTATGGAAGCGAGGGAAAGGGACAGATTGCAGCATATCTGGCTTCTGAGTATGAGCTATTGGTTCGGGTGGGAGGCCCGAATGCGGGACACACTGTGTGGGAGAATCCGGACCCATACACATTCCATCACTTGCCAAGCGGCACAAGGCGCAATCAGGATGCGAAACTGGCGATCGGTGCCGGTGCGGTGATTAGGGTGCCGACGCTGCTCAAGGAGATCGCGGAGTGCGAGGTTTCTTGTGACAGGCTCAGTATTGATCCTCACGCAGCGGTCATAACTGACGAGGATGTGCGAGCAGAGGAAAAGTATGCCAAGTCTATGGGATCAACTGGTCAAGGGGTGGGCGTCGCGACTGCTCGTCGTATTCTTAATCGAAACAAAAAGATTGGCTCTCTCGATATTGCAAAGAACATCCTCGATCTTAAGCCGTTTGTTCGGCCTGTCAGTGATGTGCTTGATGAAGCGTTTGGCCGCAATCGTCCAGTCATGCTCGAAGGAACTCAGGGCACTGGTTTGAGTTTGTATCATGGCCAGTACCCGTATGTGACTTCTCGAGACACTACTGTTGCAGGTTGCTTGGCAGACGCAGGCATTTCTCCAAGCAGGGTTCGCAAGGTAGTTATGGTGTGTCGGACTTACCCAATCCGTGTCCAGAGTCCCCCTGGCGAAACCTCTGGCCCAATGTCCCGGGAAATTACATGGGAAGTTGTGGCGGAACGATCCGGTGTGCCTCTTGAAGAATTAAAGCGAGTAGAAAAGACTTCCACGACAAGGCGCGATCGCCGTGTGGGGGAGTTTGATTGGGCGCAACTACGGCGATCCGCATCGCTCAATGCTCCAACTGATATAGCGCTCACATTCGTCGACTATTTATCGAGTGAGAACCGCAGCGCGAATCGTGTCGAACAGCTCACGCAGGACAGTCTTCAATTTGTCGAAGAAGTTGAGCGTGTAGCGGCGGCGCCGGTGTCATTGATGTCGGTGAGATTCCACTCTCGCGCGTTCATCGATCGGCGGCGATGGTGATCGGTGTGCGGCTTAGGGGCCCAAGGGTCTGCGATTCTGGCTGGGGAGTCTAAAGGGGAGTTCATTTCAAGGCGTCTTGTGAATCCCTTCCTGCAAGACTGGTAGGAATGAGAATCTAGTGAGTACATTTGCGCGCCAAAACACGACGATACACCCCCTCGCCCTTGAACCCCGCCCCCAAACCCATACCTTCGCGGCATGCAAGCCGCACAAGACCCACTCGCTGACTTCACCCCAGAAGAAATCGACGAGGCCACCCACGCACTCCTCGACGACTGGTGCAAGCCCGGCTTCTCCGAGCTCGACCTCAGCCGCGCCCACCAGCTCACACTGCGGCAGATCCTCGCCCTCGCCTCACGCCCCGCCTTCCAAGCCGCCCTCCAAACCCTCCGAGCCGTCAAGGCCCTCCGCGCCCCCGTCATCGAACAGGCGACGCGCCAACTCATCCTCGAACGCCTCTGCAACCTCGCCCAACACGAACCCATCAACGGCGCCTTCGCCAGAGAACTCCGACTCGCCATCAAACAACTCGCAGAACTCTTCCCCCAGCCCCCTACCCAACCTCGTGGCACAGGCGTCTCGCCTGTGGCTACCCCGCCTACTCCGAACCCCGCACCCAGCGCCCCGTTTCCAACTCCCGGCCCGCGAAGCGGGCTGGGAACCTTGTCACGGGTGAATCGATCAAGACGCGCAGCGTCGCAGAGCGATGAACCCGTGGATAGCCAGACAATCGACCCCGCCCTGAAGGGGCGGAGGAAACGCGCGGGATGTCCGCCGTCCCTTCAGGACGGACTCCTCATCCCCGCCATCCACGAGTTCAGCTCGGCTCACGCCTCGCTTCACTCGTGGCAAGGCTCAACCGCTCCTTCAGAGCGGCAGAAATCCGAACTCACCCACCCTCCCGATACTCGCCCGCCCACGCCGGCCGACCATACTCAAACTACCCATCCTCCGGCTCACCTGCTCGCCTGTTCGCCCGCTCAACCCTCTCGCTCGCAAAGCGAGCGCCCCGCGCCCAGCGCCCCACTCTCCGCGCCCGCGAGCGCCAGCGAGCATCCTTGCTACCATCCCCCCATGGATGAACCGATCGCAATCTTGTGTCCCGGGCAGGGGGCTCAGGCTGTTGGGATGGGGCGTGGTTGGGTGGAGGCTTCGCCCGAAGCCGCGGCCGTCATGCAGCGGGCCGACGCGTTTGTCGGCGACCGTTTCGGGTCGCCGCTCTCGGAGATCTGCTTCGGGGGCCCCGCCGAGCTGCTCAACCGAACGGATGTGAGCCAGCCGGCGATCTTCGCCGTGTCGGTCGCGTCGTACGCCGGGCTGTGCGCCCAGTGGGGGGTCTCGGGGTCGGAGGTCCGCCTCTCGGCGACCGCGGGCCTGAGCCTGGGCGAGTACACGGCCCTGCACCTCGCGGGCGTGTTCGGTTTTGAGGAGGGTCTGAACCTCGTCTGCCTGCGTGGGCGGGCGATGCAGGACGCCGCGGAGGCGACGGCGTCGGGCATGCTCGCCGTGATCGGCGTGAACGAGGCGGAGGCGGAGGGCATCGCGGCCGAAGCCGCGGTGACGCCCGGCGGGGGGGGCGGCGTGCTGGTTGCCGCGAACTTCAACGCGCCGGGACAGGTCGTACTCAGCGGCGATCTGGAGGCGATCGGGCGTGCCGAGACGCTGGCGGGGGCGAAGGGGTTCAAGACGGCGCGGCTGCCGGTGGCGGGTGCGTTCCACTCGCCGCTGATGCGTCCCGCGGCCGAGCGGCTGATGCGGGCGCTGCAGGAAACGGAGATGCGGTCGCCCCGGGCCCCGGTCTACTGCAATGTGACCGGGTCGCCGCACGATGGGGATGCAGGGCTGATCCGCCTGCGGCTGGCGGAGCAGTTGACCGCGCCCGTACGATGGAGTGATTGCTGCTCGGCGCTGGCGTCTGCCGTGTCGGGGGGCGTGCACGAGTTGGCCCCGGGCAAGTCGCTTGCGGGGCTGTTCCGAAGGATCGACCGATCTGTGAAGGTGGTGAGCCATGACGGGCCCGGGGAATGAGTTTATGAGGCGGGTGCGGACGGCAGTGCTCGGTGTCGGCGCGATGGTGCTGGTGCTTGGGACGATGACGGGCTGCCCGCAGGAGGAGGAGCCCGAGCCGGTTCCGGAGCGTGCGCCTCCGCCGCCGCCACCGCCCCCGCCGCCGGATCCGGTGACGCTGAGCGATGTGAAGCGCGATGTCGAGGGGGCGCTGGGGCGCGAGATCGATGCGCGCGTTCACTTTGCGCAGGAGCATGCGCCGACGAGCGCGGGGCTTGCGAGTGCGGTGTACCGCTTCGCCGATGCTTTGGCTCGTGAGGACCTCGACGGGATCGAGCGTTCGCTGAGCGCGGAGGGGCGTGCGGTATTCAGCATGGTGCGCCAGGAGTGGACCGAGCCTCAGAACATCGAGGCGGTGCGTGTGGTGTTTATGGATCCTTCGGCGCGGACGGGTGAGACGCAGTTTGCCCCGGTGGGGTTAGCGGTGCAGCGGCCGCACGGTGCGGAGTTGTTTATGTACCTCGCCGAGGGGGTGACCGGTGATTGGTACCTGAGCGCGTTGTCTGCGTCGGACGAGGTTCGTTCTACAGCGGCGGCGTGGGACGGTGCGCGTGGATTCGGGGCGGGCGCGGACCTGGGTATCCCCGAGGGGATCGGGTTCGGTCCGGATCCGGACGAGCAGCGTTCGTCGCCGGGCGAGGACGGCCAGCCCGGTGATAGCGGGGGCGGGGGCGGGAGCGCTCCTTCGGGGGCTTGATCTTTGTGTCGGGTTTCTGAGGGCGGGCTAACTTGTCGGAGCGTGCATGGCTGAGACAGCGAAGAGGGTTGCGTTTGTGACGGGTGCGAGCCGCGGGATCGGGCGGGCGATCTCGACTCGTCTTGCGGGGCCTGTTGAGACTGGCGGGGGCGGGCGGCATGTTGTTTTGGTGAGCCGTTCTGCGGGGCCGCTGGAGGACCTGCGTTCGTCGATCGAGGCGGAGGGGGGCTCGGCGAGCGTGTGCGCTTGTGATGTGGGGGATCGGGGCGCGCTCGCGGCGGCGGTCGAGGGGGTTGTCAAAGAGCACGGGCGGCTTGACATCCTCGTGAACAACGCGGGGATCACGCGGGACAACCTCATGCTGCGGATGAGCGACGCGGAGTGGGACGAGGTGATCGGGGTGAACCTGACCTCCGCGTTCGTGGCGATCCGTGCTTCGGCGCGGGCGATGATGAAGCAGCGGTTCGGGCGGATCGTGAACATCGCGTCGACGAGCGGCATCGTGGGCAACGCGGGGCAGGCGAACTACGCCGCGGCGAAGGCGGGGCTTGTGGGGCTGACGAAGACGATCGCTCGTGAGCTGGGGTCGAAGGGCGTGACGGCCAATGTGGTCGCGCCCGGGTTCATCGAGACGGACATGACGAGCAACCTGCCGCCATCGGTGAAGGAGCAGGTCTCGTCGATGACGGCGACGAGCCGGCTGGGGAGGCCGGAGGACATCGCCGCGGCGGTGGCTTATGCGAGCTCTGACGATGCGGGGTTTTTGACGGGGCAGGTGATCTGCGTCGACGGCGGGATGACGATGTGCTGAGGGGTTAGCGTTCGGCGGGGGCGGGGTTCTGAGAATCTGCGGGTTGGTCTTGCTCTTCCTCCAGCGCGGGGACGCTGAAGGCGGGGGGCGTCTCCAATTCGGGGCTGGTGGCTTCCTCTGGCTCCTCGCCCCGGCCGATCATGGCGATGCAGACGGCGGCGAAGATGAGGACGAAGGCGGTGATCTCGTTCCAGCGGAGCTTCTCTTTGAGGACGATGACGGCGAAGACGGTGAAGACCGTCAGGGTGATCGCTTCCTGGATGACTTTGAGTTGCGCGGCGGTGAAGGGGCCGCCCTGTGAGAAGTGGCCGATGCGGTTTGCGGGGACCTGGAGGATGTATTCGGGGAGGGCGATGAGCCACGAGATGGCGATGGCCGCGGCGATGGTCCAGCCGGTTTTTTTGAGGTGGCCGTACCAGGCCCATGTCATGAAGATGTTGGATCCGAGGAGGAGGAGGACGGTGATGAGCCAGGCGGGCATTGTTTCGTCCTTTCGGCGAGCCGTCGGGGGGCGGGGTGCGGTCGGGGCATGAAAAAACGGGGCGGGCGTGGGCCCGCCCCGCGTTCATCGCGGGAGAGGATTGTTGTCCGCCCGATGGACGGGCGGCGGGATCAGCAGCCCTGGGCGAAGAGCGAGAGGTAGTCGAAGAAGTCGTCGGCGTCGATCACGCCGTCGTTGTTGATGTCGGCGCGGGGGTCGGCGTCGGCGAACCACTGGAGGAAGAGGAAGAAGTCGTCCGCATCGACGACGCCGTCGCCGTTGAGGTCGGCGGGGCACGGCGCTGCGCCGCAGTCGGGGAGTTCGACTCTGAAGAAGCCCTGTCCGAAGCGGTTGTTGTTGTCCTCGAAGGTGTCGCGGACCTGGGCGACGAAGTAGAGGTGGGTGTCGTTCATGAAGACGCGGTCGTTCTGGCTCGTCCAGCGGTCGAGGAAGGCGTTGTCGTCGAACTGGCCGTTGCCCGAGAGGTCGACGGGGTCGCCGGCCCGCATGATCTCGACGACGCTGCCGTTGCCGCAGATGAGGACATAGACATCCCTGCGGCTTTCGTCGGGGTTGTCGGTCCGTCCGCCGATGACGATATCGTCGCCGCGGCTCGCGGTGCCGAAGAAGTTCTGCGTGAAGCCGGAGTTGTCCCAGACGGAGTTGTCGGGAAGGCCGGTGGGCCCGCCGGTCCATGCGACGATGTCGCCGTTGAAGAGGACATAGCGGTCGCCGCCGGAGACCTGGCCCCGGATGACCCAGTCGCCGTCGGCGTTCATGATCTGGTTGTGGGGCGTTCCGGCGTCGGCGTTGAGGACGGTGTCGCCGGGGATCGGGTTGCCCGAGCGGACAACGGCCTCGTTGTTGACGGCGGTGACATTGTTCTCGCCGGAGGCGTTGTTGACGGTGCCGCGGACGATGTGGCTGGTGCCGTCGGCGTTCATCTCGAAGGTGTTGGCGGTGAGGAAGTTCCAGGTGTTGGTGGGGTCGAGGCCGATGCCGGTGGGCGCGGTGACGCCGCGCTGGTGCAGCACCTGGTCGTTGAAGATCGCAGCGCGGTCTTCTGTGCTGGGCACGCCGTCGAAGCTGCCGGCGATGAAGCCGACCTGTCCGGTGTTGGTGATGTTGGCGGAATTGAAGAGCGTGCTGTACTCGGCGCCGGGGATGCCGGGGACGGGGTCGCCGGACTTGGCGACCTTGGAGAATTCTGCGGTGGCGGCGTCGAACTTGAGGATGAAGTGCTCGACGGGCGAGTCGTCGTTGCGCGTGCGTGCGGCCCAGCTGCCGCTGTCGTTGATGGACATCGCGATGTCGATGATACCGATGGCGTTAAAGCCGAAGGGGGGCTGGACGGGGTCGAGGTCGCCGCGCTGGAGGACGGTGGTGCCCTGCGTCTCGGCGCCGACGAGGATGACCTGGCGCTGGGCGAGGTCGGCGTCGACATCGGCGCGCATGATCCAGAGGTCGCCGTTGGGGCTCGCGTAGGGACGCTGGAAGGTTCCTGTGATCGTGCCTGTCGCGGTGTTGCGGAACTTGAAGCCCGGGCGTCCGGGGACATTGGAGTTATCGAGGGACTCGACATTGGTGAAGATGGTGTCGATGGCGGGGAAATCGGCGGCGCTCTGGACGATCAGCAGCGAGACCTCGTCGGCGGTGTTGGAGGGGTCGGGGTCGGGGCCGGCGTGGCTGATCTCGACAGTCGCGACGGCGTTGGTGTTGGGGGCGGTGGCGTTGGTGTTGACGGTGAAGGAGCCGGTGTTGAAGGCGGGGAAAGCGGCGAGGTCGACGGTGACGGTGCTGCCGACGATCGTGCCGGCGGAGGTCCCGGTGATGTTGAGCTCCGGCGGCGCGGTGAAGACGATCTGGACATCTCCGGCGCCGACGGGGCCGAAGTTCTCGTAGTCGATGGTGAAGTTCACCTCGCCGTTGGAGTCGATGACGACGGGGTTGGCGTCGGCGGTCATGGCGACGCCGAGATCGGTCTCGCCGACATCGACTGGGACCATGACGATGTTGTTGGAGGGATCGGGGTCGGGCTCGTTGATGTCGACCTCGCCCGTGACAAGGAACTCGCCTGCGCCCGAGGCGTTGGCGATGACATTGATGGTGGTTGACTGGTCGATCGGGAGGTCGCCGAGGTTGGCGGTGAGCACATTGCCGACGAGCGTGCCGTTGCGGTCGTCGGATACATAGTCGAGGCCGGCGGGGAGCTCGATGTCGACGACGACGCCTGTGACATCTGCGGTGCTGGGGTTGCGGACCTCGAAGGTGAGGGTGGTGTTGTCGCCGATGCCGATGTTGCTGGGGTCGGCCGAGCCGAGGATGCGGACATCGAAGGGATCGGTCGGGCCGGCGAAGTCGTAGTGGATGACGCCTGCGAATGTGCGTGGCGAGAACCTGCTGCCTCCGAAGGGCGTGGTTCCCGTGCGAGCGACATTGCTGAAGAGCGTGAGGTCTGCGTTGCTCCAGGTTTCCTGGGGCGGGTTGGAGTTGGTGCCGTTGTAGCGGATGCCGCCGCCGGAGACGGTGTGGAAGTAGACGGCGGTGACGACGCCGGCGTCGAGCTCCAGGGGCATTGTGAGGGTGAACTCTGCGAGGTCGTTGCTCCCCTGACCGACGCCGTTGACCGTCTCGTGGAGGGTCCAACCCACGCTGCTGTCGTCGAAGCCGACATAGCTGCCGTCGCGGACCCAGATCTCGATGCTTGTGGGGTTTGTCCCTGAGATGTAAGTCTCGAAGGAGACGATCTCGATGGCCTGCGCCGTGGGCTGGAAGTCCATGAAGACGCCGCCGCTGCCGTTGTTTGCGACATCGGTGGTGAGCGAACCGGACTGGGCGGTCGCTGCGCCGGCGGCGACCATCAGGAGGGTGGTGGCGGCGATGGCCGCGCGCCGGCGTGTGAGTGAGTGTGTCATGTGACTCTGTCTCCACAAGTAACGGTGAACAATGAACAAATTCCGCGCGTGCAACAGCGCACGCACGGGGAAAGGTGCGCGACGACGGGGCCGTTTGATTCGCTTTCTATCCCGCAGCACGAGTTGGAGTCGAACCTACCGGATCCGGCGGTCCGGGTCAACCCACGAACTTCATGGACGCCCGCGTGGGTACGAGAAGCGGCAAAAAAAACGATCGCCCCCCGCGGGAGGGGCGATCGAGTCAGGGCGTTATCGGGGCGTTGTTCAGCAGCCTGCGGCGAAAGCGCTCAGGAAGGCGAAGAAGTCGTCGGCGTCGATGACGCCGTCGTTGTTGAAGTCGGCGCGCGGGTCGCCCGCAGCGAACAGGCTGAGGAAGAGGAAGAAGTCGTCGGCGTCGACCACGCCGTCGCCGTTGAGGTCCGGCGGGCACGCGGTCGTGCCGCAGTCGGGGAGCTCGATGCGGAAGAAGCCCTTGGCGAAGCGGTCGCCCGTGGCGTTGGTCGTGAAGCTGTCCTTGACGACGGCGACGAAGTAGTAGTGGGTGTCGGTGAGGAAGGCGCGGTCGTCGTTGAAGATGGCGATGAAGGCGTTGTCGTCGAACTGTCCGTTGCCGGAGAGGTCGATGGGGTCGCTCTCACGGATGAGCTCGAAGGCGTCGCCGTTAGCGCAGTAGAAGACGATGACGGCGTCGCGGGTGACATCGGGGGTGTTTGTCAGGCCGCCGACGACATAGTCGCCGTTGTTGTTGGCGCTGAAGGAGAAGAAGGCGTTTGAGAACTCGGCGTTGTCCCAGACGGAGTTGTCGGGGAGGCCGGTGGTTCCGCCGAGCCAAGCGACGGGCTCGCCGTTGAGGAGGACATAGCGGTCGGCGTCGGGCGTTGCGGTGTTGCCTCTGACCATCCAGTTGCCCGAGCCGGTCATGAGCTCGTTGATCGGCGCCAGCGCGAGGCCGTCGACCTGCGGCGCATTGGGGATCGGGAACTCCTGCTGGATGACGACGGCGTTGTCGAGGGCGACGACGGAGTTGTTGGAGGTCGCCCCGCCCTGGAGGTCGCCTCGGACGAGGGTCCTCGAGGCGTCGGCGTTGATGTAGGTGCGGTTTGCGGTGAACAGGTTGTAGGGTCTTGCGCCGCCGTCGAACTGGCCGGTGGGTCCGTCGACGCCCTTGCGGAAGAGGGTCTGGTCGCCGAGGACGACGGCGGCGTTGACATCGGTGGGCGCCCCGCTGAGGCTCGTTGCGATGGCGCCGACGCGTCCGTCGTTGGTGATCATGGCGTTGGAGAAGAGTGTGCCGAAGGAGACGGAGGGGTCGCCGGGGAGGGGATCGCCGTTCTGGATGGGCGCGGAGAACTCTGCGAGCGCGGCGTCGAACTTGATCACATAGTGGCGTGTAGTGGCGCCGCCGGTGGTGCGTGTTCTTGCGGCCCAGCTCCCGCTGTCGTTGATGGCGACGCGTTCGTCGATGGTGCCGATGAGTGCGCCGTCGGCGACGATGGGGTCGTTCTGGCTCTGGCCGAAGACGACGGATCCGGCGTCGTCGGCTCCGACGACGACGACATTGGTCGAGCCCGTGGCGTCGGTGAAGCCGCGGAAGATCCAGAGGTTGCCGCCGGGGCTGGCGAAGGGGAAGCCGAAGGCGGTTGTGGACGCGGTGCCGGTCTGGAAGCGTTCGCCGGGTCGTCCGGGGACCATGGAGTTATCCAGCGAGTGGAGGTTGCTGAAGATCGTCTGGACGGGCGGGAAGTCGGAGGCGTCCTGCGCGATGAGCAGGGCGACCGAAGCCGAATCGTTGGAGGGATCCGGGTCGGGGCCTGCGTGGGAGATCTCGACGGTCGCGATGGCGTTGGCGTTCGCGCTGATGGCGGCGGTGTTGACGGTGAAGGAACCGGAGTTTGCGCCGGTGAAACTGGGGATGTCGAGGGTGACGGTGTTGCCGCTGACGACGCCCGCGGACGAGCCGGTGATGTTCAGTTCCGGCGGGGCGGTGAAGACGATCTGGGTGTCGGTCGCGTTGATGAGGCCGAGGTTGTTGTAGTCGATGGTGAAGTCGACCGCGGGGCTGGAGGAGATGACGACGGGGTTTGCGCTGGCTGTCATGGCGACGGCGAGGTCTGTCTCGCCGACATTGACGGATGCGGTCGTCGTGTTGTTGTCGGGGTTGGGGTCGAGCTCGTTGATGTCGACCTCGGCCTCGACGACGAAGACGCCGGGGGCGGAGGGGTTGGTGACGACATTGATTGTGGTGGTGCTCAGCGAGGTGAGGTCGCCGAGGTTGGCCGAGAGGGTGTTGCCGGTGAGGACGCCGCCGCGGTCGTCGGAGACATAGTCGAGGCCGGCGGGTAGCTCGATGTCGACCACGACGCCGGTGACATCGGCGGGGCTGGGGTTGAGGACATTGAATGTGAAGGTGACATTGTCGCCGACGCCGACGGAGTCCGCTGAGACGGAGGCGTTGATGCGGACATCGAAGGGCTCGGGCGGGACGGCGCTTCGGATAGCGAGCGCGCCGACGGCGACGGTGGTCTGCGTATCGCCGACAAAGTTGAAGCGGATAGTGCCGCTCGAACTGCTGAAAGTCTCGAACGAAAGGTCGTCCCAGACGAGGGTGTTGTTGGCGGGTGTGCTGTTGACGATGAAGCGCCCGTTGTTGTCGCCGGAAGTGATGAACTGCTTGAAGGTGGTGGCGTTGATGGTGTCGCCGTTGCTGACGCTGACATCGTTGTCGATGGCGGAGGTCGCGCGGTAGGCGACGAACCAGTACTCGTAGGGTGTGTTGGGATTGAGCCCTGTGATTTCGACGAAGAAGTCGCCGTTGGACCTGAAGGCGTAGCCGCTCATTCCGGAAAGGTCGTAGCTGTGCTGGGGGACGGCGTCGGAGGCGACGGTCGAAGTGCCGAGATAGACGAATCCGAGGCTCGGTGGATTGCCGCCCCACTGGATCCCGACGGAGGTCGCGGCCCCGGTGTCGTCGAACACATTGCCGATCGAGCCGTCGGCGGCGCTGATGCGGTTCCAGTTCTGCGGGTCGGGGGTGGACGACGCGGCGGTGGTGAAGTTGAAGCCGATGAGGTTGTCTGTGGCGACGGCGGCGCCGGCGCACGCAAACAACACAATGGCCGCGCTGGACGCGGCTGCGAACGCTGATCTACGCATGACTGCATTTCCTCCGGGAGAGGAGGGGGCGGCCTTTGGCACACGCCGCGGGCAGGGCTCTCTCGGCCCCTTCCTCAAGGTGCCGTTAGCGTACCGGTCTGCGGGATGAGGTGCAATCGTCTCGGCGGCGAATCGAAGTTCGGACCGGGCGGACAGCCAAGGTTCACCATCGGATCGCTTTATGAACGGTCCGGGGGCGTCAATTGTTCGCGTCGCTCGGGTTGGCTGCGGCCTCTCGTGAGGTTATCCGTGCCTTGCCCGGGGGCGGGGGGATCTCAGATCCAGTCGAGGCGGATCGAGTTTTCTCGGCTTTCCCTGCGGAGGCGGTCGCGGAGGGCGTCTGTCTCTGGCTTGAGCTCGGGGATGCGCTGGTCGTGGGCCTCGACAAGGGTGAGACGGACGCGGTCGATCGCGCCGGTGTCGAGGAGGCGGTTGAGGATGGGGACCTCGAGGCCTTCGACATCCATTTTCAGGAGGGCGACCTCCTCGTCGAGTTCGAGGATGATGCGGGCGAGGTCGACGACCTCGACGCGGACGGAGCGGGCGGGATCGACATTGCCCTTGAACCCGAGCATGGAGGAGCCGGCGGACCAGTGGACCTCGTCCTCGATCGCGCGGTGGTGCATAAAGAGATCGGCGTGGCCGTCGTGGTCGTGGACGCCAGCGTTGCGGCAGTCCGCGGCGGGGTTTTCGGCGTGGGTGCCTTTGAGGACTTCGAAGGCGTGGGGGTTCGGCTCGAAAGCGATGACGCGGGCGCCGCGGGCGAGCATGCGTCCGGTGACCCAGCCGATGTTTGCGCCGCAGTCGATGGCGAGGTCGCCGGGGGAGAGTGCGTCCTTCGGGATGTCTGCGATTGGGTTGCTCATGCAGCCCAGATATCGGCTGGGGGTGGGGTGAGGGCGCAAGAAAACGCCCCCGGCGGAGGGTCCGGCGGGGGCGGTGTTTGCGTGTGTGCGTGCGAAAGCGCTTCAGCAGCCGGCGGCGAACGCGCTGAGGAAGGCGAAGAAGTCGTCGGCGTCGATGACGCCGTCGTTGTTGAAGTCGGCGCGGCTGTCGCCGGCGGCGAAGAGAGAGAGGAAGAGGAAGAAGTCGTCGGCGTCGACGACGCCGTCGGCGTTGAGGTCGGGCGGGCAGGTTGTGGGCAGGTCGATGTTGATGCGGACGATGGCGTCGAGGTTTGTGTTGAATCCGTCGGAGAGGACGACGCGGATCGCGGCCCACTCGCCGTTGTCCGAAAGGTGGTAGCCGTCGGTGATGCTTCGGATGGTGGTGACCTCGTAGATGATCGAGGAGACCTCGAAGATATCGCCCTGGCGGAGGACGAGGTTGTCGTTGACGAAGATGCCGGTGTTGTGGCTGGGCGCGTTCCAGACGCCCGCGTAGAGGACGGCGCCGTTGTTTCCGATGTGGACGGGGCCGGAGCCGAAGCTTGTGAACTGGAATCCGCCTGCGCCCGGCGCCTCGTCGCCCTCGCGTGCGATGATCTGGTCGCCGTTCTTGACGATGAGGAGATCGTCGGCGGTGTCGCCGTCGATGAAGAGGCGTGCGGCCCAGTCGCCGGCGTCGTTGATCGAGACGGCGCCTGTGAGGAGGCGGACATTGCGTCCGGGGGTTGCGGGCAGGGGGTCGGTCTGCTGGAGGATCGGGTCGGTGTTGCGCATGAGGAAGCGGTTGGAGGCGGTGTCGCCGTCGACGCGGGCGACATAGATGACATCGCCGCTGTTGTTGGCGTCGAGCTGGTTGGAGTTGGTTTCCAGGTCTGTGACGAAGCGTCCGGTGGAGCCGATCTCTGCGCTCTCGAAGGTGAGGACGGTTTCGGTGTAGTTGCCTTGGGAGACGCGGTCCCAGCGGGTGAGTGTGCGGTCGACGCTGGAGGGGATGTTGGCGTCGTTGACGGTAGAGATGATGAAGATCTGGCCGTTGTCGGTGACTTCGTGCGAATTGAAGAGGCCGATGTAGGGGGTGCCCGGGGTCAGCAGTGGTGACGAGCTGATGTCGCCGTACTGGATGAAGGGCTCGTTGTTGAACCAGTAGGCGCGGTTCTGCGAGTTAGGCAGTTCGGTCAGGGAGGCGAAGAGTGTGCGGTCGCCGTTGTTGTTCAGGCCGATGGAGGAGAAGGTGTTGTAGTCGCTGCCGGTGATGCCGGGGGCGGGCGTGCCGACGATCTCTTCGAGGGCGCCGTCGCGGATCAGGGCGTTCTGGTTGTTGCTGAAGAGGGTGTTGACATTGCAGCGGAGGAGCCAGGAGCCGGTGTTGTTGATTCTGACCTGGCTCATGAGGGCGACTTCGGCGGGGTCCACGAGGGTGCCGACATTGTCGCCTCGGATGATGACGACTTCGCTCTGGAATGCCTGTGCTGCGGCGGAGCCCGCGATGGTCGCGATCGCGAGGGGGGCGATGAACTTCTGCATCTCTTGTCTTCTCCGGGGATTCTGGGGTTCTGAACGGATCGGGTTTGCGTGTCTGCCGCGCGCTCGGTGATAGCCCGTCGGCGTGCGCGAGCGCCGAGCGGCCCTTGCCTGTTCCCCCCACGCTGTCGGGCGTCGCCGCGTTTGCGGCCGGATCGGCCTTGGCGGCGGCGTTGAGCATACCCCGGGACGGGGGGCGGGCCAAGCCTTTTATGCACGGCGTGTCCGCTTTGTGTGCGGCGGGTCGGGCGTGCCGGGTCAGCCCTGGGGGGGTTGAGGCCCTGAGGGGCGGATCTTGGCGAGGTGGAGCTCGGCGTGGCGGAGCTGGAGCTCGGTCCACTCGTCGTGGGAGAGTGGTCCGAGAACCGGGCTCGGCTGCTGCATGCGTTCGCCGTTGTCGATGCGGCCGAGTTGGGCGCGGAGGTCGGCGAGGCCCTGCTCGAACGAGACGCCCTCGTCGGGCTGGAGGAGGGGGCGGGCCTTGGCGGGGATCTTCAGGCCGCCTCGGAAGGTGCGTCTGAGAGCGACGGGCTTGAGGAAGAGACGCAAGAGAAAGCGTGCGGGCGCGGGGAACATGAAGCCGAAGCCGTCGAACGCGGCCTTGTAGAAGCGGGCGACATGCTGGAGGTTCTGGCCGGGGGACCAGACGCCGGTGGAGACGACGCCGCCTTCGTTGTGCGCGGCTTCGAGCGCGTCGAGCTCGCGTGCAAGGTCGGCGGCGGTTTCGAAGCGGAGTTTGCGATCGTCGGGCATGCGGGGTCGGAAGGTTAGACCGCGGTGGGATGGTGCGGGTCGCCTGTCGCGAGCGCCTCGAACGCGTCGAGCTTGGCGCGGGAGGGGGCGACAACGACGAGCGCGCCGATGAAGACCGCCGCGGGGATGAGGAAGAGGAGTTCGCCGCTGATAAGCAGTGCCACCGCCGCGAAAAGGCCCGCGCCCTCCAAGAGCGACATCCTGATGATCTGGAGCTTGAACCAGACCTCACCGATCGCCATGTCTCTTTTGATCTGCGCCTCGGCTTCGGCCGATGTGGCGCCGGCCTTCTTCGCAAAGATCCCCGGGAGAATCGCCGCCGCAGCGATCGATGTAACGCCGAGCACGCCGATTACTATCCAGAGTGGATCGATGGGCGGGGCCTGCTGCGCGGCGGCATCTTCGGCTTCCGCTTCTCCGCCTGCGCCGACCACGCCGGCGATGACCGCAAAGATGGCAAGGCCAGCGATGAACGCGCCGTGCATGATCCTGGCCATCATTACGCGGTTGTTCTTCACCGTCTCCGGATCTGCGGGCGTTTGCTGGGGCTGGTTCGACATGAGGTTCGCTCCCGTTCTTACGGTGTTGTCCCCGAGGGCGTCCCCGAGCGTGGTCAGGATATCCGATCTTGCGGCCGGGGTCGGCTCGGGTCAGTCGTCGGGGTTGTAGGTCTGTTGCACCGACCTCGCGGTGCCGGGGTCGGCGTGCGAAAGAAATCACCCCCGCCGGGCGGTCCGGCGGGGGCGGTTGGGTCGACTCTGGATGCGTGCGGAGGCGTTCAGCAGCCGGCGGCGAAAGCGCTCAGGAAGGCGAAGAAGTCGTCTGCGTCGATGATGCCGTCGTTGTTGAAGTCAGCACGGCTGTCGCCTGCGGCGAAGAGTTGGAGGAAGAGGAAGAAGTCGTCGGCGTCGACGACGCCGTCGCCGTTCAGATCGACAATGCAGAATTCGCCCTCGGCAATGACCTCCGTTGAGTCTTGGAAGCCTTGGTACTCCGCCCGTACGGTCGTCTCACCCTCGCGGAGTGCTCGCACCAGTCCGTCGGCGTCCACCGTTGCAATCGAAGGCTCATCGCTGACAAACGCGACACCTTCGCGGATCTCGCGTGGATGGCCGTCGTCGTAGATTCCGGTCACGCGGAGTCCCGCTTGGGGGTACCAATCGAAAAGCACCACCGGGTTCGGTGAGAGTTCGATCCCGATCAGAACCGCGTCGGTCGCCGCGCTGATGTTCACATCATCGGCCATGGCGACCAAGAACTCATCATCGACGCCCATCGCCGAAATCGTTATCGTCCCGACCATCTGGGGCGGAACGGTGAGATCGACGGAGAAGTGCGGACCCTCAACGACTTCCGAGCCGATGCTGCTGGCGAAATAGATCTGCGTCGGCGAGAAGTCGCCCGTGGGCTCGGCGCTGAAAGTGATGATATCGCCGGCTTGCACGACCGTCCCAGGCGCCGGCGAGGTGATGATGATCGAGCCGTTCTGAGCAAGCTCGAAAGGAGGATCGTCGTCGCTCGCGCAGACATCCGGGATCGGATGGAAAGTGCCTTGCGGGAAGCCTGGCGCAAAGAGAGGGCCATCCACGCTTGCGTCAAGCAGCGACGCGACGGTCCCCCAGACCGGCTCGGCCCTTGTGAGATTGGTGTGTGTTCCCGAGACGACTGGCGGCCCTGAACTGTACCCGATGGTGGTGGTGTGCGATGCGCCGAGATCTCCGCTGGCGCTCCATTCAGCGACGATTAGGTCGTGCGAACCGGGCCCCAACACATGCGCGTAGCCCGCTGTGTGGGCGTGCAATCTCACCAATAGACGCAAGAAGGATGTTGGGTGCGGTAGTATCCATGATGAAGTCGCCTGGTTTATGAACGCTGGTCCGCCCGTGCCCGCAATCGCGTGGGCTGGGACAGGGGCGGCCGGGAGCGTGAATCCGGGATCCATGGGCGGTCGGAGGTCGTAAATCGCCGGCGCGAGCAGGTCTATTCTGGCCGAAACAATAGCCACCGCGCGCCAGAAATCACCGACGACCGGATGCTCCCCCAGCCGGATTGCCAAGCAGGCGATTCCACTGCCGGCGTGCGGCGAGCCAAGGGTGATCAGCCGGTTCAGGTCACCCTGCCCAAGGTTATCCGACCGGTAGTTCTGAATCGGATCCGCCACATGGAACCGGGCGAGAATGCCGCCCATGCTGTGGCCGACGAAGTCCGCCTGTGTTGCGGCGTACCCTTCTCGGCGGACGAGGTGAAGTCCGCTGGCGGCTGCGTGCTGAACGATCCAATTCTGGTGATTCGACGAGAAGGACGCCAGATTCGAGAACCGGTAATCCGCTTCATAAAAGGTGAATCGGGTGTCGCTTCGGTGGCCCCACTGCCATGTCCCGGCGTCGCTCGCCAGCCCGTGCAGAAGCACCACGGGCGGGCGCGTCAGGCGCAGCGGCGTCACGACCGGAGGACGCGGATCGCCGAACGAGGGCGTGAATGTCCGCTCGACGCGCACCGTCCGCTCACGCAGCGGCACATCATCCGGCGAACGCACGAAGTCGCGCGGCGCTCTGTACGAGACAAAGGCGTAGTGCACGCCATCGATCTCTTGAGTCGAGACCACGATCGAGGTCTCCGATGGCGGCTGACCGGGAACGCCCAGGGCCCCGACGCCGCTCGTGCCGCCGGTCTCGTCGAGGAGACGGAACCGGACCTCTCCCGGCCCCTCCTCGATTGCGCGCAGGGCCAGACGCGTGACCCCGTCGCAGGCCGCGCCCACGACCAAGCTCGTGGCCGTCGCCATCCGGCCCGCGTCCCAGTCGATGAGCGCGTCGGGCGGCGTGGTCGGATCGACGGGTGTGCCCGTCGGGTCGCGGCGCAGGAAACGTCCAGCGTCGATAAACGCGGTGCCTCCACAAGAGTCGCGCCAAGCAGCGATGCGGTTGGCCGGGCTCCCGCCCGCCTGCGTGAAGCTGCCACTCGCGTAGAGCACTGGCCCCGAGTCGTCGTCAAACACCATTAGGTCAGAGACCCTAGGGCCGTTCACCCCAACTCCCAGCGGCGACCAAGATGCGCCGTCCCAGCGTGCGATGCGGTTGGCCGGGCTCCCGTCCGCCTGTGTGAAGTCGCCTCCAGCGTACAGTGCCGGCCCCGAGCCATCGTCGAACCCCGCCAAGGCAAAGACCCAATCATTGACCCCGGATCCCAGTGCCGACCAAGACGAACCGTCCCAGCGGGCGATGTAGGAGGCCGGGCTTCCTCCCGCCTGGGTGAAGTGACCTCCCGCATACAACACCGGTCCTGAACCGTCGTCGAACACAGTCAGCGCTCCGACGATTCTGTTCATTCCCGATCCCAGCGGCGACCACGACGAGCCATCCCAACGGGCGATGTAGTTGACGGTCTGGCCGCCCGCTTGTGTAAACCGACCGCCCGCGTAGAGCGCCCGCCCTGAGCCCTTGTCGAGCACCGCGAGGGCCTCCACAGATCCGTTCAACCCCGCACCCAGCGGGGACCACGACGAGCCGTCCCAGCGTGCGATGCGGTTGGCCGCGTTTCCGCCCGCCTGCGTGAACCAGCCGGCCGCGTAGAGGGCCGGTCCCGAGCCATCGTCAAAGACGGCGAGAGCATTGACTATTCCGTTCATCCCTGCTCCCAGTGGCGACCACGACGAGCCGTCCCAACGGGCGATGCGGTTGGCCGCGATTCCGCCCGCCAGTGAGAAGTCACCCGCAGCGTACAGCGCCCGTCCCGAGCCATCGTCGAACACAGTCAGAGCTCTGACATTGCTGTTCATCCCCGATCCCAACGGCTCCCACGACGAGCCATCCCAACGGGCGATACGGTTGGCCGTGCTTACGCCAGCCTGCGTGAACGAGCCTCCAGCGTACAGTGCCCGCCCTGAACCGTCGTCGAACACTGTCATGTATCCGACACTGTTGTTTGTCCCCGATCCAAGCGGCTCCCACTCACCACACTGGGCGTGGGCCTTGACCGCCACGCCGCTCAACGCAGTGGCAAACAGGCACGCCACGCGAGCGAGTCTCGCTAGCGCTCCGTACCGATTCATTTCAAACATCGCGACCCTCCCATTCATTCGAACCCGTTCATTCGAGCGCGAACACAGTAACGAATAACAGCCATTGCCGCAACAGCGACTTCCCGTATCAAGTAAAAGGAATGGATGGTCATCTTCGTCGAAAACAACAAGAAGCAAACAAAGGCCAATCTTTTGCGGATGAGTACATCTTGATTTGCACGATCGACTCGGCTCGGCGAGCGCTGCCGCAGTCGTCAGCCGGGTTGATCGCGAGCTGTCGTTGATGCCGTGGCATTGTGGCGAATGAAAAAAGCCCGCGTCTGGTGACGCGGGCTTTTGTGGGTGCTTGTTGTTGGTGTTGGTCAGCCGGCCGCGGCGGCGGCCTTTTCGGCCTTGGCGCGGGCGTCGTCGAGTGTGCCGACATACATGAAGGCGGACTCGGGGAGGTCGTCGCCCTCGCCGTTGCAGAGGCGCTCGAAGGAGTCGATGGTTTCCGAGAGCGGGGTGTAGACGCCGGGGAAGCCGGTGAAGACTTCGGCGACGAAGAAGGGCTGGCTGAGGAAGCGCTCGATCTTGCGGGCGCGGGAGACGACGAGCTTGTCGTCTTCGGAGAGTTCGTCGACGCCGAGGATGGCGATGATGTCCTGCAGCTCCTTGTAGCGCTGGAGGATCTGCTGCACGCGGCGGGAGACGCGGTAGTGGCGCTCGCCGAGGACGCCGGGGTCGAGGATTCGCGAGGTCGAGGCGAGGGGGTCGACGGCGGGGAAGATGCCCTTCTCGGCGATGCCGCGGGCCAGAACGACATAGGCGTCCAGGTGGGCGAAGGCGGTGGCCGGGGCGGGGTCGGTCAGGTCGTCGGCGGGGACATAGATGGCCTGGACCGAGGTGATGGCGCCGTTGCTCGTCGAGGTGATCCGCTCCTGGAGCTCGCCCATCTCGGTGGAGAGGGTGGGCTGGTAACCCACGGCCGAGGGCATACGGCCGAGGAGGGCGGAGACCTCCGAGCCTGCCTGGGTGAAGCGGAAGATGTTGTCGACGAAGATCATGGTCTCCTTGCCGGAGGCGTCGCGGAATTCCTCGGCCATGGTCAGGCCGGAGAGGGCGACGCGGAGACGGGCGCCGGGGGGCTCGTTCATCTGGCCGAAGACCATGGCGACCTTGTCGATGACATGGGCCTTGTTGCCGTTCTCGTCGGTGTACTCGGCCTCTTGCATTTCGAGCCAGAGGTCGTTGCCCTCGCGGGTGCGCTCGCCGACGCCGCAGAAGACGGAGTAGCCGCCGAACTCGCGGGCGACGCGTGCGATCATCTCCTGGATGATGACGGTCTTTCCGACACCTGCGCCGCCGAAGAGGCCGATCTTGCCGCCTCGGACGAAGGGGCAGAGGAGGTCGACGACCTTGATGCCCGTTTCGAGGACTTCGGTGTTGGGGTTGAGCTGCGTGAACTCTGGGGGCTTGCGGTGGATGGGCTTGCGGGGCGTGTCTGTGGGGGCGTCCATGTTGTCGATGGGGTCGCCCAGGAGATTGAACACGCGTCCGAGGACCTTCTCGCCGACGGGGACGGTGACGGGGCCGCCGGTGTCGATGCACTCGGTGCCTCGTGAGAGACCGTCGGTTGAGCCGAGGGCGACGCAGCGGACGCGTCCGCCTCCGAGGTGCTGCTGGACCTCGCCGGTGAGGTTGACCTTGCCCGACGCGGTCTCGGTTTGGACTGTGACCGCGTTGTAGATGTCGGGGAGCCCGTCTTCGGGGAACTGTGCGTCGAAGGTGGAGCCGATCACCTGCGAGATGATGCCTTTGGTACCGCTGGCCATCGCCGTGGATCCTCTCGTTTGAAGGATGTTTGGTCCGCGGGCGAGCGATCCGCCCGGCGCGGGCAGCAACCATAGGAGGGCATGGCGTGCGGGGGCCACCGTCGGAGGTTCGAAGCTGGCGGGTGTGGCGGGATTACGCGGCGTTGAGCCTGCAGAACCAGGGCTGGCAGCGGATCTGGAGGGGCGTGGGGAGGAACTCGATGCCGATTCGGAAGTCGTGATCGTCGTGGCGGCAGCCCGCGGTGACGGCGTAGACCGCCCGCTGTCGCCCGGCGACAGGGTTTTTGAGCAAGAACACGACCGGCACCCCCCGTTCAATCGGAATGGCCAAGGTGATCCCGGCGCCGCCGCGGCTGATGTCGTGGACTCGGACCGGCAGGCGGAGAGCGGGAGCGCCTTCGTCGAGGACGATCACTGCGGCGTCCATCTCGCAGGTGTGGCGGTGGAGGCGCCTGTCCATCGCGTTCTCGCGGGGGGCCCCGCTTGAGGCGTGGGGCTTGGACTTCTGCTCGCGCTCGGACATTCGCTCGTCTCCTCTGGGTGCACCCTTGCCGAGGGGAGACCGATCGGCGGTCGAGGGCGGCGGCTTCAGTACCGAACGGTTTACGGATTCGTCCTTGTGTGAGGACCACGATCCGGGGCTGCGACCGCCCCGGTCTACTGCGTGCGGTGTGCTCGGGCTTTCGTCTGTGCGGCTCCGGGCGGGATCGTGATGCGGCTACGATGGGGCCCTTATCCTGACCCAAACCGACGCTTGCCCGACGGAGCGACCATGAAAGTGCACGAGTACCAGGCCCGCCAGCTTCTCGCCGACGCGGGTGTTCCCGTCCCCCCCGGCGCAGTGATCGAGTCGATCGAGGACGCCGCGACCACCTATAAGCAGGTAACGCGAGAGGCGGGGACGGACCTCGCGGTGGTCAAGGCGCAGGTGCACGCGGGCGGTCGCGGCAAGGCGGGATTCGTGAAGCTCGTGCGGAACCCCGAGGACGCGACCGAGTCTGCTCGGTTCATGCTGTCGAACAAGATGGTTTCGCCGCAGACAGGGCCGGAGGGGCTTGAGGTCAAGCGTCTGCTCGTTGCGGCGGGCGTGGACATCGAGAAGGAGTTCTACCTCGCGATCACGACGGACCGCGCGACGCGGCGCAATGTGCTGATCGCGTCGTCGGAGGGCGGGGTTGAGATCGAAGAGGTCGCCGAGAAGAACCCCGACGCGATCATGAAGGTGCCGCTGCACCCGCTGGTGGGGCTCGAAGCGCACCAGGCGCGGACGGTGGCGTTCCGGCTGGGGTTCAAGGGCAAGCAGGTGAACCAGGCGGTGAAGGTGATGCTCGCGTTGTCGAAGGTGTTTGTTGAGAAGGACTGCACGATCGCGGAGATCAATCCGCTGGTGCTGACGCCGCCGACGCAGGATCACCCGGACGGGCAGGTGCTGGCGATCGACGCGAAGTTCAACTTCGACGACAACGCGACCTTCCGCCACAAGGACATCCAGGCGATGTTCGACCCGACGGAGGAGAACCCGGCGGAGCTTCGGGCGCAGCGTTTCGGGCTGTCTTACATCGCGCTGGACGGGAACATCGGGTGCCTGGTCAACGGCGCCGGGCTTGCGATGTCGACGATGGACATCATCAAGCACCACGGCGGCGAGCCGGCGAACTTCCTCGATGTCGGCGGCGGCGCGAGCGAGGAGGCAGTGACCGAGGCGTTCAGGATCATCCTGACCGACAGCTCGGTGAAGGGGATCCTGGTGAACATCTTCGGCGGGATCATGCGCTGCGACATCATCGCGCAGGGGATCATCAACGCGGCGAAGGAAGTGGGTTTCAAGATCCCGCTGGTGGTGCGTCTTGAGGGGACGAATGTGGACGCGGGGCGGAAGCTGCTCAAGGACGCCGAGAGCGATCTGCCGACGCTGCAGGCAGCGACGGATCTGACCGACGCGGCGAAGAAGGTTGTGGCGGCGGTGGGGTGAGGGGGCGATTACGAGTCCGGAATATCGAGGAGTTGGACGAGGTCCATTACGCGCGGCCAGGCCGTGTCGAATGGGATAAAGGCGTCGCCGGTGTCGTCGCGCAATCTGTCGTACTCGAACCGAGCCCGCGCCTCGACCTCATCATTGAAGGCGGACTTGCTCACGGTGATGTCTCTGGCGGCGCACTTTTTATGCAGGTAGACTGCGATGAGGTCGGCTGAAATCTCGTCGCTTTGATCGGTGCATATCCTTGCGATATCGAAGACATCCTGTCTTCTGTGTCGGTTTCGGATGGGCTGTTGAAGCAGGCTTCTGAGTTTTTCGGCGACGATGTCATCGAGAGTGCAGACGAGGATGTCTGTGTCGCCTCCGATCCGTCGGATATGGTCTTTGCAGACCATGTCGTTGATGCTGATCTCGATCGGAATGGTGTCGGAGAGCGGATGGTCGGAGTTTTCGAAGTCGGCGTAACGCTTGTCGCCCAAGAGAGCGAATCCGATCGAGAGCTGGTAGGTCGGGAAGGTGGAGTTCGGCGAGCCGGGTTTCCGCTTGACCGACTGGAGCTTCAGTTTGTAGTCGGTCCGGTTCGGCGGAGCCGCTTCGATTGCGGATTCGATCTCGTTCTTGAGCCAATCGGCGCTGTCGGGCACGCTGTCTTTGGCGGTGAAATCGAGATCGATGGTTCCCCTTGGATTGCTGTACACGAGGCGGAGCGCGTTGCCGCCCTTGAACACGATCTGTCGGCCGATCCTGTGGGAGGCGATTGTCTTTGCAACGACATATTGAGCGTAGCGACGGCGGGCCGCGCCGATCGAGAGGCGGTTCGCCATAGCCCATTCGCGAACATACCCTGCGGAGCTTGGGTGTGTGTCACTCATGGAGCACGCTGAGGACGCCGGGGGGGACATTTAGCGACAGGTTCCAGTCCTCGCTGTACTTTGAATCGAAGCTCTTTCCCGCCACGAGCTTCGCGGAGCCGCCGCGGAGCGCATGGCGTTTCCACATGTCGATTCGGGTGTGGCGGATTCCCATTTCTTCGAGCAAGAAGCCGACCCGCTGGCGGAGGAGCTTGATTCCGAAGCGTTCCGTGTACCTCACGAGCTTGTCAAGGTCGAGCCGGTCTTTTGAGAGCGCCCACGCTCCGAGAGTGTTGAGGACGCCTCCCGCCTTTCCGGGGAATCGGAGCGCGTCGAGGAGAGTGCGTTCCAGATCGGTGACATAGATCGGAACGCCGTTGCTTTCTGATACTTCCGTGCCCCATTTGAACTTCTCGGAATGCCGGGACCATACGATCGGAGTCGCCCCGATCCGTTCGGGAGTTCTCGGGACCGCTTCGGTTGCTGCAGCCCACTCTTCGGGAGAGAGCCCGAGGGGAGGCGTTGATCGATCGATCGGTCGGTATAGCGTCGCGTGTATTGCCGTCGGCATCTGCGTTGTAAGCGAATGGTGAATCAGCGCCGTTCCGTGGCTTATCACGGCCCATGGGTTCGCTTCCAGCAGGATTTGTTCTTCAGTTGGGGTAAGGTAGTCGGCGTAGGGGGCGGTGATGAGAAACACATCATTGACGCCTTCCACGGGCTCGAACTGTTCGTTGCGAGCCAGAGCGAGGCGCCAGTATTCACGCCTGCGGTCGTTTCTGTCGATCTCGAAATATTTGGTGTTTAGTCGGGACGAGTAGGCCCAGAGTCTCCATGCCGCGGCCACCCTGCGACGCTCCCCGGCCAAGAGAGTAATCAGTTGTGACACAATTTTTTCGTGATTGAGATGTTTCATTCTTGTTTCGATAAAATCAATCCCACGGCCCGTGGCTAGCGTCCTTAGGACGCTAGCCACGGGCCGTGGGTCTGTCAACCGTATCTAGAAAGAAAAAATGTCACAAGACGCCGGCGGCACTTTTCGAGATCCCTCCAAGTCCTCCGATAGCGCAGAACGGTGTTCAAGCAGGATGTACGCGGCCAGCGGGCTTGGACGGCATCCCAGAAGGCTTCGGTCGCGCCTCGGGACGGAACCTTGGTCACCGTGCGGGGAAGCGAGGGGGGTGGCCTGGGCTGTGAGGGCTCGCGTTGCGTCCGTGGTGGTCATGGGCAGGGTTGGCGAGTTTCGATCATCCGAAGCGGGGTGGGTCGCGTAGACAGCCTTGAGAGATTGAGCCTTCGCGGGCGAGTGTGCTTTCTTCGTCTTGTCGAGCCAACGAGATCAACATGTCTGAGAACAACGAGCGCAGCCTGATTCTGGTGCTGCTGGCGATTTTCCTTCCTCCCATCGCTGTGCTGCTGAAGACCTGATGGCGGGTCAGTTTTCTTGGACCTGTTCTGCGCCCTCGGCGATGCCGCGGTCTTTGGCGTGTTCGGGGAGGGCGGGTTCGGTGTGGACGAGGACCGAGACGACTTCGGGGTGTGCGGCCATGATCGCCCGTTTGACGGCCCGCGCGACCTCGTGGGCTTCGGCGATGGTCATGGTCGCGTTGACCTGAAGATGGAGATCGACATCGATGCTGTCGCCCACGCGCCGTGCGCGGAAGTCGTGGTAGGCGACGGCGCCCGGGACGCCGAGGATATGTTCGCGGAGATCGTCGATGATCTCGCGGTCCGGTGCGGCGTCCATGAGGTCTTTGACGGCGCCCCAGAGGAGCTTTGCGCCCTCGACGCCGAGGTAGACGCCGAGCAGGACGCCGACGAGGGCGTCGATGAACGCCCAGCCCTCGCCGAGGACCATCGCCAGGCCGATGCCGATCGCCGCGACGATCGAGGTGAGGCTGTCGGTGCGGTGGTGCCAGGCGTTTGCGATGAGCATCGATGAGCCGGCCTTGCGTCCGGCCCTTCGCGTAATCTGGAAAAGGAACTCTTTGACGCCGACGGAGCCGAGGGCGATCACGAGCGTCGGCCAGTGCGGGACGACGGCGTCGCCTCCGTGGAGCGCGCGGACACTGTCGACGACCAGCAGCGAGCAGAGGGCCATGAGCGACGCGGCGATGAAGAGGGTGACGAGGCTGGCGGCGCGTTCGTGGCCGTAGGGGTGGTTCTCGTCGGGCGGGGTCGAGGCGAGGCGCATGCCGATGAGGACGGCGAAGTCTGATGCGAGGTCGGTAAGGCTGTGGAGGCCGTCGGCGAGGAGGGCTCTCGAGTTGCCGAAGTAGCCCGCGAGGCACTTTGACGCGCCGAGGAGGAGGTTGAGGGCGACGCTCAGGCGTGTGACCTTCCTTCCGTCGTCGTAGCGGCAGTCTCGTTGAGGGTTGTACATCGCGGTCACAAGGGTATCGCGCAAAGGCGGTGAACACCGGGAGTAGAAATCGCCCCCGGGGAGGATCAAGTATCCCCGGGGGCGCTCTCCCGTCTGGAATGTTCAGCGTGCGATTCAGAACCGGCGGACAATGGTCAGCGATGCGGCGAAGTCTTCGGCTTCGCGCGTGACGCCGAAGTGCACCGCTGGTTCGAGGACGAGGTTGTCGTCGATCTCGAAGGTGAGGCCGACGCCGACAAGGCCGAGCCATCGTCGCCCGCTCTCGGTGGTGACCGCCGCGTGGAAGTCGACGAATGCATCGAGGCCATCGCGGATTTCGCGGTTGAGGGTGAAGAGGCCGGCGAATTCGGTCTCGTAGCCGTCGTCGTCGAGGTTTCTGACCGCTGCGACGCTCGGGACGACATCGAGCGCCCACCCCTCCTGGAACTCCCACGCGAAGGGGACCATGAGTCCGCCACGGATGCCGGTCTCGCCCATGCCCCCAGTGGCTGTGGGAAAGATGAGGTAAGGCATGACCGCGACGGCGGTGGGTCGTTCGCCGTCGTTGCCCCAGAGGTTCTTCTTGACGCGGAAGGTGAGGTCGCCGAAGCCGCTGTCGGTGTCCCAGTCGCTCTCGCCGCGTTCGCGTGAGCGTTCCCAGACGAAGAGGTCTGCGCCGACTTGGATGTCGATGGTGTCGGTGACGCCGTACTTGATGAGGGCGGGGATGTCGAAGGCGTGGCTTCGGATGCGTGCGCCTTCGCCGTCGCGCCGGTTGTAGGCGTAGCTGAAGGGCGAGACCTCGATCTGGAATCGGCCCTGATCGAGGGAGAATGGGTGCGGCTCGGGCCCGATGGGGCGGAGGAAGACGGGTTGGGCGTCGTCCGTTTCGCCCGAGAAATAAGCGGCCCACTCCGAGGCGAGCGCGGGTGTGGCCAAGAGTGCCGGCAGCAGGACTGAAGCCGCCGCGCGTGATCGTTTGTGTGTTGTGGGATTGATTGCCATCGATGTCTCCGATCGGTGTGCTGTGTCTTGGCTGGCTGATGTGGGCGTGCGGCCCTTGCGGGCACAAGTGTAGCACATGCTACATAATGCGGCAAGTCTGGCCCGACCGATTTGGCGGCCACGGTTTCATCGTCGTCCGGGCCGCCCCGGCTCCAGCTCATGTGTCCGGATTGATCAGCACATTGATGGTGTGGTCGACGAATCGGCCGTAGAGGAGTTCGGTGTCGCGCTGGACGCTTTCTTTGGTGAAGCCGAGGCGGTCGGGGATCGCCTGGCTCGCGTGGTTGTCGGTGGCGACGGCGATGACGATCCGGTGCAGGCCCAGTTCGTTGAAGGCGTGGTCGACCATGGCGCGGCAGCAGGCGGTCATGATCCCTTTGCCCCGGTGCTCTGCGTCGAGCCAGTAGCCGATGCGGACCGACCTGTTCTCGCGGTCGAGGGTGTTGAAGCCGATGACGCCGCAGAGGTCGGCGTTGTGCCAGACGCCGCAGGTGAAAGCGCCGGTGCGAGCGAAGGTGTCGAGGGTGGAGCGGATGAAGGCGCTGGAGTCGTCGGGCGAGCGGGTGGAGTCGAGCCAGGGCAGCCAGCGCCGGAGGTCGGCCCGGTTGCGGTCGGTGAGGTTGTAGAGTGCGTTGGCGTGGTGGGGCTGGAGGAGCCGGAGAGTGATCTCGGGGCTGATGCGGTGGGTGAGCATGGCGTGCGATTGTTGCGCCGGGCCGCTCCGGGCGTCTGGTAGGGAGATCCCCCCCGTGCTTCTATTGGCCTTGCTCGCACCGGGCCGGTGTTTGCTGTATGCTTTGGGGGCAAACGCGTACCCGAGGAAAGGCCCTGCCATGCCCGACGGCCGGATGCACGAAGCGGTTTGGAAGATCGTCGAGGGCGACTCGATGATCGGGGTCGCGGTGATCAACCTCGACGGGCGGCTCCTGTACATCAACGAGGCGTGCGCGAAGGCCTACACCGATCGCCCGCCGAGCGAGCTGATCGGCAAGCGGATCCAGGATTTGCTGCCCGATCCGGCGCTGGGCGACGAGATGGTCGAGAACGGGCGCAGGTGTATCGAGGCGGGGCGTTCGATGGAACTGCGCCGGGTCTGGCGGGGCCGGCATCACTATGTGACATACAGCCCGCTGCCCTGCGACGGGGACGAGGAAGACCGGTTTCTCGGCGTGGTGCGGATCGGGGCGTCACCACCGCACACGAAGGGCGAAACGGAGCTGAAAACAAGCTTCATCGAGCTCGGTCCGCTCAAAGAGCTGACGCCCCGCGAGCTCGAAGTGTTGGCGTTGATCGGCCAAGGCCTCCGCGTGGCGGAGATCGCCAAGCTGCTGCACCGCTCGGAGCGCACGATCGAGAAGCACCGCGAGTCGATCGGGCGCAAGCTCGATTCGACCGACCGTGTCGAGCTCGCGCTCATCGCCCGCCGGGCCGGGTTGCGGATGGACGACGCTTCGCTCAAGAGGATCGAGGTGCAGCGGAAGGGCAACTCCAAGGACTCGCCCTACTCGACTTGAAGTCGTTCCGCACCCGGATATCCGCGGCTGCTTCGCGTCTGCGCGTCGTCCGATCGGACCTTGGCGGTGTCGCGGGCATCCTTCAGCTTTGCCGAGGCGTTGCGACCGGAACCCGCGGGTGTGACATTGCCGCGCGGGGCGGCTTCGCTGAGCAGGGCGAGCCGAAACCCCCTTCCGAGCCCCGTCGCGTCGGGGCGGAAGGGGATCCGATGGTGCGCAATCGACAGGGCTGGCTCTCCAGGCAGTGGGACGCGGCTCGGCACGGCTTCACGCTCGTCGAGATCCTGATCGTCGTGGTGATCCTCGGGATCCTCGCGGCGATCGTCACACCGCTCTTCGGTGCCGCCAGCGAAGACTCGCGCCGGACCGCGTTTGTCGAGAATCTCCGCACCTTCGCGAGCGCCTGCGAGCTTTACCGCGTGCAGACCGGGCGGTACCCGACCGACGGCTCGACGGGCCAGCTTCCAGAGGAGCTTGAGCAGTTCATCCGGCGAGAGCACTTCGAGCAGATCACGCCGATCGGCGGTCGGTGGGACACCGAGTACATGGACACGGGCGTCCACGCGGCGGTCGGCGTCGTCTTCGAGGCCGGATACCCCCCAGTCCGCGACGACGCGTACATGAACCCGGTATCGCAGATGATCGACGGAGCGGATGTGAACGGCGGGTTTTTCCGACGCATCGCCTCGGGCCGGTACTACTGGGTGCTGCGGGACTGAGCCGACCCCTGAATTCGGATGCGAAGCGTTTTGTTCGGGTTTCCCGGGCTGTGTTGTACGCTGCGCTGGATTTTCTGTGCATCCGGGTCCGGCATCCGATGCAATAACCTCTTGAGGAGCCGCGTTCGGCTCGGGTGGCGGGGGTCCGCCGCGACTTCTTGGAGGTTTCCATGAACGGTGTAGTGGTAGCGGTGGGTTCTGCCGGCGTTGTGGTGGCGGCGATCGCGATCTCGGCGGCTGTCCGCTCGGGCGGTTCGGCGGCCGAGAACGAGGCGGTCGCATCGGACCGGGTCATGGCGGCGCCCGAGACGACCAACGGCCGGACGGAGCGTGCCGATGATCGGCCCCAGCCCCTGATGCGCGGACCGGCGATCGCCGAGCCCGCGCAGGAGAACGCCGCCGAAGCCGACTCCAACGAGGCCGATTCGCCCGAGCGCACCGCCCGTCGCGGCGACAGGCGCGGACGCGGGGGCGACAACCCCTGGAACCGGGAGATCGATCCCGATGATCTCGACGCGCAGCTCGAAGCCCAGCTCCGGCGGGCCGAACGCATGCAGCGATGGATGCTCGAACGCTTCGACGAAGACGGCGACGGCGTCCTCAGCGAGGAAGAGCTCGCCCGGATGCAGGAGTTCCAGGAGCGGCGCATGAACCAGATGCGCAACCGCCTGGAGCAGGCTTGGGGCGGCGAGATCCCGCTGACCAACGAAGAGATGATCGCCTACGCCGGCGTCATCGGGCGCCAGATGGGCGAGGCCCGGCGCGAGATGATGCAGGAGTTCCTGCGTGACCAGGGCGTGAGTTCCTTCCGCGAGCTCTCCCCCGAGCAGCGCCGCCAGATGGGCCCGGTCATGCGCGACGCCATGCAGAACATGCAGCGGGACTTCATCAACCAGTACGACTCGTCGGGCGACGGGCGGCTTTCGGCCGCCGACCGCGAGCGCGCCGCCAACGACATCCGCGACCAGATCTCGACGATGCAGAACCTCCGCCTGATCGACCTCAATCGCGACGGCAACATCAGCCCCGCCGAGATCCAGCACTACCTCGACCGCTTCAACCGGGGCGAAGCGACCGCCGACCTCAACGGCGACGGCGTGGTCGATGTCCGCGACCTGCAGATCTTCAACGAGGTCATCTCCGCCAACTGATCGCAGGAACAACTGACGCCCGCCGCTCGCAACGGGCGGACAACGCCGCAATACTCCGGGGCATGGCCAGGCCTGCCCCGTTGTTGTTTTTGCTCCTCGCCGGTGAACGGATCGGCGGGCCGCCGTGCGCCCGGGGCGGGGGCGGCGCATGACGCTGCTCGAAGTGGTTCTCTGCGGCGTGCTGGGGCTCTTCGCCGGCACCATCGGCGGGCTGGCGGGCATCGGGGGGAGCCTGATCATCCTGCCCGGGCTCGCCTTCCTCCTTGGCTACCAGACCGACACCCAGTCCGAGCAGCACATGTACATGGCCGCCGCGATGTGGATCAACATCCTCGTCGCGATCCCCGCGGCGATCCGCCACCGCCAGGCGGGCCAGAGCCGCTGGGACCTCGTCAAGGTCATCCTGCCGGCGATGCTGATCGGGATGGTCGTCGGCGTGCTGCTTTCCAACAAGGTCGAGGGGCTGCGTCTGCGTCAGGGGCTGGCGGGCTTCATCGCGATCTACTGCCTGCTGAACATCTGGCGAGCCCTCCGACCTGTCCACGAAGAATCGAGGCCCAAGGAGCGGGTCGACAAGGCCCGACTGAGCTTCTGCGGCTCCAGCACCGGGCTCATCAGCGGGCTGCTCGGCATCGGGGGCGGGTCGGTGCTGATCCCGCAGCTCCAACTGCTCTGCGCCGTCCGTCTCAAGCACGCCGTCGCGACCAGCCTGACGGTCATGCCCGCGACCGCGGTCGTCGGCGCCTCGATCAAAACCGGCACGCTGCACACCCACGGCCAGCCGGTGACCGGGGCGCTGATCCTCATCGCCGCGATCGGGCCGATGGCCGTGCTCGGCGGCAGGCTGGGGGCGGGGCTCATGCACCATCTGCCGCTCCGGGTCGTGCGGGTGATCATCGCGGTGGTGCTGCTCGCGGCGGCGGTCAGAATGGCAGGGTTGTAGGGGCGGGGCTGCCGCGGCCGGGGCGTTGGAAGGTCACGGGGCGCTGTGTGAGGCTGTGTGAGGCGTGGGCGCGGCCCGGGAAGCAAGCGGGCCCGGCACGGGTTCTGCTGCACACAGTTCGGGGTCCGGGCTCGCTTTGGGCCCGGGCTCGTCGGACCAACAAAGGATCGATTGAACAGGAAATCTCGGCCATGACGGCGTTTGTCAACAACATCAAGACCGTGGTCCTGCTCGGGGCGCTGACGGGCCTGCTCGTCGCCGTCGGCGGCATGATCGGGCGGGAGTTCATGCTCCCGTTCCTCATCATGGCGCTGCTGATGAACCTCGGCGCGTGGTTCTTCTCCGACAAGCTGGCGATCGCCGCGATGCGGGGCAAGGAGCTCGACGAGAACACCGGCGGCGACCTCTACCGGATGCTGGTGAAGCTGAGCGAGCGTGCGGGGCTGCCGCGCGTGCCGAGGCTGTACATCAGCCCGCACGACGCGCCCAACGCCTTCGCGACCGGTCGCAGCCCGTCGAAGGCGGCGGTCTGCTTCACCCAGGGCGCACTGGACCTGATGACCCCGGCGGAGATCGAGGGCGTCATGGCCCACGAACTCGCGCACATCAAGAACCGTGACACGCTGATCTCGACCGTCTCGGCCGTCGTCGCGGGCGTGCTCGCGTTCATCGCGCAGTGGGGGCTGCTGCTGGGCATGGGGCGGGGCGGGCACGGCAACCCGCTGGTGATGTTCGTGGTGATCATCCTCGCGGCGGTGGGGGCCGCGGTGCTCAAGAGCATGATCAGCCGCGCAAGGGAGTATGTGGCGGATGCCGACGGGGCGAAGATCGCCGGCTCGCCCTACGGCCTGATCTCGGCGCTCGAACGCCTCGACGCGTATTCGAGACGGATCCCGCTGCGCCAGCCGAACCCGGCCCAGAACAACCTGTTCATCGTCGAGCCGCTGACGGGCGACGCGGTGAATCGGTTGTTTGCCACGCACCCGCCGGTGGCGGATCGGGTGCGGGCGCTGCGGGAGTTGGGCTGAGGCCGCCGATCCCCAAACCCTTGACGCCGACCCCTGAGCAATGCGAAGGGTCGGGTTCCCCCGTCCTCGCAGCTTCCACCGGATTTTCGCGTGTTTTCGGCCGCAATCGGTGCAATGACCTCAAGCGGGCCGCGTTCGCCCGATGAGGCGGAGGACCGCCGCAACGACATGGAGGTTCGCCATGCACGGTGCAGCAATAGCCGCCGGGTCTGCCGCGGCCGCGGTCGGAGTCATCGCGATCGCAATCGCGCTCCGCTCGGGGAGCTCGGACGCGGAAAACCAGGTCGCGGCGCAAGCCCGTGTCGAGCCGGTCGCACCGGGCCCGACGATCGCGCAGCCAACGCCGCAGACAGACCAAGCGGCCCGCAGCGGCGGCCTTGAACCGGCGATCGACATCCCGCGCAGCTCCGAGATCGACCCCCAACTCGATGCCCAACTCGAAGCCCGGCTCCGGCGTGACGAACAAAGGGACGAGGCGATGCGCGAACTGTTCGCCAGCGGCGCCGAGCCGAGCGAGGAGGAACTGGCTCGCATGCGCGCTTTCCAGCGATTCGCCGAGGCGGACCGCATCGATCAGATGCGCACATTCATGCGATACGCCTGGGGCGGGGAGCTCCCGCTGACCAGCGAGGAGATGCTGGCCTACGAGGACCTCGGCCGCCAGCGGGCCGACCGTGTCCGCCGCGAAGTGCGCCGGGAGTTCCTGCAACGCGAGGGCTTCGGCTCGTTCGCCGAGCTCTCGCCCGAGCAGCGCCGGGAGCTCGGCTCGATGCAGCGTGGCGCGACCCAGCGCATGCAGCGGGACTTTATCAACCGGTTCGACTCGTCGGGCGACGGGCGCCTGTCCGACGCGGACCGCGAGCGGGCCGCCGCAGAGATCCGGCGCCGGATCGGCGTGATGCACAGCCTCCGCCTGATCGACCTCAACGCCGACGGCGAGATCAGCCCCGCGGAGATCAGGCACTATCTCGTTCGGTTCAGCCGGGGGGACCCGTCGGCCGACCTCAACGCCGACGGCGTGGTCGATCTCGAAGACCTGCGGATCTTGAGCGAGTTGATCTCGACCCGCTAAAGACCGGCCCGCACGGCGCCCCGGGCGTTGCGCTGCGGGAGGGCCGGGGCGGGAAGAACCCGACCCTTCGCTGCGCTCAGGGCTCGGCGTCCGTTCCCCCGCGCTCGCCCGACTCTCCCCGCCCGCTCACCTGATCCCCTGCTCACCTGCTCCTGGCTCCAACCCCCGGCCGGTGGCTAGGATGGCCCGCAGGTGCGGTGGCCGAGCGGTTGAAGGCACACGACTTGAAATCGTGCAGGCCCGAAAGGGTCTCGTGGGTTCGAATCCCACCCGCACCGTTATGCCGGTAACGAATGGCTTAGCAAGGATCATCTGGTCTTCAGCTTGTGCGCAGATCCAATCATCCTGTGGCGTAAAGTGTATGACCCACCCACATAGCTGCAGATTCTCGGTACGAAAAACTTAAGCGATCGCGCGTTGAATTTCTTCTGGTTCCCAGCCGCGAGCAATCAGCCCGCGATGCAGGTATTCGTCCGGTGGATGAAGATCTGGCGACCCCGGCATTCGCATGGTAGCGGGCACCATGTCGCGGAGGAGTTCTAGGCCATCACCTAGCCTTTGCCGCTGTAGGCTGTCTAGCAGTCGCTCGTTGATTGCCGTTCGGCCTCCGGGAAGCAGACCTAGAAGCCCGAAGTCGTATGCGCGATGAAGAAGTGGATTTAACGCTACACCGTTCTTCGCCTCATCGGTGCTCGTCGGGTCCGAAACGGGAATAACATGCGCCGCATCAACTAGGCGGAGTGCGACACCAGTAAGGCAGCATCGCCAACCATAAGCGCGTAGGACTTGTGGCCGGAACCGCGCATCTCTGAATGCACGCACAACCGAAGTGATCTTGTACCGGCGACCCGCAGCATCTTCCGATGGGGCCTCGTCAATGAACTCCCGCTCATCTTCCGGAGTGGCGTCCACCAGCCCAGAGGCTTGCTGGACATCGGGTCCGCAATCGTAGAGATTCTCGTACTCGCGGATGTACCAAAGGAGGTAGTCGGGCTGAATCGCGATGGCGATTTCTTCTCCCTCGGAAGCGCCTCGAACCTCCGCTGCCATACCGATGGTTGCTGCTCGTTCAAGTGTATCAAGCGAGATTTGTGAACTCGGAGATCTTGCTTGAGAGAGAATGTGCCGACGAACATCCCAAAAAGCAAATGTTCCGGTTTCCTCATGCCATCCGCCCATAACGGTGCGGACGCCGGCCTTGAGCACGAACTTCGGGGCGACACGCCCTGGTCCGGTCCGCTGGATTCGGTATTCGCGTGGGCGGTTGCGGCCTTTCCCGCCTTGGGTGACGGTCCAGAGGTAGGCTTCAACGCGGTATGTAGTTTCTCCCAAAACGACACGGAGCACTAGCGGGCGATCTTTCATCCCGGAGACAACGAGCACGGTAGCGCCAGCCTTTTCGACTTCTGTGATGAATTTCTCGGCAAGAGTGGAGAACCTGATTCCCGGCATCCCTGCCTCACTCTCTAAGCGCGAGTTCCTGAAATCGCAGCGCGTATTTTGGCATCAGTGAAGAGCGGGCCGTCAAAGAATCGTAGCATGGAGCCCCGCAAGTATTTGTCTTCTTGCTCGAACGCGATCCATCGATGCCCGCGTGATTCGGCTACCGCTCCGGTGACATTGCTGCCCCCGAAGGGGTCGACAATGAGCCGGGGCGTCTCATCCAAGAGAAAGTCGACAAAGAATTCTACAAGTTTGGCGGGAAATCGGGCTGGGTGAGGCTTTATGTCGAATTCGCGGCAGAGCCTGAGGTACGCGCTGTTCGACTCCGTGTTCGCGATGGTAAGTAGATTCGGTGGAATCGCTCCTCCGTTATCTTTGTTGAAGCCCTCGGAAATCTCGTGTCCGCTTGGCCTCTTCTTGGCCTTATACCCATTCTTGAGAAGGGACTTCATTGAGTCTGAGTAAGGAGTGAGAACGCGTCGGTTGTCGGCCGTGGGATACTCGGTCTTGCCAAACCACCAGACGGTGTTGACAGCATCCTTGACTCGCAAACGCCGGACAGTTACCCACTCAGCGGGCGTCGGAAGGCGGGAGGGGTTGTACCAGTAGAAGTCCTGAGCTAAACGGAACATCTTCGAAAGGTGTACAGCTACTTCGAAGTGATACATTGATCGAACAGGGGATCCCGGAATCCAAGCCCCCCCGATGTCGAGCACGAATGAGCCTGTGGGCTTGAGGATGCGTTTGATCTCCTCGCAGAAGGGCAGAAACCAAGCGAGATAGCGCTCTATAGGTTCGTTCCCGTACTCTTTTTGCCGGGTCAAGGCAAATGGTGGAGAAGTGAACACCAAATCTACGCACTCTGCAGGCATTCGCTTCATTCCGGCCAGCGAATCGCTAAGAAACGCTGCACCAAGTTTGGTGTGGTAGAAGGGTTTCGTGCCGGAGAGACCAACGCCCCCCAGCCACCCCAGATCAGACTTCTTCGGCTTCCCTAGTGCGAGCATCTGGCTGACTCCTGGCGAGTGACTCAGGATATGCTAGCAGATCCCGCTTGGGGTGGTCGTTTTTCATGAAGAGGATGTCGGCTGTTCTCGCTGCGTGAGCCTGTCGGTTGGCAGTCGGCGGATCCCAGGCGATCCCATGGGTCTGCGTGGAATCACTCAAGTGGAGCCAGATGCGGCGGCATCGCTAAGTCGCCCGACAGCCGAGTGGCATCGCCACGCCCGCAAGAGGCCCGCTCTGGCGGGTTCCGCTCTCAAACCTCCTCCATCACCTCACTCACCTGATTCAGCACCTCCGACGCCACCTGATTCACCCCGTACCCCCGCGGCAGTCTCACGAACGGTTTTTCGTGGGCGTCGCAGAGGTCTTTGACATTCTCGAAGCAGTGGCTCGACCAGCGGATCGCGAGCATCACCAGGTCCACATCGTCGCGGATGACCTGGGCGCCGAAGTTGTCGATCGGTTCGTGGGGGCGGGTCGAGATCCAGCGGAGTTCGGCGAGGTTGAGGGCGTCGCGGAGGGCGTCGCGCGAGCGGGGGCGGCACTGGCCGCCGATGAGGACGGCGACTTTGCCCTTGAGCATCGCCGCGGCCCGCTCGGCCTCGGGCGAACGGGTGTCGCGCCTGGGTTGGGGGGGCTGGTCGGCCTCGGTGCGCGCGAGGTGCTCGTCGGCGAAGCGCACGGCCTCGCCCACGCGCCCCGGCAGGTCGTCGGCGGGGGGCAGGTCGTCCAGCAGGCCGATGAGCGCGTCGCGGATACCGGGGTCCGAGGGCTTCAGGCCGAGCTCGATGAGGCGTTCGACGGTCTCGATGAGGGTCTCGGTTTGGGTGCGCTTTTCTTCGGCGTCGAAGTCGTCCCAGCGTTTGGCGATGTAGCCGAGCTTGTTGAGGTGCTGGCGCCGGTGCTTGGCGAAGGAGACGACCTGGTCGAGCTCGTCTGCAAGTGCGCCGATGCGTTCCTGGCGGTCGGTCCAGAGGGCGGGGTCTGCTGGGTCGCTGAGGCGCATGTGGCGGGCGATGTAGATCTGGTCCTCGAAGACGCGCTTTCTGAGCCAGTTGAACGCGTCGTTCTGGTCGGCGTCGGGGAGGAAGCCGAGCCGGTCGAGCTGGACGCGCAGGGCCGAGCACGACTCGGCGAGGAGTTCGTACGCCCGTTCGAGGAAGCCGTCGGGCGCGCTGTCGTGCTCGATGATGTGTGCGGTGAGGGCGAAGGCGTCGGCGACGCACTCGTAGTTGCCCGCCGCGTCGTCGAGGGCGCGGTCGTCGGGCAGCGAGGCGTACGGATCGAGCATCCAGGCGTAGCAGTTTGGCAGGGCGCGGGCGCGGTCGATCAGGGCCTTGTCGGTCGGGGCGATGTGGTCGCGGAGGTCGGCGCCGGCGTCGATGCGTCTGCGCCGTTCGATCGCCCAGCGTGCCGCCTCGGCCTTCAGGCGGGCGCGGGCCACCACGGTCTGCGGCGGGGCGGCCTCGGGGCGGGCGGGCCTTTCCGGTTCACGCGCGGGCTCGGGCTGGCGCGGGGCCTCGCCGGTGTCGGGCACGGAGATCTCGGCGCCCGGTGCGTCGCCGATGTTGAGCGAGACGCGGGCCATTTTCTCTGGCTTGCGTTCGGCGGGGGGGGCGGGCGTCGGGCTCGGCTTGGCCGCGTCGTCGTCGGCCTTCGGCGCGGCGACGGCCTCGCCGGTCAGCCACCCGAGCACGCGGGCGAACGCGCCCCGGAACTCGTCGTCGGCCGAAAGAGACTTGAGGCGGTCGAGGATGATCGCCGCGTCCTGCAGGGGCGGGCGGGATGCGGGCGCGGGGCCCCTCCCGTTCGACGGCGCCCCCGCGTCCCGCTCACCCCGCTCGCTCCCCTCGATCTGTGATGACGGTTTTTCGTGCTGCGGCAGGTCGGACAAGTGCAGGGTACCTCTCGTGAGGGGTGAACGGCGCGTCCCTCAGACTCGGTTTTCCCCCGTTCGGCCGATCCGCTGACAGACTGTTGTCAGTCCGCGTTCTGTTTGGAGGGGCGTTCATCCCGCTCCATCCGATCGGCCAGTTCACTATAGAGAGCCTCGACCTCGTTGCGGAGGCGTTCGAGGGCGGCGTCGGGGCCGTCTTTCATGAGTTCGTCGGGGGGGATCGGGTTGCCGTAGGCGACGCCGATCCGCTGCCCGATGATGTACGGGCGTTTGCGCGAGCGGGGCCAGGCGTGGTACGCGCCCGCGATGGCGACTGGGAGGACGGGGCATTTGGCCCGTTTGACCAAGAGCGCGGCGCCGCGTTTGAACTCGCGGACACTGCCGTCGGTCGTGCGCGCGCCCTCGGGGAAGACGAGCACGGCGCAGCCCTCGTTGAGCTTGTTGATGGTGGTCTTGATGGCGCCCGCGTCGGCTTCGTCCTGCCTGAGCGGGACGGCGTTGAGCGTGCGGATCAGCCATGCGAAGAGGCGAGACTTGAAGAGCCCGACCCGAGCGACATAGTCGAGGTGTCGCCCGGGGATCCCGGCGCCGATCATCGGCGGGTCGAGCATGGACTGGTGGTTGGAGACGATCAGGAGCGGGCCGGTCGTGGGCACGCGCGAGGCGTGGAAGGCGCGGTAGCGGAACGCGAGCATCGCGAAAAAGACCGTGAAGATCCGCAGCGTGCTGTAGATGAGGATCCGGTGTCCCGGATTGGTCGGGTGGAGTCTTCGTAGGAATTTCGGTGTCACAGCGGACGGTAGGGCGTCCGCCGCGGGCGGGTCAGTTTTCTCGTGCGCGTCGGAGTTGGGGGATCCGGGCGACAACCTCGCGACGGAGGGTCTCGACCACCTCGTCGAAGGAGAGGCGCGTAGTGTCGATGGTGATCGCGTCGTCGGGGCAGACGAGGGGGCCGTCGGTCCGGGTCGAGTCGAGGTGGTCGCGTTCGAGGATGCGCTTGTAGACCTCGTCGATCGTGACGGACTGGCCGGCCTCGGCGAGCTGCTCGGCGCGGCGCTCGGCGCGGACGCGGGGGTCTGCGTCGAGGTAGAACTTCACATCCGCGTCGGGGAAGACGACCGAGCCCTGGTCGCGACCCTCCGAGACGAGGCGGGGGTGCTGGGCGGCGATGATCCGCTGTTTCCGCACGAGGTGCTCGCGCAGCTCCTTGATGGCTGCGATCTTGGAGACCTGGGCGGTGACATCGGGCTTGCGGATCCGTTCGTTGAGCGGGCGCATCCATGCGAGGATCGCCGGCGGGTCCTGCGCCCAATCGAAGTGGAGGTCGGCGTCGACGAGGGCCGCGACGATCTTCTCGGGCTCGTCGAGGGAGAGCTTCTGATCGATGGCGATGGCCGCGGCTGCCCGGTACATCGCGCCGGTGTCGAGCACATCGACGCCCAGGGCGGTCGCCAGGGCGTGGGCGACGGTGGATTTGCCGGTCCCCGCCGGTCCGTCGATCGTGACGATGATGGAGGTTTCCGGCGGCACGATCGGGCGGGGCTCGGGCTCTCTGGAGGTTGCGGCGACGGTTCGCGGGGCGTCAGTGGCGGGCATCCGGCCTCCCGTCGAGTTCGGAGGGGCCGGCGGACGCCGCCGGGGCGACCGATCAGCCCTGCTCCTCTGCCGCGGCGAGGGCGGCCTCGACCGCGGCGCGGCTCTTGAGCAATCCAAGTGTAACATCGCCCTCGCCCCGGTAGTCCAGAGCGACAGAGCCGTCGAATCCGACGGCCCTGACCGCCTCGATCATGGGGTTGAGGTCGTACGCGGAATGCTCGGGGTCGTCGAGCCCCTCCAGAGCGGCCAGAAGGTCGTCGGCGCCGCCCTCGGGCTCTTTTTCGGGGGCGAACTCGACGGTCGAGGCGCAGACGGCGCCCGCGTACGGGGTCAGTCGCCGGAGGTAGTTGACCGGGTCGCCCGACTCGGCTGCTTTCTGGAAGTCGGGGTAGGTCATCACGCGGAAGCGGGCGACGCGTTTAATGAGCTCGGTGACGCGTTCGGCGTCGGCGGTCAGGCCCGGGCCGGGGCTGATCAAGAGATTCATTTCCAGCTTCTCGGCCCGCTCGACGGCGATCTGCAGGCGGTCGATCGCCAGCTCGAAGGTGTCCTCGCGGTCGGGGCCCGAGATCTCAACAGCCGCGGCGTTGCAGCCGAGAATCGCGGCGGCGGAGATGACTTTCTCCGTGCGTTCGATGGCCTTTTCGCCCTTGTCGTCGTTGGGGTCGGCGAGGGGCTGGGGGTCGCTCTCGACGAGGACGAGACAGGCGCAGCCGGCCTTGTCGGCCCGTTCGCGGAGGGCCTCAATCCTCGATCGGTCGGCGCCTTTGAGCAGGTCGGTGCTGACGACCAAGCCGTGGAGGCCGAGCTGTTCGTTGGCGTACGCGGGGAGGTCGAGGAGTTGGATTTCCGGTTTGCGCCGGCCTTTGGGCATGACCAGGTCGCGGACGCAGGCGGTGGAGAGGGTGAGCAGCATGGAGGGCGACTGTATCGGCCAGAGGCATGCCGAGCCACGAGTCTGGTTTCCGTGAGCGTCCCCGGGGCGTCCGGTCCGTATAGGATCGGCCTCGCGGCCGGGGGGTCCGGCCGGCCTGATGGAGCCGCCACCGATGTCATTTCCCAACGATCGGGTCTACTCACAATCTCACGAATGGCACAAGGTCGAGGGCGACGAGCTGGTGCTCGGCCTCTCGCAGTTCGCCGTCGACCAACTGACCGATGTGACCTATGTCGAGGTCAAGCCGGTCGGGACGGTCTTCGAGGCGGGCGAGAGCATCGGGGAGGTCGAGTCGGTGAAGACCACCAGCGATGTCTACTGCGCCGCCTCGGGCGAGATCGTCGAGGTCAACTCGAAGGTCGTCGACGACCCGAGCCTGCTCAACAGCGACCCCCACGGCGAGGGATGGCTGGCGAAGATCAAGATTTCAGACAAGGCCGGGCTGGACAAGTGCGTGGACGCGGAAACCTACGAGCGGGACCACGCCCATTGACCGGCGCGGGCGCGGCTTCGGCCGGCCATGAGCCTCGGGAGGGGCCTGCGGGCCACGGCCGATGATCGTCTGCGAGGATGTCAGCAAGAGCTACGACCTTGGCGATCGGCGTGTGCCCGCCCTGCGCGGGTTCTCCATGCGTATCGACCAGCCCGGCTACTACGCGATCATGGGGCGCTCGGGCAGCGGCAAGAGCACGCTGCTCCACCTGCTCGCCTCGCTGGACAAGCCCGACTCGGGCGTGATCCGCGTCGCCGGTCGCGACCTGCACACCATGACCGAGCGCGAGGCGACCGCGTTCCGGCGGACCCGGATCGGGATCGTCTTTCAGCAGTTCAACCTCATCCCCACGCTGACGGCGAGGGAGAATGTCGAACTGCCGGGCCTGCTCGCGGGGCGAGCCAAGGCCGAGCTGCGCGAGCGGAGCATGAACCTGCTCGAAGAACTCGGCCTGCCCGACCGGGCCGACCACCGGCCCGAGGCGATGTCCGGCGGGGAGCAGCAGCGGGTCGCGATCGCACGGGCGCTCCTGTTCGAGCCGCCGGTGGTGCTCGCCGACGAGCCGACGGGGAATCTCGATTCGGCCAGCAGCGAAAGGTTGTGGGCGCTGCTGGCGGGGATCGCCCGCGACAGAAACCTCACGGTGCTGATGGTGACGCACGAGCCGGCGGCCGCGGCGCACTGCGGCAGGATGTTCGTCATGAGCGACGGTCGCCTCGCGGGCGAGGTGGAGACGGAGGGCCTTGATGCGGCCGGCGTGGCTGCTCGCTATCAGGAATGCGTCCGAGCGGCGTAACCGAGCGCTCCTGCTGACAGGGGCGGTCGCCCTTTCCGCGGCGTTGATCGTGGCGGTGGTGACCGCCATGCACTCGCTGAACACCTCCGTCGAGCTCCGCACCAGCGCAACGATCGGCGCCGCCGATGTCCGCATCGAGCCCAGGGGCACCGGCCAAGCCATGGACGCCCGCGTTCTCGATCAGGCCCGAGAGTGGGAGGGCGTCGAGCTCGCGGCGGGTCGCCTCGAAGTCGCCCTCAGCACCCTCGGCGTCCGCAAGCCCGTCTACGAACGCGACGAAGACGGGCGCTCCGTCCTCCGCGAGCGGACCTTCACCACCTCGGCGCTCGCCAACGGGATTGATCTCGAGCTGGAGGACCGCATCCGCCCGATGCGCCTGCTGCGCGGTCGCATGCCGAAGGAGACGGGCGAGGTCGTGATCGACGCCCTGCTCGCCTACCGGCTGGGCTGGTCGCACCAGAGCCGCACCGACGCGGTCTTCGCCTTCGAGATGGTCGATCCGAGGTTCCTCCGCCTGCGCGACAGCGTGCCTTCCGACCCCGGGCCCGACGCGAGCGCGAGACGGATCGAACGGTTCAACGAGCGCCAAGGCGTGCGCGTCGGCGACGAGCTCACCGTGGTCAGGTCGTTGCTGCTCGGGGGCGATGTCCGGGCCGCGGCGTGGCGCGCGATGGCGGAGATCGGGCGTATGCGTGCGCTCGGCTCGGCCTCGTTCCTTTCCGATGCGCTCTTGATCGGCGGGACGCTCGCCGACGGCGTTTACCGCCTGACGGCCTACGAGCGATCGCTGACCCTCCGCGTCGTCGGCATCGCCGAGCAACCCCCGCTCGGCGGCAGGCCCCAGCTCTTCATGGATCTGGGGGACCTGCAGCGGCTGACCGGGCGCGAGGGCCGGCTGTCCTCGATCGACCTGGTGCTCGACCCCGAGGCGGACGCGGAGGCGTTGTCGCAGGTGTGGAACGAGTTGGTGCCCGACACGCTCCTGGTCCAGACGACGGCCCGGATCACCAGCAGCCTCGACAAGAACCTCAAGTCGAGCCAGCTCGGCTTTCTGATCGCGTCGCTGCTCGCGTTCCTCTCCGCCTCGTTCATCGTGATGACGGGCCTGACGACGGACATCGCCGAACGCCAGCGCGAGCTGGCGGTGATCCGCTGCATCGGCTCGAATCGGCTGCAGCTCGCCGAGGCGCAGCTCGTGCTCGGAGGGCTGATCGGGATCGGCGGTGCGCTGGTCGGCGTGCCTTTGGGGATCTCGATGGCGTGGGGGATCGCCCTGCTCTTTCCCAGCGCGATCCCCAGCGGGCTGATTGTGCCGTGGGTCGGCGTCGGCCTCGCGGCGATCGGCTCGATCGGCAGCGGGCTGGCGGGGGCGCTCATCCCCGCGTGGAACGCCGCGAGGCTCTCCCCCCTGAAGGCCATGGGCGTACGGAGCCGGCCTGTCAGGGCGAAGGGCGTCGCGATTGTCTCGGCGGTCGGGCTCGTCGGCATCGGGCTGCATCTGGCGTTGATCCTGGCGCCGATCGACAAGCAACTGGTGTTCTGGCTGTACGCGCTGGTCGGGCTGCCCGCGATGTTTGTCGGCTACTTCATGCTCAGCGTGCCGCTGACGCTCTTGGTGATCGCGTCGCTGGGTCGCGGTTTGTCTGCGGTGTTCAGGCTGCCGCCCAGCCTGCTGGTGCGCTCGGTCGCGGGGACGCCCTACCGGTACGGGTTCACGGCCGGCGCGATGATGACGGGCCTTGCGCTGATGGTCAGCATCTGGTCCAACGGGGGCGCCGTGCTGCGCGACTGGCTCGGCCGGATGGAGTTCCCCGACGCCTTCGTGAGCGGGCCGGACCTGAACCCGCTGGCGCAGGAGACGCTCGACGCGCTCCCGCATGTGACCAACACCTGCCGCATCACGCTGGAGATCGTCGACCTCGACCCCGAGGCGGGGTTCGGCGTGCGGGCGCTGCAGGACTACAAGACGACCTTCATCGGGTTCGAGCCCGACCGCTTCTTCGAGATGACGCGCCTGCAGTGGGTGCAGGGGTCGGTCGAGACGGCGCTCCCGAGGCTGCTTGAGGGCGGGACGGTGATCGTCGCGCGCGAGTTCCTCGTCGCCTCCGGGCTTGGGGTCGGCAAGACCTTCCGCTGCTTCGACCGCGAGGGCAATCTGCACGAGTTCGAGATTGTCGGCGTCGTCACCAGCCCGGGGCTGGATATCGCCAGCCGCTTTTTCAACATCGGCGAGACCTACACGCACCAGGCGGTGCACGCCGTGTTCGCGTCCATCGACGACATGCGCGAACGCTTCGGCAGCGACCGGACGCACCTCATCCAGGTCAACCTCTCGCGCGACTACACAGACGACGAGGCCCTCGCTGCGATCCGCGAGGCGATGGCGGGCTTCGGCGTGCTCGATGTCGGCAGCGGGCGACAGATCAAGGAAGGCATCCGCACCTTCGCCACCGGGACGCTCCTTGTCTTCAGCGTGATCGCGGTGGCGGCGATGGTCGTCGCCTGCTTCGGCGTGGCGAACCTGATCGTCGCGGCCATCGAGGGGCGGAGGTTCGAGTTCGGCGTGCTCAGAAGCGTGGGGGGGTCGCGCGGGATGCTCGTGCGCCTGGTGCTCTCCGAGGCGACGCTCATCGCGATCGTCGCCTCCATCGTCGGGACGATGATGGGCCTGCAGAGCGCGCTGGGCGGGCGCAGGATCTATGAACTGATGCTCGGCATCGAGTTCTCGGTGAGGCCCCCTGTCGTCGCGATCCTCCTGGGATGCCTGGCGGTGCTCGTGCTGACGCTCGCGGCGGCGGGGCCCGCGGCGTGGCGATTGAACCGCCAGGGGCCGCGCGAACTGCTCGCTTCGACGCGGGGGTGATCGAGCGCCGCCCGAAAAGCAGGGGATCGGGGCTTCGGCTCGTCAGGGCATCGACGAAGCGGCGATCATCGCGATGACGGCGATCAAGCCGATCAGCAGGAAGATCGAGAAGTAGCCCGCGAGCTGGAGGATGGTCACCAGGAACCCTTTCCAGAGCGTGCATTCGAGCATCTTGGCGACCACGCCGGCTCGGGTGAACAGCCCCGTCGCCATCGCGACGAACTGGGTTAACGGGTCGTTCGCGTTGGGGTTGCCGCCCATGATCGTGATGAGGATCGCGACGCCGACACCGGTGAGCATGCTCAGAACCGAGGCGGCGAGCTCGATCAGCATCGCCCGTCCAAGTGTCGGGCGTTCCTTCAGCACCGCCTTGGCGGCGAGGGCGAGCAGGTACCCGGCGAACACGAGCCAGGCGTAGAGTACGGCCGGGATCGCGACAAGAAGCAGGATCGCGAAGAAGATGGGTCCGCCCGTAGGGCTCAAACGCCGCTCCGATCAGATGACCTGAAACCCGAAGAGCGCCGAGACCGTCACGACGACCAGCACGCCCACCACAAAGAAGATAAGCAGCGGGATCGCGGCGATCACCACCGAGCTGAATAAACCCGTCTCGAAGAACTGCTTGTTGGCGATCGACTGCGAGGTCGTGACCACAGCCAGGATCGACAGCAGCACCAGCCAATCGCCCGGCTTCGGGTCCAGCGAGGCGAGCGCGCCGATCACCGGGAGCATGATGAGCACCGACAGCGCGATCGCGACCCACGACGCGTGGAAGGCCAGGCGGAACGGAAACACCTCGCCGGTCACCCACCGCGCCGACCGCCGCAGGCTCACAGCCCCGGCGAGGACATAGACGCCCGCGAACAGGATCCCGGCAATCAGCTCCGCAGCGATGTCCATCGGATGCTCCGAGTCACACTCGGCGAGCCGTCAGAAGGCCGCGGCGAACACCGCCTCGACGATCAGATCGAGCACCGTGTACACGATCGCTCCGAGCACACCCATCACGATCGCGATCAGCAGCGACTGGCCCAGCGGTACATCGAACATTTTGTTGACCACCGCCGTCAGCGCGACCACCCAGACGACAGCGCCCGCGATCGTCGAGGCCGGGCCCTCCGGATCGACGCCGCTCATCGCGAGCAAGAGCACCGTCGGTATGGCCAGCAGGAATCCGACGAGCATGGAGACGACGACCGCCCAGACCGAGCGCCCGAGCGTGGGCGCATCCTTCGCCACGATCTTGCACGACGCCTGTAGGACCAGCCCGCCGACGATCAGGTAGATCGCCAGAAAACCGAACAGCATGACCACGCCCGCCATGAGCGCCGCGGCGGCAGAAGCTTCGTTCATCGTCGCATCCCTTTCGCTTGCCGGGCGAGCCCCTCGCCTGTCGGCCAGCCTACCGGGAGCGGCCGGCAAACGCAAGCCCATGTTCGGGGCCCGGCGTACCGTTCCGGATCGATGCCCCAGTACCGCTTCCAGATCGTCAGCGAGTTCAGCCCCACCGGCGACCAGCCCGAGGCGATCGAGCAGATCGTCAGGGATTTCAACGCCGGCGAGCGGTTCGTCACCCTTCTCGGGGCGACAGGCACGGGCAAGACCTTCACCATGGCCAATGTCATCGAGCGCCTGGCCAAGCCGACGCTCATCATCAGCCACAACAAGACCCTGGCCGCCCAGCTCTACGAGGAGCTCCGCGGGTTCCTCCCCGGCAACAGCGTCAACTACTTCGTTTCCTATTACGACTACTACCAGCCCGAGGCGTACATCCCCCAGCGGGACATCTATATCGAGAAAGACGCCAGCCGCAACGACGACCTCGACCAGCTCCGCCTCGCGGCGACGAGCAACATCCTCAGCCGTCGCGACACGGTCGTGATCGCATCCGTCTCGTGCATCTTCGGCCTTGGCTCGCCCGAAGCCTACGGCCAGAAGGTGCTGACGATCACGCGCGGCAGCGAGATCTCCCGGCGAGACTTCTTCCTCGCCCTCAACGCGATGCAGTACCAGCGGGCGGAAGTCGACTTCAAGCGAGGGACCTACCGGGCTCGCGGCGACGCGATCGAGGTCTGGCCCGCGTACGAGAAGTTCGCCGTCCGCGTCGAGCTCTTCGGCGACGAAGTCGACCGCGTCGAGCTGATCAACCCGACCTCGGGCGAGCTGCTCGAAGAGGTGCAGCAGTTTTTCCTGTTCCCCGCCGTGCACCATGTGATGCCCGAGGACCAGCTCGAAGCCGCGGTCTCGGGCATCCGGGCCGAGCTCGACGAGCGGGTGGGCCAACTCCGCGCCGAGGGCAAGCTGCTCGAAGCGCAGCGCCTGATCGCCCGGACCAAGTACGACATCGAAATGATCGAGGAGACGGGGATCTGCTCGGGCATCGAGAACTATTCGAGGTACATGGACGGACGCTCGCCCGGCGAACGCCCTTTTACGCTGATGGACTACTTCGACTACGCGCCCCCGGCAGGCGAGGGCCGCATCACCTCCGCCGTCGCCGGCCCGGGCCGGCCCAACAAGGGCGACTGGCTGCTGATCATCGATGAATCGCATGTGACTTTGCCGCAGGTCCGCGCGATGTTCAACGGCGACCGGGCCCGCAAACAGGTGCTCGTCGAGCACGGCTTCCGCCTCCCCTCGGCGCTCGACAACCGCCCGGTGCGTTTCGAGGAGTTCGAGTCGATGCTCCCCCGCGTGCTCTTTGTCAGCGCCACGCCCGGGCCTTACGAACTCGAAATGACCCAGGGCCGCGTCGCCGAGCAGGTGATCCGCCCGACCGGGCTCTTAGACCCCGAGATCGAGGTCAAACCCGCGGGGGGGCAGGTGCCCGATCTGGTCGAGCAGTGCCGCGTGCGGGTGGACCGGGGCGAGCGCGTGCTGGTGACGGCCCTGACCAAGCGTCTCTGCGAGGACCTGACGAACTACCTGCACGACCAGGGCTTCCGCGTCCGCTACCTGCACTCAGAGATCGAGACCCTCGAACGCATCACCCTGCTGACCGAGCTGCGCCAGGGCGAGTTCGATGTGCTCGTCGGCGTCAACCTCCTGCGCGAGGGGCTCGACCTGCCCGAGGTCTCGCTGGTCTGCATCCTGGACGCCGACAAGGAAGGCTTCCTCAGGAGCCCGACGAGCCTCATCCAGACCATGGGCCGGGCGGCACGCAACGCCGACTCCAAGGTCGTCATGTACGCCGACAAAATGACCCCCGCCATGCAGGCCGCCATCGACGAGACCGAACGCAGACGCGAGAAACAGGTCGCCTACAACGAAGCCCACGGCATCGTCCCGACCACCATCTTCAAGCCCGTCCGCCGAGGCATGGAGACCGAGATCCGCGCCCGCAAAGTCGCACGCCAGAAGCTCGAAACCGCCGAAGAAGCCTTCGAGGCCGGCTCGCTCGTCGGCGTGCTGGAAGAAGAGATGCTCAAGGCGGCCGAGGCCCTGGACTTCGAGAAAGCCGCCGAGCTCCGCGACCAGGCCGCCAAGCTCAAGCAACTCATCGAGGAAGCGGGCGACGACGCCAAGATCACACGCACCGAACTCGAGCAGGCCCTCTCGGGCGGGGGCAAGTCGCGCAAGGCCGGGATGCCCGGCGTCCGGGCCAACAAGCGCAGCAAGAAACGCCGCACGAAGCGGTCCGGCTAGCGCCCCGCGATCGCGCGCTACCATCGGCCGATGCAGAAGAATCCGAACGCGTCCGGAGGGGTCATCCGCCGCCGCCTGGGCTATTACGCCCTCGGCGTTGCGATCGGCTTTCTGGTGCTCGGGATGATCATGAACACCCGCCAGCGGATGCACCAGGCCCAGGCCGACCGCGAGGCCGACGCCGGCCAGACCGTGCCCACCCCGGGCACGCCGATCGGGCGGCCGGTCGGCTCCGGCGATGAACGCGGCTCTGAAAGCCCCGACGCCCCGCGATCAACCCCCTCCGGCGGGTCCTGAATCGACATCGTTCTGCGCGTCGAAACCGGGGTCCGCCGAGCCGCCGGCCCCGGCTACAGTCCGGACCCCGAACCCCTGACGCCTGCTTATCCCTGCCGGAGCCGCAACACCATGCCGCAGCCCCGATCGGGCGGAACCTCCCCCGTGGCCTCACCCAAGAAACGCTCAAAGAAGCCGGCTTCCAAAGCGACCCCCAAGACAGCCAAGAAGTCGACCGGCAACGAGTCAGCAAAGAAGCCGGCAAAGAAGCCGGCAAAGAAGTCCGCCAAGAAGGCGACCGCTGCCGTTCCCTCCGCCGCCGACCGCCTCGAACCCGCCATCGCCGAGCCCAAGCCCGCAAAGGCCGACGCGCCGCGCCGTGAAGCCCCCGAGCGCTGGATCCGCGTCCGCGGCGCCCGCGAGCACAACCTCAAAAACATCGATGTCGACCTGCCGCGCGACCGCCTGATCGTCGTCACCGGCCTCAGCGGCTCGGGCAAAAGCTCCCTCGCCTTTGACACCATCTTCGCCGAGGGCCAGCGCAAGTACATGGAGAGCCTGTCGGCCTACGCCCGCCAGTTCCTCGACCAGCTCAAAAAACCCGATGTCGACGAGATCGAGGGCATCCCCCCGACCATCGCCATCGAGCAGCGCTCCGCAAGCCACAACCCCCGCTCAACCGTCGCCACCACCACAGAGATCTACGACTACCTCCGCCTCCTCTACGCCCGCTGCGGCACGCCCCTCTCCTGGGCGCCCACCAAAGCCAAACGCGACGGCGCCGTCATCGAACGCGCCGGCACGCCCATCAGCGCCACCAGCGCCACGCAGATCGTCGACAGCGTGATGTCGTGGCTCGACGGGGCGGACAACGAAAAGGGCCCGCGCCTCATGGTCCTCGCCCCCGTCGTCCGCGGACGAAAGGGCTTTCACAAGGATGTGCTCGAAGAGTTCCAGCGACAGGGGTGGGGCAGGGCACGCGTCAACGGCGAGGTCGTCGAGCTCCGCGACGCGCTCAAAGAAGGCGGCGAAAACCCGCTGAACCTCGGCCGATACGAGAAGCACAACATCGACGCCGTCGTCGACCGCGTCGTCCTCAAGCCCGACGCGCGCCAGCGCCTCGCCGAGGCGGTCGAGGCGGCGCTGCGCCTCGCCGACGGCGCCGTCGTCATCGCACGCCAGGACAACGCCGACGCCCCCTGGTCCGACAACGCCTTCAGCGAGAAGTTCGCCGACCCCGAACGCCCCGAGTACGCCCTCGAAGAGATCAGCCCGAGGCTCTTCAGCTTCAACTCCCCCTTCGGCGCCTGCCCGACCTGCCACGGCCTCGGCGCCATCCTCGAATTCGACGAAGAACTCCTCGTCCCCGACCCCGAGCGCAACATCGTCCGGGGCGGCATCGCCGCGTGGAAGCACAACGGCCCCGGCGGCATGGTCTATCCGAAGAAAGTCCGCTGGTTCTGCCGCGCCTTCGGCGTCCCGCAGTCCGCGGCCATCGGCTCGCTCGACGAAGACCTCTTCCGCATCTTCATGCGAGGCACAACCGCCCAGGACGAGTCGGTCTACGGCGCCGCCTGGCCCGGCGTCCTGAAGATGTGCGCCGACTGGTTCGAAAAGACCGAGTCCTCCTGGGCACGCGACCACATGCACCAGTACATGGCCGAAAAGCCCTGCCCCGTCTGCAGCGGCGACCGCCTCCGCATCGAGGCCCTGCATGTGCAGCTCACCAGCACCCACAAGGCCGACACCTCCCGCGCCTTCGGCAAAACCGTCATCGGCCGCCCCAAAGACGACGGCTCGATGCTCAACATCAGCGAGCTCAGCCGCCTGACCATCGACGACGCCATCGCCTTCGTCGAAAACCTCCGCCTCACCGGCGAGCAGATGCAGATCGCCGAGCCCATCCTCCGCGAGGTCGGCAACCGCCTCCGCTTCCTCACAAGCGTCGGCCTGGAGTACCTCTCGCTCGACCGGCGCACGCAGACGCTCTCGGGCGGCGAGGCCCAACGCATCCGCCTCGCAACCCAGGTCGGCTCCGGCCTCGTCGGCGCGTGCTATGTCCTCGACGAGCCGACCATCGGCCTCCACCCGCGCGACAACGACCGCCTCATCCGCACACTCCGCCACCTCACCGACATCGGCAACACCGTCATCGTCGTCGAACACGACGAAGAAATGATCAAAGCCGCCGACCACATCCTCGACATCGGCCCCGGCCCCGGCGTCCACGGCGGGCGCGTCGTCGCCCAAGGCTCAGAAGCCGACATCGCCGCTTCCCCCGATTCGCTCACCGGCGACTACCTCGCCGGCCGCCGCAAAGTCGAGCTGCCCGAGGCCCGGCGCGACATCACCGACGCACGCGCCATCGTCGTCAAAGGCGCAAAGCAGAACAACCTCAAAGGCGTCGACGCGGCCTTCCCCCTCGGCGGCCTCATCGCCGTCACCGGCGTCTCCGGCTCGGGCAAGAGCACGCTCGTCAACGACATCCTGCTCAAAGCCGCACGCAAACACCTGCTCGGTTCGCGCGACATCCCGGGCGCGCACGCCCGCGTCAACGGCCTGCACCAGATCGACCGCGTCATCGAGGTCGACCAGTCGCCCATCGGACGCACGCCCCGCTCAAACCCCGCCACCTACACCGGCGTCTTCGACGAGATCCGCAACCTCTTCGCGCAGAACAAAGAAGCCCGCATCCGGGGCTACAAGCCCGGTCGCTTCTCCTTCAATGTCCCCGCCAAAAACGGCGGCGGACGCTGCGAAGCCTGCCAGGGCCAGGGCGTCAAAAAGATCGAGATGCACTTCCTCCCCGATGTCTATGTCAAGTGCGAGGTCTGCGACGGCGCCCGTTACAACCGCGAAACGCTCCAGGTCACCTACCGCGGCAAGTCCATCGCCGATGTCCTCGCGATGACCGTCGAAGACGCCTGCTCATTCTTCGACGCCCACCCCAAGATCCTCCGCTTCGCAGAGTGCCTCCGCGATGTCGGCCTCGAATACATCACCCTCGGCCAGCCCTCCACCCAACTCTCCGGCGGCGAGGCCCAGCGCGTCAAGCTCGCCACCGAACTCGGCAAGGGCGGCGGCACAAAGAACAACCCAGGCGCTTACGCCAACTGCCTCTACATCCTCGACGAACCGACCACCGGCCTGCACTTCGAAGATGTCCGAAAGCTCACCGGCGTCCTCCACCGCCTCGTCGACGCGGGCAACACCGTCGTCGTCATCGAGCACAACCTCGATGTCGTCAAATCCGCAGACTGGATCATCGACCTCGGCCCAGAAGGCGGCGACAAAGGCGGCGAAGTCATCGCCTCCGGACCGCCAGAAGCCATCGCCAAGTCGCCGCGCAGCCACACAGCAAAGTACCTCAAACCACTCCTGAGCTGAAGCGAACGCGCTGCGCGAACGCCGCCGATCCACCTAACCTTGACGCCGACCTCTGAGCAAAGCGAAGAGTCGGGTCCAGGCCGCAGCATCCCCAAAAAATCCAAGCTCACCTCTCCCGCTCCGCATTCCCCGCCCGCGGCGAAGCCACCCTTCTCCGCCTCACCGCCCTCTCGCGCTGCTCGCACGCCCGCCCCGCGCCCGCTTCATCTGCGCCTCGACCTCTTCGACGCTCTTGGGGATCGCCGCCGAGAGATTCCGCGGTCCCTTCGGCGTCACGAGGATGTCGTCCTCGATGCGCACGCCAAGCTTCTCGTCGGGCAGGTAGATCCCCGGCTCGATCGTCACGATGTGCCCCGGCGCGAGCGGGCCCAGCGGCGTCGCGTCGTGCACCTCCAGCCCGAGGTGGTGGCCGATCCCGTGGATATACGCGTCGCCGAAGCCGGCCTTCTCGATCACGGCGCGGGCCGCGGCGTCGACCTCGTGTATCTCGACGCCCGGCTTGATCGCCCGGATCGCCGCCTCCTGCGCCTTGAGCACGATCGAGTAGACCTCGCGCTGGCGTTTGGTGAACTTGCCCGAGACGGGGTAGGTCCGCGTGATGTCCGAGGCGTAGCCGCCGACACCCGCGCCCGCGTCGACAACGAGCAGGTCGCCGTCCTTCGCCTCGCGGTCGTTGTCGTTGTAGTGCAGCACGGTGCTGTTGAGCCCGGCGCCGACGATGGGGTTGTACGCCGCGCCCGTGCCGCCCATCTCGCGGAAGGTCGATTCGAGGACGGTCTGCAGCGCCGCCTCGTTGACGCCGGGTTCGAGCCGGGCGAGCATCGCGTCGAGCCCGGCCGCCGTCGCCTCGATCGCCTTCTTGATCAGCCCCTGCTCCGCCCGCGACTTCACGGCCCGCATCGACGGGATCAGATCGGTCTGGTCCTCGATGCTCACGCCGACGACGCGCTGGGAAACCTCGCGGAAGACGGCAAGATCCGGCGAGACCGGCGCCTTGTGCGTCGCGAACGGGTGCAGGCACGCCAGACGCTTGGACCGTCGGGCCGCCCCGAGCAGCAGGCGGGGCAGCAGGTCCGTGCGCCGGATGCGGTCGAAGCCGGTCTTGGCGCGGAGTTCGGCGCTGATGCTCTCGCGGTAGCCGTCCCAGGCCTCGGCCTCCGGGTCCCGCGGCTTGAGCAGCAGGATACAGCGGTTGGTCGGGTCGGGGCTCTTGGGGTCGAACAGCACCGCCGCGCCGTGCTCGGCCTTCATCCCCGTGAGGTAGTAGAAGTGCTGGTGGGGCGACCAGCGGCCGACCAGGGGCGGCGCCCCCTCGCCGGCGAACACCACGCCGACCGCCCCTTTGAGCGAACGGAGCAGGGCCTCACGACGCTTGCGGTATTCCTGAACGCCGATGTGCTGATCGATCACGGTGAAGGCTCCTGTGCGTCCGTCTTAGTCGTTCGCCGCACGCATCGCGGCCTGCAGGCGCGAGGCCGCTTCGGGTGTTTGAAGATCCGACTTGCCGAAGCCCGGCATCGCGCCGGCCGCCTCGGCCTCTTCCTGGGCGTCAGCATAGTTGCTCACCAGCAAGAGCGCCGGGCGTGGCGCGTCCCCGCGTGCCGCCGCGAGCGTCCGGATCAGCTCCACGCCGCTGGAGGTTCCGAGCGATCCGTCGAGCACGCGGTTGACGAGCATCACGCCCGCCGAGCCGATCGCGTCGCGGAGCGAAGCCTCGTCGTTGACGCGCACCGCCTTCGCTCGCTTGTCGGCCCGGGACACGAGCCGTTTGAGCGCCGAGGCGTCCGCCCCGCAGTGACCGACCAACGCGACCGTGACGGATCCGTCGCTCATGATTCCTCCGAGAGCTCTTTCTCTGGGTTCTGCGGCCCCGGCTCGACGACGACGCAAGCCCGCTCGACACGGACCACGCCCGGCCCCAGCGTGAACACCCTGACCTCGCCGGAGCCGTCGGCGATCGCGCGGCAAACCTTCGAAACCTCCCTCGCCCGCACGCGGTCCATCCCGCTTCCGCCGGAGATCCGGTGCAGTTCGTCGCGCAGCCACTGCCCGAGGACGACGGGCGAAGTTTCTTTGGCCGCCGCCCGATCCAGCCGGGCGGTCGCGCCATCGCGCTCAACAAGTGCGGCAAGCCCCGTCGCGCCCTGCTCGATCAGGTCCTGGCAGCCCCGCAGCAAGTCCGCGGCGTCGCACGCGCGCAGCGGCGCGTCCGGGCGGAGCTCGATAAGGCGGGGGAGCACCAAGTGGCGCAGGCCCGCCCGCAGACGGTCGGTGTCGAGGTTGGTCGCGTCCTCGCGCCACGCCCAGCCGCTGGCGATGCAGATCCCCTCCGCCTCCGCCCGTCGCACGCGCAGCATCGGCCGGATGATCGCGATGCCGCTCTCGCTATCGGTGCGGCTCGGCGGCATGCCCGACAGCCCCCTCGGCCCCGAGCCCCTGAGCAGCGCCATCAGCACCGTTTCGAGCTGGTCCTCGGCGTGGTGGGCGAGGGCGATACTCGCGCACCCTTCCTCCGCCGCGATCTTCAAGAGCGCCGCGTATCTGGCCTTCCGTGCCTCGGCCTCGGCGTTGCCCCCGAGCTCTCGCACGCGGACGGCGTCGTGCCTGAACGGGACGCCGAGCGACGCTGCGAGCGATCGCGCGGCTTGGAGATCGCCCTCGCTTTCCGGATCAGGGCGAAGATCGTGGCGGATATGCGCCGCGACGAGCCGGTCGGTCGCGGTCCGCAGCGCGAGCAGCAGCGCCGAAGAATCCGCCCCAGCCGAGCAGGCGACGAGCGTCGGGCGGTCGGGGTCGGGGTGGAGGGCGCGCCAGGTCGAGACAATCCGCCGCACGCCGGGTTGTTTCTTGTCGGGTTGGCGGATGTTGCCTTCCGGCGCCATGGTCCGATACTAGTCTCAGGGTGCCGATGTCCCGTGAAGCCCACGCCAACTGGATGCAAGAGCCCGCCGGCCCGCCGGCGCCGGTGCGGCGCGCCGAGCCTCAGCCCGAGCCCGCCGAGCCCCGGCCCGAGCAGGCGAGTCAGAGCGATGCACTCGGTGAGCGGACTGTCCAGCCGCGCGAAGCCGAGCCGCAGGCGGGCGAAGGGACGATGGCCGCGACAACGGGCGTTGAGTCGCGTCCGATCCCGCCGCCCGAGCCTGGTGGAGGCTGGGGCAACCTGCCGACCTATCTCGCGATCTTCGGGTTCGTGGTGCTGCTGTACACGCTGCTGCGGGCGTACCGGCGGTCGGCCTCGCGCCGGGCCGAGCGGGGCGACCCCAAGGAGCAGATCCAGACCGTCCGCGACGACGCGGCCAAGCGAGCCCGGTCCAGCGTCGATCACGCCGCCGCCGAGACGCTCGATATGATCGAAAGACTCTCGGCCCAACTGGACAACAAGGCCGCGAGGCTCGAAATGCTTCTGGCCGAGGCGGACCGACGCATCGACGAGCTGCACCGGCTCCGTCGCCAGACGCCCGAACCTCACCGGCCTCTACGCGACGATTCGCGTGACGATCGGCCGGCCGAAACCGACGCCGGCGACCCGGTTCGTTCGAGGGTGTACGAGATGGCCGACCGCGGCGTGAGCGCCGAGGAGATCGCCCGCGCGGTGCAGCGTCCGCGGGGGCAGGTCGACCTCATGCTCGCTTTGCGTCGGGTGTAGGGGCTCAGCGGGCGCCGAAGGCGCTGCCCTGCGAGCCGATGCCCTGCACCGCGATCCCGCGTCCGCGGAAGCCCTTGGGCTGCAGCACGACGCCGATACTGGTCGTGCCCCGGATGTTGTCGTAGCTGACGCTGAAGCCGAAGAAAAGATCGGCGAACTCACGCCGGATGACGCCGGTGAAGCGTCTGAAGTCGTTGGCGTCGACATCGTACGAGGTGCTGCCGAACACCGCGTACTTGTCCGAGAGCATCAGGCTCGTCATCGCGTCCAGCGTTGTCGAGTCCAGCGGGTTGATGTAGCGGAGTTCGATGCTGCTGCTCGAGAGGGGCGAGTGGTCGATCAAGACGCCGGCGCTGGTGCGGGCCTGCTGGTTGGTGTCGAAGTCGTAGATGGTCTCGCCGCCGAAGGAGATCGAGTCGGTCGCCTGCCAGACGCCCTCGACGCGTGCGAAATCGCCGGGCCGCGTGAGCTCGGGCCTGTCCTGGAAGTAGCGCCCGATCACGGCGTTCTCGCCGGTGTCCTCGGAGATCACGACCTCGGAATTGAGGCGGAAGACATCGACCGTGCGCCAGCGCCCAGGCCCGCCGCGCCGGGTCTGCCAGCTCTGGTCGAGCCCGAAGCGGATGACCGTGCCCTCGATCAGGTTCTCGACATCGTTGTCGTAGACGGGGATGTCGCCGCGGTCGATCGTCGTCGCGGCGTGCATCACCGTGACGCTGGGCTCGATGATGTGGCGCATCCGGTGGATGTCCAGCAGGCGGCTCTCGGCCTCGTCGTCGACCTTGCTGATGGTCGTGCCGATGCGCAGGCCCGCGGCGCCCCACCAGCGGGTTTTCTCACGCTCGTCGGGGCTGAACTCCTCGAAGCGTTCGTTCCAGTGCGTCACGCGACCGATCACGAACGGGTTGACATTGAACACGCCCGGCTTGAGCGAGCCGACCAGTTCGTGACGCGTGTCGAGCCTGGCGACCGACGAAGAGATGTACCCCTCCTGGCGCAGGCGGTCGGCGATCGACTCGTTCGGATCGATCCCGAAGGCCGCCTGCGAGCCGCTCGTGAAGGTGTAGCCGAACTCGGAAACGACCGGGTCGGCGAAGTTCTGGCGCATGATGCCGGCGCGGTACTCGCTGAAGTAGGTCAGCAGCCCCGGCTCGATCTGCGGGAGGAGGTCGTCTGCGAGGCGCAGGTAGCGGATCTCGGGCAACTTTTCGACGACATACCCCGGCGTCTGGAGCGTGTACTCGTTGACGGGGAAGTCCATCAGCGAGCCGCGGGCCTCGATCGCCAGCTGCGTGTTGTCGCGCGTTCTGGCGAGCACGCCGCCGGTGAGGAAATCGCGCCGGTTGGTGCCGAGCTCATCAAAGAACGAATCGACGAAGGTCTCGTCGGAGGCATAGCCGACCTCGGCCCAGAGCGTCCAGCCGTCGGCGAGGTCCCAGCGTTGCTCGCCGAGGACCATGCCTCGTGTTTCGTTGTCGAAGAATCGTCGCGCGCCGGTCCGCGTGATGTCGGTGCCGTCGTCTGAGGGGAGGACATAGCCGAAGAGCTCGCCCCGGAGGTTGTCGTACTCCCAGTTCGTGTCGAGGCCGAGGCCGAAGCCGAAGTCGCCTCGGTCGAAGTACGCGTCGACAAGGAGTTCGATATCCCACGCGTCGGGCGTCTCGACGCCCAGCAGCGAGCCGAAGTCCCAGCCCGTGCGGACATTGTCGCCCGTGGCGCCCGACGACGCGAACGCGACGCGGCGCAGCGGGAACGCCGTCGGATCGCCCGAGTAGCCCGGCCACCAGAAGAAGGGCACATCCGCCCCCCGCAGCGTGATGTTCGACGCCTTGGCGTGGTAGGTCTCGCCCTGGCGGACGAGCGCGCCGTCTGCGTCGATCACATCTTCGGGCCCCGAACTCCGCGTCAGCGTCACGCGGTCGGCCCCGATGCTCAGGTGCGGGCGGGCGAAGCCGGTGTTCGACAGACGGATACGCTCGGCCCGAAACTGGTCGGACGACTCCTGCCGGATCGCCGCGGCACGCAGGTACAGCGGCATCGCCCTCGCGGCGTCGTAGGTCCAGAAGACCGCGTCGAGGATGATCGCGCGGTCTTCGGCGATGTCGTAGTACACGCGCGGGCCGCGGATCGAGTACTGCCCGTCGGTCGCCGTCACGCCTCCCTCGAGGTAGATCCCGCGGATCTCGTCGGGACGCAGGCCGCCCAGCGAGGCGATCTCGCCCGGCGGCAGGAAGACCACCGCACGCTCGGCGGCGATCTGCAGCGTCTTGCCCCCCGCCTGCTCCTGCGAGAAGACGGCCACGCCCCCCGACAGAATCACCGCGTTCTCGTCCTCCTCCGTCACGATGGTGATGTCGCCGGCGGAGAAAGAGATCACCGCGTTGTCGGCGAAGATCGGCTCGCGCACCGTGTCGGGCGGCAGGGCCTCGAGCACGCCCGTCAGCCGCTCGGGAGGGACGACCTCGCTCTCGGGATCGAACGGCCGATCAACGCCGGGCCGGATGGTCGTGCCCGGCACTTCAGGGTCGCGCCGCACCACGCCCCGCAGCGCCGGCAGGCCCAGCGTCCGCCTCAGGTGGTCGGCCAGCTCCCGCTCGCCGTCACGCACGAACGCCGCGAGGGCCCGGTCGGCCGGTCGGCCCTGGTCGAGCCGGTCGGCCGCGAGCTGGATCGATCGGGCGGGGGCGACCACGCCCTCGACCGGCAGCCGATCGGCCGAGACCGCGACCGAGGGTGAGGCGGTCGGCGTCGCGACGCGGTCGAAGTAGACGAAGACCTGGTGGACGGGGCGTCCGTTGTGCGTCTCGTCGAGGCGCTGCATCCAGACGACAGCCCGGGCGGCCTCGAAGCGGAACCCGCCCATCCGGACCTCGACATCCCCGACCAGCGCCAAACGCCGCACCCCGCCCTCTTCCCACGCCCACGCCCGCTGCGCGGCGAACGAGACCGGCTCGGCCGACGGCGCCAGAGGCAGCCTGACGCCCGCGAAGTCGCGTCCGGTGATATCCAGGGGATCGGGCCGGGCCTGGCCGAGGGCCGAGCCGCAGCAAAGCAGCAACGCCGCGACGGAGAAGACCGCGGGCAGGGAGCGTCTGTGCTGGCGGCGGCGGGGGGGCAAGGCGTCGCTCGTCTGCGCCCTTCCGCTGGGGGCGGCGCGCTGGTGGGGGGTTCCGGGGCGGACGCCGGTCCGTAGCGTCCGCGGGGGCCGATGCTACCCGACCGCATCATCGCCAACAACCCGAGGCCGGGTAGCTGTCGGAGTTACCGAGGATCAGGGAGGAAAGATATTTGGGTATTTTTAGGGTTTAAGTATGCGCTGGTGCACACATCATTTAGAGATTGTCCTTTGCTCTGCCTCCTGAGTCGGCCCGTCTGTGCGAGTCTGCCTGACACTCGATTGCGAGTAACGATTGCTGGGCTGCAGCCAGTTCAACATATAGCTCCCAACTCGAAGATTTGCTTGCTTGTCTGCGGAGCCGCGGGCGGTCTACACTCGTGGCCTAGTCACCTCTGTTCTTTATGATCGACCGACAACATCTGCTAGTGGAGCTGTGGCATTCTGAAGCATGTGAGAATTGGTGTGGAGCAAAGTTGAAAGGTTGACTTGCCATGAGTTGGACACCCCTGAAATTTGGTAAGCACAAAGGCAAGACCCTGCCGCAGGTTCTGTTCGCCGATCCCGATTGGTTCTTTTGGGCAATTGATAATAATGTTTTCTCGAAAGGGCCCCAGTCTCTAAGAAACGAGGCTGAAGCTTTGAACAAGAAGGCGAGAAACATCCGGATCCCACCGACGCAAGGCAAGCAAGTTGAGGTCGAGTATGTGGTGCATTCCCCTTCAGGCAAGTTCTCGCATTTTACTATTGTAGACGCGAGTCGGCCATCGCATCAAGGCTCAGGCGCATATCGTGGCAACGTGATCGACATGAGCTTTCCTCGGGCTTTTGCCCAATACGACAAGTTCGGGTGCAGGCTACTGGTCAAATCGCTTAAGTACTGGGTGCTTGGCGACGAGAAGATCCGAATGGCGAAGCGGCGTTGCGAGGAGTTTTTTGATACGGCCACAAATTTCAAAGAAGATCCCTAAAGCTAAACCCATACCCTAAAAAGCTAGGGCAATGTCGGCGTTCAAATGACCTTGGCAGGGGCCTTCTCAGGCAGCTGCCGTTGTCACTGACGTTTATTCAAATGATTTTGTTCAAAATCGATTTTCAGCAAAGCGAAGAATTCTGCAAGAGGAGTAAAAACACCGGCGGGAAGTCCGCCGGTGTGGGGAAGCTCGTGGGCCGATCGCCGGTCAGCCCTGTTCGGGCGAGGCGGGCGCCGCCGATGGCTTGGGCTGTGGAGCGCCGTTGCGGTTTTCGAGCGGGGCGTGGTGGTCCTGGCGCCACGACTCGGGGTAGCTCTCGTCGTCGATCTGGACCGCCGCCTTGGTGGGGAACATCGGGCGGAAGGTGTCGCACATGACGGCGAGCTCGTCGGTGTAGTTTTTGCCCAGCGACTTCTCGACGGTGCCCGGGTGGGGGCCGTGGGGGATGCCCTGGGGGTGGACGCTGATCGAGCCGATCTCGATCCCGCGCCGGGCGCCGTAGTCGCCCTCGACATAGTACATGATCTCGTCTGAATCGATGTTGGAGTGGTTGTAGGGGATCGGGATCGCTTCGGGATGGAAGTCGAGCATGCGGGGGCAGAACGAGCAGATCACGAAGTTGTGCCCCTCGAAGGTCTGGTGGATCGGCGGGGGCATGTGCAGCTGCCCGACGATCGGCGCGAAGTCGTCGATGTTGAAGCAGTAGGGGTAGTAGCACCCGTCCCACCCGACGACATCGAGCGGGTGGTAGTTGTAGATGTAGCTGTGCACGCTGTCGCGAGCCTTGATCCGCACCTCGAACTCGCCAGCCTCGTCGAAGGTCAGGGGCGGCTCGGGGATGCGAAGGTCGCGCTCGCAGTACGGCGCGTGCTCGAGGAACTGCGCCGTTTTCTTGGACATGTAACGCGGGGGCGGCAGGATGTGGCTCGCGTTGGCGGTCTCGAAGCAGAGGAAGCGCCCGTAGGGCATCTCCGCCTTGCTCTTGCCGCCGAAGCTGTCGTTGTCTGAACCGTCGTCGGGTCGCTCGTCGAAGACCATCTGGTAGATCGTGCCCTTGGGGATGACGATGTAGTCTTTACGCCCGAACTTCAGCGTGCCGAACATGGTGTAGAGCGTGCCGCTGCCGTAGTGGACGAACAGGCACTCGTCGCCCTGCCCGTTCTTGAAGTGGTAGTCCATCTTGGCTTCGGGCGTGCAGATGCCCATCTCGACATCGGCGTTGCCGTAGAGCACGATGCGCCCGGTGACGGGGTCGCCCTTGGGCTTCATGTTTGAGGTCTTGGCGTGGCGCATGCGCATCACATCGGCCTCGACATACTCGGGCTTGGTGGTGTAGAGGTTCTTCCATCCGGTGACTTGCGTCGGCGGGTGGATGTGGTAGAGCGTGCTGGTCGGCCCGACGAAGCCTTCGGTGCCGAAGAGCTCCTCGGAGTACAGCGCGCCGTCGGGGCGGCGGAACTGCACATGACGCTTCCTGGGGAGCTTTCCGAGCTTGGTGTAATACGGCATGATCAGCCTCCGTGTCTTGCCGCATTGTACGCAAGAGAGGGACTCGTCGGAGACTTGTGGCACTGGCGGCTTGCCCGCCAGTGTTTCCTGTCAAGGACCCATCGGGCCTGAGTTGCTCGAGTTCCCAGCACACTGACGGGCAAGCCGCCAGTGCCACAGGTCCACAGGCTCAAGCGTCGGGGTTTCGGGGCTCGGGCTTGGCGATGGTCATCACCGGCTCGCCTTCGGCTCCCGGATCGATCGTGGCCCGCGAAGCCTCCTCCGACCCGGGGTCCAGCGGCGTGATCAGGATCTGGTGCATCCCGCCCTCGCTGTCGGGATAGGCGACCCCCGCGTATTCCCCGGGGTTGAGCTTCCCGCCAAGCACGCCTTCGAGCCGTCGCGACGCCTCTTGGGCCGCGGCCGTGATGTCGGCCCTGCCCGAGCCGTACGCCTTGTGATCGAGCATGACCTGCACGAGGTTGTCGTCGCGGGTGCCGATCTTCTTTGCCGCAAACCGGGCGCGGTCTTCGCCCTGCGTGAACGACTCGGCGAGCGCCGCGACGGGCGCGAAGCGGATCGGATTTTCGAAGTTTGCAAAGAGCGCAAGCCACGCGCCCTCGGCCCTGGAGTCGCCGGAAACCGTCGTGGGTTCCGCGCCGGGCGATTCTGCGCCCGACAGCGTCTTTGGGCCCGGAGCGTCGGCGCCGGCTCCGCCCCATTCGGCCAGCCCGTTCCCCTCGGGACTTTTCTTCTTCTTGAACCAACCGAGCAACGGGCCGCTCCTCTGGTTGCGCTACAGGCGCGCGTCGGTGTGCCGGTAGTTCTCGGGCACGACCAGCCGTTCGACCGCCTCGATCAGCACATGCAGCGAGAGCATGTGCAGCTCCTGGATGCGGTCGGCCGTCCCCCCGGGCATGATCCACTCCAGATCGCAGCGCCCGCGGAGGCGTCCGCCGTCCTTCCCGAGAAAGGCCGCCGTCGTGATCCCAAGCGCGCCCGCGGCATCGACCGCACGCAGCACATTCTCGGAGTTCCCGCTCGTCGAGAGCGCGATCAGGATGTCCCCCGGTCGGCCGAGCGCCTCGACGGCGCGGCTGAACACCCGCTCGTACCCGTAGTCATTGGCCGTGCAGGTGATGTGCCCCGGGTCGGTCAGGGCGATGGCGGGGAGCGGGCGACGGTCGTCGCGGTAGCGCCCGGTGAACTCCTCGGCGGCGTGCATCGCGTCGCAGGCCGAGCCCCCGTTGCCGCAGAGCAGCACCTTGCCCCCCGCCTCGAAACAGTCGGCGATGCGTCTGGCGAGGTCGGCGAGGCGGTCGGAGGCGGCCCGGTCCTCGACGAGGGTCAGAAGATCGTCTCTGGCGTCGTTGAGGGACTGGCGGATGTGGGTTTCGAGGTCCATCTTGGCTCCGGATCAGGGCAGTGTATTGGGTATCGGGGGCCCTGCGCGTTGCCGGGAGGCGTGAGCCGGGCTAGAAATGCTCCCTTCCCGGCGGGCCGCCAGCCGGGCCCCGGGCGTGTACCCAAGTGGCCAAAGGGGACAGACTGTAAATCTGTTGGCGTATGCCTTCGCAGGTTCGAATCCTGCCGCGCCCACTGACGCCCCCTCGAGGGGCGTTTTTCATGCGCCCGAGGAGCCGGCGGGGCCGGAGGTCGGAGGTTCCGGGTCGGTCTCGGGCGGGATGGGGCGCCCGTGGGGGTCCGACGCCGGGCCCTTGCCCGGTGCCTCCCGCCGGAGGTGTTCGAGGCGTTCGGCGGTGTCGTGGACATGGTCGGGGCGGAAGCCCGCCTCGCCGACGAGATAGTGCTCCCAGAGGCGGTGGCGCCGGATCAGCCCCGCCGACTCGGCCCGGCCCTTTGCGGTCAGGGCGATGCGGGTCCGGTCGCCCGAAACCAGCCCCTGCCGCAACGCCGACCGGACGGCGGCGTTCGCGCCCGAGCCGAGCACGGCCCGCAGATCGGCCAGCTCCGCCCCGTCGTCGCCCGATTCCTCGATGCGGTAGAGGGCGCCGAGCAGGTCGTCGCGGAGCACATCGAGGCGGACCCTGCGTCTGCGGACCGCCCGGGCGATCACCCCGTGCCAGGGCGAGAAGAGCACCGCCAAAAGGAGCAGCAGCCCGGAGAAGACCGTGATCGACCCGGCCGCGTTGACCGCGTCGTGCCCGAAGTAACCCGGAACGACCGCGCCGGCGTAGTACCCGCCGATGGCCGAGGCCGCCGCGACCCCCACGCTCACCCAGAGCTGCGATCGCAGGCGGTCGGTCAGCAGCCTCGCGGTCGCGGCCGGGCAGATCAGCATCGCGATGACCAGGATCGATCCCACCGCCTCGAACGACGCGACCGTCGCCACCGCGACCAGCACCATCAGGGCGTAGTGCATGAACGGGGCGCTGATGCCCGCGGCGGTCGAGGCCTGGGGGTCGAACGCCGCGATCCGGAGTTCCTTGAAAAAGACGACGACGAAGACCGTCGAAACGACCAGCGCGATCAGCAGGATCCGGAGCTGCACCGGCGCCGTCGCCCAGGTCTCGATCGAGAGGTACGCGCCCCACTCTGCGGGGGCCGCGGCCCAGATGCGGTACTCGATCTGCCCGTGCAGCACGCAGTCGGCGTCGAGGTCCATGCCGCGCAGGGCGCCGTGCTCGAGCAGCAGCACGCCGAGGGCGAAGAGGACGGAAAACACCACGCCCATCGCCGCGCCCGGTTCGAGCTTGCCGAGTCGTTTGAGCAGCTCGACAAGGACCACGGTCGCGATCCCCGCCGCGAGCGCGCCCAGCAGCATGGGCACGGGCGCTCGCGACTGGGCGATCAGGAAGGCGATGACCAGCCCCGGCAGCACCGAGTGCGAGATCGCGTCGCCCATCAGGCTGAGCCTGCGGAGCACGAGGAAGTTGCCGAGCAATCCGCACGAGACCGCCGCCAGCAGCCCCGCGAGCAGCGGCGCAAAGTCCAGCACCATGAAGTTGTGCAGGATCTCGGGCATCACCGCCCCCCCTCGGCCTGCGTCGGGGGCGCCACGCCCCGCGAGGCGAGCGCCCGTTCGAGCTGGGCGACAAGATCTTCAGAGAGTACATGCTCGACCTGGTCAACCGACCAGTCGACATGCGAGGGGGCGACATCGGCGTGGGAGATCAGGTACTGCTCCCAGAGCAGATGGTTGCGCCGCAGGCGGGCGCCGCGCTCCCGGCCCTTCTCGGTCAGCGTCGGCCCGGGCCGCCCGAGCGTGACGAGCCCCCGCGCCGCCATCAGCCGTTCCAGCGCCACACTCCGGCGGGGCGGTGAGGATGCGGCGCCGATTTCCCGTTCGTACAGCGACTCGAGCGCATGGTCGGTCGCCATGCGCACACGCCCGGCGATCCGGCGCAAGAACTCGCCCAACACGCCGCGGCGGGGGGCCAGCAGCAGGCTCAGGAGGAAGAGCCCGCCGGCGCACAGCACGATGACCGACCCCGCCGGCTTTCGTGGAAACAGCGCCGAGACGCACGCGCCCGAGTACCCGCTCATGCCGCCGATCAACGCGCTGATCCAGAGCATCGCGCCGACGCGGTCGGTCCAGAGCCTCGCCGCGGCCGGCGGGATGATGAGCATCGCCACGATCAGGATCACCCCGACCGACTGCAGCCCGACCACCGTGACCACGACGACCAGCGCCATCATCGCAAGATCCAGCACGCCGACGGGCCACCCCAAGGAACGCGCGTGCTCGTCCTGGAAGCAGACGGCGACAAACTCCTTGCGGAGCAGCAGCGTCGCGACGAGGCAGCCCGCCGCGACGGCCCCGATCGAGACCGCGTCCGACGGGCTCATCGCGGCGGTCTGTCCGTAGATGAACGCCTTCAGCCCCGCCTGCCCTGCGCCCGGCCGGTTCTGGATGACGCTGAGCATGACGATGCCGACGCCGAAAAAGACGCTCAGCACGATGCCCATCGCCGCGTCTTCGCGCAGGCGGGTGTACCTCGTCAGCCCCTGCACCGCCAGGACGCCCAAGATTCCGGCGACCGTCGCTCCTAGCAACAGGACCCCGAGCGATCGCGGCATACCGATCGCCGAGATCACCAGGAACGCCCCGGCGATCCCGGGCAGGGCCGCGTGGCTCAGCGTGTCGGCCATGAGCGACCGCCTGCGCAGGAGCCCGAAGACGCCGACAAGCCCCGCCGCGACGCCGAGCAGGGTCGTACCCAGCACGACGAGCGTCGTGTTTCTGCCGCCCTGAAGCAGCAGGACCTCGACGAGTTCCTCGGCGGTCATCCTCGCCCCCGCGAGGCGCGGGCGACCGCCTCGCTCGCCTGGTCGAGCAGCGTGAGGCGCCCGCCGTAGGTCCGGTGCAGGTTGTCGGGCGTGAAGACCTCGCTCACGGAGCCCGCGGCGACGATCCGCATGTTGATCAGCACGGCGTTGTCGAAATACGCCTCGACGGTCTGCAGGTCGTGGTGGACGCAGATCACCGTCGAGCCCCGCTCGCGGAGTTCTCGGAGCACGCCGACGATCGCGCGCTCGGTCGAGGCGTCGACGCCGGCGAAGGGCTCGTCCATGAAGTAGAGCTCGGCCTCCTGCGCCAGCGCCCTCGCCAGAAAGACCCGCTGCTGCTGCCCGCCCGAGAGCTGGCTGATCTGGCGGTCGGCGTAGTCGGCCATGCCGACACGGTCGAGGCAGGCCCGGGCCGCCTCGCGATGGGCCCGCGAGACCGGGCGGCACCAGCCGATCTTGCGGTAGCGGCCCATGCAGGCCACATCGAGCGCCGTCACGGGGAAGTCCCAGTCCACCGTCTCGCGCTGGGGCATGTACCCGACGCGCGACCGGGCCTTTCTGAAGGGCATCCCCCAGAACTCGACGGCGCCGGTCGCGCGAGGCACGAGCCCGAGGCAGGCCTTGATGAAAGTGCTCTTGCCGGCGCCGTTGGGGCCGATGATCGCCGTCAGCGTCCGGGCCTGGACATCGAGGTCCACATCCCAGAGAACGGGCTTGCGCCGGTAGGCCACCGTCATCGCGTGGACCGACAGCGGGCTCTGCGCCGAGTGCTCGGGGCGGGCGTCCAGCACGCTCTGCGGCGGGCGCAGGCGTGTTTGCGATGGCGGGGCGTCCTGGCGGTCTTTGTCAGTCATCCAGTCTCCCGGCCATGCCCGAGGCGGGGATGTCTGCCCCCAGCGCCCGGGCGATGGTGGTGACATTGTGGTCGATCATCCCGATGTAGGTGCCGCGGTATGCGCCCCGCTCGCCCATGGCGTCGCTGAAGAGCTCGCCCCCGAGCGCGACGCTGTGCCCCCTCGCCCGGGCGCCCTCGATAATCGCCCGGATGTTGCGGTCGGGCACGGAGGTCTCGGCGAAGACGGCCGGGATCTCGCGATCGACCACCTCGGCGACGAGGCGTTCGACATCGCGGACGCCGGCTTCCGAAGCCGTCGAGATCCCCTGCACGCCCAGCACGCGGAAGGCGTACCGCTCGCCGAAGTATCCGAAGGCGTCGTGGGCGGTGACGAGCACGCGCTTGTCTTCGGGGACCATGGCGAGCACGCGCGAGGCGTACTCGTGCAGGGCGTCGATCTCGGCGAGGTAGGCCGAGGTGTTGGCGTTGTAGAGGTCCGCGCCCTCTGGGTCGGCCTCGACGAGCACATCGCGGATCGCCTCGACGACCATGCGCCAGAGGACCGGGTCCATCCAGAGGTGGGGGTCGGGCTCGCCCTCGAACTCTTCGGGGTGGAGGAGGAGTCCTGGGTCGATCCGTTCGGCGACCGCGACGACGCGCCGGTCGCCGGTCCTGGCCCGGTCGAGGGCGTCGCCCATCTTGCCCTCCAGCAGCAGCCCGTTGTAGAGCACGATGTCGGCGTTGAGCACCCGCTGCATGTCGGTGCGGGTGGGGGCGTAGAGGTGGGGGTCGGTGCCGGGGCCCATCAGCGCCCGGACCTCGGCCCGCTCGCCGGCGATGGCCCGGGCGGCGTCGGCGATCATGCCGGTCGTGGCGACGATCCGGATCGCCGCGTCGGGCGAGGCCTCGGGGTCGGCCCGCTCGGCGCAGGCGGGCAGCAGCAGGAGGGCGAGCGCCGCGAGCGGGGCGAGGAGCACCGAGAGCGCAGAGCGGAGCGGCGAGGTCAACGGGCGGTTTGGGGGTGTGGCGTTTAGCATGGGCTACTGTAGCCTCGGGTACATTTCAGGGCCAGCGGGAGTTTCGGCCCGCGATCGGAGGCTCGGTCTACCCGCCTTGTTTCTCCAAAAACTTCTCGAACGCCCGGAGCGTCTTGGGGCTGACATGGTGCTCGATGCCCTCGGCGTCGATCTCGGCCGTCCTGGCGTCAAGGCCCAGGGCCAGCAGGAAGCGCACGACGATCTCGTGGCGCTTGCGCGAGGCGCGGGCGAGCCTGCGGCCCTCTGGGGTCAGCTCGATCGGGCGGTAGGGCTCGGTCGTCGCCAGCCCGTCGCGCACCAGCCGACCGACGGCGCGGCTCACCGTCACATGGCTCACCCCGAACCTCTTGGTCAGGTCCACCACGCGGCACTCGCCCTGCTCGGCGATCACTTCGTCGATCGCCTCGACATAGTCCTCGGCGAGTTCCGCCGAGTGGTCGGCCCGCACGCGGGCGTGCCGCTTGGCGGGCTCGGGGTGCTTTTCCTTGGGCTCGGGCATCGGCGGCATGGTATGGGTGTTCAGCAGGGATATGGGCCCGTCAGCCGACGCCCGCCTCGACCGCCATCGCCGCCGGCGTCGCCTCGTGCTCGGTCGGCATCGGCAGGCGCAGGAACCGGGCCATGTGGTACGAGCCGAGATAGAACGGGATTGTGTCCAGCAGGGCCGCGAGCACCTTGAAGGCGTACCCCGACGCGATGAACACCATCAGCTGGGGCCAGATCGGCGCGTCTTTGTCGACCGGGAGCGCCCGGGCGTAGAAGTGGGTGATGGTGATGACCGCGACGGTGTCGACGAGCTGGCTGACCAGCGTCGAGCCGTTGTTGCGCAGCCAGAGGTGGCGCCCGTTGGTGAGCTTCTTCCAGAAGTGAAAGACATGCACATCGACGAGCTGTGCGCACAGATACGCGATCATCGAGGCCGCGACGGCGCCGAACGCGAGGTTGCGGACCTGGAAGAAGGTCCAGCCCGTCTCTTCGTACCGGCCGCTCTGCGGGTCGAACTCCGGGGGCGGGGGCATGCCCGTCTGCGGGTCGATCGGCAAGAAGCCCGGCAGCGACGAGCCGACCCAGAGAATCACCACCACCCAGATGTTCAGAAGGAAGCCGACCCAGACCACGCGGCTCGCCCGCTTCCGCCCGTAGAACTCGCTGATGAAGTCCGTGCAGAGGAAGGTGATCGGGTAGGGCAGCACTCCCACGGCGACCGCGAAGACGAGCTGCGTCCCCGCGATCTGGACCCCCGTGTCCCAGAGCTTGATGAACAGGGTGATGCCCAGGATGTTGAGCATCGCCAGCGTGCCCAGGAAGATCCCCGCGAGCACGAGAAAGGTCGTTTCGCGCCGGATGTAGAGCTCGGTCTCGGTCAGACGCCGGAGGCCCTTGTAATCGTGCTGGTTCGACGGGAGCAGGTGCGCGTCGGTGGGCATGGGGGCAAGGATAGGAAAAGTCGGAGTACAGGAAGCCGATCCGGCAGCGGAGCGACAAATCAGGGGCGCGGGGAGTGGGGCGCGGGGCGCAGGGTGAGGCAGCGGCCTTCGGCCGCGGTTCGCTTTGCTTTCCGAAGCCCCGAACCCAGCTTCGGTCGCAGGCCGAAGCATCCCCCGCACCCCACACCCCACGCCCCACCCCCCAATCCCCTCCCTTGCTAGCATCGACGGCATGCCTCAAACCACCAGCCAATCCGGATCCCAGCCAGAGACGCAGCACGAGCCCGCCCACACGGAGCAGGCAGAGCAGGCCGAGACGCCGCCGGTCCCCGAGGGCGACCTGACCGGCGCGATCGAGGCGATGCTGCTGACCTCCGACCGACCGATCGCCCCGGCGAAGATGGCCGAGGTGCTCGCACTCGCGGGGGTCTGCCCCGAGGAGACGGCGACCGCCAAGGCCGTCGAGGGCGTCATCGGGGACCTCAACGCCCGCTATGAACAGGCCGGGTGCGCGTTCCGCATCGAGCAGGTCGCCGGCGGCTGGCGCGTGATGACCCTGCCGGAATATTCGGGCGTCCTGGCGGCGTTCGGTAGGCTGCGGACGCCGACGCGTCTGAGCCGTGCCGCCGTCGAGACACTCGCCATCATCGCATACCGACAGCCCATCACCAGAGCCAAGCTCGAGTCGATCCGCGGGGTCGCCTGCGGCGAGGTCGCCAAGACGCTCATGGAGCGCAAGCTCGTCGCCATCGTCGGCCGGGCCGAGGAGCTCGGGCGCCCGATGCTCTACGGCACCACCAAGCACTTCCTCGACACCTTCGGCCTCGCCTCGATCAAGGATCTCCCCGCGACCGGCGAGCTGCCGATGCCTGCGGAGCCCGTCGCGATGGCCGAGCCCGCGCCGAAGGCCGAGGGCGACGCTGAGGCCGAGTTGGAAGCCTCCGGCGAGGGCGCCGAAGACGACGCGGAGAACCGGCCGGAGTGAGCGATCGACGGGCCAGCGAAACGCCGGGCAAACCCGCTGCTGTGCGCGTGGGGCGTTCGTACCGCACGGGGACTTCGGGGGCGCTCTACCTCTTCACGACGATCTTTCTGGGCATCGGGGCGATCAACGCGCAGAACAACCTGCTGTTTTTCGCCTTCGGGCTGGCGATCGCGGGGCTTGTGGTTTCCGGCGTGATCAGCGGGTCGGGGCTGATGGGTCTGCGGATCGAGCGGCTGGACCCGCCGCCGGGCGAGGTCGGCTCGCCGGGTGTGATCCGCTACCGCGTCAGCAATGCCAACCGGCTGGTGCCGCTGATCTGCGTCTGGGTTGAAGAGAAATCGTTCAAGCGATCGGGCGATCAGAAGGCGTGCGCGAGGCCCTCGCCGGCGTATGTCGAGCTGCTCGCGCCCGGTGCGAGCACGATCGTCGAGTCGTTTGTTTCGCCCACGCGTCGCGGCGTGGTTGAGCTCAACGAGTTCCGTGGTCGCAGCGGCTTCCCGTTCGGTCTGGTGACCAAGATCGTGCGTTTCAGGCAAAGATCCGATTGGATCGTGCGGCCGGCGAGAGTCGAGCTCACGCGAGCCGCCGCAGAAAGAGTCGTTCCGAGAGGCCCGCGCGGCGCCGATGTGTCGTCGGGGCGGGGCGACGGGCAGGAGTTCTACGGGCTGCGCGAGTACGCCGAGGGCGACTCGATCCGCGAGATCGCGTGGAAGCCGTCGGCCCGGGCCGGCTCGCTGCTGGTGATGCAGCGGACTTCGCCCAGAGCAGCGAAGGTGCGGGTGCGTTTCGAGTTCTCGGGGGCGGACGCCGAGGCGTTCGAGCTCGGGCTCGCGATGACGGCGTCGGTCCTGCGGACCTGTCAGGATCACGGGGTACAGACCTCGCTCGTCGGCGACGACTCGAAGCGCGGGATCGAGGGCCAGCTCGACGCGCTCGCGAAAGCGGTGCACGAGCCGGGGTCGTCGACGGGCCCGGCGCGGATCGTGATCGAGCCGGGCACGGGCGCGGGGGGGAGGGGCGTGGAGCTCCGCCTCGCGGAGTCTCCGAGATGGCTTACGGGGGGGACGCCCGAGCCGCAGACGCTGGAGCGTGACCCCGCATGAACCCGGACCGCGTGCCATTTCTCGCGTTGTTGCTGACGCTGCTGAGCATGCTGCTCTACGGCGTCGCCGACGACGCGCCGGGCACGGCGCTGGCCGGCTGGGTCGTGGCGATCGGCGCGTGGACGGTCACCCAGCAGCGGGCCGGGAAGGGGATGCCGCGGGCGCTGGCGGGCGGGCTGATCCTGCTGCTGTTGATCGCGACGGTGTTCCGCGCGATGACGGCGGAGGTCGATGTCACGCTGTTCTGCCAGTTCCTGATCGGCGTGCAGCTTGTGAAGCTGCTTGATCGGGAGAAGGCGCGGGACATCGCGCAGCTGCTGGTGCTGGCGGTGTTTCTGGCGATCGGGGCGACTTTGCTCAGCCCCGGGCTGTGGGTGGGCGTGCTGGCGCTGGTGTTTGTGCCGCTGATGGTGCTTGCGGTGCTGCAGTTCCAGGTGTACCGCTCGCGTGAGGAGGCGGCCGAGGCGGCCGAGCGGGCGGGCGTGCGTCCGCCGCCCCCGGTCAGGGCCGGGCGGTTCGGGCGACAGATTTTCCGTGTGCATTCGTTTTCGCTGGCGACTGGTGTGGTGATCGCGGCGGGTGTGTTTATCGTGATGCCGCGCGGCGCGGGGCAGGACGCGTTCGGGCGCTGGGTCGGCCCCGCGGCGCAGCGGACGACGGGGTTCAACGACAGCGTGAGCCTTGGCGGTGGCGGGCTGATCAACGAGTCGCGCGAGGTGGTGCTGGAACTGACCGTCCGGGATCCGCGCGGCGAGCCCATCGGCGGGCGCGAGACGATCTATTACCTCCGCGGGGCGGTGCTTGAGAACTACCGCGACGGGGAGTGGAGCACGCGGCGACCGCGCTCGCGTACGCGCGTGCCGGCGGCCGAGCTCGGCGACGACATGACCTGGCGGTTCTCGGGCGAGGACGCCCGCAACCTCTCGTACAACTTTGAGATCACGCTGCGGTCGACGCCGCCCAACAGGGATTTTTATCTCTTCACCGGCTGGCAGCCTCTGCGGATCACCTACTCGCGCGCGCTCAACCAGGTCTACAACTCGGCCGCCCGGACGGTCGTGCTTCGCGGAGACGGGCGTCCTCTCACTTACAGCGTGCTGTGGCAGCCGACGGCGTTGTTCGTCAGGCCCGACCAGGAAGGAGTGGAGGAGGACGCCGATGAACGGGAACGGCGCATCGCCTCACGCCCGTCTTCCCGCTCGGAGGTGATCGCGGGGGTGGCGAGACGCGTGCTCGATGAGGCGGGCATCGACCCGGACCCAGACCGGCGCGGGCGTGACGACGATGCGCGAGCCGCCATGGCCATCGAGACTTACCTGCGTGAGAATTTCGGCTACACGCTGGTGCTTGAGCGCCCGACGGTCGGGGCCGACCCGACCGAGTGGTTTCTTACAGAGCGCGGCATCGGGCACTGCGAGTACTTCGCCTCGGCGATGGCGCTGATGTGCCGCGAGGTCGGGATCCACGCCCGCGTTGTCACGGGGTATGTCGCGACGGAGTTCGGGGAGTCGGCGAGGTCGTACACGGTGCGCGAGAGCAACGCGCACGCCTGGGTCGAGGCGATGATCGGCCCCGGCGTCTGGCGACGCTTCGACCCCACGCCCCCCGGCGAGTTGATGGCGGTGCACAGCGTCTCGGACACGGTCTGGCGCCGGATCGGACGCTGGATCGACGCCCTGGAGAACGCGTGGATTCGGTCGGTCGTGAGCTACGACAGCTCGGCGCAGGCCCGCCTGCTGGGCGCGCGCGACGAGGACAGCCGGCGTGCCGGTCGGGCCGACAACGGCGAGCCGGGCATCGATGTTTTCAGGATCGGGCTCGGCGTGCTCGCGTCGATCGTGATCGTGGCCGGCGTGGCGTATGTGCTGTGGAGGCTGCTCAGCCGCACCGCCCCGAAGCGAGCGCCTTCCGGCTTCGTGCCCGAGCCGATCCCCGAGGAACTCTCGTTCTACCCCGAGATGCTCAGGCTCCTGCGCGAGCGAGGCTTGGCCAAGCCCGAGCCGACCCCGCCTCTCCGTCACGCTTCGGTGATCGCTCAGGGCGAGCCCGAGGTCTCGGGCGTGGTCGACGAGGTCTCGCGCGTGTTCTACAGGGCCCGCTACGGCGGGGCGTCGCTCTCAAGCGACGAGATCGACAGCGCCTGGCGCAGTGTCGAGAAGCTCAGGTCGATCTCCTCGAACGGCTCGGCGCACTCCGGCTCCACGCTCTCGGCCGACGGCGCCTCGTCCGGAAACAGGTTCGGTTGACGCCGGTTGGTCGGGGCTTGACGCCCTTGGGCGGCGCCGACCGCCCTCAACAAGGGGTCTTGGGTGCTCCCGAGGGACGAGCGGGCCGATGGTCGCTCTCTGGAAGGAAAGAGAGGGACCCATGCCTGCGAACCGTTCCCGGACCGAGCGATGGAAGTCCTGCCTCGAACGCATCTGCGAACGGGGAGGCGGGATCGAGTTGACGATGACCCCGGCCGGCGACGAGCCGTCGCCATGCTTGCTCTGGCGTGTCCGCCTGCACGAGGTCAACGACCGGCGGCTGGTGGTCGAGCGGCCTTCGGCGGCGGGCGCGCCCGTCGATCTGACGCCCGGCACGCGCCTCGTGGGGGTGATGGCGGTGGGCCAGAACCGTTGGATGTTCCACACCGAGATCACGCGGTCTGAGGAGCACGCTCGCGGGCGGGGCGGTGTCTGGGTGCTCACGCCACCCGAGGGCGTAGAGCGCTGCCAGCGTCGCTCGTTCTACCGCGTGTCGACGGCGAACCTCGCGCTGCCGTCGGTCCGGGGCTGGCGGGTGTTGGACCCCCAGAGCGTGATCGCCGCGGAGGTTGCGAACCGCGCGATGGTCAACGAGGCGATGGAGGCGAATCGTTGCGGGCGGTCGTACGACGCGCCCGAGTGCGTGCTGCCGGAGGTCGGGCCCTCGTTTCAATCGAGCTTGGCGAACATTTCCGGAGGCGGTCTGGGGCTGATCTTCGGGCCCGATGAGCACGCCGGGCTGGACACTTCCAGGCTGGTTTGGCTGAGGGTGGACCTCCGCCCGAGGATCCCTGTGCCCGTGGGGGTCACGGGCAGGATCGTGCACACGCACTTAGACAGTGAGCAGCGTCTCTATTGCGGCGTGGCGTTCGAGTTTCAGTTCAATCCGTCGCACCGTGCGTTCGTCGTCGGCTTGTTGTCGGGCTTGGTCGACGACATGCGCAAGGCGCAGGAGTTCGACCGGCGGGCGGCGTGAGGCGGTCGGCGGCGAGCTCAGCGTCCCGAGTCGCCCGACCAGTCGAATTCGCGGGCGAGTTCCCAAGGCCCGTCGGCGAAGCGGACGGTGATGTCGCCGCGCGCGGTCTCCAGGTCGAAGACATTGGCGCCCTCGTTGAGGACGCCTCGGTAGCGGTGGGGCTGGGCGTAGACGCCGCTTACGGCTCGCTTTCGCGATGAGACGCGGACGGCGCCGTTGTCGGCGAGGGCTTCGAGTGCTCCGGCGGAGTCTCCTCCGGCGTAGAGGTGGATGTCGCCGCCGGAGGTCATGAGCTTGACCGGCCCCCGGATGGCGCGTTCGGTGCGGACGCGGATATCGCCTCCGGAGGCCGGCCCGCGAGCGGCCAGGCCGGAGTGGACATTGATCGCGTCGCCGACGCCGACGAGCTCGACCGGGCCGTAGGCGTTGCGGACCAGCGTGGTTTCTATCGGGGGCGTGCGGACGATGAGATTGATCCTGATGTCGGGGTCCTCGTTGGGCCTCACCTGGACGACGAGGGTCTTCCGGCCGTCCTCGCCGGCCTCGATCAGGGCCTGAGTCTTGATGGCGAAGTCGGCGGGGCTCGGGTTGGCCTTGCCCGTGCCCGGGGGGTACCAGGGGCGTGCGACGACCTCGGGGCGGGTGAGCTCGGGCCTGACGACAACCTTGACCGATCCCTGCGGGTTGCGGATGTCGGCGATGAGCGGCTCGCCGGGCTCGAGGCGCTGGCCCTCCACGGGGACGCGCCAGTCGGCGACGGGGGCGAAGGGGATCTGCACCGGGGCGCAGGCGCCGAGGGCGAGCGCGGCCCCCAGGGCGGCCGCAGCGGCGATTCGGGTGATCGTGAGTCGGGTCATGGCTTGATCCTCGTTGGCGCCCTCTCTGGGCGTCCTGAAGCCGAATTCCGGTCCAGACGCCAAGGGTATCGGCCGTCGCGGGCCTGGACTGGGGCAAACGATCGGATTGGGCGTGTTGACGGTGAAACGCCGATCGCAGAAGATATGATTATCGCGGCCTCGTGGAGGTCGGATTTTACTAGGGTTTCTGGATGATTACGGCTCGGTGTGCGACGCTCACCGGCCGCCTGTAAAACTTGTATCCAATACCGCGTCTCCGCTTTCGGGCGGGTTGGCGCGCAGGTGCAGCGGGGCGGACCGAGAGGTCGCCCCGGCGTTCCGGGCTGAGGGACACCCGAGCGAATTTCACCCGTTTCAACGCGCCGCGAGCGCGGGGTGTCAGGCGTTCCGTCCGGATGATGGTTCCCGCCGATTGGGGGCGGACGGTCCGCAGGCGGTCGACAGATGGTCTTTCCGGACTCCGGCGCGGGCGGCTGCGCGTGGGTCTGGGAGCGCAGAGGTGTTCACCGGGCCGATCAAAGGCGGATCGGCCATGTTGCAATCAAGCGTGCTGGGGGTGGGGGGCGCTCTCGCGCAGGTCGGCGTGCCGGTTTTCGTGGGCTCGCTGGTCGTTGTCGCCTTGGTCGCGGCCGGGCTCGGCGTCGCGATCGCGATCGTGCTGCAGAAGAAAGTGGTTGGGCGGACCATCGCCGACGCCAAGATCGAGGCGGCGGAGATCGCCGAGCGCGCCAAGGCCGACGCGGCGACCGAGGCCGAACGCGTCAGGCTGGACGCCGAGAAGCAGGCGATCGAGCGGAAGGAGAAGGCCGACCGCGAGCTCGAGCAGGCGCGTTCGGAGCTGCGCGAGACCGAGCGTCGCCTGGCCAAACGGGAGGACATGATCCACAGCCGCGAGCAGCAGGTGGGCGAGAAAGAGCGGCTGCTGGAGAGATCGATCGAGAAGTCCAAGGAGCGCGAGCAGGAGCTCGACACCCGCGCTCAGGAGATCCAGCAGGCGATCGCGGCCCAGAAGGAGAAGCTCCACCAGATCGCCTCGATGAACGAGGAAGAGGCGGTGCACGAGCTGCTCCGGCGCGTCGAGGAGGAGCACCGGCACGAGGTCGGCAAGCGCGTCCGCAAGCTCGACGAGGAGGCGGAGGAGAAGGCGCGCGAGACCGCGACAGAGGTCGTGCTCCAGGCGATGCAGCGCTACACCGGCGAGCTGACCAGCGAGTCGACCGTCCGCACCGTCGAGATCCCGTCGGACGACATGAAGGGGCGGATCATCGGGCGCGAGGGGCGGAACATCCGCGCGATCGAGAAGGTCACGGGCGTTGACATCATCGTCGACGACACGCCGGGCGTGATCGTGGTCTCGTGCTTCGACAAGGTGCGCCAGCAGGTCGCCGTCGAGTCGCTGGAGAAGCTGATCGCCGACGGTCGGATGCACCCGGCCCGTATCGAGGAGGTCGTCGCCAAGACCCGCAAGGAGGTCGAGGAGCGGATCATGAAGTACGGCAAGGACGCCGTGCTCGAGGTCAACCTCCGCAATGTGAGCCCGAAGGTCACCGAAGCGATGGGCAAGCTGTTCTACCGGACGAGCTACGGGCAGAATGTGCTGAAACACTCGATCGAGGTGGCGTACCTGTCGCAGATCATCGCCGAACAGCTCGGGCTGAACGGGAAGATCGCGCGTCGCGCCGGCTTCCTGCACGACATCGGCAAGGCGATGGACCACGAGATGGAGGGCGGGCACCCGAAGATCGGGATGGAGTTCGCCCGGCAGCACGGGGAGAAGGAGCCGATCCTCAATGTGATCGGCGGGCACCACGCCGACATCCCCTCGACGAGCTTCTACACGCCGATCGTGATGGCGGCCGACGCGGTGAGCTCGGCCCGACCGGGCGCGCGGCGCGAGAGCATGGAGCGGTATGTGCAGCGTTTGAACGAGCTGCAGGACATCGCGCTCTCGCAGCCGGGCGTGACCGAGGCGTACGCGATCCAGGCGGGGCGTGAGGTGCGCGTGATGATCGACGCCGCCCGCGTCTCCGACGACGAGGCGTACCTGATCGCCCACAACATCGCCAAGCGGGTCTCCGACGAGATGACCTTCCCGGGCGAGATTAAGGTGACGGTGCTCCGCGAGACACGCGCGATCGAGATCGCCCGCTAAGGAGCAGAAATCGGCGGCTTTTCGGGGGTTTCAGGCGTCCGCTCGCGGGGACGGTGCATCCGTGGCGGCCCGATGGCCGATGCGCTGTTGCGGGGCGTAGGGTTCGGTGTCGTGAGGGGAGCGGACGGAGGTCGTGATGGGCCCGAGCGTGCAACAGCCTGCGGGGCGGGAGCAAGCGGAAAGGCGTCGCGAAGCGCCGAGGCGCCGGGGGCCGTTCTCGGTCTCGCGCCGGTTCGCGGCGGTGCTTCTGGGCGGCGTTTTCGCCTTGGGCGCGCTCGGGATGAGCGGCTGCCCGGAGTCGGCCTTCTTTTACTGGCCGGATCAGCGCGAGTTTGTCACGCCCGCCGGCGTCGATGATGTGTACTTCCAGACCGACGACGGCCTGCGCCTGCACGGGTGGTTCATGCCCGCGCGCGACTGGAAGCCCGGCGACCCGGCGCGGCCGACGGTGATCCATGTGCACGGCAACGCGGGGCATGTCGGCGAGCACACTTTTCTTTCCTCGTTCCTGCGCGACCACGGGTTCCATGTCTTCCTGTTCGACTACCGCTCGTTCGGCAGGTCCGACGACGCGGGCGAGCGCCTGCACCGCGAACTGCTGCTGCTGGATGTACTGGCGGCGATCGACCACGCCCCGGAGATCGAGGGCGTCGACCCCGAGCGTCTTGCGGTCTACGGCTTCAGCCTCGGCTCGTCCTTGGGCATCGTTGCCGCGGCGGAGCGTGAGGCGGTCCGCGCCCTTGTGGGGATCAACGGGTTCGCGTCGTGGCGGGGCGTTGCGGGCGACGCGGCGCCGGTGATCGGCGGGCTGCTGATCCGGGGCGGGCGTGACCCGCAAGAGGCGATCGCGAGGCTCGGCGGGCGACCGGTCATGATCGTGCACGGCGCGAGCGATCGGACGGTGCGCGTGCATCACGCGCGTCGGCTGCACGAGGCGGCCGAGGCCGCGGGCGTGCCCTCGGTGCTGGACATCATCGAGAACGGCGGGCATGTGAACATCCTCCGCGAAGACCCGGAGCTGGCGTCGCGGATCGTCGCGTTCCTGCGCGAGTCGCTCGATGTCGCGGCCGCGGAAGAGAACGGCGAGCAGGGCGAGCCCGAAGGCGAGTCGGCCGATTCGGGTGACGAGGGCGGTTGAACGCGTTCGCTCGCCGGCTCAGCGTCGTTCTTCGGCGCGGTTTCTCCACGACCAGTGCGCGCCGGGGTCGAGCACTTGGATGTCGGCGTTTCGGAGCATGCGCCGGGCGTAGTCCTCCATCGCGATGCGTTCTTTGGTGATGCGGACCTCGCGCGAGAAGCGCTCGGCGACCTCGGAGAACTCGATCCCGGTGGGGGGGAGGCGTTCGTCGATCATGACGATGGCAAAGGCGTTGTCGAACGCGACGACCTCGGAGACCTCGCCCGCGGTGAGGTTGGCCGCGGCGGTCCGCAGGGATGAGGGGATGCTCGGGTCGCGGAGGCTGAAGGCGGAGATGAGCCCGCCCCGGTCGCTGGAAGGGTGGGAGGAGTGACGGGCGGCGGCTTCGGCGAAGGCGATGCGTTTGTCGCCCTCGACCGAGCGGATCTGCCTGCGCAGGCCCGCGGCCTGGCCGGTGGTGGGGGCGGTGATGAGGCGGATGCGTAAGCGTTCGCCGTGCACGATGTCGTACGCCCTCTGGACTTCTTCCGGATCGACCTCGACGCCGGGCGCCACGAGCTTGCGGAGCATGGCGTTGCGTTCGAGCAGGGCTCTGAAGCGGTGCTCGCCGAGGCCCTGGCGGGCGCGGAGGCGGACGAAGAGTTCGCCGGCGATCTCTTCGCCGGATTCGGCGCGGATGGCGTCGATGAGCAGGGCCCGCTCTCGGTCGATGTCTCCGGGTGAGACGGTGAGGCCGGCCTCTGCGATGCGCCGGCGGAGCAGGCGGTCGAGGGCGGCCTCCTCGACAACACGCCCGCCCGAAAGCTCGGCGAAGTCGCGGGCGAGATCGTTCCAGGTGAGCTCGAAACCCTCGACGCGTGCGACGACGGTGCTGTCGGACGGGCGCTGGCCGATGCTGATGATCCGGTCGGACTCGTTGAGCCCCTTCATCGGGTCTGGTTCGGTGGCGCAGCTCGTGAGCAGGATCAGGGCGGTGAGTGCGGCGAGGCGTGTGGCTGGCATGTTCTATTCAGAAGGGGCGTGCCCGCCCGAGGTCAACCCCGGAGGGGGCGATCCGGCGGGGCTTGGCCCGCGTATAAGTTGTCGATGAGCGATGCGGCACCAGAAGGGACGAAGGGGATGGAAGGGGGCGCGGCGCGCGGGCGATCGGACGCCGGCGCCCCAAGGCCGAGCCCCGTGCCCCGTCCGGCCTCGGCCCTGTGCCCCTATTGCGGCGAGGTTTCAAGGGATATGACCCGGTGCTCGGCGTGCGGTGGGCCGTTCGACCCGCTCTCGCGTCAGGCGACGCAGAACGCGATGGGGCCGTGGTTTGTCCGCGATCCGGCGCGCCCGTTCCGGCCGGGGTGCTCGTTTGCCGAACTGCGGCGGGCGGTCGAGCGGGGGCGGATCGGGCCGGAGACCATTGTTCGAGGTCCGACGACGCACCAGTTCTGGGCCCCGGCGAGGCGTGCGCCGGGCCTTGCGAACCTGCTCGGCGCCTGCCACGCCTGCGGGGGCGAGGCGACGCCGAGGGACTTTGTGTGCCGTCGCTGCGGCGTGGCGTTCCCCAGCCCGGCGGACCGCCAGCACCTCGGGCTTGTGGATACGCGCCCGCTGCCCGGTCGTGATCGGCGCGAGGCGATCGTTTCGGAGGCCGGTCCGAGCGCGGGGGCGGCGCGGGAGCGCTGGTCGGCGAACCGGATGGTCGATGAGGCGCCCTCGATCGACGCGGAGGGCGTGACGCTGAGCATCGGGCGGAGGAAGCGCCGGTCGGTGCTTTGGCCTGTCGCGGCGATGGTGGCGTGCTCGCTGGTGATCGGTGTCGGGCTTGGGGTGGCGATCGGGCGGCTGCCGGCGGTGGCGCCTGAGGGCGGTGGTGTCGAGATGGCGCGTCCGCTCGCGTCTGCGCCCGCCGAGCGTTCGGATCGGACTGAAGCGTCTGCGGGCGCCGATCCCAGCGGCGCTGGTCTTGCGTCGGCGCAGGAGCGGTCGGGGGTACGCACAATCGCGGAAAACAGAGCTGCAGAGGGTGAAGCGGCCAAGCCTACTCCTGAGGCCGGCGAGCCGGTTGAGGCGGGACGCGGAGGGGATGAGTGGACAGAGCGGTTGCTGGGCCTGCTGCTGGAAGATTCTTTGGGGTCCGTTGCAACCGCGCGCGAGCTGGTGCGGAGAGAAGGGCGAAACGGTCGCGACCACGCGATCTCGACGCGTGCCGAGGGGTATGTCGACCGGCGTTTCCAGGTTGTGCGAATACGGACACTTCCCTGATGGTTGAATTTGATGCCGTGCCTTGCGGACCCGCGTCAGGATCCGCGAGGAGAACGCGTCTCTCGTGGGGGCGGCGGGGACCTGACGCTATTTCGCCGGAGATGATGCGATGAAAACTGCGACAACAACTTTCCGTGAGCGTGGATTTACGCTGATCGAGCTGCTCGTTGTGATCTCGATTATCGCGCTGCTGATCGGGATCCTGCTGCCCTCGCTGGGCGAGGCCCGACGGATCGCGAGGATGACGATCGACCAGAACAACCAGCGCCAGCTCGCCGGCGCGGTGAACAACTACGCCTCGACTTACCAGGACCGTATCGCGAGCTTTACCCGGCTGACCGGCGGCGGGATCGATCCCGACCTGCGGCTTGCAGCGAACGCCACTGCTGTGCAGCACGGGGCGGCGCAGGCGATTCAGATCATCCGCAACCGGGCCGGTCTCGACTCCTCGACGGCGCCGCTCCGCCCGAACTGGATCCCGCATGTCCTCTACGGCCACCTCGTGCTGCAGGACTTCATGGCGGCGAGGTTGCCCGAGCGTCTGGTGGTCAGCCCGGCGGATACTGTGCGTCTGAGTTGGCAGCGGGATGCGGGTCGGTTGTACTGGGAAGACTTCTTTGCGCCGCTCCAGCCGACGCCGGGCGCATCGGTGCAGAACTGGATGCGGCCGTTCTCGAGCTCGTACCACTTCGTCGTGTCGTCGTATGACCAGAGTCAGAACCGCAGCGTGCGTGCGGGGACGAACAACCCCGTCGTGAACCAGCGGATCGCGCCCGGGCAGAGCAACTCGGAGTACTCGGTGCCGCAGAATGCGTCGCTCGGCGGCGTGCTGCTGTCAGAGGTGGCGTTCCCGAGCAACAAGGTGCTGCTGCACGACACCGAGCAGCGTTACTTCGGCAAGCAGAATGTGTACTACGGGTTCCCCGATGCGCGTCTGCCGGTGACCTTCTACGACGGCTCGGTTCGGGTCGAGCGGACCGAATCGGCGAACCCTGGCTGGGACCCGCGCCGCCCCAACACGCTCAACGCCCGAATCACCTACACCCCGGACCCCTGGGAGGCCCAGTTGCGGGCTTCGGACAATCCGCGCGTGCCCGGATGGTACAGCTGGACCCGAGGCGGGAACCTGGGCATCGATTTCAACGGCGACGAGATCAGCACTGGGCAGCCTCGCCGCTGAGGCAGCGCAGCCAACTCCTCCCATCCCCAAGCATTGATTCAAGCCCGGCTCCCTTCAAAGGAGCCGGGCTGTTTGTGTCTTACAAGAACTGGCTTTCCTTGGCGCGTTCGGCGTCGGGCGTTACACTCTCGCCGGGTTCATGAGAGACCGCCGTTCGTGCGGTGCACCTTTCGGCGCGCCGCTCTGCTCGAACACTGTCATCGCGTTTGTGTGGGCGCGTGTTACGGGGCGTCGCGTGGGAGCGCCTCATGGGTGGCGCCGCGTGGTCGGTTTGGTGCGTCGGCGGCGGTGTTCGCGCGGCCTCGATGCAGGGGCCTTTGGAAGCGAGGAATTGCATGGGTGTCTTCGAGCGTTTCACGCCGAGCGACAGGTGGGGCGGCGGTTCTGGTCTCGGGCGCGGGTTCACGCTGATCGAGCTCATGGTCGTGATCTCGATCATCGCGCTATTGATCGGGATTCTGCCGCCCTCTTGGTGAGGCTCGCCGGATCGCGAGGATGACGATCGACCAGAACAACCAGCGCCGGCTCGCCGGCGCGGTCAGCAACCGCGCCCCGACTTATCAGGACCGTATCGCGAGCTTTACCCGGCTGACCGGCGGCGGGTCAGCACCGGCCAACCTCGCCGGTGAGGCCGGGCAGAGCCGACTCCATCCATGCCTTTGAACCAATCGAAGCCCGATCCAAGAAAGCGCCGGGTTTATTGCATTTTGTAAGGGCAAGGTTTTGCTTGGCGCGGGCGGTGTCTGGCGATATACTTCGTCACAGGTTCAGAAAGTCCGCCGTTCGCGCGGCGCATCCGCTGATGGGGTGCGGCTCGACTCGACAAACTTTCGTAGCGGTCCCGGGCGCGTGGCCCGGTTTGCCTCGTGGTGGGAAAGACGCTTCGGCGGCAGGGTGCGGGTGCTCTCGTTCGAGAGGCCAAGAAAGCGAGGTAGGTTGTGATGAGAATGTACGCATGTTCGCGTTCGGGCCGGGGCCCGGGCGTCGAGGGGCGTTTGCGTGGCTTTACGCTGATCGAGTTGCTGGTGGTCATCGCGATCATCGCGCTGCTCATCGGCATCCTGCTCCCCTCGCTGGCGGAGGCCAGGCGGATCGCACGCCTGACGATCGACCAGGCCAACCAGCGTCAGCTCGCGCAGGCCGAGAACACCTACTCGACCACCTTCCAGGACCGGATCCCGAACTTCACGCAGATCACCGGCGGCGCCGACCCGGACCTGAACCAGCCCAACGCGACGCCGATCCAGCTCGCGGCCGACCAGGCGGTGCAGATCATCCGAAACCGGACCGGGGGCGACGCGTCGATCATGCCGCGGATCACCGGCTGGATCCCGCATGTGCTGTACTCGCACCTGGTGCTGCAGGATTTCATGGCGGCCCGCCTGCCTGAGAAGCTCGTGGTGAGCCCGGCCGACCGCGCCCGCCTGAACTGGCAGCGCGAGCCGAACTACCGGTACATGGAAAACTTCTGGGCGCCGCTCCAGCCGAACCCGACCGGCAACAACTGGCGTTGGCCGTATTCGAGCAGCTACCAGTTCGTGCCCGCCACCTACGACTACAACCAAAGCGTCAACCTGCGTCAGGCCTACAACCCGCAGACAACCCCCCGCGTCCACCAGACCGGCTCGGCGGGCTTCTACACGACGCCCAACAACGCGCGGCTCGGCGGAACGCGGAAGTCGGATGTCGCCTTCCCGAGCAACAAGGTGCTGCTGCACGACACCGAGCAGCGGTACTTCGGCAAGGTGAATGTGTACTACCAGTACCCCGACGCTCGGCTCCCCGTCACCTTCTTCGACGGCTCGGTCCGCGTCGAACAGACCGTCAACGCCAACGAGGGTTGGGATCCGACGCGGCCGAACTCGCCCATCCCCACACGCATCAACTACGACAACCCCGATCCGTGGGAGGCGCAGCGCCGTCCCGCCGATCAGATCCGTGTTCTGGGGTACTACCACTGGACGCGAGGCGGCCTGAGAGGCATCGACTTCAATGGCGACGAGATCAACACCGGTCAGCCCCGCCGCTGATCCGGCGTCGATCCGGCTCCGACCAACAGAGAAGGCCCGGCTTCGTTCGAAGCCGGGCCTTTCTTCATGGTTGATTGGGGATCCCCGTCGTCAGTCGTGGCCCCACGGCGCGGGCGGCGCTTCGACGGGCATCGTCAGGTCGAACTCGACTCTGAAGCGTCTGTCGGTTCCCTCGCGCCGGAGGGCGTAGGCGAAGGTCCGGCCGGGGATGATCTCGACCGTCCAGACATTGGTGCGGGCGGCGGGGATCAGCTCGGCGGTGAAGCGGTCGGCGTGGAACTCCTGCCGGGTCGGGTCGCCGGGGCCTCGGGTGTCGCCGCCGTACTGGGTGGTCTCGTCCTCGGAGCCGTCGGGCATGCGGTGGTCGTGCTTGAGTCGGAGTCCGCCGCGGGTCTGGGTGAATACCCAGGTGCGCGAGCGGTCGTCTGCGACATGGAATGGGACGAGGATGCGTCCGTCCTCGCAGGTGCGGACATGCATGATCATGGGGCGGAAGGTGAAGTCGGGGTTTCCGGTGGTGTCCTCGACGACATGGCCCTCGAAGGCTTGGCCGCAGAGGTCCTGGAGGTTGGACCAGAAGGCGCGCTGCTGCTCGGCGAGTCGTTCGGGGTCGACGCGTTCGGGGCGGTCGCCCGTGGCGCAGCCGCCCAAGAGGGGTAGGGCCCCGACTGCCGCGACTGCCAGTGCGGCGGCGGTCGCCCCGCGATGGATGAAGTTGTTCATGGTTGCTCCGTGTGCTGTGCGAGATTGCCAGATAGCTCCGCCCCTCCGGCGGCGCGTGACACGCGGGATTATCGGCGCACAGGCTCCCTCGCGGCCAGCAACTTCGACAGTCTCCGGACTCGTTGGTAGTCTTTAGGGTGCTCGGCGACGGCGCGAACAGTCTCGTCGAGCTCCGGGTCGGCGCGGATCTCGTCGGCCCCGGCCTGCCCGGGGTAGAAGACGGGGAGCTCGATCCACACGCCCTCGGCGTCGTTCAGGTCCGTGCCGTCGGGGGCTCTGGAGGCGACGAGGGTTGCGCCTCCGGCGTCCGTCCCGTCGCCGATGCGCATGGAGACAGGGGCCGAGACCAGGTGCCAGCGTGCGCCCACGGCGCCGCTGTGGACCGCGAACTGGACGGTGTAGTCCGAGCCGGGCTCGAGCTCGTGGCTGTCGAGGTGGTTCGGGGCCTCGAGCGTTCGCGTAACGCGGACGCGCCAGGCGCCGTCGTCCCAGCGCCCGTCGGCCCTGATCGCGCCGCGGCTGCCGGACGGCTCGCGCAGGATGCGGTACGGGATCGCGTCGCCCTCGTTCCATTGATCGTTGTCGCGGATCGGTCGGGCGGTCGCTTCGGTGAGGAAGTACGGGTCGTCCTGCGTGTAGCCCCGCTCGAGCAGGCGTGACTTGCTGAGCGCGCGGACACCGGCTTCGGACTCGTTGAACACGAAGGCCGGGCCGTCGGCGTTGTTGTTGGCGTTGGTTGCGTACATCGAGCGCCCCTCCGACGAGAGGCGGTAGTCGAGGACATAGCCGTTGTCGGCGTAGCCGACGGGGTTGCTGCGGTGGGCGCGCCACTGCCAAGTGTCGAGGAAAGCGCCTTGCCGGCGCATGTCCATGAGCTCGGCGGGGTCGCGGACGCTCGACCAGCGGGTGTCGGGTTCGGCCTCGGTGCGCGACTGCGCGATGAACTTTCGGACATCGCTCTCGCCGAGGCGTTCTCCGATGTGGGGGTGGGCCTCGGCTTGTTGCTGATCGACTTCGTCGGTGCGGCTGCGGACGCCTGGGTGGGTGACGAGGAAGCCGCCGTAGATGTCGTAGCCGGGGATATTGCCCGCATCGATGGCGACGGAGAAGCGGTCTTCGTAGAAGCCGTGGGGTTCCGGCCCGGCGTCGGAGCTGCCGTAGCGGGCCCACGCGCCGTTTTCATAGACCCAGTACTGGTGATACCAGCTCGGGTTGTCGGTGGGGAACTCGTAGCGGATCTGGATATGCTCGCCGTCGTGGACGGCGCTGACGCGGAGCGTGGCGACGAGGTCTTCGGCCTCGGGGATGAAGATGTTGCGGTCTGGGTCGAAGGCGGCGCGGTGGCCGGGGGCTGCGCAGCCCGCAAAGGCGAAGAACGCCGCGGCGCAGGCCGCGGCAACGAGGGAGCGAGTCATGTGCATGTGTCGGCCTCCGGAAATGAGCGTCGTCAATGAGCGTATCTCGGAGGCTGCGGCGGAGCCATGAACGGCTCAATCTTCCGATGCCGCGGCTTTCCGGCTTTCTTTGGCGGATTGTCGCGAAGCGAGTAACGCGCGCAGGTGGATCGGATAGTCGGTCTGGATCGCGCCGACTCCGGCCTCGATGAGTTTGCCCCAGAGTTTCTCCGGTTCCGAGACGCCGACGGAGTCGTCGCCGAGCCCGCCGGAGAGGCGTCCGTCCCAGAGGGTGTTGATCCAGACGCGGACGCCGAGCTCGTTGATCTTGGCGAACAGCTCGGCGTTCATGCGGTCGGCGTTGCTCTGGTTGAACAGCAGCTCGACCGCCGGTGCGCCGGTGAGTTCGTGGTACCGGCCGATCAGCTCGACGAGGTCTTCGTCGGCGATCGTGCTCGCGTTGATGATCGGCATGTAGCGGACTTCGGGCGGGAGCGCCGAGAGCCGCTTTGCCGCCTGCTCGGGCTGCTCGCGCGACTTGAAGAGCGCGTGGTCGAGCATGTCCATCTGCGCGACGATCTCGACGACCTCGGCCATCTGACCCGGCGAGACCTTGTCGAGGTTGATCATCGCCCGTCCCCTGACGAGTTCGAGCGCTTCTTCGAGCGTCGGGACGGTGTGGTCGGTCGGGCCGTCGGGGCCGAGCAGGCGGAGGGCGCGGACCTCTTCGAGCGTGAGCGCCGAGACCTCGCCCCGCCCGTTGGTGGTGCGGTCGACGGTGGTGTCGTGCATGAGGATGTAGCGGCCGTCGCTGGTGCATCGGAGGTCGACCTCGACGATGTCGGCGCCGTAGAGCATGGCGAGTTCGATGGCGCGGAGGGAGTTCTCCGGCGCGAGGTGGATCGTGGCGCGGTGAGCGACCACGAGGACACGATCGCAGCCCGGGTCGGTCCACGAGACGACAGCGGGCGACGAGGCGATCGCCCCCGGCGGCGTGAGCATGAACGCCGCGAGTGTGAGACAAATCCACGCTGTGAGGGAGCGGGTGCGTTGCATCGGCATGGCTCCAGTTGGGGTTCGGGCGGGAAATGTATCGCCCTGAACCGGCAGGGGCGCGGAGCCGTCGCAAATGGAACGGGCCCGGCCAGTGATGGTGGCCGGGCCCGTTCGCCGGTGGCGGAGGAGGAGAGATCTGTTCAGTCGATTACGGCCTTCTGCGTCGGGCGGCCGCGGGGGCGGCGCAGAGCAGGAGTGCGATCGCGCCCGGCGCGGGCACGGGCATGATCGCCAGATCGCCGGGCTGCACGCGCGGGAGACCGTCGGGGTAGTTGGGCCCGAAGTCCGGTCCCCATGTGTAGCCCGAGCCGTCGGTCTGGAATGTGTTGAGCTGGTTGAAGTAGTTGGGGAAGACGCCCTGGCCGATCGCGCCGTGGTAGCCCTGATCGTCGCGCGACCAGTCGATGCCGAGGCCCTGGCTGCCGGTGGTGACCTCGCCGATGTCGTAGAGATCGACGGCGTTGAGCGCGCTGTCGGCCTTGAAGATCTTGTCGGTGGTGAGGTCGTGGAGGTAGTAGTTGCCGGAAGAGTCGATCGCCATGCCGACGATGCTGTGGTTAGAGGGCAGGCCGTTGAACTGGCCGGCGAGCGTGGTCTGGCCGGTGTCGAGGTTGACCGAGTAGAGGCGCGAAGTGGTGCGCCCCTGGGTGTAGACGCCGTACATCGTGTTGTTGACGGGGTTGAAGGCGAGGTCATTGAGCGTCTGCGGGCTGATGGTTCCCTGGACGGTCGCGGCGCCGGTGTTGAGGTCGATTCGGTACAGGCCGGAGGCGGCGCCGCCGGTGGCCGAGAAGTTCGAGGCGTAGGCCCAGAGGCGGCCCTGGCGGTCGAACTCGAGGCCGCCGAAGGTCAGGTCGGGCTTGCCGAGCGAGCCGATGGTCTGGAACCCGGCGGGGTTTGTCGAGTCGAAGACGATGAGGGTGTCGTCGCCGATGTTGGGGTAGTGGCCCATGTGGTTAGTGGCGTAGATCATGACGCCCTGCGCCGAGGCTGCGCCCGCGAGCGCGGCCAGCGTGGTTGCGGCGATAATGCTGCTGCATCGCATTGCTGTTTCTCCTCGTTGATTCGGGGTGTTCAGCGACGGCGCCGGACGCCGGCGAGTCCTGCGCCGAGCACGAGCAACGCCGCGGCGCCCGGCGCGGGCACGAGGATCGCCTGCAGGTCGTCGAAGACGAGGGGCTTGCCGGGCTCGATGTCGGCGAAGAACTCGACCCTTGAGATCGGTGTGGAACTGCTCCACCCGTACCAACCCCACTCGGCGAGCGGGAGGCCGAAGGGCACGGTGTCGATCTCGGCGCCGCTGGCGTCGCTGAAGCGGATCGAGCCGCCCGAGAGGATGTCGGTGGTGCCGAGGAACCCGCCGAAGTGGGTGACGGGCGTGTCGAAGTCGATGACGGCCCAGCCGGTGACCGATCCGCCCATCAGGTTGCCGTTGTAGGGGTAGATCGATTCGCCGGTGATCCCGCTCTGGAGACTGATGGCGATCATCATGATGGGGGCGTTGGCGTCGCGCATCTGGGCGGCGCCGCCGAAGACATCCCACGGGGCGGGGTGGGCGCCGGGGGCGTAGAGGTTCTCGAAGGTCTCGGTGATGTCACCGGTGAACTCTGCGACGGGGGTGATCTGCGCGTTTGCCGCCGCGGCGAAGGCCATCGCCGCCGAAGCCGTCAGTGCTGTCTTGCCTCTCATGGTCAGTCTCCTCATGCGAACTGCGGGGGGTGTCGCCTCGTGCGTCGGCTTGCTTCTGGCCGAATCAGCACACTCGGGTCCGGGTCACGATACCAGGTTCGGGTGTTCACGCAAGAGTTTCTGGATCGATTTCTAGAAAATTTCTGTGGTCATTTCTGAAAATGTCGTTGCCAGAACTCGCCTCTTCGCGGTACGATGGCACTTCTGAATACGCACGGATGCCGAACAGGAGGCGTCATGATTGTTTCCGATAACCCGCAGCCGTTCGAGGTTGAAGCCAAGAAGGTGGTGCACGGCTTGCGCGGGGCGTTCGAGCAGATGCTCGTGCTGGCCGGCGCGGATCCGCAGGACCCGCAGTCGATCGCCGAGCGTCTTTCGGTCAACAAGAGCCTTGCGTGGAAGATCTCGAAGATCGTCCAGGCGGACGATCCGAGCGTGGTGCTGCAGCAGATGCCCGGGGGGCCGGGGCTGAAGATCTTTCTGAAAGCGAACGAGAAGGCGGGGGTCAGCGGCGACTCGATCCGGGCGGCGCGCGAGGCGATCGGGGCGTACGACGAACTCATCCGGGTGCACTCGGGCGATCGGCTGACGATGGAGATGATGGGAGGTGTGCTGAGCCCGCGCGGCCGGCCGCAGAGCGACGAGCACCACCGCAAGCAGCTCTTCCACGGCGCGAGCTATGTGTGGGGCGTGCAGACGCGTGTGCTTTTGAAGGTCGGGCTGGTCTGCCCGGGCTCTGAGGACGGGCTGCTCGATTTCGCTTCGATGAACGCGATGATCGGCTTCCGGCGTCTTCGTCCGGATGTGGTCTGGCCGATGGCGGTGCGTCACTGGAACAACGACGACGGGACAGAGATGGTGACGGCGCCGACCGAGCCGATCGATCCGGGTTTTTCAGGCCCCGAGGACGCACCGCTGTTGCCGGAGTTCTGCTCGAACCCGTTGCCGGAATTGCGGCGGCACCTGGTGCCCGGGGGGGTGTCGTTCGAGCTTGTCGAGGGGCGCGTGGGCAACACGGGTTCGCTGGACTGCGTGTTCGGCCTCGTCCAGCGTCACATCCCGTACTACCGCGACGAGTCGAACATCTGGGGCGAGCATTCGGCGCGTTGCGACACGCCTTCGGAGCTGCTGATCGTTGATCTGTATATCCACAGGGATCTGCCGTTCCGGCTGCCGCCCGAGGCGTTGCTGTTCAGCGAGATGGGCGTGTACCCTGCGCTGCACGACCGGCGTGTGCGTCTGCCGCTGCACGAGCAGGTGCAGGACCTGGGCGAATCGCCGCTTCCTGTGGTGACGCCGGAGGTGCGCCGGTACAACCAGATGGTGCAGACGGTGTTCAAGCGGACGGGGTGGAACCACTCGGATTTCCGTGGGTTCCGGATGAAGGTTCCGTATCCGGCGTGCCCGACCTCGCTGAAGCTGCGTTATCCGCTGCCGGAGCGTCCGGCGTAGGGCTCAAGCCGCATCAATTGGGAGGCCGGGCGGGTGTTCGCCCCGCTTGAAGCGTTCGACGACGACGGCGAGCAGCGTGAGGTCGGCGGGGGTGACGCCTTCGAGGCGTCCGGCCTGGCCGAAGGTCTCTGGGCGGAAGCGGCCCAGGGCCTGGCGGGCTTCTTTGCGCATCGGCCCGATCGAGGCGAAGTCGAGGGCGGGGGGGATGCGTTTGCGCTCCATCTTCGACTGGCGACGGATCTCGGCCTCCTGGCGCTCGATGTACGGCGCGTACTTCATCGAGGCGAAGACGCCCATCCACGACGAACGGGCGGCGAGGAGGCCGGGCAATGCGCGGCGGAGATCGTCGAAGCCGAATTCCGAGCGGACGAGCGATCTGCTGAGCGGCTGGCCGTCGAGCTTTGCTTCGGCGATGGCCGTTGAGAGCTCGCCGAGTTCGCGTCGTCGCTGCTGGAACGCGTCGAGCCGCATGCGCCCGAGTTCGGTGCTTTGCAGCAGGCCGAGTTCTTCGGCGAGGGGGGTGAGCCGGTCGGCGCTGTTGTCTGCGCGCAATAGCAGGCGGTGCTCGGCGCGGCTGGTGAACATGCGGTAGGGCTCGACGGGTGTCTTGGTCACCAGGTCGTGCATCAGCACGCCGGCGTACGCCTCGTGACGCCCGAGCGTGCGGGGTTCGAGGCCGAGCGCAAAGCGTGCGGCGTTCAGGCCGGCGACGAGGCCCTGGGCGGCGGCTTCTTCGTAGCCGCTGGTGCCGTTGATCTGCCCGGCGAGGAACAGCCCCTCGATGTGTTTGGTCATGCCGGTCGCGTGGATCTGGTGGGGCCGGACCATGTCGTACTCGACGGCGTAGCCGTACTGCAGCACATCGGCCTTCTCGCAGCCGGGCATGGCGCGGACGAGTGCGAGCTGGACATCCTCGGGCAGGCTCGTGGCGATGCCGTTGCAGTAGACCCAGTCGGAGCGGTGACTCTCGGGTTCGAGGAAGACGCCGTGGGAGTCGCGGTCGGCGAATCGGTTGACCTTGTCTTCGATGGAGGGGCAGTATCGCGGGCCGACGGACTCGATCTGCCCGCTGAACATCGGGGCTCGGTGGAGGTTCTGTCGGATGTGCTCGTGGGCGTCGGGCGTGGTGCGTGTCTGGCGGCAGTCGGTTTGGGCAAGCAGTGGGAAGCGGTCGCAGACGAGTTTGCCGGCGACCCACGGGCCGCGTTCGGTGAGATCGGAGAAGGGGAGGGGCTCGTCGTCGCCGGGCTGGATGGGCAGGTTGTCCCAATCGATGGTGGACTTGCGCAGGCGCGGGGGCGTGCCGGTTTTGAGGCGTCCGAGCTCGAAGCCGAGGCGTCGGAGTTCGTCGGAGATGCCGACCGACGGTGCCTCGCCGTGGCGCCCGCCCGCGGACTTCTTCTCGCCGGTGTGCATGAGCCCGCGCATGAAGGTGCCGGTGGTCAGGACGATCGCGGGGGCTTGCAGTTCGGCTTCGGCGTCGTGCGTTCTGATGCGCACGCCGGTGAGCGTTGCACTCCGGAAGACCAGGCTTTCGACAGCGCCCCGCACGACCTCGATCTCGGGGCGGCTGGCGATCAGGGCCTGGACGGCTTCGGCGTAGGCGTGCTTGTCGTTCTGGCAGCGGGGGCCGTGGACCGCGGGGCCCTTGCTGGTGTTGAGGACCTTGAAGTGGATGCCGGTGGCGTCGGCGGCGAGGCCCATGAGCCCGCCCATGGCGTCGACCTCGCGGACGAGCTGGCCCTTGGCGAGCCCGCCGATGGCGGGGTTGCAGCTCATCACGCCGATCTTGGCGGGGTCGAGGGTGACCAGGGCGACGGTGGGGCGTGTGGCGCCGGAGGCGGAGCGCTCGGCGGGGAGCAGATTGGCCGCGGCCCACGCGGCTTCGACGCCCGCGTGACCGCCCCCGATCACGATCACTTTGTACGACATGGGCTCCATCGGCCGGATCGTAGAGGGGTTTTGGGGGTGATCGGCGTTGATGCGGCTCGCCGGGGCCTGAAATCCGGCAGGTAGGATCCGGAATCTGTCTGTCGGTGGGGCGGTTCGTGTCGCCACAGACGGCCCGCCCGTATGCTCCGGCTCCTTATGCCCGTGTGTCGAAGTGTTCGGTGGGGGCGCGGTCGCCGCCGACGCAGCGTTCGAGGAGGATCCCGATGGCCAAACGCCATGGCCCGCCAGAGTCGTTCCAGTTCAATGTCGACCAGATCCAGATCGACCCCAAGCGGGCGATTCTGATCGGGCAGGTGCTGCTCGTGCTCGTGGTGATCGGCGTGGGGGTGTGGACGAGCTTCTACACGGTGCAGGCCGAGGGCGAGGCGGTGGTCAAAAGGTTCGGCAAGGTGACGAGCGTGCGCCAGCCGGGGCTGCACTTCAAGGCGCCGTACGGGATCGACAAGGTCTACTTCGTGCCCACGCGTCGCGTGCTGAAGGAAGAGTTCGGGTTCCGGACCATCGGGGCCGCTCGCAGGACGCAGTACAGCAAATCGCCCGAGCATCTGGCCGAGTCGCTGATGCTGACGGGCGATCTGAAAGTGATCGATGTCGAGTGGGTGGTGCAGTACCGGATCGAGGACCCCGAGAAGTACCTGCACCGCGTGCGGGAGCAGACCAAGACGATCCGCGACATCTCCGAGTCGGTGATGCGCCGGATCGTGGGCAACAGCCTCGGCAGCGATGTGCTGACCGAGAAGCGTGTCCAGGTCGCCAGGATGGCGACGGAAGAGCTGCAGGAGATTCTCGACTCGTTCGACTCGGGGATCCGCATCAGCACGATCGAGCTGCAGGATGTCACACCGCCCGAGCGGGTCAAGCCGGCGTTCAACGAGGTGAATCAGGCGGAGCAGGAGCGTGAGCGCCTGATCAACGAGGCGGAGAAGCGCCGCAACCAGGTGCTGCCCCGCGCCGACGGCGAGGCGCAGCAGTTGATCGCCGCGGCACAGGGGTACGCGGCCGAGCGGACCAACAGCGCGCTGGGCGAGGCCGAGCGGTTCAGCTCGATCCTGGCCGAGTACGCCAACGCCCCCGAGGTGACCCGCCAGCGGCTGTTCCTCGAGATGATCGACAATGTGATGCCGCGCCTCGGGCGTGTGCTGGTGGTCGAGGAGGGGCAGATGCTCCCGACGCTGCCGATGCTGAACCTTGACGAAACCGCGGGCGGCGCCCGCACCGGAGGCGGACGATGAGCGACAGACTCGTGACCGGCGGCGTCGGCGTGGCTTCGGCGATCATCGTGCTTGCGATCCTGGGCGTGATCGCCTTTGCGCTCTCGACCTATGCGCTCGACGAGACCGAGCAGGCGGTGGTCGTGCAGTTCGGCGCGCCGGTGGGCGAACCGGTGACCGAGCCGGGGCTGCACTTCAAGATCCCGTTCATCCAGGAGGTGCGCAAGTTCGACAAGCGCCTGCTCTCCTGGGATGGCGACCCCAACCAGATCCCCACGCGCGGGGAGCAGTTCATCTCCGTGGACACGACCGCCCGCTGGCGGATCGTCGACCCCCTCAAGTTCCTCCAGAGCGTCGGCGACGAGCGGGGCGCCCAGCTCCGTCTGAACGACATCCTCGACTCGGTCGTCCGCGACCAGATCTCCGCGTCCGAGCTTGTCGAGATCGTCCGGTCCAAGGACTGGGAGGTCTCGGAGGAGGACCTCGAACGGGCCCTGGTCGCCGGGGAGCAGGACGAGGAGATCCTGCGGCAGCGTGTGGCCCGGGGCAGGGCGGAGATCGTCCGGTCGGTGCTGGAGCAGGCGCAGAAGCTGGTGCCGCAGTTGGGGATCGAGTTGGTCGATATCCGCATCAAGCGGGTTGATTATGTCGAGTCTGTGCAGGAGCGCGTGTTCGAGCGGATGATCGCCGAGCGTCAGCGGATCGCCGAGCAGTTCCGGGCCGAGGGCGAGGGGCGAGCGCGGGAGATCGACGGGCAGACGCAGCGCCAGGTGTCGGAGATCCGTTCGGAGGCTCGGCGTCAGGCGGAGGTGATCCGGGGTCGGGCCGACGCGGAGGCGACGCGGATCTACAACGAGGCGTTCGGGGCCGACCCGGAGTTCTACGCCTTTTTCAGGACGCTGGAGAGCTACAGCAAGTCGCTGGGCAAGGATGTGACGCTGATCCTGCGTGCGGATTCGGACTACTTCCGGTTCCTGAGGGATATCGGGGCCCAACCGAGGGACTGAGCCGCCCTATCTTGTGCCTTCCTGCGCGCCGGGACCGGAGCCGGCGCGGACCTACACGCCACCCACGCGCGGAGCGGGTATGACCGGCGACATCACGCTGATGCGGACAATCGGGCTGATGCTCGTGACGGCCGCGGTGTTGCTGGTGCTCGCCCGCAGGGTGGCGGTGCCGAACATCGTCGTGTACATCGTCGGGGGTCTGCTGCTCGGGCCGCTGCTGGGGCTGGTCGAGACCGATGAGACGACGGGCGCCGACGCGTTGTATGTGCTCACCCATGTCGGGATCGCGTTGCTTCTGTTCCTGGTCGGCCTCGAGCTGAGCTTCGACAAGATCAAAGATATCGGCAAGGTCGCGGTTTTCGCGGGCGTGGGGCAGATCGTCTTCACGGCGTTCTTCGGCTTCCTGTTCGCGATCCCGCTCGGGTTTTCCGTGATGGAGGCGGCGGTCATCGCGATCGCCCTGACCTTCAGCAGCACGGTGGTGGTGGTGAAGCTGCTGCGTCAGAAGGGCGAGCTCTTGAGCCTCTACGGGCGGATCGCGGTGGGCATCTTCCTGGTGCAGGACCTCGCGGTGATCCTCGCCCTGACGCTCTTGGAGGGGATTGACAGCGTCTCGCCCGAAGCGGGGGGCGGCGGGCTGCCGCCCGGGATGCTCTCGCAACTCGGGCTCGGCCTGCTGAAGGCGACGCTCTACATGGTGGTGCTCGCGGCGGTGGCGCTCTTCTCGGTGCGTTATGTGATGAAGCCGTTCTTCGACTGGGCCGCAAGGTCCGGCGATGTGATGCTGATCTGGGGCGTGGCGTGGTGCTTCGCGTTCGTGGTCGCCGCCGAGCGGTCCGGGCTCTCGCTGGAGCTCGGGGCGTTCCTTGCGGGGGTCAGCCTCGCGCAGCACAAGGCGGCGGGGGAGCTGACAAGGCGTCTTGGGCCGCTGACCAACTTCTTCATCGCGCTGTTTTTCCTGGCGCTGGGCGCGGACATGGACCTGGGCGAGGCGAAGGCGCACTGGCTCGCGGCGATCGTGCTCTCGCTCTTCGTGCTGATCGGCAACCCCTTGATCTTCATCCTGATCGTCGGCCGGTTCGGCTACAGCGAGAAGACGAGCTTCAAGACCAGCGTCACGGTGGCGCAGATCAGTGAGTTCTCCCTGATCTTCGGCGCGGGGGCGCTGGCCAAGGGGATCATCGACCAGTCGATCCTGTCGCTGATCACGGTGATCGGGCTGATCACGATCGTCGGTTCGGCGTACATGATCCTCTTTAACGAGACGCTGTACCGTTGGTGCAAGAAGGCCGGGCTTCTGAAGCCTTTCCGCATTTCGGATCAGGAAGACGAGTCGCCCCCGGAGGTCGCCTCCGGGCACATCATCATCGTGGGCATGAACGCGCTGGGGCGGAGCCTCGCCAAGCGATTGAGCGAGGAAGGGCGCGATGTCTTGGCGATCGACACGGACCCCCGCAAGCTCCGGGGTCTGCCCTGCCGGACGCTGCACGGCGACATCGAGCACGAGGAAGTCGCCGAGCACGCCGGCTGCGACCGGGCGGCGATGGTGGTCAGCGCGCTGCAGATCGAGGAGACCAACCGCCTGCTCGCGTGGCGCTGCAAGCTGCACAAGGTCCCGGTGATGGTCCACGCGTTCGACGGCTCGGTCGTCGCCGACCTCAAGGCGATCGGCGTCGATGAACTGCTGGACTCCAAGACGCTCGGCAGCATGACGCTCGTGACGAGGCTCGCCGAGGAAGGGGTGGTCGACGCGTGACCGAACTCTTCGCCATCGTGGTGGCGGCGACGGTCGCGATCGGCATCGCGCGCCTGGCGCGGATCCCGCCGATCCCGATTTTCGTGATCGCGGGGGCGGGGCTCGGGCTCCTGCTGACCTCCGGGCTCGCCGAGCCCCTCGGGCTGGGCGAGGCGGCGGCGCTGGGCGAGGGCTCGCTCAGGCTGGATGTGGTGAACCTGGGCCTTGCGTTCCTGCTCTTTGCGGCCGGGCTGCAGCTCGACCCCTCGCGCGTGGGCAATCAGCGCAACGCCGCGATCCGTGTGGGGCTGGTGCAGTTCGGCGTGCTCGCGGGCGTGGGGTTCATCATCGCGACGGGCGTGGGGCTGGGGACGATCGCCTCGGCGCACATCGCGCTGATGCTCGCCGCGAGCTCGACGATCATCGGGGTGCAGATCCTGGCGCAGCGCCGCCAGCTCCACGAGCCGATCGGGCGGCTGGTTGTCGGCGTCCTTCTGCTGCAGGATCTGCTGATGATCATCGCGATCGGCGTGCTCTCGGGCGTCGATGACGGTATCGGGGCGACGCTCCGCGCCGGCGGGTTCACGCTGGCGATGTGCGTCGCATCGATCCTCGGCGTGCGTGTGCTGATGCCCAGGATGATCCGCGTATTCACGCTCGATCAGGAGACGCTGCTGTTGGTCGCGATGGCGGTGCTGTTCGCGTTCTGCGGCGTGGCGCACGGGGCGGGCCTGCCGCTCACGGTCGGGGCGTTTCTCGCGGGCGTTTCGCTCTCTGCGTTTCCCGTCGGGGCGAACATCCGCAAGCCGATCGGTTCGGTGGCGACCTTCTTTACCGCGGTGTTCTTTGTGGCGCTGGGGTCGCTCTTGCCGGCGCCGAGCGGGCAGAGCGTGCTGCTGGCGCTGCTGCTCGGCGCGGTTGTGATGCTGCTGACGCCGTTTGTCGTTGTCGTCGCGTCGCTGGGCGTGGATTTCTCGCGTCGGGCGGCGATCGAGTCTGGCCTGATGCTCGCGCAGGCGGGGGAATTGGCGCTGGTCGTGGCGATCTTCGGCTACCAGCGAGGGCACCTCGACGACGACCTGCTCGCCGCGATGGCGTTCGTCACCGTCGGCACGATGATGCTCACGCCCCTGATCGCGACCGAGGCGATCGCGTGGCGGCTCCTTGGCCTGATCCCGGTGAAGCTGCCGGCGCCGACGGACCGGTCGGGGCACGCCGTGATGCTCGGCTGCGGGAGCAACAGCCGCGTGCTGCTGGACCTGTTGCTGCTCTCGGGCCTCGAACTGGTGGTGATCGATGAAGACCCGGCCGTGATCGCCAGGCTCAGAGAGCGGGGCGTCACGGCGATCCGGGGCGAGGCGGCCGACCCGCGGGTGCTCGCCGCGGCCGGGGCGCCGGCGGCCAAGGTCGTCGTCTCGACCATCCCCAGGCCCAGCGTCAACCTCCGTGTGCTCCAGCACCTGCCCCCGGGACGCCTGATCGTCCGCGTCTTTGAGGCCCACGACGAGCGGAAGCTCCGCCACGCCGGGGCGATCACCGCGAGCGAGGCCGAAGCCGCGGCCGAAGAGGCGGCCCGGCTCATCCTCAAAGCCTGATCCGGCCCCATGGTCTGCACCGGGCCCTACCCGATCGCCGATAACCCGCGTGATCGCCGGCTCGTCACCGGTTCGCGGCGCGGGTCTGCGCCCCGGGGCGCGCCCGGCGACGCATGCTTCTGGCTCGCAGGCTCCGAGGGCAGATCCCGTATGCGTCCGCTGCACTGGTTTGCGTTGTTGCTTTGCTGCGCCGCGTCACTCGCGCGGGGGCTGCCGACCTACACGGTCGTCGGCGAGGTCGAGACCGAGGTCGTCGAGGCGTTCAACAACGCGTGGAACCGGCTGACGCCGGAGCACCGGCGCCTGCTCAACGGGGTGGCGTTGCGACGCGAGGCGGAGTTTTTCCTGCCCGCGCGGTCGCCCTTGGAGTACCGGCTCATGGCCGCCGCGGCGATGGCGAGCCACAACGGCGCCCGTCACGAGATCACGGTCTACGACGCGGGCGTCCGCGGCGCGGCGCACTGGAACGGCGGGCCTCCGAGCGACGAGAGTCTCGACGAGTTCCTCTCGAACTTCGCCGACCTCGTGCCCGACGGCCGGCGCGACGATCGGCACGCCCGCTGGCTGGCGTTCTACATGCCGACCGAGTCGTGGGCGGTCGGCGAGGTCCCCAAAGCCCTGCCGACGCCGGGCAAGCCTCAGGCGTTGCAGCGGTTTGTCGGGGGCGGCGTCTGGCACGCGCTGGGCGGGCGGGCCACGCTCGAAGAACTCCTGCTCCACGAACTCGCCCACGCGATCCACTCCGGCGGGGCTTCGGGCCGCGACCAGGTCAATCGCTACGGCTCGTGGGCGACGCTCTCGGACTGGACGCTGACGAGCACCGGCGAGCCGGCGAAGGGGTACGCCCACGGCCGCATGATGATCGAACGCCCGATCGCGCTGATCCGTTTGCTCATCGGGGCGGACCGGGGCGCGTCGATCTACGCCCCCGCGCCGGACGCACGGTTTGTGAACATCTATTCGAGCTACGACCTGCGCGAAGACTACGCCGAGGCGACGCGGCTCCTGGTGTACGACCCGGCGCGACTGGCGGAGGTCTCGCCGCACAAGCTGCTGTACATCAACGCGGTCGGCTGGAATACGAGGCTGGACGCCGAACGCCCCGGCCCGCTCTGGATCGATGAAGAGACGCTGCGCGGGGCGCCGTGGTTCGACCGTGTCGCCGAGGGCGCGAGCACGCTGCTGCTCGACGCCCGCATCGATCCTTTCGCGGCGATCGGCGTGCTCCGGGCGCACGCGGGCGTGCTCGATGCGGCGGATCTTCCGGTGCCGCACGCGCCGTTCATCGTGCCCGCGGACTTTCCTGAGGAACTCGCGCGCCGTTACGCCGACGGGCGGTTCTCGGTATCGATCGGCGGCGTCGAGCACCACGCCCACCCCGAGGCCGTTCGCCGAACCGCCGAGCGGGCGCTGATCGACCGGCTGGAACACCTGGAAATCGAGCTCCTGCTCGCGGGTCTGCACAACTGGGTCGATGAGGCCGAAGCGGAAGCGATCGCGGCTGAGGCCGACGCGGAACGAAGGCTCGGGCGGCTGGAGCTCGCGCTGCATGGGCCGCGCACGCCGCAACTCCGGGCGTTGTGCGCGCAGCTCGCAGACGGATATCGCATAGACCGGCCCTTGCTCTATCACCGTCTCCGCGTCGTCGCACATGCGTCGGAGCAAGGCGATGCGGGGGAGCGGGCGATCGCCGATGCCGAAGCCGCGGCAACGGTCGAGCCGGTTTCGCAGGACCTTGTCGAACTCCGTGCAGAGCTTGCGCGTGCGGCGATCGCGCGGGGAGACACGCGGTCCGCCCATCGCCTGATCGAACGCGTGCCCGGCGGAACGCTCGGAGCCCTGCGGCGAGCGGAGTTGTGGGTCGAGCTCGCGCATACCGAACCGGCGTTTGTTGACGCCGCGTCAGAAGCGATCGTGTCCGAGGCAAACGCCGCGTGGCCGGGTCTTGCGTTGAAGCTGAGCGCCATGGCCGAACGGATCGAGCGGTGAGAAGTTGGAAAGAAAGGGTGCGGTCATGCTCAGAACAGTCGGAGTTCTCGCGTCGGCCTGCTTCGCGTTGATCGCTTCGGCGTCGCTCGCGCAGGTCGACTACCGCCACGCGCAGTCGCCCGTGAAGAACCAGGGCGCCCGCGGCACCTGTGTCGCCTTCTCGATCTGCGCCGCCCTGGAGACCTTCCCCGGCGTGCCGACGAAGCTGAGCGAGCAGTTGCTCTACGCCACGGTCAAAAACAACCAGCAGTCCGTCGACCGCTGGCTCAGAATGAACGGGCGGGAGGTGACGATCCGCGAGGGCGACGACTTCATGGCGTATGTCCATCTGTTCGAGCTGGTCGGCACCTGCTCCGAGGAGTTCTTGCCGTACAACCCCAACCCGATCCGCGTCGATCGGCGGACGCCTCCGGAGATCAGGCGGTTCATCGAGCTGGCGCAGATCGAGCCGGCGCAGTTCGGCGCGATCCGCGACGCGGCGGGCAAGTACGGCTTCGGGCCCGGCCAGTGGACGGTGCACGAGGGCGACGAGGCGAAGAACATCCAGCGGATCAAGGACGCGCTGGACGCGGGCGTGCTCGCCATCCCGGCGACCTATGTCGTGCACGAAAAACCTTGGTCGGATCTCAAGAACCACGCGAACTTCCGGGGCGACGGCGTCCGCGACATCATCCACCCAGGCATGCTCGAACAGTTCGCTCCCGCCCGGGGCGAGCCGGGTTCGCAGCCAGGTTCACAGACACGGTCACAGTGGGTCGACTACAACCGCGCGAGACTCCAGGTCGGGGGCGAGGGGCTGGTCGCCGCGATCCGCGACGGTCGGTGGCGGCGCCGCGCGATCTACCCGCAAAGCCAGTACTCCGGGCACGCCGTCACGATCGTCGGATACGACGAGATCGGATTCATCATCAAAAACTCGTGGGGAACGGACTGGGGACGCAACGGCTACGCACGGATCGCCTTCGACTACCACGAGCTGTACGCCACCGGCGTGCTGTTTATCACCGGCGTCACGCTCCGCAACCCGCACACGGGCGCGGGCATCTCGATGATCGACTTCATCCAGCGGGCGAACTGGCGATTGAAGGTCCAGCGTGTCGGCCCCGCCGACCACGGCCGCCTGACCCTCTCGACATGGGCGCTCGAGCTGCGCGATCCGGATGTGGGGCTGATCGAGTACACCGTCGAGGGCCGCGACGCGCAGGGCCGATGGTCGGTCCTCACAACAGAGCAGATCCCCACCGGCGACACGGAGCGGCGCAACGGCGCACCCCTGACGCTGACGGGCGGTCTCTACCGGCGTGCGATGGCCTGCCGCGAGCTTCGGGTCAGGGTGCGCTACGCCCTGTACCACCCGACCTGGCGTCGAGAAGACGCGATGTTTGTAGCGAGCCGTTTGTACCCGTCGTTCGTGCCGATGATGGGGTCGGCGGTGGATCTGTCGCCGGAGTAGGCTCTATCGGAGAACGCGGATGATGGCAGAGCGAATTCGTCGCGAAGAATCCGTTCAAGCCCCGAAGGGGCGCGGGGTTGTAGCCACGGGTGGAGGTGTGCGCAGCACGCCGGAACCCGTGGACACCGTCTCCCCAACGATTCCGCTCCGAAGGAGCGGAGGAACATCACGATAGCGCGTGCGCCTTGCTTCGCCCCTTCAGGGCGAAGTGTGTTGTGATCCGCTTTCCACGGGTTGCGCTTGCCCAACGCTGCGCGTCGGCCTGCGCTCCACCCGCGGCTACAGCCCATCGCCCCTTCCGGGCGAGCATGGCTACACATTCGAGTCGACTCTCGGGGATCGCCAAGATCTCTGACGGACACAGCTAATCCGCCAGGCGCCAGTCCTTGCCCTCGCGCAGGACGCGTCGGTAGAGCGTGTCGCGCTCAACCGGCTCGAAGCCGGCCTCGCGGATGGCTCTTTGCAGGTCCCAGACGGTGGTTTCCTGGTGGGTACTCGCGCCGCCGACCTTGGTGATGTCGTACCAGACGACGGTGCCGTCGATGTCGTCGGCGCCGTTCTGGAGCATGATCTGGGCCATCGACAGCGTCTGCATGATCCAGAACGCCTTGACATGCGGGAAGTTGTCGAGCATCAGGCGCGCGACCGCGAGCGTGCGCAGATTCTCGAGCCCGCCCGGGCCGGGCAGCGACTCAAGCTCGCTCCCGTCGGGGAAAAACGGCAGCGGGATGATCGTCTGGAAGTACCCGCCGGGGCGCTCGCCCGAGGCGAGCTTCTCGGCCCGCATCTTCAGCGGCATCGGCGTGCCGGGCCGGCTCAGCGTGACCGGCGGGGCCGTGATCGCCTCGGTCGCCTTCAGCCCGGTTTCGACGGGCATCGACGGGTCGCCCTCGTAACCCAGGCGGGCGAGGGCCTGGTCCTGGGCGCGCCGGAGGATCTCCATGTGCACCAGGCGTTCGCGCCGCGAATCGATGTGCCCGTAGAGGATCGTCGCGTTGGAGTTCAGGCCGAGCTCGTGGGCGACGGTGTGGACATCGAGCCACTCGTCTGAGCGGATTTTTCCCTTGAACGCCTCGTCGTGTACGCGGTCGTCGAAGACCTCGGCCCCACCCCCGGGGATGGAGCCCAGGCCCGCCTCGATGAGCTCTTCCAGCACGGCCCGGATGCCGGCGGTCCGGTCCGAACGCTTGTACTTCTTGGCGATCTTGGCGAGGTGCACCACCTCGACGGCGGTAAACGCCTTGATGTGCAGCCCCGGCGCCGCTTCGCGGATCGTCCGCAGCATCTCGGGGTAGTAGCTCCAGGGGAGGTAGGGGTGCAGGCCGCCGACGATGTGCATCTCGGTCGCGCCGTTCTCGACGGCGCCGCGGGCCTGCTCGGCGACATAGTCCATGTCGCGGGTGTACGCGCCGGGCTGGTCCTTCTTGCGGTAGAACTCGCAGAACTTGCACGAGAGCGCGCACACATTGGAGTAGTTCATGTGCCGGTTGATGTTGTAGTACGCGACGCCCGGGTGCAGACGCTCGCGGACGAGCTGCGCAAGCTCGCAGACGGTCCAGATGTCCGGGGTGGTGTAGAGCAGCTCGCCGTCGGCGAGGCTCAGGCGCTCGCCCCGCTCGACCTTGGCGCGGATCGGATCGAGCCGCGGGTCGTGCTGGAGGCTGGGAGGCAAAGAGGCGGGAAGGGTCGCGGTCATCGGGTCGCCTTGGTTGAGGCCGGGCGGGAAGCGGATCGGGCGATGAAGTAAACCGGGCCGAACCGCCGGATCTTTCAGGAATCATTGAAAATAACCCCGCCCGGGTCAACCGTGAGGGGCGGGCGATCGGACTTGGCGGTGTGAAATATGCGGGATGAGACAAGCACGGCCCGGACTGTTCAGACCGGGCCGCACAAGGGGTGGGGACGGAGTGGGGACAGGGGTGGGGACGAGGCTTGTGACCAGAGAAAGACCGCCGCCGGGCGCGTCAGCGCCGCGGCGGGCGGAGAAAGGATCAGTTCCCGATCCGGATGTGCAGGCCCGAGCGCCCGCGGTTCCAGTTGTGCCGGTAGCCGATGTGGCTGCGTCCGTGGTGGAAGCTCTGGCCGACATGGAAGCCGACGCGCGAGCTCCCGCCCCCGATCGTGCCGCGGACCGAGACGCTCGGGGCGCGGTGGTAGCGGTGGGTGTAGCGGATGCCCGGCGTGTAGTGGTGATGGTGCACGGTGCGGGTGTAGACGGGGGACCGGACGACGGTGCCGGGGAAGACGCCGTATTGGGTTGTCGTGCAGGTGGTTTGGCTGATCGTCCGCGGCGTGATGCGGTGGTTGTAAGCGGGGGTGAAGGTCGAGCGTGTGAACTGAACGGCCTGGGATCGCTGCGGGGCCTGGGCGTTGTGGAACTCACGGCCTTCGTAGATCGGCTGGAGGTGCGTGAATCCGCCGCCGTGGATCGAGCGCGGACGCTCCTCGATGACGACGGGCGTATGGCGACGCGGGGCATGCCTGTTGGCGGCTTTGGCGTCGCGCCGGGCGTCGGAGACGATCTGGTTGACCACGACATGCTCGCGCGACCGCTCGCGGGTGACTTCCCGCTGCACAAGCCGCCCGTCGGCGGTGCGGACGATGCGGGTGGTCGTGACGGTGTGGGGCTGGTGGGCCGGGCGGACGACGACCGTGTCGCCTTTGCGGGTGTAGGTGACGGCCTGCGAAGCCGCGGCGACGGGCGCCAAGGCCATCAACAGACCGGCGGCGGCGAGGCCGAGCGCTCTTGGTGCGCCGAGTCTGCATCGTGTCGCGGCGGTGCGGTAACGGAATGCCATGTCGCGTCTCCGGATGCCCGTTCGGGGTGTTGCCGAACGGGGAGGTCAACCCCGCGCCCGTGGCCGGTGTTCCAGCAGCCGGCCCGAGAAGTCCGGGCGGGGGCCCGTGCCCGACCCCTTTTCTTCACACCCGTCATGCGTCCGGCGGGCCCGACGCGGGCACGCGGTGGGGCACTCGCCGCCCCCGAGGGCTGCCAAATCGGCAGGGGCGGGCCGCTCGGGACGCTCGCAGAGCGGCACAGGTCGGGCGTCCGGCCTGCCGGACATCTGGCACCGCGATTGCAATGATGGTCTGGCGAGAGCGAAAACCACCTTTCCAGCCCATCGGCGGCCCCTGAATCCGGGCCGGCCAAACGGCAAGGGAGCGAACATGGCTTCGAACCGCATCATCGGCATCGACCTCGGCACGACGAACTCCGTCGTGGCGATCATGGAGGGCGACGAGCCCCGCGTGCTGATCAACTCGCAGGGCAACCGCACGACACCCTCGGTCGTCGCGTTCACCGACAAGGGCGAACGCCTCGTCGGCCAGCCCGCCAAGAACCAGCAGGTGACCAACCCCAAGAACACCGTCTACTCGATCAAACGCTTCATCGGGCGACGGGGCTCGGAAGTGCGCGACGAGGAGAAGCAGGTCCCCTACGAGGTCATCGGGGGCAGCGACGACTTCGTGAAGGTCAAGGTGCGTGACAAGGAGTACACGCCCCAGCAGATCTCCGCCTTCGTCCTCCAGGACCTCAAGAAGATCGCCGAGAACTACCTCGGCGAGACCGTCGAGCGGGCGGTCATCACCGTCCCCGCCTACTTCAACGACTCGGAGCGCCAGGCGACCAAGGACGCCGGCGAGGTCGCGGGCCTCAAGGTCGAGCGGATCATCAACGAGCCGACCGCCGCCGCGCTCGCCTACGGCCTGGACAAGAAGAAGAACGAGAAGGTCGCGGTCTTCGACCTCGGCGGCGGTACCTTCGACATCTCGATCCTCGATGTCGGCGACGGCGTGTTCGAGGTGCTCAGCACCAACGGCGACACCCACCTCGGCGGCGACGACTTCGACCAGAAGCTCATCAACCACATCGCCGACGAGTTCAAGCGTCAGGAGGGGATCGACCTCCGCAACGACGCGATGGCGATGCAGCGACTCAAGGACGCCGCGGAGAAGGCGAAGATCGAGCTCTCGACCATGCAGGAGACCACGGTCAACCTGCCCTTCATCACCGCCGACCAGAACGGCCCCAAGCACCTGCAGATGTCGATCACCCGGAGCCGGTTCGAGGGCCTCTGCGAGGACCTCTTCCGTCGCCTGCGCGAGCCGGTGCTCACGGCCCTCAAGGACGCCAAGCTCGATCCGTCGAAGGTCGACGAGGTGATCCTCGTCGGCGGCTCGACCCGCATCCCCAAGGTGCAGGCCGTCTGCCGCGAGATCTTCGGCAAGGAGCCCAACAAGAGCGTGAACCCTGACGAGGTCGTCGCGATCGGCGCGGCGATCCAGGGCGGCGTGCTCGCCGGCGATGTCAAGGATGTCCTCCTGCTGGATGTCACGCCCCTGAGCCTCGGTGTCGAGACCCTCGGCGGCGTCATGACCAAGCTCATCGAGAAGAACACCACCATCCCGACGAGCAAGAAGGAAATCTTCTCGACCGCCGCCGACAACCAGGCGAGCGTGACGATCCATGTCCTCCAGGGCGAGCGCGAGTTCGCGCGTGACAACCGCACGCTCGGTCAGTTCGACCTCACCGGCCTGCCCCCGGCGCCGCGAGGCGAGCCCAAGATCGAGGTCGAGTTCTCGATCGACGCCAACGGCATCCTCACTGTTACCGCGACCGAGCAGCGCACCGGCAAGAAGGCCGACATCCAGATCACCAACTCGGGCGGCCTGCCCAAGGAGGAGATCGAGCGGATGAAGTCCGAGGCCGAGGCCCACGCCGAGGAAGACAAGCGCCGGCGCGAGCTCGTCGACACCAAGAACCGCGCCGAGGGCGTCGTTCAGTCCGTCCGCAAGTCGCTCGAAGAGCACGGCGACAAGGTCGACGGCGAGACCCGCTCGAAGATCGAGTCGGCGATCTCCAACCTTGAGAGCAAGCTCAAGGGCGACGAGAAGGCGCCGATCGATGCGGCGCTGGCCGAGCTCGAAGCGGCCGCGACCGACCTCGCCAAGGCCGCATACGAGGCCGCCGCCCAGCAGGGCGCATCGGGTCAGGCCCCCGGCGGGTCCGAGGCCGACGCTTCAGCCGACGACGATGTGATCGACGCGGAGTACGAGGTGAAGGACGAAAAGAAAGAGTGAGTGGGGGGTAGGGCGTGAGGTGTGGGGTCCGCGATCGCGGGCTTCACCTTCCGCTGTTGAACCAAGCCGAGAAATCGCGGGACGCCCAAAGTCGTCCCGCGTTTTTCATGCGCCGGGGCGGCAGGCCTTGGCGAGTTCGTCGAAAATCCGCTGGCCGAGCCGCTCGTCGGGCGTCCGCTCGGGGTGCCACTGCACGCCGAGATAGAACGACCGACGCGGGTCATCGATCGCCTCGATCACCCCGTCGTCGGAGAGCGCCGTCACGCGCAGCGGCCCGGGGTCGCTGACCGCCTGTCGGTGCTTGCTGTAGATCTCGCCAGGCGCAAGCGTCGAGCCCGGGGCGGGCGCGATCGCGTGGTTCTGCTCCCAGTGCCTGCCCGCGTCGGGGCGGGTGTCGGGCATGTGCTGGTCGAGCTCGCCCCCCGCGACGAGCGCCATCATCTGCATCCCGAGGCAGACGCCCAGCACGGGCGCGTGCGGCCTCTCCGCCTCCAGCAGACGCAGAAGCTCGGTCTCGAACGCCTGGCGGTCTTCCTGCACGGGCGTCGCCTTGGGGTGGGTCGGGGCGCCGAAGGGTTCGGTGCGCGGGTCGTCGCCCCCGGCGAACACGAACCCGTCGAACCGCTCGGCCGACATCCGCTCGGTTCCCGGGATCGGGGGGATATAGACCGGCTGCGCGCCCGCCCGCAGCACGCACCGGGCGTATGTGAGGTAGGAGAACGCGCGGAGGGTCCCGCGTGCGGGCTCCAGGTCGGTCGTGATGGCGATCAGGGGCGTGGGCATGGTCTTCTCCGCCGGCGTTTCTAGACTACGCCCGTGCTCGGTCGTGCGCTGATCATTTCGCTGGCGATCAACCTCGCCCTGGGGGCGGCGCTTTTGCTTTCTGTCGCGCTGGGGTCGAGGCCGCAGGCCGTGAGCGCTGACGAAGGTCCGCCGCCTCTGCGGCTGGACGCTTTGGGCACGGTCCGCATCGAGCGTCCGGGCGGGACGCCGCTGATCGCCGAGCGGACGCCGATCGGCTGGATCGGCCGCCGGGGCGAAGACGGGGCGCGTGTCGCCTTGGACGGGGACCGGATCCTGGCCTCGTGCCGATTGCTTCGCGACGGGCTCCGTGGGGCGGAGTCGCAGGCAGAGATCACCGACCCGCTGCGGATCGAGCTGTCGACCGAGACGGGTTCGGTGGTCATCGAACTCGGCGAGCCCGGGCTCGGGGGCGTCGCGCCCGCGCGGCTCATCATGGAGGGGCAGGACCCCCGCGCGATGTCCGCCTCGGCGGATCTCTACCGGCTCTGGGCCGGAGGCTTTGAGGGTTGGCGCCCGCGATCGGTCTTCGCAGGGATGGGCGAGAACGCGTCGAGGGTGACGCTCGCTGTCGGCGAGACGCGGCTGTCGGTCGCACGCAGCGCCGGGCGGTGGGGGATCACCGAGCCGAAAATGGCCCCGGCCGACGCCGACGCGGTGCGTGCGGTGCTCGCCTCGTTCGCGTCGATGCGGGTGCTCGGACGCCCCGAGTCGGGCGCAAGGGCGGGGCTGGACCGGCCCGTCGCCGAGTTGGCGATCGAGCAGGACGCACGCGTCACAGTCGACGGCGATGTCCGCGTCGAGACGACCCGATGGACGCTGACGATCGGCGCGCAGTCGGACATCGACGGCGAGGCCAGATTCGCGTCGGTTATGGCCGGGCGGCTTGCTAGAACGCCGCAAGGCACGGTCGAGGTTGCTTCGTGGGGGCCGGAGTTGATCGAGATCGCCAGCGAAGACCTTCGGGGGATCAGCACGGATCCGTCGGGCGTGGTCGCGAGGCGCGCGGTGCAGGAGCCATCTGCGGATGTCCGCGTGGTCGAGATCGCAGCGCCCGGCGCCGAGCGGGGCGAGGCCTTCCGGCGCGAACTGGGGCGATGGCGGAGCGAGCGCGATGAGCGGACGCCTTCTACAGAAACCGCCCGCTGGCTCGACCGCACCCTCGCGTGGGTCAGCGAACGCGCGGCCGACGAGGCCGTCTTCTTCGTGCCCGACGGCTGGCGCGACATCGCGACGCTCCGCGTCCGCGGCGCCTCGGGCTCGCACACGCTCACGGTCGGCGCGATCGATCTGCCCTCGGGCGTGGTGATCGGGATCGGCGACGGCACGGTCTGGCGCGTCTACACCGGCGAGGAAGCGATGCAGATCGCCGGGTGGCTGGCGTCGCGGGCTGGCTGAAGCGCCGTCAGTCTTCGCGTTCCTTCGCGTCGTCTTCGTCTGTTTCCTCGGGCTCGGGCTTGCTGCCGTCCTTGCGGTCGCTGTCGCGCTGCTGTTTCTCCTCGTCCTTGATGCGGTCGAGTTCGAGCAGGGCGGCGTTGTAGCGCTCGACGGCGTCGGCGGAGAGCTTCTCGATCGCCTCGGCCACCTCACGCCCGCTCTCGAAGATGTTGGTGCCCAGGGCGGAGACGACCGACTCCATCGCCCGCTTGTTCAGGAAGCCTTGGTCGAGGCGGAAGCTCGCGACCAGCCCCTTGCATGCGGCGCAGCCCAGAAAGACGGTCGGCACGGCGTCGGGCTCGCGCGCGATCACACCGAGCAGCTTTTCTTCAGAGCAGTGGGGGCAGGCGAGCACTTCTGCGAGCATGGCGCTCACTCCTTTCAAATCAGACCCCGACAACGCTCCACCACCACGGGCCGACGAGCAGGAGCAGCGTCAGCCCCGCGACAGCGATCGTCCCCCCGTAGATGATCAGGTGCTTCGAGCGGATCTCGCCCGAGCTGAAGGCGATCGCGTTGGGCGGGGTCGAGATCGGCAGCGCCATCGCCAGCGAGCACGACATCGCCACGCCGAGCCCCAGCGGGCTCGGGTCCAGCGCGCCCAGGCCCATCACCAGGGGGAGGAGCAGCGTCGCGGACGCGGTGTTGCTCATCACCGTCGACATCAGTGTCGCGGTGATGCACACGATCGCCAGCACGATGCCGGCGGGCGCCCCTTCCAGGGGCAGCACCTCGACGATCGTCGCCGCCAGCCCGCTCCGCTCCATCACCTCGCCCAGGCAGAGCCCGCCCCCCATCAACAGCAGCACATCCCACGACATCGAGCGCAGATCCGAACTGTCAAGCACGCCCACCCCGAAAAGCACGATGATCGGCGCGAGCGAGACCGTGCCCGCCGAGAGCCCGTGCCAGCCGCCGGTGATCCACCCGAAGATCGTCACCCCGGTCATCACCAGCACGAGTGTCGGTTTCCAGCCCTTCGCCTTCGGCGGCGGCGAATCGTCGAGCGTGAACTTCGTATCCCGCTGCTTCCGCCCCGCGTACATCAGCAGGCACCACGCCAGCGCCAGCAGCACGATCACGCCCGGCACACCCGCCATCATCCATGTGCCGAAATCGATCGGCTCGCCGCGCTGCTGGAGGTAGCGGACCGCGATCGCGTTGGGCGGCGTGCCGATGGGCGTGCCCAGCCCGCCGATGTTGGCCGCCAGCGGGATCGACAGGATCAGCGCCAGCCGGCCGGTGTGCCCCTCGGGCAGACGCTGCACCAGGGGCAGGCAGATGGCGAGCATCATCGCGGCGGTTGCGGTGTTGCTCAGCCACATCGAGAGCAACGCGGTGATCCCCATCACGCCCGCGATGAGCTTGGGCATCTCCCCGCCGGTGGCGCGGATCACGCCCCGCGCGAGCCGCTCGTCGAATCTGTGTTTGCGCAACGCCGCAGAGAGCGTGAACCCCCCGAGAAAGAGCAGGATGACATCGGAGAAGAACGGGGAGGTGAAGTCCGACGCGGCCGCCTCGATCTCCGCCCTTTCCAGCCCGGGCATCAGCCAAACGAGCGCCAGCGCGAGCACCGCCAGGCTGGTGACAAAGAGCGGGACAGCCTCGGTGATCCACATCGCCGCCGCGACGATGAGGATCGAGAGCGCGATCTGCTCGGGTGTCTGGAGCCCCAGCGACCCGAACGCGCCGGTCAGGCCGGCGCCGATGGCGGCGATCGCGATCCCGATCCCGACTGACTTTCTGAAGATGGCGTCCAAGGGCCTCCTCCGTAGACTCCCGTGGGGTGAGGATATCGGGCTCTGGGCCCTGCGGAAGGCGGCAGCAAGGTCGCTACCGGGGCCATGATCGCAGGTTCGGGGGTGGATTCCCCCTTGGAAGCGGGGGGGCTTCGTGTACACTCCGAACACCGACCCTGTTGTCCGGGGCGTCGCGCGGACGACTCCGGTGCGGACGAACTCCGGCGGGAGGCCGCCGACCTTTGAGGAGAATGCAATGCGTACCCCGATGCGAATCGCTTTCGGCGCGATGGCCGCCGCGACCGCTGTGTCTGTTGGCCAGGCCCAGCTCTCATTCAACACCGAACTGCTGATCCAGGACACGATGTTCAACAACCCCGTGAGCGTCGCGGTCGACGCGAGCGGGGTGGTCCACCTCGCGTACACCTCGCAGTTCAGCACCGACAGCACGACCAAGGAAGTCTGGTACGCGACCAACGCCACCGGCGACTGGGAGTTCAACCAGATCACGAGCAACAATGTCCGCGAAGAGTTCCCCTACCTCATGATCGATTCCTCGGGCGTCCTCCACCTGACCTTCCACACCGGCTTCCCCGACGGCGGCCCCCCCGGCAACCAGGTCCGCTACACCAACAGCGCCATCCGCCCGCTGATCGAGGCCGGCGAGGCCGACCTCATCAACATCTCGCCGAGCACCGAGTCGTACATCCTGCCCAAGATCGATGTCGACGCCGACGGCGTCGTCCACTTCGCCTTCCAGACCCAGCGGTTCGGAGGGCCCCGCAACGACATCGTCTACACCACATGGGACGCGACCAACGGCGTGGGTCCGCTCGTTTTCCTGACAAACAATTCCGCGATCGAGAACCGCGAGCCCGCGATCGCTGTCGGCCCCGACGGCGTCGTCCACATCGCCTACGAAGAGGGCAACGCCATCTTCGAGAACCCGCTGGTCTACCAGAACAACGCGACGCCTGCGGGCGACTTCCAGACCGTCGGCACCGGCCTGTTCGTTAATGTCACGCGGATCGGCGTCCTCGCCGACAGCACGGGCAAGGTCACCATCGGCTTCCGCAACGCCGACACCTTCTCGATTATCGAGAATAGCGGCGCCGGCTTCACACCGATGCAGGACCTGACCGCGAGGGGCCAGTACCGCGCCGCCTTCTATGACAAGTTCGCTCTCGGACCCGACGACAAGCGGTACTTCGCCTTCTGCCACAATATCACTTCGCTCTCGCAGCCCGGCGTCTACCTCATCGCCGAGACCGACACCGGCTTCACCGAACCCATCCGAATGCAGGGCGATGCGCCGCAGTCCTATGTCTCGGCGTCGCCCAGTGTCGGCGCCGACGGCACCATCGCGGTCGGCTACACCTTCTCCGACTTCCAGACCACCGTCCTCGCCGACCTCTATATCGCCATCAGCGACGACGACGCTTGCGTCGCCGACCTGAACAACGACGGCGTTGTCGACGCCGACGACTTCTTCCTGTTCCTCCAGCTCTTCGCCTCGGGCGACACGCGGGCCGACATCAACAACGACGGCGTGATCGACGCCGATGATTTCTTCGACTACCTGACCCTCTTCGCCCAGGGCTGCTGAAGCGCGTCCGAGCCCTCGCGGCTCTGCAGGACAAACGAAGGAAGCCGGCCCGGGTCTTCGCCCGGGCCGGCTTGTTGTTGCCGAGGGTGATGAGCGATTCAGCGTCTGCGTCGCAGCAGCCCGAGGCTCCCGATCGCCAACACCGCCGCGGCCCCCGGCGCGGGGACGACCACCGCGTACAGGCCCGTGCCCGGCAGACGCGGGTTGACGAGGCTCAGGAAGTCCGACGGTGCGGTCACGAGGATGTCCTGCCCGTTCTGCTGATACAGGCCGTCAACCCCGGCGAAGACGCCTGTCTGATTCGTAATCGGGATCACGCCCGTCAGCCCGTTGTATCCCGAACTCTGCAGGGCGAGCCCGAAGTGGCTGAGCAACGGGTTCCACGCCGCGGCTTCCTGCGCCGCGTTGGTGTACCCGCCCGTGCTCATCGAGCCCGCGGCCAGATACACGCTCCCGCCGCCCAAGACATAGTCGAGCAGCACGCCCGTGTCGAGGTCGGCGCCGTTGATCCGTCCGCCGACGAACACGCCGTCGAACTGGTTGAGCGTCGGCAGGTCGAACGGAACCGCGGTCGAAACGGTCCAGTCGTGCCCGAGACCGCCAACGGTCTGGGCGAGCGTCGAGCCGGTCAGGCCGAAGTTCTGCGAGTACGCCAGGAACGAGCCCGACCCGCCTCCGGCAAAGAAACTCGTGACATTGTCGACGAAAACGCCGGTGGCGGGCGCCTGGGCGAATCCGTGGTTGCTCAGCGTCCACTCGTCGTTGGCGACGATCAGTCTCCCCTGCCCCAACGCGGCCGTGGCTCCGGCAAGCCCGAGAGCCCCGGCGATCAACACGGTCTTCGTTGCGATGGTGCACATCTTCGGATCTCCTCTTTGCATTGACAACAGACGACCCGGGGCAAGGCGACCCCTTGATCCGGGTGTCTGCCAAAGAAAGAGTGATCCGGGTTTGATCGGTGGCAAGGCGGCGCAATTCGGGGCGTGTTGAATGTAGTTATGGGACCAATTCGATCAGATCGCCTTGCCCAGGTTCCCGCCCGCGCACGAAAAACGCGACGGGGGGTCGTAGGTCCCCACGCCGCGCGGTGTGTTCGTGCAGGTTGCTCAAAGACCCCGGCCGGGAGAGTGGCCGGGGCGGGGGAAGTCCGAGCCGTCAGCGCCGACGACGCATCGCAAGGCCGGCGACGGGGAGGAGGACGAACGCCGTGGCGGGCGCCGGAATCACTTCGGCCGACCGGAGCGACATGCTGAGCTTCACGCCCTCGTTGGGGTTGTTGTGCGTGAAGTCGTCGAACGAGACGATCCCGGCGAGGGTCCAGTCGCTCGCGTAGAGGTCGGCGCTGTCGCCGAAGAAGGCGAAGGTCTCGGCGTAGGTCGGCCCCGCGGGCCCGACGCTGAGCGAGGGGATCGCGACGCTCGAGTCCCCGGGCGAGCTGAACGCTGCATTGTCGAGCACGACGGTCCCGCGCGACCCGCTGGTCGCGATCTGGATGAGGTTGGGCGTCGAGCCGGGCGCCGAGGCGTCGTAGGTGAGCACCGAGGCGCTCCCCGCGTCGTTGGTAATCGTCCAGGAGAGCTCTTTGGCGACCGAGTCGAACGCGAGCGAGAAGCCGAACGAGCGGCCCTCGAAGGTGCTGCGCCCGTTGCCGGTGTTGAGGTAGTTGTCGCCGGCGAACGGCTGCGGCGCGTCGCTGAGGCGCATGGTCCAGTTGGTCGTGTCGGCCTTGAAGCGGGCCTCGACGCGGTCGGACGAGGTGTAGCCGAGCTGCTGCCCGTCGACCGCGGAGAAGAAGGTGATGCTGGTGGCCATCGCGGGTGTCGCGAAGACGGCCGCGGCCGTCGCCGTCATCATGGTGCGCTGCATGCCGGTTTCTCCCGTGTTTTGTCGTCAATCGGGGCGCCGCCCGGGCGGACGGGGCGCGGTCGCCCCGCACATACAGCATCCGATTCGCGCCCGCCGAAGGCACGCGAGCGGGGCGCGATTGCACGCTGATCGGGTCGGTCTGCGCCGCTCGGAGCGCTTGCGCCGGCCGGATCGAGCGCCCGGGCACGCCGGAGGGCCTATAGAACCACGAGGGACCCGCCTCTCGCCGGCCCGGTCCCGACGCACCAAGGAGCAGACCCATGGCCGCAACGCCCTCGAACATGACCCCGCTCGGCTCGCCCTGCCCGGACTTCTCGCTGCGCGACACCGTCAGCGGCAAGACCGTCTCCCGCGACGACTACAAGGGCCGGCCGCTCCTGGTGATGTTCATCTGCAACCACTGCCCGTTCGTCAAGCACATCCGCTCCGAGCTCGCGCTGCTCGGGCGTGACTACGAGGGCAAGATCGGCATCGTCGCCATCAGTTCCAACGATATCGAGAACTACCCCGACGATGCGCCGGACAAGATGAAGATCGAAGCGGCGGAGGCCGGCTACGCGTTCCCGTACCTCTTCGACGAGACGCAGGAGGTCGCCCACGCCTTCAAGGCCGCATGCACGCCCGACTTCTTTCTCTACAACGCAGACCACAAGCTCGCCTACCGGGGCCAGCTCGACGATTCGCGCCCCAAGAGCAGCGAGCCGGTGACGGGGCGCGACCTCCGCGCGGCGATCAAGGCCGTCCTCGAAGGACGCGAGCCCGACGAGAACCAGACCCCGAGCATCGGCTGCAACATCAAGTGGAAGAAGGGCAACGAGCCGGAGGATTGAGGCGACCACACCCCACGCCCTACTCCTCACACCCCTCACCCAACATGCACGAGCACGCGGCGCGCGTGCCCGCGTCGTCGGTGCTCCCACACATAGATCCCCTGCCAGGTGCCGAGCCCAAGTTCGCCCCCGATCACCGGGATCGAGAGCGAGACATCGGTGAGGGCCGCACGGATGTGCGAGGGCATGTCGTCGGGCCCCTCGGCGGTGTGGGTGAACATCGGGTCTCCCTCGGGCACATGGCGATCGAGCCAGTTCTCCAGATCACGCCTGGCCGAGGGATCGGCGTTCTCCTGGATCGTCAGGCTCGCTGAGGTGTGCTTGATGAAGACGGTGCAGAGGCCGGCCTCGACGCCCGAAGCACGGACCACGCCCGTCACCTGATCGGTGATCTCGGTGAGCCCGCGTCCGCGTGTGGTGATCGTCAGTTCATGCACGGTCGGCATGCATCGATTGTTGGGGCGGCACCGCCGCGGCGTAGGGATCGTCAGATGTGTCGGGTTTCAGCGTCCACGCGGCGTACGCCGCGGCTCCCGCGATCGCCGCGACCGCGACGCCACCGACGATCGGCCTGAGCCACACGCGTTCAGACTTGCCGGGGACCAGGAGCGCCGCCGCGGCGCCGAGCGGGGCGAGCGCCAGCAGCAGCAGGGGGAGTGTCGGCGTGTCTTCGTTGTAGAACTGGGCGATCAGCAGGTACTGGAGCATCACGCCAAGGAGCGCCGTGACCCCGCCCCGGGCGAAGCGCATCTCGCGGTAGAACAAGACGCCCACAACCAGCGTCGCGATCAGGATCGGCACGAGCGCCGAGCCCAGGCGGGCGCCGTTGGCGTACCCGCTGAAAAACAGGGCGGGCCCGGCCGCGAGCGCCCAGGGCAGCATCATCCCCGCAAATCCGGCGCCTCGGACCCTGTGGGCCGCGGCATCCACCGCGTGCGCCAGCATCGCAAACCCGACGCCGATCCCGACCGCAAGCGCGATCAACTGTTCAGTGCTGACAACATGCGGCGACAGCGGCGGGATCGTGATCAGCACCACGCCCGCGAACACGCCCGCCCGCATCGCATGGCGCACGGGCGCGACCTTCCACACAAACGATTCAATGAGCCCGGCAACGCCCACCAGCGCCAGCACCGGCAGGACGCGTAGCGTCCCGTTGGCCGGCCAGAAAGTCCAGTGGTACCCGTTGAGCACCACGAACGCCGGCGTCATCGCAAGAGCAACCGCCGGAGCGCTCATCCACGCCCCGGCGGCGCCAGAGGAGGTCTTCTCGCCCGCATCCCCCTCGGCCCGTTCGCTGCGGAGCAGCCTCCACACAAGCCACGCGCCCATCCACAGCACGCCGGCGATCACGCCGGGCACAACAAAGCCGAGAAGGATCTCGCTGGCGTTCATGGGAGGCGCTCGCGCAGGGGGGGGGCGGGGCTCAGAATCAGTTCGCCAGGCCCTCGACCGCGACGATCATGTTCACGGTGTTGCCGAGCCCGCCGCCCTCGCCGCCGTCGGAGGCGAGGTAGGTCGTCATGCCGAACTCGGAACGCTTGATGCTGAAGCGGGCCTCGAAGCCGGCCGCGGGCGTGCCCCGGATGCTCCCGGTCCCGATCCACTCCATCTCGGCGGTGATCTGGCGGGTCTCTCCGTGCAGCGACAGGTCGCCGACGAGCTCGAACTTGTCGCCGCTGCGACGGATCTCGGTGCTGCGGAAGGTGATCTGCGGGAACTGGCGGCTGTTAAAGAAATCCGCCTGACGCAGGTGCCGGTCGCGGTCGCCGTTGCCGGTGTCGACGCTGTTGGTCGCGACCGTGAAGCTGAACGAGCCCGCGCCGGGGTTCTCGGGGTCGAACGAGAACTCGCCGTCGACCTCGTTGAAGCGCCCGTAGAAGTTGGTCACGCCCTGGTGGCGGATGCCGAACACGACCGAGGTGTGGACGGGGTCGACCTTGTAGGTCCGAAGGTTGGCGGCGGTCGCAAGCGAGGTCGAGGCGAGCCCCTCAACGGCGCTGCGGCTGGGGGTCGCGACGGCCAGCGCCGCGATGGCGGCGATCCCGGCGAGCGACGAAACGGCGATGGCGGCGGTCTTGTTCATGGTCGGCAAACTCCTCGGTTGGTTGCTGGCGGCCCCCGCGATGGGGCCGGGATGTGCACGCCCCGCCCAAGCGGAGGCAGCCTTGGGAACGGTCACCCCGCACTTCTCATTCCCGCCCGGAGCGGATGCAATCAAAAATTCTTGTGAAGACAAATTGTTGTGCGGCCCCCGTCAGGAACAAGGGCGCCGCACGCGGAAACCGCGCACGCAGTCACTGCAAATGCAGGGATTTTCGCGGCGTTCGCGTCACTCCCACTCGATGGTCGAGGGCGGCTTGGAGCTGATGTCGTACACCACCCGGTTCACGCCCCGGACCTCGTTGATGATCCGGTTCGAGATCGTCGCGAGCACATCGTAAGGAATCCGCGACCAGTCGGCGGTCATGAAGTCCTGCGTCTCGACGGCGCGGATCGCCACCACATTCTCATAGGTCCGCCCGTCGCCCATCACGCCGACGGACTGCACAGGCAGCAGCACCGCGAAGACCTGGCTCGTCTTGCGGTACAGCTCGGCCGCAACGATCTCTTCGAGCAGGATCTCGTCGCACTCGCGCAGCACCGCGAGCTTTTCTCGGGTCACCTCGCCCAGCACGCGGACCGCGAGCCCCGGCCCCGGGAACGGGTGGCGCCAGACCATCGTGTCGGGCACGCCGAGCACCTCGCCGAGCTTGCGGACCTCGTCCTTGAACAGCTCGCGCATCGGCTCGACGAGCTCGAAGCCCAAATCCTCGGGCAGCCCCCCGACATTGTGGTGCAGCTTGATGTTGGCGCTCTTGCCCGCGTGCCCGTGGCCCGACTCGATCACATCGGGGTACAGCGTCCCCTGGGCGAGGAAGCGGGCGTCTGGGATCGAAGCCGCGGCCTCCTGGAACACGCGCACGAACCTGTTGCCGATCCGCTTGCGCTTCTCCTGGGGCTCGGTGATCCCCGCGAGGTCTTCAAGGAAGGCGTCGGCCGCGTCGGCGACGGTCAGGTTGGTCCGGAAGTGGTCGCGGAAGGTGCTCTCGACAAGGCCCCGCTCGTTTTTGCGGAGCAGTCCGTTATCCACGAACACGCAGCGGAGGCGGTCGCCGATGGCCGCGTGCAGGAGGGCCGCGGTCACCGTCGAGTCCACGCCCCCCGAGAGCCCGCAGATGACCGCCCCGCCCCCGACCTGCTCGCGCACGCGATCGATCGCGGCCTGCGCAAAGTCGCTCATGCGCCAGGTCCCCGTGCACCGACAATGTTCGTACAGGAAGTTTCGGAGCAGGTCGCGCCCGTGGGGCGTGTGCGTCACCTCGGGGTGGAACTGGACCCCCCAGAAACGGCGTCCGTCGGCCGTCGAGCGGACGACCGCGTAGGGACAGGAGTCTGTGGAGGCCAGGACCTCGACCGAGGCCGCGGCCAGATCCGAGATCTGATCGCCATGGGACATCCACACCGTCGTGCGTTCGGGAATCGCTTCCAGCAGGGGGTCGCCGCTGCGGATCGAGAGGTTCGCGCGCCCGAACTCCCGCTTGTCGGCCCGGCCGACGGTGGCGCCGAACTCCAGGCAGGCGAGCTGCATGCCGTAGCAGATCCCAAGCACCGGCACGCCGAGCGAGAAGATCTCGGGGTCGCAGCGGGGTGCGCCCGGCTCGTCGACGCTGGCGGGCCCGCCCGAGAGGATGATCCCCTTGGGGTTCATCGCGCGCAGCTCGGACGCGGGGGTGTCGGGGCTCATCAGCAGGCTGAAGACCCCCGCCTCGCGGACGCGCCGGGCGATGAGCTGGGCGGTCTGCGAGCCGAAATCCAGGATGGGGACCACCTCGTCGTGGGGGAGCGTCATCGCGGGCCTCTCGATGCGTCGGGCCGCCGGTGGCGGCTTGGGGGGAGCCTTGAATGTAGCCCCGAACCTCCGCTCCGCCCAACCGACTCGGGCCGGGCTTACCATTGGCCGGTGCGGTTCCTGCTCACAATCTGTTGCGCCGCTGCGGCTCAGTTGGCCGGATGCTCCGCCTCCGCGCCCGCAACTTTTGACACCGACGCCCCCGACGGGCGGATCGAGGCGATTGTCGGCGCCGCCCGTGCCGACGATCGGGCAGCGATCCGCGACCTCATCGACCAGCTCGACAGCGACGACCCGGCCGTTCGGATGCTCTCGATCCGGACGCTGGAGCGGATGACCGGCCAGACCTTGGGCTACCGGCACAGCGACCCCGATCACCTCCGGCGGGCGGCGGTGGACCGGTGGATCGGCTGGGCGGAACAGGGAGGACACGGCTCGTGAGCGCGACACGGACCGCGCCGGACTACGCCACGGCGCACATCAAGCTCGAGCTCCTCTCCGACCCCATCTACCTCTCCGGGGCGAGAGAGATGGTCTCGGCGGTCTCCAGACGCCTGGGGTTCGACGAGGTCACCTGCTGCCAGATCGCCCTGGCGGTCGACGAGGCCCTCGCCAACATCATCTGCCACGGCTACAGCCGGCGGACCGACGGGAAGATCTGGCTCTATCTCTGGCCCGGAGAGGGCGTGCCCGAGTCTCCGACCATCCGGATCGTGATCGAGGACGAGGCCCGCCAGGTCGATATCGAGAAGATCAAGAGCCGCGATCTGAAGGATGTCAGGCCCGGCGGCCTCGGCGTGCACATCATCAAGGAAGTCATGGACGAGGTCGTCTACGAGAAGCGCGACAGGACGGGCATGAGGCTCACGATGGCCAAGTCCGTCTGCGCTTGCGATAACAACACCGGAGGTCACCACGATGCGTGACGGCGCCGCGATCGATGTATCTCAAGAGCGGGTCGGCTCGGCCGCGATCGTCCGAGTCTCCGGCGATGTCGATATGACCGGCTCTCCGCGCCTGCGCGACGAGATCCGCACCGCCCAGGACGCCCGGCCCGAGCGCATCGTCATCGACCTGTCGGAGGTCCAGTACATGGACTCCTCGGGCCTTGCGACGCTTGTTGAGGCGATGAAGAACGCCAAGACCAAGGGCTCGCTGCTGGTGCTGTGCAGCATGCACGACAAGGTCAGAGGGATCTTCGAGATCGCCCGCCTCGACCAATACTTCACCATCGTTGACTCGACGGATCAAGCCCTGAACGCCTGACGGGCCCGCGCCCCGGCACGCAAGGATCGCGCATGCCCCCAGAGGCCGACAAAGACGCCGGCCGTTCGTTCGCCCCCCTCCGCCCCGTTGAGGGCGTGGGCAAGCGCGTCAACGCGTTGCTCGCGCATATCGGCGACCTCGTCCTTCTCTGCGTCGAGGCCACGGGCTGGATGCTCGTCGCCCTGTTCTCCAGGAAGGTCCGCCTGGGGAGGGCGGCGATCGTCAGCCAGATCTGCCGCCTCGGCGTCCGTTCGATCTGGATCACCTCGCTCGTCTCCGGCGCCGTCGGCGCGATCCTCGCCCTCCAGCTCTCGCCGCCGCTCGACGAGTTCGGCCAGAAGGATCTGGTCGCCAACATCATCGGAGTCGCTGTCCTGAGAGAACTCGGGCCGCTGATCGGGGCGATCGTGCTCACCGGGTTCGCCGGCGCAGCCATCACCGCCGAGATCGGCACGATGGTCGTCTCCGAAGAGATCGAGGCCCTCGAAGCCCACGCCCTGAACCCGGTCCGTTTCCTCGTCGTGCCGCGCGTCATCGCCACGACGCTGAGCATGGGCGCGCTGGCGGTGATCTCGTGCATCGTCGCGGTTGGGGCCGCCATGTACATCGCGGCCACCGTTGTCGGCATCCCCGCAACGATCTTCTGGGAGAACCTGCTCGAACAGGTCAAGCTCGTCGACTTCCTCACCGGCTGGGCCAAGGGCTTCCTCTTCGGCCTGCTGATCGGCGTGATCGCCTGCGGCAACGGGCTCAAGGTCGCAGGCGGCGCCGCCGGTGTCGGCAACGCAACCACCCGCACCGTCGTGCAGTGCGTCGTGGCGATCGTGGTCGCCGACCTGATCTTCACCGCGATCTTCTACGCCCTCGGACTGTTCTGATCGGACCGTCCTTCGCCGGCGCGACCGAAGCTCACCGCCGGTAGGCGACCGGGTCTTCCATGAGCGCGTACCACTCGCGGAGGACGGTCATCCCCGCAAACCCCGCGACAGCGAGCGCGACGAGGATCCACGCCTCGGGCGTATGCCCCGCGCCGAAGAGCCACCCCGCTCCGTACAGCGTCAGCCAGAGCGCCCCGTACCGCCCGACCTTCTCCGCGGCTCTCGGGCCCGGTCCGGTCATCCGCACCCGGCGCCAGCACCACGCGGCGCACAGCACCGCGAGCAACAGCGGCGGGATTGCCGCGCCGGGGCTCACCCAGTCCGGCCATAGCCCGTCGCCCTCGTCGCGCCGGCCGAGCCCCGCCCAGAGCAGGACGACCGTCGAGAGCCCCCAGCCCGCCGCGGCGGCAACCCCGGCGCGGGCCGAGATCGTCGGCACCTTCCGCGCGATCCTGTGACAGACCGCCGCGACAACCAGCGCGTGGGTCATCACCAGCCAGACCGGCCAGATAAACCGCAGCGAGGGGTTGGGCACCAGCATGTGCCCGGCGTAGATCAGCCCGAGCAGCACCAGCCCGACGGCGGGGATGAACTTGCCCGCGGCGTTGAAGACCAGGATCGCCGCCGCCAAGGCGAGCGTCAGCACCGTCGCGGTTGTGCCGAAGACCGTCGCGCCCAGCACCGCGACCATGAGCGTGCCGGCGACCACGCTGAACGCCGCCTCCAGCGGGAGCTGTCCGGAGGCGATCGGCCGCTCCGGACGAAGGGCCCGGTCGCGCTTTGTGTCGAGGAGATCGTTGAGGGCCGCCCCGAAGGCGTAGAGGCCCGTGGCGCTGGCGGCGCCCCCGATCAGCAGCAGCCAGAGCGGGCGGAGGGTCAGTGCCGCCGTCCCGGGCTCTTCCTCGATCGCCCGTGTCCACAGGATCACAAACCAGACATTGCCGACCGCGGCGAACGCGGTCGAGACACGCGTCAGGTGCAGCACGGGGGCGAATCTGGCCAGGACGCGTCGCATCGGGGGCGATCCTATGGGTGCGGGCAGGACAATCGCATGATCCGGTAGATCTGCTGTTTCGTTGATCAGAAATCTCAGCAGGGATGAGGCGAGCGGGCGCGGGGCGCTGGGAGTTGGACGCAGGGTGGCTTGGGGGTCGGCTTCGGGGCGTCGGAAAGCCAAGAAATCCCGCGGCAGAAGGCCGCCGCCTCCCCCAGCGCCCCGCGCCCCACTCCCCGCGCCCTGATCCGAGAATCTCAGCGGCAGGCGACCCCTCGAACCGGCAGAAAATGCGGTCGTCCCGTGGGTGCAGGTCTCCCAAACGCGTCGGCCGGCGGCGTACCATCGCTCCCCGATGCCAGAAACCCACCCCTCAGGCCAGCCCCCGGTCGCGATCGTCATCAGCCGCTACCACGGCGCGATCACCAACGCCCTGCTCGACGGCGCCCGGCGCGTCTACCTCGACGAAGGGGGGCGGGAGGAAGATCTGGGCGTCATCGACGCCCCGGGCTCGTACGAATTGACCGCCATCGCCCTTGCCGCCGCCCAGAGCGGGATGTTCAAGGGCGTTGTCGCGATCGGCTGCGTCATTAAGGGCCAGACCGACCACGACCGCTACATCAACGAGGCGGTCGCCCACGGGCTGACGGCCGTGACCCTCGGCACCGGCGTGCCCTGCGCGTTCGGGCTGCTGACCGTCGACACGCCCGAGCAAGCCGAGGCCCGCGCCGGAGGCGAGCAAGGCAACAAGGGCGCCGAGGCCATGGGCGCGTTGCTCGACACCCTCCGATCGGTCGACGCGATCGGCAAGGCGGTCGAGAGCGGCAAAGGACCGTCGGCCCTGCCCCGCACGATCGGGCGCATCATCGCCAAGCCGGGCACGCTCGGCGCCGACGGATCGGAGACGGCCTGATGGCGGTCGCCGGCAGCGTCAGAGAACTCGGGTGCGATGTGCTGTGTCCGCTGGACGCGCGCTCGGACCGCGCCGCGAGCGTGACCGATTCGGTGCTGCTGCTGGCCGCCTTCCCGCCCGACGACCGGCTGCGGGCGCTGGCGATCGCGACAAGGCGCCTGGCGCTGCAGCTCCTCTTCGAGATCGATTCGGGCGGGGGTGATCGGGCGATCGACGAGGTGCTCTCCCGCCTCGACGAGGTCGAGGACCTCGGCCCGGTGCAGCGCGAGCGGGTCGAGATGCTCGTGCGCGGCTCGTGGGCCGGGCGCTCGCAGGCGGACCGGCTCTTCGCCTCGCTGGCGCCGACCTGGCCGGCCAGCCGCCAGCCGGGCGTGGACCGCGCGCTCCTCCGCCTCTCGCATTTCGAGATCACTTCCGGGCTGACGCCGGCGAAGATCGCCGTCAACGAGGCGGTCGAGCTCGCCAAACGCTTCAGCACCGAACGGAGCCCCTCGTTCGTCAACGGCCTTCTGGGCAAGCTCGTTCGATCCATGCAGGGCGAGGCCTCTGCGTCGCAGTAACCGACGGAGCAGCGATGGGACTCTTCAAAGCCGCACTCTCGAAGGTCAAGAAGGGCCTGGACCGCACGCGCGAGTCGTTCGTCGGGGGTCTGCGCTCGATGCTCATGGGGCGGAGGCTCGACGAGCAGCTCATCAAGGACCTCGAAGCACGGCTGATCCAGTCCGATGTCGGCGTCAAAGCCACGCGACGGCTCATCGAAGGCATCCGCGAGGATTTCAAAGACGGCAAGCTCACCAAAGGCGAGCATGTCCTCGACTACCTCAAGCGCGAGCTCAAGGCGATGTGGCCCGAGGAAGATCGGAGGCTCAGGGAAGCCCCGGGCGGCGCCAAGCCGACGGTCATCCTCGTCACCGGCGTCAACGGCGCCGGCAAGACGACCAGCATCGCCAAGCTCTGCCAGGCCCTGCGCGCCGAGGGCAAGACCGTCCTGCTCGGCGCGTGCGACACCTTCAGGGCCGGCGCCGTCCGCCAGCTTGAGATCTGGGCCGAGCGCCTCGGCGTCGAGGTGGTCAAGGGCCAGCAGGGGGGCGACCCCGCAGCCGTCGCGTTCGACGCCGCGGCCGCCGCGAGGGCGCGGGGCGTCGATGTGCTCATCATCGACACGGCCGGGCGCTTGCACACGCAGGACCCGCTGATGCGTCAGCTCGAAAAGATCCGCAAGGTGATCGACAAGCAGATCGAGGGCGCGCCGCACGAGGTCCTGCTCGTGCTCGACGCGACCAGCGGGCAGAACGCGATGCGCCAGGCCGAGGAGTTCTCGAAAGCCGCGGGCGTCACCGGCATCTTCCTCACCAAGCTCGACGGCACCGCCAAGGGCGGGATCGTGATCGCCATCAAGGACGCGACGGACATCCCCGTCAAGTTCATCGGCGTCGGCGAGACCCCAGAAGACATCGAGCCGTTCGACCCAGAGACCTTCATCGAGGCGATGTTCGCGGTCTGACCCCGCTACAGCACGATGTGCAGGGCCAGGTAGGGCACGACGAAAAACAGGATGATCGCCAGCTCGTACGCGCCCATCAGCCCGTAGTGCAGGGCGTCGAAGCGGTCGTCTGGGATCTTGAACCAGCGTCCGTGAAACCGGCGCACCCAGCCCCCCGCGCCCGCGTAGAGCGCAAACCAGAGCAACAGAATCCCGGCGTTGATCACGACGCACCAGAGCAGTGCCTCGTGGACCTGGTCGATGTTCATGGCGGTTCTCCTTTTCCTGCCGAGGGCCCCCGCGAAACGGCCGCGAGGCATTTATGGATTGAGACAGGCTATTCCATCGCAGGCGAAGATCGCGGACTGCTTCCGGCCCGCGGCGTCGAAGATTCCCGGTAGACTGCACCTCCGAAGCGATCTCGCTTCAGAGACCGGAGGTCGGACCATGCGCGGGCGGATCCTTGCCGATACCAGTTTCTCGTTCGGGTTCGCGGGGGCGGGCGCGCCGAGGCGTGAGCCCGAGCGGCCTTTCCGCGTGCTCGTGCTCGCCGACTTCTCGGGCGCCGCCGCCCACGAAGACCGCGAGCCCCTCGCCTCGCGCCGGGTTCTGCGGGCCGACATCGACAACCTCGACGAGCTGATGCAGCGGCTGGATGTCCGCGTGCCGGTGCCGGTCGGCGATCGGGCGTACGCCGTCGGCGTCCACACGCTCGACCAACTCCACCCCGAGGAGCTCTTTGCGGATCTGGAGATCTTCGCGGCGCTACGGAACCTGCGGGCCAGGCTGTCGGACCCGTCGAGCTTCAAGGAAGCCGCCGAGGAGATCCGCTCGATGCTCGGGCATGGCGACAAAGGCTCGCGAGGCCCGACGCCGCTGCCCGGCGACGCCGAGACCGGCGCTGAGGCCGACGACTTCTCGAAGCTGATGGCCGGTGAAGCGATCGAGGCGGGCGCCCCCGGGCCCGCCATGGCCGACGAACTCATCCGCGAGATCGTCGGGCCCCACATCGTGCCCGCGGCCGACCCCAAGCAGGCCGAGTTCGTTGGCGCCCTCGACCGCGCCGTCAGCGCCGAGATGCGCGCGATCCTCCGCACCGATGGCTTCAGAACCGTCGAGACCGCCTGGCGAAGCCTGCACACCCTCATCACCCGCCTCGAAACCGACGAGACGCTGACGATCGACATCTTCGACATCTCCAAGGCGGAGCTCGAAGCCGAGTTTGCGGGCGATCCGGGCGCGTCCTCGCTGGCCAAGCTGCTGCTTTCCGACCGTATCGGCGACGAGCCGTGGAGCGTCATCTGCCCGCTCCTGGGTTTCGGCCCCGGCGAGCACGACGCGCGAACGCTGCGCGGGCTCGGCGCGATCGGCGCAACCGCCGGCGCCCCCGTCATCGCCTCGATCGATCCGGCCGTCGCGGGTTGCTACTCGCCCGCGGCTTCGCCCGATCCGGCAAATTGGTCCGACCCCGACCCGGCGTTCGACGCCCTCCGCAGAACCCAGGAAGCCTCGTGGCTGATGCTGACAACGCCTCGCGTCATGATCCGCCTGCCCTACGGGAGCCCGACCGACCCCGTCGACGCGTTCGACTTTGAAGAGATCGAACCCGAAGCCCTCGGCACGATCGACGCCCACGCGGCCTACCTCTGGGGCCCGGCCTCGGTCGGCGTCGTCGCCCTGCTCGGCGAGAGGTTCAGCATGCAGGGCTGGGGATTCAACGCGTCGGCCGGAGGCGATTTCGAGAGCCTGCCGATGCACGCAATCCCCGGCGGGAAGGTTACACCCTCCGCCGAAGCGTTTCTCGGCGATCGGGCGGCAGAGCGCCTCCGCTCGTGCGGGCTGATCCCGGTCCTGTCGATCCGGGGGCGCGACGCCGCGAGGTTCGGCGCGATGCAGACCATCAACAACAACGAGCCGCCGATCGGCTCGGAGTCCTGAAGCCGCTCGCCGCCGGTTTCGCTGCGACTACAGCCCGGCCATCTTCCGCAGGTGCTTGTCGAGATCCTTCGGCACCGGCATCGCGCTCAGGCGTGACTGCTTCACAAGCGCAAACTCCGCGAACCGTTCGTCGGCCTTGATCGCCTTGAGCGTCACGGGCGTCTTGGCTTTCTTCGCCGGCGCAAGGTCGATGAGCACGAACTTCGGCTCGCCGCTGGTCAGTTCGCCCGGATTGTCCGGGTCGGGGTACGGATCGCTGACGACCTTGGCCAGACCGACGATCGCCTTCTCGTCGCCGGTGTGATAGATGAAGGCCTCGTCGCCCTTCTTCATGGTGCGCATGTTCGACTGCGCGGCCGGGTTCTTCACGCCCGTCCACGCGCAGCGCTTCTCATTCACGAGGTCGTCGTAGCTGTAGTCGCCCGGCTCGGTCTTGAGGAGGAAGGTCGTCACGGCGGGGCTCCCTTGTGTTTCAGTCGGTCAGCGTGATGGTCATCGAGGCGATCAGCGTGTCGCTGGGCTTGAGCTCGCGGACGCCGTCACGCCAGCCCTTGCCGAGCAGGTTGAACCCGTCGTTGGCCATGGTGACAGGTTCGACGCACACGAAGTCTTCTCCCTTGCCCGGAGCGTAGATCACCGTGTGCGTCAGCGACCGGGAGCACGAGAGCTTCACGCCGCCGTTGGGGCCCGCGATCGTCGCGCCGTCGGCCGAGCCGAGAAAGCAGTCGTCGAGTGTAAGCGTGTCGGTCGGCACGCCGGCACGGAGCGCTTCGGTCACCTCGTCCGGCGCCGGCGGCCCGGTCGGCAGGCAGCGTTCGGCCGGGTAGCGTGCGTCGAGGCTCAGGCGGAGGGCCGTTCCGGCGGGGGCGGCGAAGTGGGGGTGGAAGCCGATCCCGCAGGGCATCGTCACCGAGCCGACATGGCGCAGTTCCAGGCGGGCGGTGATTGCCTTGTCGGTGAGTTCGTACCCCACGCGGGCGTGCAAGTGGTCGACAAAAGGCGCATCGCCGTCTTCTTCGCTCTCGGCCCACCAGCGCGAGTCGGTCTGCAGCCACGCCGAGACCGGTGTGCGTTCGAGGATCTCCCACGCCCGGTTCTTCACGAGCCCGTGGATCGCGCAGCCCTCCTGGGGCCAGTCGATCCGAAGCCGGTGCTCACGCCCGGCGAACCGGAAGCGCCCGTCCCGCACGCGGTTGGACCACGGCGCCAGCAGGTACATCGAGGTATCGAGAAACGAAGCGGGTTCTTCGGGCGTCGGCCGCAGGACTGGCGCCCAAGTGCCGCTGACCGTCCTCCTCCAGAGACCGCCAACCGCGGCGCCGAGTTCGGGCAGCAGGGCGAGGCGGAGGCGCTCGGTCTCGATGGTGATGCGACGCATGGCCCGAGAGTGTGGGCGAGAGCCCGCCCGGGGTCAAACGGGCGCACGCCGGCAGCGCGGACCAAAAACAACACCGGCCGGGGCGGGCCCGGCCGGTGCGGCATTGATCGCGTTGAGAAAGTCGATCAGTCGTTGGAGGCGACGGCCATCGGGCAGTCGGCCTTCTTGCACTCGGCCTTCTTCTCGTCCGAGCAGGACTTGGCGCCCTCGCACTTGGAGGCGCAGTCGCTGGTGGCGCTGGCGGTCACGACCTCGGCGCCCATCAGCGGGCAGCAGCCCTTGGCCTCGCTGGTGGAGGCGGCGATGACCTTGCCCTGGTTCTTGTCCAGATCGTCGCAGATCCCGTCGCAGCCCTCGGCGACCTCGCCGCCGCAGGTCTGGGCGCAGTCGGACTTGGTGGGGGCCGAAGCGGCCAGAACCTTGCTCTGGTTCTTGTTCAGGTCGTCGCAGATCCCGTCGCAGCCCTCGGCGACCTCGCCGCCGCAGGTCTGGGCACAGTCGGACTTCTCGGCGGAAGCGAGGACAACCTCGGCTTCGCTGCCGCAACCGCCAGAGCTTTCGCAGCTTGAGCAACTCTTGGACGCGGCGACGGTCTGGACCGTGGCATCCTCCTTGACGGTGCAAGCGCTGAGCCCGCACTCGCCAGAGAGCATCGTGTACCCGGCGACCCCAAGGGCCAGAACGCCGACGACGCCGGCCACCGCTGCGGCCGTGCTCATTCCTCTGCGACAGATCGATTTCATGTCCTGCTTCTCCTGCTGGCCGAAGCCCGGTTATCGGCCGGGCCGGATGGTGCTGCTCCGCGGCCCCGAGACTCGCGGCTTGAAGTAACAGAATATCGAAACATTCGGCCCTATTCCCGGCTCTTCCGCCAATCCTCGCAAAATTCCGGACTTGGGCAATCCGATGAGAAAGTCTGGATTGGCTCTCTTCGGGGCCCGGTTCAGCGGAGCGACCGACCGGCCGATAGAGGCCGGGAGGACCTCTCGCCGCTCCACCGGCGACCCGCGCAGCCATGGACCCAGCATCCCGCCACAATCCGGAGAAGGGCCAGCCCCCGCGCAGCGGCGACCACCCCGAAGGGATGCCCGAGGATCTGTTCGGCATTATTACGGATGTCGAAGCCCAGCTGACGGCCCTGAAGAAGGCCCACGAGCTGCACCGGCGCGAGATGGCCATCCTCGACCACCGCAAGCGGGAGCTGGACGAGCGCTCCCGCGTGCTGGACACCCTCGAACAGGAGATCACCGACCGCTCCGAGCAGGCCGAGGCCGAGCTCTCCCAGCGTCGGGCTTCGCTTGAAGCCAGGGTCCAAGAACTCGACCAGCAGGCCGCGGAACTCGACAAGCGCGAGACCTCGTTCCTCGAAGCCGAAGAGGCGAGCAGGGAAGACCTCGAACGCGTCCGGGAAGAGATCGCTTCCGAGCGGGCCTCGGTGCAGACCCTCCAGCAGGAACTCGCCGAGCAGCGCCGGGTCCTGGAGGAAGACCGGCAGCGTCTTGAAAACGACCGCGATCAGTCCGAGGCCGAGCTCGGGTCGGTCAGAGCCCGCCTCGACGAGGAGCGCGAGGCCCTCGCCGCCGAACGGGCCTCGCTCGCTGAGGCCGGCGACGCATTGGAGCGTGACCGGCAGAGCGTCGAGTCCGAGCGAGAGAAGCTCGCTTCCGACGAGGCCGAGCTCGACGACCGTCGCCGGGCGATCGAGGCGCGTGACGAGGAACTCGGCGAACGCGAGGCCCAGCTCCTCGAACGGGTCTCGGAACTCGAAGAGGAAGAGCGCCGGTTCCGCCAGCGGTGCGACGAGGAGCGGGCCTCGATCGAGGAACGCGAGCAGAGCGTCCAGCTCCGAGAGGAAGCCTCCTCGAAGCGCGAGCAGGAGCTCGGTCGGCGCGAGTCGGCGTTGGAGGCCGAGGCCGAGGCGATCGAGTCGCGGCGGAGTGACTTCGAGCAAGAGATGAGCCGCGAGCGCGAGGCGCTCGAAGCGCGAAGAGCCGAGCTCGACCGCCTCGCCGATGACCTCGGCCAGCGCGAGAGCGAGCTCGAAGCCCGGGCGGACGAGATCGGCGACGCCGAGACGCTCCGCCTTGAGATCGAGCAGGCCATCGCCGAGCGCGAGCGGATGCAGGAGCACGCCGACGCCCAGCGATCGGAGATCGCGGCGCTCCGCTACAAGGCGATCGAGGCCGAGGCCGAGGCCGACCAGGCCAGGTCGGACCACGCCAAAGCGGCCGACGCGGCAGCGAACCTCGGCAAGCAGCGCCGCGCCCTCGAAGAAGAACGCAACGCCCTCTCGCAGCGGACCGCCGAGCTGGAGTCGCAGATCGCCGAACTGAGCGACAAGGCGGCCAAGCTCGAAGTCGACCTCGAAAGGGCGACACGCGAACGCGACAGCTTCTCGAACGACGCCGACGAGCAGACGACCCAGCTCTTCGCCGAGGTCGACCGCCTGACAGGCGAGCTGACGGCGCTGGACCGGAAGCTGCAGGAGAAGTCGGAAGCCGCCGAGCAGCACCGCGTCGCCAAGGTCAAGGCCGAGCACGAGCGCGACGACCTCGCCCAGCGTCTTGAGATCGCCGAGGGCCAGCTCGAAGAGGCCCACCAGCGGATCAGCGATCTGGAGTCCGGCCTCGACCGTGCCCGCGCCGACATCGGCGCCCACCCCAGCACCGCGTCGAGCAACGAGTGGGTCCGAAAGCGTCGCGCACGACTCCAGCTGTGCAAGAAGCTGATCAACCGCCAATCGGCCAAGATCCGAAAGGCGAGCGAGCTGCTCACCCAGCGCTTCGCACAGTGCGAGGAAGTCCTGTCCATGCGAGCCGAGGTGCTCGCGGCCAGACGCGAGACCGAGGAGCTCCGAGAGAAGATCGAGTCCGGTCGTGCGGCGTCACGCGCGGCGTGGATCGTCGCGGCCGGCGCTGTCACGCTGCTCGCGCTCTCGGCGCTCTCCTGGATGATCGCCGGGCACGCGGCGCCGGCGACATACGCCGCGAGGGCCGTGATCGTCGCTGAGGCCGACGGCAGGCGCATCTCGCCCGAGGAGCGCGCCGAGTGGCAGCGCTACCACAGCGAACTGCTGGGCGATCCGAGGTTCCTCGAACGCGCCGCCGACCGCCTCGCCCAGCGAGGACTCATGGAGCGGGCCGAGGCCGGAACGCTCGCCCACCGGCTCGCCAGCGACATGACACAGCTCTCGGTCGAGGACGGCAGGCTGGAGCTCGAGTTCCGCGGCCCGGGCAAGGCCCAGACCGAACGAGCGCTCGACACCATCGCAAGGGCGCTGATCTCCGAGTCCAACGCCGCGAGACAACGGCGAGCCGTAGGCGTCACCACCGCCATGGCCGAGGCGCCCGCCGCGGGCGAGCCCATCGACTCCAGCCGCCCGATGTACGCGGCGGTGGGCGTCTGCATCGCGGCGCTGCTCACGCTGCTGTTCGGCTCGACGGTCTGGCGGAAGCTCGCCAAGGCCAGCCGCGATCACGAGCTGCGGACCAAGCTCGACATCCTCCTCGACGAGGCCCAATGGGTCGATCCTCGGGAGCAGTCGCACGAGCGTCGTCGCGACGCGGCTTGAGCCGGGTCATCGAGAAAGAGCGCCCGAGCCTCGAACCCAACCGAAAGAAAGACGCGTCGGACCTGTGGAAGGGCCGACGCGTCGGTCGGATCGGGCTTGCTTTGGGATGATCAGATATTCCGCAAGGCGCCGGGCGCGGTCGTCATGAGGACGGCCCCGGTGGCGTCGTCAAGGATGGCGAGGCGTTCGCCGCGGAGCGCCAGTTCGGCCAGATTGGCGCGGATCTCGCGCGACTCGAAGCCGGGACCGGGGCGGAAGCGGTGGAGCACCTCGACGACCTGCCCCGCCTCGTCGACCAGCGCGACGCGGAAGGTGGGGGAGGATTCCTCGTTGCCGAGGTTGCGGCAGTAGAGGCGGACGGCGTTCCAGCCGGGGTTGTAGAACACCGAGACGCGGGCCGCGACGCCGTCGGAGACAGGGACGAACGCGAACTGGCGCGTTTGGCTGTCGAACACGACATCCTCGACGATGCGGGTGCCGAAGGTCGCGTTGAGCTGGTCGATCTGCGCGTTGTTCCGGATCGACTGGTTCAGCTGCGTGTACTCCTGCTGCATCTGGAGCGTCGTCCCGCCCAGCACGACCGCGATGGCGACGGCCGCGACGGCGCCGAGACGCCAGGCCGAAGAAACACCCTTGCTGGGTCGAAGGGTCAGCGAATCGGCCTCGGGTCCCCCGGCGACCAGCGTTTCGGCGATCGCTTCACGCACCGCCTCGATCACCGCAGAGCGGAGCTCGACCGGGGGCTCGACATCCGGCAGGATCGCGTCGATATCCGCAAAGCGTGTCTGCTCTCGCCTGACATGGGCCTGGACCTGCGCCGGAGCGGCGCCGAAGGCGCTGTCGAACGCAGCCTGTTCGTCTTCGTCGAGCAAGCCCATCGTGTCGAGCACGGCCAATTCGATCAGTTCTTGCGTCGTCATGCCAACTCCTCCGACGACCTTTCTCGCAGCCGCACCAAGGCTCTGCTCAAAGCGGACTTGATGGTACCCAATGGAGTGTTCAATTCTTCACCGATCTGCCGCAGGGTCTGACCTCCGAGGTAGGCCCTTACGACGACGGTCCTTTGCAGTTCCGGCAACGCCTCGATGCGTTGCATCAACGCAGCATACCGCTCATCGCGTTCCATGCCAGACTCCTCCAGGGAGGGGTCCGGGGCGCCCGCCTGCGGGGCCTCGTCCAGCGAGGCGGCCTTGACGCGGGCCCGCTTCCGCCGGAGCTTGTCCACCAGATGGCGGCGGGAGATGAGCATCACCCAGGTGACCAGGGCCGCCCGCTTGGGGTCGTAACGCCCGGCGGTCTTCCAGAGGCGGACGAAGATCTCCTGCACCGCGTCGTCGGCCTCCGCCCGGGTCGGCATCGATTGATAAGCGAGCCGATAGACCAAGGAGCTGAAGCGGTCGTAGAGCTCCCCGACCGCCGTCTCGTCGTTGGTGGCGACGCGTTGCATCAGATCGAAATCCGGATCGGTTTGTCCTCTGAAATCGGCCAACGGATCTGGGCTCCTCAGAACGCCGAAAACAGCGTCGTGCTGCAGACCATGTGCTATACGCGTCTCTCTGGGCGGCGGATCCCGAGACCGGGGTTCGTTGGGGAGTTCCCGGTCCCTGGCGATTCCGCCGTGAGAATAAGTAAGCCGGACCCGGGGTTTCCTTGACGATGCTCTTGCATCGCATTGAAGATCCCGTTAGTCTTCAATCAACGCCTCGGGGGTTCCGTAGTGCAGACATGCGGCTTGATCAGGTTTGGGGGTTCCCGCCCATCGCTTGTGGGCAAGAGGTCGCACGCGCTGAAGCCGTTGGCGACGAGAAGCCCTGCGAAGCGAGGCAGGGCCGCAGGGCGCGGTTTTACTCTTCTGGACCTCATCGTCTCGATCTCGATCGTCACCCTGCTGATGGCCCTGCTGATCCCCGCCCTGTCGGGCACGAGGGAGACAGCAAGGCGGGTCTCGTGCGCGTCGAATCAGCGTCAGATCGGCCTCTCCATGGCCATGTACGCCGACGACCATGAGGAATTCATGCCCCCGAGCATCTTCCTCCGTTCCGCCGGGAGTTTCTTGCCTCTCAACGAGATGATGACGCTCCGCCTGTCAGACAACGACATGGCCCAGCCCCGCAACCGGCTGAGCCCCGGCGGATGGGACGGGCTGGGCTACCTGATCGGCTACTCGTACATGCCCGCCCCGAAGGTCTTTTATTGCCCCTCGCACCGTGGGAATCATCCTTATTCGAGGTACCGCGACGAGTTCAAACTCTGGGACCACTCCGGCATGCGGACCGTCGGCAACTACCACTACCGCGGTCTGGGACCAAACGGCACCCCCATGCTCTGGAGCATCCGCCCCTCGGGCGCTTCGCTGGTCAGCGATGGGCTAAAAACCCAGACGGACATCAACCATAGCGACGGGGTGAATGTCCTCAGGGCCGATCTCGGGGTCTTCTGGTTCTCAGACGATTCTCGAGAGCTCGTGCCTTCGCTGGCGGCTTCCGAGTCGCAGGATCAGCAGGACGCCGCGATGGCCTCGGCCGCCGTCAAGAACGCTTGGACGCTCTTCGACCGGCGTCTCGGCCAGCCCTACGACAACGGCGACAACGGCCAGCCGCAGGGAAGCCGCAGAAACTGACCCTGCCGAGCCGGCGCACACTCCAAACTCCCCATGCACAGTTGCCGCCACTTCTTGGCGATGATCGTGGTACAGTCAGACCATGAGCCTGATCCAGAACGCCCTGTGTCGTTATCGGTCCTTTGTCGCCGCCTCTCTCTGCCTCCCGCTCGCCGCCGGCGCGTCGGCGCAGCTCCAGCCCGAGCGTCTCTACTACGGCAAGGACCGGCAGGTCCCCATCGCCGTCGAGATCCCGGGCGACATGGAGGGTGAGGCCCGCGTCGAGATCTTCGATCCGATCGCTACGGCAAGCAACGACGAAGCCATCGAGCCCGTGATGACCGCCTCGGTCGCGGCCGGGCGGGTGGACTTCGCCAGCCTCTTTCCGCGGCTGTGGGAGACGGACGATCCGAAGCTCCGGTATGCGCAGCTCGTTGTGGGCGACACAAAGATCGGCCCGCCGCTGGTGCTGCAGCCGTTGCTCACGCCCGCGTACGCGGTGCTCGGAGAGCCCGACCCCCGAACGGGTCAGCCGCAGATCCAGTTCATCACCTCTCCCCCGACCTATAGCGGCCTGCGCATCTACGCAGAACAGCAAGTGGTCTTCGAGACCACAGAGGGCGAGATCCGGTTCAGGATGCGGCCCGACCACGCGCCCAACACGGTGATGAACTTCCTCCACCTTGTCGAGGGCGGCTTCTACACCGACATCGTCTTCCACCGGATCATCGGTGAGAGCGAGGGTGAGGCCGGGTTCGTGATCCAGGTCGGCGATCCGACCGCTTCGGGCGCCGGCGGTCCGGGTTACTTCACCAATCTCGAGCCCAGCAGGCTCCCGCACGATTTCGGCGTCCTCTCGATGGCGCGTTCGACCAACCCCAACAGCAACGGGAGCCAGGTCTTTGTCTGCCTGAGCCGCGAGCGAACCAGACCGCTGGACGGGCTGTACACATCGTTCGCCGAGGCAGTGTCGGGCGCCGGCGCGATCCGCCGGATCGGAGCGGCGGAAGTGGGCCCGCAGGGCCGACCGGTCGACCCGCCCCGCATCGAGCGGGCGAGGCTCGTCGACGCGCCGCCCTTCGGTGAAGGCCCCGAGCCGCTGAGCGCACGGGCCGAGGCGCCTCGCGCACGATGAGATCCGACCTAAGAACTGAGCCCGTGTGGATTCAGAACCTGACTGTCGCGCCGAAACCGACAAAGGGCGTCGGGTCGAGTTCGCTCTTGGTCAGGCTGCGTCCGTCGTCGTCGAAGAGTTCGATGCGGTGCCAGACCATCGCGCCGGCTCTTGCGCCGATCGAGAAGTGCGGGTTGGGTGCGTAGGTCGCGTCGAGGACGATCGGAAAACCGCTGTCGCGGAAGACGCCGCCGCTGATGGTGCTGGCGTCGTCCAGGCGATACTCGCGTCGCTGGTAGCCGCCACCGAGAGAGAGGGTCCACTCGTCGGTCAGGCGGTAGCGGAGGGCGGCGCCGACACCGAGGCCGGCGGTGGCTCGTGGGTCGATATTGCCGAAGCTCAGGCGGTCGGAGATCTGCACATCCACGAGCACGATCGGGATGACGAGGGTGTTGTCTTCCAGGCGTGTCGAGACCGCGGCTCCCGCGCCGACGGTCAGCGTCTCGCTGAAGCGGTAGGTGACGATGCCGAGCCCGCCGTAGGTGGCCGAGTCGTCCAGGTCTGCGCCGGACTCACCGGAGAACTCGACGCGTGCGCCGATGATGGCGCCCCAGTTTTCGTCGAACTGGCGGCTGAGGCGTGCGCCGAAGTCGGTGGTGTGCGCGTCGCGGAGGGGGCGGTCGACGCCAGAGAGCAGGTCGAAGTCGCCGAAGCGGTAGCGGGACTGCTCGTGCCCGAAGGCGAGGCCGAGGCGGGTGCGTTGGTCGAGGGTGAAGCCGACGCCGAGATCGCCCCGGACCCGGGTGACGCTCATGTCGCCGTCGCCTTTCTTGAGGTCGGCCTTGAAGCGGTGTTCGCCCCGACCCGAGACGGAGAATGTGACCAGCGGCGGGCGGCCGGTCAGCTCGCGGATCGCTTCGGAAGCCTCGCTCTCGTGCGCCTCGGTCGGGAGGTCCTCGTCGGGCTGCACGCCGAGGGCGAGCGGTGTTGCGATGGCGCAGGCTGTCGCGGCGGTGATTCGTCGACTCTTGGTGTGCATCTGGCCTCCGGGCGGTCGCGCTGGGTTCAGCGCCGCCCGGCGGAGGGTAGCGGAGATTCGGGCTCTCGACGCTGGCCGACGACATCTGCGTTCGAGGGTCCGCGATCGTGCCGGCGTCTTGTCGCGGTCTCCGCCGCGTAGCGGGCGCGGCCCTCTTGCGCCATGAACCCCGCCGCGACATCGGCCGGACGCCCGAAGTGGGCCGTGAAGAGTGCGAGGGCCTGCTCCTCGCTGCGGATGCCCCATCGGAGCAGTTCGATCGCCCTGAAGTACGCGCCGAGCTGTTCGGGTCTGCGCTGGGCCAGATGGGAGAAGAGGGCGTAGCTCTGGGCGTAGAAGCGGTCGATCTCGTCCTGTTGCGAGGGCGGGGCGAGCAGGGCGACCACGCGGTCCCAATCGAGCATGCGCCCGGTTTGGGACGCGTCGGTCAGCGCTTCCTCGCGCTCGGCGAACGGGTGGTCCGGGCCGAACGGCAGGTCGGTCCGATCGGTCTCGAAGCTCAGGGCGAGCCCCTCGCTGAGCCACAGCGGGTAGACCCGGTCGGGACGCTGGATCCCGGTGTTGAACGCGAGAAGGTGCACGGTCTCGTGGACGGACTTGGCGACGAAGTAGGTCTCGGCGCGGGTGCGCAGGTTGTCACGCAGGTACGCGGCTTGTCGCGAGGCCTCGGCGAGAGCGATCGGGTCGGGTCCCTCTTCGACGGACTTGGCTTTCGCCCGCTTGACAGGCTCGTGCCTTCGCCTGACATCCTCGACGGCGCGGGTGTAGGCCGGGCCGGTGAGATCGTCGTAGAGCACGACGCGGTTGGCGCCGAGGGTGTAGTAGCCTGCGATCCAGCCCGGGTCGACCTTGTCGACGCGGGATGCGAACGAGGCGTACGCCGCGTGCTGCTCGAAGATGATCGCGACGAGCTTCTCGGCGTGCGGGATCGGCGAGAGCGCGAGCCGATCACCGAGTTGAAGGACCTTTTCCCGCGTCCGCTCCATGTCCCGGGCGATCGTGCGGACGCGTGCCTCGGGCAGGTCTGAGAGGACGATGAAGTTCGGCGTCTCGTGGCGTGAGAACCCCCGCCCGAGCTCGGGCAGCAGCACCCTGATCTTCGACTCGTCGGGGAGCGGGCGGAAGCGTCCGGCGAGTTCCATGTCCCGGAGCGCCTGGGCGGCGGCTCGCCGATGATCGGGATCGGTCCAAGCGATGCGGAAGAGCTCGGCGGCGTCCCGCTGATCGCCTTCCCGCAACGCCCTGCGGGCCTCCTTGAAGGCCTCGGCGGGGGTGACGCCTGGCCGGTCTTCGCCGGTCGCCAGCGCCGAGCCCGGTCGCACCAAGACGGTGGCGAGCAGGAGGAGCATCAGGACGAGGGTCCTGAACGAGACCGGGTTCTGGGCGTTCGGCGAATCGTCCATGCCCCCAGGATCGGCGTGGCACTCGGCGCTCGCCACGCCCCGCCCGGTCTCGGGGGGTTCAGGAGGGTCGGCGATGCGTGCTGGAAGGCCTGGGGGGGTTGGCGATGTCCGGAGGGCTTGAGTTCTCGGTCGGGCCCGGGCCGGGGGGCCTGCCGACGGACGATCGCAAGCCGGAGCCCGGCTACACTCCGCTTCCCCTTCTGGGGCGGTAACTCAATTGGTAGAGTGCCAGCTTTGCAAGCTGGAAGTTGCCGGTTCGAGTCCGGTCCGCTCCACTGCTTCGGTCGTGATCTGCAGGCCGGGCCCCCTCCCCGCCTCAGTCTGGTGCGGGGCCGGTATGCTCGGGGGCGATTCCGTCCGCTCGGTCTGCGGCCTCGAAGTCTTCGCGGAAGCGGGTCAGCCTGTGCTGAGCGTCGGAGACGAGCGCCCGCCATCTCCCGCCGGGTTCGGCGCTGTTGAGTGATTCAGCGATCTCGATCCGCTTTGCGAGCGCGTCTTGTGCGATCTGAAACTCGCCGAGTTCCTTTGCGTTTTTGGCGATCTCGGCGTAGGCGTAGTTGAGGTAACGCATGAAATGCCACGCGTTGGGGTAGATCTCGTTGAGGCGCTCTGCGTGCTCGGCCGCGATGAGGAGGTAGGGAGCGGCGTGTTCGTGCATGCCGTTGTCGTGGAGAACTCTGCCCAGCTTCATGTGCGCCTGGGAGAGCGCGAACGCGGTGAGATAGTGGTCGGGGTGGCGGCTTGCGAGTTCCTCGGCGACCTCGAGCGCGTCTCGTGCCCACCGGAGAGCGCCCGGCCTGCCCGATCGGTGCAGGACCGATGCGATGCGGTCGTGGCTCCAGTAGAGGTTGTCGCGGTACCTGCGAGAGTCGGGATCGATCTCGACGAGGCGCCGGTCGATTTTCAGCGCTTTCGTGTAGTAGCCGAGCGTCCGGTCTGCGGACTCTGAAGTGACGGCGCCGTCGGGCCCGCCGCTCCGCATCTCGAAGTCGCCCCGGCGCGCATAGGCGACGCCGAGCTTCATGAGAAAATCGGTGTTGTCGGGCGCCGCCTCGACAAGACGCAAGCGCACATCGAGCGCGCGCTGGATGTAGTCGATCGCGGCGTCTCGTGCGCCGGGAGTGATAGAGTGGACATCGCAGAGTGCGTAGAGGGTGTCGGCGTAATCGTCGAGGAGCGATGGATCGTCGGGGCGACTCTGGAGGAAGTCTTCGGTCTGGCGGAGCAACTCGTTGAGCAGATCGAACTGGATCTCTTGCGAGCCTGGGATGCGGTAGAGCCTGGTGACGACATCGCGTAGGAAGTAGTTGGAAATACGGCGGGCTTCGGTGTACTGCGTCTCGGCGTGGGCGTGGATCGCCTCGATCCTCGATGCGTTGACCAACATGAACGAGGCCAGTGCGGTCGCGAGTACAAGGGCGGTGGCGACGCTGGCTGCCCAGTGCCTGCGGACAAACTTGCCGGCGGTGTACAGCGCGTTCGGGCCGCGGGCGCGGATCGGTTCGTGATTCAGGTACCTTGCGATGTCTTCGTCGAGCTCGCGGACCGTCTCGTAGCGGTCCGCGGGTTCGGGCGAGATCGCCCGGGCGACGACCGTGCCGAGGTCGCCTCGCAGCGCCTTGGTCTTGGGCGAAGCGCGGATGACGGCGCGCTGGTTTGTGCATAAGAGTTTCGGCGGCGGGGCGTCGGTCAGCAGGCAGTAGAGCAGCACGCCGAGGGCGTAGACATCGCAGAGCGTGCTCGCCCGGCCGCCGCTGCGCTGTTCGGGGCTCATGAATCCGAGCGAGCCGACGACCGCGCCGGTGACAGTCAGGCTCGGCCCGAGGCTCCGCCCGTCGTCGATGAGCTTGGCCACACCGAGATCGACCAGGCGGACGCGCGGGCGGTCTCCGGAGCGTTCGACCAGCACATTGGCGGGCTTGATGTCGCGGTGGATGACGCCCCGCTGGTGGGCGTGGTGCACGGCGTCGCAGAGCTCGCGGAAGAGGTCGAGGCGTTCGCGGGTCGGTGCTCGGTGCTCCTGGCAGTCGAGGTCGATGGGCAGGCCGTCGACGAACTCCATCACGATGAACGGGCGGCCGTCCGAGGCCTCGCCGACATCGAGCAGCCGGGCGATCCCGGGGTGGTCCAGCCCCGCGAGCAGGCGGGCCTCCCGCTCGATGCGCCGCACGCCCGACTCGGACACAACCGTGGGGCGGAGCAGCTTGATCGCGACTTCTCGCCGCACAGGCCGGAGCTGCTCGCAGAGGTAGACATCGCCGGCGCCTCCGAAGCCGATCACGCGGATGGCGCGGTACTTTTCGCCCAGGGGCGGGAGTTCGCCGGGGCTCGGTCTGGCGGCACGCCGGAGCTCGGTGAGATCGATCGCCGGAATGTCGATGGCTTCGGCCGCTGCGGAACGGGCTGCCTTCAGGAGCCTCAGGACTCGGTCTGCGAGCTGATTATCTTCGTCGGCGGCTCGCCTGACGAACCGCTCCTGCTCGGGCTCCGGCAGCTCGCGGGCCTCAAGGAAAAGCCGCTTGGTCCGATCGTTGGTGCTGGTGGGGTTCATCTTCACCGAGCTTTTCCGCCAGCGATGCCCGGGCAAACGCCCAGTCGTTTCGAACGGTCCGGGTGCTGACGCCCAGCACGCCGGCGATCTCCTCCTCGCTCATTCCCCCGTAGAAGCGCATTTCAACGACGCGGGCGGCACGCGGATCATGCTTTTCGAACTGAACGAGCACTTCGGCGACCTCGATCGCCAGTTCCGGCCCCGAATATGGGGCCTGGAAATCGCCTATCTGCAACTCCCGTCGTCGCCCGCCGCCTCGCCTGAGCGAGTTCTTCCGCCTCGCGTGGTCGATCAGGACATGGCGGAACGCTCTGGACGCGTACGCCATGAAGGCCTGATCGCTCTTGAACGAGAGGTCGGGCCGATCGGCGAGCCTGAGCCAGAGCTCGTTGATGACGGCGGTAGGCTGGAGCGTGTGGCCGGGGCCCTCGGCGCGGAAGAAGTCGGAAGCGACCTTCCGGAGCTCCTCAAGAACGCGAAGGAAGACCTCGCGAGCCGCATCGACGCCCTCCGCATGCCCCACCGGTGTCCCCTTTCAAAAAAACTCGAGTTTGGTTCCTGAGATTGCTCTGAACCGCGCTTGGCAATACGGGTCGCGAAGAACTGCCCGTCAGGCAGTGTATCGGATTTTGAGCTTGGTCCAAAGGGCTAAGCGGGGCGGCTGCGCAGCGGCCTCGATTGAGCAGGTTCATAACAGAATATAAACGAGTTGAACGGGGGGCCGGCCGTGGAGCGATCTGCGGCCGGCCTTTCCTACCTTTCGGTGTCGACGCCGGGACCAACCCGGCTGCGAGCAGGCTTACCCGATCTTTGTCCAAAGAAACACCAGCGCGAAGCCCGCAAAGAAGACCACCCCCGCGAGGCTCACGGCCCGTGTCACTCGGGATGGCCGGAAGGTCTCGGGCACCTGGGGTGCCGTCATCGCGCGGTGGTTGAACCACGCCAGCAGGGGCGTGCCGAGGAAGCTCAGCGTGGTCGCCAGGTCCACAAGCCCCGTCATGCTCCCGCGGAAGCGGCCGACCAGCAGCATGGCCCCCAGCACGATCGCCGCCATCGCGATCCAATAGCCTCTCGTGCGCGACAGGTCGCGCGTGGCGCCCTCGTCCCACGGGCGCTCGGGCCCTCCGAACCTCGCGATCAGCACCACGAAGCTGCGCGGGAGCGCGTCGAGCACCGTCAGCAGCGTCGAGAACATCACCGCCAGCGCGCTCGCCCCGATCACGGGCGTGATCCACGGGCCGAAGACGCTCTCGTAGAGCGAGAAGAGCTGGGCGACGAACGCCGCGGGCGCGGGCGAGGGTTCGACACCGTTCTGGCGCATGACCACCGAACCGAGCACCGCGAACGCGCACGCGAGCAGCAGGCAGAGGCCGAAGCCGATGAGGAACTCGGCGCGGCAGACCTTGGGCGTCGGGCTCGCGCCGGTTCGTTTGGAGCGGGCGATCGTCCAGAGCGAGTTCCAGACTGTGATGTCCAGGGGCGCGGGCATCCAGCCGATCAACGCGACGATGAAAAGCATGGATGCCGCACCGGTCACGCCGGCGGGCCAGGCGAGGGCGGTCGAGAGCTCGATCTTCGGCAACACCGCGCCCGCGGCGACCATCGTCGTCGCGAGCATGACGACCATGAGCACCTTCATGGCCCTGTCGAGCCATGCGAACCCGCCGCCGGCGAGGATGCACGCCCCGACACCGAGCAGCCCGGCGCACACCCACGCGATCTGGGCCCCGTCTGCGCCGAAGAACGGCACGAGCACCGCGGCTTTGAAGATCGCCGCGGTCACCATCGAGATCGCCGCGACGATCGCAAAGGCGGTCCCAGCCACGATCACAGCGAAGATCGCGAGGGTGTAGCGTCCCTGTCGCCGGTAGGCCTCGAGGAGCGAGGTCCCGGTCGCCGCGGCGTACCTCGGCCCCGCCAGCATCGCCGGGAGTTTGAGCAGGTGGACGAGGACGATCAGAGGCACGAGCGCCAGCCCGTAAATCGCCCCCGAGCGGGTCGACTGCACGAGGTGAGAGACACCGATCGCCGCCCCGGCAAAGAGGATGCCCGGTCCGAGGGCTTTGAGAAGATTCCCGCTCTGCTGGCTTGGCACGGGCGGCGAGTGTACACGGGAAACGGCCCGCTTCTACTTAGAACCTCCGCCCCGGGAAACCTTGGGAGTGCGGGGGGGGGCATAAATTTCTCGCGGGCTGCTAGACAGACCTGTCTGTTTGGGCGATACTTCGTTCCGATGCCCGTCGACGCCTCCATCCCCGCCCCACGCGAACGCATCCTCCGGACCGCTATCGATCTGTTCTACCGTCAAGGGATCAAGGCGACCGGGATCAACCAGATCATCGCCGAGTCCGGCGTCGCCAAGGCGTCGTTCTACACGCACTTTCCGTCCAAGGACGATCTCGTCGTCGCCTACGCCGAGCACCTGGCCGAGCACGAGTTCGAGGAACTGCGCGAGATCGCCTCGAAGGGCGCGAGCGCGCGTGAACGGTTGCTGGCGCCGCTGCGATCGCTCCTTCCCTGGTTCCAGAGCAGCGGGTACCGGGGCTGCCCGTTCCAGAACCTTGCGGCGGAGGTCACGCCCGAGACGCCCGGCATCGGACGCGTCGTCCGTGTCCACCGCGAGAACCTGCGCGCGTTGTTCCGTGAGCTGATCGGGGGGGTCGTCAACGAAGAGAAGTTGAATGCAGACTCCGATGCGCTGGCGGACACAACGCTGCTGATGTTCGAAGGCGCGATCGCGGTCTCGGTCGCCTACCGGCACGCGTGGCCGGTCGAGCACGCCATCGGTGAGATCGAGCGCATGCTGAGCGAAAGCGGATAGATCCGCGGCGTCGCCCGACGCCGTGCCGCGATGAATCCACCCGCCCCGGGGCGCTTTCGCCCGGGGAAACCAAGAACCGGAACCACCGGCCGAACCCTTCCTTTGAAGGAGGAGAATCTCATGTGCCATGGATGCGCGGGCGTGCTCGACCCGCAACGACAGAACGCCTTCGCCGAGCGGTTGCTCGGCATGCTCAACGGCGGCATGACCGCCCTGATGATCTCGATCGGCCACCGCGCCGGCCTGTTCGACACGATGGCCGACGGCCTCGAACGCACCAGCCCCGAGCTCGCGGCCGAGGCGGGCCTCAACGAGCGGTATGTCCGCGAGTGGCTCGGGGCGATGGTCGCGGCGAGGATCGTCGAGCGCGACCTGATCGCGGGGACGCACAGCCTCCCGCCCGAGCACGCCGCGTGCCTGTCTCGCAAGAGCCCGACGGACAACATGGGCGTCTTCATGCAGTATCTCGCGGGGCTGGGAGCCGTCGAGGACCGCGTGCTGGAGTGCTTCAGAAACGGCGGTGGCGTGGCGTACGAGGAGTTCCCGCGCTTCCACGATGTGATGGAAGAGGACAGCGGGCAGTCGATCGTGCCGGTGATCGTTGAGAAGGTCGTGCCGTTGTTCGAGGGGCTGCACGAACGCCTGGCGGCCGGGATCGATGTGCTGGACATCGGCTGCGGGCGGGGGCGTGCGTTGATGGAGCTGGCTGCGGCGTACCCCAACAGCCGGTTTGTCGGCTACGACCTGAGCGGCCCGGCGATCGATCGGGCCAGCGAGCTCGCGGCCGAGCGAGGGCTTGACAATCTGCGTTTCGAGGTTCGTGACCTCACCGACTGGGCCGAGCCGGCCTCGTTCGACTGGATCACCGCGATGGACGCGATCCACGATCAGGCGAGGCCCGACAGGGTGCTGCGGTCGATCCGCGAGGCGTTGCGGCCTGGCGGCGCGTTCCTGATGCAGGACATCGACGCGTCGAGCGAACCGTGCGACAACGCCGCACACCCGCTCGGCCCGATGCTCTACGCGATCTCGTGCATGCACTGCATGACCGTCTCGCTCGCCCAGGGCGGGATGGGTCTGGGTACGGCGTGGGGCGTGCAACTCGCCGAAAGGATGCTCCGCGATGCCGGCTTCGACGACATCCGCATCCACCGCTTCGAGCACGACATCCAGAACGCGTACTTCGTGATGCGGGTCTGAGGGGATGGGACTGTCAATGAAAAGCGGGAGGCTCGATCTGATGAGCCTCCCGCTTTGCTAGATTCTTTGAGTGGGCGTTATCCGCCGTGTTCGATCTTGAAGCGGCTGACGAGGGCCTGGAGGTGTTCGGCCTTGGCCGAGAGCTGGGCCGCGGCCATCGAGGCCTGGCCGACGCCGTCGCTGGACTGGCGTGTCACGGCCGAGATCGATTCGATGCTTTTGCTGACCTGCTCGCTGGTGGCGGCCTGTTCTTCGGCCGCGGCGGCGATGGTCTGGATCATCATGGCGACATCCGAGGCGCTGCTGACGATACGGTCGAGGCTGCTGCCGGCCTCGGATGCCATGCGGACGCCGGACTCGACCTGGGTCGTCCCCGTGTTCATGCGCTGGACGGCCTGCTCTGTCTCGGACTGGATGGTGGTGATCGACTCGGCGATCTCCTCGGTCGCCCGCTGGGTGCGTTCGGCGAGTTTGCGGACCTCGTCCGCAACGACGGCGAATCCACGCCCGTGCTCGCCCGCTCTGGCGGCCTCGATGGCGGCGTTGAGGGCCAGCAGGTTGGTCTGGTCGGCGATGTCGTTGATGACCGCGACGATCTGCCCGATCTGCTCGCCCTTGCGGCCGAGTTCGGAGACCGACGCCGCGGACGCGCTGACCGCCTCGCTGATCGAGTTGATCTCGGCGATCGTCTTGCGGACGATGTCCCCGCCCTCGGATGCGGCCTTTCCGGATTCCTCGGCGTTTCTCGCGGCGTCGTTGCTCTTGCGGGCGACCTCGACGACGCTGGCGGACATCTGCTCCATGGCCGCGGAGATCTGGGTGATCTGTGTGTCCTGCTGATCGATCCCCGATGCGAGCTCCTCGCTGGAGGCGGCGATCTGCGTGGACGCCGAGGCGACCTCGCGGGTTGTGCCTGCGACCTCGCCGATCAGCTTCTGAAGGCGGTCCATGAAGGTGTCGAACCACTTGGCGAGCTGGCCGATCTCGTCTTCACGCTGGATGTTCAGCCTCTTGGTCAGGTCGCCCTCGCCCTCGGCGATGTCGCGGACCATGTTCGTCATCGAGCCGACCGGGCGAGTCAACAGGCGGTTGAGGATGAAGATAAACCCGCCGACCGAGACGAGGATCACAGGGATCGTGAACATCGCGCCGCGCGACATGAAGCCGGCGACCTGTGCGTCGAGCGGGCTCAGAGGCATGGCGACCTCGTAAGCGCCGTGTGTGTCGCCGACAGCCCAGCTCTCCATCGGGAAGCCGAGCGGATCTCTGCCCTGATCGTCCCCGCCGTCGCGTCCAGGAACGCCGTGGCACATCATGCACGACTGGCCCAGGCGCACGGCTCTGAGGTAGTGGAGGGTGTTGGTCACGCTGTCGATTCGGCCGAGATGGTCCGGCCCGCCCGAGGCGATCTGGCTCTCAAGATCGCGGAGCAGATCCGCCCTGAATGTGCCGGGCGCCGGTTCGTTGTTCTTGTTGCGGGCGTTGAACGCCGTGATCCGGAAGTCGATGCCCTCGGCCTCCGCGGCGTCCTCCGCGGCGGTCCACCCGACGACGACGGGGATTGTGTTGAAGAACCGTGTCTGCGTGTAGGACATCCCCCTGGCCATCTGCTCCTTCGCTTCAGAGAGCAGCGACTCCATGTCGTACACGCCGTCGGCGATCAGGTGTCCGGCGTGGTCCTTGGTCTTGTCTGCGACGGCGGTGAACGCCGCGGCCTTCTCCATCAGCAACTCCTCGCTGTCTGCGCGGTAGCCGCTTGTGAACACGGCGTAGTTCACACCGATCGCGACAAAGAGGATTAGAACGGAAGCCAGGATGATCTTCGTGGAAAGACCGAGCGAGCGGATGAATCCGGACATATCGAGCCCCTTGACATTTGCCGAGCGTCGACAAACCCGACGCCGTCTTGGGGGAAGTGCATCGGAGGCCGGATTGAGTACATTGACATCGCGTTAGCAAAATACTTGTTCGCCTCAAAGTTCCGCTTATGAACAGGCGGGGGCCCGTCCTTTGGAGTCTCCCCTGTCCGTAGTGGTCCAGCGGTTTGCAGCGTCCTTTGCACGCGAGCGACGGGGATCGGTGTTCGCCCGCTTCCGGGGTCGGACCGACGAATGAGAACGGCGAGCCCTGAACTGGGCTCGCCGCTGAGAGAGATACGAGGAGTTCGTGCTTGAAGGTCGGATCAGTCAGCGATCTTGAACCGCCCGACCAGCGCCTGGAGCTGCTCGGCCTTGGAGCTGAGCTGGGCCGCGGCGGTCGCGGCCTGGCCGACGCCTTCGGACGACTGACGGGTCACCGCCGAGATCGACTCGATGTTCTTGCTGACCTCTTCGCTGGTTGCGGCCTGCTGCTCTGCCGCTGCGGCGATGGTCTGGATCATCGCGGCGACATCCGACGCGCTGGTGACGATGCGCTGGAGGCTCTCGCCCGCCTGCGTCGCCAGGTCGGCGCCGGTCCTGACCTGCTCGGAGCCGATGTTCATCCGCTCGACGGCCTGCTTGGTCTCGACCTGGATGATCTGGATCGAGTCGCCGATCTCTTCGGTCGCCCGCTGGGTCCGCTCGGCGAGCTTGCGGACCTCGTCGGCGACGACGGCGAAGCCGCGACCGTGCTCGCCGGCGCGTGCCGCCTCGATCGCGGCGTTGAGGGCCAGAAGGTTGGTCTGGTCGGCGATGTCGTTGATGACCGCGACGATCTGCCCGATCTGCTCGCCCTTCTTGCCCAGCTCGGTGACAGAGTCGGCCGAGTCCGAGACGGCGGCGCGGATCCCGTGCATGCCCTCGATCGTCCGTCCGACAACCTCCCCGCCCTCGTGGGCGATCTTGCCTGACTCGTCGGCGTTCTTGGCCGCGTCGGCGCTCTTGCGGGCGACCTCGACCACGCTGGCGGACATCTCCTCCATCGCGGCGGAGATCTGGGTGATCTGGGCGTCCTGTTCACTGATGCCGGTGGCGAGCTCCTCGCTCGATGCGGCGATCTCGGTCGAGGCCGAGGCGACCTCACGCGTTGCGCCCGCGACATCGCCGATCAGCGTCTGCAGACGCTGCATGAAGGTGTCGAACCAGCCGGCGAGCTGGCCGATCTCGTCCTTGCGCTCCAGGTTCAGGCGCTTGGTCAGGTCGCCCTCGCCCTCTGCGATGTCGCGGACCATCGCGACCATCGAGTTGATCGGGCGGGTCAGCAGCACGCGGAGGATCCAGACGAAGCCGCCAAGCGCGACGATCACCAGCGGCACGGTCAGCATCGCGGCGCGGCTGGTGAAGCCGGCGACCGTCGCGTCGAGCTCGTTCAGCGGGATCACGAGTTCGTAGGCGCCGTCGACCGCGCGCCCGGAGTTGTTGCCGGCTCTCACCTCCGCGTCGGTCAGCAGCGGATGCCCATAAGTGATCGCCGAGGGGTGCACATGAAGCGACCGGAGGACATAGATGCTGTTGCTTGCGGCGTCGTAGCGGCTGACCATGTTGGCGCCGCCGGAGCCGACCTGACGCTCAAGCTCGCTCAGCAGCTCGGCGCTCAGCGAGCCCCGCTGCGGGCGGAGGTCATCGAACCTCGCGTTGAACGAGACGACGCCGAACTCGAAGTTTTGGGCGCGTGCCGCACGCTCCCCGGTGTTCCATGCGCCGACCAGGGGGATCGCGTCGAAGTAAGGCGTCTCGCGGAGCGGTGTCCCGTTGCGCTCCAGCTTCATCGCCTCCTCCCTGAGCCTGGGAAGGTCGACGACGCCTTCTTCGATCTGGGCGACTTCGTTGGCCTGCACCTCGTCGATGATCGCGGTGAACGCGACTGCCTTCTCGAGCATGAGCTGCTCTCCGAGGTCGTCGTACCCGTCGATGAACACCGCGTAATTCACACCGACCACAACCACAAGCACAGTGGTGACGACGGCGATGATCTTGGTCGAGAGACCGAGCGAACCGAACAGGCGTGTCATTGCCCCGTTCCTTTCTGATCCGGCCGGCGCAGAGCCCGACCACGCGTTATCCCGGGCTGAGGGGGCCACCGCGACCGCCCCGCCCGGAACAGGCCAATCGGAGCCGCCGAGCCCCCCCTCAAGGCCCAAGAGATGTTTGGGACAGCAATGGCGCGCTTGCCCGCCTGCTCCGGTGTGCCGGCCTGCCGGCGGGGCCTCCGATTCAGGCTGCTCGGCCTTGCAGAAAGACCGCGTCGGCCACCCTGTTGTGGGGCGGCGCCCGATTTGGACCCCTCGCGAAGGTGGGTAAAAATACTTATACAATCCCGGGTTCGCGGCAAACGATCCTGCCGAAGATCCGATATTTTCGGGAACCCGACCGAGGGTGGACGCGTCGAACCCAAAGCCCTGAACAAGGAGATTCGAATGCGGTCTGCGGCAACGACAACGGTGGTCTTTCTCCTCGTTTCTCTCTTCGCCGGCGACGCCCTCGCTCAGCGCGGCGGCGTCGACATGCGATGGCGCTGGCCCGAAGGGCGCGAGACCCGCTTCGAGATGGTCGAGGAGATGACCCAGGAGATGGGCGCCGGCACACGCGACGCCAAAACCCGCAAGTGGAACCGGCGCATCGAGTTCATCGAGCGGGTCGTCCGCTCCGACGAGGAGGAATCTCTGGTCGAGCGCGAGATCGTCCGCGTCGTCATCGACGCCGACGATCCCGAGGAAGGCCGCGTCCGCTACGACTCCGAGCAGCGAGCCAGAAGCCCGCACCGCGAGGCCGAGTCGCACCGGCTCGTCCGCCCGTTCGCACGCATGGTCGGGCAGAAGGTCTCCTTCGCGATCACCCACGACGGGACCGTCACCGACGCACGCGGCGGCGCCGAGCTCTTCGGCGCCATGTTCGCCGAGCTCGATATGGCGGGCATGCCGGGGATCTCCGCCGGCGCCGGCGGGGGCGACTACCGCTCGCAGATCGAGCAGTCGCTCAGAGTCATCCCCCGCCAGACCGTCTCGCCCGGTTCGTCGTGGAACGCCCGCGTCGAGCACTCGGTCGGCCCCATCGGAAGCATCGTCGAAGAAACACGCCACTCGATGCGCCAGCGTCCGGCCGGCGGGCGCGCACGCATCAACTCCGAGGGCACGATGTCCATCCGTCTCGCCGGCGGGCTCGGCGGCGTCGGCATCAGCATAGACGACGCCAGGCACACGGGCGAAACCGTCTTCGACCTCGAAGCGGGTCAGATCGTCGAGCAGAAGTCGACCATCGAATGGTCGTTCACGGTCGACGGCGTCCTGCTCGATCCCTCCCGCGCCCTCGATGACCCTGGCGAGCAGCGGGTGAACATCCGCCAGAACGCGACGCTCCGGCGCATGCGCTGAGCGGGAGTTACCCGATGATCTTCTTCCTCTGGTTCACATAGTCCCAGAGCACATAGCGGTCCAGGTCGCCCCCGGCGGTGAAGAAGACGCGCCCCTTCGTCGGCTCGGCCAGGCGGTGGGCGAACTGGATGTCGTCCTCGCTCTGCGACCAGCTCGGCAGCAGGAAGATATTGATCGTGATGCTTTCGCGCACGCACGCGAACGCCTCGCGCATCGTCGCCTCTTCGGTCCGCGGATCCGGCGGGTAGAGAAGGAAGAGCTGCTCGGCCTCGAAGTGCGCCGTCGGAAGGCCGTCGGTGATGAGCACGATCTGCCGGTTGGGCGTGTCCTGGGCCGCCAAAAGCTGGCGGGCGAGCTGCATCCCGTGCTGGATGTTGGTGAAGTGGGGGGGCAGCATCGCCTCGGAGATCGTCGGGTCCGACAGATCCGCCCGGAGGCGCACCACGGGGTCGTGGATCGTCACCGGCTTGGGCAGCAGCGTCGCGACCTCCCCCGCCGAACGCACCTTCGCGACCGAATAGACCTCGATAAACCGCAGGAAGTCGCCGGGATACTCGCTCTTGATGAGCCCGTCGAGGGCGAGGGCCATTTTCTTGGCCTGGATGTACAGCCCGCCGTAACGCATCGAGCCGGACATGTCCATCAAGACGCAGGTGGCGCACTTGGGGTTGTTGCGTGTGCGGTGGATCTCGATGTCTTCGGGGCGGAGGTTCACGCGTCCGGCCGGCTTGCCCGCCTCGTCCGTCCGCTCGCGCTCGCCCGCTTCGCGCAGCAGCGCATTGATGAACGACTGCGGCGAGTCCATGTGCGTCACCGAGTCGCCGAACTCGTACGAACGCGTCGAGGGCAGCTCGACCGCCCCCTCGCCCTCGATCGGCCCGCTGTGACGCCCCGACCTCGCGGCCTGCAGATCGCCGAAGATCTCCTCCAGGATCCGCCCCTGAAACAGCGCGTACGCGCGCGGCCCGAGCCGAAAGCCCTCGGCCGCCTGTTCGACGCCCTGCAGCTCCGCCTGGTGGCGCAGAAACTCCTCGACCCTCCGGCGCATGCCCTCGAGCTCGCCGACGCTCGCCTCGTCGGCGAACCGGCGCAGGGCGTCCATGTCGACGAGCCCGATCTTCGCGTTCTTGCGGGCCTCGCGGAGCTGTTCGAGCAGGCGGTCGATCTCTTCGAGCTCTTCCTTGATTTGCAGCGCCTTCTCGACGGTCATTTCTTCGCGTCCTGTGAAGTCGTACTTGGCCGCGAGCTGCTCGACCTCGTACCGCTCGCCGAGCGTCTCGCGCAGGCGCAGGATCTCGGTCGCGAACTTCGGGTACGCACGCTCGGCGCTGTACCACAGCGCCGTCAGTTGGCGGATCACGCCGCTGGAGATCGCTTGGCGGAACGCGCTCCGCAATTCGTTCGGCGGCTCGATCGCCTCGCCCTGTTTCCGGAACGCGTCGAGGGCGGCCCGGCGTGCGGCCGAGGTCTCGTAGGTCTCCAGGATCTTCCGCTTGCGCTCCAGCAGCATCTCGATCAGGGCGTCGAGGCTCGGGCCGAGCCCGGCGATCTGGGAGGGGTCGATCTCGACCGCATCGGCGAGCTCCTCGGGCGTGAGGTCGCGGGTCGAGCCGTAGCGGAGCATGTGCTCCATCGCCGCCCCGGCGACATCCGGCGGGGGCGTGGTGGGGGAGGGGAACTTGACGGGGTCGTAGCCGAGGTAGGTGTGGACGATCCCGCCGATCTTGCCGCGGGGCGTGCGGCCGGGCTGGCGCTTGGGTGCAGGTCCGGGGTCTGGTTGTGCTTGGTCGGCCATCTGGTATGCTTTCGCGGGCCGGGGCCAGAACGATGCCGCAGCCCCCGGATTCGTTGCGGGAGGGCCCCCTTAGGACACTAGGGCCCCACGGCGGGAGGAACGCCCGTGCCGGCCGCGGGCGGAAAGGGAAGGCCGATGCGCTGGTACACGGTCAAGTTCATAGACAAGTTCACCGGCGACGAACGCTTCGAGCGGGTGCAGGCCGAGAACGAGGCCGGCGCCCGCGACATCATCGAACGCAACCACCCCGGCGCGACCGTGCTCGCGATCGTCGAACGCATGCCGGCCGACCCCGACGAAAAGGCCGAACGCCAGCTCGCCGACCGGCTGAAGAACTGGGCCTGGCTCGCCCTGATCCTCTGGCCCGTCGGCATCGCGACCGGCGCGATCGCCATCGTCTCGGTCTGCAGAACCCGCGGCAACTACGGCTTTAGCGCCGCGATCATCAGCGCTGTCGCCGTGGGCCTGCACTTCGTGGTGGTCCGGCCGCTCTTCGTCTTGTTCTTGTTGCGCTCCGGGCTGTTTGCGAGTTTGGCCTTGCGCTGAGCCGTCATGGGAGATTGATCCGATGCCCATTCCATCGATCGAGAAACTGCTCGCCGCCCCCGCGCCGGGGCTCGCATTCGAGTTCCATGTCGAAGACAAGCCCAAGCGGGTCGTGCTGCCGTCGCCGCACGAGCTCGGCAAGCCCCCGAGCCAGGCGCACATCGCCAAGCTCAAGGGGCTGGCCAAGGGCATGCCCGAGCACGAAGAGATGGTCAGGCTCTACCAGGCGCACGACGGTGTGAAGCTGTTCATTCTTTCTGAACATGGCAGTGCACATCTGTTCTGCCCCGTCGTCGAGTTACTCCCGGTCGCCAAGTGGGATAAGCTCGCCGAAATCAACTTGGATATTGAAGTACTCAAGGAGTGCTACCCCGGCTTCTACGACGCGGGCGAGTGGCGCGCGATCGGCACGATCGAGGCCGAGGGCACGACGCTCATCTACTTCTTCGACGGCGAATACAACGGCGAACCCCTCGCCGGACGCATCTTCACCGTCATGCTCGACCCGCTCATGGATTGCGACGAGGAACTCGCGCCCAGCCTGCCCGCGTTTCTCGGATCGCTCGCCGACGATCCGACCCAGATCCTCGGCAGGCTCGAACTCATCTGGGACGCCATGATCGACGGCAAGGATCTCATCGGCGGCCTCATCGGCTGGACCCCCGACGCCGCGTCCGACCCGGACACGGTGCGTCCGGGCTGAAGTTGTCCGGGGAGCCCCGCGATCAGTCCTCGATCGGCCGCGATTGCCGCCGAACACGCTCGGGCGTCGTCTGCAGCTCGTTGCGGAGCAACACGCGTCCGGCCAGCAAACCCTGGAACTCGCCTTCATCGATCGCCATCTCGCCGTTGACGAGCATGTACTCGATGCCCTCGGCGTAGAGCTCGGGCTCCAGCGGGGTCGAGCGGTCGCCGAAGGTGTCGAAGTCGAACACGATGATGTCCGCCTTGTACCCCTCGCGGAGAAGGCCGCGGTCGGGCAGGCCGATCACCTGCGCCGGCAGCCCCGACCCGGCGCGGACCGCAAAGGCCAGGCTGATGACCTCCCGGTCGCGGACATAGTGTCCGATCTTTCGGGCGAACGCGCCGTAGTGGCGCGGGTGCGTCCCCGGGCCGGCGACCAGACGCCCGTCCGACGAGGTCATCGTGTACTCCTGCTGCATGTACAGGTCGACATCCTTGCGGTGCGACGAGAGCGGGCGCAGCATCGCGCCCTGCGGCCGGTCCTCGAACCCGCGCAGCGAGAGCTCCCAGACCGCCTCCTCGGGCGACACGCCCCAGCGATCCGCGGCGTCCTGCAGCGTCTTGCCGCGCAGGCTCTCGTCGGGAAACTCGGTGATGATGATGCGGTCCGGGCCGCCGTTGTAGTCGATAGCGTACTCGGTGTCGATGCGCAGCTTCTCGCGCGTCTCGGGGTCGTCGAGGTTTCGGCGCAGGTGCTCACGGAAGTTGTCGAAGACGCCCGGCCGACGGAAGACCGGGCTGTCCAGCCCGCCCGAGGTGTCGACATCCTCGGCCACCAGCGCCCAGTAGGGGACCACGACCGCGGGCGCCCCCGAGTGCCCCTCATACGGATACTGATCGAGGTACACCGGCACGCCCCGCGCACGCGCAAGATCCACGAGGATGATGTCGTTGGCCGCGCGCCCCCACGCCATCCGCCCCTTCGCCTTGACATGCGAAGCGATCGAAGGGATCCCTGTTTCCTCGGCGATGCGGATAATCTCCACCAGCGCGTCCTGGCCGTCCAGGGGCCACTCGTCGACCATGCTCGGCAGCTGCCACTTGGGCAAGCGGCCCGCCGAACGCATGTGCGAGAAATGGAAGCCCCCGTACTCGGCAACAACGCGGCAGAGCTCGATCACCTCGTCTGGATGGCTGAACCTGCCCGGCCGGTACTCAAGCCCCGTGCCCAGGCCCCACGCGCCCGCTTCGAGCTGCTCGCGGAGCAGCTTCTTCATCGCTTCGAGCTCGTCGGGCGTGGCGTGGCGTTCGTAGTCGTCGCCCATCACCTCCGAGCGGATGTTGCCGTGCCCGGCCATCGCCACGACATTCAGCCCGATCCCGCGCGACTCGTACGCGCCGATCTCGGCCCCCAGCGGGAAGCGCGGCGTCCGCCCGTCCGGCCCGCCCACAACCGTCGCGACGCCCTGCAGGATCGCCGCCTTGGCCTTGCGGACTTCGGTGTTGGGCAGCACCATGTACCGATCCGCGTGCGAGTGCATGTCGATGAACGCGGGCGTGACAAACAGCCCGTCCGCGTCGATCACACGGTGCGCCGTCGCGCCGTGCAGGTTGCGCCCGATCGCTGCGATCGTGTCGCCCCGCACGCCGATATCGGCACGGAACTCCGGGTTGCCAGTCCCGTCGAGCACGCGCCCGTTCTTGATCAGGATGTCAAAGTCGGGCTCTTCCGCCGAGGCCGCCTGCGCGGGGGGAACGGCGAACAGCAACAACGCGAGCAGCACGATCGAAAGGGTCTTGGGCATCGGTCTTCCAAAGCATCGGGGAAACGGTTGTCAGCAACGCAAGTGCAGGAATTCAGCGGGCCGAGGCCTCGACCTCCGCGGCCGCCAGCCCCAGACGATCGAGCGTCCGGCGCAGCAGATCCGCGTGGTAATCAAGGAAGTTCTCCCGCGTCTGCGGGATGTACTCGTGCACCTCGGCCGGGTTGTACTGCAGGATCTCCCCGTTGGGACGGATCGAGTGCCCCAGCGACCACTGGTAATCCACGATCGGCCGCCCGTTGGTCGGGAAACGCAGCGTCTCGGTCGTCTGCCAGGTGTTGCTGAAGCCGCCCGAAGACATGCCCATCACATGCGCCAGATCGTTATCAACCACCTGCGACGCGAATTGGTCCAGGTGCGACCCGCTCCAGGGCGCCAGCCACACGGTCATCTCGCCCCGGAAGTGCACATCGGCCGGATCGATGATCCCGTCGGCCCACTTGGGCAGGTGCGCGCCCTTGAACGGCACACTGTTCGTGTAACGCATCCCCGCGTCGAACGCCTTCTGCACATCGTCTTCGAGCCATTCGAGCAGCCAATTGCCCCCGTCGACCGTCTCCTCAGCGCCCCTCCGGCGGATGCTCCGGATCCGGTTCTCCACCCAGCGCTTCGACGCGTCGCTCACCATCAGGTTGCCGAAAGTCGTTCTGAACGGACGGGGCTGCAGCCGCTGCACCGCATACGCCCCGCGCGAGCCCCCGCGGCTGCGCGTCGCGTCCACGATCACATGGTGGTCGAGCAGGTCGTGCTCCTGCGCATACTCCATCAAACGGTCCATCGCCTCGGGCAGGTCGGCGCGGAACCCGTGCCACTGCAGCAGCACCACCGGCAGCGACCGGTCGTTTGGCAGATACAGCGAGTAAGTCTCAAAGTCCGTCATCCCCTCGACCGGCGAGAACCCCGGGTACCGACGCTCGGCGTGGCCACGCCAATCCACAGAGCCGCGACGCTGATAGGGCAATTCGAGGTTGTACGCCCGGCCGTCGGCGCGCTGCAGCCGCAGGCGCAGCGACTCGCCGTAGAACTCATCGTGCGGCACAAAATCAACCATCCGCGAGATGTCGTACCCCAGACGCCAGAGGTAGTGGTTGTTGGTCGAATAGCGGTGGTAGGGGCGCCGGCGTTCGACATACTCGGAGGCTTCCATGCCGTTGATGCGGAGCACACGGTCGCCGACGCGTGTGTTCACGCCCTCGCCGAAGTCGCTGACAAAGAAGAACGGGTTCTCCGCGTCGCTGAAATCGACCGCGAAGCGGATCGGCGCTTCAAGCCGCCGCTGCTGCTTCTCGGAAACCCGCAGCCCTTCATCGATCGTGGAGACGCGCAGGTGCGTGTCCTTCCGCGTGTTGGAGATCTTGATCAGCGCAAACCACAACTTCTCGTCGGTGTCCGCGTTGATCAGCTCGTCGCGGTACTTCTCGATCTCCGCAGCGACATCGATCCCCTTGGGGTGCGCGCGGTAGTATGGGTGGTTGGGCAGCGAGGCGAACGCGTCCCACTCCATCGTGCTCTTGAGCAGGAAGTCGAACAACGCCTCGCGGTCTTCGGGCGTCCCCGGATCAAAGCCGTTCTCCGCCGCACCTCCGGCCAGCGAGAGCGTTCCGATTCCGCACACGATCGCGCCCGCAACCGCGGCGCGAACCCGAGCTGTCATCCTTGCAATCATCTTGCGTCCTGTCGCCGAAGGCGCCTGCAATCCGCCGGGCTTCGCCCGCGTCTCGGCGGCGAGCCGTCAACCACCGCCCGCACCGCGCGGGCCGGCGAAAGAACGCTCACCGCCTCTCGATTCCTGTGATCATTCACCATAATCATCCGAAGCGTCCGCCGCAAGCGGTTGAAAGAATCCAAACACCGTCCGATCCCGGTCTGTTCAGCCATGCGACAGCGTCACCGCGTACGCTGCAAGGCCATGCAAAGACTCAACCGCCTTCTTGTTGTGTCGTTCTGCGTTCCGGTTGCGTTCGCAAACGCGACGCCCTGGCGCAGCACGCTCTACCCGATCAACTGGACGCCCCAGCACACCGACGCCGAGGGCCGCTTCCTCCACGACTTCTCCTACGCCGGCTACGCAAATGGCGAGCGCCCGCTCCCGCCCGCCGATTCGCCCGCGTCCCTCACGCTCGAAGCAACCGACGACGACAGCGACGACACCGAGCGCATCCAGCATGCGCTCGACCGCCTCGCAGACAACGCCGGCGGCGTCCTCCTCCTCGGCCCCGGAACCTTCCGCGTCGCGCCGCCCGATGGCGAGCGGGCCGCCCTGCGCATCAGCCGCAGCGGCGTCGTCCTCCGAGGCGCCGGCCCCGGCGTGACCACCATCATCAACACCGATCCGAACATGCGTCAACGCGATGTCATCCGCGTCGCGCCAACCGACACACCCTCGCGCGTCTGGCTGCGCGCCTCGGGCGAACCGTTCCCGCTCGCCGCCGACGCAGCGAACCGAACCAACCGCGTCCGCCTCGCCGAGCCCGCCGACCTCAAGGAGGGCGAGTGGATCGTCCTCCTCAGCGACGCGACCGACGAGTTCATCGCCGACCACGACATGACCGGCCTCTGGCAAACCCGCATGGGCGCCGTCGCCTTCTACCGCCGGATCACGCGGGTCAGCGCCGACGGGCGCACCGTCGAGTTCGACATCCCCATCCGCTACCCCCTCCCTGTCCGCGACAACGCCCGCCTGCACCGCCTCTCGCCTCAGCACCTCGAAGAAGTCGGCGTCGAGTCCCTCTCCATCGCCATGATCGAGCACCCCGGCGAGGGCTTCGCGGCAAACGACTTCCGCGAAGAAGGCACGGCCGCCTACGACGTCCACGGCGCCCACCTCATCACCTTCTACCACACCGTCAACGGCTGGATCCGCGATGTCCACACCGCAAGGCCCAAGACCAACAACAACGACATCCACATGGTCTCCAACGGCTTCCTCCTGCACATGTCGCGCAACATCACCGTCAAGGGATGCGTCGTCCAGAGGCCGCAGTACAAGGGCGCCGGAGGCAACGGCTACGGCATCACCTTCTCCGGCAGCGACTGCCTCGTCACCGAGTCACGCGTCACCCACGGGCGACACAACTTCAGCTTCAAATCCCTCTGGACCAGCGGCAATGTCGTCCACCGCAGCCGCGCCGAGGACGCGATGCTCGCCAGCGACTTCCACATGCACCTCAGCCCCGCCAACCTCTTCGACGCCGTCACCGTCAACCGCGACTGGCTCGAAGCCCGCTACCGCCCGTGGGGCACGATCGTCCACGGCCACCCGACCACACAATCGGTCTTCTGGAACACAATCGGCGAAGCGGCCCACCCAAGAGCGGGCGTCGTCGTCGACAGCCGCCAGTTCGGCTGGGGGTATGTCATCGGCACGCAGGGCGAGGCGACGGGCGTGCGCACGCGCCCCGTCCTCGTCCCCGGCTCGGGCCCGCACCCCGCGCGCGACACAAGCCCCGAAGACTTTGTCGAGGGCGTCGGCGAGGGCGCAACGCTCGTGCCGCAGTCGCTCTACGAAGACCAACTCCGCAGGCGCCTCGGCCCGCGCGATCGACCAACACGCTGAGTTCAATCCGCCGACGCGGGCGCCGTCGCTTCGATCCGCTTGCCCGTCACCACATCCAGCCGGTCGCCGGGCGCGAAGCTCTCCTCCCGCACCTCGCCCGACCCGTCGGCCGTCATCAAGTGCACGCCCGCCCTCCCGACGACCTCGCCAACGACGCGCCCGTCGCGCACACGAACAACAAGGGCCGTCCGTTCGTCGATCCCCAGCCCGAGCAGTCCCGGCCTCGCCTCGACCACGCCGCGAAGCCTCGGCTGGCGGCTGCGCTCCGAAAAGTGCTGATCGACCACCGAGCCACGCAAAAGATCGATCCCCTCGGCGACGCGGGCCTCGGGGTTGCCCCCCGCGATCATCACGCGAGATTGGATCGCCGCTCCCGCCGAACTCCCGCCGATCACGCCGCCCCGATCGAGCAAACGATGAAGCTCGGTTTCGACGCGCGTGCCCAGATACGACTGCGCAAGCCTCGACTGCTGCCCGCCCCCGAACCAGACGGCGTCGGCCCGCGAAATCGCAGACGCGAACGCCTCGGTGTCCGCCTCCTCCCGGTCGCGCGTGTGCAGCACCGTCACCCACTCGAACCCGCGTGCTTTCCACTGGCGGATGAGCGTCCGGTCGTAGTCTTCACGGTCGGCCCGATCGCTGGCCGTCGGGATCACCACCACCGACGCGGGGCCGAAGCCGGCAAGCTCGCGGAACGCCCCGAAAATCTCGTCACCGAGCCCGCTCCCGCCCGCGATCACCAGGGCCCCCGGCCGATCAACCATCGACCGGCGTTCGTCGATCGCAGACCGATCCGCCCACGCGCCGGCCGCAACACACAGCACCACCAACACGACAACACCGACACGCACCATCGCAGAGGTCATCGCAGCTCCCGAGCAATTCAAAGACAAAGAGACAACCGAGCGACTCCGGGCCCCGCACTCGCGACAAATTCGCCGCGACGACTTCGCAGCGTGTACAGGCGGGCTCAGAGCTCCACGCACGCCCACGACGAATCCGCCGCGGGTCGGGCAGGGCTCAGAAGATACACCGAGACCTCGCCGTCGAGCAAGGGACGGGCCTCGCGCGGGCGGTCGGTCATCAGCACCCGCCTCGGCGGGCTGGCGCCGTCAAGATCGGTCACGCGCGACGACGCGAGCCGGATCAGCCCCGACTGTTTGATCGACCAAGCCGAAGCGGCAGAAAGCTCGCGCACCGCCTCGCCGATCGACTGCTCGCCCATCGCCTCGGCGATCAGCACCAGCCGCCCCGCCGCGTCCGCCCCGAGCACCACGCCCGGCGCATCCGGACACGAGAAGCCGAGGCGTTCGATCCCGTCCAGCAGCGTAAACGGATCGGGGGCCGAGCCGGTCGGCTTCACCTCCGCACGCGAAGGCTCGACCGGGGGGACAGCTTCGCGCCCGACTGCTTCGGCATGACGCAGCGTCGGCCGCGGGGCTTCTTCGCGCCGGGCTTCTTCACGCCGAACCGGCGGCTCGCTCAGGATCGAGAGCAGCCGCTCGGTATCGATCTCCTGCGAGCCGCGATACAGCGTCACCGCCTCGACCGCGTCCACGCGGGGGCAGACCGCAGAAGTCTCAAGCTCGCGCCCGAGGAAGGTCCCGCACGCGCCCGAAAGCCGGGCCGCGGCCGCTGACGCACGCTCGTCGTTCACGCCCATCCACGCGACGCGCAGCCCGGTCGCGCTCTCGCCGAGCACGCCCGCCAAGCTCTTGAGTGTTCGATACCCCGAGACCAGCGCCGCATCGTCGGCGCTCGTCAGCAGCGTCACGGCGTCCAGCCGCTCCATCGCGTGCGCCGAAGACGCCTGCGTCTCTTCCAGCCGCAGCACGACCGCGTCGCACGCCGAAGCGATCCGCAGCGCCGCTTCGAGCCCCGAAGCCCGGGCGTCGATCTGCGCCGCGCCGGGGCCGACAAGCTCGATGCTGATCGAGCCCGGCTGGCAGCGCACCAGCGCCGCCGGGCCGCCGCTGATCCTCGCACGGGCGTCGGCGTACTGGCGCAGCCACGCCCCCGCGAGCACGGGCAGATTGCCCAGCACCACCGCTTCGAGCCTCGCGCGGGCGCTCGGCCCGCGCATGGTTACAGCCGGCACGGGCGGCGTCGCCGCACGCGTCTTCGGCCGATCGCCGAGGAACAGGTCCGCCAGCGCGTCGTACTCTCCTTCGTCGGGGTCCTCGATCCTGCCGATCGAAGCGGGGGGAGGAAGCGGGGAATCGTCCGGCTCCGCCGGGCGGAATGACAGATGCGGCGCTTCGCTCATCGTCGCTGCTCCTCAGCCACGCACAAAGACCCCGACGGACGCTTCAAGACCGCGGGGACAGGTCGCTCATGCACAACAACCACGCTGTTGGGCTCGCCGTAAGGGTTGTTCGCCGTCAGCGGGTTGTACTTATCCGGGCCCCAGCGCCCGTCGACGACCAGCCGGTACTCGTGACGCCCCGCGGGGAGCGTCAGGCAGAGCTCGAACACGCCCATCTCTTCGTTCAGACGCATCGGCGCCGCGCTGTCGGACCAACCGTTGAAGCCGCCCGCGACGCAGACGCGCTCGCCGATCGTCGCCGGCTGCACAAACAGAACGCCCGACGCCGTCGCCCTCGCGCCGTACAGCCGACGCAGCGTGTCGCTCAAGGGACGCCCGCCCACGCGTGACCCGTCGCCCTCGTCCTCGGCGATGCGGACCGGCGCGCCGATGCCCTGCAGACGACGCTGCAGCGCCTGGGCCCGACGCGTGAGATCCTCAGCGCGGCTCAGCCCCGCGCCGTTCGGCTTGGTTTCCATTCGTTCGAGCTGCTCGCCGCTCCCAGACGCCACAACAGGCTCGGGCGGCGTCGCTCGGGCCGGCGCCCGCGTCGGCTCCGGCGTCGCCTCCGCCGCGGAACGATCGATCGAGATCTTCAGCACATCCGCCAGCCAGAGCGCCAGCGACCGGTAGTCCGTCGCGCCGACAGAAGCGGGGGCGTAGTCCACGATCGGCTGCCCGAACGAGACCGATTCTCGCAGCGCCTCGTCGCGGCGAACCGTCACCGGCGCGACACGCTGCCCGAAACGCTTGCGAAGCTCCGAAAGCAGGTCCTTCGCCAGAGGGCTCGAAGGATCGTGGATCGTCGGCAAAACCCAGGTCGTGATCCGGCTTTCAAGCCTTTTGGCCAGCGAGCGGATCGCCGAGACCTGACGCGTCGCGCCCTGCAGGCTGAAGAAGCTCGTCTCGACGGGGATCAGCGCCGCGTCCGCCGCGCTGATCGCGTTGTACGCCAGGAGACCGATCGATGGCGAACAGTCGATCAGGCAGACATCGTACCTGTGGGACAGTTTTCCGAGCACCCGCGAAAGCCGCAGCTCCTTGTCCTCCGCATCAGCGAGCCCGCCCCGCGAGGCTTCGAGCCCCGCGATCCTCGTGCGGCTCGGCGCCAGATCAAGATTCCGCGTCACCCGCCACAGCAGGCGTTCCTCGTCGAACTTCTCAGGATCGGCCAGCATCGCGTCGCCGATGTCCAGGTCGATCCGCTGCTCGGGGATCGCAAGCCCCGCGGCGCAGTGCGATTGCGGATCGACATCGACCAGGAGCGTCCGCGCCCCCAACCGGGCGAAGATCCCCGCGAGGCTGATCGCGGTCGTGGTCTTGCCGCAACCGCCCTTCTGGTTGATAATCGCGATGGTCCGCACGGGGGCCCCTCCATGGGCGTGGCGGTCCGACAGACGGCATGCGCCGCCCGCATCCCTGCACATACAAAATCGTTGTCCGGTCCGCGCGTTATCGGGTGCGATCGCGCAAACCCTTGAGGATTCAGGCGCTACGCGGGAAATTACGCAGACCCGCCCATTCGGCCCCGACAAATACTGTTGCTTCAAGCAAACAAGTCGATCGCGGTCAGGCCGAAGCGCCGATCGCCGCCAATCCCCGGATCAGGGTCGTTTCGTCGGGCGCGTCCACGGTCGTGCAGGCCCCGCTCGTCGTGGGCACGACAATCCGCAGCTTCCCGCCGCGGCTCTTCTTGTCCGCACGCATGTCCGCAATCACAGACACCGCACCGGGCAACCCAACAACCTTCGTCGGCAGGCCAAGCGTCTGCAGCAGCGTGCGCACACGCCCGCCCAGACCGGGGGCGGTCAGCCCCAGCCCCGCACCCGCCTCGCAGGCCGCGACCAGCCCGAGCGCCACCGCCTCACCATGCATCAGCGGCGAGTCTTCCGGGCGACCGGAGGGTGTGAGTCGTTCGATCGTCTCGATCGCGTGGGCGAAGGTGTGGCCGAGGTTGAGCAGCGCGCGCCCGCCGCTGGCGGCTGTTTCCCGCTCGTCCGTCGCCACGACCGCCGCCTTGACGGCGACATTCCGCGCGATCAACTCCGGCATGATCGCCGGGTCGCGCCGGGCGATCGGCGCGGCATTGCGTTCGGTCCACTCCAGAAGATCCGCGTCGCCGAAAGGCGCCGACAGCAGCGCGTGCTTGACGCACTCGCCGAGGCCCGCCCGATAGACGCGCTCGGGCAGCGACCCGAGCGTGTCAGTGTCGGCCAGCACCAGCGAGGGCTGGTGGAACGCGCCGGCCATGTTCTTGAGCAGCCGCCCTGTGCCCGGGTGGGTCAGGTTCACCCCGGTCTTGCCCCCGACGCTCGCGTCGACCATCGAGAGCAGCGTCGTGGGGCACTGCACGACCGGGCAGCCCCGGCGGTAACTCGCCGAAGCGAACCCCGCGACGTCCCCGACGATCCCGCCCCCGACCGCGACGATCGGGTCGCTCCGCTCGTGCCCGGAGGCGAGCAGCTCGCCGAGCAGGCGGCCGAGCGTTTCGAGCGACTTGCCCCGCTCGGTCGGCGCGATCGCGGTGCGCCCCACACCGAAGCCCGCGTCGGCGAGCGATCCTGCAGCCCCGTCGACGAGCGCCCCGGGCACGCCGGCGTCGGCGATCACAAAGGCTCGGCGCGCGCCGGGGAACAACTCACGGCACGCCGGCCCGACCAGACCGAGCATCCCTGGGCCGACACGCACGCTGTAAGAACCCGCCCCCGCCCGGACCTGTACGGTTCGCGCGCCCGGGGAAGCGCCCTGGGATCCGGAGACTTCCACGGCGGTCAGCCTTCCCGTTCCCAGGCGATCGGCTCGGCGTCGTGCCACAGCGACTCGATGTCGTAGTGGGCCCGCGCGTTTGGCTCGAAGAGGTGGACAACCAGATCGATGAAATCGCAGACGAGCCAGATGGCGTCCTCGTCGGTCCCGCGCCGGTACGGGGGCACGCCCTGCTCAGTCGCGAGCTCTTCGAGGTGCTTCATCGCCGAGCGCATCTGCCGGTCGCTGGTGCCGGTGCCGATGAGGATGTAGTCGGTCATCGGGGAGACGCCGCGGACATCGAGGAGGACGACATCCTCGCACTTGTCGTCTTTGAGGAGTCTCGCCGCTTCTTGGGCGAAACGACGGATGTCGGCGCTGCGTTCTGGGCTCTTGGCGGCTGGTCTGGTCATCGGATCGGTTTCGGTCAACTCGCAGAGGCTTGTCATCGTCCGGAGGCTGGTCGGCACGATAGGTTGGTTCACCAGCGCCCGGCGGAAGGATCGTCGTCATTGTCCCCGGCATCGTCCGCCCCGTACGCCCCGCGGTCCCCCTGAGAGGGTGCTTCGGCGGGTTTTCGGATGAGCACCGCCCGAGACTCTGTCCCCGGTTCGCCCAGAAGCTCGGGCGGGGGCGAGCGGTCGGGGTCGGCCAGCAGGAGCGAGCCCGCCGCCCCGTCGGCCCGGAACAGCACCCAGCCCCCGGGGCGGACGATCCGCCAGAGCTCGTCGAGGGGGTGTTCTGCGATCTGAACGCCTCGCACGCTCCTCCTTGGGGTGTCGGAGGCGGGGTTGCCCAGGGCGATCGCCGCGTCGAAGGCGCCGTCGAGCTCACCGGCCAAGAGCTCCTCGCCCCCGATCTCGAAGGCGATGTTCTCCAGCGGGTAGCGCCGACGGGCGTAGCGGATCGATTCGTGGTCCCGGTCGCAGGCGAAGACCGCTCCCGACGGCCCCGCCGAGATCGCAGCGACCGCCCCGACCCACCCGGTGCGGCAGTGCAGGCAGCAGATCCGCATGCCGGGCGCGATCAGGCTCTCGATGAGGTGGGCGTGGCGCTGCTCGGGCACGCCGGTGATGTCGGCGTAGCGTCGGGCGAGCGTCGCTCGGATGCGCACGCTCTCGCCCGTGGGGAACCAGACATCGAAGTCCTTGTGGCCCGGGCCGCTGGGCGAGAGCGCTCGGCGGAGCGGGATCGCCTGCCGCTCCCGGTACCGGACCCGATCGACCACGAACGACCGCCTCATCCCCAGGACGCGTCTGAGCATCGCGACCGGGCCGGAGGCCTGCTCCGCCTCGGTCGCGGGCGGTCGGGCCTCGCTCACGGGAGGAGCCGCTCCACGAGCGCGTGTTCGCCGACGCCGATCCAACGCGTCGGTTCGTGCTGGTCGGCGATGGTGAACGCGTAGTCGGCCCCTTGGTGCATCGAGGCGACGGCCTCGGGCGAGTTGCACTGCTGCGAGAGGTGCAGGAACACCACATGCTCACGGGGGCGGATCTGCGCGACAGCTTCCGCGGCTTGCTGGTTGGACAGGTGACCCGACCCGCCCATGATCCGGCGCTTGAGGAACTCGGGCCGGTCCGATCGCAACTGCCTCTCCGGGCAGTAGTTCGACTCGATCGCCAGCACATCCACGCCTTCGAGGTGGTCGGTCAGCTCTCGCGTCACCCGCCCGAGATCGGTCGCAAAGCCGAGCGATCGCTCCCCGCGGAATGTGAACCTGAACGCGGCGCATCCGTCGCTGTCGTGGCTGAGGAGCACCGGCTCGATGACGGCGAACGGCAGATCGCCCGGACGCCCGAGCTCAACCGGTCCGTCATCGAACGGCAGCGTCTTCTGGCGGAGCATCCCGAGGCGGTCCGCCTTCGAGACATGACGCTTGTGCAGCCTCAGCACGCCTGGCAATCGGCGCTGGCGGGCCCACCCCGGATGGAAGTGGTCCATGTCCAGGTGCGTCACAAAGACATCGGTGACCTCCGAGACCGAGAGCCCGATCGCGCCGAGCGCTCTGGTTGTCTTGCCCGGGCTCAGCCCCGCGTCGATCAGGCAGACCCGGCGTCGTCCGTCGGCGTTGATCTCGAGCACCGAGCAGTTCGCGCGCGACCCGCTGGCGAGCACGCACAGCCTCGCGGCCGGCAGGTTGGAGTCGATCTGCATCGCTGGGGCTCCTTCCCCGTGCCGAACGCTACAGACTCCGCGGCCTGCGCCCGGCGCCGGGGCAGATGCCCCGTTTGCTCTGCCTGACAAAGTCGGCCAGCTCGGCCAGCGGGGCGCAGGCCTTCGCGCCTTCGTCGAGCTCTTCGAGCATCCGCTCTTGCGAAGAGGGCTGGCGGAACATCCGCCGGAACGCACGGCGCAGGGTCATGATATCTTCAGCCGAGAACCCGTTCCGCTTCAGCCCGACGATGTTGATCCCCGCGAGGTTGTTCCGCCCCGAGAGGATCATGAAAGGCGGGCAGTCGGCCGAGAACGCCGAGCCGCCCGAGATCATCGAGAGCCTGCCCACTCGGCAGTGCTGGTGGACGATCGCCGCCCCGCCGAAGTTCACACGCTCGCCGATCACGCAGTGGCCCGCGATCGCCGCGTTGTTGACCAGCACGCAGTGGTCGCCGACCGAAGCGTCGTGGCCGACATGCGTGTTGACCATCATGAAGACTTTGTTGCCGATCTTTGTCGGCGTGTGGTCGTTGCTCGCCCCGTGCACCGTCGCGTGTTCGCGGAGCAGGCATCCCGAGCCGACCTCGACCCCGGCGCTGAGCATCCCGATGGTGAACTTGAAGTCCTGGGGCGGGAAGCCGACACAGACCCCGGGGAAGCAGACCGTGCCCTCGCCGATCGACACCCTGCCGAACAGGTGCACGCCCGCGATCAGGTGCACGCCAGCCCCGAGCCTCACCGGGCCTTCGATGACACAGTTCGGGCCGACGCGGACATCTCCCGCCAACTCCGCCTCAGAGGACACGACCGCGCTCGGATGGATCTCCGCCATGGGGCCCAGTGTAGGGCTTTGCGCGGGGCGCGGGGCGTTGTCCATAGCATTGGCCGCATGCCCGAGCCCTTCCGCATCCCGATCGTCGACCTCGGGCGAACACCCTACGCCGAGGCGTACGCGCTGCAGCTCGAGCACCACGCCGAGGTGCTCGCCGCGCGCGATTCGGGCTCGCCAGTGCCCGGGCGTCTGCTCTTTGTCGAGCACGACCCGGTCATCACCGTCACCAAGCGCCCCGACGCCCCGGGCCATGTGCTGGCGGGCCCCGAGGCGCTCGCTTCGGCGGGCGTCGCGATCGAGGCGACCGACCGGGGCGGGGATGTGACCTACCACGGCCCGGGCCAGATCGTCTGCTACCCGATTCTCGACCTCAGGGCGGTCGGGCTGCGCCTGCACGACCACATGCGCCTGATGGAGCGGGCCGTGATCGAGACGCTGGCGGGGTTCGGCCTGCAAGCGCAGCGCGACGAGGGGGCGACCGGTGTCTGGATCCCCCCCGGCCAGGGCGGGCCCCACCCGGTCGATGCAAAGATCTGCGCCATGGGCGTCCGCGTGCGCCGGTGGATCACGCTGCACGGGCTGGCGCTCAATGTCGAGCCCGACCTGTCGCACTTCGGGCTGATCGTCCCGTGCGGGCTGCACGGCAGGCCGGTCACGAGCATCAAAGAGCAGCTCGGCGGAGTTGCGCCGCCCATCGGGCGGGTGCGGGCATCGCTGGGCGAACGCCTCGTGGCGTTGCTCGGGGAGAGCATCGCCGCCGCCGGCGCCTGAGCGAGGAAAAAAACCGGCGGGCCTTTCGACCCGCCGGTGCGGTGCTGTACGCGTCTGACCTCTCAGCCGGCGGAGGCCGGCGTGAAACCAGTCCTCTCAGCCGGCGGAGGCCGGCGTGAAACCAGTCCTCTCAGCCGGCGGAGGCCGGCGTGAAACCAGTCCTCTCAGCCGGCGGAGGCCGGCGTGAAACCAGTCCTCTCAGCCGGCGGAGGCCGGCGTGAAACCAGTGCTCTCAGCCGGCGGAGGCCGGCGTGAAGGTCACCCGCCGAAGGGCGGCGCGATGTCCATGATCTCGGTCTCGATCTCCTCGTCGGGATCGATGCCGAGCTGCCTCATCACGCGTTCGGTGATGTCGTCGCTCTGGGGGAAGGCGAGCATCGGGCGGAGGGTGATCTCCTGTACGACGGCGTTGATCGCGCGACGGTCCATGTTGTCGGGGCCGCCGCGGGTGGCGATGACATGCGTGTACCCGTTGCCGTTGGCGAGCTCGTTGGCGGCCTTGTGGATCTGCTCGTAGGCGTCGGCGGCGAGTTCTGCGCGCTGGGCGTCGAGCTGCTCGACGGCGTTGTTGTAGAGCTCCTCACGCTGCTGGAGGATCATCTGGCCTTCCTGGATGATCTGGAATCGCTCGGGGCTCTCCTCGGGCAACTCGTTGAGGCGGGCTTGGAGCCCGCGGACACGCTCGTCGATCTCGTTGAGCTCTTCGTTGACCCGGTTCTGGAGCTCCATCATCGCCTGCTGGTTCTCTTCGGTCATCAGCACACGATCGACGATCGCGAACACATCGATTGTGGCGACACGCGCCGACTCGGGCGCTGTGCGGGCGCTCGCGCCGGCCGTGCTGAGCTGCGAGACAGCGAGCCCTGCGACGGCGAGCGATCCTCCGATCATGATGGCGGCGAGCTTGGTCTTCATGCTTGCATACTCCTGTTTGTGCGTCCGTGCCCTGCGAATCCTGCTTTCGGGAGAGGGCGTTCCATCGACGCTGCTGCGTACGGCTCCGGCGCGTGACTGTTCGCGCCTCCGCCGTCGCTGATACCGGTCAATCCAGTCTAGGTGGCGGGGGCGATCGGTCCACAGAGGCGCGAATAAACCCCGAAACATTCCTCGTCGAACGCTCACCGCACCGCCTGCGGCCACACAAAGTACGCGCGACCGGGTGAGAGCTCGCCCGCCCCCGCGCCCATCCTCAACTCGAAGAACGCGCCGTCGGTGGCGGACGGCGACGGACCCGTCGCGTATGGCGTGCGCAGCGTCCGGCCTTCGGCGTGGTACTTCACGAGGCTTGCGCGTTCGATCTCCGCGCGCGACTTGGCTTCCTCGAACGCTTCGCGCAGCCCGCCGGCGCGGTCGGCGAGGCCGAGTTCGACGGCCCGCGAGCCGGTGAAGACGCGTCCGTCGGTCGCACCGGCGAGTTCGGTCTCGTTGAGCCCGGGGCGCCGGTCGCGGACCTTTGCGACGAAACGGTCGTGCATCTCGTCGACCATGGACTGGAGGATGCGGAAGTGCTCCTCCTGCGCCGGCTCGATCGGGCTGGCGAGGTTCTTGTTGGGCCCGCTGACGACCGAGCGGCCGGTGACGCCGATGCGTCCGAGGCCGTCGGCGACATTGATCGTGGGGATGATGACGCCGATCGAGCCCGTGACGCCGGTGGGATGGGCGACGATGGTGTCGGCGCCCAGCGCGATGTAGTACCCGCCGCTGGCGGCGATCTCGCCGAGGTGGGCGACGACGGGTTTTCCGGTGCGTTCGCTGAAGAGGCGGAGTTCTTCGTGGAGGATGTCGCTGGCCGAGACGGTGCCGCCGGGGGAGTTGATGCGGACGAGCACGGCCCTGACGCGGGGATCTTCCTCGGCCTTGTTGAGCGAGGCGAGGAAGGCGTCGACAGGGTTTTCACCGGGGGCGAGCAGGCCCGGCGGGCGACGGTCGGCGATCAGCCCGGACAGGTCGATCATGGCGACTTTGTCTCGGCCCGGGCGTGGGTCGGCGAGGACGACGGCTTCTTCGAGGCGTTCGTCGTCGGGGCCGATGGTGACTCTGAAGCGGATGGGCGAGCAGCCCGCGAGCGCCAGAAGCTGTGCGAGCAGGATCAGGAGCACGACAGATCGCGTGGCGGTCATGCGCCGAGTCTACTGCAGCCGGATCTGGCGGGCGACTCGGCGATACGCTCTTGCCCGTGTCTGACGCTCCTTCGCACATCCCGGTGCTGCTCGACGAGACCCTCGCGATGCTCGATCCGCGCGAGGGGGAGGTCTTTGTCGACGCGACGGCGGGGCTCGGCGGGCACGCCTCTGTCGTCGCCCTGCGGCTCGGGGCGGGCGGGACGATCGTGCTCAACGACCTCGACCCCGAGAATCTCATTCGCGCCGAGGTCCGGGTGCGCGACGCCTGCGCCGAGGCCGGCGCGCCCTGCCCGACGATCCTCGCGGTTCGAGGCAACTTCGCCGACCTGCCAAGAACGCTGGTCGCGCGGGGCCTTGCGGCCGACATGTTGCTGGCCGACCTCGGCTTCGCCTCCAGCCAGATGGACGATCCGCACCGGGGCATGAGCTTCCGGGCAGACGGCCCGTTGGACATGCGTCTGGATCTTTCCTCCCCGATCACCGCCGAGGAGATTGTCAATATGTGGCCGGAAAGAGAGCTGGCGGACCTGATCTTCCGCTATGGGGAGGAGCGGGCCTCGCGGCGGATCGCTTCGGCGATCGTCCGCGCGAGGGCGGAGGGCAGGATCCGGACCACGGGGGCGCTTGCGGAGGTGGTCAGGGCGGCCGCGGGAGGGGTGGCGGGCGGTCGCCACACCCGGGGCGGGCGGGGCAAGCCCGGCAGGAGCATCGACCCGGCGACAAAGACCTTCCAGGCGATCCGGATCGCCGTCAACGACGAGCTGGGCAGTCTGGAGTCGCTGCTCGGCGCGATCGCACGGGCACCGGCGGCGGTGGGGGGCGCAGCGGGCTGGCTCTCGCTCGGGGCAAGGGTCGCGGTCATCTCGTTCCACTCGCTGGAGGACCGGCCCGTCAAGCGAGCGTTCGCCGAGCTGGTCTCGCGGGGGGTGGCCGAAGAAATCGAACGGGGTGTGGTCCGGCCTTCGGAAGGCGAAGTCGAGCGAAACCCGAGGTCGAGATCGGCGAAACTCCGCGGTTTACGGCTTGCGGCAGGGATGTCGGGTGCAGCGGGAGGAGGATCCTCGCTGTAGAATCAGGCCGGAGCGGGCTTCTGTCCGATCCATATGCAGTCGTGATTGAGAGCAAGAGGCGGGTACCCCGGAGTCCAAGGCCGGACCAAAGGGGCCAAGCCATGAACCTTCAAGTGCCATCCACCGGCAGGCAGGGACGCCGCATCGTGGACCGGGAAACCAAGCTCGCGTTGCTGATCGGTTTTATCGCGATCCTCGTGGTCGGCGTTCTGGTCAGCGATCACCTTTCAGATGATGGGCGTGACGAGCTGGCGGATCTGACCGCCGGCGACGCCGCTTTGGCGCCGCCGATCGTCATGCCCCCGCTAGAATCCGGTCGACGGGGTCTGGCCGAGCCGCCGGCGTTGGAACGCCGGGGCGGTTCGTCTCTTACGCAGTCCGGGGGGGATGCGGGGCCGACGCCGCTGGTCGGGCACCGCTTCGAGCAGCCGACTTCCCGCGAGGAGACCCGTCGCGAACCGGCATCGACGGAACGCCGGGCCGAGCCCCACACCCAGCCCCAGACGCAGCCCCAGTCTCAGATCGTCCAGCGCGAGCCGGACCGCTCGGCGCCGAGCGAGCAGCCGACGAACCGCGGCGCTCGCGAGGCCGATGAGCGGCGTTCGACGCCCCCGGTCGAGGATGGGCCGCCGATCCTGCACATCGTGACCGCCGGGGAGACGCTGGGCGAGATCTCGCAGCGCCACCTCGGCAGCGCCGCCCGCTGGCGAGAGATCCAGCGGGCCAACGCCTCGCAGGTTCCTGCCGACGGGGCGATCCGTGTGGGGATGCGGCTGGTGATCCCCCGCTCGGCGCCCGCATCGCAAGCCGCGACGAGCGCGGAGCCCGAGTCCCGCGCTCAGCCGAACCAGACCCAGAACCAGCAGCGTCGGTCCGAGGCCGGGCGTGAGAGCTGGGGACGACGGTACAGCGTCGTCGAGGGCGACACCCTCTGGCGGATCGCCCAGCGCGAGCTCGGCGACGGGGGGCGCTGGCGCGAGATCCTCAACGCGAACACCGATGTGATTCCCGGCGACGGGGGGGTGACGGTCGGGATGCAGATCCGCTTGCCCGGCAGGGCCCCGGCTTCGGGTCAGGGCGATCAGACGCAGTCTACTCCCCGGGCGACATCCGGCACGCGGAGCTACACCGTCCGCGAGGGCGATACGCTCAGCCGCATCGCGTCGCGCGAGCTCGGCTCGGTCTCGCGGATGCAGGAGATCCTGGACCTCAACCGCGGCGTGCTTGACGACGCGGACATGATCCGCGTGGGCATGACCATCCGCCTGCCCGGCAACTGATCTTCCGACCTCGGAGGCGCATCGGCGCGTGCTCGCAAAGCTGCTCATGCTGATCCTCGGGATGGCGCTCATCGGGGCGGGGGTGCTCTCGGTGCGCCAGCAACACATCCAGATCGCCCACGAGATGACCGCCACCCGCCTGCAGGTGCAGGAGCTCGACGACGAGCTCACGCGCCTTCGCGCGAAGATCGCCGAGAAGACGCGCCCCGAGCTTGTCGCGTCGAAGGTCGACACGCTCGGCCCTGTGCGCCCGATTGTCCGGTCGACGAAGCCCGCAGAGCCTGAGCACACCAACGCCGAGGATCCTGCGCTGTGAGCGGGGGGGAGCGTCAGGGCGTTAAGGCGTCGCGAGCCGGCGCCGGTGGGCGTTCTGCGTTCTTCGGCGTTGCGGCGATGGTGTGCATCTCGGTCGTGCTCATGGCGCTCTTGTTCCGGGTGGGTCAGTTGCAGATCGCGCCGGGGGACGAGCTCGCCTCGGCGGTGCAGCAGCGGCAGGCGAGCCGCCCGGTTCCCGCGTGGCGGGGCGAGATCCACGACCGGCGGGGGCGTGTGCTGGCGACGAGCACGCCGGGTTTCCGCGTCTTCCTCGACCCCTGGGCGATGCGCGAGCACACGCCCGAAGAGTTTGATCAGACCATCGTCGAACTGGCCGAGGCGATCGGGCGGCCGGCCCACGAGATCGGCGAGCGCCTGATGCGGGCGGTGTTCGCCAACGACGACCGCGTCGAAGCCGCGGCGAGGGAGGGGCGGACGCCCCGGCCGATCCGCTATGTCGCGTTCCACGGGCTGCTCACGCCCGAGCAGGAGGCGAAGGTCCGGGCGATCGATCGCAAGGGCGTTCACCTGGAGCGGCGGCAGGACCGCGCGTACCCCGGCGGCGAGTTCATCGCTTCGATCGTCGGGCTCGTCGGGTTCGAGCACGAGGGACGCCTCGGCGCCGAGCACGCGCTTGAGCCGCTCCTCCGCCAGCGCGACGGGGCGATCCGCTTCGTGCGCGACGCCGACGACCGCCCGATGTGGGTCCACCCCAGGGGCTGGCGCCCGGGCGAATCGGGGCGAACGGTGCGGCTGTCGATCGATCTCGAGCTGCAGCGGATCGCGTATGAGGAGCTGTCGCAGGGCGTCGAGCTCGCGAACGCCGCGGGGGGGAGGCTGGTGCTCGTCGACACCGTTACCGGCGGGGTGCTGGCGATGGTGGACATCGTGCGCGATGTCGAAGACGCGGTCGAGTACCCGTGGGTCCCGGCGGGTACGCCGAGGTCGGAAGAGCCCGAGGAGCCCGAGGGGCGGGTGCGGTACATCACGATGCCGCCGCCGAGCGTCCCGCACCCGGCGATGGCGCGGAACCGCTGCGTCGAGGATGTCTACGAGCCGGGTTCGACCTTCAAGCCGTTCGTCTGGGCGGGGGTCACCGAGCTCGGCCTCGCCGAGCCCGACGAGATCTTCCAGACCTACGGCGGGCGTTGGCGGACCTCGTACGGGCGTCGGATCGAGGATGTCACCCGACGCGCCGAGATGTCGTGGGCGAATGTGCTGGTGCACTCGTCGAACATCGGGATGGTCAAGGCTTCGGAGCGTATGTCCGACCGCCAGCTGCACGGGCTGATGCGCCGTTTCGGCTTCGGGCAGCGCACTGGGATCGGACTGCCCGGCGAGTCGCCGGGGATCATGACCCCGCTGTCGAGGTGGAACAAGTTCACGCACACTTCCGTCGCCTTCGGTTACGAGGTCGCGGTGACGCCGATCCAGATGGTCCGCGCGTTCTGCGCGTTCGCCCGTCCGGGCGAGCTTGCGGGGACGCTCCCGATCGTGCGACTGACCGAGAGCGCAAGCCCGGGCGCCCCCGACCCCCTCGTGATCGAGCGCGTGCTCGACGCGGATGTCGCGACCCTCGCCAGGCGGACCATGGAACGCACCGTCCAGAACATGGAGCGGGGCGTGCCGATCCCCGGGCGACCCGAGGGCGGCTGGCAGTACCGGATGTTCGGCAAGTCGGGCACGGCGAACATCCCGCTCCCCCCGACGCCCGAGGGGTACCGCAGGCCCCGCTGGGCCCGGGCTTACTTCGAAGGGCAGTTCAATTCGAGCTTTATTGCTGGGGCGCCCTTGGAAGAGCCTCGGCTGGCGGTGCTGGTGGTGATCGACGACCCGGGGCCGGACCGTGTCCGCCAGCGGCGGCACTACGGGTCGTGGGTGGCCGGCCCGGTCGCCCGGCGGGTGCTGGAGCGGTCGCTTGGGTACATGGGCGTCCCGCCGGACAACACGCCCGAGGTGTCCCGCAACTGACGCCGGCCCCGGGGAGGGGTTTCTGGCATGTCGCGGATAACCTGAGCCATTTGGTTGTAATGTGTTTGTGGTGAGATTCCGCTTTTGCCGCCCACCCTGTTGTGGTAGCATTGTGTGTCGCCGCGCAGTCGTGGCGTGCGCCTGAATCGGGTTCTGCGACCCCGGCTGGCGTGGAGAGAGACACCGATCGCAGCGGACATTGTGAGGGAGACAAGACATGCATAAGTGCATGGGCGCGTGCGTCGTGGCGATGCTGGCAGGGGCGGCTTCGGGCCAGTTGCTCGATGGGCAGAACATCGCGGCCGACGCCGCGGCGAGGGGCATGCCCCTCTTGACCGTCCAGGACACCCCGACGGGCTTCGGCAACGCGACCGGCGGCGGGCAGGATTCCGCCGGGGGGAGCGAGCTGAACGCCGCGTGGGGCACGATCGACGGCGGCACGCTCCGCCTCTCGATCACCGGCAACCTCGAAGGGAACTTCAACAAGTTCTGGATCTTCTTCGACTCGATGGCGGGCGGTCAGAATGTGCTCGCCAACGACAACGCCGACGGCGGGTTCAACGAGATCAACAACATGGCCGGCCTGACCTTCGACGCCGGCTTTGCGCCCAACCACGGTCTGCGGATCGAGGTCGGCAGCGGGTTCTTCGGCGTCAACGCGTTCAACCTGCTCGACAAGACGGCCCAGAGCGTCTGGTCGGGCGGAGGTCCGGGCGACCTGCCGATCGCCAACGCCGCCGGCGGCGCGGGCGTCAGCTTCGGCTGGGACAACTCGAATGTTCTGGGTGTCGACGACGCTTCGGCCGCCGACGCGCTGACGGCCGACACGGGATGGGAGTTCGAGATCGATATGGCGGCCTTCTTCGGCTCGCCCTCGGGCGAGGTGAAGGTGACGGCGTTCATCACCAGCGGCGACGCCGGGTTCTTCTCCAACCAGTTCCTCGCCGGCGTCGGCGGGATGGGCAACCTGGGCGCCGATGTCCGCGACCTGAACCAGGTCGCCGGGCTGCAGTATTTCACGATCGTTCCCGCTCCGGCGGGCGCGGCCCTCTTCGGTCTCGCCGGCCTGTGCGCCGTTCGCCGTCGTCGCTGACGCTAAATCTTCTTCCAAACTTCAAAGGCCCCGGCGCCGGCCGGGGCTTTTTCGTGCGCCGACTGGCCCGGCGAAGGCGTGGCTCAGCGTCCGATCGGCGACTGGCCCGCGACGATGCGGTCGCGACCGCCAATCGAGATGATCTCGGCGACGAACGCATCGTACAGGCGAGAAGCGTATTCGATGTCGCTGTCGAAGTAGAGCTCGAAGACAGTCGAGCCGGTGCGCCGCGAGGCGTAGATCTGCGCCGCCCTGCGCCCGGACTTCTCGGTGATTTCGCGGTACAGCTCGCCCGTAGAGGCGTCGGCGATGAGCCGGCGCAACCCCGGCGCGTAGCGTCCGCCGTCACCCTCGAAGAACATGTGCGTCAGCGCCCAGACCTGCGCGTAGTAATCCAGGGCGTCCTCGTTGGAGTACGCTGTCAGCAGGTCCTGCGGGCGGCGTTCGAGCAGATCGGGCAGCGGCACGAGCCGCCCCGCGCTGACCAGGTCGCGAAGGCGGTCGAAGCGTTCGACATTGCTCCAGGGGAGGAAGATCGGCTGCTCGGGCGCTTGGGGGTTCCAGCGGTAGCCCTCCATGTACGCTCCGAGGCCTTCTTCCAGCCAGATCGGCAGCGGGTTGCGGAGCACCGACTGGGTGAACTGGTGCCAGCCTTCGTGGGCGGCGACGGAAAAGGTGCCGCGGGAGCCGATGTCGAAGAGCAGGGCGCGCCCGCCCTCGGCGAAGCCGCCGGCCCGGATCTGCAGGTAGGTCGACGCCCGTTCGCCGGTGAACCGGCGCGTCAGCGCCGCCCACTGCGGGCGGCTGGCGAGCACATAGGTCTCCAACCGTCGCTCGGGCCGGCTCAGCCCGCTGATCTCGGTGTACCGCTCCATCGCGAGTTCGAGAAACACCGGGATTCGTCGCAGCAGAAGCGAGCCGCTCTCGGTGGTGTAGATGCGATAGCCGGCGGTGGTGATCATCCGGCCGCGGATGCCCGACTGTGTCCAAGCCTCTTCGGACTCGACGGGGTCGAAGGCGAATGGCGCCGTTTCTGGTGGCGAGGCGTTGGCCGAGAGCCGTCCGCTCTCGCTGTGGCTCGCGCAAGAGAGCATCGCAAGGGCGCACAAGGCCGCGGAGGCGACGCGGAGCGAGGCGCGGAGGCGGGCACGCAGCGGGGGCCGGTCGCGGCTCATCCGAGTCGTTCCATGGCGCTCTGGGCGGCGTGGAGTTCGGCCCTCGCGCCATCGAGCTGGTCGCGCGTCTGCTGCACGAGGTGGGCCGGCGCCTTGTTGGCGTAGCCCGGGTTGGCCAGGCGGCCTTCGAGCGCGTCGATCGACTTGCGGAGGTCGGCGATCTGCTTTGTCAGGCGTTCGCGTTCCGCGTCGGCGTCGACCTCGTCGGCCAGGTCGCTCAGGCGTACCGTGCGACTCTCGATGAGGCACTCGACCGAAGGGCCCTCGGGCTCTCCCGATGTGATCGAGGCGACATTGGCGAGCGTGCGGACGAGAGGCGAAGCGCCGGCGCGTTCGAGCTTTTCGAGCAACTCGGGCGGCAGGTGGAGCGTGACCGCACGCTTGGGCGCGACCTTGTGCTGGGCGCGGACCTCGCGGACGGCCGAGACCACGCCCCGCATCAGCTCGAAGTCGGCGTCGGCCTGTTCATTGCGCAGCGAGGGGTCGGCCTCCGGCCACCCGGCGCGGCATAGCAGCCCATCAATCTCCGGCTCGCCGAGCGTCAACCCCGCGACCTCGCGCGAGGGCAGCGTGCTCAACCGCTCGAAGATCGCTTCGGTGATGAACGGCGCGATCGGGTGGAGCAGGCGGAGGATCGCGTCGAAGGCGCTGCGGAGCACGGCCCGCTGCGCGTCGTCAGAGCCGATCGTGGGCTTGATCGCTTCGAGGTACCAGTCGCAGAAGTCGCGCCAGACCAGGTCGTAGACCGTTTGGGCGTACTGGCTGAACTCGTAGTTGCGAAGGCAGTTGTCTGTCGTCTTGATCGCGCTTGCGAGCCGGCCGAGCATCCAGCGGTCCGCCAAAGAGAGCGACGCGGGGTCGGCCGGGCCGCCTGGCTGGGGCTGGTCGGCGAGCATCGCCATCGTGAAGCGCGAGGCGTTCCAGAGCTTGTTGCAGAAGTTGCGGCCGTTGTCGAACTTTGGGCTGGTGTTTTTGTGTGTCTCGGGGTCTTTGACGACGGGCATGCGGACATCCTGCGTCTGCGTGGTCATCTGGCAGAGCGTGAAGCGCATGGCGTCGGCGCCGTGGGAGTGGATGATGTCCAGCGGATCGACCCCGTTGCCGAGGCTCTTGGACATTTTGCGTCCTTCGCCGTCCTGGATCATCGCGTGGATGAAGACATCGCGGAAGGGGATGGGGCCGGAGCGATCGCCCTCGGCGAGGAAGTAACGGTTAAACATCACCATGCGCGAGACCCAGAGGGTGATGATCTCGCGCGCGGTGCACAGCACACCGGTGGGGTTGAACGCGTCGAGCAGCCCCGGCTCGGGCCCGTTCTGCACGCGGGTGAACCCGTGCCCCTCCAGCCAGTGTTCGATGTCCATGACACCGAAATTCTGCGTGCGGAACTCGCCGGTACGGCGGACGCCCACGGCGCAGACAAGGTCCTCCGCCTCGGCGATCGCGTTTGTATCGCTCAGCGGCGTCGACAGGTCCGAGGCGTCGAAGAGCTGGTACTTCAGGGCGCGTGCCGGGTCGATGTCGCGGAAGTTGAGCAGGCGTTGGATCAGCTCGCCGCTGCGGGTGTTTTCTTCGCCGATGAAGCTGCGGAAGCTGCCGACCTTCTTGACCCAGACCGATCGGATGGCGCCCGGGTGGTCGGGGTCGATGGTCTCGGGCGCGATCGCGGGCACGCCCTCGCCCGGCCAGCCCATCGTCGAGAGCGGCCAGAGCGCGGAGCTGAACCAGGTGTCGAGGACATCGGGGTCCTGCTCGAAGCCGTTGGATTCGAGCTGCGTCACGATCTCAGTGTCGTTCGGATCGGCGACACAGACACAGATCTCATCGCTCTGGTTGGGCGTGGAGAGATCGATCTTGAGTCCTTCCGGTTTGAGCGGCGTGCCGAACACGCTGACAGCGATACGGTCCTGTTCGATCCACTCACCGAGAACACCGAGCGACTTTGTGATGTCCAGCCAGCCGTCGACGGGGAGCTCGAAGTCATCTCTGAGTTTCCATACCGGGATCCTGTGCCCCCACCAGAGCTGGCGGCTGATGCACCAGTCCCGGAGGTTGTCGTGCCAGGTCTCGTAGGTCTTGGCGTAGCGGGATGGGTGGAAGTGCATCGAGCCGTCGCCGGAGCTGTCATCTGACTGACTAGCACTGTGACTGCCTGAGGGATAGGTCTCGGGAAACTCCTGCAGCGAGCTATCGCTCCGCTGGTCTCTCGCCAGCGCCCGCTGCGCCTCGCCCCGCAGGCGGTCGTCGGTCACCTTGACATACCACTGGTCCGACAGGTACGGCTCGATCTGCGCGTGGCTCCGGTAGCTGTGCCCGACGCTGTGCTTGTTGGGGGTCACCTTCTCCATCAGCGGCTCGTTGCCGATCGTTCTCGCCTTGAACTCGTCGACGACTTTCCTGCGGGCCTCTTCGCGCGAGAGTTCGAGGAAGACCTCGCCCCCCTCGCCGCGGGTTTCCCGATCCCAGCCGTGGCTGTCGCTGACCGACGCGTCGGGGGCGAGGACATTGATGACTTCGAGCTTGTGCCGCTCGCCAATCGCCCAGTCATTCGGGTCGTGCGCCGGGGTGACTTTCAGAAAGCCCGTCGCCATCTTCGACTTGGCTTCTGACGCCGGGTCGATCTCCACACCCGCGAGCTCGGCCAGATCGGCCGGGAGCACGACATAGTCGTCCTGCACGATGGGCACGAGGCGTCCGATCAGCGGCAGCTCCGCGCGCAGGCCTTCGAGGGCCTTGGCCCTGGGGTCTCTGGGGTGGATCGCGACGCCGGTGTCGCCGAGGTAGGTCTCGGGGCGTGTCGTTGCGACGGTGATCCAGGCCGGCTCGTCGTCGGGTCGTTCGTCGGCGCCGGGGTAGCCGCGGGCGGCGAGTTCGGACCATGTGACGGGCTGGTAGGCGTCGTCGGGAAGGTTGCGCATCGAGGCGCAGGCGTTCGGTTCCAGCCCGCCAGTCTTGACGGCGTCGACGCGGTACAGCGGGTAGCGGAGGTAGTAGAACGCGCCGTCGACCTCCTTCATCTCGACCTCGTCGTCGGCGAGGGCGGTCTGGGTGACGGGGTCCCAGTTGACCAGGCGCTTGCCGCGGTAGATCAGGCCGTCTTTGAACAGGCGGAAAAAGGCGTGGCGGACGGCTCTTGCGCAGATCTCGTCCATCGTGAAGCGCTGGCGGTCCCAGTCGCAGGAGCAGCCCATCTTCTTGAGCTGGTCGGTGATGCGGGCCTCGTACTGGTCCTTCCAGGCCTTCACGAGCGAGATGAACCGTTCGCGCCCGGGCTCGCCCCGGGCCTCCATCTCCTTGTGCTCTTTCAGGGCGGGCTTGCGGTCGGTCTGGAGGCGTTTGTCGACGACGGTCTGGGTCGCGATGCCGGCGTGGTCGGTGCCTGGCATCCAGAGCGTCTCGAACCCCTTCATGCGGTGGGCGCGCGCGAGGATGTCCTGCAGCGTGTTATTGAGCGCGTGCCCGAGGTGCAGGGCCGCGGTCACATTGGGCGGCGGGATCAGGATCGCGTACGGCGGCTTCTCGCCCCGGAGCACCTTGGCGGGGTCGGCGTGGAAGGCGCCGGCGGCTTCCCAGCGCTCCCGGATGGACCCTTCGTGCGCCTCGGGCGAATAGGTCTTTGGCATCTCCCCCGGGCCTGTCATCGGTTCCGCTCCGTTTGCAGTGCGTTCGGTCGTTGGGCCGGGCATTCCGGCCGGAATCCGAGGATCGGGGGGATGACGCCCGATCCCGCAGGATCGGCATGGTAGACGGGCCGATATCGTTGCTGAGATGAATACAGAACAGTCAAGCCGGAGCACGGGCGGCCTGATCGCCGCGGGGATCCTCGGGGCCGCTTTGGTCGGGGTCGCCCTGGCCGTCGTGCTGGTCTCGGGGCGAACGCCCTCGAACGCCAACGCCGAGTCCGCTTCGGGCGAGGCGGAGGTCACCCCCCGCGTCGGGCAGGCCCCGCCCGAGACGGTCGAGGCTCTGGCAAACACGCTGCAGGCCCTGATCGCCGAACAGGACTACGAGCGGGCGAGGCTCGTGCTCGCCTCGGCCTCGCGCCAGTACCCCGACGACCCGGACATCCGGCTGCATTACGCCGAGGCGCTGCAGGCGGTCCGCGATTACGACGGGGCGCATGCGCAGTACATGACGCTGATCGAGCGGGGGCACGGGGGGGCGGAGGTCGAGTTTCTCGCGGGGATGGTCTCGTCGTCGGGCGGGCATCCGGAGCGTGCGGCCGAGCACTTCGAGCGGGCCCTGAAGCTCGACCCCGACAACGCCGAGTACGCCGTCAACCTCGGGGCGGTGCAGATGAACCTCGGGCGCCAGAGCGAGGCGGTCGCCACCCTCACGATCGCCAGAAGCCTCGACCCCGAGCTCGCCAAGGCGTGGGGGATGCTCGCGGAGATCTCGCGGCGCAAGGGCGAGCGCACGGCGGCGATCCAGTACATCGCGCGCGCCCGCGAGCTCGAGCCGGGCGAGGTGAACTGGCGCGTGATCGAAGCCGACGCCTTCCTGATGCGCGAGCCGCAGCGTTCTGTCGAACTGCTCTCGGGGCTCTCGGGTTCGGACCTGCGCCGGCCGGATGTGCTGCGGATCGTCAAGGCCGCCTACGGCCGGCTGGGTCGCCACGAAGACGCGGCCTGGGTCTTCTCCGACGCCTCGGACGAACAGCCCGACAACGCGGGGCTCGCGATCGAGACGGCCGAGCTCTTCGAGCGTGCGGGCGATCTGGACAACGCGATTTTCTACGCGACGCGTGCCGTGCAGGCGGGGGACGAGGGCGCGAGATCGATGTTGCTGCGCCTGCGTGATGAGGCGGGGCGCTAAGCCATCTGGTCTCAAATCTGTGGCACTGGCGGCTTGCCCGCCAGTGTCTTTGTGCATGCTTGATCGAGAGGCGGTAGAACCCGGCTCGGAGAGCCGGGCCACCACGAGCCGTGGCAGAAATTCCTAACCCGCCCGCCGATCCGGCGGCGGCTCGATGTTCAGCTGCTTCATCTTCTTGTACAGCGTCGTGCGGTTGATCTCAAGATCGTCGGCGGTCTGCTGGCGGTTCCAGTCGTTCGCCTCCAGCGCCTTGAGCAGGATCTTCCGCTCCGGCTCGCGCAGCGCTTCGGCCAGCGGCATCGGCGACCACGAGCCTTCTTCCGCCTCGGCGATCCGGTCGGCGAGGGGCGAGTCGCCACCGCTGATGGTCTGCGGCAAGTCGCCGAGCTGGATCGTCGGCGAACGGCTGAGGACCGCCGCACGCTCGACGGCGTTGCGGAGCTCGCGGACATTGCCCGGGAATGGATAGCGTCGCAGCGCGTCCATCGCCTCGGCCGAGAAACCGACGAGCTGCTTGTTCAGCTCGCCGGAGAACTCCGCGAGCATCCGCTCGGCGAGCAGCGGGATGTCGCCCACGCGCTCGCGAAGCGGGGGCAGGTCGATCTTGACGACATTGATGCGGTAGTAGAGGTCCTGGCGGAATCGTCCGTCGGCGACGAGGTCTTCGAGCGCCTGGTTGCTCGCCAGCACGACGCGGACATCGACCTCGATGCTTTCCGATGAGCCGACCGGCTCGAACTTCCGTTCCTGCAGCACGCGGAGCAGCTTGAGCTGCATGCCCGGGCTGGCGGAGTTGATCTCGTCGAGGAAGAGCGTCCCGCCGTCGGCGGCCTGGAAGCGACCCTGCTTGTCGGCGTGCGCACCGGTGAACGCGCCCTTGACATGCCCGAAAAGCTCGCTCTCAAGCAGTGTCTCGGGGATCGAGCCGCAGGCGAGCTCGACGAACGGTTTCTTGCTGCGGGGGCTGCGCCGGTGGATCTCCCGCGCGATCAGGCTCTTGCCCGTCCCGCTCTCGCCGGTCATCAGCACGGTCGTGCGGCTGGGCGCCACGGCCTCGACGAGCTCGAAGACCTTGCGCATGCGGCAGTCGGCGCCGACGATGTTCTCGAATCCCTCGTGCTTGTCGAGCCTTCGCCGGAGCGTCGAGTTCTCGACGCGCAGCGCCTGCTCGCGCATCGCCCGTTCCATCGCGACGCGCAGCTCGGCGTCGACGATCGGCTTGGTGAGGTAATCGCTCGCCCCCGCCCGCAACGCTTCGACGGCCGACTCGATCGCCCCGTACCCGGTCATGACGACGAACGCCAATGCCGGGTGGCGTTCACGCACTTTGCGCAGCAGCTCCATCCCGTCCATGCCGGGCATCGAGACATCGCTCAGCACAACCTGGAAGCGAGAGCCCGACTCGGCGCCGCTGGCGATGGCGCGCAGGGCTTCCTCGCCGCCGCAGGCCGTCGAGGCGCTGTAGCCCTCTTCGGAGAGAAACTCGGCGAGCGATTCGGCGACGATGGGGTCGTTGTCGACCACCAGCACACGGGGACGGTCCTCGGCCATGCTTTAAGCGCCCCCGATGATGTCGGTCGGCTCGGCCGGCGCCGGGCAACGGACGCGGAGGAGCGCCCCGGGGCGTCTTCCGCCGCCCGAGCCCGCCGAGATGGAGATTGTCCCCCCCATCTCGCCGACGACCTTGGCGCAGAGCGCAAGCCCGATCCCCGAGCCCCGCGTCCCCACGCCGAGCAGAAACAGATCCGAGGGCTCGATGCCCGGCGGGAGGCCGGGGCCGTCGTCTTCGATCTCCAGCAGGATGTCGCCCCGCTCGCTCTCTCCGGAGGCAAGGGCGGCGCGGACGCGGATCATGCCTTCGCCGCCGGCGCTGTCGATCGACTCGGCCGCGTTGCGCAGGGCGTTGAGGACGACGGCGTACAGCGGGCCCGCGGAAGCCTTTCGCGCCCCTTCGCCGACCTGCAGATCGATCTTCAGCCCAGGCTTGTCGCCCGGCTGGACGACCTCGATCGCGTGGCGCAGCGCCTCGGCCAGCGCCACCGGCTTGCCCCCGGGCACCAGCGCCGAGCCGATCGAGGTCGCGGCGCTGGTCATCGCGGCGTGCACCAGATCCGACATCCGGTCGAGCGATTGCTGCACCGTCGCCAGCCGCTCCTGGGCCGAACCCAGAGCGCCCGCCTCGGCGGGGGGCTCGCTGGAAGCCTCCGCTGCGCCCGCGGCCTCTTCCGCCTTGGCGAGCTGACGCATCGCCAGCGCCAGCGAGCGCATCGAGCCGTCGAGCAGGCCGTTGAGCTCGTGGGCGAGCGCCTCGAGGAACTCGGCCTGGTCGCCGGGGTCGGCCTTGCGGATGATCGCGTTGTGCAGCGGGCGACGCGGCTGGTCCGGGTTCGGGTTGTTCTGAGGATGGTGCATACCCCGGACCATCGGCCCGAGCCGCGCCCGCCTCAAGGGCGATGATGCCCCGGCACAACCGATGCCCCGCCGCAACACCCGTTCGGGCGGGCGGCGCGTTTCGCGGAGGCATCGGCGAAGTCCGAGAAGCCGCCGCCTACTCCACACCCACGGCCTTCGCGTCGCGGTCTGAGAGCACGCCGCCGTCGGAACGCTCGCGGACATCGGGCGTCCGCTTCCAGCTGCGTTCGCAGCGGGGCTCGTTGCGGAGGTCCTGCACCTCGATCTCGCCGCCGGCCTTGAGCGCCACGCGGCTGACGCCCATGAGGTCCGACAGGTCGTCGTGCTCGAAACTTCCGAACCTGCCTTCGGGGTCGGGGAGCGTGAGCCCGGCGTCGAGGGGGTTCTCGATGCCGTCGGCCTTGGCCTTCTCGAGCGCCGCCAGCGCCCGGTCGCGGAGCTCGATGAGCGCCGGCCACGCGTCGCTGGGGGAAACGCCCGGCGCATCGGGGAAGGTTTCCAGATGCACGCACGCGTCGGTGTCGCCCGAGAGCGCACGCAGCTCGCGCCACGCCTCGTCGGCCGTGTGGCAGAGCACCGGCGCCAGCAGGCGGCAGAGGCCGCCGGCGATGTGGTAGACCGCTGTCTGCGTCGACCTGCGCCGCGGCGCGTCGGGCCGGTCGCAGTAGAGCCGGTCCTTGACGGCCGCCAGGTACACGGCGCTGAGCGTGTCGTTGCAGAAGTCGAACAGCATCTTGTGCGCTTTGGCGAACTGGTAGCGAGCGAGCGCATCGACCGCGCCCGCGCGCACCTTCTCGTACTCGCCCAGCGCCCACGCGTCGGGCGAGGTCGGGTGCAGGCTGTCGAGCGCGACGGCGTCTTTGCCCGGGTCGAAGTCGCTGAGGTTGCTCAGCAGGAATCGCAGCGTGTTGCGCACCTTGCGGTAGCTCTCGCCGGCGAGCTTGAAGAACGCCTCGTCGACCTTGACATCCCCCTCGTAGCTCAGCGAGCTCACCCACCAGCGGAGCACATCGGCGCCGTGGTCCTTGAACAGGGCCTCGATCGTGTGCCCTTTGCTCTTGCTGAGCTTGTGCCCGTCCTTGTCGACCATGAACCCGTGGGTGAGCACCGCCTTGAAGGGCGGCCGACCCGTCTCGGCGAGGGCGCACAGCAGCGAGACCTGGAACCAGCCGCGGTGCTGGTCCGAGCCTTCGAGGTACAGCTCGACGGGGTAGTCGGCGCCGCCCGAACGCTGACGCATCACGGCGTTCCACGAGCAGCCCGACTCAAACCAGACATCGAGGATGTCCCCGCCCTTGGTCAGCGTGGAGAGATCGACATCCGCCGGCGCATCGGGGTCGGAGGCGGAGTCGTACCCAGCCAGAAGCTCGGCGGGCGATTCTCTGAACCACGCGTCGGAGCCGCGCTTGCGCACGGCTTCGGCAACAGCCCGGACCGTCGCGCCGGTCATCAGCGTCTCGCCGCCCGGCGTGTGGAAGGCGGGGATCGGCAGGCCCCACGCGCGCTGGCGGCTGATGCACCAGTCCGGACGCGACTCGAGCATGCCGCGCATGCGGTTGCGGCCCCACTCGGGGATGAACCGCACGGCGTCGGGGCTCGACGGATCGATCGCCCGCATCGCCCGCTCGCGCAGCGTCGCCTTCTCGCCCCCGACCTCGTACGCCTGGTCGACACCGACGAACCACTGCTCGGTGGCTCTGAAGATCACCGGCGTCTTGCTCCGCCAGTCGTGGGGGTACGAGTGCATGAACTTGTTGTCGCAGAAGAGGTGGCCGCTTTCGCGCAGGCGCTCGGTGATCGTCTCGTTGGCCTCCCAGACGCTCACGCCTTGCAGCCAGTCGGGGACGCTTTCGTCGTAGGTTCCGTTTTCGAGAACGGGGCAGTAGACGGGCAGGCCCTCGCGGAGGCCGGTCTGGTAGTCCTCGGCGCCGTGGCCGGGCGCGGTGTGGACGATGCCGGTGCCGTCTTCAAGCGTGACATAGTCCGCCGCGACGATCGACCAGACCTTGGCCGGGTTCACGCGCGACGCCTCGGCCTCGTCGGGTGCCGGCGGCGTGTCGCGCAGCGGGTGGCGGTATCGCAGGCCAAGGAGCTTCTCGCCCCCGGCCGTCGCCAGCACGCGGACATCCTCGGCCTTGGCGGCTTTGGTGACCTTCTCGACCAGGTCCTCGGCGATGACCGTGAGGTTGCCGTCGACCTGCACCAGCGCATAGGTGTAGCGCGGGTTGACCGCCATCGCGAGGTTGGCCGGGAGCGTCCAGGGCGTGGTGGTCCAGATCATGAAGCTCGGGGTCATGCCCGGGCGGTCGTCCTCGGCGACGCCGAACGCGTCGTAGACGGCGCTTGCGCTCTCGGCCTCGAAATCGACGAAGACGGAGATGTCCTCGCGTTCCTGGTATTCGAGCTCGGCCTCGGCGAGCGCCGTCTCGTTGGCGATCGACCAGTGCACCGCCTTGCGCGCGCGGTAGACCAGCCCCTTCTCGACCATGCCCGCGAGCACTTCGAGCACGGAGGCCTCGTAGCCGGGCTGCATGGTCAGGTAGGGGTTGTCGTAATCGGCGAGGGTGAGCAGACGCTGCATCTGCCCCGCCTGCACCTTGTGGTACTTCTCGGCGTAGCTCTTGCAGGCGCCGCGGATCGCCAGGCGACGGTTGTCTTCGTCGAGCGATTCGAGCTTGGCGGCCTTGCCCGACTCGATCATCTCGGTGAGGACCTTGTGCTCGATGGGCAGGCCGTGGCAGTCCCACCCCGGCACGAACGGGCACCGCCGGCCCAGGAGCGCCTGCGTGCGCACAACGAAGTCCTTCAGGCACTTGTTCATCAGGTGCCCGAGGTGGATCGACCCGTTGGCGTAGGGGGGGCCGTCGTGGAAGACGAAGCCTTCGGCCTCGGCCCGGCCCTCGATGAGCTTCTTGTACAGCCCGGCCTCGTTCCAGCGCTTCTCGCTGGCGGGCTCGTTCTGCACGAGGTTGGCCTTCATCGGGAAGGCCGTCTTGGGCAGGTTCAGTGTCTGCTTGTAGGCGTTCTTGGGCTTCTGCACGGCGTCGGACATCGCGATGGCTCGCTTTCGGCTGCTTCACAATCGATCGCCCCGCGATGGAGTGGTGGGGCGGGAGGTCTCGGTGGGGGGCCCGGCTCGCCGAGCCGGGTCGGCTGGATGTATCGAGCGGGCGGTAGGCCCGGATGGTATCGGCGCGAGGGACCCTGCCGGCGCAAAGCCGAAGGGCGCTCCCGGCGAAAGGCCGGAAGCCGCGTCGTGCCCCGCTGCTGGATGGTGGTCGGACGGACCGGCGTCAACCCACCCCTCAGCGGGGCGAGGAAATTCGCTCATCGAACGAGATGGTCCGCGGGCCGGTTGTCATGACGGGAAGCATATCGGCTGAAGTCCGTGTCGTCTTGTGCAGGCTCGCAGCGGCCGGCCCAAGCCGGCGATCGACTTCGATCTCGCCACCCCTCGCCAGCGAAGGCCGGCGACTCAGCCGGGCGGCCCGGCTCGCCGGGCCGGGTTTTCCGAGCCCGAATCGTCATTGAACGCTGGATTTCGGAAGCCCCTCGCCTGCGCAGGCCGGCGACTCAGACAGCTCAGGCCGGCGACAAAGACAGTTCCTTCTCGCCGGCGGAGGCCGGCGACAAAGACGGAAAACTTCTCGCCGGCGGAGGCCGGCGACGAAGACAGTTCCTATTCATGCTCGAAGATCGACTGCGTCCTGAGCACCACGCCCCCCGCGGCGATCAGGTGGTAGCTCTGCATGTGGATCTCGCGGCTGTACCGCTGCACATCGAGCACGCTCAGGCACGGTCCGCCATCGTTCCACGCATAGCTCATCGCCTCGGCCTCGCGGGCGTGGTCCATCATCTCCTCGTAGGTGGCCATGTAGAGGTTTTCCGAGAGGGTCTCGGTCTGGACCGTGGTCATGTACCCGGCCTTGGCCTTGGGGAAGCGGTGGTCGAAGTCGCGTTCGCCGGCGCAGAGGAAGGCGCTGAGCACGCCCGAGTCTGGCAGGTTGCCCTCCTGGTCGGTCACCAACTCCGTGGCGCACATCGTGCCGAACTCGAAGCGGAAGAGGTGCCCGCCGGGCATGAGCCAGAGCTCCGCCTCGTACGAGCCGTGGCGGATCACGCGCCGTTCGCGCAGCGGGAACAGCTCCGGATGCAGGGCCCGGTCGTAGAGGATTGTTTGGTAGGATTGGAGACTGTTGGACTTCGTCTGAGGGTTCATCGGCGTTGTCCCCACAACTCGACGCTCAGCGCCGGTTGCTGAATGGCCCTGCTCGGGTTCGGAGGGCGTTCGCCCGGACCGCGTGCCGCACGCTCGATCCGTTGCTCCCGATCGGTGTGCCCGCACGCCAGTGAGAGCCGATCTGGGAAGCGTGGACTATAGCGACACACGGTGAATACCCCAAGCTTTTTCTTGGCTCTCGCGGCGACAAAGCCGCGGGTCGCCTACGGATCATACTACCGGAAACACACGGACATGCTCAACATATTGAAGAGTTCCTGTCGGTTCCACAACCTGTTGCACAGTTTTCCGAGAATGATGCCCATGGAAGGGTGCTTCGCCCCGCAAGGATGACGACGGCGTGATCGGCAATGCCCACACACTGGAGGACCGGATCAGGATCGTCCGGTCGCTGCCCCGCCCCGCGAGGCTGGCGGCGTTGGTTGCCGGGCTGCGTATTGCCACCGAATCCGAACGCGAGCGCCTCACACTCGAGCTCCTCGACCTCGCGTTGCTGCCCGAGGGCCGGGTCTCGGCGAGGGCCCGTCGCCAGGCCGACGAAGCGCTGGTCGCCCTGCTCCGAGCTTGGCCCTCGCTCCCCTCGGGTGTCCGGGGCTCGACCGCCGAGGCCTGCCACGGGCGATGGGCGGCGGCCGCCGAGAAACTCCTGCACGCCGACCCCGGCGCGCTCGCCCACGCCGGCGTCGCGATGGCGCTCCCGGAACTCGCGAGATCGGTGGGCGCGATCCTCGCCTCCGACGAGCCCGCGGCCCACGAGGTCCACGAGCAGGCCGAGAGGGCGCTCTTGGCGATGGCGCTCCGCGCGAGGCCGGATCTGCCTGTGGCATGGGCCGAGCCGAAGCTCGCCTCGCTCATGATCGAGCCGCAGCGCGGGGGAGAAACTGAGACCGAGCTCGGGCCCGAGGGCCTTGAACTGCTCGTTCAGGAACTGGCCGAGGCCGGGTGGCGGTTCGCCCAGCACCGGCGAAAGGGCGCGCTGCTCGCGGCGTTGCTCGTCCTCGCCTCGCCCCGCGGGCTGCCTCCCGGGCCTTCGGGCGAGCGGCTTGCGCGCCTGTTTTCTCCCGGCGAGCACCCGGGCGTGACCGCCGCTCGGGGTGTGCTCCGCTGGTCCCGAGCGCCCGCGGCCCGGCGCGCCGCGTGGCGGCTGCTGGCCGACCGACGCTTCGCCCGTCCGGCGCGCGATCGACTGGCGCGAGCCGCGGGCCCGCTGGACCACGAGGCGGTGCTGGGCGAGGCGCACCTGGCGCTCCGCCCGTCCCGCGTCGCGGGGCTGCGGACGATCGAGGTCAAAAGAACGCGCTCGGGCGAGGGCGCGGAGGGGCAAAGCCGGCTCGCCTCGGGCGGGCCGCTGCCGATGCCCGAGGATCTGGAGCATCTGCCGGTCGACGCGCGGCGCGGGTTGCCGAGATTTATCGACGCGCTGACGCCGCCCGGCCCGGCGCGCCGGCTGGCGCTCTCGCCGCTGCTGGCCGACGCCGATCCGGTCGTGCGTTTCAATGCGTCGCGGGTCTGCGATCCGTCGGAGCTGGCGGATTACTGCTTCGACGCCGAGGCCTCGGTCGCGCGATCATCGGTGCTCCGCTGGTCAACTGCGGGGGCCGACGGCTGGCTGTCGTCGTCGATCGGGCCCGGGGCGGGGCAGCGGCTCCGTTTGGCGGGGCATCTGCGACGCAGCCCGCATGCTTGCGTCCGAACGATCGCGGCCGCCGAGCACGAGCGGCACACGCCGTGGTCGCACGACTCGGCCCCGTCGAGGCTGGTCGCCCGGCGGCTGTTGCAGCGCCACCCCGACGCGTTCTTCGAGCAGCTCCGGGCGGTGGTGGGGTCCGGGCCTGTCGAGGGTCGTTGCGGCGGGATCATGGTCGCCAGAACGCTGGGTGTGTGCGCACAGATCGAGCGAGAACTCGTCGACGCCGCTCGCCTGCCCTCGGGCGAGGGCGCCGAGCGGCTCACGGCGACCTCGGCCCGGGCGCTGGGCGAACTCGACAGCGCCGAATCGCTCCGTGCCCTGCATTTCTGTCTGTCGCACGCGGACGGGCGGGTGCGGGCCAACGCGGCCGAGGCGATCGGAAGACGCGTGGTCCGAGCGCTGTCAACGCCAGTGCCACAGGAGAGCAAGCCTCGATCGGCTTCGCAGCAAGAGATCGGGGTGCTGCTGGAACTCAAGCAGGACGAGCATCACCGTGTGCGTGCCGGCGCGTTGCGGGCGTTGTTCGCGATCGGGCCTGCGCCGCTGAGCGACGACAGCGGGGACGCTTCGGACCAGCTCGACGCGATGCTCGGCGATCCGAGGCAGGCCCACCGGCTCGCCGGCGTCTGGCTGGCCGAGCGGGCGCACGCGCTGTTGGAGCCGGGCGAAGGCCCCGGCGGCGCCCACGAGCGGACGCGTCGGCTCGCCGAGCGGATTGTCTCGATCGCCGGTGAAGACCCCGACGAGCGGGTTCGCCGGCGCGCGATGGGCTGCGCCCGGCGCCTGCTGCTCAGGCTGACGCCGGCGGGCAGCGAGCCGGTCGGGAGCGGGGAGGTGCGATCGTGAGTCTGTTCGGTCTGATTTTGCAGATCCGGCTGGAGGGGGCCGAGCCGCCGCCGGCGCCCCAGGGCGACTGGCTGTGGTGGGTGCTGGTTGTGTCCGGGGCGCTCGCGGCGGTCTCGACGGGCGTCACGCTCTGGTTGCTGCGCGACAGGGCGATCCGGCGCGATCCTGAGGGCTACGCGTTCGGCGTGCTGGCCCGGAAGCTGAGGCTGACCGGCGATGAGCTCGAGGCGGCTAAGCGGTTGGGCGAGGCGAGGCGTGTCCCGCCGGTGGCGTTCCTCGTCAGCCCGTCGGCGATGGGCGGCGGACGGAGCGATCAAGACGCGGAGGGTAGAGGGCGCGGCTTCTCGACGCACCGGCCCGATCGGATCGGGCCGGATTGAGCCGTTGTCAGAGCTGGCGTGCGATCTTGCGGCCCAGTTCGGCGAGGTGCTCGTTGTCTGGCTTGATCGGTTTCCAGCTCTTGGTCAGGCCGGCGCCTTCGCCCTTGTCGGCGTAGCGCGGGATGATGTGGAAGTGCACATGCATCACCGCCTGCCCGGCGCTCTCGCCGTCGTTGAGCAGGACATTGAAATCGGTACAGCCTGTCGCCTTGCGGACCGCGCGGCAGATGCGAGGAAGCACCCGGCCGATCGCCGCGGCCGAATCATCCGACAGGTCCGCCAGCGAGGCGCCCGGCTCCTTGGGGATCACGAGCACATGCCCCTCTGAGAGCGGGTTGATGTCCATGAAGGCGAGCACGAGGTCGTCCTGGTAGACCCTGTGGGCCGGGAGTTCGCCCTGGATGATCTTGGTGAAGATGGTGTCGCTCATGGCGCGAGTGTAGGGGGGCCGGATACCATCGCGCCGTGCCCGAGCTTTCAGCCAGCACCGACGCCGCCGGGGGCTCCATCCGGCGTTTACCCCCCGTGGTGATCAACCAGATCGCCGCGGGCGAGGTGATCGAGCGCCCGGCCTCGGTCCTGAAGGAACTCGTCGAGAACGCGCTGGACGCGGGCTCGACGAAGGTCTCGATCGAGCTGGAGCGGGGGGGAATCGAACTGATCCGAGTTTCCGACGACGGACGCGGGATCGCGCCGGGCGAGCTCCCCCTCGCGGTCGAACAGCACGCGACGAGCAAGATCTCGATCGCAGAAGACCTCGACACCGTCGCGACGCTCGGCTTCCGGGGCGAAGCCCTCGCCTCGATCGGGTCTGTGTCAAGGTTGACGATCAGAAGCCGCCGGGCCGAGGACGCCGCGGCGTCGGAGATCGCGGTCGACGGGGGCGCCGTCGGCGAGGTCCGCCCCGCCTCGGGCGCGCCGGGGACGGTGCTGACGGTCAGGACGCTGTTCTACAACACGCCGGCGCGGCGCAAGTTCCTCCGCACGCCCGCGACCGAGCAGGGGCGATGCGTCGACTGGCTCAAAGACCTGGCGATGGCCCGCCCGGGCGTCGGCTTCCGGCTCGTCTGCGACGGGCGGGTGACGATGGACCTCCCTCCCGGCCAGGGCCCGCGCACGCGAGCGATCGCGATCCTCGGCAAAGACATCGAAGACCAACTCGTCGAGGCGCACCTCGACCGCTTCGACGACGCGCGCGGGGTGATGGTCTGGGGGCTCTGCGGCTTGCCGACGATCGCCCGCGCCACCGCCCGCGCCCAGCATGTCTTTGTCAACGGGCGCGCCGTGCGCGACAAGACCATCCAGCACGCCCTGCGCGAGGCGTACCGCGGCTTGATCGAGCCGGGACGCCACCCGACGGCGGTGCTCATGATCGAGATGTCGCCCGACGCGGTCGATGTCAATGTCCACCCCGCAAAGCTGGAGGTGCGATTCAGGGACCAGTCGATGGTGCACCAGGGCGTGCTGCGCGCCGTCCGCGAGGCGCTGCGTTCGGCCGACCTGACGCCCAAGACCCGCGAGGGATCGGGCGCGGGGTGGTCGGAGGGTCGGCCAGAGACGGGCGACGGCGTCGCGCCGCCTGCAAACAGCGGCGCCGGGGCGTCGACGCTGGTCGAGTTCCTGCGCTCCGGCCCCGGGGGCGAGCGGACGCAGCGGCTCTCGTTCGAGGCGATCCGGGATGCGGTGCGGGGGGTGGAGAGTGAGAGCGAAGGTGAGGTCGAAGCAGACACGGCTCGGCGAGCCCTGCCGTCCGGAGCCGTGCTGCCCGGGGAAGCGACACCCGGAGAGACATCCCTCGGCGGCACGATCCGGCCCGCCGGCTCGGTGCTGCAGGTGCACAAGTCGTACCTCGTCACCCAGGACGAGCACGGCATCCTCATCATCGACCAGCACGCGCTGCACGAGCGCGTGATGTACGAGCGGCTTTACGCGCGCGTGACGCGTGGGGATCTGGAGAGCCAGCGACTGCTCACCCCGGCGGTCATCGGCTCGACGACGCGGAGACAGGAAGCCGCAGAACGCATCGCGCCGTTGCTCGAAAAGATCGGGATCCGGGTCGAACCCTTGGGGCCGGTGAGTCTCGGCGTGCACGCTTTCCCGACGCTGCTGTTCGAGCGCGGGGTCGATCCGGGTCCGTTTGTTGAAGAGCTGCTCGACCGCGCGGCCGAATCGCCCCTGCCCACGGGGAGTGAGGAGGCGCTGCACGAGGTGCTGGACATGATGGCCTGCAAGGCGGCCGTCAAAGCCGGCGACCGCATGGCCCCCGAAGAACTCGACGAACTCCTCCGCCAGCGCGAGGCCGTCGAACGCTCGAGCAACTGCCCGCACGGCAGACCGACATCCGTACGGCTGACGATCCGCCAGCTCGAACGGATGTTCGGACGCTCGTGATCGCGAGCGGGCGGCCGGGAGGCTCAAGACCCCGCGCCGTCCCCGTCCGCGGCCGGATCGTCCGGTATCCAAGCGTGATACGCGTTGACCGGTGTCGTGTACTCGTCGATCCTGTACTCCGCGTCGACGGGCAGCCGGCGCAGCTTGACGCCGAGCCCGGCGAGCACCTCCTCTGCGTCGCGCAGCCCGTCGTCTCGCCGAGGCGTGTGTTCGCGGAGCAGGATGACCCAACCCGCGCCGTCGGCATGGCGCATGCGTCGGACCATCTCTTCCGGGGTGACCGGTTCGCCCTGGTAGTCCGGCACACGCTTCTGGTCCATGACCGGCTCGACCGGTCGGCCGGCGTACACCGCGAGCGAGGCGGACCAGAACTCAAAGGAGAACATGCCGGCGAACTGGTCGAGGCTTTGCTCACGCCGAAGCTCTTGGACAAATGCGCGTGAGCTGCGGTCGGGCATGAGCATGGGACGGAGCACGCCGTACCAGACGCCGAGGCCGACCGACGCCGCGGCGCAGAACGACATGAGCGCCCTGACCCGTGCACGAGCGCCCGAGGGGCGGCGCGATTGCAGCTCGACGAACCCCCAGGCCCCGAGCATGGCGACGCCGGGGCAGAGCGGCAGGAGGTACCGGCCCGAACCGCCTCCGAGAGAGCTGAAGGCAATGAAACCCGCGAGCACCCAGGCCAAGAGCAACCAGACCGCACGCGGGATCGGGGGCCTGCGGCTGCCCAGCCAGACGAGTGTGACGATGGCGAAGACCGACCCCATCCCGGCGCCGTACGACATCGCCTCCAAGCTTCTCAGCGGCGCGTCCAGATCGAGGATCTGGATGTTCTCCGACGCCTGTTCGTCGGCGGCTCGGCGAACGGCCTCAGGCCCGAGCCGAGCGGCGACGGCCGAAGCCCACGCGCCTAGAGCCGCGCCCCCGGCGACGACCCACACCGGCACGCCGATGCGGGCCCAGGCGGCCAAGACCGGTCGGAAAGATCCCCGAGGTGCGGCACGGACGAAGAACCGGCCGGCCTCCCACGCCATGAGGCAGAACACAGCCAGACCGACGGCTTGTGTGAACTCCGTCACCTCGCCTGCTCGGAAGACGAGCACCGCGGCGCCCGCGAGCGCTCCGGCCAGGATCGCCGGTCGGCGACGCCTCCGCTCGGCGTCGGCGGGGAACGCCTCCGCCGCGATCGGCGCCAGCAGCGAGGCGAGCACGGGCGCGATCAAGCCCGGAGGCCCCTTGACGAGCATGAGCACGCCCGACACGGCGCACAGGGCCGCGGTGTACGCCCAGCGGGCGGGGCGTCGAGACTCGTTCCACAGCAAGAAGATCAGCAGGAACGCCAGGGCGGTAGGGGCGGCCAGCAGGATGTCGATCGCGCCGGTCCTCGATGCGCGGGCGTAGAGCAGCCCCGTCGCGAGCAGCGCGCCTGTCCAGAACGCGACGGCGAATCGCTCGTTCACAGGCGAGTTCCTGAACAGCGTCGCGGCGCACCAGTACGAGGCGAGCACGCCCAGCAGGCCAGCGATCGCAGCGGTCAGGCGCAGCTCCGCCTCGCCGGGCCCGGCGTCGCCGGACAGCAGCAGGATGCACCAGTACATCAGCGGCGGCTTGTCGAGGTACACATGGCCCTGGATGCTCGGCACGAGCCAGTCGGACCGTGCGTGCATCTCTTGGGCCGCGATCAGCCGGAGCGACTCCCGCTCGGTGGTCAGCCCCATCGCCGCGATGCCCGGCAGGTACGCCGCGGCGCACAGCAGCGTCAGCACCAGCAGATCGCGGAGCACGCGCGTGACGGCGCCGGTACGGCAAGGTGCGCAGCCTCCGATCATCGCAGCTTGCTCCGGCCGATGCGCGTGCGGACCCGCGTGCTACTCGTCGAGGATGTCGACGGCCTTGAACGACTTGCCCTCGAGCATCTCCAGCGACGCGCCGCCGCCCGTCGAGATGTGCGAGACGCGGTCTGCGATGCCGAACTTCTCGGCCGCCGCGGCCGAGTCGCCCCCGCCGATGATCGTCGTCGCGCCAGCCTCTGTCGCCTCGGCGACGCCCCTGGCGACCGAGCCGGTGCCGACGGCGAATGGCGCCCACTCGAAGACGCCCATCGGCCCGTTCCAGACGACTGTCTTGGCGGTCTTGATGATCCTTCGGTAGTGCGTCTGCGTCTGCGGGCCGATGTCCAGGCCGATGTACCCCTCGGGGATCGAGTCCTCGAAGACCTCGATGTCGCCGGAATGTTCTGAGAACTCCGTCGAGCAGATGTGGTCGAAGGGGACATGCAGCTCGTGGTCGACGCGGGCGGCCAGGTCGATCATCTTCTTCGCGTCTTCGACCCGGTCGTTCTCGACGCGGCTGGCGCCGACCCCGTGCCCCAGCGCCTTGCAGAAGGTGTAGGCCATCGCGCCGCCGATGAGCACTTGGTCGGCGATCGGCAGCAGGTGCTCGATCGCGCCGATTTTGTCAGACACCTTCGCCCCGCCCAGCACGACCACGAACGGGCGCTTCGGCTCGGCCAGTGTCTCGGAGAGGTACTTGATCTCGCGCTCGACGAGCAGGCCGACGACGCGGGGCTTGCCCGACATCGCCTCGGGCACGGCGACCATGCTCGCGTCGGGCCGGTGGCAGGCGCCGAACGCGTCGTTGACATAGACATCCGCGTACGCCGCGAGTTTCTTGGCGAACTCGGTGTCGCCCTTCTTCTCCCCCGCGTGGAAACGCAGGTTTTCCAGCAGCACGACATCGCCGTCGTTCATCGAGCTCACGGCGTCGGCCGCGGCCTTGTCCACGCAGTCCTGCGAGGGGAAGGCGACGGGCTTGCCCAGGAGTTCTGCCAGGCGGTCGGCGGCGGGGCGGAGGGTCGAGCCGCTCTCGTAGCCCTCGCCCTTGGGACGCCCGAGATGGCTGATGAGGATCGCGCGCCCGCCGCGGTCGATCACGCTCTTGATCGTCGGAAGGGCGGACTTGATGCGTCGGTCGTCGGTGATCTGTCCGTCCTTGAGGGGGACATTGAAGTCCACGCGCACGAGAACGCGTTTGCCGGAAACATCGACGTCATTGATGGTTTTCTTGGCCATAACCGGATGGTATCCCGCGGGCTGGATCGCGGGACGGTTGGATGACGAGCCGCTCAGTCGGTCGCGGGCCGGTCCATCAGGTCGCTGGCGCGGGCGCGGATCTTGGCCAGGCCCCGCGAGCCGAGCTGGTCGCGGAACCGGCGGAGGCGGTTGGCCAGCGAGCCGTCGACGAGCTGGTCGCCGATGCGGAACTTCACGCCGCCGATCATCGACGCGTCGGTGTAGGGATGGACGATGACATCCTTCTTGAGGATCTCGGCGAGGCGTTCGCGGATGCGGTCGAGCTCGTCGGTGTCGATGGGCTGGGCGGTGTAGACATCGACCTCGACGCGTCCGAAGAGGTCCTGCACCAACGCGTCGAGGGCCGCGACAATCGCGGGCAGGTGCGCGAGGCGCCCCTTCTCGTTGAGCAGCAGCATGAAGCGCAGCGTCAGGTCGTGGATCTTCCCCTCGAAGATCTTCCGCAGCGAGGCCTCGCGGCTGGCGACGGGCAGGATGCGGCTGGAGAGAAACTCGCTGAACCGCGGGTCTTCACGCGCCAGCTCCAGCACATCCTCGAGCTGCCCGAGGCAGGATTCGAGCAGGTCGCGGCCGCCCTCGGCCTCGGCGAGTTCCAGCAGACTCTTGGCGTAGACCTGGGCGACGGCGTCGGGGCGGGCCTGGCTCAGCGGCATGGGGGGCTCCTGCGGGGTCTCGCGGGGCGGTGCGGCGTCGGAGGAAAGGCTCAGTTGGGCGTGCCGGCCGAACGCAGTTCGCTGAGCGACTCTTCCAGCAGGCGGTCCTGGTCGTCGCCGGAGACTTCGCGGGCCAGCAGCTTCGAGGCGATGGCCGTCGAGAGGGCGGCGGCCTCGTGGTAGATCTCCGCGACGGCGGCGCGACGGGTCGCCTCGATATCGCGCATCGCGCGGTCCTTCATTTTGGAGACCTCCGCCTCGGCGTTGGCCTTGAGCTCCTGCACGACGCGGGTCTGGTCGGCCTTGGCCTTGTCGATCATCTTCTGCGCCTCGGCGCGGGCCTGGGCGAGGGACTGCTCGTACTGCTCGAGCGCCTCCCTGGCCTGCTGGCGGGCGTCTTCTGCAGCGGCGATCTCCTGGCGGATCTTCTCGCTGCGCTCTTCAAGGCCGTTGATGATCTTTGGCCAGACCTGGGTCGCCATGATCGCCAAGGCGACGCCGAAGACGACCAGCGTGAGGATGCCGGTCAGCAGGCCCTCGTTGAGGCCCCGGACGACGCTGGGCACCTCGTCGGCGCCGAAGGCGGCGCCTGCAACGAGGATCGGCGTGGCGATGAAGGCGAGGGCTGCGGTTCTGCTCTGGAGGGTCATCTTGCTCGCTCCGTGGCGGTTCGTATCGGTTTGTGCGAAAGCAGCGGGTCGCTTTCGGGCGGCCCGCTGTGATGCTGCTGAAGCGCAATCGCTCAGGCGATCAGCGCGGCGACGACGGCGAAGAGGGTCGCGCCTTCGACGAACGCCGCGGTGATGATCGTCATCGTGAAGATGCGGCCGCCGGCCTCGGGCTGGCGAGCGACGGACTCGTTGGCCGCCCGGCCGATCAGGCCGATGCCGATCCCGCCGCCGACGAGGGCCAGGCCCGCGCCGAGGACCGCGATGCCCTTGCCGATGGTGGTGCCCGCGGCGACGGCGGCGTCGCCCGCGCCGGTCTGGGCGAGGGCCATGGTCGGGCCGAGGACGGCCAGTGCGAGCGTCGCGAGCGCGATGTTCTTGAAGGTCTTCATGGTTGCTCCGGTCTCTCTGTTCGGGCCGGGGCTACTGGCCGGCCTTGGTCATGTGCTGCGGGGCGAAAGGCCCGGCGACGCCGGGGTCTCTTGAACAATCCAGACCGGTCCGTCCCGCTGCCGGGCCGGTCGAGTGGGTGCGTGCTTACGCGGGCAGGGGCGGCGCCGCGGGGTGCAGGTCTTCCTCGGTCAGCTCCGGCTCGTGCGCGGGCTCGTGGTCGTGCTCGTCGTGGTGCTGCAGCAGGCTGATGAACACCGTCGTCAGGAACATGAAGATGAACGCCTGGAGCGTCGCCACGAACACCTCCAGGAAGAAGATCGCAACAGCGCCCGGGAAGGCGAACAGGAAGGTCACCACACCGACCACCTGCCCCTGCGTCAGGGCGTACAGCCCGCCGCCGGCGAACACGATGATCTGGCCCAGCAGGATGTGGCCCGCGGTCATGTTCGCAAACAAACGCACGGCCAGCGCGATCGGCTTGATGAACTGGCCCGCGAGCTCGATGGGCACCAGGAGCGGCCAGACATACCACGGAGCGCCCGCGGTCTGGTGCTCCATGTACCCCTTCAGCCCGAGGCTGACCATCCCGCTGATGTTGATCACGAAGAAGGCGATCGTCGCCAGCGCCGCCGTCACCCACAGGTTCTGCGTCGCGGTCCCGCCGATCACCGCGGTGTGCGCTTCCTTCATGCTGGGAACCAGCAGGTGGTTCAGGTCCAGCAGCGGCACCATGCCCAGCAGGTTGCAGGTCCAGATGAAGAAGAAGAGCGTCCAGAGGAACGGCATGAACCGGTCGGTCTTCTCGTGCAGCAGCGGGCGGGCGATCTCGTCACGCAGGAAGGTGCAGACGATCTCGAGCACATGCGCGAACGGGTTCTTGGTGATGAAGCGGTCGTTACCTTCGTTCTCCGGGCCCGTGCCGATCTGCTTGGCCGCCCAGCGCCCGACGAAGATGCAGATCGCAAGCGCGATCAGCAGCATCGTCATGTGCGCCGACCAGAACCACATCGCCCCTTCCTGCTTGAAGCCGTAGCTGGAAGGGTGGTCGATCACATGCTGCACGACCTTCGCGGCCGGGTCGGCCTTGGCGATCGGCAGGAGACCCTGCACGCTGAACATGGCGGTATTGAACATCACGCTCGCAATCCTGCTGTAGGTTCACGCCCGCTCGTCTCTTCAGGCCGGCCCCCGCCCGTCGCCCCGCCGCCGGGCCCGTTGCCCGAACCGGTATTCGCACGGTTCAGGGCGACCACGGCGATCGTCTTCTCGGCCGCAAGCGACAACGCCGCGACCGCGATAAACCCGAGAAGGAACCCGCCCCGCTGCGGATCGAACGCCTGCCACACCGCGAGAAAACCCGCGATCGACACGAGAAACCTCGCGCCGGCGAGCCCGAACACGATCGCGCCGAAACGCGTCAGTGGTTGCGGGCCGATCAGCATGAACACGACAACGGGGAAGATGCAAGGCAGCAGCGCCGGCACGGCGCCCATCACCACAGAGCCGGTGTCCACGCGGTCGGAAGCCGACGCGAGCAGCGCCGCGAGCGCCAGACCCACGCAGCCCAGCGCGGGCACCGCCCAGGAGGCGGCGCGCGGCGGCGCGATCGTCTGGTGCTCGGCTGCGATGCTCGACACGACCGGTGTTCCTGACCCTTTCAAGCCCGGACAGCCCGGACGGAAATTGTCCGGATCGATTCTCGGCTGGCAGTGACCGATGTGATGCGGCGGGAAAAACAGCCCATTCCACACCCCCCGTGGGCCGCCCCGCGGGGTCGCAAGCATAGCCGGGTTCAATCAGTCCGGCGACCGCTCTCGCCCCGGTTCCCCTCCGGATCGCCGCCCGATCGGGCCCGGCGTTTCTCCTGCTCCATCCGCTCCATGTCCCGGTTGAGCTTTAGGGAGAGCTTGATCGCCGTCCATCCCCCTGACACAACGCCGACAATCCCCCCGACAGCCGTCCATCTCGGGAAAGTCCCCCGCCAGGTGTCGGCCGCAAACCCCAGGATGCAACCGCCCGCGACCATCGCGGCAAAGTCCAGCCCGATCGCGATCGCCCGCATCTCGGGGCCGCTTCGGCGCTCCTCGCGCTTGCGTTGCTTCTTCTGGCCCGGCGTCTCGAACTTCGGGCCGTCCTCGCGGAGGATCTCGGGCATCGGTGGCGGCGGGGGCGGTTCGTTCATCCGAGCTTCTCCATGGCGAACGCCCGGGCCCGCTCGACGACGGTGTCGAGCTTGGCGAGCTCGATCCCGCCGCCCTGGGCCTGGTCGGGGCGCCCGCCCCCCTTGCCCCCGCCGGCGATCGCCGCTTCCTTCACCCAGTCGCCCGCCTTGAGGCCCTTGGCGATCGTGTCTTTGGGGACGCTGGCGAGCACCGCGGCGACGCCGGCCTCCTCGTCGGGGCTCAGGAGCATCACCGCCGCCTCGGGGCAGATGTCGCCGACGGTCTTGGCCGCCTGCTGCAAAGCGCCCCGGTCGGAGCCGAGCCCCAGCGTCGCGACGATCACCTTTTCGCCCGAGGCCTTGGCGCTCTCGGCGATGGTGCGTGCGGCCTTGGCGGCTTCGGCCGCGGCGGCCTTCGCGCTCGCCTTCTTCGCCTGCTTGACCTTCTCCAGCAATCCCCCGAGCTTGGCGCGGAGCCGGGCCTTGCGTGAGAGCGGCATCGTCAACGAATCGAGCTCGGCGTTCAGCCCCGAGACGAGCTCGGCCGCCTCCGCGTCGGTCGCGCCCGAGGCCTCGTCGATCCGGCGCTCCAGCGTGTCGGCCGCGGCGATCGCCGCCTGCGCCGCCACGCCCGAGACCGCCTCGATCCTCCGGATCCCCTTGGCGATGCCGGTCTCCGAGACGATCGCAAAGTCGCCGATCTGCCCGGTGACATCGACATGCGTGCCGCCGCAGAACTCGATCGAGAGGTTCGCCCAGCGTTCGTCGCCCGGGTTCTTCAGAACATCCTCGACCTTCGCGCCGATCGCGACGATGCGGACGGGGTCGGGGTACTTCTCGCCGAAGACGGCCCGCAGCCCGCTGATCGACTTTGCGGTCTCCAGCGGCGCCGGCCCGGCGTCGACCACGAGGTCGCGCGCGATGATGTCGACGACCATCTTTTCGACCTTGTCGATCTCCTCATCACTCACGGGCTTGTTGTGCGAGAAGTCGAATCGAAGGCGGTCGGGCTCGACGAGCGAGCCCTTCTGGTCGGCTTGCTCGGAGACATGGGCGCGGAGGGCCAGGTTCAAGAGGTGCGTCGCGGTGTGGTTCGCCTGCGTCGGCTCACGGCGTTTGCGGTCGACCGTCAGCGTCACCCCGTCGTCGGCCCGCAGCTCGCCCCGGACCATGTACCCGATGTGGAGCACGAACCCGCCCGCGGCTTGGACATCGACCACGCGGAACTCGCCGTGGTCGTCGAAATCGTGCGAGCCGGACTTGTTGGGGTCACTCACGGTGATGCGTCCGGCGTCGCCGACCTGCCCGCCCGCCTCGGCGTAGAAATTGGTGTGGTCGAGGACGAGGCCGATCATGTGCTTGCCGTCGCGCCCCAGCGCGTCGGCGTGCAGGTCGAAGTCGTGGCCGTTGTAGATCGCGCGGACCCGCGCGGTCATCGGCTTGCCGGCGTGCTTTCGCGAGTCGTCGGTGGGGGGGATGTGCTGCCTGCGCAGGTGGTCGACGGCTTCGGTGCTCAGGCGCAGCTCTGCGCCCTCTGCGCCCTTGGCGCCGGCGCGTGATCGCTCCTTCTGCTCGGCCATGCAGCGGTCGAAGCCCTCGACATCAACCTCAATCCCGCGTTCCTCGGCCATCTGCTGGGTCAGGTCGAGCGGGAAGCCGAAGGTGTCGTAGAGCTTGAACGCGTCCTCGCCGGAGATTGTTCGTGAACCCGACGCGATCTCGTTGAAGAGTTTCAATCCCCGATCCAGCGTCCGCCCGAAGCTCTCCTCTTCCTCAAGAATGATCTCGGCGATCCGCTTCTCATGCTCCCGCAGCTCGGGGAACGCCCCGCCCATCTGCTCGACCAGGTCCGGCACGATGCGGCTCAAAAACCCCGACTCCGCCCCCAGCATCTGTCGCCCGTAGCGCACGGCCCGCCGCAGCACGCGACGCAGCACATACCCCCGCCCCTCGTTGCTCGGCGTCGCGCCGTCGGCGATCGCGAAACTCAGCGTGCGGATGTGGTCGGCGATCACGCGGTACGCCGTGTCGACCGAACCTTCGTCCTCGGCGCCGAGTTTGCCGGTGTACGCGCGGGGCGCGATCGTCTCGCGACGGATCGCCAGGAACAACGCCGCAAACACATCCGTGTCGTAATTCGAACGCACATCCTGCAGCACGCTCACCAGGCGTTCCAGCCCCATGCCCGTATCGACATGCTTCTGCGGCAGCGGTCTCAGCACCCCGCCCCGCTGCCGGTCGAACTGGATGAACACCAGGTTCCACAGCTCGATCACATCCGGGTCGTCGGCGTTGACGCGCTCCGCGGCGTTCCGCCCCCCGATGCGGTCGTAGTGGATCTCCGAGCACGGGCCGCACGGGCCGGTGTCGCCCATCTCCCAGAAATTGTCCTTGAACGACCCCGGCAGCACGCGGCTCTCGGGGAGATACCGCAGCCAGAGCTTCTTGGCCTCGTCGTCGTGGTCCTGCCCGTCGCCCCCGCCGAAGTAGGTCGCGTACAGCCGCTCGGGGTCGAGCCCGAGTTCCTGGGTCAGGAAGGTCCACGCCCACTCGATCGCCTCGGCCTTGAAGTAGTCGCCGAAGGACCAGTTGCCGAGCATCTCGAAGAAGGTGTGGTGGTAGGTGTCGCGCCCGACATCCTCGAGGTCGTTGTGCTTGCCCCCCGCCCGGATGCACTTCTGGCTGTTGACCGCCCGCTTGAGCCCCGCGATGGGCGAGGTCGGGTCGGCCTGGCCCAGAAACAGCGGCTTGAACTGGTTCATCCCCGCGTTGGTGAACAGCAGCGTCGGGTCGTCGTGGGGGACCACGGGGCTGGAGGGGACGGCGGTGTGCGCGTGGCGCGAGGCGAAGAAGTCGATGAAGCGACGCCGCACCCCGGGGGCGCTCAGGTCCCCCGCGGGCTTGGATGTGTCGGCTTTGGCGCTCTCTTGGGGCATGGGCTCTCCTGCCGCGATAGTCTGGCGGGCGGTCGGTTCAGAAGATCGTAGTGGCCCGGATCCGCCATCTACGGGTCCGATGCTTGACATTCCGCCCCCCTCCGGCCGATGGTGAAGGCATGCGTGAGTACGACCTCGTCGTGATCGGCAGCGGCCCCGCGGGCCAGCGGGCCGCCATCCAGGCCTCCAAGCTCCGCAAAAGGGCCTGCGTCATCGAGAAGCGGGATGTGATCGGCGGCGCCGCGATCAACACCGGCACCATCCCCAGCAAGGCTCTGCGCGAGGCGATCCTGACGCTCACCGGCCCCGGCCCGGCGATGCCGACCTACGCAGACTTCACCGCCGCCCGCAACGCGACCTTCGCCCAGGTCATGGACTCGTGCAACCGCGTGATCCGCAGCGAGATCGAGCTCTCGCGTCGCCACCTGGGCTCCAACGGGGTCGAGATCATCCGCGGGCACGCCCGCTTCGCCGGCCCCGACACCGTCGAGGTCGAGGGCGCGGGCACACGCACCACGATCAAGGGGCGGAGCTTCATCATCGCCGTCGGCACCACCCCCGCGCGGCCCGATGGTGTTCCGTTCGATGAGAAAACAATCATCACCTCCGACGAGTTTCTCCACCTCGGCTTCCTGCCGCACTCGATGATCGTCGTTGGCGGCGGGGTCATCGGCACCGAGTACGCCTCGATGATGACCGCCCTTGGGGTCAAGGTGACGCTGGTCGAGGGGCGCAACCGGCTGCTGGATTTCGTCGACGCCGAGGTCGCCGAGGCCCTGCAGTACCACCTCCGCCAGGCGGGCATGACCCTCCGCATGGGCGAGAAGGTCGTCAAGATCGAGAAGGTCGAGGCCCCCGACACCGCCCGATCGGCCGACCGCGTGCTCGCCCAGGCGACCCTTGAGAGCGGCAAGACCCTCCGCGCCGACTGCCTGCTCTACTGCATCGGGCGCCAGGGCGCGACCGCAGACCTCGGGCTCGATCGGGTCGGCCTCGCCGCCGACGACCGCGGCCGCCTGAAGGTCAACGAGCACTTCCAGACCGAGCGGGAACACATCTACGCCGTGGGCGATGTGATCGGCTTTCCCGCCCTCGCCTCGACGAGCATGGAGCAGGGGCGCCTCGCGGCCCGCCACGCCTTCGGGCGCCCCGCCGACAGCGTCGACGAACTGTTGCCCTACGGGATCTACGCCGTCCCCGAGATCTCGATGGTCGGCTGGACCGAGGAGCGCCTGACCGCCGAGGGCGTCCCCTACGAGGCGGGCATCGCCCAGTACAAGGAGATCGCCCGGGGCCAGCTCCTCGGCGACGACATCGGGATGCTCAAGCTCCTGATCCACCAGGAAACCCGCCACATCCTCGGCGTGCACATCATCGGCACCGGCGCGACCGAACTCGTCCACATCGGCCAGACCGCGATGGCCTTCAACGCGACCGTCGACTACTTCGTCAACACCGTCTTCAACTACCCGACGCTCGCGGAGTGCTACAAGGTCGCGGCCCTCAACGGCGTCAACAAGCTCATGGGCGTCTAGGCCGGCCGACCGACCTGGAGCTGGCGACCTGTGGCACTGGCGGGCGAGCCGCCAGTGCCACATTCCCGCACCCTCTCCAGAAACGCTACGCTCTGCGCCGAGTGGCGAAGAAGACCTCCAAGAAGACCACGCGTAAGAAGGCAAGCTCCAAAGCGAGCCGGGGCTCGGCCGCCGCCAAGGCCGCCGAAGCGCCCCAGTCGGGCAAGCTCTCGATCGACCTCAAGCGGTTCGACCAGATCGTCGGGCAGGACAGGGCTCTGGGCGTCCTCCGCGCCGCGATGACCTCAGAGCGGGTCCACCACGCCTGGGTCTTCCACGGGCCCCGGGGTGTCGGCAAGTTCACCACCGCCGCGGCGTTCGGCGCGATGCTCATCGACCCGTCCCTCTCGCCCGACCTCTCCGGCGAGCTGAGCCCCGACCCCGACAGCCCCGTCCGGCGCCTCATCGCCCAGGGCGCCCACCCGGACTTCCATGTCGTCACCAAGGAGCTCGCGGCGTTCAGCCGCGAGGCCGATGTCCGCGCCCGCAAGCAGACGAACATCCCCGTCGAAGTCCTCCGCGAGTTCCTGATCGAGCCCGCCTCGCGCACGCGCGCGATGGCGGGCCAGAGCCTCGCCGCCAAGGTGCTGATCCTCGAAGAGGCGCACCTGCTCGCCCGCGAGGGGCAGAATGTCCTGCTCAAGACGCTCGAAGAGCCCGCGACGGGCACGGTCATCATCCTCTGCACCAGCAACGAAGAGCGCCTGCTCCCGACGGTCCGCAGCCGCTGCCAGCGCGTCGCCTTCACCCTGCTCGACCCGCGTTCGATGGACGCGTGGCTCGCCTCCAGCGGGCTCCCTTTCGCCCGCAGCGGCCTGCCCCCGTGGATGGAGGCGATGGCGGGGGGCTCGCCCGGCGCCGTGATCGAGGCGGCCGAGGCCGGGCTCGACGCGTGGGACAACAAGCTCCGCCCCCTGCTCGACGAAGCCGCCTCGGGCGGCCCGGCGATCGCCCTGCCCTCGCAGATGGCGTCGCTCACCGACGCCTTCGCCAAAAAAGCTGTCGACGAAGCCGACAACGCCAGCAAGGAAGCGGCAAACCGCGAGGCGGTCCGCCTCATGCTCGGCTATGTCGCTTCGTGGGCGCGCCTGAAGCTCCGAGCCGCGGCCGGGCACGCCGAGGCCGAACGCTGGGCGTCGGCGATCGACGCGATCTCCGAGAGCGAGTCGCTGGTCGCCTCCAATGTCCGGATTCTCAATGTGATGGAGTTCCTGGTCGCGCAGCTGCGGCCCGAGCCCGTCCGGCGCTGACCGTCCCCGGGGGAATCAGATCATCCGACATGCCAATCTGACTTGTCTTTGATCCGGGCGTCTCCGCGTCGATGAGAAACGGGGGCGCTGGGAGCCGGGCGCTGGGTGCAGTGTTTGTTTCGCCCTGCGCCCCACACCCCGCGCCCTTGATTCGAGAATCTCAGCGGGAGGCGGCGCCTCCAAGAACCAGGAAGTGCGATCGCTCTGTGACCCTGCTTCACGCCTCGATACTGACCGAACGACGCTGGGCGTCGCCAGTCGGCGCGGGGTCGGTGCCGGTGGGGCGCAGCGGGCGGTCCTCGATCAGGCCCTCGGCCCGCTCCTTCGCGAGCTTCTCCATGGCGAGCACCCAGGTCTCGCGCTCGTATTCGAGCAGCTCGATCACCCGGTCCATCGCCTTGAGGTCGCGCGAGAAGCTGACCTCCATCAGCTCGCGGAACAGAAACCCGTAGACCGTCCGCACCCGCTCGGCCAGCACCGGGTCCGTGCCGGGCGCGATCGAGGTGAGCAGCTCGCTGACGATGTCGCGGCACTGGCTCACGCCCTCGTAGACCTGCTCGTAGTTCTTCTCGGCCATGCCGGCCCGGCCCTGGCGGGCGAACTTGATCGCCCCGTCGAGCAGCATGAGCCTGACCTGCTCGGGCTTGGCGGTCATGACCTTGGTGCGGAGGTACGCGTTGATATTGGCTTCTGGCATAGGCGGAGTGTCTATCGGGCCTCATCGCTCGGGGCTTGAGCGGGGTCTCACATCGGAATCCCCATCTGCATCAGCGAGCCCTGCTGGCTCTGGAGTTGGGCCAAGGCCCGCTCCATCCCCAGAAACTGGCGTTCGAGGAACTCGCGCCGGCGGTCGAGCCGCTGGTCGAAGGCCGTGATCCGCCGGCGCTGCTGCTCGATCTGCGAGTCGATCGAGCGCCGCTTGCCTGTCAGGATGCCGTCGACGGAGTCGACATACTGGCGGACGGTCTCTTCGATCCTGCCGATGACGCCGAGGCGGATGAACTCGCCGTCGCCCCGCTGCAGGACGCTGACGCCCGGGGCGATCTGGACGAACTCCTCGCTTGTCGATTCGGTCTCCCTCGCGTCGAAGAGGGCGCGGACCGCGTCGAAGTCGTTGGAGAGCGCCTCCCTGAACGAGTCCTTGTCGAACTGCAGGCGGCCCTTCTCCCCGACCGTCACGCCGACCTTGGCGAGGCGGTCGAACTCCTCAGAGAGCCCGAGACCGGGGCGCTGCGAGTCGTTGACGAGCCGCTGGCGGACCGAGCGCATCGTCGAGTCGCCCAGCAGCGGGCCGCGCTCTCTCGTCTCGATGTCGAAGCGGGTCTGGCGGTCGATGCGTTCGAGCACGGTGTTGTACGCGCTGATGAACTCCTCGATCGCCTTTTCGATCGCCTCGTCGTCGCGCGAGACGCTGATCTCGACGGGCTTGTCGCTCGACGCCGATCGCAGGTCGAGCGAGACGCCCGGCAGCACGCCGTCCATCGTGTTGCTCGAGCTCGTCAGCGCCAGGCCGTCGGCGGGGTCATTGGAGCCGAAGAAGACGACCGCGTCGCGTCCCTCGTCGAGGACGCGCATGCCCAGGTCGAACCCGTGGGTGTCGAAGACGAACCGCCCCTCGCTGCCGGTGGTTCTCGATCCGAGGCTGATGCGGAAGGGGGTCGAACTGCCGCCGTCGTTGACGACCGAAGCGACCGCTCCGGCGCCGGCCTGGTTGATCTTGCGGACCATGTCGTCGAGCGTGTCGCCTGCGGTGAACTCGACGACGGTCGAGAACGAACCGCGGATGAAATTCTCCCCGTCGGTCCCCGAGGCGGTCCCCGCGATACGCAGGTTGCGGGCGACCTGGCCCGAGCGGTCCTCGATGCGGATCGGCGAGCCGCCCGAGGGCTCCCCGTCGCGCTCGGTGAAGATCAGGCCGTTGCCCTCGTCGTTGATCCTCGCGACGACATTGAGCCCCTCGGAGGAGACCTGGCTGTTGATCTGCCGGACCAGATCGCCGACCGTGCGGACCGAGGCGCCGATGTTGATGTCCTCGAAGCGGCCGGAGCCGTCGACAACGCGGATGGTGCCGCTGCCGATCCCGCGTCCGCCGTTCAGCGAGGCGAGCGAGGCGTTGTTGGTGATGTAGGCGAAGTTGAGCCCCTCGCCGCGGACGGTCGAGGCCTCGACGCCGATGTCGGGGGTGTTGATCTTCAGGCCGACTGCGCCGTCGCCCCCGACGACGAATGCGCCCGAGCCGCCGGTGTTGTCTCTGATCGTCACGCCGTTGCCCGCGTCGTTGAGCGAGAGCGTGACGCGACCGTCGTTGTCGGCGTTCTCGTTGACCAGGCGGATGACCTGCGAGACGGTCTCGACGCCGGAGAGATCGAGGCTGAACGAGGTCCCGTCGCGCGCCGTGATATCGAGCATCCCCGTGCCGTTGATGCCCGAGCCCCCGTTGAGGTTCGAGACCAGCCGGTCGTTCATCCCCGACAGGAGTCTCTTGCCCGAGATGGTCGTGTCGGTCGTCGCCTGGCCGACAGTCAGGCCGAGGTTGGCGGCGGTGTTGCCCGAGGTGCTCGGGTTCTCGTTGATGGTGACGGCGTGCCCGGCCGAGTTGTTCAGGACGAGGCGTTCGCCGTTGGGCCCGATCGAGGCCGAGAGACCGGCGACGCTTCCGTTCTGCAGCGCCTCGTTGATGCGTGCGACGGCGCCGCCCATCGTCGAGACCGCCGGCGCCTTCTGGACGAACTTGCCGTCCTCTTCCTCGTAGACGGCGCCGAGGTTCACGCGGACGGTCTGCTGCGTGCCGCCCCCGGAGTCGTCGATGACGAGCTCGAAGTCGTAGAGCCCGGTGCCGACGATGTCGCCGATGTAAACGCCGTTGCCGTCGCGCAGGATCGAGAGCTGCGTGCTGTCGCCGATGAAGTAGACGCGGTCGCCTTCGAGCCTCTGCACGCCCCCGTCGTCGCTGCTTGAGCCGACGAGCCCGAGCGTCGAGGCCGTCGAGCCGCCCAGCGTGTCGCGGATCGTGAACGCCTGGCCGGACTCTGAGCGCAGCTCGAACGCGCCGTCCCGCAGCGACGCGCGCACATCCACGCCCGTCGCGTCGTTGATCGCCCGCAGCACATCGTTCACCGTCACCGCGCGCGACAGGTCGACCTCGACGCTCGAAGCGCCCTGCTCGATGATCAGCCGCCCGCGCTGGATCCCCTCGCCCCCGTTCAGGTCCGACAGGTTCATGTCGCGGTTCAGACGCGTCTCGGGCGGCTCGAAGGTGAACTTCGACGCCCCGACGCCCGTCGTGTCACGGTCGGCGAACCCGCGCGAGAGCATCTGGCGCGACGAGACCAGGCGGTCGACCACGAAGCGGAAGGTCCCCTCCTGCGCCCCGGCGCCGGCGGTCGCTCGCATCACATCGGGGTCCGACGAGGTCGCCCGTCGCGCGTCGAAGGTGTTGTCGATCCGGAACTTGCTCGCGGCGGTCCGCAGCGAACTCATCCGGCTGTTGATGTCCAGAAACGCCGCCTGCTGCGACTGGAGCTGCACCAGCCGCGACTGGATCACCTGCTTGGGCCGCGCCTCGACCTGCAGCAGCTGCGCGATCAGCTGACGGCTGTCGATCCCGCTGAAAATCCCCACGCTGGAAGTGATGCCGCCCATATCTTCGGATCCTCTGCAACCGCCCCGCTGGCGATCCCGCAATCGGGGTGCCGATCCGCCGGGCCCGGAGCGAACGGACCGCCGGACGCTGCAAAGGTCGGTCCGATCCGCCCCCCGGCTTCAACGGCGACCGTCGGAACAACGACGCCCGACCGGCAAAGATCCGGGGCCGCGATCCCGATCCACCGTCTCTGCGTAAGGTCTGACGCCCGGTCGCCCGATCTTCAGGGCCCGGAGTGCCTTCATGGTCCGATCAGCCCGACCCATCCTGCTCGCCGGCGCAGCCCTCTCGGCGGCGCTCCTGGCCACCACCCTCTACGGGGCCTTTGCCGCTGTTTCCGGGGGCGCGATCAACTGGCCGGTGCTCGGCTTCGAGGTCATCATCGCGATCGGCGCTGCCTTCGCTCTGATGACCGGTCTCGGCCGCTTCTCGCAGGGGCCGACGATGGCCTTCGCTTGCGCAGCCGGCGCGGCGGTGGTGGGGACGGGGCTCTCCCTCGTCGCCCGCCAGTTCCCGCCGATGGGCGTGCTTTCCCACCCGTTCTTTCTGCTGCGTTTCGCCCTGGCGGTCTCGCTCGTGTTTGTCGGCGTCGCGGTCGCCTTCCGTCGTGAACCAAAGGCCCTCCGCCCGCTGTCGGTCGGCATCGTCTGCCTCGGCGGCTCGGTACTCACGGGGGGCGCGCTGCTGGCCTCGCGGAGTCTGATGGGCATCGAGTCGGTCTTCGCCCGCGTCGGGGCGGTGCTGCTGATCCTCGTGCTGGCGATCGCGGCGGGGGGGCTGCTGGCCGCCGGCGTGCACCTGGTCGTCTCCGCCTTCGAGCGGACACGGATGCACGAGCCCGATAACTCTCGCGCCGGAGGCGCAAGCCCGTCGAACGCCGCATGAGCGTCCGGAGCGACGCCCCGGGCGAAACCCTCGCCGGGAGATACCCAAGTCCCCACAGCCAGCCGCGGCCTCGGAGCGGCACGACGCGCGGAGGCGCACTTTGGAAACACTGATCAACATCCTGCTCCTGCTGCTCGGCGTGCTCGTCGCGTCGATCGCGGCGCTGATCCTCTGGCGGATGCTCACGCGGAAACGGGGCGAGCCGTTCGTGCCCGAGAAAACCCGCGTCGACGCGATCGCCGAGCACATGCGCGCCGTCGGCAAACTCATCGGCCTTGAGGTCTCCGCCAAGGAGATCGCCACCGCGACCAAGGGGCTCAGCTGGCTCCCGCCGCTGCTGCTCAGCCAGGCGCGCGTCGCGATGATCTTCCACTTCGAGAAGCAGTACTGGATCGACCTGACCCGCGTGCAGGCGTCGGATGTCCAGCAGATCGGCGAGGAGGAGTTCGTGCTGACGCTCCCGCCCGTCGAGGGCTCGCTCCGGCTGATCGATGTCTCGCCCTACGACATCCAGGACGGACGCGTGCTCGGCCTGCTTGATGTCATCCAGGTCAACGCCCCGACGCAGAAGCGTCTGATGGAGCGCGCCCAGGAGCAGGCCGCCCAGCTCTTCCAGCAGAACGAAGCACGCTACCACGCCGAAGCGGTGCGCAGCATCGAGCGCCAGCTCAAGGCGTTCCTCGGCCTCTTCGATGTCCGGATCAGGCTCGAATGGCCGGCTGCGCAGGAGGTTCCGTCTGACGACGATCAGGCGCCGTCGCAGGTCCAGTTGCAGCCGCCCGCGGGCGTCTTGCCCGAACGGCGCTGAGGCCGATCGTCAGGCCTTGTCTTCGCGTTCTTCGACGATGTTGCCCTCGTCGTCGTAGACATACAGCTTGCCCGGCTCTTCCTTGGCGCAGGCCTTGTGGTTGCCGTCGCAGAACGGGAAGTTCTTCGTCAGCCCGCACCCGCAGACCCAGACCGGCTTGTCCTGCGGCTCGATCTTGATCGGGCCGTCGCGGTGCTGTCGGATCAGTCTGGCCATGTCTCAGTCACCTTGGGTCGTTGGTGGTTGCTGCGATCGCTCTGAAATGGGCCGGCCCCGCGGCGCTCAGTCCTGCCTGAGCAGGATCGACGAGAGCACGACACGCTCGTCGCTCACGCGGACCTCGAAGGCGGAGGGGCCGATCTTCTTCAACGCTTCCCTGACCCGCGGCGCCCACGCCTCGGGCATGTTGATCGAGTGGAGTGCATCCCGGATGGACTCTTCCTCCATGGCGCCGGAGTCCGACTCGCTGAAGTAGCCGACGGCTGTGCCTTCGCTCCCCACACGCGTAGAGACCCGACGGTACGACTCCTGGTCCTGCAGGCCGGGCACGCCGCGGGGCATCGCGGCGCGACGCATCGAATCCTCGACCGCCGTCCGCGTGCCGAGGAAGACATGATCGAACCCCACGCCGATCGACGGCCCGAACTCCGGGTGGTAGAGCTGCGATCCCTCGAACTCGGCCGCCGTCATCCCCAGCGTCGGGCCGAAGCTCGAGAGCAGGTTGGTGATCACCGTCTCGTCGTTGCAGGCGACCGCGAGGAAGAAGCCGAAGCCCGGCCCTTCCGCATCTTCCACTGTTTGCTCGGCCGTGGTCACAATCGTCAGTTCCGAACCCAACGCGTCGAGCACCTGCTGGGCGATCAGCGACGCTGCGGCGAACGCCGGGGCCGCCTCCTGGCGCTGCTCCTCGGGGAGGGCGTTGATCTGTTCCTGGATCATCGGGATCACACCCTTGAAATCCACCAGGATCCGCATCGCGCTCTGCGCGTCGGCGGGAACGAATGTCGGCGGCGACCACGCCGCGGATCGCTCGGGGAACAGGCGCAGCAGCAGCGGCCGCTCGTCCATCGTCATCTCGGCGCGGACCTCTGCGATCTGGTCCGCCTCTCCCAAGACGACCGACGCGCCCAGCGCCCTTAGGTGGCGCAGCCCGAGCACGCGTTCGTAGATCATCGAGAAGGGATCCGGTTCCCACCCGTAGCCCTCGTACATGCGGCGGTTGCGAGCGCTCGCCGCATCGGCGGCACGCCCCACCAGCCTCATGTCGACCGCCATCGCGATGTGCCCGCCGGGCTGCTGGGTCGCCAGCGAGATCGCCTCGGCCATCGAGTCGCTCTCGATCGCCGAGGGCCCGCCGCCCCGGCGGAGCAGCAGCGTCTGGGCGATCGCCTCGCCGTCAATCGCGAGGTAGAGCGTGCCGTCCCTGAACGCGTACGCACCGGCCTCCATCCCGCCGAAGACCTCCGCGAGCATGTCGATCAGCGGGTCTCCGGTCGGTTCGCTCAGGTCGAAGTCGAACGACCAGAGATCCGCCGGCGCAGGCGAGCCGTCGGCCCGCTCGCGGTGGGCTCTGATCCGTTCGCGACGCTCTTGGATAGCGAGGTCGCGCCGTTCCAGTCGCCGGGTCCATTCCAGCGACTCGAACGCGACGATCTTCACGCCGTCCACCTCGTCCTCGTCGGCGAGCCGGATCAACTCGGCCCGCTCGGCCTCGTCGATCACGGCCTCCAGCAGATCGGCCGCGGCCTTCGCTCGCGCGCCGAAGTCTGCGTAGACCAGCGGCTGCAATTCCTCGGCCTCCTCCTCGTCGAGTTCGGGATCCGGCGCTTCGGGGTAGAACACGACGAGCCCGACAGCGCCGGTCGGCAGCCCGAGGTCCTCCGGATCCACTTCCAGCCGGTCGAGCAACTGCTCGAAGGTCGGCGCGTCCTCCTCCGGGCCCACGCGGAGGTCCCACCAGGCGCCCCCGCCGGCGAACGGTTCCATCAGCCCCGTTCGCCGCGCCGCCTCGACCAGCCGGTCGGCCGAGGGGATGTCCACGATCATCATCGTGTGCGGCGGCGCGTACGCGACGATCTCGAACGGGCGCGTGTCGGCGGAGGCGTAGCACCCGCTGGCGCAGAGAGTCGCGCCGATCGCGGCGATGGTTCTGTGCATCGGTCGTTCCTTCCCAGCCGCGATGCGGCGCTGCGGGTCTCGTCGGCGGTGTTCCCAGGCGCCCGAGACAGTCGGGGCTGTGCGTCGTCGCTTTTAGTCAAGGGGGGCGCGGTCGTCGGCGTCCTTGAGCATCGGGGGTGTGCCGTGCGCCCGGCGCGGCGGCGGCGGCTTGTAGGAGTAGCCCGAGTTGGGGCTCTCAGAGTCGTAGGCGAACGCCTCGCGGTTGCGGATGAAGTCGCGAAGGTACCTCGCGGGGATCGCGAAATTCAGCCCCTCGCCGAACGGGATGCCCATGTTCGTCACCCCGATCACCTCGCCCTTGTCGTTGAACAGGGGGCCGCCCGAGTTGCCCGGGTTGATCTGCGTGTCGGTCTGGATGAACGCCAGGCCCTCGAAGCTGCGGTTAGTCACCGAGACCACGCCGCGGCTGAGCGTCCGCTCCAGCCCCAGCGGGTTGCCGATCGCAAAGACCGGCTGTCCGGGCGCGACCGTGTCGTCCTGCTGGATGTACACCCGCGTGAACCGCTTCCCGTCGGGATGGTCGAGCTTGATCAGCGCCAGGTCGAAGTGGTCGTTGACCGCGATGATCCGCACATCCTCGACCATGAACCGGCGGAACTCCAGCTCCGACCGCTCCCACACGGTGCAGCGGATGCGGCGTTCGTTCTGGATCACATGCGCGTTGGTGATCGCGTAGCCGTCGGGGTGGATGATGAACCCCGAGCCGAGCCCGCTGGGCGTCGAGACCTTGATGACCGCGTCGCCGAAACGCCTCGCCTGCTCCTCGGCCGTCCGCTCGGGCAGCGAGGTTGAGGTGAAGTAGAGGCGACCGTTCTCGATCGTTTCCCGGGCCCCTCCGCCGCCGACCGCCCTGATGCGTTCGGCGATGTCCGCCAGCGGCACCTCGACCACCGTCGGCCCGAGGTCGAGCCACAGCCGGTCGCGCGACTCTTTCAGCACCGGCGCCACGATCCGCTGCCCGTCGCGGAGCACGATCGTGTCCGCGCCGTCCCGCTCGTCTGCGCCTGAGGCGAAGGCGGTCGCCGCCAGCACCGCGATGACGCCCCGGTTCAATCTCGATCGAAACATCCCCTGAACCTCCACTCTCAACTCGGCCTCGTCGGCCCAACGCCCGATACCGAAAAACCTCGGCCCGCCGCTCTCGCCCCGGTCTGTCGCGGCAGAGCGGCTTTGGACCTGACCCGAGCACGGAGTGTAACCGAATCCGGTATGCTCCGATCGCGGGATCCGGAAACGATGGCCGGGACGATCCTGCCGATTCCACACCCCGGCCCGGAGCGGGACCTATGTCTTTGTGCAGAAACGGACTTGTCGCGGCCCTCGCGATCGCCGCCGCAACGAGCCCGAGCGCCGGCGAAGAGCAGCCGTCGCTCGCCGACTACTTCGGCTTCGACGGCCAGCGCATGATCGTCGTCGATACCGGCTGCGGGCCGCTGGCCGTCGCGGACTTCAACGCCAGCGGCAGGCCGGACATCGCGGTCGTCAACAACCGCAAGAGCCGCATCGAGCTGCACACCCTCCGCGCCGAGCGAAGGCCGGAGACCGAGCTCCGCGTCGCCCTGCAGCAGAACGAACTGCCGCCGAGCCCCTGGTACGACCGCACGACCATCAGCGTCCGCCACCGGATCGCCGCGATCCTGGCCGTCGATGTCGACGCCGACGGGCTGACCGACATCGTCTACGCCGGCGCCGATCCCCGCGAGATCGTCGTCCTCAGGCAGGTCGCACCCGGCGAGTTCGAGACCGCCGCACGCAGACGCGTGGACAAGCTCGAGGCCGGCCCCGACGCCTTCGCGATCGGCGAGATCTACGGCCCCGGCGAGCGGCGCCTGGTCACGATCGCCGGCGGCCGCATCGCGACGCTCCCGGTCCACAGCTCCGGCGCGATCGGCGAGCCCGCGTTCTTCGGCGCCGAGGGCGAGTTCCGCAGCGTCTTTGTCGAGGATTTCAACGCCGACGGTCTGGACGACCTGCTCGCCCAGGCTTCAAGCGAGCTCGCGCCGATCCGCCTCTGGATCCAGACCGACCGCCCGGGCGCCGTCCCCGGCGAGGGCGGCATGCTCAACACCGAGTTCCGCTTCGAGAGCCCGCCGGTGAGCGACCTCCGCCCGGTCAGGGCCGTGGGGCGTGACGGCGCCTTCGTCGGCACGATCGAGACCTCCAGCCGTCGCATCGTGCTGCACCGGTTCCGCGACGCCGTCGAGGAGACCGACGCGGCCGACGAGCTCAGCGCCCGCGTGACCCGCTTCCGAGACGGCGCTGCCTCGTCGCGCTCGACCGTCGTCGCCGACCTGGCCGGGCGAGGCAGGCCCGACCTGATCGCCACCAACACGCGCGACAACACCATCGATGTCTTCTTCGCCCTCCCCGGCTCGGGCTACGCCGACCCTGTGAGCTTTCCCACCTTCAAAAACCCCTCGGCCATCGCCCTGGGGCGCTGGACCGGCGAGGCCGAAAACCAGGTCTTCGTCCTCTCAGAGGACGAGTCGTCGGTCGGCGTCAGCGCCTTCGACCGCGAGACCGGCAGTCTGGGCTTCCCCGTGCCGATCCAGATCGCAACCGGAGGCGCTCAGCCCGTCGCGATGGGCTACCTGGAACTGGAAGGCACGCCGACGCTCGCCGTCGTGGTTCGCCAGCGCCGCGACCTCGTGCTCGAACTGCACTCGGCGCCCGCGGCGGGGTACGAGCCCGTCACCATCCCGCTGGCGACCATCACGCGACCGCCCGCGAGCATCCTCGTCACGGACGCCGACCGCGACGGCATCGAAGACCTCCTCCTGCTCACCCCCGGCCAGCCGATGGTCATGATCCGGGGCAAGGAGACCGACGGCCGCAAGCGCCCCGCCGAAGTCCTCACCCGCGAGCGCATGGGCCAGTTCGGCCTTGTCCAGGCCGCCGGGCCGGGCAACTCGCTCACCATGGACTTCACCGGCGACGGCCGAACCGAACTGGTCATCGCGGACGAAAACTTCGTCCGCGCCTGTGTCTACGACTCCGAGAACGGCTGGCGCGTCGTCGCGCAGGTCAACACGCAGACCCCCGACACACAGTTCGTGGGCCTCGCGGCGGTCGACGGGGGGATCGTCGCCGCCGACAGACGCACCGGCGCGATCATCTCGATGGTCAAAGACGAGGCTTCCTGGCGCTTCGGCGAACGCTCACGCCTCGTCGGTTTCCCGATCGGTCCGATCCGCGGGCTCGGCGCCGACCGCGGGCGTTCGATCCTCTGCACCGGCGACGACGGGTTTGCGGAAATCAGCCTCGACGGGCCTTGGCCCGCCCTTGAGGAGTTCGCGGCGCACCGGCCCGACGCCGACGACCGGCGCGAGCACCAGATGGCCGTCGGCGATGTCAACAGCGACGGCTTTGCAGACCTCGTCGTCATCGACGCGGCCGAGCAGATGTGCTCGATCATCACGCTCTCTGAAGCCGGGCGGCTCATCCACGCGACAGAGTTCAAGGTCTTCGAGTCTCGCCTGTTTTCCCGTGGCCGCTCGCGCGAGTTCCAGCCGTCGAGGGTGTTCGTCACCGACCTGACCGGCGACCGGCGCGACGATGTCCTGCTCATCGCCCACGACAGGCTCATCATCTATCCGCAGGCGACGCCCGAAAGCGCTGGCGCCGGGGCCGCCCGTCGGGAGTAAGACGGAACGCGAACCGATCGACGCGCCCAAGCATTCAGGCCGGGCTGCCCACGCCCGCGGCGATCGAGTCCAAGAGCGCCTTGGCCTCTTCCGCGTCCGGGTGCCCGCCGGCGGTAAAGATCAGACGGTGGGCGGCGATGTCCGTCAGGTTCTCCAGCACATCTTCGGGGATCACATACTCGCGACCGTGGATCATCGCCGTGGCGCGCGAGGCCTGCGCCAGCGCGAGCGACCCGCGCGGGCTGAGCCCGACGCGGATCGAGGGGTGGTTCCGCGTCGCCTCGGCGATGCGGACGATGTAGTCCAGGATCGCTCTGTCGACCTTCACATCGTCGACACGGTCCTGCAGCCCGATGACCTCCGCACGGCTGAGCACCGGCTTGAGCTCGGCCAGAACCTTCTGCGCCGGCCGGATCTCCAGCACGCGGAGCTCGTCCTCGGCGGAGGGGTAGCCCAGTTCGATCCGCATCAGGAACCGATCGAGCTGGTTCTCCGGCAGGAGGTAGGTGCCCTCGAACTCGTACGGGTTCTGCGTCGCCAGGACCATGAAAGGCGACCCGAGCGGGAGCACCCGTCCGTCGACCGAGACCTGCTGCTCGCTCATCGCCTCCAAGAGCGCCGTCTGGGTCCGGGGCGTGGTCCGGTTGATCTCGTCGGCCAGCAGGATGTTGGTGAAGACCGGGCCCTTCTTGAGCACAAACTCGCCGGACGCTTTATCCAGGACGCTCACACCCAGCACATCGCCGGGCAGAAGGTCGGGGGTAAGCTGGATCCGCGTGAACGCGCAGTCGATGCTCCGGGCCAGGGCTGTCGCTAGCACTGTTTTCCCGACGCCCGGCACATCCTCGATCAGGGCGTGGCCCCTGGAGAGCAGGCAGCAGATCAGCCGGTCGACTGCACCCTCGTTGCCCAGAAAGACCTTCGTGATGTTCTCCCGGAGTTCCTGGATCTTGTCCTGCATCGTGTCTCCTGGCGTGGGGTTCGGAGTTTAGCGGCCAACCATCCCGCATCTTGAGGTACGCTGCCCCCACCCCGAGGCGTCGTGAGCACCCCGCACCGGCCGAGTTTGTTCCCTACATGAACCACCAACAAGTCCCCAATCCGATCCCGCCCGACGGCCCAGACCCGGCCGCGCAGAGCGAGCGGATCGCCAGGAAACTGGCGGGTGACCTGGCGTGCATCCGTTGTGGGTACAACCTCCGGTCGCTCAGTGTCCGGTCCTCCTGCCCCGAGTGCGGCACATCTGTCCTCGCCACCGTGCTCGACGCGGTCGACCCCGCCGCCGGCGTCATCGCACCGATCCGGCGCCGGCGATCGGTGGCGATCGGCCTGGTGCTCTGGCCGGCCGCGGCGATCGTCGCCGCCCTGCTCATGTGGCTCAACCGGTTCTGGATCGAGACCGCCGCGCTGATGGAGGTGGGGCGTCTGCCCCCGCTCTGGCTCGGCCCGGCGACGCTGGCGGCGATCGCGCTCTCGGCGCTCGGGTCGATCGCGCTGATCGCCCCGCACGCGGGGATCCCGCGTCGGCAGCGGCTGATGGCGTTGGGAGGCGCCGTGCTGATGGCGGCGCTGGTCGGCCTCCGGCTGCTGGACGCGCAGGCGCAGTCGCTCAGCCCCGCCTCGTTTCTGAAGGGGACCACGCTGGACGCCGGACTGCTCACGCTCCGGCTGATCGGGGCCACGATGATTGTTCTGGTCGTGGTTCTGTTCAGGCCGAACGCCAAGCTGCTGGCGCAGCGGTCGAAGGTGCTGCGCAGCGGCGGGGCGGAGCGACAGTCGATGCTGCCCCTTGGCGGGGCGATGGCGCTGGTCTGGCTCGGCGCGGTGCTCGGGCTGGTCGGCGTCGCGGCGGGCGGCGTCGTGCGCGACACCGTCTTCTACGCCGACATGATCCTCACCGGGCTGGGGGCGGTGCTGTTTACGATCGGGCTGTGGGGCGTGCTCCGCGACTGCCTGCGGATCGCGCCGGTCATTCTCCAGCCGCGGCTGGAGCCCTCGAAGATGCTGGTGGACGAATCGGTCCCCGAGCGATCCGCCTACGAGAGGTCCGGAGGGCAGGGCCAGTGACGGAAGAACAGCGGGCGTGGTTCGACGCCCTGGTCGATGAGGCGGTCGGGGAGCTGCCCGAGGGCGTGCTGGCGGTGCTGGACGAGACGCCTCTGGTCGTGCTCGACGAACCGACGCCGGAGATCCTTCGTTCTGTGGGGATCGATCCTTCCGAGTCCGGGGCGGGGGCGTCGCTCTTCGGGCTGCACTCTGGGATCGCGATCACCGAGCGTTCGGTCACGCATTCGGGGGAGCTTCCCAGCCAGATCCACATCTTCAGGCGGGGGCTGGTCGAGCATGTGGGGGGGTGGCGCCGGCTGGAGAGGGACGCCTCGGCGGTCGATGAACTCTACGAGGAAATCCGGGTCACCCTTCTGCACGAGATCGGGCACCAGATGGGGCTCGACGAGGACGACCTTGAAGGCCTTGGGTACGACTGAATTCCGGTCGGTCCTGCCCTGTTTTGCGTCTTGGTTGGTGCGTCGGTTCGCCCGCGATCGCGGGGCCCGCTTCTGGAGCGGGTCCGATGAAACGGGGCCGGGCTGATTCCGAAAGTCATCGGAAGACGCGGCGGGATCGGACCCTCCGGTCCTCCCGCAGAATCCCGAGGAGATCTCAACGATGTTTAAGTCCGCAGCAAAGACTCTCGCCGGCGCCGGGCTGGCGCTGGCGGTGACCGCGGCGGCGGCGCTGGCCGACCGCTTCGAGGTCGCGATGATCGAGATGCGTGGCGCGGTCCAGGAGCGTCCGGGCCCGTTCGACTGGCTGGCGACCGAGCCCCCCAAGACGCTGGGCGACTACCTGACGATGCTGCACCGCGCCCGCGACGACGACTCGCTGCACGCGGTCGTGGTGCGGCTGCGCGACGCGGCGCTCTCGACGACGCAGATCGAAGAACTCGGCGTCGCGATGAACGCGGTGCGCGAGTCTGGCAAGAAGGTGTTTCTCTTCGCGGAAAACTACGGCACCGGGGAGTTGCTGCTGGCCGGCCACGCCGATCGGGCGATCATCCAGGCGGGCGGGGCGGTCTCCTTCCCCGGCCTGTACATGGAGGAGATGTACCTCGCCGACACGCTGAGCTGGCTGGGCGTCAAGGCCCAGTTCATCCAGGTGGGCGACTACAAGGGCGCCGACGAGCAGTTCATGAACACCGGGCCCAGCCCGGCCTGGGAAGAGAACATCACGCAGCTGCTCGACAGCATGTACTCGAACATCCGCGATGTGGTCAAGGCCGGGCGCGGGCTGAACGACGCGCAGCTCGACGAGGCGATGAAGGTCGCCTGGTTCGCCGACGCGGAGAAGGCGATCGCCGTCGGCCTGCTGGACTCTGAGGTCGACCTCGCCGAACTCGCCGGGCATCTTGAGTCGAGCCTGGGCGGCGAGGTGAGCTGGACCGACCGCCCGACGCGCTCGCGCGGGCGTTCCCGGTTGGACACGAGCAACCCGTTCGCGATCTTCCGGATGCTCTCGCAGGACCCCAAGCACACGCCCACGCGTGAGACGATCGCGGTGGTGCACATCGAGGGCCCGATCATGGACGGGGAGTCCTCGCCCGGCGGGCTGTTCGGCGGCGCGACGACGGGCAGCCGCACCATCCGCAATGTGCTCGAAGACCTTCGCAACGACGACAAGGTCGGGGGCGTGATCGTGCGGATCAATTCGCCCGGCGGCTCGGCGATCGCCAGCGAGGTGATCTGGCGCGGGCTCAGGCGAGTTTCTGAAGAGAAGCCCGTCTGGGTGAGCGTGGGGAGCATGGCCGCCTCGGGCGGGTACTACATCGCCGTGGGAGGCGACCGGATCTACACCAACGAGTCGAGCATCCTCGGGTCGATCGGCGTGGTCGGCGGGAAGATGACCCTCGGCGGGGTGTACGACAAGCTGAAGGTCCGTGTGCACCCGCGTTCGCGCGGGCCGATGGCCGACCTGATGAGCTCGGTCGAGCCCTGGACCGGGGCGCAGGAAGAGCTCGTGCGTCAGCGGATGACCGAGACCTACGACCTGTTCGCCAGCCGCGTGCGTGAGGGGCGCGACGGGATCAACATGCGCCGTGTCGGCGAGGGGCGTCTGTTCACCGGCGACCGCGCGGTGGCGCTGCGGATGGCCGACCGGATCGGCGGGCTCGACGACGCGGTGGGCGATCTCGCCTCGGAGCTCGGCTGGGATCGGGACAGGTTCGATGTGATGCACTTCCCCGGCCCCAAGCCGCTGTCGGAGATGTTCGGCGGCGCGTTCGGGGTCACGGCCCCGCGGGTCGGCGCCGGCGGCGAGTTTGTCTCGCTGGTCAAGGGCGTCGTCGGAGACGCGGCGTGGAGCACGATCCGCGACCAGCTCGAGGCGATGGTGCAGGTGCGCAACGAGCCGGTGCTGGTGGTTCTGCCCCGGGCGATCATCATCCGGTAACTGTCTCTGACTTCTCAAACAAGGAGAGGGCGCGACCTGTGGGTCGCGCCCTCTTTGTGTTTGTTGAGTCGTCGGCCTTCGCCGATGAGGATGGGTGGTCGGAGGTGGAGGCGTGCGTAGCACGCGGTAACCCGTGGTTCGCGCTCAAGAATGCAGACCGCTCCGGAGGAGCGGAGGAAGCGTTCGATCTGTTTCACGCATCGCGGTCGGAGTCTTCCTTCGCCCCTTCAGGGCGAAGTCTGCTTTGCTCGTTCTTCCACGGGTTGCGCTTGTCCGACGCTTTGCGTCGGCCTGCGCTGCACCCGTGGCTACAACCCATCGTCCCTCCGGGACGGAGAGATCGGGAGCACAAATGGCGGGCTGAGCGTTGTTGGACAGAACGGCGTGTCCATGGCGTCGATGCGCCGAGTCTAGCAAAGACAATTCCGCACCCGGGGAGGCGGACAAAGCCTCTCCTCAGATCTCCATGACTTCCTTGGTCTTGGCGTCGACGAGGCTCTCGATCTCGGCCTCGTACTTCTTGACGAGTTCCTGGATCTCTTCCTTGAGGGTCTTGACCTCGTCTTCGGAGACCGGGTTGGCGTCGGACTTGGCCAGGGCGTCGGCGTGCTTGTTGGCGTCGCGCCGGAGGTTGCGGACGACGACCTTCTGCTGCTCGCCGACTTTCTTGCAGTGGGCCGCGAGCTGCTTGCGCCGGTCGCTGGAGAGCGCAGGGATGTTCAGGCGGATCTGCTTGGCCTCGACGACAGGGTTGAGGCCCAGGTCGCTGTTCTCCAGGGCCTGACGGATCGCGGCGACCGATCCGGCGTCGAAGGGCTTGATCAGGATCTGCGAGGGCTCGGGGACGCTGATTGCGGCGAGCGACTTGAGCTCGGTCATCGAGCCGTAGTAATCGACCTTGACATACTCGACCAGCGCGGTCGACGCCCTCCCTGTGCGCATGCCTCTGAGCTCTTCTTTGAGGTGCTCGACGGCCTTGCTCATGCCCTCCTCTGATTCGAGGAGGATGGTGTCCGGGTCGGTGCTCATGGCTCTGCTCCTAAGCGTGCGGGCCCCCTGAGGCCCGGTCGCGATCATACGCGTTTGCGCTGCGGTCGATCCGTGACTCCCCCGATGGCTCAGGAGATCCCAGCAGGCGGGCGCTCGGCGCTGTACACAAGGGTGCCGAGGCGCTCGCCTCCGACCATGCGCCGGATGTTGCCCGGTTTCTTGAACTCGAAGATGACGACGGGGATCGCCTGCTCCTGGCACATCGCCAGGGCGGTCATGTCCATCACGCGGAGGTTTCTGGCCATCGCGTCGGCGAAGGTGAGGCGGTCGTAGCGCTCGGCGGCGGGGTCGAGCTTGGGGTCGGCGGAGTAGACGCCGTCGACCTTGGTCGCCTTGAGCAGGACATCGCAGTCCAGCTCGCGGGCCCTGAGGGCGGCGCAGGTGTCGGTGGTGAAGAAGGGGTTGCCGGTGCCGGCGCCGAGGATCACCACGCGCCCCTTCTCGAGGTGACGGATGGCGCGGGCCCGGATGAACGGCTCGGCGACCGCCCGGACCTCGATCGCCGACATCACGCGGCTGTCGATCCCGATATTCGTCAGGGCTTCGCGGAGGGCCAGGGCGTTGATGACCGTCCCGAGCATGCCCATGTAGTCGGCGGTGGCCTGGGCGACATCGCCGGACCTGGCCAGCTCCGCCCCCCGGATGATGTTGCCGCCCCCGACGACGACGGCGACCTGGACGCCCTGGGTGGCGGCCTCCTTGATCTCGCCCGCGATGAGTTCGAGTTCGTCGGGATCGACGCCGAAGCCGCCCGCCTTGCAGAACGCCTCGCCGGAAAGTTTCAGGAGAACCCGCTTGAACGGCTGATTTTCGGGATCCTGAGAGGGCTGGGCGTCGGACATGGAGGTGGTCCTTGGGGGGCTGACCGCAAACGGGCGGGGCGGATGTGCTCGGGTTCGGGAACTTTCGGGCGCGGCGGCTGTCTAACCCATAGACTGACCGGACGGACAGGGCGTGGCGTCCGGCCCCACAGGCATGGCCAACCTTACGCGACAATCCGGATCGCCGCAGGACGCGGCGGCTCAGCCGCTCCCCGGACACACCGGCAAAGCGGGCCCAGACGCCCCGCCGGAGGATTTTAAGGAGCGAGCGATCCGCTACCTCAAGCGGGCGTCGGTGGTCGGTGCGGTCGCGACGATCGTGCTGCACATCGTGCTGATGTTGATTGCGGCGCTGATCGCGATCCAGCAGCCGTCCGGCCAGATCGGGGGGGCGCCGGGCGAGCAGGTCTTCGAGCTGGCGGTGATGAGCCAGTCCGAACTCGACGCGATCGAGGCCGAGGCGCTCGATCTCGCGGAGCCGACGGTCGAGATCGCCGAGCAGGCCGACGCGGCCGAGATCCCCGCGCTGGACGACCCCGCGGGTATGGACCTGGCTTCGGAACTGGCGGATCTCTCGACGCTGACCCTGAGCGGCTCGGGGGGCGGGAGCGAAGGCGCCGGCGGCTTCGATGTCGGGGGCGCCGGCGACGGTGCGGCGAGCTTCCTGGGCGTCGAGGCGCGGGGACGCCGGTTTGTCTTCCTGGTCGATATCTCCGGCTCGATGATGGGCCCGCGGATCGAGGCGGTCCGGCGGGCGCTCAAGGAGTCGGTGGACGCCCTCGACGAACGGGCGGAGTTCGTCATCGTCCTGTTCTCGCACGAGGCGACCGTTCTTGGCGGCAGGACACGGTGGATGCGGGCAGACAGGTCCGGCAAGAGGTGGGCCGAGCGGGCGATCGACACGATCCAGGTCTACGGGGGCACCAACCCCCTGACCGGCTTCGAGATCATCTTTACGCTCAGCCCGAGGCCCGACGCGATCTACTTCATGACCGACGGGATCTTCGCCGAGGCGGAGGCCGACGCGATCATCGCGCAGAACCGAAGACCGACGGTGCCGGTGCAGGCGATCTGCTTCGAGGACCGCTCGGGCGAGGCGATGATGCGCCGGATCGCGGAAATGTCGGGCGGGACTTACACCTATGTGCCGCTGGACCGCTCCGCGGGCGGGGGTGGGCCTTGAAGCGGGCGATGACGGCGGGTCTGTGCGGCCTCCTGCTGTGTGCGGGCGCCGGCGTGCTCGGCGCCGAGCCTCGGGGGGAGGCCGGCGTTGCGGAGGCTTCGGATCCCGATCGGGCGGAGGTGCGTCTGCTCGGGCGGTTCGAGCCCCTGGCGGGCGAGGTCCAAGAGGCGTCGATCGAGGCGCTTTCTTTGCAAGTCGACGGGGCGACGATTGAGATTGGCTGGGACCGTGTCGTCCGCCTGAGCGGGCCCGGCGCGGAACGGGCCGCGGAGTTTTTGGGGTTGGCCGACAGGGCGTGGCGCTCGCGTCAGCGTCTGGAGCGGGGCGATTTCGTGCTGGCCGAGGCGGGGTTCGAGGAGCTGTTCGGCGTGTACGCAGGGCGGCTGGGTCCGACGGCGCAGGCGGTTGCGGAAGGGGCGCTGCGCTGCAGGCTGCGGCGGGGCGCGCACGCGTCGGCGATCGGGCCTTGGCTGATGCTGCTGCAGGCTGGCGGCGGGGGGCGGTCGGTGTTCGAGGGCGTGCCGGCGGTCGTCGACCCGGAGACGGGGCTCTGCCCGGCGATCCCGCCGATCTGGACCGAGACGACCGGCGTCCGCCAGCTTGCAGAACGAGGGATCACCCTGCCCTCGGGCGTCGAACCGACCGACGAACGGGCGGCGCTGCTGGGCGCGTGGTACAGGTACGCCGCGGTTGCGACCGTCGGCGGTCGGCCCGAGCGGCCGAACACCAGCGACGATCCGAGCGTGCGTCTGATCGCCGACCTCGTGCTCGCCCAGCACGGGACCGGCGCAGAGCGGGCGGAGCACAGAGACCGCCTGCGCCAGAGGCTGGAGCGTTCGCGAGCCGGGCGTTCGCCCACGCCCGCGTGGCTGGAGGCGTGGATCTACGCCGCGATCGGGCGGTCGCTGGTGCGGGAGAACGAAGAGACCGAGCGGCTGCGGGGTGTGGTGATGATGCTGCACCTCCCGGCGAGGTTCGGCGACGAGCAGCCGTTCCTCGCGGGCCTCTGCCTGGCCGAGGCGGCCGAGGCGATGGACGAACTGGGGCGTGGCGAGACCGCGGGTCTCTTGCGGGCCGAGCTCCGCAGGAGATACCCGGGCCACCCGGCGGGAGATGAGGCCGCCGGAGGCCGAGGGCCGCTCGGCGGCGTGACGATGAACAGCCCCCAAGCCGGGGGCGGACAGGACTATCGATGAACCGGATGCTGATCGCGGCGAACACCGACGCGGAGGGGGGCAAGACGCTGCTGGAGTACATCCAGAGCGGCGGTGGGATCGGGTATGTGATCATCGCGCTCTCGCTGTTTGCCGTGGGGCTGATCGTGACGCAGCTTGTGCGTGTGCGGATGGAGCGGATGGCGCCGCGGGACTTTGTGCTGGGGCTGGATTCGAGGCTCCGCAAGGGCGATGTGAAGGGCGCGATCGAGTTCTGCTCCCAGCCCGACAACGAGTCGTTTCTCTCGCGGGTGTTCCGTTCGGCGCTGACGCGTTGCGCTCGATCGCCGTTCGGTTTTCTTGAGCTGAAGGGAGCGCTGGAGGAGTCGGGGCAGATGGAGGTCTCCCGCCTGCAGCGTTCCAACGACACGATCGGCGTGGTCGCGTCGATCGCGCCGATGCTCGGGCTGCTCGGGACGGTCGTCGGCATGGTCGGGGCGTTCGATACGCTCAGCGCCGCAGAAGGCGTCGCCAAGCCCGACCGCCTCGCGGGAAGCATCTCCACGGCGCTGATGACCACCGTGATGGGTCTCTTGGTCGCCATCCCGTGCACCGCGGCTTATGCCTACCTGCGAGGGCGGATCGATACGCTGGCGTCCAAGGTCGCGGAGGTGACCGAAGAACTCGCCCAGCACCTCGACCAGAACGCGGCCCGCAAGCCCAGGGCGGGGGCCCAGCAGGCGCCGACGGCGCAGAGGGGCGAGCCGCGGTGAACTTCGTTCAGCGCAAACCAAGAAAGGTCGGGGGGTTCAACATGACCCCCATGATCGATGTGGTGTTTCAGCTGATCATCTTCTTCCTGTACACCTCGCAGTTCACGACGCTGGTGCGCACGCCGCTGGACCTGCCCGAGGAGCGGGGCGACCCGCTGAGCGCCGAGCGTCCGGCGATGGTGGTGCTGGACATCGCGCCCGACGGGACGATGCTGATCGAGCGTGAGCCGGTCGACCTGGCACGGTTCGCGTCGGTGGTGCGCGCCGAGATCAACCAGGCAGGGGGCGACGCCTCGCAGGTGACTGTCCTGGTGCGGGCGGATCGCTCTCTCGACGCGGCGCACGCCAACAGGGTGGCCTCGACGCTCTCATCGCTCGGAGTCCGAGGCTGGAGGCTGGCGACCGAGGCGCCGGCGGGGGGCGGGCCTTGAAGTTCACGCGTGAGCACAAGTACGACGACGAAGAGGGCGTACAGCGCCACATGACGAGCATGATCGATGTGGTCTTCCTTCTGCTGATCTACTTCATCCTCACCGCGTCGTTCACTATGCCAGAGGAGGATCTGGCGTCCGGGCTGCAGGCCGAGGCGGAGGGCCCGTCGAGCGCCGCGGATCTGCTGCCGATGATCGTGACGGTCGACCGCCGGAACGGCCGAACGCTCTACCGTCTGGGCGAGCGGGCCTCTGAAGACCCCGACGCGATCGTCGCGTGGCTGGCGCCATTGCCCAAGGAGGGGGGCGTGTTCGTACGGGTGACCGACCGTGCGTCGGTCGACGCGGCGGCCAAGGCGCTCAGCGCCTGCAAAAGGGCGGGCTTCACAAAGGTGAGCTATGTCCCGGCGGACTGACATTCGGTCTCACGCGTGGCTGGCGCCGTTGGCGGCGCTGCTGCTCGCTGCGCCGTGCGGGGTTGCGCAGGATCGAGATACCGGGCCGGTGCGTGTCTCGCCCGACGACCGTGTCGAGTCGTTCCTCGAACGCCTGGGCATCAAGGACCTGATGATCGTGCAGCTCCGCGATCGGCTCGACCGCGCGCCCGCGGGCGAGCGCCCCGAGATCGCAGAGCGGCTCGGACGCCTTTACGCGATCCGGATGCGCGACGCGTCGAGCGCCGAGGAGCGGGAGCGGATCCTCGCCGCCTCCTACGACATCCTCCGCGAGATCCCAGACCAAGACCACCACCCCCTGCGCGTGACGATCGAGCGGACCCGGTACCTCGCGGCCGAGGAGCTCGCCGAACGCTGGCGTGTCCGCCTGGCGACCGAGCAGGAGCGGGAGGAGGCGGTGCTTTCGCTCCGGGAGGCCCGGCGGGGGTTCGGGGCCATCGCGGCTTCCGCTTCTCGGCGTATCGACCAGCTCGACCGGCTCGAGCAGCGGGGCAGGGGCGAGGAGGTCGAACACATCCGCCAGCGGAGGTCCGAGGTCGCTGCGATCCACTCGGAGGCCAGATTCTTCGCCGGATGGAGCGAGTACTACCTCGCGCTGATCCTCGGGAGCACGCAGTCGGCGACGGCGGCGCTCCAGGAGTTCGGGTGGCTGCTGGGCGCGCCCGACGGACGCATCCCGACGCTCGAACGCCTCTCACGCGACATGCTCGCCAGGGAGGTGGTCGCCAGGGCCGCGATCGGTGTCGCTCTCTCGTACGCGGTCCGGGGCGACGACGCTGACGCCATCGCCTGGCTGGACACCATCGAGCGCCACCCCGAGCTGCCCGAGCCGATCCGCCCGGCGTTGTTCGAGCGTCGGCTGAGCGTCCTGACTTCGACGAGGCCGCGTTGGGCCCGGGTCGAGCAGCTCGTCGACCAGCGGCTGGCGGCGGCCTCGCGGGCCTCGCGGGCCTCCGAGCCCCCGTTCTCCGTCCGCGAGGCGAGGCTGCTGGCGGTGCTCGCGCTGGAAGCGGCCGAGTTCGACTCGCAGGACCCGCGCGTGTCGACGCTCATCCTCAAGCTCGCGGAGATCGGGATCGGCGAGCTGATCGCGATGGGCGAGATCGGGCAGGTGCTCGACCTTGTCGACCGCTACACGGGCACGCCGGTGATCGGCGACGGGTTCATCGCCCGCTATGTCGAGGGTCTTCGAGCGTACGAGGAAGCCGAAGAGCTCGCCGCCGTCGGCGACGAAGCGATCGAGAGCGCCGCGTCGCGCACCGCATTCCGCGACGCGGCCCGCGCCCTGGAGCGGGCGCTCGCGACCGGCGACGCCGAGAACTTCGAGCGCGAGGCGATGTCGGCCCGCCAGCGTCTGGCCTTCGCGTACTTCCGCGCGGGCGAGTACCTCCAGGCCGCCGACCGCTTCGAGCGGGTCTTCCGTTCCGAGCCCGGCGAGCCGCTGCGCGAGGAGGCGCTCTGGAACGCGGTGCTCGCGCTCGAGCGTCTCGCTGAGATGCCAGGCGCCGGCGTCGACCGGCGATTGCGCACCCTCGCGACGCTCTACATCGGCGAGTACCCAAGGCGCGAGCGGGCGGCGGTGCTCTTGGTCCGTCGGACCGCGGGCGACTCGGCCGACCCGCTCACCGCCGCGGAGACGCTTCTTGCGGTCGATCGCTCCTCGTCGTTGCGTCCGGTCGCCGAGCGCCAGGCCGCCAACCTGCTCTACCGGGTGTACCGCGACAGTTCGGGCGCGGAGCGCGAGTTCGCCGCGTCACGGTTTCTTGAGATCGCCGAGGGCGTCGTCGAGCACGAGCGACGAGCGATGCGGGAGGCGACCGGATCCGGGCTCAACGAGCACGGCACCCGCGCCGTGATCGTGCTGCGCCAGATGCTCGACGCGATGCTCGCGGCAGAGAACCCCGACCCGGTGCGCGCCCGGCGCTCGCTGACCATGCTGCGCGAGATCGTTTCGATCGCGGGCGTCGACAGCGCGCCCTTCGCCGACGAACTGTTGTACCGGGATGTGCAGGTCGCTCTGGCCGAGGGGGATGTCGAATCGGCCCGCGAGGCGGGGCGCCGGTTGCGGCAGGGGGATAACCCGCTGGCCGAGGCCGCCGAAGGCCTGCTCTTCCGCGACGCCCTGGCGAGGTTCCAGCGCGATCGGAGCGATGTTCAGTCCGGGCGCGAGGCGGTCGAGTCAGGGCGCAGATTGCTCTCGATCTCGATGTCCAAGGGCGGGGGCCCGGGCGACCGCCAGTTCGGCGCGATCTCGGCTCGCGTGGCCGATGTCGCCGCGACGCTGTGGCGCGAGCGTGCCGACGAACAGATGCGCGACACGGCGTTGGAGGTCGACGGACGCATGGTCGACGCTGGGCGCGCCAGCGCCCCGATGCTGCTGCGATTCGCAGAGCTCGCTGAAGCAGCGGACGAGCACGAGCGTGCGCTCGACGCGTGGCGCAGGCTTCTGACCGGTCTCGACGCGAACTCGCCCGACTGGTTCCGGGCGAGGCACGAGTCGATCCGTCTGCTGATGCGCACCGCGCCCGAGCGGGCGGCGCTGGTGATGGACCAGCACAAGGCCCTGCACCCAAGCTTCGGCCCCGAGCCGTGGGGCGAACGCCTGCGCGAGCTCGACCGACGCCTCGACGCCTTCAGAACCGGCGGGGGGGGCGGCTGATGCCGGGCAGAGGCTACGACGCACCGGCGAGGCGGTTCCTCGGCGAGAAGGCGGTCAGCGCCGGTCCCTTCGGGCTGCTCGCGCTGCCCGTTGAGCCGGCCCACGAAGACACCGTTTTCGAGGCGCTCGAGCGTCGCCTCGCCGAGATCGACCGCCACCCGCACTCGCAGACGCCAGAGGCGGACGACGCGCGCCTGGCGTTGCACGCCGCGGCGGCCCAGCTCATGGACCCGCAGGTGCAGCGGGCCCTGCTGGAGCGCTGGTCGGAGGGCGCGGGCGAAGAACATTTCGGTGACATGATCGATTACGAGCTGCAGCGTCAGGCGATGCTGTTGCTGGCCGGCGGGGTCCACAACGCCTCTGCGCTCCATCGGCTCTCCCTCCTGGCGCAGACGCACGGCATCTCCGTTGAGCGCCTCGTCGAGTCGATCGTGGCATCTTCGAGGAGCGACACGGGTTCGCGATCGCCTCCGGCCGGGCTCATTGCCGAGTCCTCGCTCGGGCGCGAGCCAGAACCAACCGACCCGGGCGAGGCCGAGCCGGCGCAGGAAAGCCGGGGCGCCGGGGTCGCGCCGCCTCCGGCGTGGATGGACGAATCGCACAAGCCCGGCTCGGTCGGGCAGGTGATCCTGCTCCTCGGCGTCGCGGTGGTCGGGCTCGGGGCGATCGCGGCGGTCTCGGTCGTGGTTCTCGCCGACCGTCTCGGGGCGGCTTCGCCTCAGCAGCAGGCTCAGACGGCCCCGCAGACGCCGACGCCCTCGCCCGGAGCCGCGCCGAGCCCGGCACAGCCCCAGGCGCCCGGTGCGCCCGTCAACGGGCAGGCCGAGCCGCCCCCCGCCCGGCCCGTGCCCGATGCGACGGAGATCCGCTCGATGCTGGCCGACGCGGCTTCGATGCTCGAACTCGACGCCCGGGCGGCGTCGGCTGAGTTCCGGCGTGGGGTCGGCCTCGCCTCGGCCCACTGGCTCGACCATCGCGCCGATCAACGCGTCGCGATCCGCGCGGAGGTCGTCGGGTTCGTGCACCGGGCCGGCTCTTGGCCCAACGCATCGGCGCGTGCGATCGGGGCGATCGCCGAGCACCTCGATGTGCTGCGGGCCGAGCGAGCGCCTGGGGAGGTCGAGATGCGTCGGGCGATCTGGGCGTCGGGGATGCTCGCCCGGCTGCGCTCGGATCGCGACCTGCCCGCCTCCGCCCGCCTGGCGATCGACGAGGCGCTGATCGGCGCCGGCGCGGACACCGGCTTTGCGCCCGGCGCCGGGTTCGAGCGCGGGGCGATGGCCGGGGCGTCCCGTCTGGGGCTGAAGATGTCGATCGCCGCCCCGCCGGCTTCGAGGTCGGAAAGCGACCGGGAGATCCGCGCGTGGGAGGCTTGGCTTGCGTGCGTGGTCGCGATCGAGCCTTCGCCGGGGACGCAGCGCGACAGGGTCGTGCTCGGCGCGCTCGACGCGATCATCTTCGCCGGGGGCGAAGGGGAGCGGGCGAGGGTCGGGGTGCACGCGGTGCGTTCGCTCGCCCCGGAGGTCCGCTGGGGCGACGGGTCTGAGGCGAGGCTCTGGCTGCTGCGGATCGCGGGGTCATCGCGGGCCGACGCGACGCTCGTGCGCACGCTGATGCGGGCGCTCTCTGAACGCGCGCCCGACAGCATGGTCGGCCCCGCTCAGATCCCGTCGTCGCAGGCGATGCAGGCCGACCGGGCCAGGATCCGCGAATCGCTCGCCCGCCTGTGGGGGCTCGACCGGGCCGAGCGGGCGGACGAACTCGGCTACTCGCTGGCCGGGTACTCGCGCAACTTCATCGAACGGTCCGAGGGAGCGATCTCGCCCGAGGATCACCTCGCCTCGGCCGCGGCGCTCGCGAGGCTGAATCTCGCTTCCGCCCTCCGCTTCGCGGGCCGGTACGCCGAGGCGGGGATCGTGCTCGAACAGACCGGGCGCGTCGTCGAGCGAGCCCGAACCGGATCGCGATCGGGCAGGCTGGACGGGTTGTTCGCTTACGGCGGCGACGAGCACCGCTGGGCGGTGGCCTACCTCCAGGTCGGTCGGCGGATCGACGCGCGTGTCGCGCTGCTCGAAGAGCTGTCGAGGGCCCCGCACAACCTCGGCTGGATCGAGGCGGACATCGTTGTTGCCGAGGCGTTGCGGGGCGACTCGCCCCGCGTGCGGATCGCGGCGGGGGAACTCGTCGAGCGCGTCGTGGGCCAGCCCCGCGTGGTCAACGCGTTCCTGGAGGTTCTGCCCGACGCGCCGCTGACAAGGCGCAACGCCGAGCTCATCGAGATGGCGGCTGGCGAGATGCTGCCCCGGCCCGACGACCCGTCGTTCATGTTCGATGCGAGGCGGGCGATCGTGCAGCGTCTGCTCCAGATGGCTTCGGAGGAGCGCGAGGGCGTCGCCTTCGACCGGCTCTCGGGGGTCATCGCCGAGGCGTACGCCGAGATCAGCGTCATCGATGATCCCGAGGACGCGGTCTCGCTGGGCGAAAAACCCAACCCGATGGACGGCGCCGAGCTGCTGCACCACTACTGGCTCTCGCTGGCCGGGCGTGCGCCCTCGTCGGCGCTCGTCAGCGTGCCGGGCGGGCTCACGCCCGGATCGATCGACGCGCGGATGAACGCGAGGCTGAATCTCGCCGACGGGCCGGTGCAAGCGTTCCTTGCGTACCAGATCGCGATCTGCGAGGCGATGGCCCTGGTCGTCAGCGCCGAGCGCCCGGGCGTGGCGCCGGAGGTCGCGGCGGTGCTCGAGCAGTTCGAGGAGGACCGCCGGTCCGCCGGGCATGTGCTCGAACAGGTCGCCGCGTGCGAGCGGGCGATCGCGAGGCTCTGGCGGATCAGGCTCGATCTGATCGGAGGCGGATGATGTCAAGGCTGCTTACAACGGCGTTCCTGCTGCTGGCCTTGGGTGTTCAGGTCGCGTCGGCCGATCCGCTGGCGCCGTGGGCCGATCGGCTCGGTTCGCTCTCTCCGGACGATCCCGCCGGCTACTTCGCGTTGGCCGAGGAGATGGCGGCCCTCGCCGAGGACGCCGACCGGAGGGCCCCGGAATTGCTGGCGACGGCGCGACGGCTCTTCGTGCTCGCCTTCGAGCTGGGCAGGGAGCGGGGCGAGACGGGGTTGAGCGCCAGCGCGTGCATCGGGCTTGCGGCGTTGGCGACGCACGAACGCGAGCGCCGGTGGCTCCGGGCCCTGGCGGCCGCGATGGACCCGCGCCACGGTTCACCCGACTGGTCCCGCGTCGATCCCGGGGCGCCGTCGCCCCGGACGGCGCTCAGGGCGGCCGAGGCGATCGGGTATGTCAGGTCGGGCAACGGGCGTGCGGCAGTCGCGCTGCTCGAAGACCCGAGTGTGTTCGCGGCGCTCTCCCGCCACGACCGTTTGCTGCACCCCTTCGGGGCGCGGGGCGGCCTGTTTGATCTTCAGCGGCAAGCGGAGCTCTGGCCCTGCCCGGAGTGTCGAAACTCGAGGCTCGCACGCGACGGGCGGGGGCGGGCGGTCCTCTGCCGAACCTGTGAAGGCGACCCCGGGCCCGACATGACGCCCGACCTGTACACCGCCCACCTCCGCACCGAGTTCGCGCTGCTGAACGCCGAGCACGCGACCTGGTCGTCGCAGCTCGCCACCGACGGGGGGATGCCCCTGCGCGACCCAGATCCCGAGGAACTCGCCTCGGCGATGCGGATCGATCCGGCCCGGACGCTCTTTCGCGAGGGGCGATGGGTCCGCCCGGACCGTGCCGAGCCGGAAGACGACCCCGACGCCTGAGCCGCGCTCGGAACGCCGGGTCGGCCCGGTGATCCGTCGCGGGCCGCCCCGGGCCAATAGACTCCCGCCCACTTCAACGCCGCGCAGACAGGAGGCGACCCATGGCGGAATCGACCCAAGGCACGACAGAATCGGCGGCCAAGCCGATCGTTTCGTTCGATGAGTTCGCGAGGCTCGACCTGCGCGTGGCGAAGATCACCGAGGCCGAGCCGCACCCCAACGCCGACCGCCTGCTCCGCCTCCAGCTCGACGACGGCTCGGGCGAGCCCCGCCAGATATGCGCGGGGATCAAGGGGCACTACGAGCCGGGCGAGCTCGTCGGGCGTCTGATCGTGATCGTGGCGAACCTCGCGCCGCGGAAGATCCGGGGCGAGGAGTCGCGCGGGATGCTGCTGGCCGCCAGCGACGCCGCCAAGGGCGAGGCGGAGCGGAGCGTCATCCTGCTCAGCCCGATGAGCGAGATCGCGCCCGGGGCGATCGTGTCCTGAAGCTCAGCCTCGGTCCGGCCGCAAACGAAGGAGTTCAGCCGCCGCCCCCGCCGCCGCGCTGGCGGCGCTGGGGGGTCCGCTCGGGCTCGCGTTCGACCAGCCTGTCGAGGCCCTGCTCGATGCGGCGCATCTGTTCGGCGATGATCGCGTCGCGTCGGTCGCGCCGGTCCTGTACCTCCGACTCCATGGAGGTCAGGCGCTCTCGCAGCCTGGACATCTCCAGCCGGGCCGAGGCCTCGCGAGCGTCGAACGACCGCTCCAGCGCCCGCATCACTGCGACGCGGGCTTCCTCGGCAGCGCGTTCGTCCCCCGAGCGCACAGCCGAGGCGAGTTGGCGGGTCGAGGTCGCCATCGCGAGTCCCGCCGCCATCTCTCGCGCGCGGAAAGCCGCGAGTTGCGGGTCTTCTGAACGCAGCTCCGAGAGTTCGCGGTAACGGGGGCCGATCCGGCGCAGCAACTGCCCGAACTCGTCGGGGTCTTCGGTGCGGAGGCGTCGGAGGCGCGAGGCGAGCTCGGGCGACTCCGCGGCAATCGTGTCGAGCAGTTCTGCCCGCGGATCGGTCTGCAGGGTCTCGGCTCGGCGTTGCTCCAGACGGCGCATCCGATCTCCACGGAGCTCGCGCGCCTCGGTCCGAGCGGCTTGCGGCTTGTCTTCCTGCACGGTCCGCGCGTCGTCGTCTTCACCCAGACGCTCGATCGCGCCGTCGATCCGCTGGAGCCGTTGCTGGAGCATCTCGATCCGCTGCTGGGTCTCTTCGCGCTGGCGCTGGAGCTGGGCGCGGGTGAGCTCGGGGCGCTGCTGGGCGTTCTCGGCGCGGCGCTCGCTTCCGGCGTCTTCGGGCTGGGTCAGCGCGAGGGCGGAGAAGGTCAGCGCCGCCGTGGCGAGGCCGGCGAGCGCGAGCGTGGGGGCGTGGGGGCGTTTCATCACATCGACTCCAGTACGCTCAGCATTTCGAGCGTGAACAGGTCTGCTTCGTCGTAGGACTCCAGCGCCGTCGATTCGGCGTACAAGGCGTCCAAGCGGCTGGCGAGCGGATCGCTGAGCATGGACTCCAGCGAAAGCCAGAGCTCCATGTCCGCCGCGACGGTCGCCATCACCGGCGCGGGTGCGTCGATCTCCGAGCCCGGTCGGACGCTGACGACCAAGGCCGCGACCCCGATGAGCAGGGCCAGGCTCGCGGCCAAAGCGCCCAGACGCGACGCCCACACGGGCCCGATGCGGGCGACCACCGCGGGGCGTTCGGCACGAAGGCTCGGCGCAGAGGCGTCCGCGATGCGCGACGCCAAGCCGCGGGGTGTTGCGTTGCGTTCGAGAGCGCCCAGCGCGTCGAGGCGGTCTTCCAGCGAGCGGCGGGTGGGTTCGGGTGTGCTGGTCATGACGCGTGCTCCGCGTTTGGGTGGTCATCGGGTTCGCCGAGCACCTTCCGGAGCTTGGCGAGGGCCCGGTGGTGGCGGGCCAGAAGCGTGCCGAGCGGCTCCTGCAAGACCTCGGCGATCTGTTTGAAGCTCAAACCGGCGTGGTGACGGAGGTGGACGATCTCGCGGTCCGCCTCGTTCAGGGTCTCCAGCGCCTCGCGCAGGCGGGCGAGGTCCGCCGCGTCGCGGTCGGAGGGGCCGGGGCGTGTGTCCGGCCCGGCGTCGAGCGAGGCGGGGTCGGCGGGCGAAGCCTGGCGTTTGGCCTTGCGGGCGTGGTCGCGGAAGCGGTTCATGGCGACCCTGAAAAGCCAGGCCTCGAAGCGGCCCCGCTCGTCGTACCCGCCCGCCCCGAGTTTTTCCGCCATGGTCACAAACACGGCCTGGGTGATCTCCTCGGCGAGGTCGTCGTCACGGCACCGGCTCCGCACCAGCGCAAAGACCCGGGGGGCGTACGACGCGACCACGCACCGCCACGCCCCTTCGTCGCCGCCGGCAGCTCTGGCGAGCAGCGACGGATCATCGGGGGCCGGGGCGGGTCTCGCGCCGTCAGAACTCATCGCGACCCCCGACATCTGTCATGCACAACGCCCGGGGCGGCGTCGCATTGCATCCGGCGGGCGCGAGGCAGGCGTGATATCGGGCGTGAAAGTCCCCAATGCTCCAGCGCCCGACGCTCGGGGCGCCATTGCCCGGTACAACACGGGCCGGAACAAAGCCGAGCCGACCGTTGTTCGATACCTGATAGTAACTCGGGCGTTTCATTCAGCACGATTTTCGGTTCCGCCCGCGATTCCCGGGGCGGGGCCCTCTGAACCGATGGACAATGCACGCGTGGGACAGACCACCGACGAGCAACTGTTCGAACGCTATCGAGCGGGGGACACGGAGGCTTTCCGGACCCTCATCGAGCGTTACCACGACGACCTGTACAGGTTCCTGTACCGGTTGCTCGGCGATCGTGTGGCCGCGGAGGATGTCTTTCAGGAGGCCTTCCTGCAGGTGCATGTCTCGGCGCACAGTTTCGACGCCTCTCGTCGTTTTCGGCCCTGGCTCTTTACGATCGCGGCGAACAAAGGGAGGGACTACCTGCGTAAGAAGGGCCGGCGGCAGACGATGGATCTGTCCGCCCCGGTATCCGGCGACGACGGGTCTCGCGGGGCCACCTTTGTGGACCTGATGAAGATCGACACCCCCTCGCCGGACGCCGGGCTCGACAAGCAGGAAACCGACAGGCTCGTGCAGGCCGCCCTCGGACGCATGAGCCCGACGCTCAGGGAGATCCTCCTCTTGGCCTACTTCCAGCGGCTCAGCTACGCCCAGATCGCCGAAGATCTTGGGATCCCCCTGGGGACGGTCAAGTCGAGGCTGCACGCCGCGGTCGCGAGCTTCGCGGGCCATTTCGAGCGGGTCTCGAAGGAAGCCGGTCTCGGTCCCGGCGGCGAGGATGTGTTCAGGAGCGACAGCCGATGAGCACCGACGGACCAACCAACAATTTCGGTGACGACGACTTTTCGGACGGGCCGTTTCCCTTCGATCTGGGCGCCCAGCTCTCGCCCGAAGACCGCGACGCGGTCGACCGCCTCGTCGGCTCGGGCTGGAACGCCGAGGACGAAGGCCGCGCCTCCCGCCTGATGACGATCCTCGGGGCCCTCGACGGCGCCCCGCTGCCCGAAGACAGAACGCTCGCGGATGTGACGATGGTCCGCGTGGCGCGCCGGATCGAGCTGGAGCGTCGCGAGCCCGAGCTGACCCCCGCCGACGCCGACGCCCTGGACGCCTGGGTGCTCGCCGGGTTCGACCCCGCCAGAGCGCCGGGCAGCCTGAAGCAGCGTGCGGCGGTCCATCAGCGGCTGGCCTCGATGGTGACGACGGGCGGATCTGCGCCATCGGGCCTGATCGATCGGACGATGGCCCGTGTCCGCGAGGTCGACGAGGCTGCGCTCGAGCCGATCCCGATCGGGCGCGGGCGTGGCGGTCGCGTGCGGTTCTGGGATTTCGTGGCGGTCGCCGCGTCGCTGGTGGTGGGGGCTTCGGTCCTCTGGCCGGTGATGAACGCGGTGCGCGAGGACAGCCGCCAGACGATCTGCGCGAGCAACATGCGGGCCTCGGCGTTCGCGATGGGCTCGTACGCGAGCGCCAACCGCGACGCGCTGCCGATGGCGAGCGCCGGTCTTCCGGGGCGGCTGTGGTGGAATGTCGGGCGTCCCGAGGAGTCCAACTCGGCGAACCTGTTCGAGCTGACGCGCCAGGAGTATGTCGGGATGGAGAGCCTGGCCTGCCCGGGCAACCGGGTCGCCCCGACGCGTCTGACAGACCCTGCCGCCCGCGACTGGCGCCGGCTGGACGAGGTGTCGTACAGCTATCGGATCATGTTCGGCAACGACCGGCCCAGCTGGTCGAGCCCCGGCTCGGTGGTGCTCTTGGCCGACCGTTCGCCGGTGGTGCAGCGGGCGGTCCTGGGTCAGCCGATCCACCCCATGGAGAACTCGCACAACCACGGCCGTCGCGGGCAGAATGTGCTGTTCAACGACGGATCGGTGCAGTGGCTCGAAACCCCCGAGCTCTCCAACGGGGACAACATCTGGTTGCCCCGGGACATCGAGATCGTGCTCGATCACCTGACCGGCCGCCGCGCGAGCCCGCTGAACGGTTTCGAGACCCCCGCGGGGGTTGAGGACGCGTTCGTAGGACCCTGAGAGAAGAGGGAACTGGGCGCGGGGCGCTGGGTGCAGGTGAGGCTTCGGCCTGCGGCCGAGGCTGGGTTCGGTTTCGAATTGGGGTTCGGGGTGTCGCAGAGCTAAAGAAACCCGCGGCCGAAGGCCGCTTCCTTCCCAGCGCCCCGCGCCCTGCTCCCCGCGCCCATGTTCTCGCAATCTCAGCGGCAGCGAACCCTCCAAGTGAGGGAAAACGCGATCGCCCTGCGGGCGGTCTCGGCCCTGTGGCCCCGGGCTTTGGTCGGGCCTATTGTCTGCGTTCCCGAGCCGACGGGAATCGCAGGGAGGCCCCGCGATCCTCGGCCGGATAGTTCCAGAGCGCCGAAAGGCCAGCACGATGCCGAAGAACAAGCCGCACAAGGGTGTGCTCAAGCGTGTGCGGGTGTCGCGTACCGGGAAGGTGCGTCACCGCAGCGCGTTTCACAAGCACCTGAGCTCTCACAAGTCAGGCAAGCGTCTGCGTCAGCTCCGCCGCGACCGCTACATCGCCAACCCCGAGGCGAAGCGTTTCGAGCAGTTGCTGTTCAAGCGTTTGCGCGGTCGGACGCAGCCCCGCGCCGCGATCCGGCGCAGCCCCTCGCCGGCCGAGCGCCGGGCGATGCGTGAGGAGCGGGCGAAGAACGCGGATTGAGCGTTCCGGAGCCCCTCGCAGATTTTCCAGTCCAGCACCCCGCACGCCCCGGCGGGACCGTGAAAGCCCCGGACCGGCGTGAGCCGGCGGGCCCCGGCCGGGCCACTTGGAGACGATGACATGCCCCGCGTTCGCAAAGGTTCAGCCCGCACCCGGGCCCGCAAGCGCATTCTCCGCGAAGCCCGCGGTTACTACGGCGTCAAGAGCAAGCACAAGTACCAGGCCAAGGACGCGGTCATCCGCGCCGGCGTTTTCGCGTTCCGCGACCGGCGTCGGCGCAAGCGCGACTACCGGCGCCTGTGGATCACCCGCATCACCGCGGCCTGCCGCATGCGCGGCACCCGCTACTCGGCGTTCATCAACGGCCTGAAGATGGCCGGCATCGACCTGAACCGCAAGATGCTCAGCGAGGTCGCGATCTCCGACCCGGCGGTCTTCGACGAACTGGTCGCGATCGCCAAGGAGCACTCGCGGGCGACGCCCGCCAACGCCTGAGGCTCCGGCGGCGCCGGTCGAGATCGATAGTTTGAAATCAACAGCGGCCCGGCTTCCCGCCGGGCCGTTGCTTTTTTGCGGGTCGTTGGTTCGGTCGGCGGGTTCGGCGGGCGCGTTCAGGGCTTGACCGACTCGAGCGCCTTGATCGCCCGCTCCCGCGCCCGCTTGTGGTCGACGATCGGCTCGGGGTAGTCGAGCTTGGCGAAGAGGGCGCCCGCCCGCTCGTAGGGGGCGTGGATCTCTCGGCTGTCGAGGTTCTTGAGCTCGGGGACGAAGCGGCGGATGAAGCCGCCCTCGGGGTCGAAGCGCTCGCTCTGGGCGGTCGGGTTGAAGATGCGGAAGTAGGGCTGCGCGTCGGTGCCGGTCGAGGCCGACCACTGCCACCCGCCGTTGTTGGAGCCGAGGTCGGCGTCGACGAGGCGGTTCATGAAGTATCGCTCGCCCTTGCGCCAGTCGAGGAAGAGGTCCTTGGTGAGGAACGAGGCGGCGATCATGCGCAGGCGGTTGTGCATCCAGCCGGTCTGGTTGAGCTGGCGCATCGCCGCGTCGACGATCGGGTAGCCGGTGCGGCCTTCCTTCCACGCCTCGAACGCGTCCTCGTCTTCGTCCCAGACGACGCGGTCGTACTCGCGCTTGAAGGCTTGGCCCATCGAGACGCGGGGGAAGCCGGCGAGGATGTGCTGGTAGAACTCGCGCCAGACCAGTTCGTCGATCCAGTGGACGACGCCCCTGGATCCCGAGTCGATCTGTCCGTCGTTGGCGGCCCTCGCCGCCTCGACACACTGCCTCGATGAGACGACGCCCAGGGCGAGGTAGGGCGAGAGGGTGCTGGTCGAGTTGATCCCGGGGAAATCGCGCTTGTCTTTGTAGTCGTCGATGCGCGCGTCGATGAAGGCGCGGAGTCGGTCTCTGGCGTGGTCTTCGCCGGCCTTCCAGAGATCGGGGCGGTCGGTTTCGGGGTCGAAGCCTTCGATTCTCTCGGGGATCTTGTCGGGCTTGATACCTGTGTCGGGCCTCGCCGACGGCGCCCGCCGGACCTTCTTGCATCCTTCGCCATCCGGGGTCGCCTTGAACGCCTCGCGCCACGACCTTTTGAGCGGGGAGAACACGGTGTACCACCCGCCCTGCTGGGTGCGGAGTTCGCCGGGCGGGAAGTGGATCTTGTCGTGCAGCGGGTAGACCTTTCGCCCGGCCTTTCTGAACACGGCCTCGACCCGCTCGTCGCGCCGTTGCTCGTTGACCTCGTACTCGCGGTTGAAGTAGAGCGCGTCGCACTTGCACTCGGCCGCGAGTTTGTCGAGCGCGTTTGGCACGGTGTCGAAGCGGGGTGTGGTGAGGATCTTCAGCGGGATGTTGACCGAGGCGAGCGAGGCCGAGAGCTCGCGGAGGTTGCGCAGCAGGAAGTTGACCTTCATCGGGCCCCAGTCGTGCTCGCGCCACTGGTCGGGGCAGATGGTGAAAACGCCGACGACGCCGCCATCGGAGGCGGAAGACGCCTCGGCGAGGGCGGTGTTGTCGCGCATCCGAAGGTCGCACCTGAACCAGACCAGCGCCCGCATGGGGGTCCTTTCTCTGCCGCTTGGCGGTCAGCCCGAGATCATCCTGTGATCATCCCGAAATGGGGCCGACACCGAGTTTCTTTCGGAGTTTCCTGCCCGCGACGGTGATCTCGGCGCGCTCGTCTTTGCTCATCCTGTCGACATTCTTCAGGATCATCGCCATGCGGTTGTTGCGCTTGAATCGTTCGCGATGGCGGATGAGGAAGTCCCAGTAGATGGTGTTGAAGGGGCAGGCGGGCTTGGCGTTTTCGTCGTCGCTGTCGGTGCGCCGGGTGTTGTCGTACTTGCAGTGCTCGCAGTAGTTGCTCATGCGTCCGATGTACTTGCCGCTGGCGGCGTAGGGCTTGGTGCCGACAACGCCGGGACGCTTGGAGTCGCCGTCACAATACATGCCCATGCCGATGGTGTTGGGCGTGGTGACCCAGTCGACCGAATCGGCGAACATGCCGTAGAACCAGTCGCCGACCTGTCTGGGGTGCACGCCAGCCATCATGGCGAAGCCTGAGAGGATCATCAGGCGCGGGATGTGGTGGCACCAGGCGTGGTCGAGCACGGGCGCTACGGCTTCGGCCATGCAGCGCATGTCCGTCTCCCCAGTCCAGTAGAACTCGGGGAGGTTTCCGTGCTGGGCGAGGCTGTTGCGGTCGCGGTAGGCGGGGCCCTCGTGCCAGTAGACGCCCCGGATGAATTCGCGCCAGCCGATGAGCTGGCGGACGAAGCCCTCGACGGAGTTGATGGGCGCCTTGCCGCTCTTGTAGGCGTTGAGGGCTTTGTCGACACACTCGCGCGGGTCGAGGAGCTTGAGGTTCAGGGCGACCGAGAGCATCGAGTGGTAGAGGTAGGGCTGGCCGGTCCACATCGCGTCTTCGTAGGGGCCGAACCTGGCGAGGCGCGTGTCGATGAACTCGTCGAGCCAGCGCAGGGCGTCCGAGCGAGTCACGGGCCAGATGAAGCGATCGGCGTCGAGGCGGCCGGGCGCGTCGGGATAGCGCCGGTTGACGAGCTCGATCACTTCGCGCGTAACCTCGTCGGGCTCGGCCCACTTGGGCGGGCGGACGCGGGGCGCGGCTTTGAACGATTCGCGGTTGTCTTTGTCGAAGTTCCACTCGCCGCCGACGGGGTCCTTGGCGTCCATGAGGACGCCGAGCTTCTTGCGCTGCTCGCGGTAGAAGTACTCCATGACGAGCTGTTTGCGTCCCGAGGCCCACTGCGAGAACTCGGCGGGTGTGGTGCAAAAGTGGTCGTCCTCGCAAAGGCGGACGGGGACGCCGAAGCGGTCTTCCCACGCCTCGACCTCGTCGAGCACGCGCCACTCGCCGGGGCGGGTGACGACGATCTCGTCGGGCGAGAGTTGTTTGAGGGTGCGTTCGAGCTCGCCGGTAAAGCCGTGCGTGTTGTTGGGGTCGTTGACGCGGATGTAGCGGACGCGTCGGCCCTTGTCGGCCTGGGCGATCGCGAAATGGCGCATGGCGCTGAAGAAGACGGCGATGCGCTGCTTGTGGCTCCGCCCGGCGTGCTTGGACTTCCCATCGCCGAGGCCGGTCTCGGCGTCGCACTCGGCCATGAGGATGACATCGCGTTCGTCGTCGAACCCTTCGAACGCCGAGGTGCTGTCGGCGAGTTGATCGCCGAACACGAAGACCAGCCTGCGGCAGACGGTGCTGTCCAGGCCTGCGCCGGGGAGCTGGCTGGGCTTGCTCCCCTTCAATCCGTCCCGCCCCGCCCGGGTTCACTCGCTGCGCCGAACGCAAGCTCGACGATGCCCGGCAGCACGGCGCCGGACCGGGCTCTGACGCTCTCGTCGACATGGCCGGAGGCCGGCGTCGCGTCGGGGTTGATCTCGACGGTTTTCGCGCCGGCGGCACGCGCAAGGTCGGAGAAACCGGCCGCGGGGTAGACCGTCGCGCTGGTGCCGATCGCAAAGAACAGGTCGCAGGCGTCGAGGCGGTCGCCGGCGGTCTCGATCGCTTCGGGCGGCAGCATCTCGCCGAACCAGACGACGCCGGGGCGGAGCATCGTGCCGCGATCGGTGCGGGGCGGGTAGGTCTCGAACGGCGCGGGCAGGTCGCGGAATTCCTGGCCGGTCTCGACGCATCGCCAGACTTCCAGCGAGCCGTGGAGCTCGACGACCGAGCGGTTGCCGGCGCGCCGGTGCAGGCCGTCGACGTTCTGGGTGAGCAGGATGAACTCGCGTTCTCGGGCTTGGAGCTCGCGCTCCATCCGGGCGAGGGCGAGGTGGCCGGGGTTGGGCTCGGCCTCGCGGCACTTCATGCGTCGGAAGTCGTACCACCTGGTGACGGTTTCGGGGTCTGCGGCGAAGCCCTCGGGGGTCGCGAGGGACTGGGGGTCGAAGCTGGCCCAGAGGCCCTCCATGGCGTCGCGGAAGGTGGGGATCTTGCTCTCGGCGCTGACGCCGGCCCCGGTCAGGACCACAACACGCTCCGCCTGGGCGAGCATGGCGGCGATGCGTCGGATCTGGGCTTCTTGTTGGGGGTCGGGATGAAAGTCTGGACTTGGGGGTGTGGTTTGATCGCTCACGCGTGGTCCTCTGCGGCTTGGGGTCCGCCCGGGGAGGGCTGCGCGGGGCGCGTGCCGCCTTCGGGCGTGGGTTTCGGTACCATGCCGCGACCGACGGGATTCTGACAGAGATTCAGGAGGCGCGAGATGCGTTCGAAGGTGTTGCATCGGTTCTGTGCTGTTTCGCTCGGCATGGCTGTGTGGATGTTCCCCGCGCTGGGCGGGGATGACAAACCGGCGGTCGACCTTTCGTTCCGCGTCGCCGACGCGCCGAGCGTCACCCACCACACGGTGACGATCGACGGGCGGGAGCTTTCCTACACCGCCATGGCGGGGCGGATGGAGCTGCCCGCCTACGACGGCAAGACCCGGGCCGAGCTCTCGTTCATCGCCTACACGCTCGACGGCGACCACGGGCCCGAGGACCGGCCCCTGACCTTCAGCTTCAACGGCGGGCCGGGCTCGTCGTCGGTCTGGCTGCACCTTGGGACGCTGGGCCCCCGGCGCGTGCTAATGGACGACGAGGGCATGCCCCTGCCCCCGCCCGGGCGCGTGGTGGACAACGAGTTCTCGTGGCTGGACCTGACGGACATGGTCTTCATCGATCCGGTGGGGACGGGCTACAGCCGCGCGGAGGAGGGCGTGCGTCCGACCGAGTTTTTCGGGCTGCGCGAGGACATCGAGGCGGTGGGGGAGTTCATCCGCCTCTGGGTGACCCGCAACGAGCGGTGGTCGAGCCCGAAGTTCCTGATCGGCGAGTCGTACGGCACGACGCGTGCCGCCGGCCTGAGCAGCTACCTGCAGGAAACGCACGGGATGTACCTCAACGGGGTGATCCTCGTGAGCCCGGTGCTGAACTTTCAGACGATCCGGTTCAATGTCGGTAACGAGATGCCGTACTGGCTCTTCCTGCCGACCTACGCGGCGACGGCGTTCTACCACGGGCGTCTGGAGCCGGCGCTTTCTGACGATCTGCGGGCGCTCTTGGACGAGGTCGAGGCGTTCGCCGAGACGGAGTATCTCGTGGCGCTGGCCAAGGGCGACCGGCTGACCCAGCGCGAGCGCGACGAGATCGCCTCGAAGCTCGCCCGCTACACCGGGCTTTCGAAGAAGTACATCGAGCAGACGGACCTGCGGATCGACATCTTCCGATTCACGAAGGAACTGTTGCGCGACGAGGGCCGGACGGTCGGGCGGCTCGACTCGCGGTACAAGGGGCGCGACCGCCTCGATGTCGGCGACCGCTACGAGTACGACCCGAGCTATTCGGCGATTCTCGGCCCGTATTCGACCGCGCTGAACGACTACATGCGCCGCGAGCTGAAGTATGTCAACGACCATCCCTACGAGATCCTGACCGGACGCGTCCGCCCGTGGAGCTACGCGCAGGACCAGAACCGCTACGCGAACCTCGCCGAGAATCTGCGGAGCGCGATGAACCGGAACCGCGATCTGCACGCGTGGTTCGCCTGCGGGTATTACGACCTGGCGACGCCGCACTTCGCGGCCGAGTACACCATCAGCCACATGCAGCTCGACCCCGAGCTTCGCGAGCAGGTGATGCTGAGCCACTACGAGGCTGGGCACATGATGTACCTGCGGGTCGCGGACCTTGAGAAGCTCAAGGTCGATGCGGCGGAGTTTTACAGGCAGGCGCTGGGGGATTGACGGGAGCCGGATCGACCCGACTCTTCGCTGCGCTCAGAGGTCGGCGTCCGGGTTGCGCGTATCGCTGCCGGGCGCGTGATCCGCCGCGTGGGCATGACGCCGATCCCTGAGCAACGCGAAGGGTCGGGTCCGATCCGTCATCGCAGCCCCATCCGTCCTCACCCGATCAGCGAGCCCGCGAGCGACATGCCCTGGGCCGCGTCGACGCGGACTTTCACGAGGCGCCCGATGAAGTCCGCCGGGGAGCGGCCATCGGGGGTGTCGAAGAAGACGATCTGGTCGCCGTCGGTCCGCCCGCTGAGCTGGACGGGGCCATCGGCGTCGATCGAGGCGACCTGCGCGTGGGTGTCGGCCTCGCCCGGGTCGCGCCCGGAGACCGTCAGCGAGACGGTGTGGTTGGCCTTGTTGCGGAGGCTCGACTTCTTGAGGCCGGCCTTCTTCTTCGCCCTGCGGCTGGGGCCCTCGACATACACCTCGAACTCGCGCCCGACCTGCTGACGACCGATCGCTTCGGAAATCCCGGTCTGCAGCGCCAGCAGCTCGTTGTTGCGCCGGCGCTTCACCTCGTCGGGGACATCGTCGGGGATGCGGTCGTAGGCGACGGTGCCGGGCCTGGGTGAGTACTTGAAGATGAAGCAGTTTTTGTAGCGGCTGCGCTGGAGGAGGGCCTTGGTCGCCTCGAAGTCTTCGTCGGTCTCGGTGGGGAAGCCGACGATGATGTCGCCCGAGATCATCAGCGGGCGGCCGAGCTCGGGCTGGTCGAGGTAATGCCGGGCGCGGACGATGAACTCGTCGTATTCGGCGACGGTGTAGCCCCGGTTCATCATCTTGAGCATCCGGTCGGAGCCGGACTGGGCAGGAACATGCAGATAACGGCAGATCCGCGGGTGGTCGCGCATCACCTCCAGCACATCGTCGCCGAAATCGCGGGGGTACGAGGTCACGAAGCGAAGGCGCTTGATCGCGGGGACCTCGTCGTGGATGCGCCGGAGCAGATCCGCGAAGGTCGTGACCCGCTCGCCCGCGAAGGCGTCTGTGCGCCGGCCGTCCGCCGAGGCGCCCTTGTAGATCCGTCCCTTCTGCGGCTGGAGCATCCCGTTGACCGTCACCGCCGCCCCGTCTTCGTAGCGGTAGTGGTTCACGGTCTGGCCGAGCAGGGTGACCTCGATCACGCCCGCGTCGGCGAGCCTCTTGCACTCGTCGACGATGTGGTCCGGCGGGCGGTGCACTTCGGCCCCGCGCGTGAAGGGCACGACGCAGTAGGTGCAGAACTTGTTGCACCCGCGTGTGATGCGGACATACGCCGAGCCTGCATGGTCTGTCGGCGAGATCGCGCGGGAGAGGTCGAGCAGCTCAAGATCGTCCTGAGCCGCCGCCAGCGTGGCGCTCCGGCGCGAGGTGCTCCCCTGCAGCGCGACCTGCGAAGCCGAGCGGTCGGCGCCGAGGGAGAGGCGGGTCCGCAATGCGTTGTCGATGAGCTCTGGGAGTTTGTCAAGCTCGCCTGGGCCGCAGAGGATGTCGACCACGGGCATCCGCTTGATGAGGTCCTGCCCGTCGCGTTCGGCCATGCAGCCGAGCACGCCGACGACGGTCTCGGGGCGTTCGGCCTTGCGGGTCTTGAGGTCGCCCAGGCGGCTCCAGACCTTCTGCTCGGCCTGCTCTCTGACCGAGCAGGTGTTGTACAGCACGACATCCGCCTCGGCCGGGTCGGGCGTGAAGCGGTAGCCCAGCGAGGCGAGGCGGCCCCGGACCAGCTCCGAGTCCAGCTCGTTCATCTGGCAGCCGAAAGTTTCGAGATAGACGCGTCCGGCGGGCATGGCTGCAACTCTATGCGGGCGGATTGTTGGGCGCTGGGCGTTGGGCGCGGGGTGCTGGGCGCGGGGTGCCGGGCGCAGGGGTGGCTTCGGCCTGCGGCCGAGGCTGGGGTTCAGAGCTCCGGAACGCATCGGTAATCTGCGGCCGAAGGCCGCCTCCACCCCCAGCGCCCCGCGCCCTGCGCCCAGCGCCCCGGGCGAAGGCGAAGCCGAGCCCTCGCCGGAGGCGGCCCGCGTCCGGATACACTCGCGCGATGCGTCTGCGTCTGCCCCGCAAACTCTCGCTGGCCAACAAGTGCCTCCTGCTCTTCGGCGGGGCGGTGGTGCTGATCGTGCTGGCCGCCCTGGCGCCCCCGTGGCTTCGGATGAACGCCCTGGTCGAGGACCGCCAGCGCGAGCTGCTCCGCCAGAAGATGGACACCTGGCAGCGGCTCGACGCCCGGGCGGTCGAGCAGGGCCTCCCCCGCAGCCTCGACGAGCGGGGCGCCGTCGAGCACGGGGGCATCCGCGTGCGCCGCTTGACCGTCGAGGAGGCCGAGGCGGCCGCCGAGGACGACCCGCTGCACGCCCGAGCCCTTGTCTACTTCGAAGACGACCCGACCCGTCGCGAGCGGATGTGGTCGAGCTGGGACGGCATCGTTCGGGTGTACAGCTATTACCGGGCCGTCGGCCCGACCGAGAGCGGGCAGCGCCTCGCGGGCCTCCTGGTGATCGAGCAGCGTTCCGACGACACGGCGACGGCGCTGGTGGTCAACACGGTGTATCAGCTGAGCGCCGGGCTGGTGGTCCTCGCCCCGGCGATCGTGGTGTTCTATCTCATCACCCACAAGCTCGTGCTCGGTCCGGTCCGCCAACTCCGCGAAACCGCCGAGAAGGTGAAAGAGGGCGACCTCGGCACGCGTTCGGACATCCGCACCGGCGACGAGTACCAGGAACTCGCCGAGGCGTTCAACGGGATGCTCAGCGAGCTCCAGACCGCCCACGACCAGCAGCGGTCGGTCAATCGCGCCCTCGACCTCAAGCTCAACGAGCTGGCCCAAGCCAACAGCGTGCTGTACGAGGCGAACCGCCTGAAGGCGGACTTTCTCGCCAATGTCAGCCACGAGCTGCGCACGCCGCTGAACTCGATCATCGGCTTCGCCGAGCTGCTGCAGGAGATCGCGAGCCAGGAGGCCAAGGAGAACCCCGACAACGCGCACACCGCCAAGCGTCTGCGTTACCTGTCCAACATTGTTGACGCGGGCCGGGGACTGCTGGAGATGATCGAGAGCCTGCTGGAGATGGCCAAGATCGAGGCGGGGCGGGTCGAGCTGCGTTTCGAGCCGCTGGTCTTGCGCGAGGCGTGCGAGACGCTGGCGGCCCTGATCCATCCGCAGGCCTCGCGCAAGGGGATCGAGGTGATCGTGGATGTGCCGCGGGAGCTGCCGGTGATCCGCACCGACCACAAGCGGTTCCAGCAGATCATCTTCAACTTCCTGAGCAACGCGGTGAAGTTCATCGAGCCGGCCGAGCGGACCGGTCGTCCGGGGCGGATCACGGTACGCGCCGAGCGGTTGATCGCCGCCAGCGCCGGCGACGCCGACGCGGTGCGGATCTCGGTCATCGACACGGGCCCGGGCATCCCGCCCGAGGAGCAGGCGAGGATCTTCGAGAAGTTCCACCAGATCGAGACGGGACACACGCGCGAGCATCGCGGCACCGGCCTCGGCCTGGCGATCGCGCGGGAACTGGCGACGATCCTGCAGGGCGAGATCCAGGTCGATTCGGCGGTCGGGCAGGGCTCGATGTTCAGCCTGATCGTCCCGATCCGGCCCGACCAGACCCGCGTCCGCGAGACGAAGCTGGAGAAGGCCTTCCGGGCCTCGCTCGCTTCGGGCCGACCGGTCAACGGCGGACGGGTGCTTGGGTGAGGGCGGGGCGCGGGGGTGGAAGCGGCCTTCGGCCGCGGCTTGCTCCCTAGACTCACGGCTCTCACCATGGCCAGGAAGAAGAAAAAGCAGGGCAGCGGCACGCCGACGATCGAGAACCGTCGCGCACGCTACGACTACGAGATCGGCGAGACGCTCGAGGTCGGCATCGTGCTGACCGGCTCGGAGGTCAAGAGCGTCCGCGACGGGAAGGTCTCGCTGCAAGAGGGGTATGTGCGTGTGAACATGCGCGCCCCGAGGCTGGTCCTGGTCGGGGTGAACATCGCCGAGTACCAGCCCGCCGGCCCGGCGAACCACACGCCGGTGCACGACCGGATCCTCTTGGCGCACAACCGCGAGATCGAGAAGTTCGCGCGCGCCGTCGAGCAGAAGGGCGCGACCATCGTCCCGCTGAAGATGTTCTTCAACGCCGACGGACGCATTAAGCTCAAGATCGGCGTCGGCGTGGGGCGGGGCCAGGCCGACAAGCGCCGCGCCATCGGCGAGCGTGAGGCGAGGCGCGACATCGAACGCGCGTTGGCCAGGGGGCGGCTGGGCCGCTGATGCGATACGAAGGGGGCGATCGCATGAGCCGGCAGAACTATCCGCATCTTCCTCGTTTCGGAAGCCTCGGCAGGGATGCGAAGAGCGGGCGCGGGGCTCTGGGAGCTGGGCGCAGGGGCGGCTTCGGCCTGCGGCCGAGGCTGGGTTCAGGGCGCCCGAAGGTAAAGACAAGCCGCGGCCGAAGGCCGGTTCCTGCCACAGCGCCCCGCGCCCCACACCCAGCGCCCCAGATCCCAGAATCTCAGCGGCAGGCGACTCATCCAGCTGTCTGAATGTTCGATCGCCTCGGCGCTACGCCCCGGCCGGTTCGAGCCTCCCCAAGGTGCACCTGTCCAGCGGGAACGCGTCGAGCGTCGCGCGCAGATCTTCGAGCGTGACGCGGTTAATCCGTTCGAGCTCTTCTTCAAGCGGCAGGTACTCGCCGAGATAGGCCCACATCCGCCCGAGGCGCTGCATGCGGTCGGCCGGGCGCTCGCCGCCGATGGTGACGGTCGTGGCGAAGCGGGCGCGGAGGCGGGCGAGGTCGTCCTCGTCGAGCGAGTCGTTGAGCCCGGCGATCTCGCGCTGCATGGTCGACCAGATCTCGTCGGCGCGCTCGGGCGCGCCCGTCGCGTAGAAGTAGTACGACCCGCACCCGTCGTGGGGGTCGGCGCCGGCGACCGCCTGCTCGGCGATCCCCGTTTCGACCAGCGCCCAGTGCAGGCGGCTGTTGTCGGGCCCGCCGAGGATCTGCCCGAGCAACGCCGCGGCGTAGCGCCGGTCGTCGTCCATCGCCGGCCCGTCGGCGAACGCGAGCAGGTGCGTGCGGTTCACGCGGTCGGACTGCTGTACGAACGACTCGCGGGCGACGGGCGGGCGGCTGTTGTCGCGCGTGGGCTTCGTCCGCTGCCACCGGGCGCACAGCGACTCGATCTGATCGCACGCGGCGTCGAAGTCGAGGCGTCCGGCCAGCGAGACGACCGTGTTGTCGGCCGAGTAGCGGTCGGCGAAGTACCCGAGCATCTGGTCGCGCGTCAGGGCGGTGATGCTCTCGACCGAGCCGAGCACGCGGTGGCCCATCGGGTGGCCGGCGAAGTGGCGGCGCATCGTCTCCTCGTAGACGACCCAGAAGGGATCGTCCTTGTACATCGCGATCTCTTCGAGGATGACCTGCTTTTCCGTGTCGAAGTCGGTCTGGCGGAGGGCGGGGCGCATCATCTTCGCCAGGAGCTCGATGTTCCGCTCCATCGCCTCGGGCAGGACATGGGCGTAGAAGCAGGTGATCTCGTGGCTGGTGTAGGCGTTGTTGCGGGCGCCGATCTCGTCGAAGCCCCGGTTGATGGCCTCGGCCGAGAGCTCCTCGGTGCCCTTGAACATCATGTGCTCGAGGAAATGGCTGACGCCCTCGATCTCGTCGGGCTCGTCGCGACCGCCGGTCTTGACGAAAAAGCCCGCCGCGGCGGATTCGGCCTGCGGATCCGTCTCGGCGACAACGGTGATCCCGGACGGCAGAACACGGTGCTGGAACTCGACTGGCATGGGGGCATGGTAGGGGATGGGCGCTGGGAGCCGGGCGCGGGGCGCAGGGTTGTCGGCCGGTGGGTCGCTCGACAGTTCGCCCCCCGCGCCCAGCACCCTGCGCCCAGCGCCCCTTCCCCCCGTATCCTCTGTCCAATGGCGACGGAGCGCATCATTTCCGCGGCGGCGGTCGGCGAGGAGGAGGAGCGGCAACTGCTCTCGCTCCGACCCGCCTCGATCGGGGAGTATGTCGGCCAGCCCGAGCTCATGGAGCGCCTCCGCATCGCCATCGAGGCCTGCCAGCGGCGAAACGAGCCCGTCGAGCACATCCTCCTGCACGGGCCGCCGGGCCTGGGCAAGACGACCCTCGCGCATGTCATCGCCCACGAGATGGGCGGCAGGCTCATCGTCACCAGCGGCCCCGCCCTCGCACGCGGGACGGATCTCGTCGCCGCCCTGACGAGGCTCGAAGCGGGCGATGTCCTCTTCATCGACGAGGTCCACCGCCTGCCGATCGCGGTCGAGGAGTTCATCTACCCCGCGATGGAGGACTTCCGGATCGATGTGACCGTCGACAGCGGGCTGCACGCCCGGACGGTGCAGATCAAGTGCAAGCCGTTCACGCTGATCGCCGCGACGACGCGCGCGGGGCTGCTGTCCGGGCCGCTGCGTTCGCGCTTCGGGCTGACGCACCACCTGCGCTACTACGACCGGGGCGAGCTGCTCCAGATCCTCACGCGTAGCGCGGGGCTCTTGGGCATGTCAGCAGGCGGGGGCGCAGGGCTGCACGCGGCCCTGGAACGCATCGCCGACCGCTCACGCGGGACCCCCCGCATCGCCAACCGCCTGCTCCGCCGCGTGCGAGACTTCGCCGATGTGCGCGCCGGCGGTGAGCTTTCGCCGGCGATCGTTGAAGACTCGCTCCGTCTCGAAGGCGTCGACGCCCTCGGCCTCGACGAACTCGACCGCGCGTACCTCCGCGTGATCGGCGAGGTCTATAAGGGCGGGCCGGTCGGGCTCGAAACCGTCGCGGCGACCATGAACCAGGACGCCGGAACCCTCGAAGATGTGCTCGAGCCCTACCTGCTGCAGATCGGCTTCCTCGCCCGGACACGGCGCGGGCGCATGCTGACCCAACGCGGGGCAGAGCATGTCGGTGTCAAGGTCCAACAGCGTCAGGAAACAGAAGACGAGGGCGGCCTGTTCTGAACTGTCGTGTGTGGTCGGGGCCTCAGCGGCCTTTGTCGCCCTTGGAAGCGGCCGGTCGCACCTGCTCGCCGGGCACCCGGATCATCGTTCGGCAGTGCCGGCAGCGGACCGCACGCCCACGGGCGGAGACAGGCACCGCCAAGATCCGGCGGCACCCGAGATTCGGGCACATCAACTGGACACTGTTCTGTGAGGCCATGCCGATCTCCGCGGGCTGCTGGATCTTCGCGACGATCCGGCATCGGCCCCAGAACGCACGCTCCTGAGTCCGCGGCGGCCGGCCGGACCCGCCGATCCCGTCACAAACCGAGTCTGCGGCAAAGCCTGCACGCCGCGGGTGTTATCGGCTGTGGAGGTCTGACACCCGCGCCCCGAACGGCTAGCCTTCGGGCTGTTTCCTGAAAGCGACGCCCAAACCCCAGAGGATCCGGATGAGCCAGACCCGTACAAAACCCGCGACAGCTGTCGTCGGGCTCCAGTGGGGCGACGAGGGCAAGGGCAAGATCGTCGACCTGCTCGCCTCCGACCACGACGCCGTGGTGCGGTACAACGGCGGGGCCAACGCCGGGCACTCGGTGGTCGTGGGGGGGCAGCGGTACGCCCTGCACCTGGTGCCGTCGGGCATCCTCTATCCGGGCGTGAAGGCGGTGATCGGCAACGGGGTCGTCGTCGACCCCGAGCAGTTGCTCAAGGAGCTCGACACGCTCAGCGAGCGCGGGGTGGACATTTCGGGGCTGGTCGTCTCCGACCGGGCCCATGTCGTGATGCCCTACCACAAGCACGAGGACCAGATCCGCGAAGACGAGCTCCGGCGCGCCCAGGAAGGGGGCGCCAGGGCGGGCAGCACCGTGCTGCAGCCCGGGCAGATCGGCACCACCAAGCGCGGGATCGGCCCCGCCTACGCCGACAAGGCCCAACGCGCCAGCGCCATCCGCATGGGCGACCTGCTCCGCCCCGATGTCCTGCGGGGCAAGGTCGAGCTCGCCTGCGTCTTCAAGAACGCGCTGCTCAGGGGCCTCGATGGCGAAGGGGCGCACGCCTTCGATCCGGGCGCGGAGACCGATCGCCTGCTAAGCCTTGGCGAACGCCTCGGCCCGATGGTCACCGACACGGTCTACCTGCTCCACGAGATGCTCGGCGGGGGCAAGCGCGTGCTGTTCGAGGGGGGCAACGCGACGCTGCTCGATGTCGACCACGGGACCTACCCGTTTGTGACCTCGTCGGTCTGTTCCGCGCTGGGCATCGGGCCCGGGACGGGCGTGCCGCCGCAGCGGATCGGCAGGATCCTGGGCGTCAGCAAGGTCTACTGCACGCGCGTCGGGGCGGGGCCGATGCCCACCGAGCTGGACGACGCGATCGGCGAGCGCATCCGCGAACGCGGGCGCGAGTACGGCACCACCACCGGCCGCCCCCGTCGCTGCGGCTGGCTCGACCTCGTCGCCCTCCGCTACGCCGCGATGGTCAACGGGGCGACGGGGCTGGTGCTGACCATGCTCGATGTGCTCTCGGGCTTCGACGAGATCAAGCTGTGCGTCGGCTACCGCCTGGCCGACGGGAGCGAGACCGACCGGTTCATCCCCGACGGGCACGCCCTGGCCGGGGCGACGCCGGTCTACGAGACGCTGCCTGGGTTCGCCGAAGACATCTCGGGCGTGCGCACGCGGGCGGACCTGCCCGCGAACGCCGCGAAGCTGGTCGCGTACATCGAGGAGCGGGCGGGCCTGCCCGCCGAGGTGATCAGCGTCGGCCCGGACCGCGAGCAGACGATCCGCGGGTAGGGCAGAAGACATGCGGCACTGGCGGCTTGACCGCCAGTGTCCGTCCGAGGGATTCGGGTCTGTGACAGAAAACACTGGCGGACAAGCCGCCAGTGCCACAGGAGTCAGAGACACTGGCGGGCGAGCCGCCAGTGCCACAGGTGCAAGAGGTTCGGGAAAAGACCATGCCGATCGGGCGGGCTCGCCGATGGAACGAGATAGAGGCCATGGGCGAGCCGAGGAGGAGCCGTTGACGCAGATCAGCCAGAAGTCCGGGGCCGCTGCCCCCCCAGCGAGCCCGTTTGCGAGCGACCCCGACGCGCTCGCCCGGGTCGCCCAGATGCGCCGCCTCTGCCCGAAGGCCGATCCGCTCTCGCGCCTGCCCGATGTCCACCCGTGCGCGATCCCGCGCCACATCGCCATCATCATGGACGGCAACGGGCGATGGGCCCGCGAGCAGGGCTTCCCACGCATCTTCGGCCACCGCGGCGGCGCGCTCTCGGTCCGCAAGGTGGTCGAGGAGGCCGGACGCCTCGGCGTCGAGGCCCTCACGCTCTACTCGTTCAGCGCCGAGAACTGGAAGCGTCCCGCCGACGAAGTGCAGGCCCTGATGGACCTCTGCGTCACCTATTGCGAGGGCGAGCTCGAAGCCCTTGTCCGCGAGAAGATCCGCTTCCGTGTAATCGGGCGGCGGGAGGGCCTGCCCGACGCCGTGCTCGCGGCCCTCGACGCGGTCGAACACGCGACCAAAGACATCGTCGGCCCGACGCTCTGCCTGGCGATCAATTACTCCAGCCGCGCCGAGATCGTCGACGCGGCGAGAAAGCTCGCCGAACGGGTCGCTGCCGGCGAACTTTCGCCCGACCAGATCGACGAAGCCACGCTCGGCGGCTGCCTCTACGCACCGGACCTGCCCGAGCCGGACCTGATGATCCGCACCGCCGGCGAGATGCGCCTGAGCAACTTCCTGCTCTGGCAGCTGAGCTACGCCGAGCTGTATGTCACCGATGTCTACTGGCCGGAGTTCGGCGAGGCGGAGCTGCACAAGGCGGTGCGGTCGTTCGCGTCGCGCAGCCGGCGCTTTGGCGGGCTGGATCCGCAGACGCCGTGAGCGGGCGGGCCCTCGTTCTCTGCGGGCTCACATCCCGATCGTGAAGTAGAGCCACCAGAACGCGACGGGGCCGACGAGCAGGGGGGAGTCGATCAGGTCGAGGATGCCGCCGTAGCCCGGGAGGGTTTTGCTGGCGTCTTTGATCCCAGCGTCGCGTTTGAAGAGGCTCGCGAGCAGGTCGCCGAACTGGCCGGTCAGGGCGAAGAGGACGCCGGCGAACACGCCGTGATGCCACTGCAGCGAGGGCTCGACGGCTCGCGAGAGGATCAGGGCGCCCACAGCGCCGACGATCGCCGCGAAGACCACGCCGCCCGCCAGCCCTTCCCAGGTTTTGCCAGGGCTGAGCCATTCGATGAGCTTGTGGCGGCCGATCGACTTGCCGGTGAAGTACGCCCCGATGTCGCACGACTTGGTGACCAGCAGGATCCAGAGCACGGTCCAGGCGCTGTACTCGCGCCGGATCGCGAGGAAGAAGCCGAACATCAGGCCGAGGTAGACAAACGCGAGCAGCGCCCCGCAAGCCGCGGCAAGCACGCCCTCGACCGTCTTGTTCCGCGAGTGGGCGAGCATCGCGCCGACAAGGACGACGACGGCGGCCGTCGCGACCATCGCTACGGCCTGGATCGGATCGGTCGACGCCGGCACGAGGCACGAGGCGACGAGCCCGAGCACGCACGAGAACGACATGAACCGGGTCGAGACGCCGAGGCCGTTGGCGCGGAGCATGGCCGCCAGCTCGCGCGTGGCCATCAGCCCGAGCAGCACGCCGGCGGGGAACAGGACCGACCCGCGCGGGAACTCGGTCAGGCCGAACAGGAGCGGGCGCAGGAACGCCGGGGCCGTCGTTTCGGCCAGGAACTCGTCGAGCCAGAAGAGCCCGACAAGCACGAGGATCAGCAGGGGACCAAGAAGGATTCGCTGGCGCACGGCGGGGAGGGTAGGGGGTGGGCGGCGTTGAAGGCCTCGCGGTCAGTTCATCGGGAGGCCCTTGCTGCGCCAGAGCCTGGCGAGCCTGTCGAGGGTGGTGTCTTCCCAGACGCGTCCGTCCGAGAGCGTCGTGCGCATGAAGCGGCCTTCGGAGTCCAGCAGCGTCTCCTGCGTGTCGTCGCGGGTCTCGACGAGTTGGGTGACGATGCGGGTGACGCCCTGGCGGTCGCGGGGCTTCTCGACCGTGTCGCGCCGGAGGCGGATGCGTTCGTCGGCGGAGCGGTAGGCGTAGAAGGCGTATTCGGACTCGATGCCGACCTCGGAGAGGAGTTGGGGGAGCAGCCAGGTCTGCACCTGGCTGATGTACCCCTCTCCCCGGATCAGCGGGTGGATGCTCCGCGAGGTCTCGCCCATGCCCTCGATGATGATCTGCATCCGCCTTCCCTCGCGCAGGCCGAGTTCGGTGTAGGTGCCCGCCAGCTCGCCGCGCCGGCGGTTGGCCATGCGGATGCTCCACGCTTCCTCGCCGAAGTCTTTGGCGAGCCAGAAAATCGCCTCGGTATCGACGATGAGGTTGCCCGAGTCGGGCTGGAGCAGGCGGATGTTCATCCGGACGAGGTAGCCCTCCTCGCGTTCGACCTCGGTGTAGCGGTCGGGGGTCTTGGAGGAGTCGATCGCGCCGCGGGGACCGATCGACGCGCGGATGCGTCGGTAGCCCAGTTCGCGGGCGTCGCTGTCCGAGCCGCTGCGGGAGGGCTCGTACAGGCGCTCCCACCGGTCGCGGTTGATCTCGATCACCCGCTCGTACGCGCTCGGGGGGAGCATCGCGAACGCCTCGCGCCCGCGCTGCACCAGCCGACCGCGTTCGGCCATCGCGTCGATCGAGTCCTCGTAGCGGGCGGAGGCGACCAGCGTCTCGTACACCGTCCGCGACTCGCGCTCGGCGTGTTCGGTCGAGATCAGCTCGAAGACAATGAATCGGGCGGGCGTCGCTTGCACGACCGAGTAGCCCATCAGGATCGGGCGGTCGGTGGTGGGGTGCGGCGCACGGAGGTAGACCCGAGAGGCGGTGCGCTCGCCGACCCGGAGGTTGCGGACACGCTCTTCAACGGTCACGCGGGTCTCGACAACCTCTTCGACGAGGCGGCCCTCACGGTCGCGCCTGGAGCGCACGACGCCGTGCGCCCGGCGCAGGTCATCGACGATCTGGTCGATGAAGTGCTCGGGGGTGGCGCCCCCCCCACGCAGGCGGGGGGTCTTGATGTTCACCAGGAAGCGTGAGTGCTCGGGGGTGAGGCGGGCGACGATGGCCGGGTCGTCGACCCCGTCGGCCCGGATCCCCTCGGGCAGGTCGAGCACCAGCCCGATGTCGTCGATCCGGAGCTCCTCGCCAGACAGGCGGACGCCGACGGGCGCATCCTCGGCGATCGGTCGGGTCTGGGCGTGGGCGGCCAGCGAGAGCATGGCGGCAAAACAGATCGTCAAGACTTGTTGGAGCGTCATGGGCGGCCGGCCTCCCGGTGGGTGCTGAGGGTCGGGCTCTGTGGGTTCGGTCGTCGCGTCGATGGTCCCGTTCGCTCGCGGGCGGGGCGGGGTTCGCGGGGTCCGGGCTCGACCGGAACGAAGAATTGGTTGACGCCTCCGCGTTGACGCGGCGGGTGCTGGGGGTACCCTATCAGGCTCGCGACCGACCGTCGCGTGGCTGAAGTTGTACTTCTCCCTTCTGGACGGGTGTCGGTCGTCGGACGCGAGAGCGTCTGAGCGGTCCCACCCGGCGGACGGGGCTTTGACAAGTGACGGGGTCCGAAGCACCGGCCCGTCGGCTCTCATAGGTGAGGCACAGGCACATGACGGGCGGCAAGATCCGGATCCGGATGGAGGCGTATGACCATGTCGCGCTTGACGCGTCGGCGAAAGAAATCGTCGACCACGCCAAGCGGACCAACGCGAAGGTCAAGGGGCCGGTGCCCCTGCCGACCCGGATCGAGCGGTACACCGTGCTGCGGGGCCCGTTCGTAGACAAAAAGAGCCGCGAGCAGTTCGAGATCCGCACCCACAAAAGGATCATCGACATCGTCGAGCCCAACGCGCGGACGGTCGAGGCGCTCAACCGCCTCGTGGTTCCCGCCGGTGTGTTCGTCCGCATCAAGGCGTGACACCGATTGAAGACAGCCGGGTCCTCTGAAAGGGCCCGGTTTTTTCGTGCCGGCCGAGCCGGCATCACCAAACCCTCCTCTGGATCGGCCCCGGGCTTTCCCGGGGTCCGGGCATGAGGCGGCCGCCCGACCGGATTCGGGCCCCGAGGCTTAGATCGCCCGGGCGAAGACAGAGGTTGCAGGCCATGTCGATCGGACTGATGGGCACCAAGCTCGGGATGACCCGGGTGTACGACGAGAACAATGTCAGCATTCCCGTGACCGTGATCCGGGTCGGGCCGTGTGTTGTCACGCAGCTCCGCACCGTCGACAAGGACGGGTACGCAGCCGTCCAGATCGGCTTCGGCGAGATGAAGGCCCGGAACTCGACGATCCCGATGATCGGGCACGACGCCAAGGCGGGTACCGAGCCTCTGCGTCACCACCGCGAGTTCCGCGTCGATGAGCAGGATCTTTCGGGGTTCGAGCTGGGCCAGGAGCTCGGCGTCGACCGCTTTGACGGGGTCGGCTATGTCGATGTCATCGGCGCCAGCAAGGGCAAGGGGTTCCAGGGCGGGATGAAGCGTCACGGCTTCAAGGGCCAGCTCGCCTCCCACGGCGTCGAGCGCAAGCACCGCTCGCCCGGCTCGATCGGCGGGCACGCCACCAACCGCGGCTTCAGCGGCAAGCTGAAGAAGGGCAAGAAGATGTCCGGCCAGATGGGCAACGAGCGGGTCACCGTCCGCAGCCTGCCGGTTGTCAAGATCGACGCGGGGCAGGGGCTGCTCCTGGTCAAGGGCCCGGTGCCCGGGGCGAACAAGTCGATGGTGCAGATCCGCCCGGCGACGCGTCTGAACCGCTCCAAGGGCAAGGCCGCGGAGTGATCTTTCTGGGGATATCCCGCCTGTTTGTGGACGGGGGGCGTGGGGCCGGGTAAAGTCTGGGCCCCGTGAAAACGGGCTGAAGTGTTCGAAGCTTGTATGAAGAACTCGGCTGGCCGCGAAGAGAAGCGGCCGCCGGCCCGGAGGGTCCCGCAAGGGAGACCGTCGGGCGACGACAAGCGTGTTGTGGCGGGTTTCTTCGGAACCCGCCGGAGTGTGCCGAGTCGATTCCGAGCCGACCCCGCTGCGTCGAAGCGCAGCGTCCCCCAGAGGCGAGCCTCAGGGGACAAGAGGAGGCGGCCGGATAGGCGAAACCCTTTCGGCCCGTCCTTCGGGGCGGCCCGAGGCGACCGACGAGGAACGACATCATGGATGTCCCCGTCTACAACATGCAGGGCCAAGAGGTCAGCAAGATGTCCATCGACGAGCAGTCGCTCGGCGGGACGATCAACGCGGACCTCATCAAGCAGGCCTATGTCCGTTACCACGCAAACCTGCGCCAGGGCTCCGCTCGCTCGCTGACGCGGGGCGAGGTCGAGGGCTCGACCCGCAAGATCTACCGCCAGAAGGGCACGGGCAACGCCCGCCACGGCGCCAAGTACGCGCCGATCTTCAAGGGCGGCGGCCACGCCAAGGCCAAGAAGCGTGTCCGCGAGGACTACCGCCTCGACATGCCCAAGAAGATGCGCCGCAAGGCCAACCGCAACGCCCTGCTTTCCAAGCTCATCGGCTCGGAGCAGTTCGGCCCCGAGATCCGGGTCATGGAGTCGCTGGACTTCGACAAGCCCGGCACCAAGGCGTTCAAGAGCATGATCGAGGCCCTCAAGCTCGACCGCAACGCCCTTGTCGCGCTCAGCCCCGATCCGGAGAAGAGCCAGAACGCCCGCCTGAGCGCCCGCAACCTCGACGGTATCGCGCTCTGCCGGGCCGACCAGCTCAACTGCTTCGAGATGCTCAACCACCGCTACCTGGTGATCTCCAAGGCCGACCTTGAGGCCTGGCTCGCCGGCCCCTCCAGCCAGACCGGCAAGGAGGCCAAGGTCGACCCGATGGGGCGTGGTTCCAGCGGCGTGCGACGCGAGCGTGCGGCACGCCCCAAGCGCGGCGCCGGCGCGCCCGGAGGTGAGGCGTGATGGACAGGACCTACATCATCAAGCGCCCCGTGCTTACAGAAAAGAGCACCGAGGCCATGCAGCACAACACCTACACCTTCGAGGTCGACAGGCGGGCCAGCAAGGACGAGATCAAGGCCGCCGTCGAGGACCTCTACGGCGTCAAGGTGCTGGGCGTGAGAACCAGCGTCCACAAGTCCCGCCGGCGTCGCTACCGCTACGGCGTCGTCGACGGCAAGAAGACGAAGAAGGCGATGGTCAGCCTGCCCGAGGGTCAGGCGATCGAATTGTTCTGAAGACCGACACGAAACGAGCGGGCCATCGCCCGCGGAGAAGCAGGGATCGATCATGGCGATCCGCGTTTACAAACCGACAAGCCCCGGGCGGCGCAACGCCTCGGTCAACCTCAACACCGAGGTCACCAAGAAGTCGCCCGAGAAATCGCTGCTGCGCCCCTGCCCCAAGAAGGGCGGACGCAACCACAGCGGCAAGGTCACCGTCAAGGGTCGCGGCGGCGGCGCCAAGCGCATGTACCGCATGGTCGACTTCAAGCGCCGCGACCGCGACGGCGTCAGGGGCGAGGTGGTCGGCATCGAGTACGACCCCAACCGCACCTGCCACATCGCGCTGGTCCGGTACGCCGACGGCGTCAAGCGCTATATCCTCGCCCCCGAAGGACTCAAGGACGGCGACACGATCCTGACCTCCTCGGACAAGGCGATCGAGCCGAGCGTCGGCAACTCGATGCCCCTGCGGTTCATCCCCACGGGCATGAATGTCCACTGCATCGAGCTGCAGCCGGGCAAGGGCGGGCAGATGTGCCGCTCCGCCGGCGCGTACGCCAGGCTGACCAACCGCGAGGGCGGGTACGCGACCCTGGTGCTCCCCTCGGGCGAGACGCGCCGGGTGCATGTCAACTGCCGTGCGACGATCGGCCAGGTCGGCAACACCGACCACCAGAACCGCCGCCTTGGCAAGGCGGGTCTGAACCGGCACCTCGGGCGTCGGCCCAAGACCCGCGGCGTGGCGATGAGCCACGACGCCCACCCGATGGGCGGCGGCGAGGGCCGGTCCAAGGGCGGTCGTGCGCCTTCGAACTTCAAGGGCACGCTCGCCAAGGGCGGCTCGACGCGTGACAAGAACAAGCCGAGCCAGGACCTGATCCTGCGTCGCCGGCGCAGCAAGCGGTACGGGCAGCTCCGCTAAGGGGCAGATGGAGACCGAGCGATGAGTCGCAGCGCAAAGAAGGGCCCGTATGTCGACGAGAAGCTGTACTACAAGGTGCAGCGTCAGGCAGAGAGCGGCGTCCGCACACCGATCAAGACCTGGGCCCGTGCGTGCACGATCGTCCCCGAGTTTGTCGGCGTGACATTCCAGATCCACAACGGGCGCCATTTCCAGGAGCTCTTTGTCACCGAGGACATGGTGGGCCACAAGCTCGGGGAGTTCGCGCCAACGCGAACTTTCAGGGGCCACACCAACAAGAAGGAAGGCATCAAGTCCGGGCGCTGAGCCGCCGACCGAGGCCCGCTTTCAGGGCCGGGTTTGATGAGCAGTTTGGTTCGGAAAGAACCGCCCCGGCGGACGCCGGGCAGATTGGGTGAACAGGCGTGAGACTGAACAGCCAAAAACTCAAGCAGGCGGCCAAGAGCGCCGGTGTCGGCGTCGAAGAACTCGCCGCAGCCGTCGAGCGCACCGGCCTGGGCGGCCGGGAGGCCGAGAAGGCGGTGCGCAACTGGATGGCCGGGCGCGACCACCCCCGCTGCAAAGCGGCCGACCTCGCCCGCATGGCCTCCGCGCTGGGCGTGCAGGTCAAGGACATCGCCCGCTTTGTCAGCGAGGTCCGCTACCACCGCGGAAGCACCCGCAAGGCCCGCCTCGTCGCGGACATGATCCGCGGCAAGCGGTTCGACCAGGCCGAACAGATCCTCAGGTTCAGCCCCAAGCGGGCCTCGGACAACATGCAGAAGTGCCTCGCCGCCGCCTTCGCCGAGGCGGAGGAGTTCGAGGCGAACGACCCCTCGCGTCTCGTCGTCGCGGAGATCCATGTCGAGGAGGGGCCGCAGATCAAGCGGTTCCGCCCCAAGGACCGCGGGCGGGCGCATCCGATTCTGAAGCAGACCAGCCACATCACCATCGGGCTGGAAGAGAGGGCTTAATGGGCCAGAAGACGCACCCGTTCGGGCTCCGACTCGGCGTCACCGAGGCGCACAGGAGCCGCTGGTACGCGCCCAAGGCGCTCTACGGCGAGCTTCTGATCGAAGACGAAAAGATCCGCCGGTTCTTGGACAAACGCCTGAACCGCACGCCGCCGAACGCGGCTGTCGCCGACATCCACATCGAGCGCACGCGTGAGGAGCTGAAGATCATCGTCCGGACGGCGCGTCCCGGCCTGGTCATCGGCCCCAAAGGCGCCGAGGTGGATCGGATGCAGCAGGAGCTGCAGTTCATGACCGGGCGCAAGGTCGCGATCTCGATCGTCGAGATCAAGAACCCCGACATCGACGCGCAGCTCATCGCCGAGGCGGTGGCCGAGCAGCTCAAGCGCCGTTCGAGCTTCCGCCGGGCCCTGAAGATGCGGGCCGAGGCCGCGATGCAGGCGGGCGCCAAGGGCGTCAAGATCGGCATCGCGGGGCGTCTGGGCGGGGCGGATATGAGCCGGCGTCTCGAGGTCCGCCACGGGGCGTTGCCCCTCTCGACCCTGCAGGCCAGGGTGGAGTACGGGTTCGCCGAGTCGGTGACGACCTACGGCGTGATCGGCGTGAAGGCGTGGGTCTACCGCGGTTTCTACAGCCAGCAGGAAGAAGAAGACACCGCGGCCCCCGGCCGCAGGATGCGGGCCAGAGGCCGGCGCTGAGCCGGGGTGAAAGGCCGACGATCGAGACGATTCACGGGTTTGCCCGAGTTTGCAAGGACTGACCGATGCCTCCGTACAAAATCCCCAAGCGAGTGAAGTTCCGCAAGGAGATGCGCCGCACAAGCCGCGTCAACCGCAACGCGACGCGCGGCAACTATGTGGCTTACGGGGACTACGGCCTGCAGTCTCTGGAGTCGTGCTGGCTCAAGAGCAACTGCATCGAGGCCGGGCGTATCGCCTGCCAGCACTTTCTCAAGCGTGAGGGCAAGCTCTTCATCCGCGTCTTCCCGGACAAGCCCGTCTCCAAGAAGCCCTTGGAAACGCGAATGGGCAAAGGCAAGGCGGATGTGGACTACTGGGCGGCGAGGGTCAAGGCCGGCACGATGCTCTTCGAGCTCGCCGGTGTGCCGGAGGAGCGGGCCCGCCAGGCGATGGCCCGTGTGGCGATGAAGATGCCGGTGCGGTGCCGGTTCGTCTCGCGCCGGATGTCGGTGTGACGGGCCGGGCGCCAAGGAGCGATTGATATGACCGGCGATGAAGTCAGAAAGCTCGACAGCGAGGAGATCGAGGTCGAGCTCAAGAGGCTGCGGGAAAAGCTGTTCGACCTTCGCCAGTCGGCGGCTTCCGAGAAGGTGGCGGACAACTCCCGCTTCCGCTCGCTCAGGCGCGATGTCGCGCGTCTGCTCACCGAGCAGAACGCCAGGCGCCGGGCGTCGGCGGCTGGGTAACTGAGGCGTAACGGATCGAAAGAGGCCGCCCGCGTCGGGCGAGGCTCTCTCAGAAGAGGTCGCAGATGGCAGAAGACAGCTCCACACTCGCAGCCGGCCCGAAGCCCAAGGGCACCAAGATCGGGGTGGTCGAGACCGACTCGCGCGACAAGACGCGCAAGGTCGTGATCAGCTACCTCGCAAAGCACGAGAAGTACGGCAAGTATGTCAAGCGCCGGACCGTGCTCCAGGTGCACGACGAGGCGAACGAGTCGCGCAACGGCGATGTGGTCGAGGTCGCCCAGTGCCGCCCGATCAGCAAGACCAAGTCGTGGCGTCTGGTCAAAGTCGTCGAGAGGCGCTCCGAGGCCGTCTAAGCCGCGAGCGGAACAGGACCCAGCGATGCTGCAGCAGGAATCAAGATGCGAGGTCGCGGATAACTCCGGCGCGAAGATCGCCTATGTCATCCGTGTGTACGGCGGCTCGACGCGCCGGGGCGGCTTCACCCGCCGCACCGCGGGCGTGGGCGACCGCGTGCTGGTCTCGGTGAAAAAGGCGCTGCCCGGCGCTGAAGTCAAGCCGGGCGACATGTCCAAGGCGGTCGTGGTCCGCACCAGGAAGCAGACCCGGCGCAAGGACGGCTCGTATGTCGCGTTCGACACCAACGCGGTGGTGCTGATCAACCAGGACGGCAACCCCCGCGGGACGCGCATCTTCGGCCCGGTCGCCCGCGAGCTCCGCGACCGGTCGTACATGAAGATCGTCTCGCTCGCGCAGGAGGTGGTGTGAGATGCCCCGCCATGTGAAGAAAGGCGACACCGTGGTCATCACCGCCGGCGACCACAAGGGACGCACCGGCGAGATCATGCATGTCGACACAGACCGAGACCGCGTCCTGATCAAGGGCGTCAACCTCCGGACCAAGCATGTCAAGCCCACGCGGCTGAACCCCCAGGGCGCCGTCATCACCAAGGAAGGCCCGATCCACATCTCCAATGTCAGCCCGGTCGCTGACGGACGCGCCACCCGCGTCCGATTCCGCGTCAACCAGGACGGCAGCAAGGAACGGATCGCCGCCAGGACCGGAGAGGTCCTCTCGAAGGTCCGCGGCCCCAAGACCGGGACAAAGAAGAAGAGCTGACCCCGGGGACGCACCCGGCAGGATGAACGACCATGGCCGAAGAGAAGAAAACCAAGAAGGGCGGCAAGAAGGGCGCTCCCGAAGGACCCGCGATGGGCCCTTCCCGCCTCCGTGAACGCTTCAAGTCCGAAGTCGCTCAGGAGGTCGCCAAGGAGTTCGGGATCGACAACCCCATGGCCCTGCCCAAGCTCGAGAAGATCACCCTCAATGTCAACATGGGGCGCCACCTCGACGGCACCAAGCTGCCTCCGAATGTGCAGGGCACCGTCCTCTCGACCCTGACGGCGATCTCCGGGCAGAAGCCGGTCATCGTCAAGGCCAAGAAGTCGGTCTCGAACTTCAAGGTCCGCGAGGGCTATCCGACCTCGGCGATCGTCACGCTCCGGCGCGACCGGATGTGGCATTTCCTCGACCGGCTGATCCACCTGGCCTCGCCCCGCATCAAGGACTTCCGGGGCCTGAAGCGCGAGGGCTTCGACCGCCAGGGCAACTACTCTTTCGGCCTGACCGAGCAGGGCGTCTTCCCCGAGATCAACATGGCCGACGCCAATTTCACCCACGGGATGAACATCAACCTCACCTTCAAGAACAGCGACCGCAAGAAGAGCGAGTTCATGCTCGAGAAGCTGGGCATGCCCTTCGCGAAGGTCGGCGAGAACTGAACCGAAAAAGCCGGGCCCGGGCGGGCCCCGATTTAGGACGGAAAGAAGAACGATATGGCCACCAAGGCGCAGGTCGCAAAGAGCAACCGCAAGCCGAAATACTCCTCGCGGGTCGTCCGCAGGTGCGAGCTGACCGGGCGGGCGCGCGGGTATTACCGCAAGTTCCGCATCAGCCGGATCATGCTCCGCAAACTCGCCCTTGAGGGCAAGATCCCGGGCATGCGCAAGTCGAGCTGGTAAGACCCGACGCCGTAGGTGGTAAAAGCCCCGTCCCTCGTAACGGACACGGGCAAGGGACCCTGAGCGTCCCCGCAAGAGGAATGGACGAACGATGGCACTGAGCGACCCGATCGCGGACATGCTGACCCGGATCCGCAACGCCGGCCGGAACAGAGAGAAGACGGTGACCGTGCTCAACAGCAAGGTCAACCGCGGCATCGCCGATGTCCTGGTGAACGAAGGCTACATCAACGCCTTCGATGTCATCGAGGACGGACGCCAGGGCCTCATCCGGATCACCCTCCGGTACGGCGCCCGAGGCGAGCGCGTGCTCAACCGCATCGACCGCGTCAGCAAGCCCGGCCGACGCGTCTACCAGAAGGTCGACGAGCTGCCACGACCCCTCCAGGGTCTGGGCATCGCGGTGGTCTCCACCAGCCGCGGCGTGCTCAGCGACCGAAAGTGCCGCGAGGAGCGGGTGGGCGGAGAGGTGCTCTGCGTCGTCGCGTGACGGCCGGGGCTGAACAGAAGGGCGTCGGATCCTTGGGCTGAAAGGCCGCGCAGGGCCGCTAAGCAGGAAACGAGGCGGAAAGTACCATGTCCCGACTAGGCAAAAAACCGGTCACCGCCCCCAAGGGGGTCAAGGTCTCGATCAACGGCCAGACCGTCGAGGTCGAGGGCCCCAAGGGCAAGCTGTCGCACACCTTCCCCGAGGTGGTGCGTCTGAGCTGGTCGGAAGACGAGAAGTCCGTCAGCATCGGCGTCGACGAGAAGGACCTGGCCGTCCCCGCCAACCGCGCGATGTGGGGCACCGCCCGGGCGCTGATCGCCAACATGATGGAGGGCGCCGCCAACGGCTACTCCAAGACGCTCGAGATCGTCGGTGTCGGCTGGGGCGCCCAGCTGCAGGGCCAGAAGCTGGTCCTCAAGCTCGGCTACGCCAACCCGGTCGAGGTCGCCGTCCCCCAGGGCGTCAATGTCTCGGTCGAGAAGCAGATCCTCAAGGTCGAGGGCGCAGACAAGCAGGCGGTGGGGCAGTTCGCCGCTGTCGTCCGCTCGAAGCGCAAGCCCGAGCCCTACAACGGCAAGGGCATCAAGTACAGCGACGAAGTGATCAAGAAGAAGCAGGGCAAGCAGTTCGGCAGCTGATGCCGGGCGTGAGGCGGGCGGCGTGAGGCCGACGCTGAAGGACGCAAGCGATGAACCGTCAGAAACTCAAAGACAAGCGCCGGGGCCGACGCCGCGTCGGGATCCGCAAGCGGGTGATCGGCACGCCCTCGCGTCCGCGCCTGTGCGTGTACCGGTCGCTGAACCACATCTATGTCCAGGTCGTCGACGACCTGGAGGGCAGGACCCTCGTCGCGGCCTCGACGCGCGACAAGGACACCCGCCTGGACAGCACAGGCAACATCGACGCCGCGGCGGCCGTCGGCATGAAGATCGCAGAGAAGGCCCGCGCCGCCGGCGTGACCAAGGTCGTCTTCGACCGCGGGGGCTTCAGGTACCACGGGCGCGTGCGCGCCCTGGCTGACGCGGCGCGGAAGGCCGGACTCGAATTCTGAACCAACTGGGTCGGCCGCGACCCGAGCGAGAGCGATATGCGTGAGGTGATGGAAGAACGCAATCAGATGGACTCCCACACGATCGGGGTCTATCGCACCGCCGCGACCGTCAAGGGCGGCCGACGCTTCAGCTTCGGCTCCCTCGTGATCGTCGGCGATCACAACGGGACCATCGGCTTCGGCTACGCCAAGTCGAACGAGGTGCCCGGCGCGATCGAGAAGGCCAGCAAGAAGGCCCGCGCCAACACCCGCAAGGTGCCCAGGGTCGGCTCGACCATCCCCCACGAGGTCACAGGCCGGTTCGGCGCCTCGTCGGTCAGGCTGATCCCCGCCTCCCCGGGCACGGGCGTTGTCGCGGGGACCACCGTCCGCGCCATGCTCGAGCACGCGGGCATCAGCGACTGCCTGACCAAGTGCTACGGCTCGACAAACTCGATCAATGTGGTCAAGGCCGTCTTCGACGGGCTCGGCCGCCTCCAGACCAAGGAGCAGATCGAGGAGCTGAGGGGCCAGGACCTCGGCGCCACCGAGACCGAAGAGAAGGTCGAACGCGGCGCACGCTTCGTGCCCAAGTTCGGCGATCGCTCCGTCCCGGGCGCCGCCGACGAAGACAACCAGAAGACCGAGAACAACGACTGACCATCGCCGACGACGGGCCTGCAAGCCCGCGTCGGACAAACGGGCCCAAGAGAGGCCAGAGGGCTTCGGCCATGATGATCCACGAGATCACCGAGATCGCCGGCAAGAACAAGAAGCGCAAGCGCGTCGGGCGCGGGCCCGGCTCGGGCCGGGGCAAGACCTCGACCCGCGGCTTCAAGGGCGCCGGAAGCCGCACCGGCAACAGCCGCCGCTACGCGTTCGAGGGCGGCCAGATGCCGTTCTTCAGGCGTATGCCCAAGTTCGGCTTCACCAACACCCAGTTCCGCACGCTGTTCTGGGCGGTCAATCTCGGCGACATCGTCAAGCACCCCGACTTCGCCAAGGGAGGCCGGGTCGACGCCGACACGCTGATCAAGGCCGGTCTGGTCCGCGACGACAGCCGCGATGTCAAGATCCTCGGCGACCTCAAGGCCGACGCAGCCGACGCCAAGCTCGCCGTCGCCCTTGATGTCGAGGTCAGCCGCGTCACCGCCGGCGCCCGCGCAAAGATCCTTGAATCGGGCGGCAAAGTCAACGAGCTCGGCACCCGGCGCGACCGCGTCCGCGGCGTCGACCGCAACAGCGACGACCACACCCCCAAGAACCTCACCAAGAAGCTCAAGCGCCTCCGCCAGAGCGAGGCCAACAAGGCCGCCTTCGCCAAGGGCGAAGCGCCCAAGAAGAAGGGCTAATCGGACCGGCGCCCGCCTGTCGGACGCCCCGCCAAACACGGATGATCTGCACGGTCCGGGCCCGGTCGTGCGGCCTATGCTCGGGCTCAATCACCCGGGCGGGCCGAACAACCCGCCGGACCCCTCAAAGAGCGAGCCGGAATGCTCCAGCCTGTCCTGAACTTCCTCGGCCTTGCCTCGGTCGTCAATGTCTTCAAGGTCCCCGAGCTGAGGACCAAGATCCTCTTTACGCTCGCGATGCTCGCGGTCTATCGCATCGGCTTCTGGATCCCCCTCCCGGGCGTGGACCAGATGATGCTCATCGACCACTTCCAGGACGCGGGCGAGACCGCCTTCGGGCGCGTCGCCTCCTATGTCGCCGTCTTCTCGGGGGGGAGTTTCGGCCAGAGCACCATCTTCGGCCTGGGCATCATGCCCTACATCACCGCCGCAATCATCATGCAGCTCGTCGGCAGCGTCTCGCAGACGATCAAAAAGCTGCGCGAAGAAGGCCCGACCGGCCAGGCCAAGATCCAGGACTGGACCCGGCGCCTCACCGTCGGCCTCTGCGTCATCCAGGCGATCATGTGGCTCAGCTACATCAACCAGGCCGGCCTCGTCGAGGCCCAGTGGCGAGGCAACACCGTCTGGTACCTCATGGGCGTCACAGCCATGACCGCCGGCACCGTCTTCCTCATGTGGATCGGCGAGCAGATCGACCGCTTCGGCATCGGCAACGGCGCCTCGATGATCATCATGGCAGGCATCCTCGCCGAGATGCCCACAGCCATCGGCTGGGTCATCCAGAACTTCGAGCCCGGCGTCGACGGCAAGCTCGACTTCATGTCCCTCATCCTGCTCCTGGGCGGCTTCGTCCTCGTCTGCGGCGGGGCGGTCCTCATCACCGTCGCCCAGCGACGCATCCCCGTCCAGCAGGCCAAGCACACCCGCGGACGCAAGGTCGTCGGCGGCCAGCGCAGCTACCTCCCCCTCCGCGTCAACCACGGCGGCGTGATGCCCATCATCTTCGCCTCCAGCCTGATGCTCTTCCCCTCGGTCATCTTCAGCGCCATCAACGAGAATGTGCAGCGCATCGGGACCGGGGGCTTCTGGCCCATTCTCACCCAATGGATGAGCGACAACTTCCAGATGGGCGAGTTCATGTATGTGATGTTCTACATCGTGCTCGTCTACTTCTTCAGCTACTTCTGGATCACCGTGCAGTTCAATCCCGAGGAGATGTCCAAGCAGCTCCGCGACCACGGCTCGTTCATCCCCGGCCTCCGCCCGGGCCCCAGAACCGCCGAGTACCTCGAAACGGTCATGGAGCGAATCACCTTCGTGGGCGCCGCCGCTCTGGCAGTCATCGCCGTCCTCCCGATGATCGTCAACCGGAGTCTCAACATCGACTTCAGGGTGGCGCAGTTCCTCGGGGGGACCGGTCTGCTCATTGTCGTCGCTGTCAGTCTCGACTTCCTCCAGCGCGTCGAGGCCAACCTCATGATGCGCAACTACGCCGGCTTCCTCGGAGGCCAGGACGACGGCAAGGCCAAGCGCATCCGCGGCCCGCGCGGCTGAAACGCACTACCCACGCACCAGGGGCCAGGTGGCGATCCCCATCCGCTCACCCCGCGAGGTCGACGCCATCAGCGCCGCCGCACACGCCCTCGGCGAGATCCTCGCAGAGGTCCGCGCCGCTTGCGTCCCCGGCGCGACCGGGCTTCAGCTCGACGCCCTCGCCGCCCGGCTGATCGCCGACGCCGGGGCGCAGCCTCTCTTCAGCAAGGTCACCCGCGAAGGGGCCCCGCCCTACCCCGGCGTTTCGTGCGTCTGTGTCAACGAGCAGGTCGTCCACGGCGTGCCCTCCACCAGACCCATCCGCGAGGGCGACCTGGTCACCATCGACATCGGGCTGGCAATCAATGGATGGTGCGCGGACATGGCCGCCTCGGTCATGGTGGGAGTGTGCGCCGTCGAGACCGCCCGGCTCGCCCACTCCGTCTCACGGGCTGCGGAACTCGCCTCCGAGTTTGTCCGCCCGGGCGTGCGTTGGTCGGCCGTCGCCCGGGCGATGCGCGAGGTCGCCTCCCGCGCGGGGCTGAGCGTCGTGCCGGGCTACATCGGTCACGGGATCGGCCGTTCGCTCCACGAGCCGCCCCGCCTGCCCCTGATGAGTCTCACCGGGGGCGATCTGATGGGCACCGAAGAGGACCTGGCCCTCTGGCCGGGCATGGTCATCAGCGTCGAGCCGACTTTCGCCCTGGGCGACCCCCGGGTCCGGACGCTTGACGATGGCTGGACGGTGGTGACGGCCGACGGCGCCCCCGCCTGCCACGAAGAACGGATGCTCGCCGTCACCTCCGAAGGCTGCCGGGTGCTCGGGCCTCCTGGCCAATGACCACCCCCGACGGCCCTTCGAGTCCCAGGCCGTCCTGATTCCGGGGGCGTTTCCCGGGCCGGATCACGATTTTCGGGGAGAATGCGGCCCCGGCCGGGCGGATCCGAGATGACTGCTCCCGGGGGCCTGCCTAGACTCCTCGCCCCGGTTTTCGGCCGGGGGTGTAGCTGTATTGCGCCGCTTCGAGGGTCGGGGCGGCGCCGACCCTTCGCTCGCCGGGGCATGCCCGGGGAGGTGGTGCGATGAAAGTCAGATCGAGCGTCAAGCGCATCTGCAACCAGTGCCAGATCATCCGGCGAGGCGGCAAGGTCCGCGTGATCTGCAAGGCGGACCCCAAGCACAAGCAGGTCCAGGGCTGAGATTGATCTAAACGCCGCACCGAGCGGCGAGGAGTGTTCGGCGTGCCCCGAATCGCAGGTATCGATGTTCCCGACAAGAAGAAGATCTACTTCGCGCTGCAGTACATCCACGGCGTCGGACCGAAGTACGCCGCGGACATCCTGACAGAGGCGTCGATCAACCCCGAGACGCGGGCGAACCAGCTCACCGAGCAGGACATCGCCAACATCAACTCGATCATCGATTCGGGCTACATCGTCGAGGGCGCCCTGCGGCGTCAGGTCGGCCAGAATGTCCAGCGCCTGAAGGACATCCGCTCCTATCGCGGCGATCGCCACCGCAGGGGGCTGCCCGTCAGGGGCCAGCGCACCCGCTGCAACGCACGCACCCGCAAGGGACGCAAGAAGACCGTCGCCGGCAAGAAGGGCATCAAGGGCTGATCCACGGGCTGATCGCCCTCCGCGAGGCTCCAGCCCGCTTGCGGGAGTGTGGAGCCGTCACCAGCGAGAGAACACATGGCCAAGAAGCAGAAAAAAGTCCGCAAGAATGTCGTCCGAGGGATCGCCCACATCAAGGCGACCCAGAACAACACCATGGTCACCATCACCGACACCAACGGCGAGACCCTCGCCTGGGATTCGGCGGGCACCATCGGGTTCAAGGGCGCCCGCAAGGCGACGCCCTTCGCGGCCACCCGCGCCGCCGAGCAGGTGGGCCAGAAGGCCCGCAAGGTCGGCATGCAGGAGATCGAGGTCCGCGTCAAGGGCACAGGCGCCGGGCGTGAGTCAGCAGTGACCGGTCTGGCCTCGACCGGTCTGCGCGTCACCGCGATCGAAGACCACACGCCGGTGCCTCACAACGGCTGCCGCCCCCGCAAGAAGCGGCGCGTGTAACTCAGGATCATGTTCCACCCGGCGGCGCGAAAGCCCCGCCGGGTCGTTTGTTGTAAAGAGCGGGAGCCCGGGAAGAAGGCCGCGACCGACGCCGGCGGGCGATCGGGGCCGAGAGCCGGAGCTCCCCACAGATTCCGTGACATTGTCCACGGTCCGCCGGGAAGTAGAGGTTGCCATGAGGGTTCGTTGGCGCGGGCTTGAACTCCCCACGCGTGTCGTCGCAGACCAGAAGCACACCGGGCCGAACTTCGGCCGGTTCACCGTCGAGCCGTTCGAGCGCGGCTTCGGCACCACCGTCGGCAACAGCCTCCGGCGCGTGCTGCTCTCCAGCCTCGAAGGCGCCGCCGTCACCAGCATCAAGATCACCGGCGCGACCCACGAGTTCACCTCCCTCCCGGGCGTGCTCGAGGACATGACCGACATCGTCCTCAATGTGAAGAACCTCGTCGTCAAGATGGAGGGCGACGAGCCCAAGACCATGCGCCTGGCCGCCCAAGGGCCCGGCGAGGTCACCGCCGACCTGATCGAGGCCGACCCCTCGATCACCATCATGGACAAGGACCTGGTCATCTGCACCCTGACCGACGAGGTCGACTTCGAGATGGAGTTCACCGTGCAGAAGGGCAGGGGCTATGTCCCCGCATCCGAGCACATGGTCTCCAAGGAGGAGCAGGAGATCGGCGAGATCCCCATCGACGCCATCTACTCCCCCGTCCAGCGCGTCCGTTACAGCGTCGAAGACACCCGCGTCGGGCAGAAGACCAACTACGACAAGCTCAAGCTCGAGATCTGGACCAACGGCACCCTCGCCCCGGAGCTCGCGCTCGTCGAGGCAGCCAAGATCCTCCGCAAGCACCTCAACCCCTTCGTCCAGTACTACGAGCTGGGCGAGGAGCGCGTCAGCGAGGAGGCCGCCGCGGCCGCCGGCGTCGACGAAGAGCTCATCCGCAAGCTGAACATGCCGATCTCCGAGCTGGACCTCTCGGTCCGCGCCAGCAACTGCCTCGAATCGGCCCGCATCGAGACCGTCGGCGATCTCGTCCAGCAGTCCGAGCCCGAGCTGCTCAAGCTCCGCTCGTTCGGACGCACCTCCCTCCGAGAGGTCAAGCGCAAGCTGCTGGATATCGAACTGGACCTGGGGATGGATCTGCCTGAGGGGTTTTCCCCCGCCGGCAGGAGCGGGGCCTGAACCCCGCGTGAGCAACCGCCCGGCGCAAGCGCTCGGGCATGGAAGTGAAGGAAACCGCCGATGCGACACCGCAAAGCCGGCTACAAGCTCGGACGCACGCCAGCACACCGCAAGGCGATGCTGCGCAACATGGCCGCAAGCCTCTTCGAGCACGGCCAGATCGTCACCACCGTCCCCAAGGCCAAGGCCCTCCAGCCCTTCGTCGAGCACATCATCACCAAGGCCAAGCGCGGCGACCTCCACGCCCGCCGCCAGGTGATCGCCATGCTCGGCCGCGACCGGCGCGCTTTCGAGTGGCTCTACCTCCCCAAGACGCCCACCGACCAGGAGCGCGAGCACGTCGATAAGCTCCGCGAGCGGGCCGAGGCCTTCTTCCCCGTCCCCGCAAGCGACGAGGTCGAGCGCAACCGCTACGGCGAGCTCCGCAAGTCACCCAAGCTCGTCAAGCACATCTTCGACAATGTCGCCCCCCGCTTCGCCGACCGCGCCGGCGGGTACACCCGCATCGTCAAGCTCGACTACCGGCGTCTCGGCGACCAGGCCCCGACCTGCGTGATCCAGTTCGTCGGCGCCGAGGAAGGCCCCGAGATCGGCGGCCGCCCCAGCACCCGCCGACGCCAGGCCGACCGGCGCACCGCCTACGCCGCCAAGCTCCGCAAGGAGCGCGGCGGGACCGCAAAGGCCGCCGCCCCCGCGGCAGAAGCTCCGCCCACAGCCCAGACCGACGCACCCGAAGGCGACAAGCCCGAAGCCTCCGAGAGCTGAAAGCCGGTTTCCCGGCCCGCAAATCCAGAGCACCGACCTCTCAAGCCCCGCATCGCGGGGCTTTTTCTTCGCGCAACCGTCATCGGCGCGCGCAAAAACCGAACAATCACCGCGTCAGGGTTGCGGCAGGGCGTCGTGCCCGGGTATGGTGGAGTGGTCGAGGGGGCTCAGCCGCGGGGCGGACCTCGCGAGGAACCGAGCGAGGGAAGGAGCGGACGATGGGACCGAGCACGAGCAAAGCAACGAGTCTCACAGCCCTCAGCCTGCTCGCGGTGTTGTTCATCGCGGGGCTGGTGGTTTCTGTCGTGCAGATCGAACGGCGTGCGCGTGCGATCCAGCAGGCGACGCCTCAACTGCCGGTGCACCACGCCCACACGCTGCCGGGCGTGCCGAGTCAGGATGCGCTCGGGGCGGAGCGCCGTGTCACTGTCGCGGTCTTTCACGACGACTGGCACTGGCCCTCGCGAGCCGGACAGAAGCTCTTGGAGAGCGTGGGCGCTCCCGATCCCGAGCCCTTGAGAGAACAGATCTTGCGATTGGGCCGCGATGCACTCCGCGACCCCGCGCTGCGCGACTGCGAGCGGGCAAACGCGGCGATCAGAACCGGTCGGCGCGTCCCCAACACCGGAGCGCACACAATCACCGGGCCGGTGTCCGCGCTCAATTCGAGAGAGCGATCGACATACGGGACCAACTCCGAGTTCGTTCAGGCAACGGCGACGGTCACATTCATCGGCCGGATCGATCGCGACTTTTTCTTCGAAGTCCGGATCGACCTGGGCAAGCAGATCGGCGGCGACAGAGTGCGGCCCGGAGGCGAAGTTTTTAGCCAACCCGTCAGCCTCCGCCGCGGCGAGCGCAGAATCGTGATGACCGAGTTCAACTCCGAGGAACACGGCTACGGCGCAGCGATGGTAGAGGTCGCCCTGCCGGCGCCTTGATTGCGCCGAATGTGTTAGCCCGCGTCGATTGACTGGTATAGGAATGTACAGGGAGAGGAACATGAACAACGCATCGAGGCATCGGTCGAACTGGTTTGGGTCGGCGGCGTTGGTTTGTTTTTGGGCGCTCGGGCTGCTTGCGCCTGTCGCTCAGGCCGCGGACGAGGGCTCTCGCTTCTCGGCGGCGAGGGCGGCCGAGCGGATGATCTTCAACGATCGCACGCTCCGCCCCCATTTCGCCGCCTACGCCATCGAGTGGCGCATGGTTGTTGTCATCGGGGAGCCCGAAAGGCAGGACGATCGATACGAGGCGCTCATTGAGGCCGCGCAGAACGCCGAACCCATCCCGGCTTCGGCTCTCCCCGCGATGCTCGACGGCCTGCAGAACGCCTACCGGAACCACAGCGGCAGAACAATCACGATCACCGACGAAGAAGGCGAAGAACGACGGCAGTTTCTGTCCGGCCTGCATCAGTTCAGCGGCAAGAGGGTCGTCACCAGCAACGACGATCCAAGCGACCACGGCGCGAGCAGCCCGATGGCGCTCACGCTCCCGGGCGATCACAACACGGAGAAGTTCATCCACGCCCACCCGACCCGTAACGACAACATGCTCGTGGGCGTGCGGATCCACGGCGCACGCATGAGCAGCGAAGAGCGGCTTGAGCGTTCCCGCGAACTCGGCCCACGCCCGTACGCCCCGTCCTACCCGCTCCTTCGATCGCGAGCGGCTTTTCTCGAAGACGGCCAGGCGCTGGTTGTGATGAGCGAGTATCAGAGCGATCTCCACGGCTTGCCCATCCGGACGATCGTCATCGTCGAGTGCAAAAGAGTGCTTGTTGAAGACCTTCACTACGCCCTGGTCGAGTTCGACGCCGACACAGACTTCGCGAGGATGCTGTCGAGATTCCGGACCGACGCTCCGATGACTGGCCGCGTCGGCTTCCGACACAGTCTCATGCTCGCGGCGATGGACGCACGCCGGGATGGAACGCTCAGCGTGATCTCCAGCGGGCGGGCGAGGCTCGGCGCTGCGGACAGGGAAAGCTACTCGCTGCGGACGCAGGGCCGGACCAGCCGCAATCCGTTCGAAGTCGTCCGCCGCGGCGCTCGCAACAACCCGATGCTCAAACTCGATCTCGGGCTGGGCGAAGGTCCGCAACAGGTCGAGATCCCGGAACTCACCAGAGCGAAGGTGCGGAGCGATCGGGGGATCTCATGGCAAGGATCGCCGACCGGCGATCTCCGCGTCCTGCTCACCGGGTCCGACGGCGACCGCCGCAGGGCGATCCTCTGCCTGCACATCGGCGAGTTCGAGCTTGATTGACCGCCCGGGCATTCGGGGCCGCCGCCCGGATCGGCCGTTTCGCGGACGGGCGTTGCACGCCGAATCGATCTGGTTACACTGCGAGAATCACTCCCATCGCAAGTGGAGCACTCCGATGGAGCGAACTCGGATCGGACAAACCAGACTCGTTGTGTTGATCGCGGCAGCCCTCGTGTTCACCCTGCAGCCGGCCGCGGCTCACGGGCAGTGGGTGCAGGCCAATCAGCCGGTGCACAACGAAGCGTTGGCCGATCTCGTGCTCTTCGGCGAAGACCTGCCGAGCGCACGGCGAGCAGGCTTCGAGGTCAAGCTCACGATGCTGGTGGGCGTCGGTGAGCCGGCGCAGCCGAATGAAACCTACGAGTTTCTGATGCGAGCCGCTGAGAGCGGCGAGCCGTTCTCCATCTCGCGGATGGAGGCGCTGGTTGCCGCGTTCTATAACGCCTTCCGGGCCGACTCTCCCCGAGCCGGGAAGGATGATGATGAGGCGCGCAAGCGGGCGGGGGAAGGCAGCTATGTGAGTTGGAGCAGATCCATCGTCACCAGTGCGGAGGGGCCCGCACGCCTCGCCCGGACAAGCACACACGACGGCATACTGCCGCAGAACACCCAAGCGGGCGCGATCGTTGACGCAGGCGTTGTAGAGAAAAATCACGCGCTCGTGGGAGTCCGGATCTACGGAGCAGAAACAACGCAGGACGAGTTTGACTACGCCTTGCGAGGCGCCGGGCTCGAAACGCCTTCGATTCGGCCGATCCGCGCGGCTTCCGTCTACCTCCGCGACGGCGAGGCCTTCGCCACCGTCGCCCGATTCCAACACCAATCCCTCGGCCTAGCGGTCACGGTCGTCGCGATCGTCGAGGCCCGCGGCGTCCAAGTCGAGGACCTTCACCTCGTGCTGATCGAGTGCGACCCCGAATCTGCGCTCGCCCAACTGCTGTCAACGATCGCCTCCGATGCGCCGATGATCGAGCTGTCAGAGCCTCGGCGGACATTGTCGCACGAAGTGATCCGGTCGCACGCCGACGGGCGCCTGAAGGTGCTGCTCAGAAGCCGCGGCCGCAGCGCGGGGAGAAATAGCGCGGGGCGAGCTCCGGTCGAGCATCTGGAAAACTTTCACCGTCCGAGAGTCGACGCATTTCGGTTTGAGTACCCCGAGGCCAACGCGGAGCCGCAACTCCGGCTCGACCTCGGCTTCGGCCACGAGCCGACCCGCGTCGCGGCGCCGCGTACCTTCCGCTACAGCGTCGTCGAGAACGGCGTCCCCAGACGAGTCCCCTCGCACAACGGCGACCTCCGCGTTCTCCTCACAGGGACCGAAGGCGACCGCTTCAGGGCGATCCTCTGTCTGCAGATCGCCAGCTACACCGACGACTGAACCGGGCGGTCTTGGCCGTCGGGATCTGTCGTTCTTTCCGGACGGAGATTGCACGGACAGCCGATCCGATTAGACTGTGACTGTCAATCGTGACTCAGGAGTGCGGGCGGATGGAACTTGCCAAGCGAAATTATCTGTTTCCGGTCGGTCTGATCCTCGTGATGTGGTCCGCTGCGGCGCATGGCCAGTGGAGGCAGTCGAGTCGGCCGGTGGAGAACGAGACGCTGGCCGACCTCGTACTCTTCGGCGTGGGCTTGCCGAGCGAGCCGCGCGCGGCATTCGTGGTCAACCTCACCATGATCGTGGCGGTCGGCGATCCCGACCAAATCGATGCGGACTACGAGTTTCTTCTTCAAGTCGCCGAAAGCGGCGAAGTCTTTCCCGCCTCGCGATCTGAAGATCTGTACATGTCGTTCTACCGCGCCTTCGAGATCGAGCCTCGGCGAGACGCGATGGATGGTGACGAGGAGCGAAGGCGGTTCGGTGACGGGCCGGATCGGAGCTTCGGCGGGTCCATCGTCACGAGTTCGGATGGGCCGGACGGCGCAATTCTCGCTTTCGCACACGATAGAGCTCTGCCCGCGAACACCCAGGCCGGCGCAATAGTCGATACAAGGGTCGTCGATCCCGGCCGCGTTCTCGCGGGTGTCCGGATCTTCGGAACTGAAATGGAGCATATCAAGTTCATCAATGCGATCCGTACCTTCGGGATTGCGAGCCCGTCAATCGCGCCGATCGCCGCCGCTCCGGTATTCCTCCGTGACGGAGAAGCGTTCGCCTCGATCGGCCGATTCCACCACGGCGCGAATGACTTGCCGGTGACGGTGGTCGTGGTTGTTGAGTCACATAGCGTGGAGGTCGAAGACCTGCATCTTGTCTTGATCGAGTGCGCCGCCGGTTCCGGGCTGGCACAGTCGCTCACGATGTTTGCCCCCGATCAGCCGATGGCGGGAATGTCGGTGTTTCGGCGCGTTCTGTCTCAAGAAGTGCTCAAGGCCCACATCAAAGGCGACTTGAGTGTGCTTCTAAGAGGCCATCACAGCAGCGACGGACCGTTCGGAGAGGGGATGTACTCGTCAGAGAGCGTCTACCACTTCGGTCGTTCAACAGTCGAAGCCTTCTGGTATGAGTACCCCGACGCTGGATTCGATCCGTTGCTCACGCTCGATCTCGGCTTTGGCGATCAGCCGACGCGGATGGTTCCGCCCCGGCCCACGCGCTCGACCATCGACCTCAGCCGCCGTTTTCCCCGCCTGGTCCCGGCGCCGACCGGCGACCTCCGCGTCCTGCTCACTGGCGAGAAGGACGGTCGCTTCAGGGCGATCCTCTGCCTGCAGGTCGCGAGCTACACCGACGACTGAATCGCCCCCGTCGGCCCACAGGCGAGACCCCTGCCTCAGGTCCCCGCCCCCTCTATGCCCCCTCTGCAGTCCCTCCGCCGCCCAGCCGCGGCCTCCTACCATCCGCCCCATGCTCGAAACGCTCGAACAACTGCAACGCGACGCCCTCACCGAGCTCGACGCCTCGCCCGACGCCGACGCCCTCGAAGCCTGGCGGATCGCCTATCTCGGGGCCAAGGGGCGGCTCAAGGCGGCGATGGGCGGGCTCAAGGATGTCCCCAAAGAGGACAAGCCCAAGGTCGGCCAGAAGCTCAACGAGGTCAAGACCGCCCTGGAAGCCGCCTTCGAGGCCCGCAAGGACACCCTCGCCGCGTCCGGCCCCTCCGGCCCGCAGATCGACATGACCGAGCCGGGGATCGTCTCATCCCGCGCGGTCGGGCGCCGGCACATCATCACCCGCGTGATCGACGAGCTCGTCGAGGTCTGCGCCCGGATGGGCTTCGCCGTCGCCGAGGGCCCCGAGCTCGAAGACGACGAGCACAATTTCGTCAAGCTCAACATCCCGCCCGAGCACCCCGCGCGCGACCCGATCGACAACTTCTATGTCGACAACCCCGCTTCGACCCAGCGCCCGCGCATGCTCCGCAGCCAGACCAGCACGGTGCAGATCCGCGTGATGGAGCGTGCGGTCAAAGAAGGCTGGGGCCCGCCGATCAAGGTCGTGTCGCCCGGCCGCGTGTACAGGCCCGACACCGTCGACGCGACGCATTCGTTCATGTTCCACCAGCTCGAAGCGCTCTACATCGACCGCGGCGTCTCGATGGTGGATCTCAAGACGACCCTCCTCCAGTTCGCCCGCGCCTACTTCGGTGACGACGCGGATGTCCGCCTCCGCCCCAGCTTCTTCCCCTTCACCGAGCCCTCGGCCGAGTTCGACATGAAGATCGCCCTCAAGCCCGGCGAGGAGCCGAAGTGGATCGAGCTCGGCGGCTGCGGCATGGTCGATCCGGCGGTGCTCGAAGCCTGCGGCATCGACCCCGAAGAGTTCACCGGCTTCGCGTGGGGCATGGGCGTCGAACGACTCGCGATGGGCAAGTACGGCATCCCCGACATCCGCCTGCTGTTCGAGAACGACCTGCGCTTCCTCGATCAGCTCTGACCCCGCCGTCCAGACTGCGCTGCAAAAACAACAAGCGGGGCCGCCGGTGCGGCCCCGCCTGCGTGTTGGGTTTGAAGCGATCAGCTCCGCATCAGCGCCTGCGCCGGAAGGCAACGAGCCCGCCGAGGCCGAACAGCGCCGCCGCGCCGGGCGCGGGGATGCCCGAGACCCGGACATCGTCGATGTACCAGCCGGGGCGGTTGACCACCGTGGACGCGAACATGCTGAACTGGATATCGACGGAAGCCAGCCCGTCGTAGGCGGAGAGATCGATGTTCTCGACGACCCACGCGGCCCCGCTCGTTCCGGTGTCGTTGGCCAACTGCTGCACGCCGGGCGCCGGGCTGCTGACGGTGCTGGCCAGCACATCGCCGTTGACGATGACCTCGCCGAAGTCGAAATCGCCGAACAGGTTCGAGTACGAAGCGAAGCTCAGCTGGACATCCACGAACCCGGTGAAGTCGAAGTTGCGGCTGAGGATGCTGAACTCGCCCGAGTTGGTGTGGTCGTCGTTGATCAGCGTGCCCCACATGCCCGATCCGGAGTTGGCCGTCTGGGGCGGCACGAACGCGCCGACATAGTTGGCGGGGTCGTAGTTGGTGGTGTGACCTGCCCCCCAAAAACTGAGCCAGTCGTTGTGAGAGTCCCGATGACCTCCGGTTGAGGTCAGGAGACTCTTGATGAAGCGCAAGCGATACACACCGGAACAGATCATCGCCAAGCTGCGTGAGG
>JBJHCY010000004.1:0-354899 GCA_050486265.1 Phycisphaerales bacterium | reverse complement strand
GTACGGCGACGCCATCCGTGGCTCCTTCCCGACCCCGAGGGTCGAGGCTCGAAGCTACAACAAACATCACCAAGGCGCAACCGGACACGCGCCGAACGGCGCTACGAAATCAGTGAGGACGCTCTAGGCGTCGGCTTCGTCATCGGTCGTTGATCCGGCGACGCCGCCCTCGCGTGCCGCCTTCCCGGCGAAGACCGACAACAGCGACCCAGCGAGGAACATGGTCGTGGCGTGCACCTCGGAGACGCCCTCGCCGAACTCGTTGACTTCAAGGCCGATGTCGAGCCACTGCTTATCGAACAGGTACGACATCAGGTAGAAGTAGACGCCTGCGAACGAGCAGAGCATCGCCGGCCCGAGGGCGATGGCCCGCTTCTGTCGCCACAACGCGGGGATGATGGGCCGGAGCCGGAACGCAAAGACGGCCCACAGCCCGACGGCGACAAGCCGCAGCGAGTTTTCAAGATGCTCGGCCCAAACCGCTTCAGAGAGCTTGTCGATGTCGACCTCGCGGAGGAACATCGAATAGCACAAGATCGCCAGTCCGCAGCGGACCGACCTCGCCACCGGGTCTGATGCGCTCTTGATCCGGCGCCAGTGGACAAGGCACGCGACAAACAGCAGCAACGCCTGCGAAGCCTCGACCGCTCTGCCATCGTCCATCACCGAGTGGTCGCGGTACCACAGCACCCAGATAAGCATCGTGGTTGCCGCCATCACCGAGCCGATGACATCTATCACCCGCGAGGGGCGTTCGGAACTGGCGGATGCGTGCATCGCTTCCTCTGCTGCCGCGTCGCTCAAGAAGCGATCAGTGTACCTCGACGCGCTTCGCCCCGCTCGCGATCAGCGCCGGCGCTGCGGGCGTTCTCGCTGCTGGCGTTCGGTACGCTCGATCTGCGGGCGCTCGCCGGTGACCGCCGCGATGCAGAGCGCCTGCATCCGGCCGAGGAACTCGACGCTGCCGGGCAGTTGCGTCAGGACGACGCCCGCGGCGTTGTGCTCGAAATCGATCCACAACAGCGTGCCCGTCGCGCCCCCGTGGTGCACGCGGGCCGCCGGCGAGTCGCCCTCGTGCTCGACGACCTGCCAGCCCAGGGCGTAGCGCCCACGCGGGCCCTCGGCCGACGGCATCGGCGTGCGCATACGGGCGATCGCTTCGGGCGCGGACGGGCGAAGCCCTTCCTTGCCGGCCGCTGCGTCGAGGTGCCACTGCGCGAACTTCGCCAAATCGTCGGCGGTTGAGTAGAGGCCGCCGGCTGGGTTGATGTAGGGACCTTGCACAGGTCCCCCCGAAGCGTCTATGAGAATCGGGATCCCGTCGCCCGGCGTGTGCAGCGGCCCGGTCGAACCGATACGCATCGGTCTCATCCATTGGCGGAACTCGTTACCGTCGCGCCGGAAAACTCTTGATGCGTTTTCGAGCTGCTCGTTTGTCGGGATGAAGGTGGTGTGCTCCATGCCGAGCGGCGCAAAGAGCAGTTCCTTGCTGAGCGTCTCGAAGTCCTTGCCGCTGAACGCTTCGGCGGCTCTTGCGGCGACGGCGTAGCCGAGCCCGCCGTAGGCGAAGGTTGTGCCGGGCTCGCTTTCGAGGCCGAGGCGCGCGGCGGCGTTTGCGATGTTCGGCAAGGTGCTGCCGATATCGCCGGTGCGGTAGCGGGCGCGGACCTCGGGAATGGTGCCGCCCGGCACGCCGCCGGTGTGTGAGAGCAGTTCGGCGATGGTGGGCGCCCGCGATGCCCTGCCGCCCTCGATCAGGCCGACGCCCTCGAACTCGGGCAGGTACTCCGAGACCGGCGCGTCGAGGTCGAAGTCGGTCTGGGCGGCCAGGAGGTGCAGGACGGTCGAGGTGACGGGCTTGGAGACCGAGGCGATGGCGAAGAGGTCGGCGGGGTCCAGCCTCCGATCGGCTTCGAGGTCGGCGTGGCCCTGTGCGTCGCGGAAGACGGTCTCGGCGTTGTGGACGACGAGGGTGACGACGCCCGGGACCTCGCCGAGGTTGACCGCTCTGCGTGCGTAGGCGCGGACGAGGCGCCACTCGCGCGGGAGGATCTGCTCGTCGGCGGCTTCGTCGGCCTCGTCAGAGACCGCCGCTTCGGGGGGCGTGGGCTCGATCGTCGCGGCATGGGCGGGCAGCGCGAGCAGCCCCGAGAGGGCGAGGCCGGCGAGGATGAGAAGCGTGCGGGGATCGGCGTGCTCTGGCATGGGTGCTCTCTCGGCGTGTTGGGGTCCGGAGTTGATCGCGGCGGCGGCGTGTGCAGGACGCCCGAGCACCGAAAGTATTGCCGGCGGAGGGCTACGGTTGCCCATGAGCGATGTTCGGGTGGTCTGGTTGCACGCGCTGGCGAGGTCCGGTTCATCGGTGGCGGTCTACGCGGCCGCGGCGCCGTGGGGGCATGTGGTCGCCGACGAGGTGATGGGGCCGTGGGACCGGACGGGCGGCCCTTACAACTACCCGCCCTCGCAGAAGGATCTGGTGGAGCTCTTCAAGGCGGAAGGCCACGCGCTGACGCCGGCGGTGGTCGAGCTGGCGGGGCGGGTGTTCGCCGAGCTGGCGGGGCCTTCGGGGGTGGTCGTCAGCAAGTGGCCCCACCTGCGTCCGTCACCCGAGGAGTTCGACGGGGCGTTCCCGGTCCGGCGTTCTGTCTACCTCATCCGCAACCCGCTGCACCGGCTCAACAGCCTGCACAAAAGGGGTTGGACCAAGGCCTTCGGGCCCAAGCAGGACCTGGACCGCTACCGCCAGTACGCGCAGTGGTGGGAGACGCGCGAGCACCGCGTCACTTTCGACGAGTTCAAGGCCGACCCGGCCTCGTTCTTCCGCAAGCTCTGGGACGCGTGGGGCTTCGAGCACGGCGAGGCGGAGCTCGCAACGGCGCTGGCCTACTGCGAGCAGAACTACCACGAGTCGAGCCTGAAGAAGTCCGAGCGGCCCGAGGGGGGGATCTACTCGGAGGCGTCGTTCGCGCTCCCGCGCGAGGCGATCGAGCTGTACCTAAACGACCCGTACATCGCGGGTTTCATGCGTGAGCGCGGGTGGTCGGTCGATCCCGCGGACTACCTCGACTGACCCCGACGGGACCGAGCCTTGTGCGCCGGCGCCCGCTGAAAGGATGATCGCGACGATGGCTCGACACGCCGAGGTCTGCTGGATTTTTTCGCTGGCGCGGTGCGGGTCGTCCGTGGCTGCGTACGGCGCCGCGGCGCCGTGGGGCGTGCCGGTGGCCGACGAGGTCTTCGGCCCGTGGAACCGCACCGGCCCGCCTTACAACTACCCGCCCGAGCAGGAGGAGCTGCGCAAACTGTTCTGGGATGTCGGCGAGCATCTGACGCCCGAGGTTGTGTCGCTGGCGACGCGCCTGTTCAACAAGATCGCCGGCGAGGCCGGGCGCGTGGTGATGAAGCACCCGCACGACTCGATCAGGCCCGACGAGTTCGACGCCGCGCTGAAGGACCACCGCCATGTCTTCCTGCTGCGCAACCCGCTGCTGCGGCTCAACAGCCTATATGCGCGCGGGTGGTTTAAGGCGATCAGCGCCGATCACGATCTGCACCGGTTCAAGCTGGTGGCGCGGCGTTGGCTCGACTCGCCCCACCGCCTCCGCTACGAGGACCTGCGCAAAGACCCGGAGGGGTTCTTCACGCGGATCTGGGACGCGTGGGGGTGGCGCTGGGCCGACGGGGATGTGCGAAAGGCGCTGGAGTACCAGCGCTCGCACTACCACGACTCGTCGGCCAAGCTGAGCAAGGAACGCCCCGACGAGGTGGTGTCGGAGAAGAGGTTCGCGCTGCCCGAGGGGGCCGCCGAGCTGTATCTGAACGACGGCTTCGTGCGCGAGCTGATGGCCGAGGCGGGGTGGTCGACCGACCCGGAATCCTATCGCTGATCGAACACCGCCCTGATCGTGCGGATTTTTCCGGTCCTTCTGCAATCCGTTTCCGGTCCTTGCGTCATACTTGATGCACGGGTGGGGCTCGGCCTGTCTCCCGGGCTCCGGATGCTGATGGGCGTGCTCTGCGCTCTGCCTGAGCGTTCTGGAGCGCGACAAACTCGGAGGAACACATCATGACAGCGAACACGATCCGTCAGGGGCGTCGATCGGTCCGGACCGCTTTCGCGTGCGCGGCCGCGGGAATCGTCGCGGCGGCGACCTTCGCCCCGGCCCAGCCGTTGACCGACCGCCCGGGCCCGAACCGTCCGAACCCGGGCCCGCCCGTCGTCTACCGGGTGATCGACCTCGGCACGCTGACGGGCACGGAACGGGGCGTCTCTCGCGCGATGGGCATGAACGAGCGATCGATGGTCGTCGGCGCGGCGCAGGCGCCCTCATCAACGCCGACCGACCGGCGCCTCGTCCCGTTTGTGTGGAGCAGGGGCGACGGCATCACGCCGGTCCTGCCCCGATTTGCCGGCTCGGGCTTCGCGGCCGACATCAACAACCGCGGCACCGCCGTCGGCGCCGCCAGGCGCGGGCCAGACCAGCCCCTGCGCGCGTTCGCAAAGACCGGCGACCGGCCGCTCTCAACGATCCCGACCCTGGGCGGGCGCCAGAACGCAGCGCTCGGCGTGAACCAGCCGGGCATGGTCGTCGGCTGGAGCGAGACCGGCAACGCGCAGCACCGGCACGCGTTCGTCTCTTTCAACGGCCGCCTGCGCGATCTCGGCACGCTCGGCGGCGACAACAGCGAGGCGAACGACATCAACAGCCGCGGCTCGGTCGTCGGGTGGAGCGAGTTGCCCCAGCCCCCGAACTCAACGCTGCCGGCGCAACGCGTCGGGTTCGTCGGGCACGCGTTCCAGGGCGAGCTGATGCGCCTGCCCGGGATTTCGCCGAGCTCCGACTCGTGGGCGAACGGCGTGAGCGAGACGAACATCATCGTCGGCGCTTCTGAAGTAGGCCCCTCGGTGCTGCCGGTGATCCGACCGCGCGATGTCGAGGCGGTGCTCTGGTCGCCCAACGCCCTGGCGGTGCGGGAACTGGGGAGGCTGTCGAACACCGACAACTTCGCCGAGGCGATGGGCGTGAACAACCGGGGCATGGTCGTCGGCCGCTCGGGCGAGCTCGACCACGCCACCGGCGAGATGACGACCACCGCCTTCCTGTGGCGCAACGGCCGGATGGTGGACCTGAACGACCTGATCGCGCCCAACGCGGGCTGGAGGCTGGAGGCCGCGACAGCGGTGAACAACCGGGGCCACATCGCCGGCTACGGGCTCCGGCGCGCCAGCAACACGGCGCAGGCGCAGCGACGCGCTTTCCTGCTCGTGCCGATGCGCGGGCCCGGCCCGCGATCGCTGGGCGCTACGGGCGTCTGGGGCCCCGACGGCGAGCTGGACATCAACGCCTTCTTCGAGGCCTTCACCAGAGGCGAACCCGACGCGGACCTCGACCTCGACGGCAAGGTGACGCTCAACGACCTCGAAATCGCGCTGGAGCTCCTCGGGCGCGAGGGCGACAACTGACTTCCCGCACGAAGAACGGGAGCTGAACCGGCGGCGCGAGAGCGTCGCCGGCGTGGTTATGACCGGAACGGGCAACGGCCCGGCGGGGACGCTCCGCCGATCCGAGAACCGCCTCAGGCGGCGTCTCGCATGCGCCACTCGTTGCGCATCATGCCGAGCAGAGACGCGATCGGCAAAGGCCGGCCGAAGTGGTAGCCCTGCGCCTGACCGCAATCGAGGGCGAGCACGCTGGCGAGTTGGTCCTCGGTCTCGACGCCTTCGGCGACGACATTGAGATGCAGGTGCCCCGCGAGTGTCACGATCGCGTGGATGATCGCGGGGTTGGTGATGCTGTCGCCGAGGTGGGCGACAAACGATCGGTCGAGCTTCAGGCCGGTGAGCGGGAGGAGCTTGAGGCACGAGAGCGAGGAATAGCCGATACCGAAATCGTCCATATAGACATCGATGCCGAGATCGCGGAGGCGCCGGATGGTTGCGGCGGCGGCGTCGAAGTCGCCCATGACGACCGTCTCGGTCACCTCCAACGCCAGCGCCTGCGGGGGCAGGCCGTACCGCCCGAGGATCTCCATCACGGTGTCGACAAGGTTCGACTGCGCGAACTGATGCGCCGAGAGATTGACATTCACGCGGCAGTCCGACCAGCCGTTCAGCGAGCGGAGCCTGCCGAGATCTTCGCAGGCGATCTGGAGGACCTGCTCGCCGAGCGGGATGATCAGCCCTGTCTCCTCGGCGATCGGGATAAAGCGGTCGGGGCTGATGGGGCCGAGTTCGGGATGGGTCCACCGCGCGAGCGCTTCGATGCTGACGGGGCGGCCGGACCCGAGAGAGACGATGGGCTGATAGACAACCTCGACCCCGCCCCTCTGAATGACGGCACGCAGATCGTTTTCGAGGCGGAGCCTGGCGACCGCGACCTCGCGCATGGCGTTGTCGAAGTATGTGTGCCTGCCGCTCCCGCCGGCCTTCGCGTGGTACATCGCGGTGTCGACGTCGCGCAGGATATCGTCCGGATTGGTGTACAGGCCGTTGTCGACCGCGATGCCGATGCTCGCGGTCGAGAACACCTTCGAGCCGTGGACCACCACCGGTTCGGCGAAGCACGAGTGGATGGCCCGCGCGACCGGCTCCGCCGAGCGTGCGGCGTCCGGGCCGCTGAGCAGAACGACGAACTCATCCCCGCCGATCCTCGCGACCGTGCGCCCGTGGGGACCCGGGCAGACCTCCTTGATCGCCCGCGAAAGACGGGCGGCGATCTCGACGAGCAGTTCGTCCCCGGCGAGGTGGCCGAGGCTGTCGTTGACGATCTTGAAGTTGTCGAAATCGAGGAAAAGCACCGCGAAGCTAGGGCGGGAGCCTGTCTCCGCGTCCCGGACGGCCTCTTCCAGGCACTCGCGGAACAGCGCCCGGTTGGGCAGGCCGGTGAGCTTGTCGAAGTACGCGCCCTGACGCAACTGGTCCTCGGTTTCCTTGCGACGGCTGATGTCCGAGAGCGAGCCCGCAAAGCGCAGCGGCCTCCCCGAGTCGTCACACACCGTGACGCCCCGGCAAAGAACCCAGATGTACCCCCCCTTCCCGCGTGCGGATCCGATGCTCGGATTCGAGGTGCCCCGGCTCTCCCGCCAGATGCTTACCTATCAGCCCGCGGAGGTTCGGCCGGTCGTTGGGGTGCACGCGATCGAGCCAGAACTCCGGCGAATCGTCGCCGTCCTCGGGGCGGAGACCGATGATGGCCTTCCACCGATCCGAGTAAAACACGCATCCGGACTCCAGGTCCCAGTCCCACAAGCCGTCGTTCGATCCAGCGGCGGCGAGGGCGTACCGCTGTTCGCTTGACTCCAGCGCCGCCTTGGTCCGCTCGAGTTCGGCGATCTTCCGCAGGAGCCGTTCGTTGGCTTCTGAGAGTTCGTCCGTGCGCTCGGCGACCAGCCCTTGCAGCTCGGACATCTTCAGGTCCGCGGCCCGAGTCGCCCGCCACTTGGCGGTCATGGCGTAGGCGAGCTGCGTCACCTCCGCGTTGTCGAACGGCTTCTTGAGGATCACAAGCCGGTGCGCGTGCCCGGTCCTGGCGACGATCTCGTCGCGAGAGTGATCGGAGTAGGCCGTGCAGATGACGACCTGCAGCTCGCGGTCGACCTCCCAGAGGCGTTCGATCGTTTCGAGCCCGTCCCAGCCCGGCGGCATGCGCATGTCGACGAACGCCAAGGCGTACGGGCGCCCCTCGTCCAGAGCCTTGCGGACCATCCCGAGAGCCTCTTCGCCCTGGTAGGCCGAATCGATCTCGTACCGCTCGTCGGTCGCGGGCGCAGGCGCGGCGTCTCCGAAGATCGCCGACTCCAGGTCCGCCAGCTCCTCGCACGGGCGGACAGGCGCGAGGGTCTTGCGGTAGTCGTTGTGCAGTTCGGGGTTGTCGTCTACGATGAGGATCCGACGCCCGTGGGTGCTGTCCGTGGTCATGCGGCCTTATCCGAACTCGAGCAATTGGTCGGGATCCGGAAGATGAAACAAGCGCCGAGGCCGACGCCGGCGCTCTCGGCGGTCAGCGAGCCGCCCATGGCCTTGGCGGCGATCGCGGCGCTGTGCAATCCGAAGCCGTGCCCCGCGGGGCGCGTGGTGAACCCGTGGGAAAAGATGCGAGTGAGGTTCTCCGGCGGGATACCGCAGCCCGAGTCGATGATCCGCGCGACCGCCGCCCCTTCGTCCCCGGGCCCGATCTGTATGGTGATCTCGCGCGGCCCGTCGCCCTGTTTGTCGACGATCGCCTGCTTGGCGTTCGCCAGGATGTTCACCAGCACCTGGAGGACCTGGTTCCGCTCGACGAGCAGCGGCGGAGTAGGCTGAAACTCGCGGATGATCCGGACCCCGTGCCGGGCCATGCTCGCTTCGACGACGCGGATCGCCTCCTCCGCCAGCGCGGCCAGGTCTTCGAGCTCCCGCGTGCCGCCGACCTTGGCGTAGGACTGCTGCGCGGCGACGATCTCGCGGATGTGGTCCACGCTGTTCCTGAGCGAGACGAGCTCAGAGAGCGCTCGGTCTCTCTCCCCCTCGAGCAGCCCGCCGAGCTGGGCGATGTACTCGGGGATCTTCGCCCCGGCGGGGTCCTGGGTCAGGAACTCGCCCAGCCGGTGACGGTTCTCGTCCAGCAGGACTCCGATCCTTGAAATCGCGGCGCAGCGGGACGCCTTCACCGTGTCGTGCACGAGGGAGGCGGAGATGTTGACGCTGTTGAGCACATTGCCCACATTGTGAAGGACATTCGACGCCACCTCCGCCATCCCGGCCTGGCGGCTCACCTCGATGAGGCGCCGGTTGAGATCGCTCCGCTCCTTTTCGAGACGCTTGTCCTTCGTGACATCCCTGAGGGTCAGCACCACGCCGGACACCTCACGCCCGAGAGGGCTGACGGTGAAGGTGATGAACTCGCTCTCGTCGTCCGCGACGATCAAGCGGCGTTCCTCGCCCGCCGTGGCGTCGCCCTCCGCGGTCGCAAGCGCCTCGGTCAGGCTCCGCCCGTCGGGCGTCCTCGCGTGGACGAACTCCTCCAGACGCATCCCTTGGATCGAACTGTCGTCCGACACGCGCAGCAGCCGGCGGGCCGCGGGGTTGATGAAGAGGACCACTCCCGAACTGTCGATCGCGCACACCCCCTCGACGAGCGAACAGATGACGGTGTTGATCGAGTCCCTCTCGGCGGCGAGCTGGGAGTGGAGCTCGCTCATCTCCGCCGACGACAGCGAGAGCGACCGCTCCAGGAGGTAGCGGTCCTGGTCGGCCTGCTCGTAAGTCTGCCCGATGGATCGGAGAAAGCCGGACCACGCCTCCAGATCCGCCGGAAGAGACTGCGCCGTGAGCCCCGCGCGTTTGAGCTGTCGATCGAGTATCGTGGGCAACGATCAGTCCTCGGAGATGGTCGTGATGGTCATCGTCTGGTTGTGAAGATCGCAGTCGCCCGACGCATAGGGCGAGATCTCGCCGTAGGAGTAGAACCCGACCTGGACGGAATTTTCGGGCAGAAGCTCCTCGGTCCGCTCGAGCTCTTCCTCGGTGCGTTCGCCGAGAACGAGCCGCCTCCCGACGCACGACACGACCACAGAGAGACAGCCGCGGCCGGAACCGCGGGCGCGGGTCATCAGGGCGGACTCCGCCGCACCATCGATCAGCCGGTCGAAGTTCGCCCGCATGAGCTGCGCGAGGCAGCCCTGCGGGATGTCCCCGGCGAAAGTCATCGACTGGGATTCTTCGTCGATCCCGAGAATAGTGCGCACGAACGAGTTGCTGTCGTCCTTGCCGCGGCGGAGCGAGAGCGGGAACAGCAGGGCGGAGGCGGGGAGGTCGACGGCCCGCTCTCCGAGATAGTTCTTGTACAGCGGGAGCGCGGGCTTGCCGTCGAGCTCGTAGAGAATGTTGCCGTCCGAGCGTGTCACGATCCGTTCGGGCCCGAAGACATCCCAGCCGCCCTTTGACCCGTGCCCGATCCGGACATGATCGCCGTAGAACCCGACCGCGGTCACGAACCCCGGCTCGGCTGCGCCGTTGCGGATGACCCAGGTCTTCTCGAAATCGGCGCCGTCGCCGGCGAGCCCCCCGGTAACAACAACCCCTTCGGGGAGAACCCGTGTGAGCCCGCGGACAAGGGCGGACCCGTTGACCAGAAGCCCGTCAGAGAGCACGAGCACACCGCTCAGACCGGGCCGGTTGAGTTGCTCGCCGATCAACGCCCCCGCACGCTCTGAATCGGCTTGGGACCGAACCGGAGCGGTCGCGGTAACAAGATCCGTCTTGGCGAACCGGATCACCGCGACCGAGATCGTTTCATCGCGGAGCCTGTCGCCGTGAACCTCCCCGGAAGTGGAGCAGCCGATCATGTGGGCGTTCGGGTACGCCGCGCGGAGTTCTTGGAGCGGGCCGGGATTCTCGCTCAGACCGCTCCACCCGAACACCACGACCAGTGTGCGAGAGGAGTCCATCGCGGGAAACGGGGTGCACGACCATCCGTTGGCCTTGTCAAAAGACAACGCTGTGATCGCATGCTCTGTGAGAGTCGACATGTCGCCTCCTGGTTGCGGTGCGGGTTCAAACCCAGATCGGAGAGCCGCTTCCAATACTTCAGCCCGAGTCGCGTCAAACACACTCAAAGATCCTCTATTAGGCAAAATACCCACTGCTCGAAGCGGGGGGAGATGGCGAGCTCACACGACCGAAAATGCCGCCCCCGCCGTCGCCATGAGGCGAGTGCGATCTGTGCTCGCCGTCGAACGCGGCCGCAGATCGGGCTGCCGATGCATTGCCGCGATGGCGTGCTCCGACGCACCGGCCTCACCGAACTGAACACCGAGACGGCGGCGACCTCGTCGGCAAGGTGACGCTCAACGACCTCGAAATCGCGCTGGAGCTCCTCGGGCGCGAGGGCGACAACTGACTTCCCGCACGAAGAACGGGAGCTGAACCGGCGGCGCGAGAGCGTCGCCGGTTGCTTTTTTCAGAGATCTGTGCCACAAAAAGTCTGTGGCACTGGCGGCTCGCCCGCCAGTGTTTCCTGTCGTTGATCGCTCTTGCGGGAGAGACACTGGCGGGCGAGCCGCCAGTGCCACATTCACGGTCGCTACAGCCCCATCGCCTTGAGGATCGAGTCGAGATCATCCGCGACGGGGATCGGGCGGTTGCTGACCATGCCGGTGGGGATCGCGAAGCGCCCGTGCTCGTGCATGACTTTCGCCGTGGCGGCCTGGATCTTCTCGCGATCGACGCCGGTGTGGTACGAAACGGTCGCGTCGGGGTCTTTGAGCAGGTGGCCGGTGAGGACGCAGGCGACGGTTTCGCCGGGGTCGATGACGCCGCGCTCGACGAGGCGCCGCGCGCCCGCGACGCCGGCCGCCGAAGCGGGCTCGCACCCGAAGCCGAAGCGCCCGACGAGGGCCTTGTGCTCCATGATGCAGTGGTCGTCGACGCTGAGGACGACGCCGTTCATGGTTTCCAGCGCGCGCAGGGCCTTGGGCAGGTTCACGGGCCGGTTGATCTCGATGGCGCTGGCGACGGTTCTCGCCCGCTCGCCCAGCTCGTCCATACGCGCGTACTCGGCGCGGACGGCTTCGCGGTCGTACTCGCCGCCGTTCCAACGCAGGCCCAGGTCGTTGTGCACACGGTCGAGCGTGCGCGCGCCCGAGGCGTTGACAACCGCCAGCCGCGGCACGCGGTCGACCATGCCGAGCTCGCGCAGCTCGGCAAACGCCTTGGCGAAGGCGGAGCAGTTGCCGAGGTTGCCGCCGGGCACGACGATCCAGTCCGGCACGCGCCAGTCCAGCCCCTCCAGCACGCGGTACATGATCGTCTTCTGCCCTTCCAGGCGGAAGGGGTTGACCGAGTTCATGAGGTAGACGCCGAGGTCCGGGCGGCCGGTCGCGATCTCGCGCACGCGCGCGAGGCAGGCGTCGAAGTCGCCGGCGACCTGCAGCGTGCGTGCGCCGTACTCGAGCGCCTGGCTCAGCTTGCCGTAGGCGATCTTGCCCGAGCCGATGAACACGAAACAGGGCGTGCCGGTCAGCGCGGCGTACATCCCCAGGCTCGCGGAGGTGTTGCCCGTGCTGGCGCAGGCGACCCGCTCGGCGCCGACCATCCGCGCATGCGTAAACCCCGCGGCCATCCCGTTGTCCTTGAACGAGCCCGACGGATTAAACCCTTCGTACTGCAAAAACAGATTGCCCGGGTCCAGCCCGATGAGCTCGGCGATCGCGTCGGCCCGCTGCAGGTTCGTCCGCCCCTCGCCGAGGGTGACGATGTCACGCTCGTCATGGAAAAAGGGCAGGAGGTCCCTGAACCGCCAGACGCCCGAGAAATCCAGAGCCGAAGGCGTCTGCCCCCGTTCGCCCCCGGCCGGGCGCCCGCCCCGCGTCGAGCTTCGTGCGCCCAGCGTCTCCCACGAGAGCGGCGAGGCCCAGTCGTAGCGGACATCGAGCAGCTCCTCGCAACGCGGACAGGCGACGAGCACCTCTTCGACGCCGAACACCTCGCGGCACGCGGGGTTGATGCACTCTTGTCTGGCCTTTGTGGGCCGGCCTGTCTCGCTGGATGCCTGCATGAGCGATGGTATCCGCCGGCGCCGAACCCGCTGACCGCTCACCAGTTCGCCGGCTTCCTCAGGCTCTCGGCGAGCAGGCTGTCGTACGCGCCCGCGTCGATCTCGAAGCAGCCGAACTGCTCCAGGTGCGGGTTGACGAGTTGGGTGTCGATGAGGTCGAACCCGCGTCGGCGCAGATGAAGGGCGAGTTCGACGAGCACGACCTTGCTCGCGTCGCGCGAGGCGGGCAGCGACTGGTCGTGGAACTTGCTCTCGGCGCAGAACACGCGCCCCACGCAGACGCCGAAGATCCCCGCGACCAGGCGCCACCGATCCGGGTCGAACGATCCGGGCCCCGCCTCGCGGGCGTCGTCGGCGTCGGGAGGCACCCACGCCTCGACGCTGTGGGCGTGCCCGGCGCGGTGGAGGATCGCGTAGCAGGACGCCAGGTCCTCGTTGATCCAGGTCTCGGCGCTGACCGACTCGGATCCCGCCGAGGGCACTCGCGGCGAGGCGCACCCCGAGACGACACTGAAAAACGCCGCGTCGCGCGTGATAAAAAACCTCCCGCAGCGGAGCGTCCTTGACAACCGCTTGGGGATGTGGAGGGTCCGCCCGGCGGCGGGGTGATGGGGCGGGATCCGCTCTGAGGGCGGGTCGCCCGCCAGCGCAACGGGGATCACCGCCCGCCGATGGGTGCGGAAGATCCCCACCTCGCCCGTCTCCGGGTCGGCCATGGGGAAGGCGCCGCCCTTGTAGAGCCTCAGGAGATTGGAGGCCAGATCGTGTTCGGCCGGTGACAGCGCGGGCGGCCCCGGGCTTGTGCGCGGATTAGGTTCCCCTTCGTGGTGCACGCGGGTATTCTGGGCGCTGTACACCCGGCCGGCACGCCGGCGCCATGAAATCGGACGGGCCGGGCTCCCAACCAGCCCAATACGGGCCGGGCGGTCGGGAGGCTCGCGAGCGGGCGGGCGTGAGGGCGCAAACTCGCCAGCCCGGAAAGCGGAACACACGGGGTGCACCCATGACCGAGACAGCGCAGCGCACCATCCTGGAACTGATCCTGCAGCCCAGCGTGCTGATCTGGATCGTCATCGGGGGGATCCCGATCACCGCGATCGTCATGAGCAGCCTCGCGTCGATCGTCAGCTCGATCGCCCGCGAACGGACGCGGCGTGAGATCGCCGCCTACATCGCCGAGGGCTCGATGACGCCCGAGCAGGGCGAACGCCTGCTCAAGGCCCGCAGCAGCGACGATTGCTGATAACAGACTTCAGCCGAAGAGCTGGCCCGTGTCGGGGTCGAGCATCTTCCAGCCGGCCTTCTGGCAGAGGCGCCAGAGCACGGCGAAGGCGATGTCCTGCTCTTTCACATGGACCATCACCTGGTTGATCTCGTCCGAGAAGGTCGCGACCTCGGCGACAAAGCCGGGCCCGTGCAGCACGACGATGCCCGAGCTCGGCTCGGTGCCGTCGGTCGCGGTGTTGAAGCCCGCGAAGAGCTCCTGCACCTCGCGCAGCCTGCCAAGAGACTCCAGCGAGCCGGGCTCGGCGCCGGGGCGTTGAAGGACGAGGGTGCGTCGGCTGGACACGGGGGCTCCGGGGGCCTCGAACAAACCAGTTCGGTCGCGGGGGCGGTCAGTCCGATGAATCGCTGTCGATCAGTTCGACCGCGGCGTTGAGCAGCGTTTCGAGGGGGACGGGCTTGAACAGGTACCGGTCCACACCCAGCGACTCCGCGTAGGCCTTGTGACGCTTGCCCTCGTTGGCGGTGACCATGATGACCAGAGGGCTGTTCTCGCGCCCCTTGATCTTCTCGAGGGCGAGAAAGCCGCTGCGACCGGGCAGCATCACATCGAGAATGACCAGGTCCGGCTCGTGTTCGAGGCAGGCGGCGACGGCGGCGTTGCCGTCCGAGACGGTCATCGTCTCGGCGCCCTCGGCCATGAACGCCACATTCATCGACTCCTGGACATCGCGGTCGTCGTCGACGATGAGCACACGGGTCCCCGCCAGGCGGCCTTGGTTGTCGGACATGGTCTTGGGTCTCCTTGGTCGCGGGGGGTCCGCGTCTGCGGGGGATTGAACCCGGTCGGGCCCGCCCGAGCAAGCCGCGGGGCCCCGGCCCGGCGATCAGGGCAGGCGTGTCGTGCCGAGCTCGGCGAGCAGGGCGCGGTCTCTGTCGCTGCGGTCGACGAGGCGATCCAGCTCCTCGTCGGTCATCCATGGCAGGGAGCGGAGCTTCTCCCGCAGTTTGTCGGGGAAGGGCTTGTTCAGGCGCTCGTGGGCCGGGCGGCTCCGCCACGACCGGTGCATCCAAAGGTAGTCGCTCGGGGCCCGCCGGATCATCCGCTCGATCGATCTTCTGTACCTGGCGCTGAGGTAGTAGACCGGGTCGGGCTGAGCGAGGTACTCCTCGGGGCCGAAGATGTCGTCGAGCTCGACGACGAATCGGAAGCCTTCAGACTCGTCGTGCACGCGGGCTCTGGAGGCCCGGTCCAGCCCGTCTCCGGGGCCCTCGACGCCCGGCTCGTGCCAGCCGATGCGGCGGGCCTGCCCGCAGATCACCACCGCCTCGAACTGCATCGCCAACAGCGCGATGGACTTGTAGGTGTTGGCCAGACGCCCGAAAAACGGGACGGAGATCCCCCGGTCGCCCCCGTTCTGGTCGGCCACAAAGCCGATCGGCTCGCCCGAACGCATGATCGCCGGCATCAGGTGGACGGCCCCGAACTTGTCGACCAGGCGCAGGCCCCGCCGGGAGCGCGTGTCGCGCATCCAGCGGTCCAGGGGCTTGAGGTCCAGCGGGCGGTAGAGCGCGTGCATGGGGAAGCCGAGCAACGCGAGGGTGTAGCCCAAAACCTCCCAGTTGCCGCAGTGCCCGCTGATGAGGATCATCGGACGCCCCGAGCAGAGGGCCCGAAGGGCGGGGGAGATGTCTCCGAACTCGACATGGCGACGCCAGTTGCTGGGGGTGAGCAGGCGCCCGGTGAAGGCGACCTCGACCGCGAGCATCGCCAGGTGTTCGTAGCCTGCGAGGGCGACCGCCTCGCGACGGTCGGCGGTCCAGTCCGGGAAGGCGACCTGCAGGTGGTCGGAGGCTCGTTGGAGGCGTTTGCGGTTGAACTTCGCGCCGGCGTAGGCTCGGCCCAGACGCTTGGCGGTGTGCAGCGACGGCGCGGGCCCGGCGAGGAGTGGCGCGCTCATGGCGCCGCGGATCGCCCAGTAGGCGGGGAGCTGCGCCCAGTATGGGAGCTTTCCGATCTTCATACAGAACGGGCGGGCCCGCGATGGGCCCGCCCCGTGCGTTCGCGGGTCAGCCTCGCCCGGGTCAGTTGTAGAGCAGGGTGTTCAGTCGGTTCTGGCTGAGGATGGGGATGCCCACGGCCTCGGCCCTGCGCTGGAACTCGTCGTAGAGCTCGGCCTGGTCGTTCAGGCGGATCCACTGGAGCTGGATATCGATCGGCGCCTGCGAGGAGGGCTGCGGGGGCACCGTAGGGCGCCGGCCGAGAACGAGGAAGTCGATGTCGCCGGTCAGGTCGGCGGCCTCGCGGGCGTTGATGGCATCGCCGCCCCACTCGCGGATCCTGGCGACAATCGAGTCGCGCTCGAACTCGGTGGCGCGTCCGTCGCCGTCGGTGTCGAAGTGGCCGAAGACGAGCAGGCGGTACTGCTTGCGTGGGTCGTAGACGGGGTTGGCGATGACATCGCCCCTGAAGATCTGGGCGCGCCCGCGACGCTCGACGACGCGGGCGGTCGAGGTCGCCTCGCCGACATTGATGACCTGGATCATCGCCTTGCCCTGGGCGTACTCGCCGGTTCGGGGGTCGGGGGCGATGGCCGTGGCGCTCTCGTAGACCTCGAAGACCATGTCGAGCACGATCTTGTCGCGCCGGCCGAGGTTGATGGTGACCTGCTGCTGGTCGGCCTGGACGGAGCTGATCGAGCCGTCGACCAGCGCGAACTCGTCGCGGGGGCGGATGATGGCGGCGCGACGCTCGTCGCGGAGGCGCCGGATCTCGTCCTCAAGACGGAGGATCTGCTCGTCCTGCTGGGCGATCTGGTTGCGGAGGGCGGACTTCTCGTTCTCCGCCTCGTCGCGGACCTGCTGCACACGGACGCGGGTCTCGTCCTCCTGGCGCCGGATGCTCTCGATCCCGTCGCGGATCCGACCGGCGTAGCCGGTCACCTGGCTGGAGAGCTGCTGCTGCTGCTGGGCGATCCCGTCGGCCTCCCGCCGGACGCGGGTCGCGTCGTCGGTGAAGAACTCACGGGCCGCCGCGAGACGGGCGGACTCCTCGGCGGCGGGCGCACGCATCTCGTCGATCTGGCGCTGCAGCGAGGCGATCCGCTCACGCTGGTTCGTCGCGATCCGCAGCAGGCCCACACGCTCGGGGTCCAGGTCCGCCACACGCTGCTCGAGGTCGTTGATCGAGATCTCGCGCGAGCCGGCGGCGATGCGTGCGGCACGCCCGACGACATCCTCCATGAACGCGAAGACCGACTGGCCGCGACCGGCACGGTCGGCGATGGCGTTGGCCCGGTCGACCTCGCCGCCGCTGACGAACCGGTCCCGAGCCTGGATGGCGTCCTCGGCCGCCGCCTCGAGATTGTTCTTCTCGGCGTAGAACATCAGGGTGAGGACGAAGAAGGTCACCGTCAGGATGCCGAGGATCACGATGGTGATGATCGCCCCAGGGCTGTTTCCGCGAGATGCCATCGCCGCGCTCCAGTCAGAGTGGCCAGCGTCGACCGCCGTCGGCCGCCGGCATGTTTATTCGATGTTCGGCGTTCCCGCCCGCAGGCGCTCAGGAGGGCGACACACGGGTTCCAATGGTAGGTACGCACCAAACCCTCGCCGGGATCCGCCCGGCTGGGGCTGGGGAGTCTCGCCTGAAACGCCCGCCGCGTCAACCCGACCCCCGAACCGCGTCCATTTTCCTCCGAGGCCCGCCCGCTCGCCGGGCCCCGTTGCGACGAACAATCCCGCCCCGAACCCCGCTCACGCCCCATGGGCCGGCATCGCGGCCCGCCCGCCCGACCCCGCTGAAAGGCAGCCATGATCCAGCTCGGTGTCAACATCGATCATGTCGCGACCGTCCGCCAAGCCCGCAGGGGCGTCGAGCCCGACCCGACCAGGGCGGCCCACGAGGCCGAGCTCGGCGGGGCCGACGGCATCACCGTCCACCTCAGAGAAGACCGGCGCCACATCCAGGACCACGATGTCGAACGCCTGTGCGGCGGCGTGAATGTCCGCCTGAACCTCGAAATGGCCGCCACCGACGAGATGATCGCCATCGCCTCGCGCCTCAAGCCCCACACCGCGATGCTCGTGCCCGAGGGCAGACAGGAGATCACCACCGAGGGGGGGCTCGATGTCGCCGGGCAACGCGACAAGCTGAGGGAAGATGTCCGGAAGCTGCGCGAGGCGGGGCTGATCGTCTCGGCGTTCATCGACCCCGACCCGGCGCAGGCGGAGGCGGCGGCGGAGGTCGGCTTCGATGTCTGCGAGGTGCACACCGGCCCGTACGCCGCGGCGTTCTTTGCCTGCGGCGGGGACTTCCGTCGAACGCAGCTCTGTGACGCGCTCGAACGCGTTGCCGACACCGGTCGCGCGATTCTCAACGCAGGATTGCGTTTTAATGCGGGGCATGCGCTGAATTACCACAATGTCGCACCGATCGCGGCGCTGCGCGGCATCGAGGAATTGCACATCGGTCACGCGATTGTGAGCCGTGCGGTCTATGTGGGGATGAGAGAAGCCGTACGGCAGATGAAATCGCTCATGGTCGAGGCGGCAACGCACGCGCCGCGCTGAATCTTCGCAGGCCCAAACCTCGCCTTACCGACAGCCGCCGGTGAGTTTTTACACGCGTTTCTCGCGTCAAACACCCCCCTCGTTCGATGTGGGGGTCGTCGCAGCGTTCGCGTACTTGCCCCACTTGACACACAGGGTGCGCGCCACCATGCTGCCGACCCTCGTGCGGGACGAGCGCCCGTAAACCCGGCGAACCAACAGCGTTCGCCCTGAAACGAGCAGCGGCTCGGTTGTGGGAGATTTGCGTATGAGACTCTTCGTCGCGACCGCGGCGGGCGTTGTTCTTGCCGCACAGGCGAACGCGACCGACATCACGCATTTTATCGGTCCGCCCGGCGTCAGCGTGATGCCGATGGCGGTTTCTGACGACGGCGCCACCGTTGTCGGCAAGTGGATGGACCGCCAAGGCGAATTCGCCCGACTCGTCGGCCGCGACACCGGCGCCGCACGCTGGCAGGTGCGCGACCCCGGCGAACCCGTCCACATCATGGACGACGCCGGCCCGGGCAAGTTCGACGCCATCAGCCGCGACGGTCGTGCGGCGTCCGGAAGGATCGACGCTTACTTCCCCGCGCTGGCGCAGGGAGGTTCGCGCTCGGCATCATCCGTCTCGCTGCCCGAGACCGGCGAACTCGAGCCCGAACGCTCGCGGATCGCGTCGCTCTCGGCCGACGGACGCGTGACGGCGGGCTGGACAAGCCGCGTCGTCAGGCGTGACTGGCAGATCGTTCCCACGGCCTGGATCGACGGGCAACGCCACGAGTTGCCCAGACCCGGGCACATGTTCACCACCGCCGGCTGGGCGCAGGGCGTCTCGCCCGGCGGAGACCACATCGTCGGCGTGATGCGCAGCCCGCAGCGCAAACCCTTCAGCGTGATGTGGACCGGCCCTCTCGACGACGGGTCATGGGCGGTCCGCGTGCTCGAAACCGGCGCCGAGACGCTCCCCGGCGCGTTCGCCGTCGACCTCACCGGCGACACCGTGCTGGGACGCTCGGCCAAGGCGCTGTGGCGTTGGACGAGCGCCGGGGGCGTCGAACAGCTCTTCGAGGCCCCCTCGGATTACTGGCGCGTCGATGTGCACGGACAGTGCGACGGGCTGAGCGTCGTCGTCGGCCAGCTCCGCGGGGGCGATCCGGAGACCCCCACCGGCTACATCTGGACGGAATCGACGGGCCTGCACCGGTTCGACGAGTTCGTGCATGACCTCGGCCTCGACCTGCTCTGTTCGCACCCGGTGCCCCGCTGGGTGTCCGGCGACGGCAGCCTGATTGTCGGCGAAGGAACGGCGGCGGACGGACGGGTCATCGGCTGGATGCTGCGGATCGACCCGCTCTGCATCCAGGCGACGATGCTCGCCTCGGGCCTCGGCGGGAGCGACTTTTTCGACATGCTCTCGCTGATCGCCGCGGGCGACCAGAGGCTCGACATTTCAGGCTCGATCGATCCCAACGACCACTGGTGGGCGATCCCCGACGGCAAGACGGACGCGGCCGACCTGATGCTGCTCCTGGAGTGGCGTTCGAGCGGGTGCCTGTGAGCGCGCCTCAAGCTTCGCCGGCTTCCATGAGTTCGAGGTATCTCGCCGCGACCTCGGGCGGCTCATCGCGGAGATCCGCCGGGCGGTAGCCGGGCAGGAGCCGGTCGAGCAGCGGCTGCGCGCCGCAACCGGTGAGCAGCGCCTTGCCGGTGCGGCGCAGCGGTGCGCCGATCGGCGAGGGCGACTCGAACGGCACGAGCGGCTCGCCCGGCTTCCAGAAGAAAACGCCCGGGTCGCGGCGCGTCCGCAGGCCCTCGGCCCGCCAGTCTCTTGCCCAATGCTCGCCGCCGAAGGGCATCGTGCCGCGGACCGCCTCGCGCAGCGCCCAACGCCTTCTCGCCTGCTCGGGCGTCCGCCAGCGGTAGTGGCGGATCTGGATCCTCTCTCGGGCCATGACGCCCGCCAGCCACGGGTGGCCCCGCGTGACCGGCCATTTCATCGAACGCCGGTAGCGGAAGAGCCGGGGCTCTGGGAAGTGGTTCGGCGTCCACCAGCGCCGGCGATCGGCGATCGGGCGCGAGAGGTCCTCTTTGCCCCGCCCGATCGCTTCGGCTTCCCTCTTGAGCAGCACGAACTCGTGCAGCAGCCCGCAGACAAACGACTCTGACCGCCCGACCCGTTCACGGACAAACTCGGGTGGTGGAACATGAAAAAACTCGTCGGCGTCGACCCTGACGATCCAGTCCCCGTGCCCGAACGAGGCCCGGGCGTCGTGGAAGACCGCGGCCCGCAACGCGTCGGAGTACAGGGCGCAGACCCGCCCCCAGGGCCGGACGCGGGTGTCGGCTCTCGATGCCTCCTGCACGATTTCCCACGACCCGTCGACGCTCCCGTTGTCGAGCACCCAGAGCGAGTCGGCCCAGCTCAGGATCCCCTCGACGGCCTCGGCGAGGACATCCGCCTCGTCGCGGACCAGCATGATCGCGTGGAAACGCACGGGCGTGAGGATAGCGTCGCCGGGCATGCACTCGGACACAGAAACTGTTGTGCGGAAGTTTGCGGGCGGGTAGGCTGGGAGTCGCCGGCGGCCGGGCTTCGTCAAGGCCCGGTTTCGTTCGCCGTGCGTCGTGGTGGACCGACAGAATCCTGAGGAGGGTCTGGAATGCGGAAAGCAGCATGTATGGCGGCCGTCGCGCTCGGCGCGGCCGGGGCGAACGCCCAGATGATGGCGATCGATTTCGAGCACGCGGCCAACGGGCTGTTCTCGCCGAACAACTGGAATGTCCTTGTCGGCTCGGAACGCACCGTGGCGAACATGATCGATGTGAACGGCGCCTCGACGGGCAAGGCGTTCACGATGAATCTCGGCAGTTCCTTTGCGGGGCCCGTCGACCCCTTCACGGTTCCCCAGCACACCCAGTCGCTGGACGGGATCGACGACTACTACTTCGGCACGGGCACCTTGACGGCCAGCATCCGGGGGCTCACGCCAGGCGAGTCGTACAATGTGTATGTCTTCGGCCTCCGCGCGTTCGACATGAACAACCGCGTCGAGGTCCTCGGCGGGGGCGCGCCCGTGATCTTCGACCAGGTCGCCGTCGGCGGCATCCTCTATGTCAACAGCGAGATCGGCGACAGCAGCCGCACGCTCGATTCCTACGCCGTCAGCCAGACCGCCGACGCCAGCGGTTTTATCGAGATCGTGATGACCGACGCCGCGGGCCCCGCCGTCGGCTGGGTGATCGCGGGGCTTGCGATCGAGCCGGGCGGGCCGGTCTGCATCCCCGACCTCAACGGCGACGGCGTCGTCGACGCGGATGACTTCTTCCTGTTCCTCCAGCTCTTCGCCGCCGGCGACCCGCGGGCCGACTTCAACAACGACGGCGTGATCGACGCCGACGACTTCTTCCTCTTCCTGAACCTGTTCGCGCAGGGCTGCTGAACGCAGCGACCGCCGAATGCAAGACCGCCCCGGTCAGCCGGGGCGGTTTTCTTTTTCCTCGCCCGCAAAGGCGCGGCGGATGAAGAGCGAGACGGCGTGCGGGTCTTTCAGATGCAGTGCCGGTTCTTCGTACTCAAATTCTCCGTTGAAGATGAAATTGATCGCGTTTCTGTCGCTGAATGTCACCTTTGGCAAGATCCGTCCGCTTGGGGCTGCGAATTTCGCCGATGCGGATCCAAACGACCGCACTCGGAATCCATCGGCGGCGATGCATCGCCGGTCGGTCACCGCCGAGACAGACGGCGCCGTCGGGGCCGGGGCGAACGCGACGACCAGTGTCTTGAAGAACAGAGCGGGCACGGTCCAAAGCCCGATGACTCCGAGCTCGTTGCCTGTTGTCGCGAAGGTCCACAATTCCGAGGGCGCCGCGCCGGCGTGCAGCGGCGAATACAGCATCCTCAAAGACTCCAGCCCGACAAACAAAACCGCGAGCAGCAGCGCTCCGGTGACCAGAACCCACGACCACAACCACACCCGATCGGTCGCACGCGTCGCGCGGCTCTGGCGATGCCCGCCGCTCGCCGCCGCCATCAGCACGCGTTCGCCATCAACGAGCAGCGATCGGAGCTCACGCTCCTGCCCGGGCGTCAACGACGACGGGTGGTTGGCGTCCCGCCCCTGGCGCGCGTACTCGCGGATCGCGAGGTTCGACTCATCCGCGCCGAGGCCCGTGATCCGGGGCAGGCCGCACTCAGTGATCAGCGCCCGCTCCAATTCCTCCGCCCGCTCGACGGCGTGCATCACGCAGAGTTTCCGAGGCGGGTGCCGGAACCTCGCGCCCATCGGGCTCTTCGGCCGCCGCGCAGGCCCGTACAGCACGAACTTCCACGCGTTGCCGGTCATCACCGTGCGCCCGAGTTCCGTCGCGCTGTCGATCGATATCGCCCTGTAGCGCCAGAACCGCCCGAAGCAGCGCCTCGCGACGAGCAGCCGACGATCCGTGAGCGCATACACGCGCCCGTACGCGGCGACACCGAGCCCGGTGATGAGCGTCGGCAGCAGGATCATCTGAACGACGATGTATCCGGCGCCGATAATACTGTCGGGTGTGAACGGGGCGTTCAGCGACGCCCCCGCCGGTGTGCTTGTAAACGCGTGATGGGTCAGTATCAGGCACGCGCCGACCAGCGCGATCCCGAAGGTGGCCGAGAACGCCTCCGCCGCGAGCAGGAGGAGCGCCCGTGCATCCGTTCCGGCGTGCCAGAGCAGCGTCTCGCCGGGGTCGAGATGCTCGGTCGCCCAGACCTTCACCGGGTCGTTGGCCCAGGTTGCAGCTTCCCCTTCCACACCCGGCGCTGTATCTGCCTGTGTCACGGTCTTCATCACTCCCCTACGAACCCGCTGCGCATGAACGCGAGCCCCGCGTCCGGATCGCGAAGCTTCATCGGCGGCGCCGTTTCCGGCATGCCGAGCCATGTCCCGGTCTCTCTGTGAAACTTGATGCATCCGGTCAGCCGGAACCGTTTGCGGATGCGGGCCTTGCGGATCGAGGCCTCGCCGCAGGAGCGGACCGTTTCGCCCGAGCTGACGATACAGCGCCGGTCGGTCACCGCAGAGCACGGAACGCCCGCCATCCGCCCGCTCACATCGAGCACGGCGAACAGGCCCGGCGGCGACGCCCACACCAGCGCCGACCATTCCCCCATCGCAAGCAACCACCACGCGCTGGGCGTCGCGGGCGGCGCCAGGCCCAGAAACCCGAGCAGGCCGAGCATCGCCGCGGACTCTGCAGTCGCAACCGCCGCGATTGTGGTCAACGCCGCAATCGTGCAGCACAACGCGGCAAGGCAGAGCGCATGGAGCGGTCGCTCGACGCGCTGCGGGAGCATCCTGCGGGGCGACCATGCCATCAAAAGGCGTTCGCCCTTGACCAGTTCGTCTCTGATCGGTTTGAGGCGGCGCTCGCTCAGGCGGGCGGGGTCGTTCCAGTACGAGTCGGGGGCGGATGCCGCGTCACGGACGCGCTCGTGAAGCTCGCCGGCTTCGGCGACCTGCGGCAAGCCCCACGCGACAATCAACGCCCGCTCGAGCTCGCGGTCCAGCCCGGTCGGCGCGATCGTTTCGAGCTCGACCGTCGCCCGATCCGGCCCGGTGTCTCGCCCGTAGAGCGAGACGCTCCACCAGAAACCGCAGACCCGGGAGCGAAGAATCTCCAGGACATCACCCCGCTGGATCTCGCGCGTGCGCCGGCCCCGGCCGATGATCAGCCGGCGATCGGTCAGGGCGTAGCGGCACGACCAACCCCGGAACGCCCGCGTCCATGCGAGCATGGACCGTCCGGCGAAGAAGATCACAAACATGATCGCGAGTGAGATCACCGGCTGGATGTAGGTGTTTGCGACGCCCCACGAGCCCGCAAACCTCGCGTGCGCCTGATGGGAGATCCCAAGGCCGAGCAGGGCGAACGCGCCGGCCAGCACCATGCCCGCCATCACTGACGCCGAGAGCAGAAGCACGCCGTTGTCCGCCCGTGCGGCCCAGATCGCCCGCTCGCCCGGCGCCAGCTCGGACTCGACCCATTGTTCGAGTTCCGGGTCGGCTGTCGCCCGCGCCACGGGGCCGAGGCGCGAGGGAGCGACCGCCCCCGCGTCCACTAACCTTGCAGCCGCCCCGTTCGCCATTCGGATCTCCCTTGCATACTCCAGCTTCAGGCCCAGCCTTGAGCCCTGCCTTGAGCCCTGTCTTGAGCCCAGTTTAACGAAGGATCGGCCCCGGCGCGGGCGTAGGGCCCTTGCGGCACGGCTACCCTTTGACCGTTTCTCGGCACAAGCCATCGGAGATTTCGCGATGCGAGCGATCGTCACAGGCCAGGTCGGCATGGACAAGAAGCCCTACCTCAACGCCGTGCGCGACTTCGCCGGCGACCAGGGCGAGACCATCGCCCTGTTTCATGTCGGCGACATGATGTACCGCGAGGCGCCCGACATCCGCCCGGGCAAGATCCTCGACCTGCCGCTGAGCCGCCTGAACAACCTGCGCCGCGCCGCCTTCAAGGACATCATCTCCGAGGCGCGCGACCACCAGAACCTGATCGTCAACACGCACGCGACCTTCCGCTGGCGCCACGGGCTGTTCGCGGCGTTTGACTTCGACCAGCTCACCAAGCTCGCGCCGGACCTGTTCATCTGCCTGGTCGACAACATCGAGGTCGTGCACGCCCGCCTGCACCACGAGCACGAGATCGACGCGACGCTGAAGGACTGCATGGTCTGGCGCGAAGAAGAGATCCTCGCGACCGAGCTGATGGCCAAGGCGGTGCCGGGCAGCAGGTTCTACATCATGAGCCGCGGGCGCCACGCCGATACGGCCACGACGCTCTTCCGCCTGATGTGCCGCCCGGATATGAAGACGGTCTACCCGAGCTTCCCGATGAGCCATGTGGTGGACATGCCCGATGTGCTCGCCGAGATCGACGACTTCCGCGCCCGCCTCGCCGAACACTTCATCACCTTCGACCCCGGCGATGTCGACGAGAAGCTGCTGCTCGAGCGTGCGATCGCCGCGGCACGCGAGGGCGAGGAGTTCTTCGAGCACCTGCCCCACAGCTTCGGCGGGGGCAAAGCCGCGGCCCCCATCAAGGCACGCACACGCGAGGTGCTCGATATCGCCGGCGACATCGACGGCCAGATCTACATGCGCGACTTCAAACTCATCGACCAGTCCGACATGATCGTCAGCTACATCCCCGAGCTGATGGGCGCCGACGGCAAGGAAATCCCCGGCCTCTCCAGCGGCGTCGAACGCGAGCTCCAGCACGCTTTCGAGCATACCAAGGATGTCTTCGTCGTCTGGAAGCCGAAGAAAACCCCCAGCCCCTTCATCACCGAAACCGCGACCAAGATCTTCCCGACCGTCGACGACGCGCTGGAACACTTCGAGAAGCAGGGCATGTTCGGGCAGCGCAATCTGTTTGGGCATTGAGCGAGCCGCAGGCTCGCTGGAAGCGGCAAAGACCTGTGGCACTGGCGGCTTGTCCGCCAGTGTTTTCTGTCAGCATTGCATCAAGCAATGCGCGCCGTACTGCCGACCTCTTGCACTTGATCCAGCCGGGTTCATCCGTGACGCACAGACACTGGCGGACAAGCCGCCAGTGCCACAGATTGAATCACCTTGACGCCGATCCCTGAGCAAAGCGAAGGGTCGGGTCAGCGCCGGCGACTGTTCACGCAACTCGGGCATCAACTGCCGCAGCACGACCCGCACTCGCGCCCGCCATCCCCTGGGCAACCTCCCAAGGCAGCACCGCCCGCCGCCCCGACACCTTCCCCCACGCATCGAGCATCGGCCCCGGCGACATCGTCCCGATCACCGCGACCGGCGCGCCCGCGTCTTCGCGCACGCCCGCTTCAAGGAGCACCCGCCGCACCGCCCACGCGTTCTTTCCCTCGCAGACCAAAGCCGCTCGATCGAACGGCGCTTCGCGCATCGCCGCCGCGATCCCGGCCCTGGCCGCCGCGAGCCCCGTGAAACGGTCGAAGACCTCCCGCGTCATCGGGGATCGGACCTGCCTCCGAACCGTCCGCCGCAGTTCAACCAGCCCCGCCCCGAAGCCTTTGAGCGCATTCTCCTTGCTCGCGATCGCCCGGTATCGCCGCCGGTTCTCCCGCTGCAGCTCGCGGCGTTCGGTTTCCGGCGCGTACCGCTGGATCACCCAGCCGTTGTTGCGCACCAGCCGCCCGAGGATCTGGTCCATGTCGCGCCCGGCCTCGACCTTGTGGTGGTCGACCCTGAAGCGCGGGTCGAACGCGACGCGTCCGCCGGCGATCAGGAAGCGGGCCGCGAGGTCGTACTCCTCGGCGTAGTAGCCGAACGCCGGGTCGTACCCGCCCGAATACAGGAACGCGTCGCGCCGGATCGCGACGCCGCAGCCGATGAAGACCTCGGGCAGCCCGCCCGACTCGCGCCCGCCCATCCGCGGCAACCGGATATCCGCCGAGACCGCGACCACCCCGGACGCCTGCCCGGCCAACGCTTCGAGCAGGCCGAGATCCGTCGGGTGCGAATCGTCGTCGAGCATGACGAGCCAGTCGCTGGACGGATCGCTCGCATCCGCCGCGGCGTTCCGCGCCGCCGCGCCCTCGTTGCGCTCAAGCCGCAGCACGGTGACGGGCACGCCGTTGGCGAGCGTCGCGGGCGCGCGGACGGGCTCGTCCGACGCGTTGTCGGCGATCACGACCTCGGCCCGGTGTCTGGGCAGCGCGCCCAGCGCCGCCAGCGTCTGCGAAACACGGTCGGGCCGGTTGCGCGTCGGGAAGATGTAGCTGATCCGCGGATGTGATGCCGGGCCGTTCATGACGCTTTTCCGTTCATGACGCCTTCATGGCCGCCCGATCGCCCGGCCGCCTCGACTGGATAACCTCGGCGGAGACAAAGGCGAGATGAGCCGCGTGGACGCGCGCGACGCCCTGGCGCAGGTCGGTCGCCGAGACGGGCAGGTTGCCGAGGCGCTGCGCCTGCGTCGCCGCCGCGACGGCCCCGAGAAACCCCGCCGCCAGGAGCGAGCCGCCGGCGATCCGCGTCAGCGTCGCGGCGGTCATCAGCGCGTCGCCGCAGCCGAGCGGGTCGATCGCGATCGTCGCCAGCGCGGGGATGTGTTCCGAGCCGAGCTTTCGCTCCCACCCCTCGCCCGGCTCGGGCAGGCGGCTGAAAGCGACCAACCCGTCGGCCCCCATCTTGATGATCGCCGACGCCGATTTCGTGTGTTCCAGCAGTTTCCACGCGACCGCCGGCACGCCCTCGTCGAAGATCCGCATCGACTCGCGCAGCTCGCGCTCGCTCGGAAAGAGCATGTCCATCCGCTCCATCGAGAGCAGGCTGGAGCGTCGGCCGCTCACATCCCCCGCCATGACGCCCACCATCGGGCGGATGCGCCGCGTCAGCTCGCGTGTCAGCGTCTCGCCGAGCAGGCCGAGCCCGAAGTCCGCCACGATCGCCCCGTCGATCCCCTCCCCGCACGCCTCGGCGGCCATTCCGACAAACGCCCGCTGGCGCGCCTGATCGAGCACGATCGGCTCGACGAGGTCGAGCTTCATCACCTTCTGCTGGCCGGCCAGAAACCGCTGCTTCTCGGGCAGCGTCCCGCCGACGGGCAGGCTGCGAACCTCGACGCCCTCGGCCGTCAGGCGCTGGCGGATCTCTTCCGACGCGGCCCCCTCGGGCATCACGGTGAGCAGGATGGGCTTGGCGCCCATCGCCGCGGCGTGCCTGGCGATGACCGCCGCGCCCCCGTCGTAGCTCCGCCTTTCGATCGGGCGGAGCGTCAGCACCGGGCTCTCGCCGGCGACCTCGGGCTGATCGCACAAGACATAGGTATCGCGGATGACCTCGCCGACAACCAGCAGCCGGCGCCCGCGCATCTTCTCGATGTGCCCGTGCAGCTCGGCCATCGCGAGCTCGGGCCGCTGCGTCAGGCGGGCGAGCCGTTTATGGAAGGGATCGACCGAATGCTCCATCGAGGCGATCAGCGCCGTCGAGCTGAAGACCACATCGCCCGAGCTGAAGACCACGCGCCCGCCCGAAGCCTCGACCGCGTCTCGCTCCGCCCGGAAGCGGGGGTCGTTGTTGTGCTCGTACTCGCTGCCCTTGATGTAGATGTCCGGCTGCAGGTCAGAGAGCAGGTCGAGGGCGGTCGCGCTGCGGTCGATGTGCACGAGATCGACGCAGTCGAGCTCGGCGAGGTTCTCGGCGCGGAGTTCTTCGGGGATCAGGGGACGCCCCTCGCCCTTGCCCACAAACCCGTCGCCGGTGATACTCACCAGCAGCAGGTCGCCCTGGGCGCGCGCGAAGCGCAGGTGGCGGATGTGCCCGGGGTGCACGATGTCGAAGCACCCGTGGCACTGCACGAGTGTCCGCCCCTCGCGCCGCAGCCGCTCGCGCAGGGCGAGCAGTTCGGCGCGGCCCAGGATCTTGCCGCTCTGGCCCATCGTCGGTCTCCATCGGCGCGCGCAAATGTCTCGGCGCACGCCGTTTCATCTGTCGGACGATCCCCGGGCGTTCCGATACAAACCCCGTGACCCAGACAAGCAACCAGCCGCCCCCCGCTCAGTCGCGCACGATCAGCCGCGACGAGATCGTCGCCCTCGGTCGCCAGATGCGCCCGTGGCTCTGGCTGCCGATCGCGGCCCAGGCGCTGGCGCAGGCGCCCGGCGACGCGATGGTGCGGTTCCTCGTCTCGGCAAATCTTGCGCATCTGGGGCTGAAGGCGCCGGCGCTGGAGCAGCTCGACCTGCTCGATGCGCGGGCCGCCGAATCGCCGGAGGTCGCGGCGTTGAGAAGCCAGGTCGCCACCCTACCCGATAACGGGGTAGACCATGAGGCGCTGATCCAAACCGCCCGGGCCAACCTCGATGCGCTCGGCGGGCGCGCGCCCGCGGCCCTCTCCGACGCCTTCGACCGCTGGGCGGACAACCTCCGATCCGAGGACTGGCGGCGGACCGCCGACAACCAGTACATCCGGCGGCCCCCCGGCGAAACGGACCTCAGGCTCTGGCGCGGCTTGTTCGACGGGCGCGCGATGGCGGCCGAGTTCGCCCGCTCCCACCTCGCAACGCTGGGCGAATACCCCCGCCCGATGACCGTCGAGGGGATCGATCCGCCCTGGCTGCTGATCGCGGTCGCCGAGGCGGCCTCGCCACGCGCCAACGGGTACGCCCCGCGGATCACCATCCTGCAGGCCGACCCCGCCGAGGCCCTCGACGGTCTCGCGCAGGCGGACATGGCGCAAATGCTCTCGCACAACCGCGTCGAGTGCTTCATCGGGCCCGACGCCTCGGGCGGGTTCGCCGAATCGCTCGCTTTGCGCCGGGGCCTGACGATCGCCGGGCCTTTCCTGCGTCAGCCGTCGCTACAGACGGCGCTCGTGCCCGACGCCGCGGGCGTGCTGCAGAACGCGGTCGCGGCGCAGCAGCAGGACGAACAATCGCTCGGCGAACGGGTCGCTTCCCTGTATGCCGGGCGCGACGCGGCGTACTGGGCCCGGAGGTTCGCCGGCGCGACTGCCCCGGGCGCGACCGAGCCCTTGCGGATGCTGATCCCCACGACGCGCTACTCGACCTATATCCAGCACGCGAGCGCCGACCTCGCCGAGGCGTTCCGGTCGCTCGGGCACGAGGCGGAGGTGGTGATCGAGCCCGACGACAGCTCGACGACCGAGGCCTCGGGCCAGCTGCGCGCGGTCGAGGCGCTCGAGCCCGACCTGATCGTCGTGATCAACTACCCGCGATCGTGCGTGCAGCAGGGCGTGTACCCGGACGAGGTTCCGTTTGTCTGCTGGGTGCAGGACGCGATGCCGCACCTGTTCGAGGCGAGCAGGTCGGTTGGGGGCGGGACGGGCGACGCCGCGCTGGACTTCATCGCGGGGCACATCACGCCCGAGCTGATCCAGCGGGGCGGGCACGATCCCGAGCGGGCGATGCCGGCCTCGGTGCCCGCGAGCTCGCGGAAGTTCCACGCCGCGACGCCCTCGCCCGAGCTCGCGCGCCTGCACGAGTGCGAGGTCGCCTGCGCGACGAACCACAGCGAGACGCCCCGGGCGATGGCCGAGCGACTGAAGCTGCAGTCGAGCGCAGACAAGCGTGTATGCGCCTGCATCGACGCGATCCTCGAAGCCGCAGAAGACCTCGCCCCGCGCGTGCACGAACTCAAGCACCACAAGGCGCTCAAGGAAACGGTCGACGCGATCATCGAGCAGCGCCTGGGGCTCAGCGTCTCGCCGGATTCGGCGGCGTACCTCTATCGCCACGCCGCGACGCCCCTGCTCGACCGCGTGCTCCGCCACCGCGCGTTGGAATCCGCCGCGGCGATCTGCGACCGGCGGGGCTGGCGCCTGCATCTGTACGGGCGGGGCTGGGAAGAGCACCCGACGCTCGGGGGCTACGCCAAGGGCGTGCTTGACCACGGCGAACCCCTTCGCGCCTCGTACAACCTCGCCAAGCTGCACCTGCACATCAGCGCCTCGACGATGTCGCACCAGCGGATCGTCGAGTGCGCGCTCTCGGGCGGGCTGCCGGGCGTGCGGTTTTTCCGAGACGGGCTCGGCTTGCTGATCACACGGGCGCAGCGCAAGCTGCTGGACGCCGAGCCGATCGGGCGCGACGCATCGATGCACGCGGATTGCTTCAGCCATGCCGACACGCCCGAATCGATGCGGTTCAAGTCGATCGCCGATCGCCTGGGCCTGCAAGAGCCGCCGGGCTTCCTGATGGACGACCGGCGCCGGGCCTCGCTCGCCCGCGACACCTTCGGACGCCCGATCGACGAGGACCCGTGCTGGCTTCTGGGCGACCCGCTCGAGGTCTGCTTCTGGGACAACGCCTCGCTCGAAGCGCTGATCGAGCGGGCCGTCGAACGCCCCGCGTGGCGAACAAACCTCATCGGCGGCATCCGTCGCAGGGCGATGGAGCACTGCACGCACGAAGCCTTCGCCAAGCGGCTGATCGCGACGGTCACCCGCAACCTGCAAGCCGCCTCGGCGGGCGTCCAGGAACTCGCGGCGTGAAGACCGCGCTCTCACCACAAGCGACCGCACGCATCGAACGCGTCGAGCGATACCTGCCCAAGAGCGACGCCTTCCGCGCCCGATTCGGAACAACGCCCGACCACGACGCGCTCAAAGCACTCGGCGCGTGGTACCAGCCGCCTTCCTGGGCCGCGGGCGCTGTCGGCGTGATCGACGCGTGTTTCCTCTTCGATGTTGTCGCCTGCCTGCGCCCGACGAAGATCCTCGAACTCGGCGTCGCCTCGGGGGGCTCGACTTCGGTGCTGCTGCGCGCGATGGACGCCGCCGGGCTCGAACTCACCGGCGGCGACGCACGCCCCGCGATCCGCTCGTTCGACCTGCACCCGATGTGCTACAGCGACAGAACCAAGCCCGTCGGCTCGGCGGTCTTCGAGATGGCGCCGCAACTCGCCCGCGGCGTCGAGGTGCGCTCGGGCCTCACCTCGGTCGAACTCGGCCCGGCGCTTGCCGGCGAAAACTTCCCGCTCGCGTTCATCGACGCGAATCACCAGCACCCGTGGCCGACGCTGGATCTGCTTGCGCTCCTGCCGTCGCTCGCGCCCGGCGCGTGGGTGGTGCTGCACGACATCGACCTTCCGGCCGCGGCCGAACGCTACGAGCGCACGCACAACACCAAAGTCCACTGGCACGACCACGGCGCCAAACATCTCTTCGACGCGTGGCCCTTCGAGAAAATCCGCGGCGAGGGCGAGGCGGACAACATCGGCATCCTCCGCATGCCCGAGCCCGCGACAAACCTCGACGCGCTGCGGCTTGCACTCTCTGCATCGATCAACAAGCCGTGGGAAACCGACCCGGGCGAACAGGGGCAGGCGATCCTCACAGGCGAGAAGATCGAACTCGGGATAAATCAGCAGCACGGGGGGCCGCGGCGATGAACGGCACGGTCGGCTTTGTCGTCCCCGCCTACAACGCCGAGAGCACACTCGCCGACACGCTGCGTTCCCTGCTGAATCAGGACGATCCGGGCTGGAGCGCGGTCGTCGTCGACGACGGCTCGACCGACGCCACGCCGAGCGTCGCCCGATCGTTCAACGACCCGCGGATCATGCTCGTGCGCCAGCGAAACGCGGGGCTGGCCAAGGCACGCAACGCGGGCTTTGTGCAGCTCTTTACCGAATTCGTCGCCTTTCTCGACGCTGATGATGCCGTCGCGCCCTCCTATGTGCGGACGATGCGCGGCGCGATCGGCGCGCACGACGCCGTCTGCTGCGGCACGCGCTTTGTCGGACCCGCCCTTGAACATTTGGGCTGGACGCGTTCGCCCGGCTCGCACGACCTGACGGCGCAGGGGCTGCTCGCGTACAACCCGCTGCCCGTTGGGTCGGTGCTGCTCCGCCGCGCTGCGCCGCAAAGGCTTGGGGCGTTCGCCGGCGTTGACAACCTGTTCGACCCCTCGCTGCCCGTGCACGAGGATTGGGACTGCTGGCTGCGCCTGGCGCTCGCGGGGCTCCGCGTCGCGCCGCCGGTCGATGACGCGTTGTTCTCGTACCGCCTGCGCCCGGGCTCGATGAGCCGCGCGATCGAACAGATGCACGAAGAAGGCCTCGGCGTGATCGCGCGCCACGCCCACCGGGTGGGGGGCGGTGTTGGAAACGCAGATATGACCCGGCTCCAGCGCGACTGGACCCTGCGCCACATCGCCCGCGCGATCGCCGAAGACGACGCGCCCCTCGCACGGCGCTGGGTCGAGCGGCTCTCGCCCCTGTCCAAAGACGATCTCTCGCTGATCGGTTCGGCGCTCCCGCACGCGATGCGCCGGGCCGACCCGTGCCCCGATGCGGCGCTGCTTCAAGCGGCGGAGCGATGGACGGAAACAGTGCGCCGGTGCATCCCCGCGTACGCCGGGGAACTGCTCTCGGGATCGAGGTTCCGCCGCGATCTCTCGCGCGCGGTCGAGCTGGTCCGCCGCGAGCTGCGGGCCGGGCGCACGCCCGTGCTCGTGGGCGCGGGGGAACGCGGGCGCGAGCTCGCGCGGGCGTGCAGCGACGCGGGCGCGCCCATCGGCGCGTGGATCGACGACCACCCCGGGGCCTCGATCTCCAACTGCGGCGAACGCCTCACGCGGGACGATCTCAGGGACGCGCACACCCTGATCCTCACCCCCGACGCGCCGGAAGCGATCCTTCGCTCGCTCGACGGAACACCGGCGAGGGTGGTGCTGCTTCGGGATCTGACGGATGTGGCGCACGCGGACGAGCCGCGGGCGGCGGGCGCGGACTCACATCGAGCGTGACGCCTGCATCTGCTGCTCGACGCGGTAGCGCTGGCGCTGGATGTAGACGAGCCACTGCTCGTCGGTCTCGTGGAGCATGGCGCGCCGGATGACGGCGAGGGTTTCCTCGTCGGCGTCGCGGAGGAGGTCGGCCGCGGCGACGATCCCGCGGAGCGCCGGCTGGTAGGTCCGGTCGCGCTGCATCGACTGCTCGAAGTAGTTGCGGGCGTCCCGAGGCCAGCCGCGGTGCATGTAAACGACGCCGAGATTGTGCAGCGGGCGCGGGTCGGTCGGGTCGAGCTGGCTCTCGATGGTGAAAGCCTCTGCGGCGGCGCCGTACTCGCCGACATCCATCAGCAGCAGGCCGAGGTTGTTGTACCCCCCCTCGATGCGCCCGTAAAGGGCCAGGGCGCCGCGGATCTCTTCGATCGCTTCCTGCGTGCGCCCGCGGTCGGCGAGGCCGAGCCCCCGCCTGTACTTCGTCTCGGCCTCGGCTCGGCGTTGGGCGGCCTCGCGCCGGGCCTGCTCCTGCTCTTGCAGCAGCCGGCGCTGTTCGTTCTGGTCGACCCGCGGCTCGCGCGCGGTCTGCGTGCACCCGGCGCTGAGCACCAGGAGCGCCAGCGCCCCCGCTCCCGCCCGGGCGAATCGATGGCGTGTCACTGTCGACGCTCCCATCTTGCAAAGGTCACGCGCACCTGCCAGCGGTTCTGCTGGGGCGTGACCGTGATCTCGTTGACGCGCAAGCCCGCGATCCTGTCGGTGCACCGCTGCACCCAGTCCAGGATCCGCTCGAGGCTTTCGTGCTGGATGGTGTACTCGATCGTCAGGCGCGTGATGTCGGCCCCGCCCCGGTCCTGGCGGCTCTCACGCCCGATGCCGACCGTCAGGCCCGCGTTGCGACCGATCTCCTGGATCTCCGAGAGCAGGCTGCGCGGCTCGTGCACATCGCCCTGCGGGCCCGCGCCCGCCTCGAACTCGCGCAGCGCCGTCAACTCGGCCGAGAGCTGCTGCATCTGCTGCAGGAAGCTCCGCTGGCGGGCGCGTTCGCTGTCGGCCTCGGAAACGCGGCCCCACCCCACAAGCAGCAGCACCAGCGCCAGCGCCAGCAGCAGCGCGGGCCCCAGCACGAGGATCGTCGGCCGGTTGCGCCGCTCGGAGGCCGAAGCGCCCGTGGCGATCTCGTAACGCTGGTCTTCGCTCAGCGGGGCTCTGTCGCTCACGGGCTCCCCCCCTCGGGCCAGCGCCCGGTGATCGAGAGGGAGACCTTCTCGCCCTGCTGCGTGGGCGTGGCGAACGACCAGTTCATCGTCGAGCCGCCCATGCCGCGCATCGCCTGGCGGAACTCGTCGAACATCGGCAGGTCGTTGACCAGCACGGTCATCGAGCCGCCGATCTGCGTGATCTGGATGTTGCGGACCTCCAGCCCCTCGGGCCCGTACATGCCGAGGAGAAGGGCGAGGGCGTCGAACTCGGCCATGACGGGCATGGTCGGGGGCAGGCCGCTGGGGGCCGTCACGCGCCGGCGCGCCTGCTCGACCTGCTCGCGCAGACGCATCACCGCAAGAGCGCCCGAGGCGGGCTCGGCCGCGTGCTCGCGGTACACCTCCATCGACTGGCGGCGGTGCTCGGAAGCGACGCGCCGGTGGTCGGCCGAGGCGGCGTTGAGCTTCTGGGCGTACAGCCCCAGAGCCACCGCCAGCACCACCATCGCGGCGCCCGCCCAGAGGTGCAGGCGCCGGTGCGCCCTCCCCGGGCGGTTGGCCAGCTCGACCAGCGAGCGCCGGGGGTCGTCCGCCGGCGAGGTGACCTCCGCCCGACGGTCGGCAAGACGCCGCACCGTCTCTCCGATCGGATCCTTGAACACCGCGACATCGACCGAGGTCCCCGTCCAACGCTGGCCCAGGGCCGAGCCGAAAGCCGCGGGGGTGAGCGCCGACCCGGACGCGGGTTCTTCCTCGTGCACGATCACCAGCACGCGACCGGGACCGCGCCCGAGCTGGACCGACCAGCTCAGCCAGTCGGCGACGAGGCGCGAGGCGTCGGAGGCCTCGGGCGCCGCCTGCGCGCCCGGCCCGCCGAGGCGCACGCTCCCCGCGGCGACAGTGTCCCCCTTCTCTGACCAGACCCAGACGAGCCTGCCGGCGGGGTCGACCAGCACGATGGCGGTCATCACGCTCGATTCGGCGACGACGGCGTTCTCGTCCTCGGGCCGCTTGCGCACGCCGAGGGGGCCGGCGGGGTCCCACGCCTCGGCGAGAGCGTGCCAGAGCGAGATCACCGAGCCGACCCGGATCCCGCGACGGTCCAGTTCGTCGATGACAAGCCGGACCTGCGCGTCGCGCAACGCGATCGCGGCGACGCGACGCGACGGGTCGGCGGCCTGCGCGTCAGCCTTGCCCCTGCGGTTCAGCCGCTCGCGGAACGAGACCTGACGCTTTGCGCCGGGGTCGGCGAGCACCTGCACGCCCGCCCCGCCGGGCGTCGAGACATCGGGCAGGAGGGATTGCTCTGAAGCGGGCTGGAAGAAGTCGTCCTCGTCGCCATCGGTGACGGTGTCGGCCCCGAGGAGCACGCGCCCGTCGGAACGGCGGATCATCGTCTCGGTGACGCGCGGGTCTTCGCCCGGGGAGCGGAGCCACCCGCAGACGCCCCCGCAGGTATCGACGCACAACAGGCCGAGCCCGCCCGAGCCGGAACGATCCGAGAGAACATCGGCGATCCACTCGGTCGCGCCCGAGGCGTGCTCGAACGCGTCGCCCTCGGGGGGATTCCACGACTCGTCGAGCATCCCGCCGACAAGGCGGACCGACTCCAGCCTGTCGCCGAGGTCCGCACGCTGGATGTAGCACGCACGCTCGCTCAATTGGATCCTGCTTCGCGCGTCCTGCGCGCCCGATCACGCTGTTCCTGCTGGCGACGCCGGAGCTCCTCGGCCGACTGGCGGGCCCGCTCGCGCCGGAGGGTTTCGGTGTCCACGCCTCGGCTCTCGGCCTCGCGCTCCAACTCTTCGTCTGTCGTCTTGGGCGGCTCGGTCACCGTCGGGCGACGCGTCGTGCCGGGGCGTCCGCCCTCGGTGGCCGCGGCGGCGGACCCGGCAGGGCGTCGGGCCCGGTCGGTCTGTGCGCCGCCGCCCCCGGAAAACGAGACCGCCGGCCCGAACCGATCGCCCGGACGCAGACGCTGGGTCTGGCCCCTGAAGTCGACCAGAGCGCTGTCGGGCTCGACCTCGACCAGCCTGACGCCCTCGATCTCGCGTCCCGCCGAGAACCAGACCTGCCGGTCGCCGACGCGGATGATCGCGACCTCGACCCCGCCCCCGGTGATGGAGGCGACATAGCGGAGCTCTGTCTCTTCCTCGCCCGCGGGGGTGGTTTCGGGGCGTGGCGCCCCCGACTCTTCCTCTTCCCCCTCGCCGGTTCTGGCGGGCGGGGTCGGGCGCGGGGCGTTGGCCAGGAGCGCGAAACTCTCGGAGATGTCCTTGGGGTCGATGCGGAACCTGGCGGTTTCCTGCGTCGCCCGATCGCGGTCGGGCAGCGTGACGGGCATCAGGGTCGGCGGGGCCTCGGCGGGGCGGCCGGTCCCGGGCAGGTCGACCGCCAGCACCGAGAAGGCGACCAGCGCGACCACCACCGTCCCGCCCTGCGCGATGCGGAGCAGCCTGACCGCCTGGGTGCGATGCATGGGTCTGCCGGTCATGGTCGAGTCTCCATTGATTCGTTCACTGTCTGCCAGGCCGATCGCCGCTGCGGGCGTCGGCCGGCTCCACTTTAGCGTCCGGGGGCGTCTTCCACAGCCCGGAACTGCACGATCTGGTACCTGGTTGTGCCGGTCCCGGCGACCCGCCCTGTCATGGCGTAGCCCTCGTACGCGTTGGTCAGCCTCGGGGCCGAGAGCGGCGTCGAGGGGGAGTAGAGCTCGACCCGCAGCCGCCAGACGGTCGTGTTGGCGCTGAGCACGCGGCCCACCAGGCCCAGCTGCGCCTGCGGGACGCCGGCGTTGCGGGCGACGCTCTGGATCTGGCCGGAGGTGATCGGGCCGCCCGCCGCCTCGGCCAGGATTGTGTCGGCGACGGCCAGCGGGTCGAACGAGGGCGCGGGAATCACCCCGGAGAGAGCCGCGGCGACCGCCTCGCGGGTCGCGCCGCGGACCCCGACGGCCATCGGCCCGATCTCGCGCGAGAATCTCGGCGCGTTCTCCGGTCCGACGAGGTTCTCCAGGGCCTGATAGATCTGCGGCGCGTCGCGCCGGTTCTCGGCGCTCAGCCCGACAAACCGACTCAGCACCGACCCCTGCCCATCGGAAAGATACACGCGCGCCGTCGAGCGGTCGGCGAGGGTGAGCGTGAAGACATGCCCGTCATCGACGAGCATGTCGGCGATGTTCAGGTTGCCCAGCGAGCGGAGCCACGCGCCGACGACCTCTTCCAAACTCGCCTTGCCGTGGTGGTGCTGGTACTGGTCAACGGTCCGTCCGTAGGCGAGTGACTGTGCGCCCAGGCGGTCGAGCATGGTGGCGGTGAGCACCGAGGAGGTGAGCACCAAAAGCAGGACGACGATGAGGGCATAGCCGCGGCGCATCAGCCGTCCTCCCCGCCTGCGCCGCCCTGCCCGCCCTCGCCCGTCGGCGGTGCGGCGGCCCCGCCGAGGTCGGGCAGGTCGACCTCCGGCCCCGTCGCCCACTGCACCTCGAAGATCCAGTTGGCGTACAGCCCCGAGATCGCCCGGACCTCGATCTCGACATACGCGGGCAGGTCGTCTGCGGCGCTGGCCTGGTAGGCGTTCAGACGCTGGTTGCGGTAGAAGACATCCCAGGTGAGCGACTCGATGCCGCTGGCCAGGCGGATGGCGTTGATCCCGTGCCTGCGGTCGGTGTCGATCGTGTAGGGCGTGCCGTCGGGCCGGAGAGGCCTCCACCACATCGCCCAGCCCCCGAGGTCGTCGTCGTCCTCTCGGAGTTCGAAGATGCCTCGGTAGCCCGCGAGGCTCTCCTGCAGCTCCGCGGCTTCAATCGGATCGAGATCGACCGGCCAGCCCATGCCCGCCGGCGGCTCCTCGACGACGACCTCGAACGACTGGATGTAATCGGTCCCCGTCGGCGAGACCGGCCCGCCGAGATAGCTCGGCGTGCGGTCCTGGCGGAGGATGAGGCGGGGCAGGTCTTCGACGGGAAGTTCGCGCTGCCAGACCTCAGGGGTCGCGTCAACAGCCGTGCGGATCTCGACGAGTTCGGCGTAGCTGAGTGATCTGCGGGTGGTGGCGCCCTCTTCGTCGGTGACTTCGATGCTGGTGCCCGCGATGCCCGGCGCGTCTTCGACGGTGGTGGTGACCAGCCCCGAGAACGCCCGCTGCAGCGCCAGGCGGAGCGAGGCCATCTGCATCATCGAGGCGGTGCGGACCTCGAGCGAACGGTCGGTCCGACCCATCACCCCGATGATCGCCGTGGCGCCGAAGACAACCACGACACCGAGCGCCGCGGCGAGCACCGTCTCCATGAGCGAGAAGCCGCGACGGGCCCGACTGGCGCGGTGCAGGACGACCGCAGCGGGCTCAGTCCTGTGGCACTGGCGGCTTGCCCGCCAGTGTCTCGATGCCGAGCCGGCGCACGCACGCCGCAAAGGATTCGTGCCACCGACCTCTGCAAGAGGTCGGTGCTGTTGCGTACCCGACGCGCAATCGGAAGCGAAACGCACCGACCTCGCCCGGCTGCATGCGGGGCCGAGGTCGGTGGCACGATTGCGCCGTGAGGTCGTTATGCGACGAGATTCGGATGAAGGAATCAGGTGAATACCCGTGCCGCGGAGAGACACTGGCGGACAAGCCGCCAGTGCCACAGGCTCAGTGCCGCGTTGCGTGTCCTGTTGCCGCCCCATCACTCGCCCCCGATCTGGTCCATGATGCCTCGGATGAGCTCTTCCTGTCGCTGCTGGAAGGCTCTGTCCGCGGCGTCGGGGTTCCGCCTGATGTCGAGGGGGTCGTAGAGGCGGATGACGGTCTGGCGGGGCACGCCCTGGCCCGGCTCGCGCCCGCCGCCCGATTCCTCGCTGAGCCACACGGTCGTGGTGATCTGGCGCATGCGGTCGAGGCGGACGGCGGTCCTGGATCGGGCCTGCGTGCCGGTGCCCCGCCGGACCCGCTGCACCGCTTCGCTCTCTGTCAGCGTGATCTCGACGACCTGCTGCGAATAGCGGTAGGTCCTGTTCTCATAGGGGATGAGCTCGGTCGGGCGGGGGAGGTCGTTGGGGTTGTCGAGGTAGATGAGCGTGAGGCGGTTGGCCAGCTCCGCGGCGCCGAGGTTCTGCTCCTGACGCTGCTGGCTCGATGTCACAAGCTGGAGCGCGGCGCCGATCGTGCCGGTGATCATCACCAACGCGAAAACGGCGAGCAGGACTTCCAGTAGGGTGAAGCCCCGCCCGCGACGCCCGGAGCGCCGGCGAACGGGTTGGAACTTATCGCCTGCGATTTTTGACATCCCAGTAGTTGATGTCGTCCTCGGTCCCGAACTCACGGTCCGGCCCGGCCGAGATCAGGACATAGGGGTTGCCCGCCGAGTCTTGCTGCGGGGAGAAGTAGAGCGGCTCGCCCCAGGCGTCCTCAAGGCTGCCGGGTTCGAGAATCCGCTCGCTGATGAGCACCTGCAGATTCTCGGGGTAGGTGTTGCGGTTGTCGATGGCGAACTGCTCGATCGCCCGGCGGACGACCTCGAGCGTCTGCTCGGTCGCGCGGACCTGCGCCCGCTCGCTCTGGCCGAGCAGGTTGACCGCAGCCACGCCCATCAGCACGCCGATGATGGCGAGCACCAGCATGATCTCCAGCAGCGAGAAGGCGCGACGGGCATGGCGGATCGCGCGCCGGCGGTTGGTCTGGCTCTTCATGGTCTTTCCGCTCCCGCCCGGGCTCCGGGCTCGGTGATTGCATTGATACGGGTCAGGTCCCCGAAAAGTTTACGCCGGGCCCCACCGCCCCCGGGCACAACGCACCAGCGGGCCGGGGATTGCAGCCAAAGTGTGCGCTAAGACGCCGGGCTTCCGAGCTGTCCGCCCCGATTTCTCTCCGCAGCGAGCCGGCCGTGCCGGCTGGCAAGACCGGGAAAAGTCCGAAAAAGTGGGCGCGGGGAGCGCCCCGTCAAAACACCTGCCCGGTCGCCTGGATCATCGGCAGCATGATCGAGAGCACCAGGGCCCCGATCATCGCGAACAGGGCGACCAGGAGCAGCGGCTGCAACGCCGCGAGGAAGCGGTCGGACTTCGTCTCCACATCCGCCTGCAGGTCCTCGGCCAGCCCGTCGAAGGCGTGTTCGAGGTCGCCCGAGCGGTCGGCCGCGATCAGCAGCTTGCGGGTCGCCAGGGGCAGGGCGGTTACTTGGTCGATCAGGCGGACGAGCACGCCGCCCTCGACGAGCTTGTTGCGCATCTTCGTCAGCTGGGCCCGGAGCTTCTCGTGCTGGACGGCCTTGACGCTCACGCCCAAAGCGTCGGCGAGGGGCACGCCCGCCCGGGTCATCGCGGCCATGACGCTGAAAAACCGGGCCGACTCCTGCGCCAGCACCACATCTTTCAGCAGGGGCAGGCGACGCGCCAGCCAGCCAGAAGCCGCGGCGATCCTCCGCCGCAGCGCGATGCACAGCACCGCGACCCCGCCGAGGCTGAGCGCGAAAATCAGCAAGTTCTCGCGGAGGGTCAGGCCGACGGACATCATGATCTGTGTGAACCCGGGCAGATCATTGCCGGATTGCTCGGCGAGGCTGGTCAGCGCCCCGCCGATCATCGGGATGATGAACATCAGCATCGCCAGCGAGATCAGCACACCGATCGTCAGCACGATGACCGGGTAGATCATCATCGTGCCGGCCTTGCCAGAAACCGCGAGCTGGCGCCGGATCGTCTTGGCCAGCTGGGCGCACGCCCCGGCGAGATCGCCCGTCCGCTCCGACGCCCGGTAGACCGCGATGTTCACCGTGTCGAACGAGCCGACCTGCTGGCAGGCGTCGGCGAAGCTCGAGCCCGCGGCCACCAGCTCCCGGATCCGGCCTACCCGGGCCTGGGCCTGGGCGCGGACCGTCCGCTCGGTGACCTCCAGCGCCTCGACCAGGGGCACGCCCCGCCCGACGAGCTGGGCAAGCTGCTCGTTGATCTCGGCGTGGTCTTTGAGCTTGAGCTTCGACTCCGTCCCGAGCCACGCGGGCAGGCGGACGCTGCGGAGCAGGATCAGCCGCTCGTTTCGGAGCGTGGCGGCAAGAGCCCGCTCGCTCCGGGCGGTGCGCACGCCGACGGACCGCTTGCCGCTGGGCTTGGCGGCCAGGTAAAAGAACGGCGGGGTCTGTCGGGCGGCTCTGGACATGGATACGGGGGTCGCTGGACGGGCTGAGTGTATCGGTGAGGCCGGGCCCGGTGGCTACGAGGAAAGCCCGGCGCGGGTTTGGTCATCTTTGCGCCCCTCTTTGGGGACTTGTTTGATCCCCCGGCGCGGGGGTCTGACAATGAGCGCTGCGGTTTCCGGGCGTTTGCGGCCCCCGCAGGCAGTGTCACAACGCACAAGGGCGTCCGGGCTTGCCCGTGCCCGACGGGATCGATCCATGAGAGCACTGGTCAAGCACCACGCCGGCGAGGGCCTCCGCTTCACCTCCGACCGCCCGACGCCCGAGATCGGGCCCCGCGATGTCCTCATCCGCGTCCGCAAGGCCGGCATCTGCGGGACCGACCGGCACATCTGGCAGTGGGACGAGTGGGCGGCGGGGCGCATCCCCGTGGGGATCGTGACCGGGCACGAGTTCGCGGGCGTGGTCGAGGCCGTCGGCGACGCGGTGACAAGGGTGACAAAGGGCCAGCGCGTCAGCGCCGAGGGGCACATCACCGCCGGGCTGGACTACAACAGCCGCACAGGCAACGCCCACATCGCAAGAGACACCAAGATCCTCGGGATCGACCGCGACGGGATCTTCGCCGACTTCGTCTCGGTGCCCGAGGAGAATGTCTGGCCGATCCACGACCGGATTTCCGACCGGATCGCCGCGGCGTTCGACCCGCTCGGCAACGCGGTTCACACGGTGATGGCGGCCGATGTCTCGGCCAAGAGCGTGCTGATCTCGGGCGTGGGGATCATCGGCCTGATGGCGGTGACGGTGGCCAAGGCGGCCGGCGCGTCGCGGATCTTCTGCACCGATGTCAACCCGCCGCGGCTGGCGCTGGCCAAGAAGCTCGGCGCCGTCGAGGCGTTCGATGTCCGCGAGGGGCGGGGCTGGATCGATGAGGTCCGAAGGTCTTGCCGCGGCGAGGGCGTCGATGTGCTGCTGGAGATGTCCGGCGCCGACGCGGCGTTCGATCAAGGCTTCAGGGCGCTGCGCAACGGGGGCACGGCGGCGCTGCTCGGCCTGCCGGCCAAGCATGTCAACTTCGACTTCAACGAGCACATCATCTTCAAGGGCTGCACAGTCCTCGGGATCAACGGGCGGAAGATGTGGGAGACTTGGTACCAGATGGAGGAGCTCCTGCTCTCGGGGCGCCTGGAGCTCGACGAAATCATCACCCACGAGTTCCCGCTGGAGAAGTTCGAAGAGGCGTTCGCGACGATGATCTCGGGCGAGGGGATCAAGGTGCTGATGGATCTGGGGTGAGGCGAGGAGAGAGGCGAGAACAAGCGATTCTGACTTGAAGATTCCACGGATCGGGCCGAAAGTCCGATCAGTCATTTCTGCGTGACTCGTCCCGAACCCTTGCGTCGATGGCGTCGAACAATGTAGACTGAGTGGGAGGTGTTTGGGTGAGCACGAAGCGGCCACAGCCCGATTTGGTGATCCGACTGGTCGGCCCCGATCTGCGGCCTTGGGCGGTCCCGCTGCGCACGCTCACCAGCACGCTGCAGGCGGTCCAGGCGTTGATAGAGCCGGCGGCAAACGACGATGAAGAAGCCGAGGAGGCCGAAACGCGTCCATCGGGCAACCGCGCCGGCGCAGGACAACTCTACTTGTTGGATGTGGTCTCCAAGTCGGCGGCCTATCCCGTCGGGGCGAGAGATCGCGATCGAACGCTTCGTGCACTGCGCGACACCGGCGAGGCGATCAACGATCCGGAGGGCGACAAGTGGACGCCCGAGATGCTCAGGCCCGTTGAAGCGCTCAGCAAAGTCGCCGGCGCCTTGGGTTGCGAGATCGAGTTCCGCCTGCCCGAGAGCGGCGGCTCGCTCGGCGATGTGATCGCGACGATCGGCCCCGAGACATACCAGAGGATTTCCGAAGCCGCCTTCGTAACGGGAGAGTCCACCGTCTACGCGAGGATCGAGCGTGTCGGCGGCGCGACGAAGGAGCGGTGCGGCATCCGCGTTTCCGAGCAGCAGCGGATGGTCTTCTGCTCGATCGCTAGCCAGGACCTCGCACGCGAGCTCGGTCGATATCTCTATGAATTCGTCTCGCTCTCGGGCAAGGCCACATGGCTGCGCCGCAACTGGGTGCTGCAGACGATGGAGATTCAGTCGATCTCGCCTCCGCGGGAGGGATCGCTGATCTCAGCCCTGGACAAAATCCACAAGGCAGGCGGGCGTGCTTGGGACAGCATCAAGGACCCCGCCGACTACCTCGCCGGACTCCGTGGGTAATCCGGTGGCCAAAACGGAAGCCATCGCCATCGACACGATGACGCTGATCTGGGGTATCCGCAAGGACGGTCCCGACGAGCAGCAGAAGCGGGCGAAGTTTCTTTTCCAGAAGCTCGAAGAAGAGAAGGCGCAGGTCATCGTGCCCGCGATTGTCGTGGCCGAGTACCTCGTGCCCGTCAGGCAGGACGAGCGGGATCGTGTGGCCGCGCTGTTGGGCGAGAGCTTCCGCGTTGTGCCGTTCGATATCCGGTGCACGGTGCTCGCTGCGCAGATCTTCGGTCAGTTCAAGAAGGGCAAGGCGAGCAAGACCGTCGGCGGGCGCGACCTGCTCAAGGCCGACGCGATGATCGTCGCCTCCGCGAAGGCCGCCGGCGCGAGCGTGTTCTACACCGACGACAAGCGGTGCCGCAAGATGGCCGGATCGGTGATGGAAGCTCGCGGATTGCCGGACATCCCATCGAATCTCTTCGGGTACAAAGCCTGAGGCCAGCCGCGAAGATTCGGTCGCGAACCATCAGCCTCACGGATGTTCGCGCGATTTCGCGGAAAGCCGCCGCTCGATATCGCTCACGAAATCGTCCAGCGTGCGCGGGGGCTGGGACGGGTCTTTGTGCTCTGTGCCGGTCGCCAGGTCGATCGCGCCGAGCCACGCGGCTTGGCTCTCGGGGTCGGCGACGGTCAAGACGCCCGGGCGTTGGCCCGCCGCGTCGGCCGAGGCGACGACGGGCGCGCCAGCCTCCAGCGCCTCCATCAGCAATCGGCCGGTCGAGCCCGGGCCGGCGGGGCCGCAGATCAAGACGCCGTCGCACGCCCGGAACAGCGATCGCGGGTCCGACACCATGCCGACGAAACGGACGCGGTCTCTCGGCAGCGATCCGACGGCTCCGGCCACCGTCCACCACTCCGTGCCGAGCAGCGCGAGCACCGGCGATCGACGCGCACGCGCGACGGCCGACGCGACCGCCCGCAGCCGCCCGTTCACGCCGTCGGCGACCGACATCGCAAGCAGCGGCGTCTGAGCCTCGACACCCAGCAGCGCCCGCCAGTCGGTGTCGCGCAGCTCGCCGTTCTCTGGGGGCCGGCTCGGCGCGTGCGAGAGTGCGGCGGGGTCGAGCCCGCGCGAGGCCGACAGCCGCAGCGCCCGACGCTCTGCAACGAGCGCCGCCGGCAGCCACCGGTGCTGCAGCGACTCGAACGCGCGCACCACAAACGACCGCTCACCCACGAGCGCCCGGAACTGCTCGCGCGAACCCGGCCCCAGGGGCAGCCACAGATCCGCCGGCGCCAGATGCGTTAACGAGAGCGACCGTTCCGCGCCGCGCAGCCGCCGGATCGCCCACCGCTGAAAGCGCAAGGGGCGGCGTTTTTTGATCGTCCATCGCGGGTTGCGGATGGTCAGTCCGATGCGCGGATGGTCGAAGTCCGCGGGGGTTTCGACGCCGTCGGCGTAGACGCTGATCGTGTGCCCGCGCTGGGCGAGGGCGATCGCGATCGCGGGCGCCCACCTCGAATGCGACCAGGGCAGGTCTCTGACATACTCGCAGGCGATGGCGATGTTCATGGCTCGCTCCGGCCGGCCTTGCGGATGCGGATACCGGGCCTGCCGCCCCGCAGCGGGTTGGGCGCCGGTCGCCAGGCGGTGGCGAAGGCGAGCAGCAGCCAGAAGTGCGCCCCGATACGCGAGCCGAAGTGCAGCGTCTCGAACAACCCCGCAAAGAGCAGCCCCGCAAAGGCGAGCCAGAGCCCGGCGTCGTAGGTGTTCGTTTCGCCCGGGAGGCGTACGGCCAGCGCGCGGAACGCGCAGACGATCAGCAGCGTCCAGAGTGCAAGCCCGACGAGCCCGGTCGTGGCGAAGACATGCAGGGGCGTCGAGTGCGCGTGCGCGTGGATGAGCCGTTCCGGGTCGCGTGCGCCCCGCTCTTGAAGACTCTCGGTCGCGACAGCGCGGTAGCCCCCGACGCCGACGCCGACGAGCGGACGGCCTGCGCCCATGCGGATCGCTTCCCGGGCCATCACGATGCGTGCGCCGATGTTGGTGTGCAGATCGCCCTCGGCGGCGCTTCGCAGTTCTTCTCTCGCGTCTGCGATGCGCGAAGCGGCACGCGGGCCGGCGAGCAGCCCGCCCGCCAGCACGGCCGCAACCATCGCACCGACCAGCACCAGCGCGCCCCGGCGCTGCTGCCGAGCAAGCGCCGTGCGCAGCGCCAGCAGGCAGGCGATCAGCAGCAGCGCCGCCGCGGCGATCCACGCGCCGCGCGTCCCCGTTGCGACGATCCCCGCAAGCGTCACGGCGCTCAGCACGCACGCGATCGTGCGCACGCGTCCTTCTCGTGTCGCGGCCTGATGCAGGTGCAGGCCCAGCACGGCGCACATCGCCGTCCCCCCGCTGACCGGGCCGAACCACCCCGTCACGCGATCGTGCGCGCGATCGAAGAGCAGCCACCCCGGGGCGTTCTCCTCGCCCATCATCAGCGCAACCCCGTGCCCCGCCTGCGAGAGGTGCCCGATCACAAACCCCGCGGCCCACGCGATCACCAGCGCCGGCCGCCGCTCCATCATCGGCCAGAGGATGAAAAACCACCCCGCCCATCGCAGCGCCCCGAGCTCGCGCCACCCCGCGTCGCGGTCGGGCGACCAGAGCACGCTCAGCGCCGTCCACCCCGTCCACGCCAGGGCGGCCAGGAAGACCGGCTGGCGGAACATCGATAGCCAGAGCCGCCAGGTCATGACGATCCGCGACAAGGGCGCAAGCAACGCGAACGCAAAGACGAACTCGAGGACGGAGATCGGTCCGCTCGCGCAGACGCACGCGAGCAGCGCCACGCCGAGGTGGACGGGCATGCCCGGCCGGTCGGTCCGCTGGTGGTCGAACGCCTGCTGGGCGATCGCGCCATCTGTGTTGAAGCGTGAGCGGGCTGTGCCGGCGTCTGCGGCCATGGGCAGATCATCGGCCCGCCGACGCCCAAAGCAACGCCGGCGGAGGCCGCCGCGGTCGAACGCGGGCAAAAAAAGACCGAGGCGGACCGTTTGGCCCGCCCCGGGTCAGAAGTGAAGCAGGATCACTCTTGCAGGAGCGATCAGCGACGCCGACGCAGGCCGATCAGGCCGGCGAGCGCGAAGGTCGCCGCGGCGCCGGGGGCGGGGACGACCTCGCCGACCAGCGAGAAGGGCATGCCCTGAGGGGTCTCAGTGCCGGAGTCGAGCCAATCGGACCACACGCCGGTGCTCGCGGTGAACTGGAGGGCGTTGCCGGTGGTGACCTGCCCGTCGATGGTGACGGCGGGCATCCAAGGGCCGCTGGCGGCCGAGCCAGCGATACCGATCTCGAGCCAGTAGGTCCCGCCGGGCAGCACGAGCCCGTCGAAGGAACCGACGATCTCCATCAGCGGGCGGCTGCTCAAGCCGGGGCTGCTCTCGCTGTCGCGATAGACGCCGCTGAACTCGGTGGAGACAAACCGCTCGGTCGTCATGTCGCCCCAAATCACATTGCCGCCGGCGGCGGGGCTGGCGTCCCAGATCTGCATCGAGATGCCCGTCAGCGTCGAGGGCGGGCCGGAGCCGGTCTGGTAGGCGAAGGTCACGACCTGGTCGAGGATCCAGCCCTCGGGGCCGACCTCGAAGCTGTCGGCGCGGTGGAACGAGCCGCGATTCACATTGCCGCCCAGCGTGTTCATGCCGAGCGTGGTCTGCAGACGGCTGGCGTCCGCGCCGCCGAAGCCCTCACCCGGACGGTTCACCAGCGGGCCGTTATCCCAGAGAACATTGGCCATGCCGGCCGAACTCAGGATCGCGGTGGTCGCAACTGCTGCAACTATCTTGTTCATCTCTCTTCTTCTCCTTTGGCCGGGACCGCCCGACCGCGTACAAAGCCGAACCCCTGTCACACTGGGTGACTTCCCCCGAGCGGGTACAACCCGTCCTCAAGCCACGAGTCTCTCGGAGCCTAGTCTACCGCATCAGCGTTTGAACGCAACCCCTTGTCTCTCCAGAACTTGCACTCCCGCGTCACACCCGCGCCGCGGACCCGAACAGACGCGCTTTCCCCTCAAAACATGCAGCACAGAACCAGATCAGAGAAGGTATTGAGCAGACCGATAAACTCTGCCGATAAGATCGAGTGCAAACAGACCGAAGCACGAGAGGTCCGAAAACCATGCGCCGCGCCGCCATCTACAAGCCCATGATCCTCATCGCCCTCGGCGCAGCGGGCGCAGGGCTCGTCCTGCTCGCGCTCTCCACCGCGCGCCGCGACGCCGAACGCGACCATTACCGCGATCAACTCATCGAACTCGGCGGCGCCTACTCGGACCTCGCCGCTTCGTACAACGAAGCCGTCCGCCGCACCGCCGTGACCGAGCTGCTCGTTGACGGACAAACGCTCTCGGTCCGCGTGCGCACCGCGGCGGGCGTCATCAAGGATGTTCCGGTCCCCTTCTTCGACCCCGCGGCCGCCGTCTACATCGACTATGTCGTCATCGACGGACGCCTCTGGATCCGGCGCGTCTTCGACGAGAACACGCCCGCCCGCGACGGCATCCTGATCGACCCCGCCCTCGCCGAGATCGACTTCGACACCGCCGGCGTGCGCGTCGGGCGGGCGGTCTACCGCTCGCTGAGCGAGGGCCGCTGGGTGGTCACGGTGACCGGCTCGGGCGCGCTCGGCCTCGAACGCAGCGAAGCCGAGCCCGACCTCATCGCCGCGCCCGAAGTCAAAGACTTCGAAGAACTCCTCGACGGCGCCGACCGCTTCGTCCGCGACCTGACCACCGGCGAGATCATCCGACGCCTGACGGGGCTGAAGTAGCCGCAACAGGGCGGTGCTCGCTCTGGATGCTGTCGCGTTTCGGGCCGATCACAGGGCGATGACGCCGCCCCTCCCAGACAGCATCACGAGCTTCCGCCTCAACGGCTACACCAATGTCTACGAGCTCTGCCCCGGTGAGACCCGTCTCTTCGGCACCGAGGATCTTTTCGGCGACTGGAACGGTCGGGTGCTGCTGCTCGCCAAAGACTTCGCGTGCAGCCGCCTGATCCGCGAGCGCCTCGAAGCGGGCGATCCGCGCCCGTACCGGCACGAGCCGACACTGGTGACCAACCGGCGGCTCTGCAAGTTCGTCGAGCCGTTGCGGACGGGCGCAGCTCCCGACACATGCGGGCTGCTCTACGGCTCGGCGCTCGCGTCGCTATGCCGCGACGACGACAAGATGAGCGGCACGCTCCCCAACAGGGCCGAAGCGATGCGGTTCGGCGAACGCGCCCTCGCGTTCACGATCGGGCACATGCCCAATCTCGAAGCGATCGTCTGCATGGGCGACGAGGCGTGGATGTGCGCAAGCGGCGTGCTGAAGGTTCGCTCAGCCTGGGCGAAGACGAGGGACGCCGTGGGCGTGGTTCAAGCAGGAAACATCCGTATGATCGCCGCGTATCACCCCGCGGCACGGATCTCCAAAGCCAGGATGCAGCGCCCGTGGGACATCGCCACGGAAGTCATCCGCGGCAGAAATGCCGCGTGAGTTTGCGCTGTCGCACCCAAGCACATCACCGCGGGAACTGTCCATCACGCAACCGGCTCGCTCCGAAAGCCCCGAAGGGGCGCCGGGTTGTAGCCACGGGTGGAAGCGTGCGCAGCACGCTGGAACCCGTGGATAGCGTCATTCACTATCCCCCGCTCTGAAGGAGCGGAGGAAGCGAGCGATCAACACGACGCCTTCCTTCGCCCCTTCAGGGCGAGGTATGTTTGTGCGCTTCTTTCCACGGGTTGCGCACCCCTCGACGCGTAGCGTCGCGGCCTGCTCCACCCGCGGCTACAACCCACCGTCCCTTCGGGACGGACCCGAAGCGATCCACCTCACCGGGTCGAACAACCCATCGCTCCACCCCACAACACGACACACCTACGCCGCGTGCACCGCGTTCTTCACCGGGTACACCCGGTGCACCCGCACGCCCGCGTGGGCGTAGATCGGCGCGCAGCGTTCGTAGATCGCGTCCTGGTGCATCCACGAGCTGATGACCACACTCGAAACGCCGGTCTCTTTCACTTTCGAAGGCGGGATGATCGGCCAGCCGAAGAGTGTCTGCCCGTGCCGGTTCGGATCGTCGTCGGCGATCGCGACGATGTCGACAGGCGCGTCGGCGAGCACGCTTGCGAGTTCGATGGTGTGGCGCCCGGCGCCGTGGAGCACGATCGACTCGCCGCGGAGCGTCGAGAGCAATTCGCCGAAGCGTTTCGGGCCGTCCTCGGGCACGCTCCCGCTGGCCTGAGTTTGCCCGGCCCCGGCCGAGAAGGCGCAGGGGCGTGACGCGGGCCACGGGCGCGCCGGCTCGGACGCGATCCGGTCAAACAGCTTGCAGGCCCGTTCGGCGTGCAGCTCGATCGAGAACCGCTCGCGGGCGCTCAGCCACGCGCGTTCGCTGAGCCTCGCCGGGCAGGCGTCGAGCAGCCGCCGGACCTCTTCGGCCATCGCGCGCCCGACCGTCCGGTCGTCGTCGTCCGCATCAGCAACTGCCAGCAGGCCGTTGTCGCCGTCGCTGATCGCCTGGGCGGCGCCCGATCGCACGCCCGTGACGATCGGCACGCACCCGTGCGCCATCGCCTCGAGCATCGAAACGCTCAGCCCTTCGTAGCGGCTGGCGAGCACGAACGCGTCGTGCGAGGCGAGATACCGCCGCACCGTCCCCTGCCCGCCAGGTTGCACACGCCGGATCTCGGGCCGATGCTCGATCGCCTTGTCGATCTCTTGAGCCGCCGGGCCGTCGCCGAGCAGCGTCAGGCGGTGGTCGATGCCGCCGATCGCGAGCGTGTCGCTCATCGCGATCAGCGCACGCACCCGCTTCTGCTCGTGCTCGATGCGCCCGGTGTACAGCAGGCGCACCGGTCGGCCCTGCAGCGGCGTGCGCGTGTGCGGCTCGCCCGGCGTCTCGACGCCGTAGGGGATGTTCACGACATCCGCCGCCCTCGGCCCGAGCTGGTTCTTCAGCGAGCGTTCGATGACATCGCTGACGCCGACAAAGCGGTGGAGCATCGGCGCGTAGTGCGCGAGCATCCGCGTGTCGTAGGCGATGTCGGAGTGCTGCCAGCCGACGAAGCGGACGAGGTCGGGGCGGGCCATCGCGAGGGCCGCGCAAACGCCGTAGCAGTCCCCGTGCAGGTTGGGGCTCATCACCACCGTCCCGCGCCGGGCCATGGTCTCCAGGGCGTGCATGTAGCGCGGGATGTACGCCGAGAGATCCCCCCCGCACCGCTGGATCGGCGGCAGATCGCGCAGATCAAACACCTTCACGCCCCGCGGCAAGCGCCGCGCGATCGGCTTCTGCCCCTCCGGCTCAGGATGGAGGATCAGCCCCGCGGGCCTGCCCCGCCCGGCCGCCGCCCGGACGAGCCGCAGGGCCCAGAGCGTGACGCCGCTGACATTCAGGCCCTGGGGGAGGGCGATGAGGAGGGGGGCGTCCTGGGTTTGTGCGTTCATGCGGCTTCAACAAGCCGGGGGACCGGCCCGGCCTCCTTTTCAAGACAGCCGAGCAGGGTCTCGATGCGCGAGGCCCATGTGTGGTGCTCGATCGCGTGCAGCCTCGCCCGCTCGGCCCGGCGCGCTGCGTCCGGGTCGCCCAGCAACGCAAGGGCCTTCTCGACGCACTCTCGCTCGTCTTCGAACTCGGCGGGCGTGTGCTCGCCGAGGATCAGCCTGTGAGCGGGGTTGTGCTCGGCAAGCACGAGCGCGCCCGAGAGCATCGCCTCAAAGGTGCGCGGGCTGACAAGCCCGGCGGGCGATCGCGTGTTGACCACCACGCGCGACCGGCGCATCTCCGAGGCGTACGCCTCGTCGCTCAGCCTCCGGTACAGGCCATCGCGTTCGGCCTTCTCACGCTCCGCTGGGTCCCGGGGCGCCGCGTTGAAGAAGATCCGGAGGTGCGCAACCTCGTCCCGTTTCTCCAGCGGCAAGTCCCCCCGACAATGAAACAAGGCCCGCATGATCCGCACCCGCAGATCGGACTGGCCGACAGGCGCGTTCTGCAGGATCCCGCTGAAAAACAGGTCGTGCAGACGCACGCCATCGTGCGGGAAGAACCGCTCACAATCGGCGGCGAAGGGCCAGAACACGCAAGGCGCACCCGCCTCCTCAGACCACAGCGGCGCGTCGTGGTGGTGCGAAAAGACCGCTCGCGCGCCCACCCGGCGCGCCCACGCCAGCTTTTCATCCAGACGCCGGTACTCCTTGTTGAGGATCATGAACACCGGCGAAGGCGAGTCCTCCAGCCCGAAGCGCGGGTGCGCATCGAGCGGGGCGGCCGGGTTATCGCTCAGCCACGCGTGCCCCACGATCACATGGCTCGGACGCTCCGGCATCGCGCCGATCAACTGCGACAGTGTTCGGTCGGGGCTGTAGCCCTCGAAGCCGGGGCCGTAGAAACGCACGGGAGCACGCCGAGCCAGCGCATCCATCACATCCTGCTGGTACGACGCCCAGTCATACCGCGACATGTTCGGTGAGAGGTACAGCAGCGTCACGCGACGGCCTCTTCCGCCGACACGGGCGACCGGCGTTCGTTCATCCACCGATAGGTCCGCGCGAGCCCCTCGCGGAGCGACACGCGGGGCGTAAAGCCCAGCACGCGACCCGCCTTTGTAAGGTCGGGCCTGCGGTCGAAGTCGCCTTCGGGCCTCGAAGTATCGAACTCGATCTCGATGCCGCGCCCCGAGATCTCCACGATCTCGCGCGCCAGTTCGCCGATGCCCGTGCTCTCGGGCAGACCCATCTGCACGGGGCCGGCGCCCATCGCCCGCTCGCGGATGCGCACCAGCGTCTCGACCGCGTCATCGACATACAGGAACGCACGCCGCTGCCGCCCCGAGCCCCAGACGGCCAGCTTCCCCGAGCTGTTCTCGATGACTTTCCGGATCAGCGAGGGGATGACCTGCGAGGTCTTGGGGTCGGTGTCGCACCGCGGGCCGAAGACATTGTGGAAGCGGGCGATCCCGACGCGCAGCAGGCCCTCCTTCTGCGCCAGCTCCGCCATGTACTCGCCCATCAGCTTACTCCAGCCGTAGCCCGACTCCGGGCTCGCCGGGTACGCCTGCTCCTCTTTCAAGGGCGGCGGATCGGCCCGCATCTGCAGCTCGGCCGGGTACGAGCAGGCGCTGCCCGCGTAGATGTAATTGGGCGTGCGCAGGCGGACGCACGCGTCCAGCACCGCCCGGTCCAGCGCGATGTTGTGCGAGAAGATCGGGAACTCGTTCCCGAAGACATACCCGATCCCCGCGACGATGTCGGCGAGGTGGTACACCGTGTCGCACCCCTCGACCACATTCACCGCGGCCCCGGGCTCAGACAGATCGATCTGCAAAAATCGCAACCGCCCGGCGTGGTCCTCAGGCAGATGCTCAACCCTCCCCCTGCGAAGGTTGTCCGCGACAGTCACTTCACACCCGAGCCCGAGCAGCGCACGCACAAGCCCAGAGCCGATCATCCCGGCCCCGCCGGTCACCAGAACTCGACGGTCTCGCCATAACTCACGCTGCATCGAGGGTTGCTCCGCTCCGAACCAGATCTACCCCGCCCTGCGCTGCTCAACGGCCTCGGGAACCGCCACCAGCCAGTACTCGCCCCAGTTGCACACAAACTCGGTGATCCGCAGCCCCGCCGACCCGAGCTCCGCTTCCAGCTGCTCCCGCGTGTGCTCCGTCTCGTGCGTCGGGTCAAGCCGCCATTCGACCCCCAGCTCACGCTTCCACGGCACACGCCACTCACGATCGAACGCCGGCACGCGGATCAAAAACTTCTTCGGGCTGTACCACGCCGCGTACTTCGCCAAAAGCCCCGGCCGGTCGGCGAGGTGTTCGAGCACATTGGAGAGCACGATCACATCGAACGAGCCCTCGGCCCGGTCTTTGGTGATGTCGCCGTGCACGAGCGTCATGCGGTCGGCGATGTTGTCAGACGCCGCGCGGGCGCGGGCCTTCTCAAGGGAAGTGTCTGAGAGGTCCATCCCGACCACGGTCGCATCGCAGGCCATAGCGATCGAAGCGCCGAGCGCGCCGACGCCGCAGCCGAGGTCGAGCACACGCTGGCCTGGCTCGACGCGTTGCGTGAAAAAGTCGTGGTAGCGCATCAATCGGTGTTTGGGGTGCAGGCCGCCGTCGGCCTCGACCGCCGCGAGGCCCTGCAGCTTGTAGAGCGGGTCGTCCAGCCCGAGCAGGAAGCGAGCGCGGTCCTTCGGCGAGAGTCTTCTGGCAAAGCCCGAAAGGCTCCGCGACCACGCCTCGACCTGCTGCTCGGCGCCCGCCTTGAGCAGGTCCGCCCCCCAGCGCACCGCGCCGGGCGGCGTTTGCGCAGCCTCGCCGGCTCGCACCAGCGCCATCTTGTGGATCCGCCGCTCAAGCTCGATCGTCTGGGCGAGCCCGAAACGGGCCGAGACGCAGTTTGCTGCTGACATCCCGAGCCCGATGCACAGCTCGCGGTCGTTCAGCAGCACATCGAATGTCCGCGCGAACACGAGCGGGTCGGGCGCGATCCGCAGACCGTTCACCCCGTGCTCGACCACCTCCCGCTGGCCCGGCGTGTCGGCCACGACCACCGCGCACCCCGCGCCCATCGCCTCCAGCACCGTCTTGGGGTGCCCCTCCAGCTCCGAAGCCTGCGCGTAGATCGCGCAGGCTTTGAGCCGTTCGATCAGCTCGGTGTGCGGGATCCGCCCCTCGAAACGCACATCGACGCCGAGGCGCTTCGCCTGCTCTTGCAGGTTCTCCCGTTCCTCGCCGTCGCCGATCACCGTCAGGAACGCGCCCTTGCGCGTCACATCAGGCAGATACGCCATCGCGTCGATCAAAATGTCAACGCGCTTCCTTCTGACGAGTTGCCCCGCATACAGGATCTCGCCCGGCTCACGCTCCGCCTCGGCGTAGCCCGGGTCGGCGTCGGCGACAAAGTTCGGCTGCACGACCGTCCGCTCCACCGAGAGACCGTAACGCCAACGAAGGTCGTCGATCATCGTCTCGGTGCTGGCGACCACCGCGTCCGCCGCGCGGCAGAGCTCCCCCTCCGACGCCCCCGCCTCGATCGCTTCGACGGACTCTGGCCCGAACTGCGAGGCGACGAACCTCGAATGCAGGTACCCGCCTCGCGCGATCAGCCCCGTGCGAACGCCCGCGCCGCGCAACGCCACGGCGATCGCCACCGCCCGCTCCCCCCCAACCATCTGGTTCGTTTTGACGATCGCCGACTTCGACCCGCGCAGCAGGCCCGCCACACGCCCGGGCAATGCGGCGTGGTGCTCGTGCTCGGGCAGCCTCGCCTCGTTGCAGACCACAAGGGCTCGGAAAGGAAGCTTCTCCGCGATCGCGATGTCAGAATGATCCCCGTCGGTCACAAACACGACAGTGCCGAAGCCGGACGCCAGAGGCTCGTACAGCAGGCTCTCTCGACCCAGCAGCCCCGTCCGGTCCCACTGCTTCAGCGAGACTCCCTGCGTGAACACCAGCACCAGCGCGTCGGCGGTCCGGTCGCTCACGACGCACCCCCAGCCCCGAGGCTGACCCAGTCGTTGTTCCAGAGGCGAGTCATCGCAGCGAGGATCGGCCGGATCGACGGGCCGGGCCAATATTTTCGGGCCCCTGCGCCGAGGGCCGATGCTCGGGATCCATGATCCCCGTCGCCATGGCCATCTCCCGCGCCCACCCCGGCCTCGAACGCGCCGTCGCATGCGCCCTCGACCAACATGGCGTCGAGACCGAGCTGCTGATCGTCGTCAACGGGCCGGACCCCGAAGCCGCGCGGGCCGCTGCACGGCTCGGCGCAGACAACGCCCGGATCAGGGTGCTCTTCCGCAAAGAGCCGGGGCTCTCGGGCGCGCTCAACCTCGCGCTCCGCTCGACAGACGCCGAGTTCGTCGCACGCATGGACGACGACGACATCTGCGAACCCCACCGCCTCGACACCCAGTTGCGGCAGATGCGCGAGCGGCCCGGCATCGCCGCCCTCGGCTGCGCCTGGCGCGTCGTCGGCCCCGAGGGCGAGACCGTCGCCGTCGTCCGCCCCCCCACCGAACCCAACTTGCTGCACGCAAAGCTGCTGGAGGGCAACTGCCTCGCGCACGGCTCGATGCTCCTCCGACGAAAGGCCGTCCTCGACGCCGGCGGGTACGACGAATCCCACGACAAGGCCCAGGACCTCGACCTCTGGCTGAGGCTCGCACAAACGGGCCGCGTCGGCGCCGTGCCCGACATCCTCTACACCCACTTCCTCCGCGAGCCGGGCCCGCAGCTGGCGACCTCGCACCAGCAGGCGCTCGCCGCGGCAAAGATCCTCGCCCGCGCCTGGGCCGCACTGCCCCCGGGCGACAACGGCCCCCTTCTGGAACAACTGATCCAAGCCGCCGCCGGCGTGCTCGAACGCACCGACGACCCCGCGAGCACCGAACCGATCCAAAGACTGATCGCCGAGAAAGGCCCGACGCTCGGCACGATGCTCGCGGCGATGTGGGCGAGAGACCGCGTCCCGCCGATCTCGGCCAAGGCGATCGAGGTCTGCCGAAATAGCCGCCTGCGCGAGGTCGGCGCAGAGCTCCGCGCCGCCGGAGCCGAAACCGTCTCGCTCTGGGGCGCGGGCGCCCACGCCGAATGGATCCTCGACCACGCGGACGAACTCGGCCTGCCGGTCACCGGCCTCGTCGACGACCACGCAACGGGCGAGCGCCGGGGGCTGACCGTCCGCAGACCCGAACACCTCGCACCAGGAGCCTTCGCCCTCATCGCCAGCGACGCGCACGAAGACAAAATCTGGGCAGCATCAGACCCCCACCGCCAACGCGGCGTCCGAGTCTTCCGCCTCTACGGCACATAGCGGGCGCTCACCTACGCCCCACGCCCAACGCCCCACACCCCTCCTACAGCTTCTCAATCGCGATGCTCGCAAGCTCCGAACGCTCGCTCTTCTGCAGCGTCACATGGCCAACCAAGCCCACGCCCCGGAGCTTCTCGATCGCATAGGAAAGCCCGTTCGACGAGCCGTCAAGGTACGGGTTGTCGATCTGCCCGATGTCCCCGGTCAGGATCAGCTTCGTCCCCTCGCCGACGCGGCTGATGATCGTCTTCACCTCGTGCGGCGTCAGGTTCTGCGCCTCATCCACGATCATGAACTGGTGCGGGATCGAACGCCCGCGGATGTAAGTCAACGGTTCGAGCACCAGGCGCCCGTCGGCGATCAGCTTGTCGATCCGCTGCTCGGTCGAGTGGCTCTCGGCCGTCTGCGAACCCGCCCCGCGCGTCGAGAGCAGGTAGCCCAGATTGTCGAAAATCGGCTGCATCCAAGCCGTCAGCTTCTCGTCCTTGTCGCCGGGCAGATACCCGATATCCCGGCCCAGCGGCATGATCGGCCTGGCCACCAGCAGCTTGTCGTAACGCTCCTCGCCAAAGACCTTCGCCATGCCCGCGGCGATCGCCAGCAGCGTCTTGCCCGTCCCCGCCGAACCCAACAGCGTCACGAGCTGGATCGAATCATCGAGCAAAAGGTCCAGCGCCATCGTTTGCTGCGTGTTCCGCGGCGCGATGCCCGAGACATGCCGCGCAGAGCGGTGCTTGGCGACCGGCACGATGTGGTCGGTGTCGGCCAGACGCCGGCCCAGCCCGCCGGTGTCCTTGAAGATCACGAACTGGTTGGGCGTGAGGCGCCCGGAAAAAGGGTTCCCCTGCTCGTCGATCACGCCCGGCTGCGACAGGCGGGCGATCGGGAGCATCTTCTCCTCGTACATCTCCGTCACCAACTCGTGGTCGGCCGTGAGGGTGACATACCCGTTGTAGAGGCGGTCGGCGTCGACCTTCTGGTTCTCGAAGTCCTCGGTGCGGACGCCCAGCGAGTCGCTCTTGATCCTCGCAGAAAGGTCCTTGGAGACAAACACCGCACGCTTGCCCTCCGCGTGCAGGCTGTGGGCGACGGCGATGATCCGGTTGTCGGGCGTGTCCGTCGAGATCGCCCCGGGGCGTTCGTGGTCGCCCAGATCGATCCGGACCGTCCCGGTCTGCCCGTCGGGCCCGGTGCTGAACGCCGCGCCGGGGCGCGGGCCCAGCTCGCCCCAGTTCACACCGCTGGTCAGCACCCCGAGCTGGCGCAACGCGTCGAGGTGACGGATCGCCTGGCGGGCGTTGCGCCCGATGTCGTCCTCACGACGCTTCATCGTGTCCAGTTCCTCGATGACCTGGAACGGAATCACGACATGGTTTTCTTCAAACACGAAGACGGCGTCGGGGTTGTGCAGCAACACATTCGTGTCGATCACGAAGTGCTTCACATCCTCAGCCACGCTCTGCCGACCTGCGTCCATGGACCGGTCCTGCGTTTTGATCATGGGCGTTGCGCTCGCTCCGGAGGCCTGAAAGAGAGGGCCGGATCCGTCCGGCTCTCCGCCCAGCATACCGCCCCCCCGGCGGACGCCGGGGGGTGTCGTTCAGAAGCGCCGGGGCTCAGCGCGCGTCGGCCCCGGCCCGGGACTCCTCTTCTTCGTGGTTCCGCCCGGCGTCGTCGGGGGCTTCGGCGACTCCGTCGGCCGCAGCCTCGGCCTCCTCCTCGGACCGCTCGGGGAACCGCGTGCGCTCCATTTCAAGGATCCAGTCCTCGATGTGCGCACGCCGGTACAGATCGACGCGGATCGATTTCCCGCCGGCCTGCGGGTGATCGTCGCGGACCTCAAGATCCACATAAAACTTGCGCCAAAGCCGCTTGTCGACATCCGCAAGGTCGTCGGGCGTCAGCTCCAGCCCGTCGGGGAAGATCAGGCGCTGCTCCTGCGGATCCCACTTGTACACCTTGCTGCGGACCATCACGATCCGAGCGACGCAATAGAGCGCCAGCACCATCGCGACCGCGAGCATGATCCACTGCACCGGGATGTCGAAGCTGCTCAGACGCTTGGGCGGGTTGCTCGTGCCGAACCGGGCCTCCAACTCGCTCAGCCTCTCCTGAGGCTCGACACCCGCGTAGCTCGTCAGCTCCGGATCCAGACGCCCGACCACCGACAGGGACCGCAGCCACTCCTTCCTGGCCGCCTCGGTCTCCGTCAGCGTCACGCCGGTGTCGCGTCGATCGCGGAGGCGTTCCAGTTCGGCCCTGGGATCGGTGACGCCGACATCGTCGACGCGGAGCGTCCGGCCGACCGCCGAAGCGCGGGTCTCGAGGTAGGCCCGCTCCATGTACTCGGCGTACTCCATCCCCCGATTGGGGTAGGCGATAACCGCATCGTACAGACACCACAGGCTGAATCCGAAGAGCCCGACGATGATGAGGCTGATCTTCAGCCGCCAGCCGGGGCGCAGGGTCGAGGTTTGCAGTTCCGCCATGGTGGGGTGGGCTCCAGCGGTTGTTCGGAAGGGCGGGGTCGCAAGTTCGCCCGCGAGGGGTCCCCAGGAGGCTATCGGCGTCGGCGGGGGAGATCTTCGACCTGGTCGAGCGTTGAAGCCCACCACCACTCCAGAAGCACACGACCCCCGGGTCTTGAAAGAAAGCCCGAGAACCCGCCGCGGCTGACCTCGCGCACGGGGATGCGAGGAGCGCGGAGCTGACCCTTCGAGGCCATCGTGAGCCACTCGGAGTGGACTTTGCGGTATCGGGCGCCGCGTCCCCGCCAGAAGCCCCAGTTCGGTCGTGCCCAATGCATCGGGGGGATTGTACCGGTGCTGGGTCGGCGCGCGGCATCGTTCGTGAGCGCGGATTTCTGCTCGCGATCCCGCCACCGGGGGGATGACAGCGGGGGCGTGACGGCTTATTGTGTCCCTGCCCGCGCTGGCCAACCCGCCTCCGGGCGACAATCCGGGCCTGTAGCTCAGCTGGTTAGAGCGCACCCCTGATAAGGGTGAGGTCGACAGTTCGAATCTGTCCAGGCCCATTTCTGCGAGCCCCCGACCGCGGACCGAGGCGAGCGGGGCTTACGATGGCGGCCGACGCCGCGCAGCCCGCTTTGTCGACGCCCAGTAGACTCGACGCGAAGCGGCGGGGTCAGCCGGGAGGCGTGGGTTGGCAGAAGGCACGACAACCACCACGACAGAGAGAAAACGGGGCTTCTGGAGCGACTTCCGGAAGTTCTTCGGTCGCGGGCTGGCGATCCTCCTCCCCTCGATCCTCACACTCTGGATCCTCTGGACCCTCTTCCGCTTCGTGTACCAGAATGTCGGCGAGCCGATCAACGCCGGCATCCGCCTCGTCATCATCGAGGTCGTGCCCAAGGTCGCAGGCGCGGGCGAGGCCGCGCCCGACGGCACGCGGCGCATCCGCGTCCCAGACTGGTATGTCGTCAGAGAGTCCCAGATCGTCAACTACCTCCGCCACCAGCGTGAGCGCGGGGCCAACATCCCAAGGGAGGGCGAGTCGGGGTACGCCGCCGCGTTCGACAGGGGGCGGGGCGAGCTCCGGCGCGAGCAGTTCGGCGACTGGTGGAACAGCCACTGGTACCTGGAGGCGACGGGCCTCTTCGTCGCGATCATCCTGATCTACCTCGCCGGGCTGCTCCTGGGCAACCTGCTGGGGCGCAAGATCTACACGGCGCTGGAACGCTGGCTGGCGAAGATCCCCGGCTTCAAGCAGGTCTACCCGCATGTCAAGCAGGTGGTCGATCTGATCATGGGCGAGCGGGCCATGGCCTTCAACAAGGCGGTCCTCGTCCAGTACCCCCGCAAGGGCATCTGGACGGTCGGGCTGCTGACCGGCGACTCGCTCAAAACCGTCGCAGATCAGGCGGGAGGGCCGGTGGTCTCGGTCTTCATCCCCTCGACGCCCACGCCCTTCACGGGGTTCACCATCAATGTGCCCAAGGACGACGCGATCGACCTGCCGATCACCATCGACCAGGCGATCAGGTTCATCATCACCGCGGGGGTGCTCAACCAGATGGGCGATGCGCCCGGCAAGGGGCTGCCCCTAAGGAACGCGGGGGCCAAAAAGCCGCTGGGCGAGATCCTCCCCGCCGCCATGCCCGAGACCATGCCCGGACAGACTCCCGCCCCGGACGCCAAGCCGGACGATGAGTCCTCCCGCGAGGCCTCGGGCGGGGCTGACGCCGAGGGTGACAGGCGATGAGTCGGAGGGCACCGAAGGCCGCTGCGAGGGGCGGGTGAACGCCGGTGGAAAGGGTCGCACAGGGTCCGGGACCGCTATGATGCCTGCTGAACCCCCCGCCGTGGAGCGGGCAGGAATCCGGGAGTGCGTATGCGAATCGATGTTGTTGGCCGGCAGATCGAGATCACCGATCCGATCCGCGAGTACGCGGAGAAGAAGTGCGACAAGCTCACGCGCTTTTTCGACCAGATCCAGCAGATCACGGTGACCATCGAGTCGACGGACCACCGATCCGGGCGAGAGTTCGATGTGGAGGTGACGGTGGATGTCGAACACCACCCAAACTTCATCGCCCGGGCCGAGGACGGGGACCTGTACGCGGCCATCGACCGCGCCCAGGAAAAGGCGGTCCGCCAACTGACCGACTTCAAGGAGAAGCTGAAGACGGGCAACCGCTGACCCACACGGGACCCGCGGCCCCCGCCGGAGCATCGCGCGGATGAAGCTGACCGAAATTGTCGTCACCGAAGCCATCGTCACCCAGCTGAAGGCGGGAGAGCGCGATGACGCCATCACAGAGTTGATCGACGCCCTCGTCAAGGCCGGGGCCGTGCCAGAGGGCGCGAGGGAGACCCTCATCCAGAGGGTGCTCGACCGCGAGGGCAAGGGCTCGACGGGCTTTGGCAAGGGCGTCGCCGTGCCCCATGTGCGCCACAAAGAGGCGACGCGGGTCGCGGCAGCGATCGGGCTGAGCGAGCAGGGCATCGAGTTCAACGCGCTGGACCGACAGCCCGTGTACTCGGTGTTCCTCTTGGTCAGCCCCGAGGACAGCCCCGACGATCACCTGCAGGCGATGGAAGTCATTTTCCACAACCTCGGCAAGCAGACCTTCAGGCGCTTCCTCCGCCAGGCACGCAGCGTCGAGGATGTCACCACCCTGCTCGACGAGGCCGACACCCAGCAGCTCGCGGGCTGAACAGCCCGGGGCTCCGAACCGGGCGCCGCGGGCGGATCCCGCCCGATGCCAGGACGCTATCGATGCGCACGAGTGTGCAGGTCTCCATCGTGAACCGGCTCGGCCTGCACGCCAGGCCGGCGATGGCGCTGGTCGACCTCGCCAACGCGCACAAGTGCGATGTCACCTTCGTCAAGTCCGATCAGACGGTCAACGGCAAGTCCATCATGGAGGTCATGATGCTCGCCGCCACCAAGGGCACCAGCCTAGAGATCATCTGCGATGGGGACGACGCCGAGGAGTGCTGCCAGAAGCTCAAGGCGCTGATCGAGCGAGGCTTCGACGAGGAGTAGGCACGGGGACCGCCTACACGCGGGGTGTGGGCGCCAAGAGCGGGATCAGCACCTCGACAAACAGCAGGAAACCGAGGGCAAGGGCGATCATCCCCAGAAGAATCTGGGCGGTCATCACCAGCACCTCGACGGGGTATCGCCGCATGTCGCGCGTGCGGACGGCCTTGTACGCGACCGCCGTCAGCAGCGCCAACGGGAGCAGCAGCAGGTACCACTGCCGATGCAGATTCAGCGGGTCGACAAAGGGGAGGTAGGCCGGGAAGAGCGGGCACAGGAGCGGGGCCAGGTTCACAGCTCACCCCCCATCCCCGCGCGGCCCGTCTGCACCGTATCGAGCACGCTCGTGCGCCTGGGGGCGTCCTTGGGCCGACCCTTGCCGCCCTGAGATGACGGCTTGCCGGGCGGAAGCAGAGCGTCGAGGATGGCGATGAAGTTCAGCATCCCAGCGATCAGGCAGTACAGCACGCCGATCTCGTTGACCTTGCCGACCGAGCGCCTGACGGGCGGTCCCTCGCCCGGGCCCGCCGAGCGGATCGCGCCGTTCTCGATCGTTTCGTGGGGCAGGGCGTGGCGTTTGGGCGCGTGGGACGGACGCATCGGGTCGACGCCCTTGAACGCGGCCTGGTGGAGCCGGTCCACGCCGATGGCGATCGGGCCGACAAACACCATGCCGTAGAACGAAAGACGGGTCTCTGTCCGGTCCGAGCGGCTGTCGACGACGGTGACGCCCCCGATGAGCAGGCCCCCGAGGAAGAGGCCGAGGACACCCACGCAGACGCCGACGCCCCGCGCTTTGCGTCCCGCGACGAAGTGTCCGAGTCCGGGGAGGACCCACGCCAGGAGGCCGGCGAGCGGATCGAAGCCGGCGGCGGCCCGGTCGGCGTCGTGGGCCGGGTTCTCCTTGGGGTGATGGTCGGTCATCGGGAGGGGGCGGGGTCGGTCCGGGCCGGCGACCGGCGTGAGGGTGTTGCGTCGGGAAAGCGCGGATCGGGATTGACAACGCCCGCGCGGGCAGTAGTGTACCGCCGATCCGCCCCGGGGGATCCGGGAAGCGTATCTTGAGCGGGTCCGGCCGGGGGGCCGGACGAAGTACCAGCGACGACCGAGATTCACAGAAGTAGAGGACGCGATGTCGAACACCACCTTGCAGGCCGGGAGCGTGTGGTCGCCCGACGAGCCCGAGAACGGGGCGGGGCTCGCCCTGCTGCAAGCCCCGCTTTACGCGGGCCCGGCCATGGCCCGTGACGATGACGACGACGAGTACGAGGACGACGACTTTTCCGGCGGTGACGAAGACGACGAGTACGACGACGAGTACGACGACGATCTGCTCGACGATGAAGACGAGGACGACGACGACGACGACATGGACGATGAAGAGGACGAAGACCTCTGAGGCCCACGAGCGGGCCGGCGAGGCCGCGCCTCCGGTGGGCCGGACCTCAGGGGGTCGACCGGAGCGTCCAGCAATGGCCAAGCAACAACTCCCCCACCGCGGACCGGATCGTCGACAGAACCCCAACGGGCAGGCCCCCAACGGACTGGAACGGCGCCGCGGCCCCGGGCGGCGCCTGAGCGACTACACCAGGGCGGCCGAAGAAGGCCGCCTGACCAAAGAGCAGTACCTCTTCGTGGTCGCGATCGATGAGTTCAAGAAGGCCAACGGGGTGCAGTACCCCTCGTGGACCGATGTGCTCGAGGTCGTGCGGCTCCTTGGGTACCGCAAAACGATGCGGAGCGAGATCGAGCTCCCAAGGGCCGAAGACTGGCGCGAGCCCCCCAACGCCTCCTCGGAGGTCCGGCCAGAGCGCTGGGCCGAAAGGTTCGACGACCAGGACGACGACTTCGACGACATCGCAGACGCGGCCTGATCAGACTGGCACAGAAAAACAACGCCGCGCTCCCTGCAGGAGCGCGGCGTTGTCGCTTTGCGGACCCCCCGTGCTCAACTCCCGTACATGAACTCTTCGAGGACGACCTTCCCGTTCTTGACGGTGTAGACGCCCACCTCGGTCATGGACTGGGTGTTGCCGGTGGGCTTGTGCTCGATGTTCATGGTGTAGCGGACGGCAAAGCCCGTGGCGCCGGCGTAGGGGCCCTCGACCTCGACGCCGTGCACCGCGTTCTCCTGCATCCAGGCCTCGCCCTTCGCCCTGACGGCCTTGATCCCGTGCCAGGCCATGCCTCCGGTCGGCATGTTCTCGATCGAGATCAGCTTGGGACTGAACCACTTGGCCCAGATCTCGCTCTCGGGCTTGCCGGCCCTGAGCATCGCGACGACGCCCGCGCCGACCTCGGAGGGCGTCGGGCCCTTGCCCGAGGAGACCGGGCGCGGGGCGGTGGGGTCGACCTTCCTCGCAGGCTTCTTCGCGGCGGGCTTCTTGGCGGGGCGTGCCGCGCCCTTGGCGTTGGTCGCCTTCCTGGGTGCGGGCTTGGCGGCGCCCCCTTTGACGCTCTTTTTGGCTGTCTTCCTCGGGGCCTTGACGGCGGTGGTCCGTTTGGCGCCCGCCCTCGGTGAGGCGGGCTTGGCCGCGGACCTGGTCTTCTTCTTTGCGACGCGTGTGGCCATCTGCATGCTCCTCAACAGGAACCGGAATGGGAGGGCCGCACGGCCCGTCCCGCTGCGGAGAACAATGTACCCAAATCCGGCGATGCAACACAGCGCGTTTCCGACTCTTATCGGTGTACCGGCGGCTTCAGCCCCCTGGGTGAAAAACCCCGATTCGACCCCGCACACCCAACAGCGCCGCGATGGCTGCGATTGCCTACCGGATTGTGCCGATGGTTCTGCTTGGGCAGCGGAGCCACGCGGCGCCGTTCTGCGTGTCGAAGAAAGCACGGTGTCCGGAGAAATGAAACAAAAGCAGATCCTCCTCGTCGAGCCCGACCCCTCGCTGGCCGAGCCGCTGGCGTTCTGGCTGCGCTCGCAGGGGTACAGGCCGGAGATGGCCGCCACCGTCAAGGACGCGATGCTCCGGGCGGTGCACCACCCCCCGGGCGTGGTGCTGCTGGATCTAGACCTGCCCGACGCAGACGGGCTCGAGTTGCTGGAGGCCATGCGCCGGTCGGAACAACTCGAGCACATCCCCGCAGTGATCCTCACGCGACGCGCAGACAAGCAGACCGTGCTGCGCGCGGCAGAGCTCGGCGCCTGCGGCTACCTGCTCAAGCAAGCCTTCTCGCTCTCCCAACTGGACGCAAAGCTGCAGGCCGCCAAATGGGTCAGGGTCGGGACGCCAAGGGTGGTCGGCGAGGCGAAGACGCTCGCGGCTGACGAGGGCGGCAAGCAGCCTTCGGGCGAGCAACTCCCGGCGGAAACGGACCCGTCCGAGGCGCTGCGGGCGCTCAAGCCCGTGCTGGCCCGCCCGGATCTGGTCGAGGCGATCGAGAGGGGCGGGGAGCTGCGCGCCATGTCGCCGACGGTCACGCAGATCCTCAAGCTGACGAGCAACCCCCGCGTCTCCACCGACGCAGTGGTGCGGACGATCAAGCTCGACCACGCCGTGGCGCTGAAAATCATGAAGCTGGCCAACTCGTCGGTCTTCGCACGCGGCGAGCCGGTCTCCAGCGTGCAACGCGCGGTGACACGCCTGGGCATGGAGCAGGTCCGACAGGTCGTCATGAACATCGGCGTGATGGAGAGCTTCGCCAACGCGGCGCTCCCCGAGGGGATGAGCCTGCCGGGATTCTGGGAGCACGCGATGGCGGTCGGGCTGATCGCAGCGGAACTCGCGGCCGAGAACAAGGCGTTCGACGCCGAAACCGCGTTCACCCTCGGGCTCCTCCACGATGTCGGGCGCCTGGTCCTGGCCGAGCAGCTCCCCGAGAAGTACGCCGAGGCGATGGTGACCGCCGAACGCTCCGGGCTCTCGCTGCACGAGGTCGAGAAGCGGCTGCTGCTGGACGACCACGCCGAGGTGATGGAGCGCCTGCTGCGCACATGGGGGATGCCGCGCGACCTGGCCGAGCCGATCGTCCTGCACCACGCCTCGATGGGCACGATCCGCCGACAGAGCCCCTCGCGCATGAACGAGTCGGCGACGCTGGCACTGGCCGACCGGCTCGCCTCCGCGATGCTGCTGGGCCACAGCGGGTCGTGCTCGGTCTACCCGACCAGGTCGTTCATCGAGGCGCTGACGGTGCCCGACCGCGTGCTGACACACATCATCGAGCAGGTGCCAAGCGAACTCTCTGAGCTGAAGCTCGCGATGCTGGCGGGCGAAGACGCCGATGTCTGGCGAACACGGGCCGACAACCTCCGCGAACGCATGAACAGCCGCTTCGATCCGGTCGTGATCTCGCCAAACCCCCTCGGCGATCCGGTGCAACTGCTGTGCGAGCAGATCCGCTCCGGCGTGTGCGACCCACGCGAGGCGAACCTGCTCGTCGTCCACCTGCCCGACGCCGGCCAGCGTGCCGCCGTCTCCAACCTCGTCCGCACCGCCGAGGCCGAAGACATCGGACGAAGGCTGCCCATGCTCGTCCTCTCGCCCGTCGAAAAGATCATGCCCGACCAGTCGCTCATGGAGGGCCGGATCTACAGGCGTATGCGGATGCCGTTCCGAATCGATCGGTTCATCGAACACTGCAACGCGCTGACCGTAAGCGGGCGGGAGGCCGATCGGTCAGGAGAGCTCCGACGCGCCGGGTAACGGCCCGCGCGGTGCCTCGCGTCAGATCCCCGGCTCAGGATGCTCGCCCTGCCCGACCGGGTAGCGCGGGTTGACGCCCACGCGCGTGCCCTCGGCGGTCACCTCCGCTGCAGGCCCGGTCGGCCTCGGCAGATCCGGCGCGCACGCCTCACCCGCAAGGAAGCACTCAACGATCTCCACCGCCTCGCGGACATCATCGGTCAGCCTGAATAGCTCCAGATCCCCCGGCGAAATGCACGCATACCGCTCCAGCATCGTCTCACGCATCCAACCCACAAGCCCCGACCAGAAGTCAACGCCCACAAGCACCACCGGAAACGGATCGGTCTTCAGCGTCTGGATCAGCGTCATCACCTCGAAAAACTCGTCCATCGTCCCAAACCCGCCCGGAAACGCCACCAGCGCCTGCGAGTACCGCAGAAACATCACCTTCCGGACGAAAAAGTAGTTGAACTCAAGCTCGTGCGTCTGATACGCGTTGGGCAGCTGCTCGTGCGGCAAGGTGATGTTCAGCCCCACCGACACGCCCCCGTTCTCGTGCGCCCCGCGGTTCGCCGCCTCCATGATCCCCGGCCCACCGCCCGTAATCACCGTCCGCCCCCGCCTCGCCATCTCCGCGCCGAACGCCCTGGCCAGCCGGTAGTCCTCCCGCCCCTCCGGCGTCCTCGCAGAGCCGAACACCGACACCCCCGGAGGCAAGTGGCTCAGCACCTCGATCGACTGGACAAACTCCGCCATCACCTTCAGAACATGCCAGGAGTCTCTCGCGCCGGGGCCTGTGGGCAGCATCCGCGTTCCTTTCCGTTTCGGTCGCTTCGCGTTCGGGAAGAGAACATACCACATCCGGCCCGATCTGCACGAACCCGTTGTTTCACACCCGCTCGCCTCTAAACTGTTGGCGGCATGGCTGAAACAGGCACAACAACAACGCACAACCCCGGCGCAGGAAGCCCCTCAGGCCAAAACGCGCCGGGCTACGACGCCGTCCTCGACCGGCTCAACGCACGCATCAACCTCGAAAAAACCCGACCAAGCCGCATCGACCCCGAGCGGGCCTTCAAGCTCGACCGCATGCGCGCCCTCGCGGCAGCCCTCGGCGCCCCCGAACGCGACAGCCGCTTCGTCCATGTCGCCGGCAGCAAGGGCAAGGGCAGCACCGTCGAGATGCTCGCCTCCTGCCTCAGCGCCTGCCGCTACGCCGTCGGCGTCTACTCAAGCCCCCACCTCGTCACACCCCGCGAACGCATCCGCATCTCCGGCGCGATGATCCCCGAGACCGCCTTCGCCCTCCATGTCGACCGCGCCATCAACGCATCAGAAAAACTTCCCAAAGACCTCGGCCAGGCCACATACTTCGAGCTCATGACCGCCGCGGCATTCCTCTACTTCGCAGAGCAGGCCGTCGACATCGCCGTCCTCGAAGTCGGCCTCGGCGGACGCCTCGACTCGACAAACATCGTCACACCCGAGGTCTGCCTCCTCGCCCCCATCCAGCGAGAGCACACCGAGATCCTCGGCGACACCCTCGAAGACATCGCCGCCGAAAAAGCCGGCATCATGAAACGCGGCGTCCCCGCGATCACCGTCCCCCAGCCCGAAGGCGTCCTCGAAGTCTTCCGCGCCAAGGCCGAAGAGGTCGGCGCACAGCTCCGCGTCCTCGGCCAGGACATCGACTACTCCGAACGCTTCGAGTCCAGCCCCGAACTCGGCCCGCACATGCGCGTCTCCGTCAGCACCCCCCGCTGCGTCTACGAGCACCTCCCCGTCCCCCTCAAGGGCCAGCACCAGGCCGCCAACTGCGGCCTCGCCCTCGCCGCCCTCGACGCACTCCGCGAACGAGGCTTCGAAGCCCCCGAACGCGATGTCGCCCTCGGCCTCGCCTCAACACCCGACACCGGTCGCCTCGAAATCGCCTGGGACCGCCCCCGCATCATCCTCGACGGCGCCCACACCCCCGAAAGTGTCGAGGCCGCCATGCGCGCCATCGGCGCACACATGCGATACGACTCGATGGTCTGCGTCTTCGGCTGCGCCGCCGACAAAGACATGGCCGGCATGCTCGAAAAAGTCGCCATCGGCGCCGACAAAATCATCTTCACCAAGGCGGCAAGCAACCCCAGAGCCTGCGACCCCGAAGAGCTCCAACGACGCTTCGGCCACCAGGCCGGCAAAATGACCCAAGCCGTCCCCACCCTGAAAGAAGCCCTCAACCGCGCGGCACAAGCCGTAGGACGCGACGACCTCATCGTCGTCACAGGCTCCTTCTACCTCGTCGGCGAGGCGAAAGCCCTGCTGATGGAAGCGGCAAGGAAACGCGACGGGGGATAGTGATGATGGGCGAGAGGGACGAGAAAAACAAGGCCAAAGGGGGGCAGGCCATGGCCGCCGTACGAGCTTTGCCGCAACACATCGAGATCGAACCCTCAGAGATCCGGGACACGCTCGAGCGCATCCCCGGCAAGCATCACGCATCCGGCCTGACGCGTCTGCAACGCCGCGTCGTCAATGTGCCGCGCAGCCTCCGGACCTACGAACTCCGGTGGAGACGCTCGGGGCAGGGGCACTCCGCCCGAGCATGGATGGCCGGAAGCATCGTTGTCACCGCGGTGTACCTGCCGATGCTGGTACTACCGTTGTTTTCTGGTCTATACATTCACGATTGGAACTTCAGCGCCGAGCGATTTTTTGCTCGTTTATCTCTGCTCTACTTTTGGTGCATAGCGCTGATGACCTTCTTTTTCATCATCTACGCACCATCGGCCGGCATGGTGCGTCTGATCTGCAACCCCGACGCCAGCATCGACGGCCGTTTCCGCTTCTGGGGCGTCCTGAAGGTTCGCTCAGACCGGATCCGCAGACCCTTGCTGATCTTCACAAGGACTGTCGGGGATTCCAGCCGCCTCACGACCGCAGAACGCTATGCAATGTTCCTCTGCGACCGCGACGGCAAGAAGGCCGTGCTTCTCGCCAGAAGCCGCGACGCGTCGCACATCGCCGAGTGCTACGAGCGCTTTCCGGACGAGATCCGGTCATCCGCACCGTGCGCCGCAATCCCGACACCGGTAAAGCACTTCGGTAGCGGGAACTGGCACTGAAATCGCAGCCAGCCGCAGGCGCCGAGCGACCGGCGCCCGATCGCAGCCAACTCAACGCCGGATTCACAAGATGACCAACGCTCCACAGTCCATCACATGCCGCTTCACAAGGAGGCACAGGAAGAGGTGATGATTCAGCCGTTCTATCTCGTTTCCATCTCCTGCGGCGACCCCATCGCCGTCCGCGAATGCGTCTACCTGCGCACGCTTCGTGCGCGGCCGACGAACAGACTGATGCACCTTGTCTCGATATCCCCTCCATTCGAGGGCGTCGACTATCGCGGCCTGCGATACTTTTCAGACACACTCTTGCTTATGACAATCAATGAAGAATGGACTCTGGAGGATACGGTTGCAGAGGAGTATGTTATCGATGTGTACACTTCCAATCTGATCCCGGACCCAGCGTACGAGCTAATCGATGTTGCAGATATAGAGCGGCTGGAGATGGGAACACTCTTTGCAACAAGAGAGGCGGCCGAAGCACGCCTCGCAGCCGACTTAAAGCCCTGAGACCTTCGAGATTAGCCTCGCCGTAGAATGCAGCACAGTGCGGCGTGTCCGACTGGACTGCTGTCATGACGGCCCACCAAGCAGACCTCCGAGAGAGATTGCAGATGACCGATGCTCCCAAGTCCATCACACTGCAGTGCAAAGACCACGCCGAGGGCGGGTCGGTCTGCTTCATGCTCCGCGAGCACGACGGCCGACTGCTTCTCTGCATGTCGGTCGAGCACGACGGCGATGTAGAGGCCGAGATCGACAAGGCCTCCGCCCGCCGCCTCGCCGCCGAACTTATCAGCATCGCCGACGCCTGACAGCATCAAGGCGCACCACCATGCCCGCCCGCCTGATTTCCATACTCCGCGACACGCCGCCGGCCTCGGCCGTGATCCATTTTCAGGGCATGCCTCCCGTCTCACGCGGCGATCGAGACGAAAGACAGAGGCTCGACCCGCCCGCGTACCTGCTCATCGAGCCCGCCACCGACGGCACATTCCTGTACCGCTTCACACGATCGGGCGCCTGCGTCGGCGATACATGGCATCGGTCCGCCGCCGAAGCGAGAGCTCAGGCCAAGCACGAGTACGGCGACGCCGCGGGACCCTGGCTTGAGGTTCCCGGCGATATGGAACATGCTCACGATTATGCGCTGGCCGTCCTGGCGTCCGGAGGTTGAACGCTGGAGTCTCTTTCAGAGCACAACCCACCTGTGCAAGACGGACGGCTGTCATCTTCACTCCCGCTGGAGATTCACTGATGCAAAACGCCGATTACTACTTGGCAGACACAGAAGGCTATGGTCCGGAACCGCCGCGAGCATGCCGCCTCATTGCGCCCGCTTCGATCATCGGTGGGCGGTCCGATCTCATCTGTGTCTCGATTGACCCTCCGATCATTTACGACAATCTACCGCATTCCGTTGTGCTGCTTGCATCTCGACACGCAGACAATTCCTTGTCAGACATTCGCAGATGGCCCGTACATGTTCATGTGGCGGTTCAGAAGGATAGGCGGATGCCGCAGCCCGATGCGACAGGCCGAATCTCTGTTGCACGAAGCGAGATCGCAAATGCTGAATGGGGAGAGCTCCACCGGACCAGGGCCAGCGCTGTAGAATCAATGAAACGGTGGAGCGCCAGCATGGATGACGCTGAGTGAGGCGCATGACTGGCTGAGCAAACCGATCCCCGCGGCTGCGCTCGGGTGACAACCAGCCTCTGGAATTCAACGCTTGAAACGCATCGACTACACACACCTCCCTCAAGCCCCCTTCGACATCCGGAGCGAAGCCGCGGCCGTAAGCTTTGCCGAACTCTGCGGCAGACACACAGAGTATCTCTATGTCAACAGAATCTGGAACGCGCCGTTCCCGAACGAGCCTTCTCACGAGCTCAAATGGACCGAGATGCCCGACGGCGACCGTGCGCGATTCTGGTTCAAGGAAAGCATTTGGTGGCTGATCGGAATCGCGTTCATCTTCGCGATGGTCTTCAGTTCGTTAGCGTATGTGGCGAGCCTCTTCGGCTGGGGCGCCTTCTTGATCCCTCCTACGGCGATGCCGCCTCTGTTTCTCATCGCCTGCGCCGCCGTTCTCTTCGGAATCGGGGCACGCTTGTATGTCCATGTGCCCCGGGCGGGGTGTGTCGATGCGTATGTCGCACACAACGGGTCCGTCGAACTCCGCCATCGGCGTGCATTCCCAAAGCGGATGCGTCTGGACAGCCCCGGCGTCGTGCTCGCGTGCGCCGTTCGACCCGATCATCCTCGCGAGGCGGATTCGCCCGCAGCGGTCATGTTCCTCTCAGAGAATCAGCGGCCGGTTCTCATCCTCGCGACCGCCCCCGGCCCGGAACAGCTGATCGACGCCGCCCGCCGCCTGCCGAAACCGCTCCGAGACAAAGCAAACTTCTCTCTGGCGACCGTTGCCGTGCATTTCTGGAGGGATTAGATCGGCCTTCATCTGCATGCAGCGAGCGTTCTCCCCCCCCGGCGTCATTGCGTCCGGGCGGTTGACAAGGTAGCTTGGGGCGATGTCTCCCGCCTCCAAACCGACGAGAGCCGAAAAAGACGCAGTCATGCGCGACTGGAACCGAGAGTTTCCGTCGCTCGGTGTCTACCGAAGAATGTGGCTGATGCGTCGCGCCGGGCCGCTGCTTCAGGGAATCTGCTTGGACCGAGACTCTTGGGGGGATATCTACAAGCCGACATTCCATGTCCACTGCCTCGGCATCCCCTCGTCAACCATCTATCTATCGCTGCACACCCAGGTCAGGAGGCCCAAGACAGGCGGACACACCATGGTGCAGTTCCGCTTTCACAAACAGGAATATCTGAAGATCGCGGGATATCTCAAAGAACAATTGCCGGTGCCGCTGGACCGGGATCTGCTTTCTGCAGATGTGCTCAAGGCGTACCAAACATACATGCGGGACAATCGTTCGCTGGCGGCACATGAATACCATCTCGACATGGCCGCACTCCACGCCTGGTGCGGCCGCACAAAGGACGCCCTCGCGTGTCTCGACAAATATAAGCGAGCCGCGACAAACCGCGCGTTCGAAGTATTCGACGAAGAAATCGAGGGGGACCCCGAACTGTTCTTTCGGCGACTCTTCGAAGACCGGGCGTTTCTCCAACAAATAGTCGAAGAACAGATCGCGCTGCACCGAGTCGAAAAGCTCCCCGTGTGCGAGTTAATCTGCGGCCGATCACGCCGCCGCCCAGCGCGCCCGGCGCCGTGAACCACCCGTGCCACCGACCTTTGCTTTGAAAGCTCGGTGCGCAAGATCCCCACACGCCCCCGATCCACCCAACCCGGACGCCGACCTCTGAGCAAAGCGAAGAGTCGGGTTCAGGCCGCAACAACGCCAAAACGCCTCAAAAACCCGTGCCGCCGACCTCCAAACAAGGTCGGCGCTCCCCTCAAACACCCAATCAACAGCACATCACCCACCCGCGCGCGCCAAAACACGACGATACACCCAAAAAACCTTGAACCCCGCCCCAAAGCCCATATCTTCGCGGCATGCAAGCCGCACAAGACCCACTCGCAGACTTCACCCCAGAAGAAATCGACGAGGCCACCCACGCGCTCCTCGACGACTGGTGCAAGCCCGGCTTCTCAGAGCTCGACCTCAGCCGCGCCCATTCCCTCACACTGCGGCAGATCCTCGCCCTCGCCTCACGCCCCGCCTTCCAAGCCGCCCTCCAAACCCTCCGAGCGGTGAAGGCGCTCCGCGCCCCCGTCATCGAACAGGCGACCCGACAACTCATCCTCGAACGACTCTGCAACCTCGCCCAACACGAACCCATCAACGGCGCCTTCGCCAGAGAACTACGACTCGCCCTCAAACACCTGATGGACCTCTACCCCAAATGTGGCGCCGGCGGCTCGCCCGCCAGTGTCCCTCCCGAAAGGCCGCCAAGGCCGCCTGCCCCCCCTCCAAAACCTCCCGACTCTCGCTCGCAAAGCAACCGCTCCGGGTGGCACGGCTCGCCGAGCCGTGTCCCTACCCAAGCTCGTGGCACAGGCGTCTCGCCTGTGGCTACCTCTCCTACTCCGATCCCCCCGCCCGCGCAGCGGGCGTCCCAGGTGGCACAGGTCTCCGACCTGTGCACTCCCCCGCCTACCCAACCTCCTCCCCACCCCGCGCCCAGCACCCAACTCCCAGCGCCCGGGCCGCAGCCCCCTTATCGTTGCCCCAGCGGGCCCCGGGCCCGCCTGCACGATTCCTTTCAGCCCGACGAGCGACGCATGAACGACCGCCCCGAGAACCAGGCCGACGCCGGCCCCGCCCATCGCTACAACGCCGAGATGGCTGGCGCCATCGAGGAAAAGTGGCAAAAACTCTGGGCCGAGCAAGCGGTCTTCCGCCAGCCCAACCCCGGCGAGAGCGGCTTCGACCAAGGCAAGCCCAAGTTCTACTGCCTGGACATGTTCCCCTACCCCTCCGGCGCCGGGCTGCATGTCGGCCACCCCGAGGGCTACACGGCCACCGACATCCTCTGCCGCTACAAGAGAATGACCGGCTGCAGCGTCCTCCACCCGATGGGCTGGGACGCCTTCGGCCTGCCGGCCGAGCAGCACGCGATCCGCACCGGCGAGCACCCCGCGGGCTTCACGCGCAAAACCATCGACAACTTCCGGCGCCAGCTCCAACGCTTCGGCTTCAGCTACGACTGGTCGCGCGAGATCGCGACGATCGACCCCGAGTACTACCGCTGGACGCAGTGGATCTTCCTCCAGATCTACAACGCCTGGTACGACCCCTGGGCCGACAAGGCCCGCCCGATCTCGGCCCTGATCAAAGAGCTCGAAAACGGCACGCTCGGCGTCAACCACGCCGGCGAGGTGGTCCGGGCCGACTCGAGATCGCGCACAGCCCCCGCCGTCACGGGCAGCCCCGTCGGCGTCCGCCTCTGGCACCGGATGACCGCCCCCGAGCGCCGGGAGGTCATCGACTCGATGCGACTGGCCTACATCGAGGAAAAAACAGTCAACTGGTGCCCAAAGCTCGGCACGGCACTGGCCAACGAGGAAGTGATCGACGGCAGGAGCGAGCGCGGCGGCTTCCCCGTCTTCCAGAAGCCGCTGCGCCAGTGGCTCTTCCGCATCACCGCCTACGCCGACCGGCTGCTCCGCGACCTCGAAAAGGTCGACTGGCCCCTCTCGACCAAGGCCCAGCAGGCCGAATGGATCGGCCGAAGCGAAGGCGCCGAGATCGACTTCGAGGTCGAGAGCTGGAAGGGCGGGGAGGAAGCGCCGCCCTTCCTCCGCGTCTTCACCACCAGGCCCGACACGGTCTTCGGCGCGACCTACATGGTCGTCGCGCCCGAGCACCCGCTCGTCGAGAGCGTGCTGGAGCACCCGCCGCGAGCGTGCGACCCGCTGGCCCTGCGCCAGTACGCCGAGCAGGCGCAGAGCAAGAGCGAGCAGGACCGCAAGCTCGACAAGAAGAAAACCGGCGTCTTCACCGGCGTCTACGCGATCAACCCCGCAACCAGCGAGAAGATCCCGGTCTGGACGAGCGACTATGTCGTGATGGGCTACGGCACCGGCGCGATCATGGCCGTGCCCGCCCACGACGAACGCGACTTCGAGTTCGCCTCCGAGTTCGGCCTGCCGATCGTGGATGTGGTCTACGACCGCGCCCGCGCGGCCATGGCCCACTTCTCAGCCCGCGCGCCCGGCGAACTGACACAGGGCAACAAGTGGGACGCGGCCCTGGTCGAGTTCCTCCAGCTCGTCGTCAACGAGGACGCCCCGCCGGAGCGGTTCACCGAGATCCTCGACGGCGTCGCATCCCGCGCCGACCGCATCGTCCGCCGAGAGGGCGACGGCCCGCACACTGTCTGGTTCGAGACGCTCCGCTCGATGGGCTGCACCGATTGGGAGAGCTTCAGAACGCTCTTCGCCGAGCGGGCGGCCCACAAGGCCTCGGCCGGCGCGTACGCACGCCCCGGCTACGCCTGGAACTCGACAAACTCGGGCGTCTCGCTCGACGGGCTGACCACGGACGAGGCCAAGGCGAAGATCATCGAGTGGATCGAAAAGCAGCAGATCGGGCGGGGCAAGGTCCAGTACAAGCTGCGTGACTGGCTCTTCTCGCGCCAGCGCTACTGGGGCGAGCCGTTCCCGATCGTCTACGACGAAGACGGCGACCACCACCCCGTGAGTGAGGATGCGCTGCCGGTCGAGCTGCCCCCGCTGACCGATTACGAGCCCGAAGAGAGCGACGAGCCGCGACCGCTGCTCGCCAAGGCGACCGACTGGCTGCAGACCACCGCGGGCGAGGCGGGCGTGAAGGGATTAGACCCCGACACGCCCGTGACGCGTGAGGCGAACACGATGCCCGGCTGGGCCGGCTCGTGCTGGTACTACCTGCGCTACTGCGATCCGAAGAACGAGCAGCGCTTCGTCGGCAAGGAGGCGGAGAAGTACTGGCTAAGCGACGGCGTGGATCTGTACATCGGCGGGTCCGAGCACGCGGTGCTGCACCTGCTCTACGCCCGCTTCTGGCACAAGGCGCTCTACGATCTGGGGTTCGTCTCGTCGGAAGAGCCGTTCAGGAAGCTGTTCCACCAGGGGCTGATCACGAGCTTCGCTTTCCAGCGGGCCGACAAGAGCCTCGTGCCGACCGACGAGATCGGTGAGTTTCCTGACACAGTGGTAGACAAGGAAGGCGATCCCTTCGATTGGCGGGTCACGGATTTGGGCGAGCGTCTGATCGCGCAAGGAGTTTCGCCTGAACCGGATGCAATTGAAGGCGGGGCATACATTGAGATCTCTACCGGCAAGCGTGTCAAGCAGATCGTCGCCAAGATGAGCAAGAGCCTGAAGAATGTCGTCAACCCCGACGATGTGATCGCCGACTTCGGCGCCGACACCTTCCGCCTCTACGAGATGTACATGGGCCCGCTGGAGGCCTCCAAGCCGTGGAACACGCGCGACATCGGCGGCCTGTTCCGTTTCTGCCAGCGAGCGTGGCGCATGCTGATCGACGAGGAAACGGGCCATTCCGCGACGCAGGAATCGCCCGACGACGAGATCGAGAAGCGCCTGCACCGCGCGATCGCCAAGGTCGGCGAGGATATCGAGAAACTCTCGTTCAACACCGCCATCGCGGCGATGATCGAGTTCGTGAACTTCGCCAGCGCTGCGAGGGAGAAGTCCGGCGTGCTGCTCTCGCCCGACCAGGGGCGGCGGTTTGCGCTGATCCTCTCGCCGTTTGCGCCGCACCTGGGCGAGGAGCTCTGGTCGCGCCTCGGCGGCGGCGGTCTTGCCTACCGCGCGTACTGGCCCGAGCACGACGAGGCGATGCTCGTCGACGACGCGGTCGAGATCGCGGTGCAGATCATGGGCAAGGTGCGATGCCGCATGACCGTGCCGGCCGACGCGGGCGCCTCGCAGGTCGAGTCGCTGGTGATGCAGAGCGACCGCGTGAAGGAACTGATCGATGGCAAGACGGTGCACAAGGTGATCGTCGTGCCCGGGCGGATGGTGAACATCGTGGCGAAGTGAGCGCGTGGCGTCTCGCCCGGGCGAACAAGCCGCCCTCGCTCACCCGATGCGCTGCTCGACCATCGCTCTCGCCTTGCGGTCCGCGTCTCGGACATCGTCGAGCGATCGCACGGGATCCGAGCCGAGTTCGTCCATCGCCGTTCGCACGAGTTCGACGATCCGCCCGAAGCGGATGCGCCCGGCGAGGAACGCGTCGACCGCGGCTTCGTTGGCGGCGTTGAGCACCGCGCCCGCCGTGCCGCCCTCGCGGATCGCGTGCATCGCCAGCGACGGTGCGGGGAAGCGGTCTTCGTCGAGCGTTTCCAGGCGCAGGTTGACGAGGCGGTCGAGTTCGAGCGTCCTTGTCAGGCCCGGCGCCCGCTGGGGGAAGGCCAGCGCGTGCAGGATCGGGCTGCGCATGTCCGGCTCGGCGATCTGCGCCAGCACGCTGCGGTCGGAAAACTCGACGAGCGCGTGCACGAGCGAGTCGGGGTCGACCAGCACGCCGAGGCGCTCGGCGGGGACTGCAAAGAGCCAGTGGGCTTCGATCAGTTCGAGCGCCTTGTTCATGAGGCTGGCCGAATCGATCGTGTTTTTGGCGCCCATGTTCCAGGTCGGGTGGGCGAGGGCTTGTTCGGGCGTGGCGTGTTCGATTTCGTCGCGGGTCTTGCCGCGGAGCGCGCCCCCGCTGGCGGTGAGGATGATGCGCGACACGGCGCTGTGGGGCGGCATCGGGGGCGTGCAGGGTTGGCCGCCGCAGACGAGGGAGAGCAGGCACTGCCAGACGCCCGAGTGCTCGCTGTCGACGGGGAGCAGCTTGGAGCCGGACTTCATGGCTTCGGGCACGACGAGCTCGCCGCCGGCGACGATGGTTTCCTTGTTGGCCAGCGCGATGTCGCGTCCGAGGCGGACGCTTTGGAGCGTGGGCTCCAGCCCCGCCGCCCCGACCATCGCGGCGACGACGATGTCGCACTCGACTGCTCTGACGAGCCTCGTCGGCGCGTCGGGCCCTGTGAAAAACTCGGTGCGCGCGAGGGCGGGCGCGTCGAGGCGGTCGAGCGAGGCGGGGTCGTTCAACGCGGCGTGGGCGACGCCGAACGCTTCGGCCTGTGCCGCCAGGGCCGGCGCGTTGGAGTGTGCCGCGAGTCCGACGACCTCGTAACGCTGCGCCCATCGCCCCTCGTCGGCCAGCGCGTTGAGGTGGGCGACGCACTCGAGCGCCTGCGCGCCGACCGACCCGGTCGAGCCGAGCACGATCACGCGGCGCGCGGGCAGGGCTGCGCCCGGTTCGGGCAGCGGGAGTTCCATCGGCGTCGCTCCCCTACTCGTCGCGTTTGGCTTTCTTCAGTTCGCTCGGCCCGACCTTCCGGCGCGTGCCGAAGATCCCGCGCCGGGGCGGCGGCACAAGCACAAGCTTGCTCGGATCGTCGACGACCTTCGCGGGGATCGCTCTGGGCTTCGGCTCTGCGGGCGGGCTCTGCCTGGTCGGGCTCGAGCCGGCCTTCGGCGCAGGGCCGCTTTGCCTTGCGCCCGATCGCCCGCCCTCGTCGCGCGCGTCCGTGGGATCCCCGCGCTCGCCCGGGCCCGAACCCTGCTGGCCATCGCGGCCGCCTTCGCTTTGGGCGTTCTCGCCCGAGCCTTTGCGCCTGCGCCGACGCCTGCGCTTCTTCTTTCGCCGGGGCTCGCCGTTCTCGTCGAGCTCTTGGCTGTCGTCCTGCGCATCGCCCCGGCGTTCGCCGGCGTCGTTGCGGGAGGCCTGCTGATCGCCGGACTCTGAAGGGCCGTCGCCCTGCTCGGAGCGGTCGCGGCTCGAACCCTCCTGCGCCCGATCGCCCCCGCGTTCCTCGGCGCCGTCGGCCTGCGCATCGCCCTGTCCTTCTGCGTCGCCCTTGCGCTTGCGCCGGCGCCGACGCTTCTTTTTCTTCTTCCCGCCCGAATCGTCCTGCTGGTCGGACGCTCGATCGGATGGGCGGTCGCCCGGCTGATCCCCGGGCGCGTCGTCGGCGGTGTCCAGCGGGTCGGACTCGGCTTCGAGCGTTGCGGGCTCCGCCGGGGGCTGCTCATCGAGCGGATCCACCGCCCAGTCGTCGACCTCCGCTTCGTCCCGCTCGCCCGTCCAGGGGCTGAACTCGGGCCTTGAGGCGAGCTTGGGCAGACGGTCGATCGCGACATCCGCCCCGTTCTTCTCGTAGGCGTAGAAGGTCACGCGGTCGGAGCCCCCGGCCTCGGAGATCCGCACATCGACCGTCTTGCCGGTGATGCGTTCGATCCGCGTGAGCGAGTGGCGCTTGGATGAGAGCAGCGAGCCGGCGATACGAGGGCCCACCACCATCTCCACACGCGCCACCCGGTCGTGGCTGAGCAGCAGCATCAGCTCGCGCAGCGTGTCGGCCGCGATGCTCCCCGCACGCTGGATCAGCCCGCGTCCGCGGCAGGACGGGCACTCCTGGAAGTGGGTCTTCTCGTGGCTGCTGCGCATCCGCTGGCGCGTCATCTCGAGAATGCCGAACTGGCTGATCGGCAGGATCGTCGTCCGTGCGCGGTCACGCTTCAGCCGGTCGCGGAAACGCTGCTCGATCGCCTTGCGGTGGCGCGACGAACGCATGTCGATCAGGTCGTGGATCACGAGCCCGCCGAGATCGCGCAGCCTGAGCTGGCGGCAGATCTCGTCGGTCGCCTCGAGGTTCGTCTGGTAGGCGTTGCTCTCGGCGTCGTTGGCGCCGCGGCTTTTGCCGCTGTTGACATCGATCGCCACCAGCGCCTCGGTCTCGTCGATCACCAGCCGGCCGCCCGAACTCAGTGGCACCTCGCGCGCGTGGATGTTCAGGATCTGGCGTTCGATGCCGAACGCCTCGAACATCGGGGCGCGCCCGGTGTACTGCATCAGCCTCGCCGCGGCGCGGGGTGAGACGATCTTCATGAACCTCGACGCCCGCGCCAGCGCGGCCGGGTGGTCGATGACGACCTGGTCGACCTCGTTGGTCATCAGGTCGCGGAGCGTGCGCACGAGCAGGTCGCTCTCGGTGTAGAGCAGTCGCGGCTTGCTCCCCTGCGAGCGGCGCTTCTCCATGTCTTTCCACAGGCGCAGCAGGTACGCCAGGTCGCGCTTGAGCTCCATCTTGGTCCGGTCGAGCCCCGCGGTACGCAGGATGAACCCGAAGCCCTCGGGCAGGTCCAGCCCGTCGAGGATGTCGCGCATCTTGCGGCGCGTCTCCTCGTCCTCGACCTTGCGGCTCACGCCGACGCGGTCCATGTTGGGCATCATCACCAGGAACCGGCCCGGGATGCTCAGGTAGCTCGTCAGCGTCGGGCCCTTGGTGCCCACGCCTTCCTTGAGCACCTGCACCAAGACCTCCTGCCCTCGCCGCAGCGCCTGCTGCATCGGCGGGCGCTCGCGTCTGGGCGTCTTTTTGCCCACACGCTCGGTCTCGTCGTCGCCCGCGCCCGGGAAGTACATCGGGTGGAGGTCGGAGACATGCAGGAACCCGTTCTCGCCGATGCCGAAGTCGATGAAGGCCGCCTGGATCGACGACTCGACATTGATCACACGGCCCACATAGATGTTGTTGACGCGGCTGACCTCGTTGGTCGGCTCGGCGTAGTACTCCTCGAGTTTGCCGTCCTCGACGATGGCGACGCGGCACTCCTCGCCCGGCACATAGTTGATCAGCATGCGCACATGGGGGGAAGGGCCGGAGGGCTTTGCGTCGTCCTCGGGCTCGGCCGACGCCCGCTCACTCCGGCGCGAGCGCTCCCCGCCCGACCTGCTGTCTGTCCGGACTCCCGAGCGGCCGCTGGAGCGTGCACGGTTCGCAGGCTTCTTTGCCGGCGCGCCGCCCTCGTCCTGGCTGTCGGTGGCGCTGTCGTTGGCGCTGTCGTCGGTCCGCACTGCTGCGCTGTCGCGGTCGTCTGCGCCCTCGCCCGAGCCGTCCTGCGCATCGGTGTCCGCATCCTGCTTGTCGCCCCCGCTCTTACGCCGACGCCCGCCGCGCCGACGCCGACGCTTCTTCTTTGGCGTTCCGTCACCCTCGCCGTCCGCATCGGCCAACTCGCCCTCGGGCGCCGTTGTCGACCCGGCCTCGCTTTCAGCGTCGGTCTTCTGCGGTTCGGAGGCGGCGGCCGTCTCCACGGGGGTGATCGGGCGTTCCTTCGCCGCCGGACGCTCGACTTTTCCCTCTACCTCGCCCTTGGGCGAGGCGGGCGTGTCGGCGGTCTCGTCGGTCGCGGGCGACTTGGTCGAACGCTTCTTCGTTGTTTTTTTGCGTGGGGTCTTCTTCTTGGCGGGCTTGGCTTCGGGCGCGTCGGCTTCCGCCTCGGCGGGCTGCTCGTCTGCGCCGTCGCTCTCGGCGGGCTTGGTAGAAGCCTTGGTCGATCGCTTGCGCCGGGTCTTCTTCTTCGCGGGCTTGGCTTGGCCCTCGGCCCCTGCTTGCGGCTGGCTGTTCCCGGGCTGCTGCTTGCTCTCAGGCTGCGCGTCGGAGTCCTGCGGTTTCTTGTCGTCCATGCATGGTCTTTCGGGGCCCGCGTGTCCGGACGGGTGCGCAGCGGATCGCCGACCCCTCGCCCGCGGGGCGTGGGTCAGAAGCGGCGCTCTGATGCGCGCATGCGCTCGGCATCTGCGGAGCCTGTGTCGCGGCCGTCGTCCGGCCCTCTTCGGGGCCGACGCGGGTCGGAATCTTCCGGAGCGGGCGGGAGGCGCATCGCCTCAGAAACACACCCTGCCGCCGGCGCCGAAACTCGGCATCCGGGCGGCGCTGCCCCGTCTGTTCCGGCCGCGCGGACGCCGGGCGTCCGGCCGGTGGTGTTCTGTCGCCTCCGGCGTTGACCGAAGCCCATCGGCGTCGGTCAGGCTTCGACGGAACGCCCGTCGAAGGCCTCGGGCACGAGCTGTCGGGCCTGATCGCGGAGATACCCCGAGATCTGGGCCGCCGAATCGAGCGTGAACGCTTTTCGGGCGATCTGCTCGCAACGATGCATCGGCACGCCCCGGACCACCCGTTTCAGATTGGGCAGCGCAGAGGCGGTCGCTGAAAGTGTACGCAACCCCAGACCCATGAGCAGCAGCGCGTACTCGGGGATGCTCGCCGATTCGCCGCAGATCGAGACGGGGATGTCGTTTCGCCGCCCCGCGTCGACGATCTGGCGGATGAGCCGGATGACCGCGGGGTGGTGGGGGTCGTACAGGTGCGCGACCTGTTCGTTGGTCCGATCGACCGCGATCGTGTACTGGATGAGGTCGTTGCTCCCGATCGAGAAGAAATCCGCCTCGCGGGCGAACATGTCGGCGATGACGGCCGCCGAGGGCGTCTCGACCATCATGCCGATCGGGATGTCGGGGTCGAAATCCACCCCCGATTCGCGGAGGTCTTCCATCACATCCCGCACATACAGCCTCGCCTGGCGGAACTCTTCAACCCCCGAGATCAAGGGGAACATCAGCTTCACAGGCCCGAGCGACGACGCTCGAAGAATCGCCCGCAGCTGCGTTTTAAACATCGGCAGCGAACGCAGGCAGTACCGGATGCTTCGGCAGCCGAGGAACGGGTTCCGCTCCGGCTGCTCGACACGCTGCTGGGTGTACTTGTCGGCGCCGAGGTCGACCGTGCGGATGGTCAGCGGGCGCCCGTCGAGCAGCTCGATGCACTTGGCGTAGGCCTCGTAGTGCTCTTCCTCGCTGGGCTCGTGGTCTGAAGTGAGGTAGAGGAACTCGGTCCGGTACAGGCCGACGCCCCCGCCCCCGACCTCGACCACACGCCCCGCCTCGTCGGGGAACTCGATGTTGCCCAGGAGCTCGATGCGGTGCCCGTCGGGCGTGACCGCCTCGAGCGAGGCGAGCTCGCCCAGCGAGACCCTGAAGCGTCGGCGCTGCTCGGCGTACTCCTTGTATTGCTGCTCGGTCTCTTCGTCGGGGCTGAGGATCACGCGGCCCCGGTGCCCGTCGACGATCACGGACTCGCCGTCGATCGCCAGCTCGCTCGCTCTGCGGCAGCCGACGACGGCGGGCAGCCCGAGCGCCTTGGCGACGATGGCGGTGTGGCTGGTCCTGCCGCCGAGATCGGTGACGAAGGCGAGGACCTTGTTTTTGTCGAGATTGACGGCCTGGGAGGGCGTGAGGTCGCGGGCGACGACGATGGCGTTCATGCCGATCTCGGCGAGTCGCGACCGGCGCGCGCCCACCAGGCGCTCGAGCACGCGGTCGGCGAGGTCGCGGACATCGTCGGCCTTCGTCGTGAACGAGACCTCGTTCATCGACCGGAATCGGTCGCCCCACATCCGGAAGACCTCGCTGACGGCCGACTCTGCCGCGATGTGCTCGGTGCGGATCTTGTCGCGCACCGGGTCGATGAGCGCCGAGTCCTGCAGCATGCCGAGGTGGACGAGGAAGATCCTCGCGGCGTCCTCGCCGATCTCGGCCTCGGCCCTTTTGTGGACATGGCGCAGGTCTTCGACCGCCGCCTCGCGCGCGCGCTCGAAGCGGGCGATCTCTTGCTCGGTCTGATCGGGTGCGATCGGCCGGCGCACGATGCGGGCGCTGAGGTCGTCGAGGACGAAGACCCGCCCCTCGGCGACACCCTCGGAAACCGGAATGCCTTCCAGCGTCTCCACCAGCCCGTACTCCCGCGATCGCCGAGAACCAGAGACCGGCGACGATCGGATTCGTAGTTATGCGGACCCCCACCACGCCTCGGCGCGTGCTCAGCGGGGGCCGTGCCGGGCGTCAAGTGTAGCAGTCGCGGGGTTCGGGTCCGGGTTCCGGCCAGATCGCCTGCCCCGACACAGAGGCTCAAGGGCTTGACTCGGGCGAGCCGATGACCTCTGATAGATGAGTTGCCGGCGGCCGGCAGGACGGGCGTCCTGACCAGAGCCGCCAACGCTGCCGCGGACGAGTTCCGATTTTCTTGTTCAATCGCGGCGGCGTTCTAGGCCCGAAATCAGAGTGTGGTGGTATGAGGACGCTGACCGGCATTCTCGAGTGGCCGCAGCGCGCCGAGGGCCGCGTACGCCAGGTTCGTGGCGACGCGATACTCCAGAGCGCAGACGACCCGTTCGTGCCCGTCGCCTTCGGCGAGCGTTTCAGCCTGCGCAACGGGCTGGAAGTGACCGTCGAGGTGGTGGACAGAAAACCGAGGCGACGCCGGCGGGGGCGCACCCCGGCCGCGAGGAACCCGCGTCCCGTCGTCGACCAGATCGTCGCGATCGAGGGCATGGACCCGGCCGAGTACTCCGAGCGATCCAAGCCTTTCGAAGAGCTCACCTCGATCGACCCGCAGCCGAGGCTCACGCTGGAGTTCCCCGGCTGCGCCGTTTCTTGCCGCCTGATCGATCTGTTCTGCCCCATCGGGCGGGGCCAGCGCGGGCTGATCGTCAGCCCCCCCAAGGCGGGCAAGACGACCCTGCTCAAGCAGATCACCACCTCGATCCTGACCAACCACCCGGACATCCAGGTCTTCGCCCTGCTGATCGACGAGCGGCCCGAAGAGGTCACCGACTTCCGTCGGAGCTTCACCGGCGAGGGCCACCCGTGGGCCCCCGACCGCTTCAAGATGCTCGCCTCGAGCAACGACCACGACACGGCGCGCCACATCGCCGTGAGCACCATGTGCGTCGAGCGCGCCAAGCGCATGGTCGAGGCGGGCAAGCATGTCGTGATCGTGCTCGACTCGCTCACACGCCTCGGACGCGCGTTCAACCGCTCCAACCGCCACGCCAATTCCGGACGCACGATGTCCGGCGGCATCGACTCCAGGGCGCTGGAGATCCCCAAGCAGATCTTCGGCGCCGCACGGAACACCGAAGAGGGCGGGAGCCTCACGGTCATCGCGACCTGCCTCGTCGAGACCGGCAGCCAGGGCGACCAGCTGATCTTCGAGGAGTTCAAGGGTACCGGCAACATGGAGCTCATCCTCGACCGCAAGATCTCCGAGCGCCGGCTCTTCCCGGCGATCAATCTCGCCGCCAGCGGCACCCGCAAGGACGAACTCCTGCTGGACCCCAAGACCCACGCGACGATCACCGCGCTGCGCCGACGCATGCTCAACATGCCCCCGCCCCAGCAGGTCGAACAGCTTCTGGCCGCGATGGACCGCTTCGAGACCAACGCGCAGCTTGTCGGCCTCGCCGGCGGGTGAGCGGAGCTCGCGGGTTCCCGACGAACACCAACTCGCAATGAAAAACGCCGCCCCATCGGGCGGCGTTTTCATGGATTCGAAGATTTCGCGGCCTCAGCCTCCGGCGGCTTCGGCGTCGCTCTTGCCGCCCTCGGCGCGCTCGAGGTACTCGTCGATGATCGAGCGGATGTTGTTGTAGGTCTCGTTCTCGCGGTAGCTGTCGACGGTGCCGATGATCTGGCCCTCGAAGCCGACGATCACGAAGGTCGGGAAGACGCGCACGCCGTAGTCGCGACGCACCTGGTCGGCCTCCAGCAGCATGCGGAACTTGTAGTCGTTGTCTTCGACGAACTTCTTGGGGGCGTTGGGGTCGCGCTCGCGGAAGCTCAGGGCCACGGCTTCGACGGGCTTGCCCTCGTAGTGGCGGGCGATGCGGTCGAGGTCGGGGGCGGCGCGGACCGCCGGGGGCGCCCAGGTGCCGAAGAACATCAGCACGCCGACGCGCCCGCGCAGGTCTTCGAGGCTCACATCGTCGCCGTTGATGTCGCTGAGCGTGAAGGCCGGGGCGCGACGCACCTGGTCGACCTCTTCGCCCGGCTCTTCGGCGGCGCGGTTCAGGTCCGGGCGGGCGGCGCGGAGCTCCGCCTCGTCGCGGTACCCGTCGGGCGCGCTGATCTCCAGCTGCGACATCGAGACTTCGGTTCCTGCCGCGAGGTTCCGGTAGGTCGTCGTGATCGAGCCGGAGATGTTGATCTCGCCGCTGACGCTGAAGGCGTCCTCGACCCTTCGCGGCAGGCGGTCGTCGACGCCGATGTAGAACTTCGTCCGGCGGATCCCGCCCGGCACGGGCATGACGACCACATCGCACTCGACGCCGTCGACCGTCAGACGCTCGCCCATGCTCAGGTCTTCGGCCTGCATCACGCGGGCGAAGGGCTCTGGGCCGAAGATGTCGGCGGGGATCAGCGGGCTGGTGAGGAACTGCTGGGGGTCGCGCCTTGCAGTCCGCTCGGTCCGGTCGCGCACGAGCTTGCGGTCGTGGTCGATCCAGCGGAGTGTGTCGCTGAGGCGGTAGACATCGAAGACGACCTCGTCGCGCCCGCCGGGGCGGGCGCTGCCTGTGATGCGGAAGGCCCAGGGGCGGAGCTCGTCGCCCCGCTCGCCGGTGCGACGCGCCATCAGGTCGGCGGTCGTGTCCTCGGCGGGCAATTCGGCGAAGCGGACGACCTCGGCCGTCAGCGTCTCGGTGTTCTTGATCGCCTCGGCGGACTCCTGGAGCACGCGCCGGGCTTCCTCGGGCGTCGCGAAGGCGCCCTGGGAAAGCATCACCAGCACGCCCGCGGCCGTCGCTCGGAACATCTTCATCTGGGCATCCTCCGTTGGGCCGCCGATCTCGGGGGGCAGAGCGAGCGGGCCGAATCCTCGCCGGCTCGCTCCGGGCGACCTCTGGTCTGTTACTGCATGCGTCGTTCGGTCCGGACCGGTGATGATACGGGCGACCCCCCCGCCGGGGTTCAATCGGCCGACGCAAGCAGCGCCGCCAGCGTCGCTCCCGGATCTTCGGTCTTCATCAGGTGCTCGCCGATGAGCACCAGGCCGATCCCGGCCGAGGCCAGCCGTCGCAGATCCTCTCCGGACCGGATCCCCGACTCGCTGACGAGCCTCGACGGATCGTCCATGCGTCGAGCGGCACGCAAGGTGTGCCCCAGATCCGTTTGCATCGCCTCGAGATCGCGGTTGTTGATCCCCAGCAGCGTTCTGGGCCCGGCGAGGGGGGTGATCCGCTCGAACTGGGGCTCGGCGTGGGCCTCGATGAGCACATCCATGCCCAGATCCAGGGCGAGGTCGGCCATCTCCCCCAGCTCGGGGCCGGGCAGGCACTCGGCGATCAGCAGCACCGCGTCGGCCCCGATCGCCCTGGCCTGGAAAACTTGGTAGGGGTCGATCAGAAAATCCTTCCGAAGCACCGGTAACTCAACGAGGGTCCGTATCCTGCCGATAAATCCGGGGTCGCCGGCGAAAAAACGCCTCTCCGTCAGGCATGAGACGGCCGAGGCGCCGGCCCTCTGGTACGACGCGGCAATGACAGCAGGATCGAACCCATCCCGGTCGCGCGCCGGCTTGTACGCGTCGCGCATCCAGCCCGCAGAGGGGCTCAGCCGCTTGACCTCGGCGATGACGCCGAAGCGCGGGTGGCGCCGGCCCTCGGTCAGCGCTCGCACGAACCCCCGCGCCTCGGGCGCGTCTTTCACCATCGACACGAGTTCGGCCGGGGGCGTTTCGGCCTTGGCTCGCTCGATCTCCTCGCGCGTGGCGTCGAGGATCGGCCCGAGTGTGGGGATGCTGCTCACGGGGTGCATTGTTGCACTCTGCCTGCTCGTCTCGACCCCGGCCTCTGCACAGACCGCAGCCCAGACCACAACCCAGTCGACAACCCAGACGCTGGGCCAGTTCGCCCCGCCCCCGCCGGCGGGAGGCGAGGCCGCGGCGCTCCGCTCGGCCGCCTCGACCGACGGCGCTCGCGCCGAGCGCGAACAGCGCCGCTCCGGCCCCACGCTCGCCCAGCGGTTCGACGAGATGCAGGACCTGCAGATCCGCGACGCCTGGGCCGAGATCAACGAGCACCTGCCCGAGATCACCATCGGCGCCTCGATCATCCTGATTGTGCTGCTGATCGCCACGGGCGTGATGCGTCCGGGCGGCTTCAAGCGGATCGGCGTGCGGGATGTCAAGCCCTATCCGTTCCCGGTCTGGATCGCGGCGGGCGTGATCATTTATCTGTTTATGCCGCTGGGCGCCGACGCGGTCTCGCGCCTGCCCTGGCTGGTGGGCGACCCCGAGACCGAGCCTCTGCGATTCGAGGCGGTGACGCTTTGCGCCGGGGCGGGGGCCGCGGCGCTGGTGGGGCTGTGCTTTATCTATCTGATGTCGCGCGGGGCGAAGGAAGCGGGGATGCGGGTCACCGCGATCGACCCGTTCACCGGCGTGCTCTGCTTCCTGATCGCTTTGCCTTTGGTCCAGGCGGCGGGCTTCGGCGTCGCCGAGCTGTACGCCCGCATCAACGCCGAAGCGCCGCCGAGAATCGCCCACGACACGCTGGCGACGATCGCCGAGAACGCCTCGAACCACTGGGTCTGGCTGCTGATCTTCGGGGTGGTGGTGCTGGTGCCGATCGCCGAGGAATTGGTCTTCCGCATGGGCCTGCAGTCGGGCCTGCTGCGGATGACCGGCTCGCCCTGGATCGCCGTGCTGCTGACCAGCGTCGTCTTCACGCTGGCCCATGTCGCGGTGATCCCCGCCGGCTCGTGGCACGCGTACGCCCAGCTCTTTGTCCTGTCGGTCGCCATCGGCATCAGCTACGAGCGGACGAAGTCCCTGGGCGTCCCGATCGCGATGCACATGCTCTTCAACGGCCTGACGATCGCGCTGACCATCGGTTTCGGCGACCCCTCGATGGCCGAAGGCGCGGCGACCGCTCGGGGGGGATGAGGGGCGGGACCCTTCCGGCGATTGCAAGGGCTGTTGCTCGGAGATCTCGCCAGCCAGAAGACTCTGAAGTCAGGAGCGGGGCGCTGGGTGTCGGGCGCGGGGCGCTGGGGGAGGCGGCGGCCTTCGGCCGCGGCAGGGTTCAGGCCTACCACGCGCCGACCCCGTGACGGTCGGCGATGTATTCTAAACGACGATTGTCCGTGACCATGTCTGCATCCGACGACCCGACCCTTCGCAGATCCCAAACCCCTCCCGCTCGCTGAAGGCGAGCGCCCCTGCGCCCAGCACCCCGCGCCCAGCGCCCTTCGCCATGTCCGAACCCGACGCACGATTCAAACAGTCCGTCCGCGAGCTCTCCGACCGCCTGGTCGAGGCGCAGCGCCCCATCCGCATCCTCGACGCGATCAAGTGGGACGACCAGATCGCCGGGGCTTTCCTCGCCTCGGGCGGCAAGGAACTGCCCAAGGTCGATCGGTCCTACTACGACCAACGCCCGCTTCCCTTCGACGCCGCCGCCAAACGGCTCGAACTGCAGGAGCTCTCGCGCGACATCACACGGACCCTCGGCGAGTTCAGCCCCGTCGGCGGCATCCTCCGGCGCATGTGCGCCGAGTATGTCTCGGTCATCAGGATGCTCGAAGCGAGAGGCACGCCCGAGTTCGGGCTGATCAGCCAGCAGCTCTACGGCGGCGCGACCGACGCGTTCCACGCCGGCGACCCCTCCCTCGCCGACCTGGGCGTGATGCTCAGCGACACCCTCGAACGCATCGACGACTCGGGCCATATCGAGGACGACGCCAAAGACATCCCGGCGGAGAAAGCCGTCGAGATCCTGCAGGAGCGCCTCGACGAGGTGTTCGGCGCTTCGGAGCGGCGGATCCGCGTGATGCTTTCGGACGGGATCGTGGCCGACGCGGCGGCCGGGGCCGACTACCTCAAGCTCCGCGCCGAGGCATCCTTCAGCCGTCGCGATCTGCGCCTGCTTGAGATCCACGAGGGCTGGGTGCATGTGGGCACGACGCTCAACGGCGCGGCGCAGCCGATCTGCACCTTCCTCAGCAAGGGCCCGCCCTCGGCGACGGTCACGCAGGAGGGGCTGGCGATCCTCGCCGAGATCCTCGCCTTCGCCTCCCACCCCGCTCGCTTGCGGCGCCTGACCAACCGCATCCGCGGGGTGGGGCTGGCCGAGCAGGGCGCCGACTTCTGCGAGGTTTTCGCCTTCTTTACCGAGCAGGGCTTCTCGCCCGAAGACGCGTACCAGATGACCGCCCGCGTCTTCAGAGGCAGCACCCCGACCGGCCTGCCCTTCACCAAGGACCTGAGCTACAGCAAGGGCTTCGTGCTCACTTACAACTTCATCCTGCTGGCGGTCAAAGCGGGCAAGCTTGACATCATCCCGCTGCTGTTTGTCGGCAAGACCAACCTCGCCGACATGCGCCTGATCCGCCAGCTCGTCGAGGAAGGGCTGGTCGCCCGGCCCGCGTTCGTGCCCGAACCCTTCGCCGACCTCAAGGCTCTGTCGGCGTGGATGTGCTATTCGAGCTTCCTCAGCCGCCTGAGCCTGGGGCGGATGGAAGCGGATTATGCGAGCTTGTTGTGAGGGTGTGGGGCGTGGGGTGTAGGGAGTAGGGGAGGCTCGCCGCTGCGCGGCGGGCTGGGTTCGGCGCCGGATGTAGATCCCGGGCGGGTTCACTGCTCACCAGCCGCAACGCTCTCCTGATCGCCTCTCGACCCTCTCGCTCGCCGAAGGCGAGCGACCCCAGCGCCCCACGCCCTACCCCCCGCGCCCCCCGCGCTAAACTCGCCCCATGACCGACAAGCCACGCATCCTCACCGGCGACACGCCCTCGGGCAACCTGCACCTGGGCCACTGGGTCGGCTCGATCGAGAACCGTGTCGCCCTGCAGAACGACTACGACTGCTTCTTCCTCATCGCCAACATGCACGCGTTCACCAAGCGGGCCGAACGCGTCGGCGAGATCCAGCGCTACACGCTCGACATGGTCAAGGACTGGCTGGCCGCGGGCATCGACCCCGAGCGCTGCACGCTGGTGCTCCAGAGCGAGGTCCCCGCGATCACCGAGCTGAGCTGGTACTTCGCGATGCTGCTGCCGTTCAACCGGGTGATGCGCAACCCGACGCTCAAGAGCGAGCTCGAGCAGGAAGATGTCGGCGACATCTACAGCTTCGGCTTCCCGCTCTACACCGTCGGCCAGTGCGCCGACATCCTCGCCTTCCGGCCCGACCTCGTGCCCGTGGGCGAGGACCAGGTCGCCCACATTGAGATGACGCGCGAGGTCGCGAGACGCTTCAACACCGTCTATTGCGCCGTCGACCCCCACACCGAGGACGAGGACTTTGTCAAGGCAGGCGGGCTCTTCCCGATCCCGCAGGCCAAGGTCGGACGCGTCGGACGCCTCGTCGGCGTCGACGGCAAGGCCAAAATGTCAAAGAGCCTCAACAACGCCATCTACCTCACCGACTCGCCCAAGCAGATCAAGAAAAAAATCGGCCAGATCTACACCGGGCGCCAGAGCCTCGACGAGCCGGGCGACATCAACAACACGCTCTTTCAGTATGTCCGCACCTTCATCCCCGATGAAGCACGCGTCCGCGAGCTGGAAGACAAGTACGCCAAGGGCGACAACATCGGCGACGGGCACATCAAGGCCGAGATCGCCGACGCGATCAACACCATGCTCGAACCCATGCGCGAACGCAGAGCCGGCCTGGAAGGCGAAGCGGGCGACCGAAAGGTTGTCGACCTGCTCAAGCAGCACGCAAAGAAGGCCAACCTCGTCACCGAGGAAACCTTCTACCTCGCCAAACAGGCCATGGGCATCGACTACGGCAGGCGCGAACTCAAGCCCGGGCTGTAACCCATGAAGCGCATCCGCCGCAACAGACCGTGGCGCGGGCGTCCCGCCCGTGCGAAAGCGCTGCAGGCGATGGTCGCCGGTGCAAGTGCCGCGCGAATCCGGCTTTCTTCCGTTCGTCCGCACAGGCGAGACGCCCGTGCCACGCTCAGTGAGGTTCGGTCGTCCGGCGCAGTGTTCGCCGCTCTTGCGCTCGGCGTTTTGTTGCTGCTCGCCGGCTGCTCGCGCCAGACCGAGCCCGCGCCCGAGATCCCCGGCCCTTCCTACGCCTTCCTCGCCGATGACCGCGCCTTCACCCAAGAGGGCGAGATCGAGCCCGCCCACTGGGCGGTGATCCCGGCCCGCAGAGCAATCGCCGAGGGCCGCGAGGCGAAGCTCTTTCCCTCCGGCGACGCCCTGCTGATCGGCCCCTCTGAACCCGGCGAAGGCTGGACCGTCCGCGCCGGCGCCGAGCCGACCAGCCTCCCCGCCTTCGAGTTCGTCGCCTTCGCCGGCCCCGATCACATCGAAGCGACCGACGGCGAAGGGCGCGCCCTCATCGGCGCAGACGCCTCCGTCCAGCGGGTCCCGGACAATGTCATCGCCATGAGCGTCGGCCCGGAGGGCCGCATCGCCATCCTCAGAGACGACGGCTGGCTCGGCCTCGTCGAAGAGCTCGGCGCGATCGGCACCGTCCTTGTCGACCGCGTTTGGACCGGCGAGCTCTCCCGTCGCGGCGCGGCCATCGCCTGGATCGGCCCGGACCATGTCGCCGTCGGCGCGCTGGTTGCAGGACGCCCGCAGACCGCCCTCGTGCACCTCTCGGGCCCGACCGTGCTCGAACGCCAGCCGCGCTCAGAGGTCGTCGCGCCCGGGCACGGGCGTGCGGCGGTCCTCCGCAACATCGAAGGCGGCGCGATCGTCGTCGTCCGCCCCGACCCGGCGCACCGCACCGGCCTGAACGCGCAACTCTTCGAACACCCCGCCCGTCTGCGCGTCATCGAAATCGCCCCCGACGCCGAGACGGTGCTGCTCAGAGAAACGCGAGAAGTCCTGGCCGAAACCGAGACGGTCCACACGGTGCAGAGCATCGGCCGCCTCTTCGAGCCGGGCCGGACGCTGCCGCGAGACGCGCGGCTTGTGGGTTGGATCGCCAAAGACTGATCAACAAGCACTGTTCACCGAGGCAGGGCCGGCGGCACGAGCGGCGAGTCGGTTGTTCGGCATTGCGCGGCAAGTTTGCCGAACAAGATCTTTTGATGGTCAGTCCCATCCTGCCTGTACACTTTGAGTGAACGAAGCAGACTGATGATGACACCACGCGAGATCGAGATGTGTGTGCTTGATTGTCTTCAAGATGACGACATCGAGGACATCGCCGCCTTGTTGCGCATGCTCAACGGCGCGGACGACGAGCGGTCATGGGAAGCGGCGAGGGGGATGCCTTTCCGCGAAGCAGAGGTGCGGTCCGCGCTGGCTCGTCTGATGGAAAAGGGATTGGTGACGCCCGCCGCGGAGCAATCGCCGCATTTCGGTGAGGCTCGCCCGATCCCAATAGAGTCGGTGGGTGTTGCGGTGCCGTGGGAAAAGGTCTGGTTCCGCCTTGAACCACAGGGGCGTGAAACGGTGCGGTCCTGGTGGATCTCCGAGGGTCAGCGCCGATACCCGTTTCTAGCCTGACACCGATCGCCTGACCCGTCGCGGACAGCGGGTCTGACCCGACCCTTCGCTTCGCTCAGGGGTCGGCGTTCGCCCTTGTGTGAGCCGGCGCCCCCTACTCCTCCCGCACCGCCGGCGTCTCCTCCTGCGCCGGCGTCTCTTCCCGCACGCGCACCACCTTCACACGCACCACGCGCGTCGGCTCGGCCTCGGTCACGGTGATCTCCGCGCCCCCGTGCCGGAAGCTCTCGCCCGCCTCGGGGATGCGGCCCAGCGTCACCACCACGAACCCGCCCACCGTGTCGTAGTCCTCGCCCTCGGGGAGCTCGACGCCGATCGCCTCCAGCGCGTCGTTCGCGTCGTCGATGTGTTTCCTCGCGTCGATCTCCGCGGCCGACTGCTCCGGATCGATGTCCACGCTCGGCCGCTCTTCGCCCTGCTCGTACTCGTCCTCGATCTCGCCGAAAATCTCCTCGACGATGTCCTCGATCGTCACGATCCCCGCGACGCCCCCGTACTCGTCGGCCGCGACGGCCATGTGCACGCGCTTGGCCAAGAGCTCTGTCAACAGCTCGCGCAGCGTCTTGGTCTCGGGCACGAACGCCGCGCCGCGCAGAATGTCACGCAGCACGAACCGGCGCCCGTTCTGCTCGGGATCGCTCAGCCAGTGCAGAAGATCCTTGGCGTACAGGATGCCCACGATGTGGTCCAGATCCCCCTTGTACACCGGGATGCGGCTGTGCCCCACCTTCCGCACCACCTGCTTGATCCGCTCCAGATCGTCGGTGTACTCGATCGCCTCGATCTCCGTCCGGGGCGTCATGATCTCCTCGACCGTCGTCGTGCCGAACTCGACCACCGCCTCGATCATGTCGCGCGCGATGTGGTCGAGTTGGCCGTCGGTGTCGTGCTCCTCGACCACGCTCAACAGCTCGGCCTCGAGGATGTCGGTGTTCTTGGGCTTGGTGTCGCCGGCCAGACGGCGCACGATCTCGTCGAAGAACGCCGTCACCTTCGAGAGCGGCGAGCACAGCACCGCCGTCGCCCGGATCACCGGCGACCAGAGCACGATCGTCTGCACGCCCGCGTGACGCGCCACGCTCGTGGGCACCGCGATCCCCATGATCCAGAAGAGCAGCGCCGCGATCAGCAGGCCGATCACCATGTCCGTCCCGCCCACCGTCTGCCCCGGCCCGATCCCGGTCACCACCCCCACCATCCCCACGGCGAACAGCATCGTGAACACCGCCCGCGGGAGCGCCGCCGCCAGCGCGTGCCCCTCGGTGTCCGCGTGGATCGCCATGATCCTCGCCGACGCGCGGGGCTTGCTCTCCCGCTTCCGTCCCGCGGCCTCCTCGATCGACGCCCGCGCCACCTGACGCAGCGAGATGTGCAGCGCCGAAAACAGCGACGCCGCCGCCAGCGACCCGAGCGAGACCCAAAGCCAGCCCTGCGTGGAAAGCATCACGCCGCCCCCCCGGATCTCTCGGGTTCGGCTCGCGCCCCGGGCCTGTAGACCGCCCCGACCCCGATCGCTTCGAGCACGCGGTCCTCCTCGGCGTGCATCTGCGCCGACGAATCGTCGTCGGCGTCGTCGTGCCCGAGACAGTGCAGCACGCCGTGAACGATGTAGAGCAGCAGCTCGCGTTCGACTTCGTGCCCGAGCTCGGCCGCCCGGCGCGCCGCCTCGTCGATGCAGACGAGCAGGTCGGTGTCGAGCGGGCCGCCCCCCTCACCCGGCGCCTCGCGCAGGTCGAAGGTCAGCACATCGGTCGTGCCCGGCACGCCCGAGTAGCGCTCGTGGGCTTCGGCCATCTCGGTGTCGCCGACGATCCGCACCCGCACCTCGCCCGATGCGCGTAGCTCGGCGAGCGCCGCCAGCGCACGCTCACGCAACCACACGATCGGGGTTCGGCCCAATCGTCCGGTCGCGTCGCTGAGGTCAAGCTCGGGGTTGTCGCCCTCGGGGGCGTCGGCCCGCTCGGTCATCTCGATCGCTCGGTCAGGGTCGGGCCGCGGCTCGGCGGGCCGACCCCTGGGCGGCGGAGGCTCGGATGAAGCGGGGCTCGCGTCGTCGTCCATCAGCTTTCCGTTCCATGGCGTCGCTCGGGGCGGAGGCCCGCGGCCTCCTCCTAGAAAAATCCCGATCGACGCGTCGGCGGGATCACCCCGGCAATGGAGCCGGGCGGCAAACCGACCGCCGCAAGGGTATTCTCGCACCCCGCCGGCCCGGTTCCAGACGCTACAGGCCGAACGCCCGAACGACCTTCGCGGACCGGTTATCCAGACCCCGCCCGCCCCCGCGGGCCCAGAGCCGGAGGCGACATGCCCCACCAGCACGCCCAGTGGCCCAACCTCCACATCTTCGACCACCCGCTCATTCTCCACAAGGTCTCCTGGCTCCGCGACCGATCGCTCAGCTACCGCCCGTTCCGCGCGCTGGTCGCCCAGGTCGCGGGGCTGATGGTCTACGAGGCCACGCGCAGCTTCCCGACAAAGGCCGTCGAGGTCGAGACCCCGCTGGAGAAGACCACCGGCCGGCGCCTGGCCGGGGCGATCACCGTCGTCCCCGTCCTCCGCGCCGGGCTCGGCATGGCCGAGGGCATCCTGGAAGTCATGCCCGAGGCCCGCGTCGGCCACCTGGGCATGGCCCGCGACGAAGACACGCTCGAACCGGGCGTGTACCTCAAAAAGCTCCCCAAAGACCTCGACGCCGGGCCGGTCGTCCTCGTCGACCCCATGCTCGCCACAGGGGGCTCGGCCAGCGCCGCCCTGGAGATCCTCCGCGAGACCGGCGCAAGCGACCTCCGCGTCCTCTGCCTCGTCGCGGCGCCCGAAGGCGTCGAGCGACTCGGACGCGACCACCCCGATGTCACCGTCTACGCCGCGGCTCTCGACCGCCAGCTCGACGAACGGGGCTACATCCGCCCCGGCCTCGGCGACGCGGGCGACCGGATGTACGGGACCGAATAGCGGGAGCGGGAGACCCCCGAGGAAACACAGCCATGGTTCTTGGAGGTCGCCGCCGCAAACATTTGTGATGGGGTGCGCTGGGCGCGGGGAGCTGGGCGCAGGGGAAGGTCGCGGCCTTCGGCCGCAGCTTGTCTTTGCTTTCCGAGACCCTCCAATCCAAGTCTCGGCCGAAGGCCGAAGCCATCCCAGCGCCCAGCTCCCCGCGCCCAGCGCCCCTCCCTCCCCCCGCATAACCTCGCTTCCGTGCCCGCCGACGAGCCAACACCGCCCGAGCAAGCCGCCGAGAAGGTCTACAACCTCGTCTTCGACGACGACGAGCTCGACAACGCCTCGCTCCAGAGCGAGGCGAAGCAACGCGTCCCGCGTAACTTCTTTCTCAACATCTTCAACGGCGGCTGCACCAAGCTCGCCGAGCAACTCGCCTCGCCCGGGCTCGTCCTCGCGTGGATGCTCGGCGCCGTCGGCGCGCCCGCGGCGTTCGCCGGGCTTCTGGTGCCGATCCGCCAGGCCGGCTCGCTGCTGCCGCAACTCTTTGTTTCGGGCCAGATCCGGCGTCTCTCGCGCCAGAAGTGGTTCTGGGTCGGCGCCGGGCTGACGCAGGCGACGGCGCTCCTGCTCATGGCCATGGCAACAGTCGCGCTGGAGGGCGCCCCCGCGGGGCTCGCGGTCGTCCTGACGCTCGGGCTCTTCAGCCTCGCCAGCGGCGTCGGCTCGATCGCCTTCAAAGATGTCATGGCCAAGACCACGCCCAAAGGCCGCCGCGGCGCGCTGCTGGCCGCACGCGCCTCACTCGGCGGCGCGCTCACCCTCGTCGCGGGCGTCACCCTCCGCATCGCGCTGGGCGGGGACGACGGGCCGACGGGCGCGTACGCGGCGCTGCTCATCGTCGCTGCGGCGCTCTGGGTTCTCGCGTCGATCCTCTTTGCAATCATCGTCGAGCCCGAGGGCGAGCGCCAGAAGCCGCGCTCTGTGCTCGATGAGGTCCGCGAGGGCGTGAAGCTGATCGGGCGCAACAGCGCCTTCCGATGGTTCCTCTGCGCACGGGGGCTGCTCGTTTCTGTGCCGTTGATTGTCCCTTTTCTCGCCCTGTTCGCCCAGGGCCTCGTCGGGGGCGGGTCGGACCGGCTGCTGCTCTTCGTGATCGCGCTCGGCCTGACCGAGGTCATCGCCAGCCCGCTGTGGGGGTGGGTCGCCGACCGCTCAGCGAAGCTCGCCATGGCGATGGGCGGGGTGATGGGCGTGCTCGCCGGGGGCGGCGCGATGCTCTCATGGATCCTCCCGACAGAAGACCTCCCGGGATGGGCGCTGATGCTCATCGCCGGGTCGTTCATCGTCGCCGCGGGGCTCGGCCAGGCCGGGGCTCGATTGGGAAGAAAGACCTACCTCGTCGACGGCGCCCCCGACGACCGGCGCCCGCTGTATGTCTCGGTCGCCAACACGCTTATCGGCGTGGTCACGATCGCGGGCGCCGCGCTCGGCATCCTCGCGGAAATGCTGAGCGTCGAGGCGGTCGTCGGCGTGCTGACCTTCTTCGCCTGTCTCGGTGTGCTCGCCTCGACGCTGATGCCCGAGGCCGAACGCCTCGCCGACGATTGACCCAACGCGCGTGCGCACAAAGACGGCCGCATCTGTCGACACGGCCGCCCGGAGGGAGAAAGAGAGATCGTGCTGCGCCGCCCGAAACTACGCCGGGCGACGCGGGAGTGTTCGTGTCAGGCCGCGAGGTTGACAGCGGTCTTGACCGCCTCTTCCATCGCTTCCTGGATCGGCTGTAAGTCCGAAGCGTTCAGGCCGAGCACCCCGAGCACCTGCGGATCGCACTCCAGCGACAGCAGGTCGCCCCGGAAGCCGACGCCCAGTCGCGCCGCCAGCCGGTCGGCCAGGTAGACCGTCGACACCAGCGTCTTTGACTCGCCCGGTGTCTCCAGCGGCCGGTGGTGGTAGCCGGTCACCATCGAGAACGGACGCGGGAAGCGCCACTTCTCGCACAGCGCCGCGCCGAAGTCCTGGTGGTTGGCGCCGAAGACATCGTCCTCGACCTCACGCATCTCGTTCGCGGGCTCGCCCTTGGCGTTCAATCCGGTCCGCTTGAGCACCTCGACCAGCCGGTTGCGGTCGAACTGCATCTCGACCACCAGCCCGATGTCGTGGATCAGGCCCGCCAGGTACGCCTCGTCGCCGAGGCCCAGACGCAGGCGGTCGTTGATGATCTTGCAGCCCGCCGCCACCGCCGAGCAGTGGTCCCACAGCATCTTCGCCGAGAACCCCTGCGTCAGCTCGCCGCCCCTGAAGAGCTTCACGAGGCTCGCGGCGATCGCGATGTTCTTCACCGCGTTCAGCCCGAGCATCACGATCGCGCGGTTAATCGAGCCGATCTGGCCCGGCAGCCCGTAGAACGACGAGTTGACCACCTTCAGGATGCGGCTGCAGAGCGCCGGGTCCTGGCTGATCACCTTGTGCAGGTCCTGAGCCGTGGACTTGGGGTCCTCGACGAGCTCGATAATGCGAACGGTGATTTCGGGCAGCGTCGCGATGTGGCTGATCTCGCGGATCGCCGCCTCGACCGTCTGCTTCCTCTGATCTGGCGTCGGGCTCATCGGGTTCTCCCTTGAAAGCTTGCAGGGAGATTGATCGGCCCCGAGGCGGGCGGACTTGGGGCAAACCAGACGCCCGCAAAGAAGAAAGCGCTGGGGGTGTCCGGCCTCCCGCCCGCCAAGGGGATACGCCCTCACAAACCCACCCACGCGCGTCGTCGTGCGATCGACCAGCACGAGCGTTCTCCGCCCCAGACACCCTCGCGAGCGGGCGCTTCAGGCCCCGGACACACCGCCGGCCACACTCCGGTAACGCTCGGCCATCGCCTCCAGCGGCGCCGGGATCACCCGCACACGCCCGACGGCCTCCATGAAGTTCACATCGCCGCCCCAACGGGGGACAAGATGCACATGCAGGTGACCGGGCACGCCCGCCCCGGCGGCGCGACCCTGGTTCACCCCGATGTTGATCCCCTGCGGACGCAGCGTCCGCTGCATGAGGTCGGCGGCTCGGTCGACCAGCGCCCAGAGCGTCGCCCGCTGCGTCGCGTCGTAATCCAGAAGCGAGGGCCTCGCCTCGCCCAGCGCCACCAGCAGGTGCCCGTTGGCGTACGGAAAGGCGTTGAGCAGGATCATCCCCTCGCCCGTTCGCACGATCACATGGTTCTGCGTATCCAGTTCGGGGTGTTGCCAGTACCCGAGCAGAAAACTCCCGCCCGAGGGGGCGGGCTTGGGCTTGTCGAGCGACTCGAGATACTCCAGCCGCCAAGGCGCCTGGAGCGCCCGCGTCTGTTCATCGCCCGGGTTCGGGGTTTCGTCAGCCATCGGCGCGAGAGTGTAGAGGTGCGCGAAAGCGATCGCGTGTGCAGGTTCTCAGAAGCGCCGCTTGCCGCTGCGATTCTGGAATCAGGGGCGCAGGGTGCGGGGCGCTGGGCGCGGGGGAGGAAGCGGCCTTCAGCCGCGGCGTGCTTCGTTTTCCATCGACCAAACTCCCGAGCCTCGGCCGCAGGCCGAAGCCGCCCCTGCGCCCAGTTCCCAGCACCCCGCGCCCGCACTCCTCCCGCCGAGACGCCCGAATCAAGGACGAAACTCGCAGCTCCACCGGATCATGCGGTGCGCCCGGGCGCGGGGCGGTCCCTATCGTCCCGACCCTGTTATCAACAGTTTCGATCGAAGCGCCGGGCGGGCCCGGCAAGGAGTGCTGAACATGTTCCAGTCTGTCCGTGTCGGTGGGCGCACAAAGCCGGAAGTCCTCGTCCTGGGCAAGTTCAAGGGCGAGAAGCTCGACGCCGCCAGCGCCAAACGCGACACCGACGGCTGGATCAAGGCCGCCTCCGAACGACCCGAGGCGACCGGCGACGCAGGCGTCGTCAGCGAGGTCACCGGCTCCAGCGGGTTCGACCGCACCATCATCGTCGGCCTGGGCGACAAAGACAGCTTCGAGCCCGGCGTGATGCGCACCGTCGCCGCGGCCGTCGGGCGTCGCCTCGCCCAGGTCAAGGCGACCGCCTTCGAGGCCGACTTCGCCGGCGTCCTCAAGGGCCGTCGCTTCGACACCCGCATGGCCGGGCGCGCCTTCGGCGAGGGCCTCGGCCTGATCTCGTGGCTCGCCGACGAGTTCCGGGGCAAGGCCACCACCGTCCCCGACCGCACCAAGCTCAGCGTCCAGACCTCCGACGACGCCTTCGCCAAGGGCATCAAGGAGGGGCTGCGCTTCGCCGAGGGGGCCAACCTCACCCGCACCCTCAGCAACCGCCCGCCCAACATCTGCACCCCCGACCACATGGCCTCCGAGGCCCGCAAGCTCGCCCGCGAGACCGGGATGAAGTGCACCGTCATCAAGGGCAAGGCCCTGACCGACGAGAAGCTCGTCGGCATCGAGACCGTCGGCGCCGCCAGCGAGCACAAGCCCTGCATGATCCGCCTGGAGTACCGGCCCAGCCGCGCCAGGAAGGGCGCCAAGCCCGCCGTCCTCGTCGGCAAAACCATCACCTACGACTCCGGCGGGCTCTCGATCAAAGTCGGCGGGGGCATGCGCGGCATGAAGCGCGACAAGGACGGCGGCTGCGCCGTCCTCGGCGCCATGCACACCATCGCTGCCGTCGTCAAGCCCGACTTCCCCGTCGTCGCCCTCCTCGCCTGCGCCGAGAACGCCATCAGCGAGGTCGCCTACCGCCCCGACGACATCCTCACCTTCCGCAACGGCGTCACCGTCGAAGTCACCAACACCGACGCCGAGGGCCGCCTCGTCCTCGCCGACGCGCTCATCTGGGCCTGCGAAAAGGAAAAGCCCGGCTACATCGTCGACATGGCCACCCTCACCGGCGGCGTCGTCGTCGCCCTGGGCAAGGTCTTCGCCGGCATGTGGTGCGACGACGACGAACTCCGCTCGAAGATCGAGAAGGCCTCCGAAGCCAGCGGCGAACGGGTCTGGCGACTCCCCCACCACAACGACTACCGCGAGATGATGAAGTCGCCCGTGGCGGATGTGCACAACTCGGCCCCGGTCCGCGAGGCCCACCCGATTCAGGGTGCGGCGTTCCTCTCCTACTTCGTCACCGAGGGCACGCCCTGGGCCCATATCGACATCGCCGGCGTCCACGCCACCGACCGCGACGCGGGGTGCTACATCGCCGGCCCGACCGGCTACGGCGCCCGCCTCTTGGCCTCGCTGATCGAACAGGGCTGAGGATCGGCGTTTGCGGGGAGATGCAGACGGGTCGATCCGTTGGGCGGCGCGTAGGATTGGGTTCGGCCGCGCTCCTGCGGAGCGGTATCTGTGCGGCCGGAGAGCAGCGAGCCCCGCAGCATGACCCCACCAGCCACGATCGCCCCGGAAGCGTCGCCGAGACCGGTGCTCGACCAGCACCGATCGATCCTCGACCGTCCGGTCCGGTTTTTCTTCGTGACCGGGGCGAGGCGGAGCGGGACGACCCTGCTGACGGCGATGCTGAACACCCACCCCGAGGCCTATTGCTGCAACGAAGGTTGGCTGGTCAACGGTCTCGGCTCGGGGGCTGAGCACTGGATCGACCCCGAGAAGTTCGGCGCGTGGGCCTCGCTGGGGGGCGCCGAGCACGGCTGGCTGCGGAACATCCCGGCGTCCGACGCGAGGATGATCGCCGCGAGAGGGGCGGTCGAGGCCCTGATGCGCGAAGCCGCGGCCAGAGCGCCCTGGAAGAACCCGGCCCGGGTCCGCGTGATCGGGGACAAGTCGGTCGAGCACTACTGCCACGGTGCGGAGACGCTCTGGCGGCTCTTCCCCGAGGCGAAGTACATCCACATGCTGCGCGACGGGCGGGATGTGGTCGTCAGCGAGATGTTCCTGCGCTTCCGCCACGATGATTTCGAGGCGTTCGGGGCGGGGGCGGATCAGGCGAGGCGGGCGAAGGGGGTGTGGTTTGAGGGTTCTGGGGGACGGACTGCTGGAGACATTGAGGGGGGAGACACTGGCGGGCGAGCCGCCAGTGCCACAGGTCCTGCGACGGATGTTGAGCCGCTGTTCAACGAGGACAGTTTGGGTGTGCTGGCCGAGTCTTGGGCTTCGGCGGTGAGGGCGGGGCGGCAGGCCTCGGGGCTGTTCGGCGATCGGTACTTCGAGGTGCGGTACGAGGATCTTCTTGAAGGTCCGTCGCCGCTGGCGGCGGTGCTGGGCTTTCTCGGTGTGGGCGCCGCCGACGAACAGGTGAGCGCGTGCGCCGGCGAGGCCCGGTTCGAGCGCCACTCGGGCGGGCGCAAGCCCGGCGAGGAGGACCCCCGATCGGACCTTCGCTCTGGCGTCGCGGGCGACTGGCGGCGGTTTTTCACCCCCCGCGACCTTGAGGTGTTCAGGGAAGCCGCGGGCGGGGTGCTCGACGAGCTCGGCTACGGGGCTGACGAGTAAAGGACGGTGGCGGTGGACGGCGCAACGCCATGGGCAGGTGGGAACGAGCTCCGTCGGCTGACGCCGCAGCCCACGGCGTGGCTGCGCCTGCTCAGCCCTGCGCTGATGTTCGCCTCGCTGTGGTCGAAGCGCGGGCTGATCCGTCAGTTCACGGTGCGCGAGATCCGTGGCAGGACGCGCGGGACGCGGATGGGCGTGTTCTGGTCGATCCTCGGGCCGGTGCTGCAGTTGATCGTCTTCACGGTGGTCTTCAGCACGGTGCTGGAAGGGCGCCTGAGCGGGCGTGAGGACGAGTCGCGGATCGAGTTTGCGATCCTGCTGTTTGCGGGCATGATGGTCTTCGGCGCGTTCGCCGATCCGCTCGGCCAGGCGCCGAACCTGGTGGTCGGCCGCAGGAACATGGTCAAGCGTGTGGTCTTCCCGCTGGAGATTCTGTCGGTTTCGTCGGTGCTGGCGGCGTTGTTCTACGCGTCGCTGGGGCTGCTGGTGGCGTGGATCATCTGGGTGCTCTACCAGGGCGAGGTGCACGCGACGGTGCTGCTGACGCCGATCGTGCTGCTGCCCGGGATCCTGTGCGCCCTGGGGCTGAGCTGGATTCTGGCGGCGCTGGGCGTGTTCATGCGCGACCTGAACCAGGTCGTTGCGATGTTCGTGCAGCGGCTGCTCTTCTTTGCAACGCCGATCTTCTACTCGCTGGAGATGGTGCCGTTCGAGTTCCGGGTGTTGCTGTTCTTTAACCCGATGACGCCTGTGGTCGACGGGGTGCGCTCGGTGGCGATGTTCGGGGAGCAGCCGATGTGGTGGCTGCTGAACTTTTGGATGGCCGGGGGCATCGTGCTGTGCATCACGGGCTATGCGCTCTTCCAGCGGGCGAGGGGGGGGTTCGCGGATGTCATCTGAGACGGCGCAGACCCGGACCGGCCCGGCCCCGAATCCGGCTTCGAGCACGCCCCCCGTCGACGGCATGAAGGTCGACGATGCCAAGCTCGCCGGCACGACGGGGATCGCCTCGGGCATCGCCCACGGGACCTCGCCCTCGAACATCGCGCCCGGCCCCGAGCCCGAGCCCAAACCCCGCGAGGGCGCCGAATCGGTGCTGCAGGTGCGGGGCGTGGGCAAGTGCTACCAGATGTACGCCAAGCCGTCGGACCGCCTGCGCCAGAGCGTGTTCCGCTGGACGGGCAAGAAGTACCACAAAGACTTCTGGGCGCTGCGGGATGTCTCGTTCCGGCTCGACAAGGGCGAGGCTCTGGGCATCATCGGGCGCAACGGCTCGGGCAAGAGCACGCTGATGCAGATCATCGCCGGCGTCCTGCGTCCCACGACGGGCGAGGTCGAGGTCCGGGGCCGCGTCGCGGCGCTTTTGGAGCTCGGGGCGGGGTTCAACCCCGAGTTCACGGGCCGTGAGAACGCGATGCTCTACGGCTCGATCCTCGGGATGTCCCGCAAGGAGGTCGAGCGGCGGTTCCCCGAGATCGAGGCGTTCGCCTCGATCGGGCACTTCATCGACCAGCCGGTGAAGACCTATTCCTCGGGCATGCTGGTGCGTCTTGCGTTCAGCGTGCAGGTGCAGCTCGAACCGGAGGTGCTGATTATCGACGAGGCGCTCTCGGTCGGCGACGCGGGGTTCAGAGCCAAGTGCCTCCGGCGGCTGGAGATGCTCCGCGAAAAGGGCGTCACCCTGCTCCTGGTCACCCACGACATGGGCGTGGTCCGCAAGTGGTGCGACCGGGCGATCCTGCTCGACGGGGGGCGCGTGGTCGACCGGGGCGACACCGCCAGCGTCGCGGCGGAGTACTACCGCATCGTGCAGGGGCTGGAGGTCGCCGAGGCGCCCAAGGCCGAGACCGGCGGGAAGGCGAGCGAGGTCTCGGGCGACGAGCTCGTTCCGGCCGTGGGGCTCGACCCGGGCAACCGCGCCGGCGACGGGCGCGCCAAGATCGTCGCGTTCAACATCTTCGACGCGGAGGGACGCCCGGCCCGGGTGCTGCGCTCGCGCGACGAGGTCCGCGTCGATCTGCGGGTGCAGGTGCTCGACGATCTGGAGGACGCCCATGTCGGCGTCGTCCTCTGCGACAGCAAGGGGCGGATGATCGTCGGGGCGCACTCGATGTACGGCGAGCACGAGACGGTCGGCTGCCTGGCCGGGGCGAGGGCGGGGACGACGATCCGCGTCTCGTTTACTTTTCCGGTTGCCGCCAATCCCGGCGAGTACCTGCTGATGGCGGGTGTGGCCGACCACACGGGGCCGCACCTCTGGTCGGACTGCGACATCGTGCACGATCTGTGCGAGGTCGAGGTGGTCGGGGAGCGGAGCTGGGGCGACGCCAATGTGGCCGCGAGGATCGATGCAAGACCGGAGTGAACAATCGCCCGTGCAGGAAGACCCCCACGAGCTCCCGCCCGCGGGCCCCAACGAGGGCCCGCACCAATCGCCAGAGGCTTGCCTGGAGCGGATCGACCCCGCCGACGCCGACCCGCACCTGGCGACCCAGCACCTGGCCCGCTACGCCTGGGCCGCCTCGCTCATGCCCAGGGCCCGGGTGCTCGATTGCGGGTGCGGGCTGGGCTACGGCTCTGCGATGCTCGCCGACGCCGGGGCCGGTGAAGTCCTGGGGATCGACATCTCCGCCGAGGCGATCGAGGGCGCCGGACGCCTCTACCCCCGCCCGGGCGTGACCCACCGCTGCGTCGACGCGATCACGCTCGAAGAGGCGTCGGTCGGCCGGTTCGATGTGATCGTGTGCCTGGAGGTGATCGAGCATGTCGCCGAGCCGCAGAAGCTGCTCGATGTGCTCAAGTCGCTCCTTGCGCCGGGCGGGGTGCTGGCGGTCTCGTGCCCGGACGACGAGGCGATCGGGGTCGACAACCCGTTCCACATCTGGGAGGCGGGGCCGGACGATCTGCGGCGGTGGCTCAAGGCCCGCTTTGCGGGCGTCAGCGAGCACGCCGAGCTGCACACGATGGGCACCGAGGTCCGCCCGATGCCCATCGAGGAGGACCGCTGGCAAGACCAGCGATCGCAGACGATGGGGACGGGTCGTGAGCCGGTGATCCCCGGGCGGCTGTTTCTGGCGAGCGAGGGCCCGCTGCCGATGATCGGGCCGCTGACGGTGCAGCTCGCCGACGGGCTCGGGTATGTGCGCGACCTCTTGAGCGCCAAGGGGTGGCTGGACGCCAAGCTGGAGGAGTATCGGGGCATCGTCGCGGATCTGGAAGCCTCGGCCGGCGGCGCCATCGCCGAGCGCGACCGCCTCCGGGCCCGCGTCGACGAGCTCGAACGCGAAAACGCCTACCTCAAGACGCGCGTCAGCGACCTGCAGACCTGGGCCGACGAGCAGACCAGGCGTCTCGCCGATGCGTGGGCGGCCAAGGAGGATGTGGTCGCCGAGCTGCAGGCCCGCGACGAGATCGTCGAGGAGATGCGCCGCTGGGCGGAGGAGCAGACCGGGCGCGTGCAGGAACTCTGGGAGGCCAAGACCTGGCTGGACGGACAGCTGCAAGGCAAGGCCGACCGGGTGGAGGAACTCGAAGCCCTCTCGGGCGCGCTCTCGGCGAGGTTGGAGACCGAGGGCAAACTCCTGCGGCGTTGGGCGGGCGAGCTGTTGGCTGAGAAGATCCGGCTTGCGGGCGAGCTTGAGCGGCGTTCGGGAATCACAAGGGCTTCGGGCTCAGCAAAGCCTGCCTTGGGCACTGGTCGATGCTCGGGTGGGCGGGACTCCGGGGCGGGGGGGCCTAGGATTGCCCGCACGAACGGGGAGTCCGGCGGTGGGGGCAGCGCCGGCTCAGACAAGACGCCCAGAGGGGGCGCCGCGGACCGCGGCGGGCAAGCGCCCGCCAACGCCACACCTCGCGGTCCGCGCCAAGCACAGAATCCGACGATGCCACGGGAGCCCGGCCCATGATCGATCCGCGCAGACCGGAGTATGCCTGCACACCCGCGTCGGCGCAGGCGCCGTCGTTCAGGTATCGCTCGGCCGACCCGTCGCTCCCGCCGCTGGTGAGCGTGGTCACGCCGTTCTACAACGAGTCGGACACCGAACGCTTCGAGGAGACGGCCCGCTGCGTGCTCGGCCAGTCGCTGCAGCGTTTCGAGTGGATCATCGTCAACGACGGGTCGGACTGCCCCGGGGCCCTCGCCCTCCTCGATCGCTTCAGGAACGGGCGGCGTGACCCCCGCGTGCGCGTGGTTGACCACGAGACCAACCTCGGCCTGCCCGCCGCGCGAAACACCGGCTACCGCGAAGCCGCGTCGGAGTTTGTCTTCCAGCTCGATTCCGACGACCTGATCGAGCCCACGGCGATCGAGAAATGCCTCTGGACGATGACCTTCCGCCCCGAGGTCGCCTTCTGCGGGGGGTACAGCGTCGGCTTCGGGGCGCAGGAGTACCTCTGGACGAAGGGCTTCCACGACGGGCCGGCGTTCCTGAGCGAGAACCTCGTCACCGCGACGAAGATGGTCCGCAAGAGCGCCTGGCGCGCGGCCGACGGCTTCGACGAATCGATGCGGGGCGGGCTGGAGGACTGGGCTTTCTGGCTCGCCTGCGCCGACAAGGGCCTCTGGGGGCACACCATCCCCGAGTACCTCGACTGGTACCGCCGGCGTGAAAACCAGCACGAGAGCTGGGACAACCTCAAGTGCCGCGAACGCCTCGAAGGCGTGCTCGGCGAGCTGCGCGAGCGCCATCCGAAGCTGTTTGCGGGCGTGTTCCCGTCGCCTCGGTCCAGGGGCCACCGCCAGTGGGCCCACCAGCCGCACGCGACGCCCTGGTCGAACCCCTTGGCCAAGGAGAAGCGCCGGCTGCTGCTCATCTTGCCCTGGCTGCGTCTGGGCGGTGCGGACAAGTTCAACCGCGACCTGCTCGACCAGATGACCAGGCAGGGCTGGGAGGTGACGGTCGCGACGACCAATGTCGCGCCGCACCCGTGGCTGAGCGAGTTCAGCTCGATCACGCCGGATGTCTTCCTGCTCGACCACCTCGCCCAGCCGCTGCACTACGCGACGATGCTGCGCGGGCTGATCGAGTCCAGGCGGCCCGATGTGGTGCTGATGAGCAACTCCGAGTTCGGGTACGCGGTGCTGCCGGCGCTGCGTTCGCTCTGCCCCGAGCCCGCGTATGTCGACTACTGCCACATGGAGGAGGAGCACTGGAAGTTCGGCGGCCACCCGCGCACGGCGGTGGGCTCGCAGAGCCAGCTCGAACTGAACATCACCTCCTCGGAGCATCTGAAGAACTGGATGATCGAGCGGGGCTCGGACCCGTCGCGGATCGCGGTGGCCAACACCAACATCGATCCCGAGGTCTGGAAGCCCGACCCCGAGCTCCGGCGCGAGGTGCGCGAGCGCTTGGGCGTCGACGAGGGCACGACGGTGATCCTCTACGCCGGGCGCATCTGCCCGCAGAAGCAGCCGCTGGTCTTCGCCGAGACGATGCGGAGGCTGAAGAAGCAGGCCGCGGAGAAGGGCGAGCGGTTTGTCGCGCTGGTCGCTGGGAGCGGGGAAGACGAAGCGGCGTTGACCGAGCGTCTGAGCGCCGACGGCCTGCTCGAGCAGGGCGCGCCGGGGGGCGAGGTCCGGATGCTGGGCGAGACGATCAACGACGAGATGCGCGGGCTGATGGCCGCGGCCGACATCTTCTTCATGCCCTCAGAGTGGGAGGGCATCGCGCTGGTGCTGTTCGAGTCGATGGCGACCGAGACGGTCTTTGTCGGCGCGGTCGTCGGCGGGCAGATCGAGGTGCTGACGCCCGACTGCGGCGTGCTGTTGCCCAAAGCGAAGCCCGGACGCGAACTCGCCGACGAACCGCCGGCGTACGCCGAGAGGCTGCTGGAACTCATCAGCAACCCCGAGAAGCGCCGGGCGATGGCGAGCGCCGGGCGCGAGCGCATCTGCGAGCGTTACACGCTCGACGCGATGGGCGAGCGGATGGACTCGCTGCTGAAGCGTGCGATCGAGCTGAAGCGGCGTGAGCCGAGATCGACGCTGCCCGCGCCCGCCGCGGTCGATCTGCTGGAGCGGGCGATCGAGACCGACCGCCTGCAGCGTTCGATCGATCAGCTTTGGCGCGAGCATCAGCGCGTGAAGGCGCGGAACGCGGAGCTTCGCGCGCGGCTGCAGGAAACGAACCAGCGTGCTGGGAAGTTGAAGCACCGCGTCGACCGGCTCTCACCGAGCCCGAAGAAGGAGCTCGAAGCGATCGAGAACTCGCGGGCGTGGGGGGTGGTGCGGAAGCTCAAGGGCAATCCGGTGTACGGCGTGTTCGCGCGCGTGCGTTACGGCTCGTCGTGGCGGGACCAGCTCGATCGGGGCTCGCCCGCCGAGCGGCTCGCGCGGATCAAGCGGGGCAAGGCGTACCGGCTGCTCAGCGCGATCAAGGCGCTGCGGGGCTTGCCGCCCGTCGGCGGGCCGCTCGATCAGATGGGTGGCGGAACGCCCGCGCCCAAGCGGCGTGCGGCGGCGCGGCCCCGTCCGGAACTGAACGGGGCTGTGACGCCTCGACGGCTTCCGCCGGCGCAGACGCCCGCGAAGGCCGCGTCGGAGGAGCGGCCTGCGAGCCCGTCGGTGGTTGTGCGTGAGAAGGACATGGCCGCGGGGCGCACGCGCTGAGCGTTGGTGCGTCGCTCGGGCCTGAATCGGGTTCAATCTGTTTTGGTTCTTGCTTCGTCCGGCGCGGACTTGCCGCCGGGGCGCTTTGCCGCGCGTTCGTGGAGGGAGAGCGCGAGCCGGAAGGCGCGGTCGGGGTGCTCGGCGAGCGTCGGGTGGCGCTTGGTGAGTTCGGCGATGAGGTCGGCGTGCTTGGCGCTGTCGTTGTGCAGGCGTGAGCCGGGGCGGAGGCGGTAGCGCAGCAGGAACTCGGGCACGACGACGCCCCGCATGCCCTTGATCGCCATGCGGCACCAGAGCTCCCAGTCTTCGTAGCCGGGCATCGTCGGGTCCCAGCCGCCGACCGCTTCGAGCGCTGCTCGGCGGAAGAGCGCGGCGCTCGCGCCGCCGACATTGAAACAGGTCAGGAGATCGCGGTGCAGCCCCAGCGGCACCCACCCGGTCACGGGCCGGAGCGGGTCGCGCCGGAAGCTGGCGATCAGCGGCGTCGCGTACGACGCGTCCTCGTTGCGTTCGAGGGCGTGTTCCAGGAGCTCGATCGCCTCGGGCGCGAGCAGGTCATCGGCGTCGAGCGGAAAGACCAGTTCTGCGTCGGTCTTTGCAACGCCGGCGTTGCGGGCCGCGGCGACGCCGGCGTTCTCGGTGCGGATGATCCGCAGGGGCAGGTGGTGCGTGTTGCGCCTGGCGGTGCGGGCGAGCCATTCGAGGCTGGGGGGGTCGGTCGTACCGTCGTCGATGAGCAGGACCTCGTCGGGCGGGCGCGTCTGCTTTGCGAGGCTGGCGAGCGTCTGGTCGGTGAGCTCGCCCATGTTGTAATACGGGATCACAACCGCGAGCTTGCGACGCTGGGCGGGGGCGGTGCTTGGGTGAGACGGGGGCTGCTTTGGGGTGTCCAGCAGAGGGGCGTAGGCATCGAGCGCCTTAGACGCGGCGGCTTGCGGGTCGGAGAGCTCGCGGGCACGCGCGGGCCCCGAGGCGGAGAGCGCAGCCTGCAGCTCGGGGTCTTCGATGAGTGTTTCGATGGTGTCGCGGAGGGCGTTCGCGTCACCACTTGGAAAGAGCAGCCCGTGCTCGCGGCCGGCGATCATCTCGGGGATGCCGCCGGCGTCGGAGGCGATCACGGGCGTGCCGGCCCCCATCGCTTCGAGCACCACATACGGAAAGTTGTCCCAGAGCGAGGGCGCGACGAGCGCCGTCGCCCGTGCGAGCAGGCGGCGCACCGTCGGCGGGTCGACGGCCCCGAGAAAGACGAAGCTGTCGCGCCACCTGCCGGGAATCATGGTGTCCAGTGTCCGGCGCACCGAGGTGCGCAGGGGCCCGGTCTTCGAGTCCGAACCCGCGAACAGCACGCGGAAGTCGTGCCCCTTGTCGAGCAGTTCGACGGCGGCCCGCACGAGCAGGTGCTGGCCCTTGAGGTGCTCGATCCGCCCGAGGCAGAGCAGCATCGTCTGGGCGTCGGCCCTCGGGATCGGCGAACGCAGCGGGCAGGGGTTGGGGGTGACCGCCTCGGGCCGGCCCTCTCGACGGACGCCGGGGAGGACGCGTTCGACCTCGTTGATGGCCGCGGCGCTGGGCGAGAGCAGGATGTCCGCCTCGGACAGGACCGTCCGCTCCATGTGCTCGATGACGGCGTCGGCGCGGTTGTACCACGAGCGTCCGTGCCGGTCGTAGAGCACGGCCCCGGGCGTGTGGATCCGGACGCTGAGCACGCAGTCTTCAAACAGCCCCATCGCGCGACGGGCCCGGAAGAGGAAGTAGCCCTCGGCCCGGATGTCGGGGGTCTCGATGATGTCGAACCGGCATTCGCGGTGCAGGGCTTTGAGGGCCTGGTAGACGCTCATCGCCCGACGCATCGGGGGGCAGTGATAGGCGGGGAAGGCGAAATCGCCCGTCGCCGGGTCGTGGGTGTGGATGCGGACGCCGGGGAACAGGCGTTCGGAGCGCGATTCGAGCCCCTTGTGGGGCGTTGTGAGCAGGTGGACCTCAACGCCCGCCCCGGCCAAGGCCCGGGCCATGTGGGCGGCGTACACCCCGGCCCCGCCCCCGGAGAACGGGGCGAGCTCGGCCGAGACCAGACAGATTCGTGGGAGGGAGGGGTGCAAGCGGACAAGACTACCCCTCGGGGATGAGTTGTGCCGAGCGGCGGACTACCATCCGAGCCCCGCGACGCGGACGGCGACGCGGGCCCGCCGACACCCTTTTTCGGGGATTTCAGATCCGCTCTTTCTTTGCTCCGAGCGGACCTCCCGGAGGGACACTCGCGATGAGAGACCGTTACGCAGCGCTGGCGCTGCCCTACATCCCGCGCCTGCTCCACCTGGTGGACATGAACCCGTACTCGAAGACCTTCGGGAGCTTCGACCGGGCGTTCTGGCACTACCGGACGATGGACTTCCCGTGCGGGATGTCGCAGGAGTTCGTGCTGCCGCTGGCGTTGGTGTACGCCAACGCGTACCCGGGCAACAGCTTCCGCGGGGTTGAGCGCCTTCGCGAGGTGGCCGAGGGGTCGCTGCGGTTCATGGCCTCATCGAGCCACAAGGACGGGACCTGCGACGACTACTTCCCCTTCGAGCGGGCGATGGGGGCGCTGGTGTTCAGCCTGTACGCGGGGAGCGAAGCGTACAAGGTGCTGAAGATGGACGACCCGGCGGTGGTCGAGCTGTTCACCAAGCGGATCCGCCACCTCGAGCACGAGAACGAGACGGGGCGCCTGAGCAACCACCAGGCGCTGGCCGCCCTCGCGGCGTTCAATGTCTACTCGATCACCGGCGACGAAAGAGCAAAGAAAGTCGCCGAGGACCGCATCGCCCTGACCCTGAGCTGGCAGCACAAGGACGAGGGCTGGTTCCAGGAGTACGAGGGCGCCGACCCCGGCTACCACACCTGCACGATCGACTTTCTCGCCAAGCTCCGCCAGAAGATGCGCGCGGAGGGCCACCCCGGCGCTGATGAGCTCACCAAGCCCCTCGTCGACGCGGTGAAGTTCAGTTGGCACTTCATGCACCCCGACGGGTCGTACGGGGGCGAGTACGGCTCGCGCAACACCTACCACTTCTATCCGCACGGGTTCGAGCTGCTGGCCGGCGACTGTGAAGAAGCCGGGCAGATCGCCGACGCCTTCCTCGTCGGCAGCGAGCGCGACAAGCGCTACCACAACGACGACGACCGCATGACGGCCCACTATGTCTACGACTTCCTGCAAGCGTGGGAGGACTACCACCCCGACCGCCCGACGCCGATCAACGAGAGCCGACGCGAGCCCGAGACGCGCTGGATGCCCGGCGCGAAGATCGCGGTTTCGTGGAACGGGCGCGAGGCGGAGAGCAAAAGCAAAGGCGAGGCCGAGAACGGGCGGGGGCGCTACGCCATCGCCAACTTCTCCAAGGGGGGCGTGGTCAAGGTGTTCGACGCCCACGGCCCCATCGCCAGCGACACCGGGCTGATCGGCGAGCTGCAGGACGGCACCGTCGTCGTCTCGCACCTGGTGCAGGACGACAACAAAGTCAGCGCCGACCCCGAGGCGGGCAGGTTCAGCGTCGAGGGCGATCTGTGCAAGCGGCGCAACAACGGCATGACGGTCATCAAGCAGCTCATGCTCCGCGGGTGGGTGCTGGTGATCGGGCGGTTCAACGCGAACCTGACGCGATCGATCGTGCAGAAGATCGCGATCACCGGCAAGCCCAAGGCGGGGCACCGGTTCCGGCGCGACATCGAGATCACGGATGACAAGGTGATCGTGACCGACCGCGTGCCGGTGGGGACGCCGTTCAAGCGTCTGAGCGTGGGGAGCGACGCGACGAGTATTTATGTGGCCAACAGCCTGGTGTACCAGGAGTCGAGGCTCTGCCGCTGGCAGCACGCGGATGTGGCGTCGCTGCCGGTCGAGGCGGGGATGCGTGTGTGGCGTCGCGAGTATTTCCGGGGTTCGGGGCACAGCCCCGGGGGCGGGCTGGACGAGGTGATCGAAGCGAAGCCGATGCGGCAGAAGCCCGAGGCGATGCACGCGTAACCGAACCGGTGTTCCTTGACGCATGCGGGGCGGGGCCGCACGCCGCAGAACCGAGCCAGAACCGGGACAGAACAACGATGAACGCAACAACCCAGCAATCGACGCCCGCGGGTGTGATGGACGCGAGCTACGCGGAGGGTCGTCGCGCCAAGCCGCACCTGGCGTTCAGGTACAAGTCGCGTGCGCTCAACGCCTGCAACGCGTACCGTCGTTTCGGCCCCGGCGAGCAGTCGCCCCGTGTGCTCGATCTTGGAGCCGCAGAGGGCGCGACGACGGCCGAGGTGCACCGGATGCTCGGGGCGTCGGCGTCGATCGGGATCGAGTACACGCAGGAACTGATCGACGCCTCTGGCCCGATGCCCGAGGGGTGCAGGCTTGTGCGGGGCGATGTGACGGCCGAGCACGAGGCGGTCGAGCCGGGTTCGTTCCACCTGGTCACGGCGCTTGCGATCATCGAGCATCTGAAGGAGCCCGGGCTGATGATGGCGCAGGCGGCAAGAGCGATGGCGCCCGGGGCGGTGTTTGTCGCGTCGTGCCCGGCGGGGACATGGGACGCGGTGAGCGGGAAGCTCGGCCTGCACAAGGACGAGCACCACGAGGACGCGATCGACCGATCCAAGTTCGAATCGCTGGCCCGCGAGGCGGGGCTCGAACCGGTGCGCTACTGCCGTTTCATGTTCGCGCCGGTCGGATTCCTGCCCTACCTGCGTCTGCCGGTGCCGGCGGGGCTGGCCGACGGGGTTGACCGGACGCTCCGCCCGTTGCGGATCTTCGATCCGTTCTTTGTCAACCAACTCTTTGTCGCCAGGAAGCCGGCGTGACCGACGGCGCCGACCAGGCGGGGCTGCAGCGGAGCTACTGGTCCAAGGACCAGAGCGGTCGGCGTTCGCCCGAGCACCCGGCGGTGCGGGCGCTCTTCGAGCCGCGGGCTGATTACCTCGCCTCGCTCGTGCCCGACGCGTCCAAGGCGTCGATCGTCGATGTCGGCTGCGGCAACGGGTACCTGACCTGGTGGCTGCAACACCGTTTCGGGCGCGCGGTCGGCGTTGATTACAGCCAGAGCATGCTCGACGCCAACCCGTGCAAGGAAAAGGTCTGCGCCTCGGCGACGGAGCTGCCCTTTGAGGACGGCGCGTTCGACATCGCCGTCGAGAGCCACCTCTTGCACCACCTCGTCGAGGAGGATCGACGCAAGGCGGTGCGTGAGTTGGCGCGCGTGGCGAGGGTCGCGGTGGTGCTGTACGAGCCCAACCGGAACAACCCGCTGATGTTCGCGTTCGGCGCCCTCAAGCCCGAGGAGCGGATGTCGCTGAGGTTCAGCCGCGGGTATGTGCGCCGGCTGCTCGACGAGACGGGATTCACGGAGCGCAGCGCCCGTGTCGAGGGTCTGATCGTGCCGAACAAGGCGCCCGCGGCGTGGTCGAAGGTCGCGGGGGTGCTCGAGAAGACACCGCTGCGGATGCTGGGGTTCTACACACGCGCCGTCGCGGCGCGGGGGAGCGAAGCTTGATCTCCGATCGAAGGCGTCATCTGGAAGTCGGCGTGAGCGTCGTCGTGCCGTGCTACAACGAAGAGGGGGCGGTCAAGGAGACCGTCGAACGCGTCTCGGCCGCCCTCGACGAAGCGGCTAACCACCCCGAGCAGCCCCTGCCCTCGGAGATGCTTTTCGTCAACGACGGCAGCAGCGACCGCACGCTTGAGATTCTCAAGGATCTTGAGAAGGACTACCCGAGGCTGCGCGTGATCGACAACGGCGTCAACTGCGGCTACGGCGCCTCGCTCAAGCGCGGGATCGCCCAGGCCAAGTACGACCGCGTCGTCATCACCGACGCCGACGGCACCTACCCCAACGAGCGCATCGGCGAGTTCGCCCGCATGCTCGACGAGTGCGACATGGTGATCGGCGCCCGGACCGCCGAGAATGTGCACATCCCGCTGGTGCGCCGCCCGGCCAAGTGGGCGCTCTTGAAGTACGCGAGGTTCATGAGCCGCGCGGATATCAAGGACATCAACTCCGGCCTGCGCGCGATCCGGACGGAGCATGTGCTGCGTTTCTGGTTCATGCTGCCCGACGCGTTCAGTTTCACCACGACGATCACGATGGCGATGCACGCCGCGAGGCTGCGGGTGGAGTACCCGCCGATCGAGTACCACCAGCGTGTGGGGAGGAGCTCGATCAAGCCGGTGCGTGACACGCTGCGGTTCTTCTCGCTGGTGCTGCGGACCTCGATGTATTTCAGGCCGCTGCAGGTGTTCGGATCTGTCGCGGTGGTGCTGCTCTTGGCGGCGGTGCTGGTGGGTGTGATCGTGAAGCTCGTCACGGACCAGGTGCCGCAGGTCACGACGATGTCGCTCTTCTCGACCGGGATGATCTTCCTCGGCCTCGGGTTGATCGGCGACCTGATCAACGCGCGGCGGTCGGTGTAGCCCGGTGGACACGGGCGGGAGTGCAACGACGCCGGAGACCGGCCACGCCCGGGGCGCAACACGCGGGCGGACGCTGAAGCTGGCGATCCCCTTTGTCGGGCTCGTTGTTGTGCTGGCGGTGCTCGTCAGCGTGATCGATGTCCGTGAAGCGCTGCGGGCGGTCGCGGGGGCCGACCCGGCGTGGGTGGCGCTGGCCGTAGCGCTCGCGCTCGTGCTGGTGATGGTCAGCGCGTTGCGTCTGCGGATCTTCTGCCTCGCCGCGGGCGAGCCGGTGGGCTACCGGCGCTGCTGGTCGGCGGTGATGGCGTCGCTGACGCTCAACGCGGTCTTGCCCGGGCGCGGCGGGGATTTCGTCAAGGCGTACTTCCTGGCCGACCGCAAGGGACAGGGCGCCGTGCTGCTGGGCGTGACGCTCTTGGAGCGCGTGGTCGATGTGCTGGTGCTTGCGCTGCTGGCGCTGCTCGGCGCGCTGCACGCGGAGATGCACGGAGCGGCGATCGCCGCGGCCGGCGTCGCCTGCCTGCCGATCGGGGCGTTTCTCGCGCTGGGGTTTTCGCACCGCGTGCCGGTAGTGGGCGGCAAGCTGGAACGGCTGGGTGTCGCGGCTCGCGGAGCCGCGGCGAGGCCCGCGCTGCTCGCGGGCGCGGCGTTGCTCGCGACGGCGTTCTGGGGGATCGTGGTGCTGATCGTCTGGTCGCTCTTGCGGTCCGTCGGCGCGGGCGTCCCGCTCGATGCGACGGCGGGCGCGACGCCGCTGGCGGTGCTGGTGGGCGTGCTGCCGCTCACGGTCTCGGGCATCGGGACGCGTGACGGGATGCTTGTGCTGCTGTTGCGGGACTTTGCGCCCGGCGAACTGGTGTTCGCGGCGGGGCTGCTGTACACGGCGATCGCGTATTGGATGCTGGCCGCGCTGGGCCTTGCGCTTTTGGGGCGGGAGACCTTGCGGAAGGCGGGGCGGGGAAATGCGTCGGCGGGAGCTGAGTCCCCGCCGATCGACTGAACCTATCGGACACCCTCGAACGCCTGCGCGTCTTCGCCCGCGGGGCCTCCTGGGGATAACGGCGGCGACGAGTCGTGGGACTGCGTCGGCGTCGGTCCGCCCGAGAACAGCCTGCCGAGACCGGCGCAGCCGAAGATGGCGACGATCACAAGGAGGCCGGTGATCATCGATCGGTAGCGTTCGACGGCGCAGAGCGTCAGCAGCGCGACCGCCATCGCGCACGCGACCGCGATCATGGCGAGCGAAAAGACCTCGTAGCGGCGGGAGAAGAACGACGAGACCAGGCCGACCAGAAACAGCAGCCCGACAATGGGTCTGAGCAGGCGCCAGGCGTAGACCCACTCCTCGAAGTACCCGGCGCTGGCGCTGCCCTTGAGGTGATCCAGCGTTCGCTCGGCGCGCGGCCCGAGGTCGGTCTCGGCCCAGGGCCGGTTGACACCCGGGGCGGGGATGTTGCTGTCGGTCCAATACCTGCCGCGGAAAGGCGCTGTGAACTCGACGATGTTGATGTTGGTCCTGGGGTGGTCCCACTTGGTCCAGAGCCCGAGGTTCGTCGTTGCGGCGATGATGAACGCCCTGACACGGGCGGATCTCTTTCGCGCATAGGACTCATCGGTGATGTAGCCGTTGACGAGTTCGCGGTGATTGATCCAGGTCAGGCTTCCCTCGGGTCTGGGGAAGGCCTCGCCGCTGCGGACCTCGTTGGCGAAGTTCCATGCGCTCATGCGTCCCTCGCGGAACTGTCGGTCGATCGAGAGCCACCGGTCTCGGTCGAACGCGGTCGTCTGGTTCTCGTCGATGACGCCGGACATCTGCGCGCACTGGATCTTCGTGAAGTTCATCGAGAGCGCCATCGCGTATCGGCCGTGCTGCTCCTTGGCGCTGCTCATCCACGGGTGGAGGAGGCCGATCGCGACAACGCCGACGATGACCGCCTGCACCGTGTACAGGATCCTCAGCCGGGGCAGACGCATCGCCAGCAGCATGACCGGAATGAGCACGATCAGGACCTGCAGCGCCGAGCGGACATAGACCGCCGCGGCGCAGAACAGACCGAGGGCCAGCGCTGAAGCGAGCGATCCGGCGACCCCGCCGAGCTTCCGCGGATCCCGGCGCGCCTCGCGCGAGGCCAGGTACGCGATCAACATCACAAGAAACAGCCCCAGCGTCTCGGTGAGCACCCAACGCTCGAACGAGATAATGTCCGGGTCCAGCCCCAGCAGCAGCATCCCCGCGATCGCCCACCAACGCCCGACAACCGGGCGGAGGATGAGAAAGCAGAGCCACGCGCTGGCGACGCCCATCGCCGCCTGCACGAGCCCCAGCGGCAGCGTGTAGTTCTCGAAGAGCCCGACGAAGGGCGAGAGAAAGACCGGGTATCCGGGCATGAAGTGGAAGCCGCCGTCCTCCACCTTGCCGCTGTCCCAGAAGATCTTGGCGTGATGCGTGTACAAGGCCGAGTCTGTCCAGAGCATCATGGGCGTGAAGCCGATCACCCAGAGGCGGACGCCGATGAGAAGGGCAAGGGCCGCGAGCTCCGGCGAGAGCCTGAGGCCACGCGCCAACGGGAACAGCCGCCGCAGCCCTTCACACACCAGCGCCGCGAGGAGCAGCAGCGCGAACACGCTTGCGGTACCGATCGCGTGAGGCACGACGCCCAGCGGCGGCGAGCCGGCCGCGCCCGAGGCGCCCATCCCTTCAGCGCCCGCAAAGCGGTGGCTGGTGATCTCCACCTCCGCATCGAGCGGGGGCAGATCCTTGCTGCGCAAAGGAATCCGGCGGATCTCGGTGCGCTCCTTTGCGCTGATGAGTTCCGCATCGAACGCGTCGCGGCTCCAGCGGAGGGCGTAGAAGTCGGTCGCGTAGTTCGGGCCGGGAAGTTCAAGGCGGATCTGCCGGCGCTGGCGTTGCGGGCCGAGGTCTTCCTCGCTCAGCCAGCGCCCGTTGACCACGCCGTCGGAACTGCGGCGCCACTCCAGCGCGATCAAGGGCTCCGCCTCGCCCGTCGCAACGCGTTCTGCCCGGAACTCGATCTCGATCGTTCTGGAGACCACCCACGGGTGCATCGCGGCCCAGACGATCGCCGCGAGCAGCAGCAGGCCGGGCAGGACGAAACGCGGTCGCCAGAGCCTCGACAACGCCGTGACCGGGTCGAGCCACGAATCCTCGGGACGGCTCGGCGCGTGTTCGATTGGATCGCTGGGTGTCGGATCGTTCATGTGGATGGCTCGCTCGTGTCCCGGGCGGAGGGGGGACCAGAGTTTACGGGTTCGGGGAGGGGGCGCTCCGGGCGTGGGGTTTGAGGCGAATTCTGTCCGCGAGCAAGCACGAGGCGCACAACGCGACCTGCATCAGCAGCAGCGGTTCGAGCACATGCACATACCTCGGGCGGAAGTTCAGCAGGAGCACGCACAACGCGAGGTTCCCCGCGAACAGCAGCCAGGGCAGCGCGATCGCCGGGCGTCCGCGCCAAAGCAGCCAGAGCGCCGCGAGTGTTCCCAGCGCGAGCAAAGCCCGGTGGTAGGCGGGGTGAACGCCTGAAAGCCTGTCGAGCGTCTGCTGCACCGGTCCGACGGGGCGGATTGCATGGTTCAGCCTCGGATCGATCGACGCGGGATCGATGCGGCGGGCGCGTTGGCCCGGTGTTGCGAGATTGACACCGATCCACGGGTAGTTGCGGTCGCGCCTGACAAAGTCCTGCTCCGGGCTCGACGAGAGGCTCCACGCCGCGGTGCGTCCGAGCGAGGCCAGCATTGCCCCGAGGCCCCCGGCGGGCCCGCGCCGCGATTGTTCGACGATCGATCGGAGTTCATCGTCGAGGCGTTGTTGGAAGCCGCGCTCGCTCTGATCGATCCGAGCGCCGAGGAACGATCGCACGCCCCACGCGTCGAAGTGGAAGGCGCGTGCTTCGGCGCCGCGCGCGTACGCGTTGTAGGCGTCATCATCGAGGGCGCGGGGGTCGAAGTGGCCGGAGCTCATCGCGCCCTGGAGGTGGGCGACGCCGCCCATGTCAGTTGGGCCGGCGAACCCGAAGCGGTCGAGGTTGCGGGCGCTCCAGGCGATCAGCGCCAGGAGCGGCAGGGAAGCCGCGATCACGAACACGAGCGCGGCACGCCCGCCCGCCATCGGTCTGCGCCCGGGCTCGGCCCCGCGCACCGCGGCGGAGACCGGGACAGCTCCAGCCGCGAGCAGCAGCGGCGCCAGCGCGACCCCGTTGGGCCGGACGAGCACCGCGCACGCGCTCAGCAGGCCGGCCAGCAGCACCCAGAGCACGCCGTGTTCGGCCCGCGTGTTTGTGAGCAGGCAGGCGACAACCCCGATGCACAGCGCCGCGAACATCCCGTCGGGCAGCACCGACGAACTCGCAGAGATGGCCGCGGGCGACAGGAGGGACAGCACGATCACCGCCGAGGCGGCCCAAGGCTTGATCCAGAACGCCCCCGCCAGCACCAGGCCGAGCACCGCGACCGACAACGCGACAGACTGGAGCGCGACGACGGTCTCCATCGCGTAGCCGCCCGGGCCGAGCACGAGCGCGAGCCAGACGGCGTACCCGGGCAGCCGGTTGAGCGTCTCGATCGGCGCCCCCGTGTCGGCGTCGCCTCGGTCGAGCAGGCCGATCGACTGCTCCAGATGCACCCTGCCGTCGTTGGTGATGCCGGGCGTCAGGCCCATGGCGAGCACGAGGTGCACGACCGCCGCGAGGGCCCAGACGAGCAAGACTGTGGTCCGTTGCCGTGTGGACCAACCCGGTCGGGCGTGGGGCTCGGGCGCGCCGATCAGCAGCCCCCGCACTACGACGAACACGGCCCCCGTAAACGCGAGAACTCCGGCCCCGAACGCGAGCCCCCATCGGACCCGAGAGATGCCGAGCCCGGGTCGTTCCAGCTCAACGCCGAGTTCCCCACCCGGCTCGACAATCACTCCGCCCTTGCGCTCGCTCAGATCGATGTCGAGGAGCGGGGACTCCGCGTCGCGCGGATCGAACAGCCGGAGGCGACCGGGCCGGGCCCCCTCGCCGGCCGGGTCGGCGCCGACCGTCAGCGTGATCGGGCCGGGCGGGCCGGGCGGCAGCACGCCGACCAGCAGCCCCTCCGTGCCGCCGGGCACAAGGCGCACAGGACCCCCTTCGGACTCTGCATCTCCGATCGTCGCGCCGCTCGCACCCGGGGCGTTGAGCACCACCGGCATGAACGACCGATCGGCGTGAGGCGTCGCCACAACCGCCGCCGCGACAGCGACAGAGACGATCACACCGCCACCCGCGATCACAGAGAGCCTGCCGAGGCGCGATCCCAGCGGCTGTAGCGGGCGAGCCGCCCCGGCCCTGTTGATCTGTTCGCGGGGCCAGATCCGCAGCATCGCCCACGCGATGACGACGAGCACGCCGCCGGCGAGCACGAGTGTCCCGAGCCGCGACAACCACGCGACCCACCCGCGGAACCGCCCGTCGAGCAGGCCGGCGATCCTGCCGCCGGCATTGGCGTGCCCGAGATCGATCCAGACCCGATCGAACCAGTCGCTCGAGCCGGGCGGCCCGGGCAGGACCTCCAGCCGCACGCTGTCGACGCCCGGCGGTACCTCGGCCTCCAGTTCGATCCACCGCCGGTCCTGCTCGCGAGTGAACGGGTCGATCCGCCGTTCCAGCAGGACATCGCCCCCGGGCGAGCCGCCGGCGAGCACGCGGAGGAGCACGCCGTCCGCGCCGGATCGGACCCGTCCGTCGGGACCGAACACGATCCATGACGGCTGGGCGGCTCTGAACGACCATCGGATCGGCCACGCCCGTTCCGGTGCACGCTCGCCTCCGGGGTTGAACGCGACCGTCGCAGACCACGCCCGCAGCGCTGCGCTGTCTTCGGGCCCTGCCCGTTCCGCCCGCGCGTCGGCGTGGAGCTCGAACGCCTCGACCCGCTCTTCCCACGCGTCGCGGCGTTGGGGGGTCGGCTGCTGGCCGGCCGCCGGGCCGGCTTCCAACCGGGCCAGCGGGGGCCAAGGCGACTCGGGCGGGGCGATGCACTGCCAGCCCCATGAAGCGATCAGCGCCGCACCGAGCGTGATGCGCCCAGCGGCGCCGGACCGAAAGACCAGCCACCAGAGCGCGACGCCGATCACGACCGCGGCGACGACCGCCACCGGCCAGACCGCTCCGAGCGATGAGGCCTCGCCGGCCCGCATCGCCGATGCTGCGCCCCACGACACACCCAGGACGATCGACGCGACCGCGAGACACGCCGCCCCGGCCGCTGTCTCGGCCCGGTGATTGTTCTGCGGCGGCTCGTTGTGCATCGGGCCGAGAGCATACCCGACCTGTTTCTGCCGCCCACGCCCCTCGCCCGTCTCCGACCGCCAACATCGGGCGAGGCCCTATCATCGAAACCGCTGCCGACCCGCCCCGCCCGGGCCTCAGCCTGAAAGGGATCTGTTCATGCCGTTCACGATCAAGCCCGCCAAAAACTTCGATGTCGACGCCGACACCATCGAGTATGTCTCCGAGCATGTCGACACCGGCGACCGCTGGGTCCTCAACTTCGGGCCGCAGCACCCCGCCACCCACACGACCCTGCGGCTGGTGCTCGAACTCGACGGCGAGCGCATCGCCCGCTGCACCCCCCACATCGGCTACCTCCACTCGGGCTTCGAGAAGCTCGGCGAGCACCTCGACTACAACCAGTATGTCACCATCGTCTCGCGGATGAACTATCTCTCCCCGGTCAGCAACGACATCTGCTGGCACCACGCCGTCGAGACCCTCTTCGGCATCGACATCACCCCGCGCTGCAAGGTCCTGCGGACGATCATGGCCGAGCTGGGCCGGATCCAGGACCACCTGCTCAACCTCGCCGCGGCCGCCCTCGACCTGGGCGCGTTCACCGGCTTCCTCTACGGCTTCAACCCCCGCGAGAAGATCTACGACATCTGCGACTACATCTCCGGCCAGCGCTACCACCCCGATTGGACCCGCGTCGGCGGGCTGATGCAGGACCTGCCCGATGAAGAGGTCTTCAAGGGGATGGTCAAGAACTTCATCCACGACGATCTGCCGCAGGTGCTCAAGGACCTCGAAGGCCTGCTGGTCCGTAACCGGATCTTCTACGACCGGACGCAAGGCATCGGCGTGATGACCAAAGACCAGGCGATCGCCTGGGGCGTGACGGGCCCCCTCGCCCGCGCCTCGGGCGTGAAGCGCGACCTCCGCAAGGACGAGCCCTACCTCTGCTACGCCGACAACTGGGACGGCCAGGGCGCCGAAGCCGTGAAGTTCTCCGTCCCCGTCGCGACCGACGGCGATGTCTACAGCCGCTTCCTCGTCCGCATGGAGGAGGTCAAGCAGGCCGTCAAGATCATCGAGCAGCTCATCGACAACATCCCCGGCGGGCCCGTCGACACCTTCGCCGACGGCAAGCTCGTCAAGCCCCGCAAGGAAGATGTCTACGGCTCCATCGAAGGCCTCATCCAGCACTTCGAGCTCATCATGACCAACCGGGGCTGGGAACCCCCCATCGCCGAGGCCTACGGCTGCCAGGAAACCGCCAACGGCGAACTCGGCTACTACATCGTCTCCGACGGCGGCCCCAGAGCCTGGCGCGTCAAAACCCGCCCCCCGAGCTTCATCAACTACCAGGTCATGGCCATGCTCACCGAAGGCCACATGCTCGCCGACATCGTCGCCATCCTCGGCTCGCTGAACATCGTCGCGGCCGAGCTGGACAGGTAGGACGGGGCGCTCGGGGCAACACGGCACGCCGAGCCGCGTCTTCCGATCGCTCACCATTTCACGCGCAGCACGCCCGCTGAAAGCCCCGAAGGGGCGCGGGGTTGTAGCCACGGGTGGAAGCGTGCGAAGCACGCTGGAACCCGTGGAGAGCGTCTTTCACCATCGCCCGCTCTGAAGGAGCGGAGGAAGTGAGCAATCAACACGACGCCTTCCTTCGCCCCTTCAGGGCGAAGCGGTTCTTGCGCCGTTTTCCACGGGTTGCGCTCCGACCGACGCTGCGCGTCGGCCTGCGCTCCACCCGCGGCTACAACCCATCGCTCCTTCGGAGCGAAGGACGCGCAAGCGTCGGTCGGATCTCGCCTCGTCATCGGACGCCAGCTTCACGAACTCCGCACGCTCCGACACGATCGATCTCGCTTGACGCGACATAACAGCCCGCCAGAAAGAGGTCGATCATGCGCCGGGTCAATGCGTCAACCATGTCCCCGAACACTGTCAGCGATGTCTCCGGTCTATACCGCTTTGCGAAGTCGGTGGTACTCTTTGAAACTGTGGCACTGGCGGCTCGCCCGCCAGTGTCTTCTTTTCTCCATCGTGTCGATGATCGCTGAACGGTCGCTCGCGTTTCGTCACGCGAAGTTTGCTGAGCGTTGCTGACAGAAAAACACTGGCGGACAAGCCGCCAGTGCCACAGGTCTACTGTGTTCCCCACACCCAACGCCCAACGCCCCACACCCCTCCTACTCCATCATCTCCGACGCCGGAGGCAGGCTGTCGAGGTACCGCCGGTGCACATCAAGGTAGTGCTTCCGGTAGATCGCGTCGATCTCGTCAGGGCTCGGGAAGCGGCCGGAGAAGCCGGGGTGTTCGTCGTCGAGCGAACTCATCGCCGCGCTGATCAGGTGCGCAAGCAGCGTCCGCGGGTCTTCGGTGCCCACCGCGACGCGCGTCGTTGTCGGGGTGATGCCCGCCTCGGCGAGCGCCTCGCGGCTCATCTCGCTGTGGCTCGTGATCGCCGGGCAGAGGCAGATCGTGTTGGTCTGCCCCAGCGAGACCTGGTGCCCGAACGCCGGATCGAGCGCGTCGAAGAACCGCTCGAAGACCGTCCGCGAGAAGATCCCCTCGGGGTGCTCGTCGCCACCTTCAAAGTCGAAGGTGAACAAGGGCGCCGGCAGGCCGAGGAACATGCACTTCTCGAGGATCGGGCCGTTGGGGTTGCCCGGCGCCGCCGAGCAGCAGACATTCACATCCGGGTGCTTGCTCAGCGCCTCGGCCATCGTCAGCGTGTTGATGCACTTCTGGAGCATCCGCAGCTCCAGCGTCTGGATGCCGGCGATCACCTCCGAGGCCTTGTCGGCGTCGAGGAACGCGCCCTTGATGTAGTAGACATTCCAGAACAGCGTCTCGTCCCAGTTCCAGGTGCGCTCGCTCCCGCCGACATCCGGCCCCTTCACCGCGTCGTGCTTGCCCATGAACATGCGTTCGTTGCGTCCGATGGCGACGCCCGCGGTCGTGCCCCCGTGCCCGGAGAGGTCCTTGGTGTAGCTGTGGATGACAAAGTCCGGGCGCTCCAGCGGGTCCTTGCGCTGCAGCGGGCGGTGCAGGAAGGGCGTGCCGACCGTCGAGTCGCAGATCACCGTCAGCCCACGCTTGTGCGCCGCTTTCGTGATCGCCGGGACATCGAGCACATACCCGTGCGGGTTGCAGGGCGACTCGAGATACACATAGATCTGGCGGCCGTCGTCGAGCCTGGAACGCTCCTTCTCGATGACCTTGTCGAGCGCCTTGAGGAAGGCCGCCTCGTCGTACCCGTCGAAGAAGTGCAGCCCGACATCGAGGTTCGAGACCTTCGCGAACCAGTCGTGCATGAGCTGGTAGGTCCCGCCGTAGACATTCCGGCTCGCCAGGATCACATCCCGGTAGCCCACGAGGTGGCTCAGCACCGCGTCGACGGCGGCCATCCCCGAGTTGAAGTTCCACGCGAGGTACTCGTTCGCCAGCGGGCCCGCCTCGATATCGACGATGAAGTTCGCGAGGCTGATGCTCGTCGGGTTCAGCAGGCGGCTGTACACCTCGAGCATCAGCTCCTTGCCCTGGAACGCGTCGTCGACCCACTCGGCGCAGGCGTAGATGTATGTCGCCGTCCGCGTCACCACCGGGCGCGCGCTGAAGAGCGCCGTCACATTGTCGAAGATCGGGTAAGGCCCCCGCCGCGACCGCTGGCCCGGCTCGGTCACCAGCGACTGGTAGGTCGCCCTGAACGGGTGCTGCAGCGTGTCGAGGATCTTCCCGAGCTGGAAGCAGAGAAACTTCTGGGCCGCAAACCGCTCGACACGGTCCACCCGCGACATCTGCTTGAGCTCGCCGACGCCGATCTCCCACATCCGGCGCATGTCGGCGTGGGCCGAGTACAGGTTTTGCGTGAAACTCGCGAGCGAACGCCCGTACTCGCTGTCCGGATCAACGCCGAAGTGTTCGAGCTGCTCGGCGACCAGCCCGTCGATATCCGACGCCTCGGTCGTCTTCCGCCGGGGGCTGATCTCGCGGGCGAGTTCGAAGTCGCTCGCGGCGGCGGTGATTCTCTCCAGCGGTGCTTGTGCGCCGGTCATTGCGTGCTCCTTGAGGATTCATTTGATGTGCCGGAGCATCCTAGAACACGGGCGCAGAGCCGGGGCGTGCGCCGCCCCGACGCACTAGACTCTCGGCGTCAATAGCGACCGAGAACTCCGTGAGAGGACCGCGATGACCGTTGCCCAGGCCGCTCCAGCCGGCGGCTTTCCCGTAATCTTCGGACTGATCGTCATCGCGATCGTCGTGGTCGCGGCGATCGCGCTCGTCACTCTGCTGCGCCGCATGCTCGGCGGCGTGCACAAGCCCCGGAGCTTCACCGCCGTCACCGAGGTCACGATCGAAGGCGCAGACATCGGAGAGGTTTGGAAGGCGCTCGCCGATGTCGAACACCAGTCCGGCAGGCCCGAGTCCGCCTCCTTCCGCTGGCTCGACGAGGGACGCACGCTCTACCGCTTCGAGGACAGCGGCGGCAGCGGCATCACCTGGCTCATCATCGAAGAGAATGCGCCGGCGCGAAGCGTCCGTCAGTACGAGCTCGACGCCATGCCGATGCGAGGCATCGTCGAGGTCGACCTCTCCCGCTCCGGCTCGGGCGTGAACCTCACCGTCACCCACCACTGCGACATCCCGGGCATCATCGCCATGATGCTCAAGAGACGACCCAACGCCGAGCACTCGATGGCGGGCGACCTCGTCGGCGACATCGTCCGCAGACTCGGCCACGAAGAACCCCCCGAGATCCGCCCCGTCGACATCGCCGAGTCGCCCGAGCCCCTCGTCGAACCCCTCGACCTCGACCCGGATCTCTTCGGGACAGAGGCTCAGCCCCAGAGCGATTCCAGGGCCGGGCACGAGCGTGCCTGAAAGTTCGTAGACTCGTCTTATGAACACCACTCACCGGGCACGCGCCTACGCGAAGGTCAACCTGGCCCTCGCCGTCGGCCCGCCCGTCACCGGCCAGGGGCCGAAGGCCGGGTGGCACCGCATCGCATCGTGGATGCACGCGATCGATCTCCATGACGACATCGCGGCGGAAAAGACCGCCGGCGAGGTCCCCGTAGCCGACCGCTTCGATCTCCGCTGGGCCGACGACGCACCGCTCCACGCCGGAGAGCCGCTGGAGTGGCCGATCGAACAAGACCTGGTCTTCAAAGCGGTCGAGGCGCTGCAGCAGGCGACGGGCAGACCCCTGCCCACAAAGATCAACCTTCGCAAGCGCATCCCGGCCGGCGGCGGGCTCGGCGGGGGCTCGGCGAACGCCGCGGCGGCGCTCACACTCACCGAGCGGGCGCACGCGCTCGGCCTGACCGACCGGGAGCTCGCCGAGATCGCCGCGACCCTCGGCAGCGATGTCGCCTACTTCCTCGATCCCGACGCTGACGACGACTCGCCGCCCAGGCCCGCGATCGTCGAGGGCTTCGGCGACCGCATCTCACGCCTGGAGCGCTGCGGGGGGGAGTTGCTGCTGATCCTCCCGCCCTTCGGCTGCGCCACCGGCGCCGTGTACAAGGACTACGACGAGCACATGCGCCGCGACCGGCGGGGCTTCGACCGCAGGGGCATCGAGGAGGCCTCAGCCGCTGGCGCCCCCGAGGCCGACCTCTGCATGAACGACCTGACGCACGCGGCGATCCGCGTCGAGCCCCGCCTGGCGGGGATCATCGAGCGGGCCGAGGCCGTCGCAGGCGCCGACCGCGTCCGCATGTCCGGCTCGGGCAGCACGCTGTTTGTGCTCGTCTCGGCGGGCGAGGCCGGGACCATCGAGCCGGAGCTCGCCCGCGTGCTCCAAGGTGACGGCGCGACCATCATCAGAACCCGGCTCGCCTGACCCCCATACGCCCGAAGACGGGGCACGGGGCACGCCGCGGCACTAGACTCGCCAGCACGGTTCTTTCCCGCAGGAGGCTCTCTGTATGCAGCCCGACACAGGCGAACCCGGCCAACCGGGCGAGCGCGTCATCGGCATCGACCTGGGCGGCACCAATGTCCAGATCGGCGTGGTCGAGTTCGGGGGTGAGCCGGGCTACCGCGTCGTCGGTCGCGAGAAACGCAAGACCAAGCCCGACCAGGGCGTCGAGACCGTGATCGAACGCATCGCCAAGGGCGTCGAGAAGGCGTGCGAGCTCGCGGGCTTCAAGCCGGCGGAGGCCGCAGCGATCGGCGTCGGCGCGCCCGGCGTCGTCGAGCCCCACCGGGGCGTCGTGCTCGAAGCGGTGAACCTCCGCTGGGACGAGCTCCCGCTGGCAGAACGACTCAGCGATCGCCTCGGGACGCCGGTGTATGTCGACAACGATGTCAACGCCGCCGTGTTCGGCGAGCACCGCCTCGGCGCAGGCCGCGGCGCATCGCACATGCTCGGCGTCTGGGTCGGCACCGGGATCGGGGGCGGGCTGATCCTCGGCGGCGACCTCTACTACGGGCACTTCCTCACCGCCGGGGAGGTCGGCCACATGCTCGCCCTCCCCTACAACCCCGCCGGCTCCCGCTCGCTGGAGCACAACTGCTCTCGAACCGCGATCGTCGAGCGGCTCGTCAAGCTCATCCGCTCCAACCGCAAGAGCCTCCTGACCGACCTCGTCGAGGACGACTTCTCGCAGATCCGCTCGGGCGTGATCGCCCAGGCCTACCGCGCCGGCGACCCCCTCGTCGTCGAGGTGATCGACGAGTCCGCCCGCCTCCTGGGCGCCCACCTGGCGGGGATCCATTCGCTGCTCTCGCTCGAGCGGATCGTGCTCGGGGGCGGGCTGGTCGAGGCCCTGGGCACGCCCTATGTCCACATCGTCGCCGAGGAGCTCAGGCGATTCGCCTTCCCCGACAAGATCAAAGGAGTCGAGGTCGTCGCCAGCCGCCTGGAAGACGACGCGGGCATCCTCGGCGCCGCGATGCTCGCCCGCGAGCGCCTCGGCGACCCTGCCTATTCCCGCTGAACGGCGTCCCCGCCGAGTGCCGAACCCCGACCGTCCCGACTCGGGTATGCTCGGGACATGCCGACCCCCCGATTCCTGCTGCCCGCGATCCTCTCGCTCGTCTGCGCCGCCCCGGCGCTCGCGGACCAAGGGCGTGACCTCTCCTGCGTCACGCCCGACTCGCTCGCCGGCGTGATCAGTGCATTGCCCGAGCAGCGTGCCGTCCAGGGGGGCGAGGCCTACCTCGAAGGCCTGCGTGAAACCGAAGACTGGCTGATCAAGCAACTCGAAGGCTTCGGGTACAAGGTGCACACTCAAGAGGTCCGCTACATCCCCCACCGGCGGGCCCGCGGGGGCGCGAACCCCGAGGTCGTGGTCACCCGCAACATCTGGGCCGACCTGCGAGGCAGCGAGACGCCCGACGAGGTCGTGATCTTCTCCGCCCATTTCGACGCCGTGCCCGGCAGTCCGGGCGCCAACGACAACGGCTCGGGTGTTGCGGCGGTGCTGGAAGGGGCCCGGGTGCTCGCGGGCGAGCCGGCGCCCCGGACGGTCCGGTTCATGTTTTTCACGGCCGAGGAGTTCGGGCTGATCGGCTCGCGCCAGTATGTCGCCCAGATCCTGACGCCGAAGCTCGAATCGGGCGAGGAACGCTTCATCGGGTGCGTCAATCTGGATGTGATGGGGTATTACTCTGATGAGCCGGGCAGCCAGCGCCACCCGCGGGGCTTCCCGGGCGACCCCGAGCAGGCGGGGGACTTCGTGGCGGTGCTCTCGTTCGCGGCCCAGGCCGACTTCGGGCGGAAGGTCGCGTCTGGCATGCTCGGCGCCGAGCCGGGTGTGAAGATCCTGCTGACCGACTTCCTCCCGCTGCCCCTGCCGGACATGATGCGGTCCGACCACGCGCCGTTCTGGAACGCGGGGCTGCCCGCGGTGCACCTGACGGACACGGCCAACTTCCGCTACGACCACTACCACCGCGCGACCGACACGCTGGAGGAGCTGAACCTGCCCGCGTTCGCGCTGGTCTCGCGTGCCGCGATCGGGGCGGTGGTGCACCTGGCCTCGCCCGCCGGCGCCGAGCCGGCCGAAAGCGAGGCGCAAACCGAAGCGGGCGCGAACAACCCGGGCACCGGCAACGAAAAGGCGACGGCGCCTTGAGGGTCGCCGCCGCCTCGGAGCTGCAGGCATGGCCGAGATGGATGCAATCAGAACCGTCCCCCCGCGCGGGGGCGCAGGATCAGCCGAAGATGATCTCGTCGTCGATCATCTCGTTGAGGGCGCTGTCGAGCTTCTCGGGGGTGTCGTAGTTGCCGGCCTCGATCTGCGAGCGGATGTCGTTGATCAGATCGACGCGGAGCACGCCGGTCTCGCGCAATCGTTGCAGGAACGCGTTGAGCGGGTCGGTGTCGGCACGGTCTGCGCTCCGCTCAACGCGCGACTCGGCCGGCGCCTCCGTCGGCGTCCGGCCCGACGCGGTGCGTCCCGGGCTCTCGACTCGGGCGGCGGGCTGGGCGTTGATTGGGGGGATGTCTGTCATCTGAGGTCCACCTCCTCGGCCGGCGTTGTGCCGGCCCGGCCCTCGTGGCGGGCCGTGTGTTTTGATCTGTGCCCTCCGGCGGTCGGTCGCCCGCTCCGCGGGCCGCGTACTCAATTGCTCTGGCAAGGCTTATCGTCCCCGGGAACAGAAAGCCTCCAAAACAGATGCTCAGGTGTTCAATGATGCAAGTTCAGTATTTACAACGACTTACGAGAATAACGATCCAACGGACCCCGGACTTTTTTTCCCGATCTCGCGCCGAATCGCGCCTCGGGCTTAAGCCGCTGACAGTACGCTGTCGTTCGTGGCGTGTTCGCTATCCCCGGCTCCGGTGGATGGTCGCCGGGGGTCTGCTAGCCGCAGGTCTGGTGCTCGGAGGATGCGGGGGCGGCAGCGCCGGCGCCCAGGCCCAATCAGGATCCAGCCAAGGCCAGGTCGCCTCGGAACTCTTCGGCTCCGGCTCGGGCGGGGCGCGGGGGGGGCGAGGCGGGGCCGCCTCCCAGGACGATTCGGGCTGGTCGATCGTCATCGCCCACTTCCCCTCTGACGAGGACGGCGCCCAACGCGCAGATTATGCGCTCCAACGCGTCCGCACCGCGGGCCGACTCCCGGAAGCCCGCCTCGAAGACCGGGGCGACCGCATCGTCATCACCTACGGCAGCTACCGCGAGCTCAACGATCCACGCGCCCGCGAAGACCTTCAGCGCATCCGGGGCATCACCATCGACGATGAACGCCCGTACTCCAGAGCCATCATCGGCCCGCCCCCGGTCCGCGAGGTGTACGGCGAGATCCCCGAGTTCGACCTTCGCAACGCCCGGCGCCACCACGGACAGGACAAGGACTTCACGCTCCAGATCGCCATCTACGGGCGTCAGGACGGGGGCCGCCCCTCCGACCGCGAGCTCGCCGAGATCCGAAGGACCGCCGAGTCCGCCGTCGCAGACCTCAGACGGGAGGGCCAGGAGGCCTTCTACTTCCACGGGTCGACCCGGAGCACCGTCACCGTTGGCCTCTTTACAGAGGATGAAGTCGGCGGACGGGGGGCCGACGGCGTGCGGCGCGCCGAGAGCATGAGGCTCCGCGAGGTTCGTCGCGAGCACCCCCACAACCTGCTGAACGGCCAGGGCATCCGCGAGCGGATCCCGGGCACGCGGGGCGACAACGAGCGGAACTTCAGGCTGCAGCCGAGCCAGCTCGTGATGGTGCCGCAGAGTTCGTAAGCGCAAGCCGCCCCGGCCCGGGCGGTCCGTATCATCACCACCCGATGCCCCGACCGCCGCTGACACTGTGGGTCCACCTGACGCTCGAGCTGTGGCGTCTGCTGCTGCTGTCGACGGCGGTGGTGCTTGTGGTGATCTGCTTTGCGATCTCGGTGAAGCCTCTGTCCGACGGGCTTCTGCAGCCGCTGGACACCCCGCTGTTCATGCTGCTGGCGATGCCGCCGATGCTGGCGTACGCGCTCCCGTTCGCCGCGGGCTTCGCCGCCACGATGGTCTACCACCGCCACACGCAGGAGAACGCGGTGCTGGCGGCGCACGCGGGCGGGGTCTCCCACCACGCGCTCGTCGCGCCGGCCCTTGCGACCGCCATCGTGCTGACCGGCGTGATGGGTGTGATGAACGAGCAGGTGATCCCGCGCTTCCTCAACTCGATGGAGACCCTCGTCGCCCGCGATGTGCAGCGCATCATCACGCGGTCGGTCGACAACGGCGAGCCGATCCGCTTCGGGAATGTCGCGCTGCACGCCGCAAGCGCGACCTCGCTGGGCCCGGACCGGAGCGTGGGCGCCTACGAGCGGATCCGCCTGCGCGAGGTGGCGCTGGTGCGGACCGAGCGCGTCGCGCCGCCCGAGGGCGACCCCGACGCGCCGACGATGAAGATCGATTCGGAGCTGACCGCGACCGAGGCGATCGTCTGGCTCTTCCGCGCCGAGTCGATCGCCGACGAGGACGACCCGGCGGCGCAGAGCGGAACGCTGGCGTTCATCGACCTGGCCGAAACGGTCGGGCGTCGCGGTCGCGATGTGCCGATCGCGCGGGCCCAGCGCTTCCGCACCGGGCCCTACGCGATCGGCGGGACCTTCGAGAACAATGTCAAGTACATGACCTATCGGGATCTGCGCAACCTGCCGCAGAACCCCGAGCGGATGGACTACATCCAGTCGCGCAAGCGCGAGCTCGCGTTCCAACTCGCCCGCCTCGAAGCGCTCGAGGCGATCGACGAGCAGCTCAAGGCCGAGAGCGGCGTGCGCCTGCGCGACCAGCTCGGGCGGACGGTGCTCGTCAGCGGCCGCGGACTCACCCCCCGCCCGCGCGGGCACCTGATCGAACAGGCCGGGGACGGGCCGGTGCGCGTCGAGCGCTTCGACCCCGAGGGACGGACGATCAGGTGGGAGGCCGACCGCGCCTTCTTCGACGCCTCGGTCGAGGGCGAGCGCGAGTTCCGCAGCCTGGAGCTGACGCTCTCGCTCATTGGGGCGTCGGCGGTAACGGGCGACCAACTCGGCGCCGCGGGCAAGCGCGACCAGCTCGACTTTCCGGCTCTGACGCTCTGGTTCGACCCGACCGCGGAGTTCATGGAACGGCCGATCCCCGAGCTGCTCGCCGAAGCCGACCGGCGGATCGAGGCCGGGTCGTGGGGCGCGGGCGCTCTGGCCGGGCCCCGCGACGACCTCGATCGACGCGTGACCAAGCTCGAAGACGAGATCATCAGCAAGATCCACGAGCGGGCGGCCCTCTCGGTGAGCGTGATCGTGGTGATGATGGCCGGCACAATCGCTGCGATGCGCCTCCGCCACAGCGACCCCCTCGCCGTCTACCTGCTGAGCTTCATCCCGGCGCTGGCGATCCTCGCGACGGTCTCTGGCGGGCAGAACATGCTCTACCGCCAGGGGGTCGAGGGCGTCATCGTGCTCTGGGGAGGCATCGTCGTGATGGGCGCGCTGACGATCGTCGGGTACCGCGGGCTGGTGCGGCACTGACGCGTGCAGATCAAGCGGGAACAACCCCTCCTCGCCAATGGCCGGGCCCTCGCGGGACTCGGGCCGATGCTGCTGTTCGTCGGCGTCGTCACGGCCCTCCGCCTCCTCTCGCTCTGGCTGGTCGTCCCCTACGACCTCGTGCAGGACGAGGCGCACTACTGGCTCTGGAGCGAGCACCCAGGCTGGTCGTACTACTCCAAAGGCCCGGGCATCGCGTGGGCGATCTGGCTCGGCACGGCCGCCTTCGGCGACACCGTTTTCGGCGTCCGGTGGCTCGCCCCCGTCGCGGGCGCGATCGGCGCGATCGCCGTCGGGCTGCTCGCCAAATGGGCCTCGGGCGATCGGCGGGCCGCGCTGTACGGGGCCGGCGTCTTCACCCTTCTGCCCGCGACGCAGGCCACCACGCTCTTCATGACCATCGACGGGCCCTACATCGCCTGCTGGGCGCTGGCCTGCCTGTGCGCGTGGCGGGCGCTCCGCACCGGCTCTGCGCTCGCATGGGGCGCGACGGGCTTGGCGGTCGCCGCGGGATTTCTCTTCAAGTACACCATGCTCCTGTTCATCCCGGGGCTGCTGGTCTTCCTGCTGCTCGATACGCGGGCGCGTCGTGCGCTCCGCCCCGGCCCCGTGCTTCTCGGTTTGGCGTGCGCGGCGCTCGGCCTCATCCCCGTCATCATCTGGAACAGCCAGAACGGCTGGGCGACGGTGCTCCACCTGATGGGGCACCTGCGTCTTGAGGGCGGGGACATCCCGGCAGAACGCCTCGAACGCGCCGACCCCTACAGCCCCCTCTGGACGCTGGAGTACCTCGCGCTGCAGGTGCTCGTCGCCGGGCCGGCGCTGGCGCTCGCCGCGATCGGCTTCGGCTACGCCCTCAAGAAACGACGCGCAAAGCCCACGCTCTGGCGGGCCCAGCTCTACTGCTGGTCGATCGGGCTCTCGCAGATCCTGTTTTACTTCGGCGTCAGCTTCTTCACGCCCACGCAGGGCAACTGGACGCTCGCGGCGTATGTCACGCTCAGCGCCTCGGCGGGGATGTGGCTGCCCGCGGCGATGCGCCGCTACCGGTGGCGGGTGCGCATGTGGAAGGCGCTGCCCGAGCCCCGCCCCAGGGCGGGTCTGCTCCGCCGCTCGCCCGAGACGCACTCGCAGGCGCTCTGGCACTGGACGATCGGGATCGGGATCTTCGTGGGCGTCTCGGTTCAATACCTGCCGGCGTACCGGCTGCTGCCGGTCGTGGGCGACAAGCTCCCGCTTGGCAGGCTGGAGCGCGGGCCGCTGCTCGCCGAGGGCGTGCAGGAACGCCTCGAAGCGCTCAGAGAGCGCGACAACCCCGCGGGGCCCCCTGTGGTGATGACCGGGCACTACGGGACTTCGAGCCTGCTCTCGTGGCTCTTGCCCGGGCGTCCTGTGGTGTACGCCGCCAGCGCCCAGTTCCCCAGCGTGCCCGAGGAGGGGCTGTACGCGGGGCGCAAGAGCCAGCTCGACTTCTGGCCCGAGTGGTCGCTCGACGAGCAGACGCCGCGGCTTTTGGGGCGCGACGCGGTGATCGTCGGCGGCGGCTACGAGCAGTGGAAGCCCGCCTTCGACCGCGTCGAGGGGCTGCCGGGCAACGACCGTCGCGATCGGCCGACCTTCATCGGCTACGGGTTCAGGGGGTTCGGGCGGGAACAGGTGCAGGACGCGTCGGCAGAGGAACGGGAGTAGTCTTTGCGACCCATGGTCCGGTTCGACGCCTACACACGCCATCGGCGCAGGGTGCGCGCCTTCCACCTCGGCGCGATCTCCGCGCTGGTGCTGCTGCTCGCGCATCTGCTGGATCTGCCGGCGCACGCGTTCTTCCTCGCGGGAGAGGACCAGGAAGCCGCCAAGCGGAAGGTCGAGCGGACCGAGTGGTACCATGTCCTCCGCCAGGGGGGCGGTCTGTGGGCGTGGATGGGCATCGCGATCGTCGTCGCCCTCTGCCCGCCCAGGACGGCGAGCCCCGGGCCGGGCGAGCGCCTGCACGGCGTCGAGTTCGCCTTCCGCATCGTCGGCGCGACAGCGGTCGCGGGGCTGCTGGCGGAGATTTTCAAGCGGGTCCTCGTCCGTGAGCGTCCGGGCGATGTCGGCGACTGGTACTCGTTCCAGCCCTGGCTGGAAGGGGCGATCCACGGGAAGAACCTGGGTCTGCCCAGCAGCCACGCCGCGGTCGCCTTCGCCGGCGCAACGGTCCTCGCCGCCATGCTCCCCAGAGCGGCGCCCGTCTTCTGGTTCTGGGCCGCCGGCTGCGGGATCAGCCGTATGCTGGTGGGCGCGCACTGGCTCAGCGATGTGGCCCTCGGGGCGATGATCGGGATCGGTGTCGGGCTGTTCTTCCGCCCCGAGCCGGAGTGGGAGACCCGGCGCTCGATCGAGGTGTTGAACGGGGGAAGAGGCGCATGACCATTCTCGACCGCTACATCGCCCGCCAGTTCGCCCTGAATTTCCTGATCCTGCTGGCGATCCTGTGCAGCTTCATCGTCGTCGTCGACGCGACGCTGAACATCGGGCGCTTCGCACGCGCCGCCGAGAGCCTCGTGGGCGAGGACGCTTCGGCGATCCGTCGCTGGCTGGCGCTGCCTCTGGTGGTGATCGACCTGTGGTGGCCCAGGCTGCTGCAGCTCTTCAATGTGATGCTCGGCATCGTGATGGTCGGCGCCATGGGCTTCACCTGCGCCCAGATGGTCCGACACCGCGAGCTGGTTGCGATCCTCGCCAGCGGCCAAAGCCTCGTCCGCGTCGCTCGGCCGATCCTGGTCATCGCGGCGATGCTCGGGGCGGTCCAGATCGTCAACGCCGAGGTGCTCCTGCCCCGGTTCGCCCCGCTGCTGACCAGGGGCTACAGCGACGCGGGCACGCGGGATCTGGCGGTCACCAGCGTGATGCTTGTGCCCGACGGCTCACGCCGCCTCATCGCGGCCGAGAGCTTCGACGCCAAGGCGGGCACGATGCTCGGCGTCTTCATCTGGGAGCGCGACGCCTCGGGCCTCATGACAAGGCGCATCGAGGCACGCTCGGCACGCTGGGAAAACGGGGGCTGGACCCTCACCGACGGGATCGGCATCGAGCCCGCCTCCGCCGACGCCGCGACGCCCCCAATCCCCCGCCCCGTCGAACGCATCGAGACCGACCTCGACCCCACCGCCCTGACCATCGCCCAGCACGCCGAATACATGCAGAGCCTCAGCTTCGCCCAGGTCACCGAGATGATGCGGATCGTCCGGCGCACCGGCGACGAACGCTCCGCCGGCGTCCGCGTCGACAGGCTCGAACGCATCCGCTGGGGACGATTCGCCGTCCTGGCCGCCAACATGCTCGGCCTCGTGATCGCCCTGCCCTTCTTCCTCACCCGCGAGCCGAAGAACATGGCCCTGCAATCGCTCAAGGCCGCACCGATCGCCCTGGGCGTCATCATGGGCGGCATCATCGGCTCGGCCGCCCCCGTGCCCGGGGTGCCCGCGGCTGTCGGGGTCTTCCTCCCCCTGCTCGCACTGGTCCCCATGACCTTCTGGGCCTTCGCCTCGATCAAGAGCTGAGGCCGGAGGCCCCGCAAAGAGGCCGCGGGTTCTTTTTACAGTCTTTGTCCGGGGGTTGTGGGCCGAGCGGATTTGGCCACAATACCCTCTGGCCTGGGCGTCGGCCGCGATCGTGCGGCGTCGGACGATCTCCACGGAAGGGGTTGCGCTATGGCGTCGGTCGTGTTCTACTTCGAGGTCCACCAGCCCCACAGGCTCGCACGCTACTCCGTCTTCGACGACCACCCGTGGTACTTCGACGACGAGAAGAACGGGGCCATCTGCCGCAAGGTCGCAGACAAGTGCTACCGCCCGGCGACGAAGCTCATGCTCGACCTCGTGCGGCGCCACAAGGGCAACTTCAAGATCTCCTACGCCATCACCGGCACCGTGCTCGACCAGTTCGAGAAATTCTGCCCCGATGTCATCGAGCTCTTCCAGGCCCTCGCCGAGACCGGCTGCTGCGAGTTCGTCGGCGAGACCTACTTCCACTCCCTCAGCTTCCTCTACAACAAGGAAGAGTTCCGCCAGCAGGTCGACGCCCACACCGCCAAAGTCCAGGAGCTCTTCGGCCAGACCCCCACCGTCTTCAGAAACACCGAGCTCATCTACGCCAACGAGCTCTCGATCGAACTCTCGAAAATGACCGACGCCAAGGGCGACAAACGCTTCTACGGCACGATCTGCGAGGGCGTCGACCGCATCCTCGGCTTCCGCTCGCCGAACTTCGTCTACGCGCCCCCAAACGGCCCCGACGGCCAGCCACTCACCGGACGCGGCGGCCGACCCTTCGGACTCCTCCTGAAAAACTACCGCCTCAGCGACGATATCGCCTTCCGCTTCAGCAACAAGTCATGGGCCGAGTGGCCGCTGACCACCGAGAAGTTCGCCCGCTGGGTCAACCACATCAACGGCAACGGCTACCTCTGCAACCTCTTCATGGACTACGAGACCTTCGGCGAACACCAGTGGGAAGACACGGGGATCTTCAAGTTCCTCGACAAGCTGCCCGAGGCGATCTTCGATGTCAACCCCGGCGAGAACCACTTCAACACCCCCACCGAGATCTTCAAGCGGTTCGACCCCGTCGGCGAGTACGACGCCCACGAGTTCACCTCATGGGCCGACACCGAGCGCGACCTCAGCGCCTGGCGCGAGAACGCCATGCAGCACAACGCCCTCGACGAGTTCTACCGCCTCGGCACCCTCATCAAGACCCGCTACGCCGAGGCGATGAACGGCGCCGACGACCCGCAGAAAGAACTCGCCTTCCACCTCCTCAACGACTGGCGCAAACTCTCGACGAGCGACCACTTCTACTACATGTGCACGAAGTACTGGGCCGACGGCGATGTGCACAAGTACTTCTCGCCGTACGACTCGCCGTACGACGCGTACATCAACTTCATGAATGTGCTCGACAACCTGCGATCGCGGGCGGGCAGCTCGGTGGTAACGGCAGGCTAAGCCCCGCCGCCCGGACGCCGAGCCCTGAGCAAAGCGAAGGGTCGGGTCTTCCGGGAAACACTGGCGGGCGTCGGCCGGGCGATACCATTCCCTGGACGCCGATCCCTGAGCGAAGCGAAGGGTCGGGTCTTTCCGGGAAGTTGAGCAAGAACACTGGCGGGCAAGCCGCCAGTGCCACAGATCGAACAGACGGGATCTCAACCATGCCCCAACACGCCGACCCCATCAAAATGCAGCACAGGCTCTTCGCCGAGCTCTCGGCGATGTTCGGACGCGAGGTCCCGCTCTACGACAAGGCCCTCGCCGTCAACGCCGCCTGCAACCGCGCACTCTGCGACCTCCTCGCACAAAGACACCCCGGCCTCGATATCGACGACCAGCAGCTCGACAAAACCAGCGGCGAGCGCCACGGCGCCATCCGCATCGGACGACCCGACGAATACCGACTCATCGCACGCTTCTTCGCCTGCTTCGGCATGCACCCCCACAACTTCTACGACATGACCGCCATCGGCGCCAAGAGCCAGCCCGTCATCGCCACCGCCTTCCGCTCGACCTACCGCCCCGAGCACCGCGTCTTCACCTCGCTCCTCGTCACCGATTACTTCGACGAACAGACCCGCACGCGCATCGAAGCCCTGCTCGCCAAACGCAAAGTCTTCTCCGATGAAGCGATCGCCCTGCTCGACAAGCACGACCGCGACGGGGGCCTCTCCGAAACAGACGCCGAGGCCCTGATCCGCGAGGCGACCGGACGCATCTTCAAGTGGACCGGCCGCGCGACCGGCCACGCCCTCTACAAAGAACTCTGCGGCGCCGGCTTCAAGATCGCCGCGGATATCGCCTGCTTCCAGGCCCACCACCTCAACCACCTCACGCCCAACACCCTCTGCATGGACCTCTACACCGCCGCCATGAAATTCTGCATGGGCGACTCAGACCGCAACACCTTCCTCAAACGGGCCGGCCGCGCCCTCCGCGGCCTCATGACCATGACCGGGCCCGACTGGCTCCAGCTCCACTTCAAACACCTCTCGCGCAGCGAGATCGAACGCTTCGGCGACACGCCGCTGAGCGATGCCGAGCTCGACGAAGCCGCAAAAACGCTCGCCGACCGGCTCTCAAAGCCCGACCTCGACCTCTCCAAACTCCCCCACGCCGGCTTCAAAGACTTCACCGAAGGCCCCGCGGCCGACACGCCCGTCCTCCTCCGCCAGGACGCCTACAAGGCCCTCACCGAGCCCGTCACATTCACCGAAGACGACGCCACCGAAATCAACACCGAGCACACCGCCCGCTTCGGCGAGATCGAACAACGCTTCTACGCCACCACCCCCGCCGGACGCGCCCTCTACGACCAGTGCCTCGCCGCCTTCGAAGAAATCCGCGCCGCCCAGCCCGACCCGAGCAAACGCGACGAAGACGCCTTCCTCAACAAACAGACCGAAGCCTTCGCCCCCTTCCCCAAAACCCTCGACGCCCTCCTCGAACGAGGCCTCGTCTACGCCATCTACGAACCGACCGAAAAAGGCCTCGCCCAAGCAGGCGCCATCGACACCACCGACATGCAGGAACTCGTCCGCCGCGGCTTCGCGCAACGCGAAGGCCAGCGCTACGAAGACTTTTTGCCCGTCAGCGCCGCCGGCATCTTCGCCTCCAACCTCAACCAGTACGGCACAGCCTCAACCGCCGCGAACCGCCCCGAGTACACGGCGGCCCAGCTCGAATCGATCATGGCCCGCCCGATCATCGAAGCCGACACGGTCTACGCCGCGACGGACGCGAGATCGAGGCTGGAGACTTATGAGAAGCTGGGGCTGATGGAGAAGGTGCCGGCCGGGGAGCGGGAAAGGCTGGAGAGGGCGGCGGGGGCGGCCAAAGCCGGGGCATGATCGCTACGCGCCCGGACGCGTGCTCCTTCTTTTCAAGCTCGCTCGCACAGGCTACAACCCTTCGTCTGCGACCGTGATGACCAGGTTGCCCTGCTTGCGTCCGGTCTCGACGAAGCGGTGGGCTTCGGGGGTGCGGTCGAGCGGGTAGGTGCAGCCGATGACGGGTTTGAGCTTTCCAGACTCAACCATCGCCGCCAGCGCCGACAGGTCTTCGGGCTTGTAGGAGGCCAGCTCGAATTTGACCGTGCGCGGGCCGGTCAGCGTCGCCCACAGGCCGCGGATGATCGATCGCATGGACGGGTTGCCCAGGAACAGGCGTCCGCCCGGCCTGAGCGATCGCACGGCGCGCCGGAAGGGCGCCTTGCCCGCGACATCGATCACGACATCGAACTCGCGGCCGTCGTCGAACTCCTCGCGCGTGTAATCGATGGTGTGATCGGCGCCGATCGAGCGGAGCATCCCCAGCTTCTCGCCGCTGTCGACGCAGGTGACCAGCGCGCCCAGCGACTTTGCGATCTGGACGGCGTAGGTGCCGATGCTGCCGCCGGCGCCGTGGATCAGCACGCTCTCGCCCTCTCGCACGCGAGTCTTCCGCAGAAAGTGCAGCGCGTTGACGCCGCCGGTCGGGATGGTGGCGGCTTGCTCGAACGACACGCTCTCGGGGATCGGCGCCAGCGCGCCCTTCTCGGGCAGGCAGGCGTACTCGGCGTGCGCGCCCATGCGGAGCTGCGTTGCGCCGAAGAGCCGGTCGCCGGCCTTGAAGCGTGTGACGCGTTCGCCCGCCGCCTCGACCACGCCCGCGAGTTCTTGGCCAAGCACGGGCCGTCGCGGCTTGCGGACGCCGAAGACAAGCCGCAGCGGGATGCGCATCCAGAGCGGAAACGCCAGCGCACGCGTCTCACAGTCACCGGCGGTGACCGTCGTCGCGACGACACGGATCAACACCTCGCCGGCTTTGGGGGCGGGTTTGGCGACCTCGGTGTACCTCAGCACATCGGGGCCGCCGTAGTTCGTCCAGAGGACCGCTTTCAATTGCCCGCCCCTTTGATCGCCCTCAGTCCTGCTTCTTGATGTACCTCGGGCCTTGCTTGCCCGCCACGCGCTCGTAGCTGCCGTCGCTCTGGCGTTGGAACTTCGTGAAGCCCAGCTTGTCGAGGCGTTCGTTGCTCAGCTTCTTGCCCGCTTTCAGGTCGGACATCTCGCCGGCGATCGCCGGCATCTGCGGCACGCGGCGCACGGGACGGCCCGACTCGGGGTGCTTCTTCAGCGGCGAGTCCTTCATCGACTGCACCACCTCGAAGTACGACCCCGTGCCCTCTCCCTTCCCGTCAAGCTCTTCGTACACATAGGTCGGCATCGGCCATTCTATGCGCCGCGCTCCGCCCGCCGAGCCCGCGAAGCAGAGCCCCTCCCCTCACTCCTCCCGCGGCTTCTCGACCTCGATCTCTTCGATCACCGTCCGGCGGAGCGTCACCTTGCCCCCCTCGGTCTCCCGCTCCTCCTCCTCGACGGTCCGCGAGACCTCCCGGCGCTCGGACGAGACATCCGTCTTCACCGCCTTGGTGATGTGACCCACAAACTGCCCCAGCGATCGCATCAGCCCGGCCATCAGACACCCAAACCCGCTAAACCTGCAGCACTGGCGGCTTGTCCGCCAGTGTCTCCCGGGTAGCACAGCTCTCCGAGCTGTGTCTCTACCCAGCCTCGTGGCACAGGCGTCCCGCCTGTGGCTACCAGTTCTATAAGCCCTGCCACAGGCAAACCGTCACCGCCATGACGCACCAATCCATCAGCTTCTTTCCGCCGCTGCTCGCGCATCTCGTCGGCCGGAACTTCCCGCGAACGCAAGGGGTAGATCGTCACCGGTTCGCCGTGGCGGTCCGCCTTGAACAGCCGCACGCGACCATCGCGAACTTCCGCCCTGAGCACCTCCGCCTCGATCACGCCGTCGATCCACTCGGTCGGCCCGTCCGCAGCGCCGACCCGCAGCCACGACCGGCTCCCCCGAGGCCAGCGGATCACCGTCTCCTCACCCGACCCGACAACCACCTCTCGCGTCCGCAGGCCGGAGGGCTTCGGAAAGCCGTAACGGCTCCCCGTTTCGACCACGAGCGCCCGGTCTGTCGCGTTCAGAAACCGCTGGCTCGCGCACCCCGAGAGCACGCCGCAGCAGAGCACAATCGCAAGCAGCTTCAAGCCCGAAGCCGAAGCCATCGGTCCTCCAAAACCTGCGGCACGGGCTCACCACCTCGCCCCGAACACTGGCGGGCAAGCCGCCAGTGCCACATCAGTGGTGCCCGCCCGACTTCTTCGCCTCGTCAAGGAGCCCGGGGATATCACCCGGCTTGACAAACTCGTGCAGCGTCTCGTCGATCAGGACCGCCGGCGCGCCGCCGCAGGCGCCGAGGCATTCGAGTTCCACCAGCGTGAACTCGTCGTCGTCGGTCGTCTCGCCGACCTCGATCCCCAGGTGCTTCATCACCGCCTGCGTGATCTCCGGCTGCCCGCAGAACTCGCACGCGATCGAGCGGCAGACCGCCACCGTGTGCCTGCCCTTCGGCCGCAGCCAGTACTCCTCGTAGAAGCTCGCGGTATCCAGCACCTCCGCCGGGGGCAGCTCGAGCACCTCGGCGATCTCCAGCATCGCCTGGTGCGGCACCCACCCGTACGCGTGCTGGATCATGTGCAAGGCCGGCAGCAACGCCCCGTGCTTGGTCTCGTAGCGCGGCAGGATCTTCCCCGTCAGCTCCTCACGCATCGCCTCGGTCAGGTAAGGCTCTTCGCGCTTCGAGATCTTCGTGGTCGCCGAGGGCTTCGTGATCCAGGCCATGTCCGAGCCGTCCTCCGATGAGCGTGCGTCGCACCGGCCGAGGGCTCACCACGCAAACGGGAACCGGCCGGGGCTGAACAGTACGCCCTCCTCGTTGCCCGGGAGGTCCGTGTGGCTCACGAAACGCCCCGTCGCGGGGTCGCGCTCGACCGACCCCCGGCGAGGCGTCTGCACCTCCTCGACCGCCTCGGGCGGCGCCGGGTCCTCCCCCTCCACCGGCCCCCAGCGCACCGTCCGGATCGCCCGCCCCGAGGGGTCCCAGAGCGTCAGCCGGTCCGCCGCGTTGGCCAGGGCCCGGTACCGCGAGGTGTTGCCCGAGGTGAAGACCCACGCCTCAGAAAACCGCTCGTGCGGCCCCGCCGGCCTCCGCCGATGGTCGCCCACGGGCCCGGACCACTCGGTATCGAACCCGTTAAACACCACCGCCGCCTCGCCCGGCCCCAGCTCAAAGTCCGGAAACACAAAGCGCCACTGCCGATCCCCCGGCGGGTGCCGGTCCGTCAGCGCGTACCCCCGCAGCTGGAGCGGCCGATCGTGCGGGTTGTACAGCTCGACAAACTCGTCGCCTGTCGGGCAACGCTTCCCGTCGAGGTTCGCATCGCCCCCCTGCGTCGGCACGGCGTACAGAATCTCCGTCACCACCGGGTGCAGACGCTCGCCCGGCAACGCGTGCACACAGACACCCGTCCCCATCGTCCCGGGAAAGAGAAGCAAGGCCGCGAAGATGCGTCGTCCCCGGCGCATGGGCAGAGCATAACGGAATCCGTCCGCGATGCAAGACCCGCGCCCGCTTCGCGGGCGAGAGGGTCGAGCGGGAGAGCAGGAGATCAGGCGAGCCGGGCCGCCCGGGGCGCTCTCCGCGGCCCCTTGCCCATCTTCACCCGCGCTGCGTGAAACCCGAAACGCAGATTCCCATAGACCATGGCGTCAGCGAGCGTCGCGAACCACTGGAACGCACGAACCCCACACGACGCTCCCCGCTCCAACCACCGGCCGCAGCAGCGGCAAACGCGCCGAGAGGATCTCGTGGGCTCTCGGTGCGCAAAGACAGCGTCAGGAGGTCGTCATGGTGGCCCTCGCACCCAACACGAAAGACAACACCAAAGCCAATCCAAAGGCCAACACAAAGCCCCGCCGAGCGACCCCCGTCTCGCGCGGCCCACTCGCCAATACCAACCTCCGCACCCCGCCCAGCCCCGGCGGCCCGGACGAAGAACTCCGGCGCGCCATCACCGCGGCCCAGATCCTCCGCGGCGCCCGCCACGCCGAAGCCGCAACACGCGCCGACGAGATCATGACCATCCTCCGCCTCGGCGTCGAGCTGAGCGAAGAAGAACGATCGATCATCAACGACGCGATCCGGAGCGTGTGAACAACAACCCGTCTTCCTGTGCCGCCGATCCACACTCTCGCTCGGCGGCGAACACTCCCCGGATGACTTGAACGGGTTACTCCGGCTCGGCTACTCCGAACTCATCCTTCGCCGCAAGCGATTGCTTCACTTTCTCGTGGTAATACTCCATCCGATCCAGCAGCTTCTCGACAGGCAAGCCCCGTTGCTCCCCGAAGTACGCCAGTGCAACCAGCATCGAGAAGCCGAGCCATTGCCTGAACTCCTCGCGGCTTACTTTCAAGACATCGCGAATATCGATCTGGAATGCCAATGGAATATTATTAAACTCACTGTCGATCTCTCCGACATCGGGCACGAACCGATGCTCAAGGCCATAAAGCACACTCAGAGTCACAAACTCGAACGGCAGATCGTGCGCACCGTTGAACCACTCCTCCTTCAGGATCAGCTCGATCTCGTCTCGGAGTTCGGGGATGACATCCCGATGACGCCGGTGGCCCCGGAACCCTCGGCCGGTCGCGGTGTCGTAGACGATCTCTGTAGTCGAGACGCACAATTTCCGGTTGTGTAGTTTTCGCTCCATCGCTTCTCCTTGACCGCCGGATGACGACGAACACCGCTACACACACTTCCTCGAATACGCCAGCCGCCGCGCCTCGATCCCCGTCAAGCCCGACTCAATCGACCCGTACAACGCAACGACCCGATTGTAATCCCGGACCCTCCACGCATCGTCCGCTTCCTTCCTGATCGGATCCGCAACGATCCGGGCCGTGTACGCTTCATCCCGCATGCGGGCCTCGGCAAGCACCCGCCGCAACGCGGCTTCATCACCCACAAGCAACGCATCGCAATGCTCGGACACAAGACCGGCCATCTTCTCGATGGCGATCTGCATCCCCTCCGGAGTGGAGGACTGAAAGAAAGCCTGCTCGCCGTGACCGGGCCCGAGTTCGGCGTCCAGCACATCACCCAATGTAACGGCCGCCTCGGGATGTCCCCGCGCCGCGAGAACAAACCCGATCTCATGCGACATCGGCTCGAGTGAAAACGAGACCTCGACCGAGCCAGACGCGAACACCACCAAGCCCGAAGAAGCCCGCTCGACCCCGAAGCCGCGGTCAGAGAGCAGCGGACCGAAACGGTCCGTCACGCATCGCGCAAAGCCATCCGCTATCCCACCCCCGCCGAACTCACGCTCCGCCCCGCCCATACACCCCCCCTCAAACCAACCGATCCCCCCACCGCCGCAAACCAGCCCCCCGCGTCATGTCATAAGTCAGCGGCGTCACCGTAATACAACCCGCAAACAGCAGGTCCACATCCGACTGCGGCTCCGTCGCGTGGAAGTTCAGCCCGCCGCCCGACGCCCAGAAATAGGTCTCGCCCGTCGGGCTCGTCCGCCGTTCGTACTCGTCGACCAGCCCGTGCGTGTTCATCCGGCACACACGCAGCGGCGGCATCGCCTTCGGGTCGCGCGCCGTCATCTTCTCGTACGGCTGCGGCCCCTGCGCCGCCAGCCCCGCCGAGACCGCGAGCCCCCGCGCGTCCTCCTCCTCGCCCGGCGCACGCTCGGTCAGCGGGATGTTCACATTCAGGCACTCGTGCGCCTCCAGCGGCCCGCCCTCCAGCAGCCGCTCGACCGCCCGGCGCGCATGCCTCGCCGCAAGATCGAACAGCGCCACGCCCCGCCCCATGTGCAGGCTCAGCGCGATCGAGGGCACGCCGAGGAACGCCGCCTCGATCGCGGCGGCCACCGTCCCCGAATAGATCACATTCACGCCGCAGTTCGCCCCCGAGTTCACCCCCGACAGCACGATGTCCGGCCTGGACCCCTCGCCGAAGCGCTCGGGCCACAGGGCGCTCAGCGCGAGCTTCACGCAATCCGCCGGACGCCCGTCGACCGCGATCCCCTCCATGTGGTCGCTGACGCGGACCCGCCGGGCCATCAGCGGCTCGTGAAAGGTCACGCCGTGGCTGGTCGCCGACTGCACCGTCTCGGGCGCGACGACCATGATCTCGGTGTCATCGCCGAAGATCGGCCCGCCGAGCTCGCCCGAAGGATCGGCCAGAGCGTGAAAGAGCGAAACGATCCCGGGAGCCCGGATGCCGTCGTCGTTGGTCAGGAGGATGCGCACGGGCCACTATACGCCGCGAACCGTCCAGTCGGGCTCAGCGAGTCATGACCCTTCGAGCACTACAGCAACCTATACACCACCCACATCGAGTTGTACACTAGCCACACCACGAATTCTATACACAACAGCGTCGCTGTAGCACCGATGACAATGAATCCGGTAGCCACAGCAACTGAAACACACGACAGAACGCCAAAGGCGACCCGGTTGTCGCGGGTGAACCTTTGACAATACATGGCAAAGCTCTTGCCGTAATACCTCGCAATATCTACCCCGAAAGCGATCGCAAGGAGTGAAATCAAGCCTGCGCGCACCACGGTAGACCAGCCGCCGTCTGGAATTCCAAACTCCGCACTATAAGACGCAAGCACATAATGCAGCAATGTGACGAACACCACGAACGCCAAGACGACCTTAACCACGGAAACCGTGCGCAATCTCTTCATCGGCAGTACTCCACGAAACTCGCGCACGGCGAACTGAAACAAGACTTCAGTCCTCCAACACCCAACAGGCCCACTTGATGCCGAACTCGCTCACATTCCCACCTCGTGACAGTTTGTCCGCAGAGGACACGCGGGTCGACAGAATCTGTTGAATAAAACGCGAACCCGGATTCGCAAGATCAGACACGATGAACTGTAAATCATCGCTTTGCCGGGCTGAATCAAGGCTGCTGTCCGCTACCCGAAGAATCTCCAGGCGAACGACATGTATCGAATTTCCGCACACGACACATGCGCCGGTCTGGCGACCAAGCACTCGCCCCGGACGGTATGGCCATCCCGACGGGTCCACTGCCGGATGTAGGATGAAGTCGTCTTCCCCTGTGCTTACAACGAACGGAATGAACGATCCCCGCTCCCCAAGGCCCATAGATGCCTCGATGGCAAATGCCCCCCACTCACCATCAGATAACCGAGTTGCAGCAAGCGGTGACATCTGGACTTCAAGAACAATGCGAGCGTAGGAACTGTACGGACCTTGGTTTTCCTCAGCGATCTGCAAGCCAACCGCCGCAATCCTTACGGGCATTGTCTTGTAGTGAAAGACACCGGGAGTGACGAGAATCCTGTCTGGAACCGAATCGAAATCCAAGTCATCCGGGACAGCTGCGAACGGAAATCGTGCCTGAAAATCGACTCCACGGCACTTGAATGGACTAACTCCGCAACGATCGGGCTCAATCTTGGAGAATGTCACCGCACCAGCGACAACACCGCTTGCCGCCACGAGAAGAACAGCGATTCCCACTCTTTTCACCGAGTCACCCTTCAGCCTCATCCGCGACCCCTCCCTTTTCATACAACATGCTCAGGCTCACCGCAATCTGGCGGCTGTGCTTCCCCGATGAGAAGCCGATCCTGATGTTCATGGGCACTTCGGATTCGCCGTCCCGCAGCCCAGAGACATTTCGGAATCCGTTGTATCGCATTCACTTCCCCAACGCAAGCTTCTTCGGGAAAAACGCTGTCCCCTTCCCCTACCCGCACACCAGCACACTCCCGCCCGACCCCGGATCCGTCAGCCGCCGCACCTCCACGCCGAACACCCGTCGCGCCAGCTCGGGCGTCAGCACCTCCGCGGCCGGGCCGTCGGCCGCCACTCGCCCGTCTTCGAGCACCACCAGCCGCGGGCAGTACCGGTCCGCCAGCGTCAGGTCGTGGATCACGATGCCGATCCCGATCCCCCGCTCGGTCCGCACCGTCTCGAGCATCCGCAGCACATCGAGCTGGTGCCGGATGTCCAGCGACGCGATCGGCTCATCCAGCAAGAGCAGCGACGGCGACTGGGCCAGCGCCATCGCCAGGCGCGCCCGCTGACGCTCGCCGCCAGAGAGCGCCGTCAGCCGCCGGTGGCTCAGGTGCGCCATGTCCGAAAGCTCGATGGCGTGGTCGATTTCCCGCCTGTCGGCGACCGGGTCGCGCCCGTGCGGGGCGCGCCCGAACGCGACAAGCTCGCGCACCGTCAGACCCTCGGGCGTCGGCTGGTTCTGCGGCATCACCGCCAGCCGCCGCGCGATCGCCCGGCGCGCCAGCTTGCCCATCGGCTCACCATCGAGCAGCACCACGCCCCCCTCGGGCTTGTGCAATCTCGCCATCACGCGCAGCAGCGTCGACTTGCCAGAGCCGTTCGGCCCGATCACGCCCACAAGATCGCCCGGCGCGATCTTCACGCCCGCGCCGTGCAGCACCGGCGTGTCGCGGTACCCGGCCGTGATGTCGCGCGCTTCGAGCGTCACCTGAGCATCCGCGTCTTGTACAGCAGGAACACGAAGTACGGCCCGCCGATCAGCGCCGTCAGCACCCCCGCCGGGATCTCCCGCGGCGCCATCGCCGTCCTCGCTGTCAGATCAGCAAACACACACAACGCCGCGCCGCCAAGCGCCGCCGCAGGGATCAGCATCGCGTGACGAACCCCCACCAGCATCCGCAAGATATGAGGCACCACCAGCCCGATGAACGCGATCAGCCCCGCCACGCTGATCGCGCTGCCCGCAAGCAGGCACGCCACGATCAGCCCGAAAAACCGCGTCCGCTCGACCGGCACGCCCAGAGACGCCGCGCTGTCGTCGCCGAGCTGCAGCAGGTCCATCCTCCGAGCCACCATCGCCGCGCCGATCAGCCCGACAACGCTGTACGGCAGCACGCTGTACAGATGCCCCCACGAACGCCCGGCAAGCGAACCGCTCATCCACGCCACCACGCTCTGCACGCGGTCGCTGTAGGTCACCATCAGAAAAGTCGTGATCGCCCCGAGCACCGCCGTCACCGCGACGCCCCCGAGCACCATCCGGATAGGGCTTGTCCCCACGCCCGGCGTGTAGCTGATCCCGTAGACAACCAGCCCCGCGATCGCGGCGCCCACAAACGCCGCCGGCGCCAACGCCTGCGGCATCCCCGGCGCCATCACAAGCACAACCGTCGCCGCGAGCCCGCCCCCCGCCGTGATCCCCACCACATTCGGCGCGGCAAGCGGGTTCCGCATCACCCCCTGCAAAAGCACACCCGCAACCGCAAGATTCAAACCCACAAACACCGCCACCAGCGCCCGCGGCAGCCGCAGATTCCGCACAATCTGCGTCGCCGTCCCGTCAGCAGACGCCGGCGACACCAGCGCCCCCCACACCGCGCCGAGCTCCAGCCGCACCGACCCGAAGACCAGCGAAAGCAGCACGCCGACAACGACCAGCACGGCGCAGGCACAGATCACAACAACGCCGCGACGCCCCCGCGCCGCCGCACCGTCGTCATCTTGCGTCGTCGCGACCGCCGCCAAACGATGCACCCTCCGCGCGGCGTCCGCAATCGCGCCGCCAGGCCTTACCCGCCGTTGCTCGGCGTCTCATGCAGCGCGTCGCGCAGCAGACCCATCGCCTCCGCCGGGCTTGCGCCGGGCCGCAGCACGAACAGATCATCGGACAGCACGCCGACCCGCCCCTCGCGCACCGCGCGCAGCCCCCGCCACGCCGGATCGCGCCGCAGCCGCTCGATCACGCCGTCGGCCACGCCCCCGTGCGTCACGATCAAGAGCGCGTCCGGATCGCGCGACACCACCGTCTCCAGGCTGAACTGCGCAAAGCCCCCGAAGCTCCGGTCCTCGGGCAGCCCCTCGGTCACCAGGGTCGCCCCGAGCCGCGACGCGAGATCGCCCAGGTAGCTCTCGGGCAGAAACGCATAAAACGCGTCCGGCGTCCCGAACAACGCAAACACACCCGGCCCATCGCCCGGCACATCCGCCGCGATCGCGCGGGTCCGGCGCTCCAGCTCCTGCGAAAGCTCCAGCGCCCGGTCCATACGCCCCGTCAGCACGCCCAGCACCTCGAGCATCAGCCGTGCCTCGTCCAGCGTCCGCACATCCAGCACCAGGACCGGCGCCCCCGTCGCGCTCCGCACCGACTCGGCAAAGTGCGCAAACGGCTCGGGCAGAATCACCAGTTCAGGACGCGACGCAACCAGCCGCTCCATCTCCGGCCCCGCGCCGTGGCTGATCGGAAGCTCGGGGATCGAGTCCCACGCCTCGGGCGTCTCCCCGCGAACCGAAGCACGCAGCACCGGCTCAACGCCCAGGTCCTGGAGCATCTCGACCGCGAACGGCGCCAACGCCGCGATCCGCTCGGGCTTGCCGAAAATCTCGACCTCCCTGCCGGTCCGGTCGGTCACCATCATGCTGCGGTCCGAGACCCGCTCGCCCGGCCCCTCGCCGCACCCGGCCACAACCAGCGCGATAATCAGCGCAAACAGAGGCACACACAGACATCTCGAAGGCATCGGGGGTCGCTTCCTTCCCCGGCCTTCGGAGGCCGCCGCGCAACGGCGCAAAGCTCAACGCGGTATTGAGACCGGGTCTCAATCATACCCGGCGCCAAGCGCCCTAGCCCACCCGCCGGTACTCAACCTGCAACGCCAGAAACTCCTCGCCGCCCCGCGGCGTGAAGTACAGCTCCATCGTGTGCCGGTCCTGGTCAACCACCCGCACCACCGACCGCTGCTCCCGAGCCGCCCCGTCCGCCATGAACGACTCGCCCCGCATCTCCCACCCCCCGTCCGCGAACGCCCCCGCGTCCCGCGCGATCTGCCCCCCCGTCGAGTCCATCCACACACTCTCGTAGAGCCCCGACGCCTCGTTGAACCCCCAGTACCCCCGCCCGACAAACGCGCTGCCGTTGAAGGTCCCCTTGTAGTCCTGCTCCATGAACAGCCCGCCGAGGATCCAGCGGTTGATCATCGTCCCGCTGCTGGTCATCGCCTCCGCCCCGGGCCCTCGCCAAGACCGTCCCGCCGATCTGAACACCCCGATCAGGGGAGACAGGCGTTCGTGGTGTTCCGTCCGTGCGGGTGAATAGCCGTCGTCGGTCATCGTGAACGCTCCTTGCTCACGGGTGCTTCACACGATCTTAACACAAACGCCGCCCACGCGTCTTCTCGACGCACGGACGGCGATCGCTTCGGTCGGCCTCGACCCCGAGCCTTATCTCCGCCTGTATTCGATCCACATCCCCCGGTGCTCGTCCTCCCCGTCGACATAGAACCGCTCGAAGGTATGCCGGTCGTGGCCGTGCACCGTCATCACATCACGGAACTGGTAGGTCTGACGCGTCATCGGGTCCGTCTCCGTCCCCGTGTAGGTGAACACCCGGCCCCCGCGGCATGTCCCCTCCATGTACTGCATCGCATTGCCCATCGAGTCCATCCACACCGTCTGGTACTTCCCCGTCGCGTTCGAGTACCCGGTGAGCGAGATCCCCGTAAACGGCATCCCGAAGCTCTCGCCCCTGAAAGTCGACCTCACGAACCGATCATCAAGGATCCACTCCCCCTCAGACACACCTTCCGACTCGTACACCTCCGTGTCCGGCAGCATCTGGAACGACACCTTCACATCGAAGGTCCCGATGAACGCCTTCAGATGCTCGTGATGCTCGCCCTTCGCGTTCGCCTGCCGCCACGCCTCCATCATCTGCTCGGGCGACATCCCCTCCGGCGGCGCCTGCCGCTCGCCCTCGGGGCTGCCCGCCACCACAACACCCGCCACGAACGCCGCCGCCAACGCACCCGCGACACCGACCGCCGACACCAAAGCTCTGCCTCTGCGCTGCATGGGTTGCTCCTCTCGCCAAGTTCGGGGGTTCAAAGCCGGAACGACCACGCCGACACCGGCGCGCCAGATCCGATCAAAACCAAAACCTCAGCAAAAGTCTACCTCAGGATCCCACGCACTGCACGCGGATCCCACAGTTTTTCTCGGGCCCGCCTCAACGCCCCGGCCGCGGCCCAAGCTCCGTCCGCGTCTCCCGCGCCCGCTCGAGCACCCCCTCGCGGAACTCCTCCTCCCCCTGCGTGACCTCCAGCGACGGCGCCAGCTCGAAGTGCCACTCCACCCGGTCCTTGAACCGATGCGGCGCGGCCAACGCCACAAGGTCGATCACCGGCCACTCATGCACGGGCGCCCGCGCCGTCTTCGCCTCGTTCAAAGGCTCGTACCCCGGCTTCTCCAGCCGGATGTCGTACCTGCCGTAGAACTTGAAACTCGTCTCCGCCGGCGTCGTCCCGATCTCGATGTCGTTCACCCACACCCGAGCCCCGGGCGGATCGCTCGTCACGATGATCCGCCGATCGCTCGAACAACCGCCCGCAAGCAGCATCCCCGCCGCCGCCATGCACAGGCCCGACCGGATTGTCCGCATGGTCGCCATCGCACGCAGCATAGCACGATCCCGCCCCCGACCTACACTCCGCCCATGCCCCTGCTCCAGGCCGACAACCTCCGCAAGGCCTACGCCGGACGCACCGTCGTCGACGGCGTCTCCTTCCATGTCGAAGCCGCCGAGATCGTCGGACTCCTCGGACGCAACGGCGCCGGCAAGACCACCAGCTTCCGCATGACCATCGGCATGATCGACGCCGACGCCGGACGCGTCACCTTCGACGCCTCCGACATCTCCCGCCTGCCCATGTACAAGCGGGCCCGCCTCGGCATGGGCTACCTCAGCCAGGAACCCTCCGTCTTCGGCCGCCTCAACTGCCGCCAAAACCTCCTGGCCATCCTCGAAACCCTCCCCATGGGCCGCGCCGAACGCTCCAAACGCGCCGACGAACTCCTCGAACGCTTCGGCCTCTCGCACAAAGCGACCCACGCCGCCCGAACCTGTTCCGGCGGCGAGCGACGCAAACTCGAAATCGCAAGAGCCCTCGTCACACGCCCGCGCCTCATCCTGATGGACGAACCCTTCAGCGGCGTCGACCCCATCGCCGTCGAAGACCTCCAGAAAGAAATCCGCCAGCTCGCCGACGAAGGCATCGCCTTCCTCATCACCGACCACAATGTGCAGCAGACCCTCAGAGTCTGCGACCGCGCCTACATCATCGACTCGGGCAAAAAGTTCGCCGAAGGCGCCCCCCGCGAACTGATCAACAACGACATGGTCAAACGCGTCTACCTCGGCTCCCTCTTCCGAGGCGACGAATTCGACGAGCCGACCCCCAAGGCGCGTCGCAAAGAAGCCAGCGCAAAGAACTGAAGACCGGGTTCGAAGCTCCAAAGGAGCGCCGGAGCCTTGCCACGGGTGGAGCGCACGCACGATGCGCGGCATCGGGCGAAGCGCAACCCGTGGAACGCCCGACTTCCATCCCCGCTCCGAAGGAGCGGAGGACCCCGCGCCCCGGGCTCCCAAACATGAAATCCCCAAATCTCCGAGCCCGTCCCGCGCCACCCGAAGCCCTCTACAGCCCGTGGTACCGCACAGGATTTCTCAGAACGGTGAATGCGCAGGTCTCCCGGATCTGTTCCGGGAGGTTCCGGGCGGCCGCCACGATCCGTTCCGGATCATTGCCCCTGGCGAGAATCATGAGCGGCGTGCCTGAGTCACCGAAACACAACAGATAAAACACCCTGTTTTCCGGCTTCTTCGCTTCCAAATTCAGACGCTTGGCGAACATGATCTCAGGTTTGTGGCACACCCGGCGGCGCCTGGGCAACAATCTACGCAGCTCGATGATGACGGGTGAGGCCGCAGAGAGCACCGCAACACCCGCGGTGGGCCAGAACCCGATTACCACCAATAAGGACAAGTTCATAGCGACAAACCCCGCTTTCGCACCGCGGGATGTACCGACCTCAAATGTGTAAATGTAGCGATCAATGAATGTGTCGCCCGGCGCATAGTACACCATCACGACCAGCACCATGACAAGGAGCAAGCAGAAGATCAGCGGGACGATGCGCCCATCTCGCCACCGTCGGACATAGGGCGCCCCCCGCCGACTGACTCTCCATTTCGCCTCGACATGATCGCTGCCGTAGTAATGAGGCGAGTCCCAGAGCCGTTTCAAACAGACCGTCTCCCGGTCTGCATCAACCGCGGCATCGATGTCTCGAATCGCCGTCTCGGCGTGCGGGTCGAGCGGCGCACGATCCATGGACTCACACTTCCTCACCATCGCCAAATAGCCTCAGAAAGAGCGAAGTACGCCAGATCATTCACTCAGAAAACACCGGCTGGATGGCCGCAGTGTCCCGCACATGGTCGTCATCCATGAAAACAATGTAGTCAAGCAATACTTCGATTGCTTTCTTATTGAACAACAACCACGGCATCCCGTAGTAGCTCGTATACTGCCGCTTCACCGGGTCGAACTCCGGCATCGACTCAAAAGGCTCATACATCATCACCACCGCGTGATCGCGGGCAGCCTCGACCGCCTCCCGCGGATACACCAGCCGCAGCGGGCGATCGAACGACCGGCACCAAGCCGCTCTGTGGCATACACGGCAAGGGGCAATGTCTTCCGGCCCCTCACCGACCGAACTGCACGAGAGACTCTTCCCGTACATGACGCCCCGTGACTTGCTGCTCAGCGGCGGCATCGTCGCGCAGGGAACCGGCTCCATCCACTCCTTGATGATCCTGCCGGACCTTGTCACCGGATGGCGCATGCACCAAGGCTGGCCCGTCGCCTCAATGATCGACCGCCCGATCTCCGCCCGCATCAGCGGCCAACTCGTCCCCTCTTGACCGTAGTAAAAGTTTGCCGAGCACCGCAACGATCGCTCTGACAGCAAGTGTGGTTTGACCGGCGCAGCCCCAAGCCCACAAGCGGGACAAGCTGTTGAGAAATCAAACGCGTCGGGCGGAAAAACCCCGCGGAACGCCGTCGTACCCGCCGGCCCCAGCCCGAGTATGCCGAACTCACCGCTTACGGCATCCGAAGCGTCGTAGATTGTATGGATCTCAAGCGAACACTTGAAACCCTCGCATTTGGCTCGTTTGTAGAGCGCTTTGGCGAGCTTGTCGTCCGAGGTCATGACCGTATCGGTGTACGAACAAAGCTTCAGCCCGTCGAAGTCCGACACAAGGTGCTCGATGGCACGCTTCGGATGGCTCCGCGTCGGCTCAAAGTAAACATCGCAATGAGTTCGCATCCCCGCACCCTGCCCCTTCGATTCCCCGTCGATCCGCCCTACCCCCCAAACCCCCGCACACAAACACAATCGTTCTGCCCGCCAAACCCAAACCCGTTCGAAAGACAGACCCCAACACCCCCGACGCCCCGCACATCCCTCGCCTTCAGCGGCACATAATCCAGATCGCAGTCCGGATCCGCGTTGTGCAGGTTGATCGTCGGCGGGACCATCCCCGTCCGGATCGCCATCACGCAGGTCATCAGCTCCACAGCCCCCGCCGCCTGGATCAGGTGCCCCGTCATGCTCTTGATCGAGCTGAACGGCACCTCGCCCGCAAGCTCGCCGAAGACCGACTTCACCGCACGGGTCTCGGTCCCGTCGTTCTCCGGTGTCCCCGTCCCGTGCGCCGAGATGTAGTGCACCTGCGGGCGCCCGCTCGCTTCCCGCGTCGCCGGGTCGATGCCCGCCTGCTCCAGCGCCCGCTTCATCGCCGCCGCCCCGCCCCGCCCGTCAGGATGAATATCGGTGATCCGATACGCGTCGGCCGTCGAGCCGTAGCCCGCGACCTCGGCGAGGATGTTCGCCCCGCGTGCCCTTGCGTGGTCGAGCGTTTCGAGCACCACCGTCCCCGCCCCCTCGCCCATCACGAACCCGTCGCGCGTGCGGTCGAACGGGCGTGCGGCCGTCGCGAAGTCGTCGCGCCGCTTGCTCATCGCCGTCAGCCGGATAAACCCCGTCATCCCCAGCGGGTGGATCATCGAGTGCGCCCCGCCCGCGAGCATCACATCCGCGTCCCCCCGCCGCAGAATCTCGAACGCCTCGCCGACCGCCTGCGTCGACGCGGCGCACGCCGTCATGCAGTTGTAGCTCGGCCCGCGCGCCCCGAACCGGTCGGCCAGGTGACACAGCGCCGCGTGCGGCTCCTGCTCGACCTCGCCCCGGTGCGCCAAAAGCTCCAGCGCCGCCTCCGCCCAGCGCGCCGTGTCCAGATCGCGGCTCTCGGCGTCCCACGCCGCCATGTTCGCCCTGAAAAACGGCCCGTGGTCGACCGGCCCCTCGCCCGCACCGAAGTAGATGCCCAGCATCCGCGGGTTGATCTTCGAGATCGAAAGCCCCGACTGGCGCCACGCCGCCTCGGCCGAAGCCAACGCAAACTGCGTGTGCAGCCCCCCGCTCTCGTGCCTCGCCGCCGCCTCCGCCGGCAGATGGTCCTCCAGCCGGAACCCCTTCACTTCCGCGGCGAAGTTCGTCCCGAACGACCCCGCATCAAAGCGGCTCACAGGCCCGACCGCAGACTCGCCCGCGAGCATGCGCGACCACGCCCCGTCGAGATCACAACCCAGGGGCGTCACCCAGCCCATGCCGGTGATGACCACGCGGTTGCCCCCCCGGCGGCTCGTCGAAGTCGCGTTCATCGGGTCTCAATCTTCTGGAGCGCGGCGATCACTCTTCGTCGTCGTCGCCGTGATCGTCGTCCTCGTCCTCGTCGTGCTGACGGAGCGACTCGATCTTGTCGGGGTTCAGCACGCGGACCAGCCCGTCCTTCAGACGACGCTCGCCGAAGTTGATGATCAGCCCGAGCTCGAGATCACCCGCGCGGAGCACCGCACGAAGACCCGAACGCTCCTCCGAGCCGATCTCGCCGTGGTACGCACGCACATCGACCACGAAACGGTCGGCGATGTACATGTCCGCCACCGCCTCGCCGACCACGCGCTCGTCGTACTGCACATCGAACGCGTGGCCCTGCTTGTGCCCGATGCCCTCACGGTCGAGCTCGATCTTCAGCGCGTTGCGGTACACATCCGAGCTGTACCCCGGACCGAGCGCTTTGTGCACCTCGATCGCGCACCCGATGACCTTGCGGCTGATCTCCGTCAGCGCCGGATCGAGATCGCTCAGGGGCACGCCGCGACGGCGACGGTCGTTCTGTCGGTAGGAATCCATGTTGATCGGTTCTCCACAAACGGGTCAAGGGTAAGACGCAAGCATACCGGCCCCGCCCGCCTCATGCTCCCCCCGACTCCTCCCCCGGACTCCCCCCAGACCTGTGGCACTGGCGGCTCGCCCGCCAGTGTCTTTCCGCGCCCTGTGCTCCCCAACTCCCCTCACCCACCACCCCCAAGCACGATCGCCGCACTCGCCCCACCCAGGGAAGTCGTGCACACAAGCACCCGCCTCAACGCCGCCTCCCGCTCAGGCGACGCCCCCGCCAAAAGCCCATCCGCAGGTCTCCCCGCGTGGATCCGCCCCGGCAGCCGTCCCCTCGCCAGGCACGCCGCCCCGATCGCCGCCTGCAATCCGCCCGCCCCGGCCATGCACTCCCCGATCCCCGGCGTCAGCGTCACCAGCGGCACCGACCCCAACCGATCACCGAAAACCGCCCGCAACGCACCGGCCTCACCCGGATCCATCCACCGATGCCCCGCCGCGTGCGGCACGATCGCGTCGATCTCATCCGCCCCGCACCCCGCCTCGCCCAGCGCCCGTTCGATCGCCCCCACAAGCCCGTCGTCGACCTCCGGCGCCTCGCCCTCCAGCGTCAAACTGTCGAGGCCACGCCCGGACTGCCCGGCCCCGAACCCCAGGATCTCCGCGTACACCTTCGCCCCGCGGCTCGCCGCCGCCTGCGCATCCTCGACGATCAGAATCCCGCCACCCTCGCCGAGCGCCTGGCCCGGCGCCTCGGGGTCGTACGGCCGCACCAAAGACGCAGCGTCCGATCCGTCCGTCTCGGCGAGCCGCCTCGCCCGAAACATCCGCAGCATCCCCATCGGGTTCAGCTTCGACTCGGCGCTGCCGGAAAAACAGACCTCCGCGTCCCCACGCTGGATCACCCGCGCCGACTCGCCCAGGCTCAAAAGCCCCGACGCCTCCGCGTCCGTCAGCGTGTTGCTCGGCCCCTCGCACCCGTGCAGGATCGTCACATGGCACGCCAGCATGTTCGGCAGGTACTTCAGAAGCCACAGCGGCTGGAGGTTGTTGATCCCCGTGCTCCCCCACGCGTCCAGCCCGACCGAACCCGTCTCGTCCGCCGCCGTCGCCAGGGCCGAGGTCAGCTCCTTCAGCTCCGTCGCCATTAGCCCCGCCCCGATGTGGCACCCCATCCGCCCGCCGGGGTAGGTCGTCTCCCCGCCCTCGGCCGTCGCACGCGTGCTCAGCCCCGCGTCCTCCACCGCCAGCCCCGCGGCAACCACCGCCAGCTCCGTATCCCGGGCCATCACCTTCACAAACTTGCGGTAGGTCTTGGGCACCGCGTCCTTGGCGCTCACCCCCTCCGCCTCGCCCCCCGCCGCGCAGGCGAACCCAGACGCGTCGAACGACTTCACCGGCCCGAGTGCGCTCCGCCCGGTCGACAGCCCGTCCCACAGGGCGTCGAGCCCGACCCCGTACGCGCTCACGACACCCAAACCCGTAATGACTGCTCGCCTGGACATCAGCGGGCAAGTCTACCGGCCCCGCCCCAACCTCGCCCTCTACACCCCCCTACCCCACCTCCGGCTCTCCTGCTCGACTGCTCTCCCGCTCGCCCCTCTCGCGAGCCAAAGGCTCGCGCCCCTCCGACTCGCCTGCTCGACTGATCGCCTGCTCGACCCACTAAGATCGCGGGAACCGCGATCTTTGGCGTTCCAGACCCAACGCCGCCCGATGAGACCAAGCGCGATGCAAGGCGCTCTCGCAAAGACCATCCCCTGGATCCCCGGCTGGCTCTTCCTGCTCGCCGGGCTCGGCCTTGTGGCCGCGGCCATCCTCGTCCCCGCCGAGGACCGCCTCCTCGAAGCCACCTGGCGCCGAGACCGCGCCCACGCCATGGTCGAGCACCGCGAGGAACGCCTCGAGCGATACCGCACCTACCTCGCCGCCATCGAACGCGCCGACGAGTCCGTCGTCCGCTCTCTTGCCCGCAGCCAGCTCAACCTCGTCTCACTCGACCGCGAGCAGGCCGAACCCCTCCCCGAGCAGCGCGACATCTCCATCTTCGAACGCATCGAGCCCGCACCCCCCACGCCCCCCAAGCGCCGGCGCGCTGACTCCAGACTCCTCCGATGGTCCACCGACGAAACCGGACGCCTCTGGCTCATCGCCTGCGGCTCCGTCGCCATCCTCGTCGGCCTCCTCCCACCCACACGCCCATCCGCCCGACGCGAAGACGAACTCGAAGACCCGGACTTCGATGAGGACGAGCCCGACGAGGAAGACGACCTCAAGTACGCCCCCGTCCTCGACGCAACAGACGAAGACGAGGAAGAGGAAGGCGACTGGGAGGACGAAGAAGACGATTCCTGGGAAGACGATGAAGAAGAGGAATCAGAGGACGAGGAAGACGAAGAGGAATACGAAGAAGACGAGGACGAAGAGGAAGACAGCGAGGAAGAAGAGGACGACGAATACGAGGACGAAGAAGAAGTCGAATACGAAGACGAAGAAGTCCCCGCCGAAGACGACGAAGACGACGACGAACCCAACCTCTTCAAACGCTGAACGCCCCTACCGCTCCGACGCCACACGCCGCGTCCACTCCGTGCGGCAAGTCACCTCGATCCGGTCGTAACGCGACACGATCCGCAGCAGCCGCACCCGCCGGCCGTCGCCCAGCCCGATCGACGCGTCTTCGAGCATCGCCTCGGCCCCCATCGCCGCCCGGATCACGCGAGACCAGAACTCGCGGTCCTCGAACTCCATGTCCAGCAACGACTCCAGCCTCGCCTCGGTCTGGTTCAGCACCAGCGAGGGCGGGATCGGCAGCCGCCCGATGTACGCCCCGTCCGCCACGATCCAAAGCGACCCGTCCTTGCGGATCTCCGGCCGGAACGACGCCCACAGTGTCCGGTCCCCCTCCCCCGTGTCCACCCGCGCTCCGATCCGGATCCGAGGCCCCGAAAAGTCGATCTGCAGCTCCCGCACGCTCTCGGGCCAGTCGAAGTCCGGCTTGTCGTTCTCCGCCCAGCGCGGCAGACGCGTGTTCAGCCACGCGTTCACATCCCGCGCCGACACCGAAAACCCCCACGGCTCGCTGACCCAGTCGCCCCCGCCCTCGCTCGTCTCCTCGCACGCCGCACGGTCCACCCGGTGCATCTCGTTGACCAGCGCCCGCTCGATGCGTTCGGCGACCTCGGCCGTCTCGGGGCTGTCGGGCTCGGCCGCCCGCCACCAGACCGGCGCCTGGCCGACCATGTGCAACGCCGCGAGCACGAACACCCCGGCCCCGAGGCCGAACAGGATCGCCCCGACCACCACCGCCCGGCGCACCAACACCCACCGACGCCGGCTCGGGTCCGGCGCCGCCGCCTGGGTCGGCCCGGGAGCGGGCGCCGGGGCGGGCGGGTCGGCCCCGGGTCGGTCGGGTTCGCGTCGTGATCGCTTGGCCATGGCCGGGTTCGGTCGCATCCAGTGTACCGCAAAGCAGAGCCCGCACGGACCCCTGTCTGCGCCCGCCGCTCACGCAGCCCGCGGATTTCCCAACACCGCGCAGGGAGCGCAGTAAAAAACGACGGCCCGACAGGACCGCCGTTCGTGAAAAGCTCTGCGATCTCGCAGCCGGCTCAGCGCTTCGAGAACTGGAAGCGACGCCGGGCGCCGGCCAGGCCGTACTTCTTCCGCTCGACCTCGCGGGCGTCGCGGGTCAGGAACCCGTGCTCACGCAGCACGCCCTCAAGCGAGGGGTCGAAGTCGCGAAGGGCCCGGGCGATCCCAAGACGCACCGACTGGGCCTGCCCCGTGATCCCCCCGCCCGCACAGCGGACGAAGATCTGGAACTTGTCCCGCGTCTGCGTCACATCCAGCGGCGCGTAGCAGTCCGCGCGGTCTTCGGGCTCGGTGAAGTACTCCTCCACCGTCTTGAACTTGTTCTTCGAAGTCTGGATCGAGATCTTCGCCTCGTCCTCCTTCGCCGCACGCATCCGCACGCGGGCCACGGCCGACTTGCGACGGCCCGTGCCCCACCACCAGCCGTGCGCGTCCGGCGGCACCGGATCCCGCACGGGGCGCGTGTTCGGAGAGGAAAGGTCAATCAGGCCCTCTTGGCCAGCGTTCGTGTCGGTCTGGGTCATCGGTGGGTTCCCCGGCGTCTGCATCGGTCAGTTCTGCTCTGCGGCGAGCCCGGCGAGCTGGGCCTGGTGCGGGTGCTCGGCCCCCTCGTACACCTTCAGCTTCTGGATCATCACACGCCCCAGCCGAGTCTTGGGAAGCATCCTTTTGACGGTCCCCTCGACAAGAGCCTCGGGGCGACGCTCACGCAGCGAGCCGAAAGTCTCGACCTTCAGCCCGCCCGGATACCCCGTGTAACGCTTGCGGTACGAACGCTCGGCCTTCGAGCCTGTCAGCCCGACCTTCGAGGCGTTCAGCACGATCACATAGTCGCCGCAGTCGGTGTGCGGCGTGTACTCCGGGCGGTGCTTGCCCATGAGAATGGTTGCGATCTCGGTGGCGAGACGCCCCAGGGGGCGGTCGGTCGCGTCGATGACATGCCACCGCTTCACGGGCTCATGGCCCTTGTTGAACAGCGTGGTCTGTCGGCGGAGCTCTGGCATCTCTGGCCTCCACTGACTCTGAACCCGACGGACGCGGCTCCGACGCAGAACCGCACCCGCGAAAGGCTGACTCGCCGCCTACCGGGCGGGGCGGGCCGGACAACGCCGGCAAGATTGGTGCATGGACCGCGGCAACGCCGCGAGGCCGAGACCTGGGCTGCAAGGATAGGCCCGCCCTGTCGGAAAGGTCAATGGGGTGGAGGGGGTGTGGGGTGTGGGGCGTAGGGCGTGGGGGGATGCAAGGTGGCACAGGTCTCCGACCTGTGCCGTTGGATCTTCAGCACTTCAAAGTCTCCCGGCACAGCTCGGAGAGCTGTGCCACCAGAGATCCCCGAACCCTGGACGCCGACCTCTGAGCGCAGCGAAGAGTCGGGTCCAACCATCCACCGACCCACCCCAACACCAAAGACCGTGGCCCGGGCGACCCTCCGCCCGTGTCACCGACCTCCCCAGGAGGTCGGTGCTCCGCCAGCCCAGCAAGCCCAACAGCGATACCACCCATGGACGCCGACCTCATGAGCGCAGCGAAGAGCCGGATCCAAGCGCCCTAAACCCCACCCAAGCACCCGCAACCATCCGTTACACTGACCGGCTGCAAGTGGAGACCAGCCCCGTGGGACGAACACTCCCCATCCACGCCATCCTCGAAGACCCGGTCGAAGCCGTCAAACTCGACAACATCAACGATTTCGACGCGCTGAAGGCCCGCTTCGAACGCGACGACTTCCCGCTCGTCGAACCCGTTCCGTACTCACGGCTCCGATTGAATCATCGGGCGTACATCCCGCAGTGGAAGCACGACGCCCTGAACCGAGTCTCAGCGATACAGAAACCTCCACATCGGGGTTTTTTTGCCGCGATCGGGCTGATTTTCCTCGGCATCGCCGGGGCCTGTCTCTACGGCGCGACAGTCTTCGGTTCCTTCGACCCGTTTGATACGCTCTCGTTCTGGGTCTATATAAGTGCTTTCATTGGTCTTTCACTCATCGGCTCGTCTATTTTGTTGCGATTCAAGACATCGATTTCGGTCGAGAACAACATCACGGTTACGATATCGCACTTCAAAGGCGCCACACTACTGGAATCGCGGTCGATCGACGGTGCCGACACCGGCCTCCTCATCGCAAGGGCCGCGTTCCCGGGCACGCTCAAAGGAACCATCGACTATCGCTACCTGCTCGTGCTCATCGCCGACGCCGAACCTGTCGCACTGCTCGCCTCGCACTGGTCCCTCGCCCGCATTCTCAGAGTCAAGGATGAGATGCCCGAGCCCCTCCGATCAAGCGAGTTCTACGCACTGGAAGCCTTCAATCTCAAAGTGCGTTGCAGATCGCACGGCCAACACCACCGGACAGGCCCGATCGTCCGCGGCGTTGCACGCGTCACCGGAATGAGCGTGCCAAGCAAAGCCGCCCGGCATCGCTGAGATGCTGCCCGAGCAGCATTCCCTGCTCATACGCTTACCACTTCGGGCAAAACACCTCGCGAGGCAGCCTGAAAAGACTGATGATGGTGGACGCTTCGTCCTCCCGGATTACCTCGTCAGATTCCGATTGCACAAGAGGATTGAGCATCACCGCGACACGCTCGCCATTCGGCGACAGGCCCATCCCGGTAATCTGCCCGAGGTTGTTGATGTCGTACGCGGCCTCGATAATCCAACCCTCGTCCAGAACCAGCAAATTCAGATCGATCGCCCGGCCGTGAAGCCAGACGACAGCGACCGAATTCTGCGGCAGCCTCTCATGCAGATTCGGCCAATGCGTCGCCGTACTCCGGTCATTGGTCGCGATCCCGACAATCGCACCATGATTGTTGATTCCCGTGGCCATCGCATGCGTGTAGCCGGGCAAGAACGCCAGTCCCTCCATCCCTGCCCCAGAACGCCAGACAAAGGCGCCGACTGCGAGGCTGTCATCGTCCAGAACGATGTCAGTCTCCGACCACCCGACAGTCTCGCCATGGTCGTTGAGATCGAATGCGCCGGAAGCTTCGCCTCCGAGATTGCCGAGATACTCCGCCCCATCCTCGCTCGACCAAACGAAAGCGTTGAGCGGCGAGTTCACGAGCCGTCGCCGAGCGCCCGCGTACAAGCCTGAACGGTTCTTTGCATATGCCTGCGGGTAATGCTCGAGCGGCTGCGGCCCCCCAGCGGTCAGGCCCGCCGGCAGTCCACGCCGTTGATCGGCTTGCCACCAGAACTGCGTTCGAACCCCATCCGCCATCTCCCCAAACCCGAACACCTGCCCCGCATCGGTGATCTTGACGCCCACGGCCCCCGCCGCATGCCCCTCCAGCCGCTCGAGCGCCTGCACCTTGTACGGCATCCCGGACGCCGACGCCCCGCAAAGCACCGCCGCACAACCCGCCGCAACGAACCTGCCCATCGAATGCATCACTCGTCCCCTTTCACTGTCCGGCTCACCCGCACATCTACGGCAACAACTCTAACACACTAACGACGCCCGGACGCCGATGCAAGCCAAATCGCCGCACCCCCGCGCACATCGCCCGCCCCCAAGACGCCGATCTCTGAGGCACAGCCAAGATTCGGGTCCCAATCCCATCTGACGCCCCCCCGCTGGCCCCGGCCCGGTTCGGGGCCGATCATCCACCCATGGACCACAACCCAACCGGCGAACCCGCCGACACCCCAACCCCTTCTGGCGCCACCCCCGGCGCGGCCCCAGACGCCGTCCCACACGAGGCAACAGACGCGACCCAAGGCGACACCGCCCTCGGAGCCCCCCGCCCCGACCCCGGCACGCCCCGCAGCCGCCGCATCACCTTCTGGCTCGCCCTCTTCCTCTTCATCTTCGTCGCGTGGAGCCAGAACCACGAGGCGATCTTCGGCTCGCCCGAGGCCCCCGAGCCCGCCGAGATCGCCGCCCCCGGCCCCGGCGACGCCCTCGTCACCGGCGCCCGAGCCACGCTCGGCCTGCGCGAGCTCTTCAGCCGCTGGGGCTTGGAGCCCGGCTTCGCCGACGCCATGCTCATCCCCGAGATCGATCAGGAAGCCGACAAGGCCGAACAGATCCGCCTGCTCATCCTCAAGGCCGAGCTCGAAGGCATCTCCGCCGCCGACCAGGACTTCGCCCGCCTCAGGCGAAATCTCGACCGGGACGACGAAGCCCAGGCCGAGCTCATTCAAGACATCGAAACCATCGACCTCATCTGGGGCCAGGGCGTCAGCCGCGTCAGCCCCGAAGACCTCGACCGCCTCAACGAGCGCCACGGCTGGTTCGCCTCCCTCGCCATGGTCATCGGCGAGCCCGACGAAGCCTCCGCCCGCGCCGAACTCCTCCGCGACGCGCGCAGCTTCGCAAGCCGCCTCCTCTACGCCGGCGCCGCGATTGTCGGGCTCGCGGGCCTCGGCCTGCTCTTCTTCCTCATCGCCCTCTACATGCTCGTCAAAGGCAAGCTCGCGCCGAGGTTCGTCCCGCCCTCGCCCGGTGGCAGCGTCTACTTCGAAATGCTCCCCCTCTTCCTCGCCGGCTTCATGGCCATCGGCTTTGTCGTCTTCATCATCACCTCGATCGGTGTGCAACTGCCGATGGCCGCGGGCGCCTTGCTGCAATGGTCGCTCCTGGCCGTCATCCTCTGGCCCATCGTCCGGGGCGTCCCGTGGGCCAGAGTCCGCCAGGACCTCGGCCTCGTCGCACCCCGAGGCGTCACGCGCGAGATCTTCTGCGGCATATTCGGCTACCTCGCCGGCATCCCCCTCCTCCTCACCGGCATGCTTCTCTCGCTCATCCTCATGGCGCTCTGGAACGCCGTCATCGGCGAGCCCCCCAATGTCCAGAACCCCATCGCCGACCGCATCGCGCAGGCCGGCTTCCTCGAACTCATGCTCCTCTTCTCGCTCGCCACACTCTGGGCGCCGATCGTCGAAGAACTCGTCTTCCGCGGCGGCATGTACCGCCACCTCCGCGCACGATTCCGCGTCGTCTTCTCCGCGATCGTCGTCGGCCTGGTCTTCACCCTCGTCCACGCCTACGGCCCCACCGCCGTCCCCGTCCTCCTCGCCCTGGCCGTCACCTTCGCGCTCCTCCGCGAATGGCGAAACTCACTCATCGCGTCGATGACCGCCCACTTCATCCACAACTGCCTCGTCCTGACGGCGATGTACTTCGTCTTCTTCTCCTGACAGACAACGAGAGCCCCTCCCCGAGACCGAAAGCACTAGACACCTGTGGCACTGGCGGCTCGCCCGCCAGTGTTTCCTGTCATGGATCAAATCAGATCGCCCCACGCTCCAAATGAAGCGCCGGAACCCGGTCAGGGGTGAATCGATCGAGACGCGCCGGCCCTACGCGCACCCCGCCGCAAACTCCGCAAGAAATGCGAAGAAGTCGTCCGCGTCGATCACCCCGTCGCCGTTGAAGTCCGCCGCCGAGTCACCGACCGCAAACAGCGACAGGAACGCGAAGAAATCGTCCGCGTCGACCACGCCGTCGCCGTTGATATCGGCGCGGCACACCTCCGCCGGATCCGTCCCATGCACCCGGAGCTCGAAGCTGTTCCAGGTCGCGATGTTGCTCGGCCGCTCGTCGGCGATGTGCACCGTCCAGTCCCCGTCGGACAGCTCGCCCCAGTGCCGCACGCTCGTGAACACGAAATTGCTGTAGTTGCTCGTCGAATCGCTCCGCGGCGCCGCAAGCAGCGACTCCGTCCCCTCCGGCGAAGTAATCCGCACGCGCAGATCGCCCACATGCGCCGTCGACGCGTTCAGCACCAGCTCGACATGCTCGATCCGCACGCTCTCGCTCTTGGTCACCGTCACGCTGTGCCCCGCCGCGTTGTTGTCCGGCAGCGTCACACCAACCTGCACCGTCCCCGTCGTCGCCGAGACCTCCTCGCCGACCGGCGTCCAGGTCTCCGCGAGCGTCACCGCAGCCGTCGCGTCGACAGCCCCGAACCCGAAGTCGTAGTTGATGTCGTACCCCGCCCCGTTGACCTCCCACTGCGGCGATGCGGGGTGCACCTTCCGCGCCGACTCGACAAGCACATGCTGCACATCGCGCCACGAAAGCTGCGGGTTCGCCTCCAGCATCAGCGCCACAACGCCCGCCGCCAAAGGCGAGGCCGAGCTCGTGCCCCCGAAGTTGTTGGTGTAGTTGCCCGTGCGATCCGTCGTCCAGATGCTCCGCCGCCCGCTGTCGTCCGAGTGCGCACCGACCAGCAGCGACGAGCCCCGCTCCGAATACGACGAACGACGGTCCAGGTCGTTGATCGCCCCCACCGCGATCGTGTACCGGCTCGACGCGTAGTTGTCGTAATCCACGCGGTCGACGGTACCACCGTTGCCCCCCGCCCACACGAACACGACGCCGAGACCCCCGCGCCCGTTGTTCACCGCGTTGCGGATCGAGTTCGCCTCGACATTCGTCCAGAACCCGAGCCGACCGTTGTCCGGCGGGCCCCAGGAGTTGTTCTTGATCGAGATCAGATCGTTGCGGTGGCTGAACGCCGTCGCGTTCTTCGACGCCGCCCCGAACGACATCGTTCCGAGCCCCGCGTTGTACGCCGACCCCGCGACCCCGACCCCGTTATCTCCCACCGCACCGACAACGCCCGCAACATTCGTCGCGTGCGAGCCCACAAACTCGCCCGAAGTGATCGACGCGGCCGGCACAAAGTTCGCCGCAAGGTCCGCGTGCGCCGTCTGCATGATCCCCCCGTCGATCACGCCCACGATCACGCCCTGCCCCGTGTACCCCATGCCCCACGCGCCCAAGATGTTCGCGTCAGCCCCGAGCACCTGCGTGTTCCGCAGGTGCCACTGGCTGGGAAACAGCGGGTCGTTCGGAACGCTCCGCAGCGCCGTCGGCCGCTCGATGTCCACATGCGCCTCGCCCACGCCCGGCGTCGCCTGCAGCGCAAACGCCATCGACACCGCGTCGGCCACGCTCTCGGCCTCAACGAGCCAGTACCCCGGAGACCCCGCGATCGGCGCGATCTCACCGCCCTCGCCCAACGCCGCACGCAGCACGCCCGGCTCAGCCCTCGCGACCACGCGCGCATACAGCAAAAAACCGTCGACCCCGTCCTCGCGGCTCGCAAGCGACGCCAACGCGCCGGCATCCTCGATCACCAGCCGCTCGACCCCGCCGCCGACACCCGTCGCGACTTCAACAGCCGCCGGCGCAACGCCGTCGGCGCCATACGCCAGCCCGCCCGCCAACAAAAGCACCAGCCCGCAAAGACCGCGCCGCATCGGGTGTCTCCTTATCAAAGCGTCGCGGGGGCGTCTCCACCCCCGCGACGGGAATCATCGACCAGCACACGCCGGGGTCAGCACCCCGCGGCAAACGCGCTCAGGAACGCGAAGAAGTCGTCCGCGTCGATCACGCCGTCGTTGTTGAAGTCCGCGACCGGATCGCCCGCCGCAAACAAGCTCAGGAACATGAAGAAGTCGTCCGCGTCCACCACACCGTCGCCGTTGAGGTCGGGCGGGCAGGTCGGGGTCGTCGCCGGCTCGCCGATATACAGATCGTCGATGTACCAGACATCGCTCGTGTCGGCGACCTGCGCTCGGAAGCGCACCGTACCGCCGTCGTTGAGCAGGTTGGCCGGGATCGAGAACGACTCGTAGGTGTACTCGCTGGGGAAACTCCCGTCGGCGACGATCGCACCGATCTCCGTGAAGTTCCCGCCGCCGTCAGACACCTCGACCCGCAGCGACTTGCCCGCCTCCATCGAGAAGCTCGACCACGCGAACTCCACCGCGACATCCGTCCCCGCCGACTCGAGCGCCAGCGGCACCGTCTCGGCGAACTGGTTAAAGGTCAGACGCAGAACCGTCGACCCGGCCGGAGGCGTCGCGCCCAGCGGGAAGACGATGCTCGCGCCCTCGAAGTCGCCCCACACCGAAGGGTTCAGGCTCCCGGCGGGGAAAGTGTCGGTGATCGGCAGCGCCGTCGGCGCCACCGGGCCCGTCGCCGTCAGGCAGGTCCGCGTGTTGCGGAAGTTCGTGATGGTGTTCACGCTCACCGGCGCGAAGTTCGGCAGACCCACGCCGTTGCACCCGTTGATCCCCGAGCACATCAGGTTGCACGGCGAGGCCCCGTTGCAGTGCGGCGCGTTCCAGTTGTGGCCCAACTCGTGCGCCACCACCGAGATACGCAGGTTGAAGTTGTTCGTCCAGGTCAGGCGGCTCAGCCCGTACGCCGAGCTCCGCTGGCAGATCACACCGAGATACGCCACGCCCAGCGTCCCGCCCGTGTTCCGGCCCGTCAGCAGGTGCGCCACATCCCGCGGCACATTGTTGTGATTCGAGTTCCAGTGGTTGCGGAACTGCGTCAGCAGATTCCCCGCGTTGTTCGTCGTGTACGGGTTCGAAGCCGAGCTCGTCCGCACGATGATCTCGGTGATGTCGTAAGTAATGTCCGTGTCACGCTCGTAGATCAGCGTCACCGCGTTCTGGATCCCCTCCGTCCGCGCGACAGACTCGCTCACGCTCGACCCCGCCCACTGGTACCCCTGGAAGTCAAAGTCGTACGCGATGTCCGCGAGCATCATCCCGCTCCGCGGCATCGGCGTCTCGGGATGGGGCTCGTCCTGGTGCGCCAGCCTGTGAGGCATGAACTCCTCGGGGTTCTCGTGGTCCACGCCGCACCGGTAAGGCAGCGCAAACGCGTCGTCTCCACGGTACAGCACATGACGACCGAACGGCGCGTCGTCGGTCAGATCGAGCAGCGGCTGCACCACCCAGGTCGTCCCGCCCTCGCCCCCGGGACCGGGAACGATGAAGATCCCCGTCAGACCCGTGTCCGACAGCGACGCCGCCGAGACCACATCCGGATGCGTCAGCCCGAAGCCGCGCAGCGTCCGAGACTCGGGCGCCTCGACCTCGCGGATCTCAACGCCGTCGTCCACCAGCACGCGGAAATTCGTCGACCGCACCGAGAATGGCAGCATCTCAACCTCGACGAACTCGCCGCCCAGACCCAGACCCACCGTGAACCCGTTGCCGATCTCCGCCGGCAGCGCGAGGTCCACCAGCTCGTACCGGTCGACATGCAGCTCACGCTCGATCAGCAGATCCAGCTCAGGATCGCCGAACGCCGAGCCGGCCGCCACCGTGATCGCCGCGCAGGCGAGCATCGCACGCTTCATCGAAAACATCTTCATCATTTCACATTCCTCGCGATCTCTGCCTCGCGACTCGCTGACCCAGGAAAACAAGCCCAGCCAAAGGCCCAGCCAAACCCCCATCCCCCCGACTCCGACACGACTACACGCTCCACACACGCAGACACGCCGCACACAACCCACCCCCCCAGCGGCGTCCACGCCGGAGCCCTTCGATCACTTTCACCGAACGGGCGCACAACCTCCCCACAGTCCAATACGCCTCCCGAAGCCGAGTGTTCCACACACTTCGGACACCGGCGCTCCGAAGCCCCCACCGACTGTGGTAAGGTACCCGCAGTCCCAGCCAACGCAACCCCCCACCCCGCATCAAGGGAACGATTCCGCTTTCAGCCCGATAACTCCGGACCGATACGCCGCGGGGCGAGACCATGAGCAAGACTGTCCACCCAGACATCCAGAAAGTACGAACGCTCCTCCAGTCCAGGCACCCCTCGATCTGGATCCCCACAGAAGACGAAAACGAGGCCCTCGAAGTCGTCCGCGCCGCCATGACCGGCGTCGACGCCGATTTCTACACATGGTCCGCAGTCGACGGGCTCCACTGCGGCATCGTCGACGCCGGCGAGGCCGTCCCCGACACAACAGTCCCCGCCGCCGCCCTCGCCTGGCTCGCCATGCGCGACCGACCCACCATCGCCGCCTTCCTCGACCTCAGCGACCACCTCGAAGACCCCACCACCCGGCGCGCCGCCCGCCAGCTCATCCAGCGTTACGCCCAGGACCCCTCAGAAACCCCGAGCCACCTCGTCCTCATCGACCACGCCCACTCGATGCACCCCGCCGTCGCCGCGCTCACTTCTCGGCACAACATCTCCTTCCCCACCGCCGACGAGATCGAACATATCGCAAGAAGCGTCCTCCGAGAGATCAACAGACGCACTCCCATCCACATCGAGATCAACCGCACCACCTGGAACATCGTCCTGAAGAACCTCCGGGGCCTCCGCAGACGCCAGATCGAACGCGTCCTCCACGAAGCCGTCGCCGTCGACAGAAAACTCACCGACAACGACATCAACCGCATCCTCGCCTCCAAAAGACGCATGCTCTCCGGCGGCGGCATGCTCGAATTCGTCGAGAGCCCCGCATCACTCGACGAGATCGGAGGGCTCGACCGCCTCAAAGGCTGGCTCGCCCAGCGCGAAAACTCGTTCTCCGAGAAAGCCTCAGACTACGGCCTCACCCCGCCGCGGGGCGTCCTCCTCCTCGGCGTCCAGGGCGCAGGCAAAAGCCTCTGCGCCAAAGCCATCGCCACTGCCTGGCAACGCCCCCTCCTCCGAATGGACCCCGGTGGCCTCTACGACCGCTTCATCGGCGAATCGGAAAAAAAACTCAGAGAGGCCCTCCAACAGGCCGAGGCCATGTCCCCCATCGTCCTCTGGATCGACGAGATCGAAAAGGCCTTCGCCTCCGCCGCAACACACTCCACCGACGGCGGCCTCAGCCAACGCATGTTCGGCGCACTCCTCACCTGGATGCAGGAACACAAAGAACCCGTCTTCCTCGTCGCCACCGCCAACAACATCGACGCCCTCCCACCAGAACTCCTCCGCAAAGGACGCTTCGACGAGATCTTCTTCGTCGACCTCCCCGGCGCCGAGGCACGCAAACTCATCTTCGAGATCCACATCAAAAAGCGCGGCAAGGACCCCGCAGACTTCAACACCGACAAGCTCGCCTCCGTCTCCAGAGGCTTCAGCGGCGCCGAGATCGAGCAGGCCGTCGTCTCCGCGCTCCACGCCGCCTTCGCCGCAAAGCAGCCCCTCACCACCGACGGGATCGCAAAGGCCGTCAAGGAAACCAACCCGCTCTCGGTCACCATGCGCGAACGCATCGACGCCCTGCGCAAATGGGCCAAAGACCGCTGCGTACCCGCCGACAACCCGGACTGAACCATGGGCGACACGCCGGGCCGCCCGGACCTCTCCAAGCTCAAGCTCCGCCGCCGCGCCGAACGCGCGCCCTCGACCGCCCAACTCAACGAGACAATCGCCTCCGGCGTCATCCTCAAAAAGAACGACAGCGGCCTCGTCGCCCGAGGCGCCGCAGGCCCGATCGAACTGGTCCTCAAGACCCAACGCCTGACATCCCCGGGCGCACGCCTCCGCTCAAGGCTCGGACTCGCACGACTCGACAACCAGTGGAAGGGCGCAGCCCGACTCCAAAGCCGCGGCTTCCGCGCCGCCACATGCCTCCTCCTCGGACGCCTCCCCGCCTCGGCCGACCACCCCGAAACAGACCTCCTCGCCATGCGCGCCCTCGAAGGCAGAACCCTCCTCCACGCCCTCGCCCAGCCGAACGCCGACACCCAGGCCCTCTTCGCAAAGGCCGCCGACCTCGCAGGACGCCTCGCCAAAGCCGGCCTCTTCAACCGAGACCAAAAACCCTCCAACATCATCGTGGGTGAAGACCCCGAGCCCGCCATCATCGACACCGTCGCCATCCGCCACGCGCGCCGAACACGCGCCGAATCCCTCGAACGCATGTGCTTCAGCCTCTTCGTCGAACCCCTCGGCGTCGGCCTCGACATCCACCACGAACACCTCCTCGCCGCGGCAAACGCCGCACTCCCCCACCTCCTCGAGCGCGACCCCTCCGACCACGAAACCGCCGAGTTCATCGCCCGCGTCCGACGGCGCCTCGACCTCCACCCAAACCCCGCGCCAACCGACAACCCGCTCAATTGAAGTAACGACAGGCTTGCGCGATCCGACACATCGCGCTATCTTCAGACAACAACAGACCCGTGGCGCCGGCGGCGCACCGCCTACCCAACCTACCCCGGCCTCCGGCTCAACTCTCGCCTGCTCGACTTTCTACCGCTCTCGCCCGCAAAGCGGGCGCGGCCCGCCAGTGTCCCCCCTACCAGTCCTCGTGGCACGGCTCGCCGAGCCGTGGCTACCCCACCTCCTCCGCCTCGCCCGCCACACGCAAGGACGCACCAATGCCAGCCACAAAGACAGATCCACAAGAGACAGCAAAGACCACCCCCAAAGACCCCAAAGTCATCGAGCTCAAAAACGGCCAAGGCCGCCTCCACATCGGCGACTGCCGCGACATCCTCCCCACCATCCCCGACTGCCGATCCAAGCAGGTCGACCTCATCTTCGCCGACCCCCCCTTCAACTGGAAACGCGGCTACGACAAGTGGGACGACGACCTCCCCATCCAGGAATACCTCGACTTCACCACCAAGTGGCTCGACCTCTGCGTCGACGCCCTCGCCCCCCACGGCAGCATGTGGGTCAACATCCCAGACGACTGGGCCGCGGAAATCGTCGTCCACCTCAAGTCCCGCGCGATGTTCATGGTCAATTGGTGCGTCTGGCACTACCGCTTCGGCCAGAACACCAACGGCCGCTTTATCAACTCCAAGGTCCACGCCCTCTACTTCTGCAAAGACCCCGCAAACCGCACCTGGAACCCCACCGAAGTGATGGAGGTCTCCGACCGGCGCTCCATCTACTTCGACAAGCGCACCGAAGACAAACGCGACGGCTCGCCCGCCGGCATGCGCCTGCCCATGGATGTCTGGTACGGGCAGTACTGGGGACGCATCCAGGGCAACAACAAGGAACGCCGCCACAACCACGACAACCAGCTCCCCGAGGTCTACTTAGAACGCGTCATCCGCGCATGCTCAAACCCCGGCGACCTCGTCCTCGACCCCTTCAACGGCAGCGGCACCACCGGCGCCGTCGCCCTCGACTACGACCGCCGCTTCATCGGTGTTGAATACTCCGAAGACCTCGCCAAGAGCGCCGCCGAACGCATGGAAGCTGGCATGATCCGAAAAGGCGCCCTCGAAGGCGCATCGACCGCGATCTTCGGGCCGAGAGGCAAGCCGAAAACGGATTGACCCGCTGCTCTTCCCGGACGCCTGCCGGCCGCAAACGCGACGCGGAAAACCAGCGGCAGATCGAACAAAGAAGACCCCGGTCGGAGGCTAGGTCGCGGTTCGCACCGGACACACGGCATGGAGCCGGCATTCGCCTCCGACAAGAGCCGACCCATTCTATCGGTCTCCCAACGCCCGAAAACCCCGCTCCACAGCCCTCGACCCATCGCCTATCCTCTCCCCACGGGCCGCAGCCCGCGGCAACACACAACAAATCACGCAACCCCAACGCCACGCACAGGCACACGAGAGCAGGACCCAACCATGCACCAGACCACCTCCGACGGCCTCATCGCCCCCCACGGCGGCAAACTCGTCAACCTCCTCGCCACGCCCGACGAAGCCAAAACCCTCGCCAAAGTGGCCGAATCGCTCCCCCGCATCGACCTCACCCCCAAGCAGTCCTGCGATCTCGAAATGCTCGCCATCGGCGCCTTCAGCCCACTCAAAACCTTCATGGGCTCGGCCGATTTCCGCAGCGTCTGCAAAGACATGAAGCTCAAGAGCGGCGACATCTGGCCCATCCCCATCCTCCTCTCGGTCAAAACCCCGCCACCCATCGGCGAGCGCGTCGCCCTCTACGCCCCCAACGGCACACTCCAGGCCGTCATGACCGTCGGCGAAACCTTCGCCCACGACAAGAAGCTCGAGATCCCGAGCGTCTTCCGCACCGAGGACCCCGCCCACCCCGGCGTCGCCCAGGTCCTCGCCGAGGGCGACACCTGCATCTCCGGACCCATCAAGGTCCTCGCCGCGTGCGTCGATCCCGACGGCCCCGAAGCCTTCCTCGACCACCGCCTCACCCCCGCCCAAACGCGCAAGGCCTTCGCCGACAAGGGCTGGAAAACCATCTCCGCGTTCCAGACACGAAACCCCATCCACCGCGCGCACGAGTACCTCTGCAAGTGCGCCCAGGAAATCACCGACGGCCTCCTCATCCACCCCCTCGTCGGTGAGACCAAGGAAGGCGACATCCCCGCCGCCGTCCGCATGGAGTGCTACCAGATCCTCATCGACAACTACTTCCACCCCGACCACACCATGCTGACGGTCATGCCCGCGGCCATGCGCTACGCCGGCCCGCGCGAAGCCGTCCTCCACGCACTCATCCGCAAAAACTACGGCATCACCCACTTCATCGTCGGACGCGACCACGCCGGCGTCGGCAACTACTACGGCACATACGACGCGCAGCAGATCTTCGACGAGCTCGACCAGGACAACCTCGGCATCACCCCCCTCAAGTTCGAGCACGCCGCGTGGAGCCACAAGGCCCAGGGCATGGTCTCGGGCAAAACATTCCCCAAGCTCGAAGGCGACCAGGTCTTCCTCAGCGGCACAAAGGTCCGCGACCTCCTCGCCAACGGCGAACGCCCCCCCGCCGAGTTCACCCGCCCGGAAGTCGCCGACGCCCTCATCCGCTGGGCGACCGCCAAGTAACCCCACAAACCAACTTCAACACATCAATAAAAAACGGCGCAGGCCCCAAAGCCCGCGCCGTTTTTCATGCGCAAAACTCAATGTGTCCCGTCCCGTCCCCCCGGAAGGTCAATCAACAATCCGAATCAACTCAACATCAAAGATCAGCATCGCCCGCGCCGGGATCATCGGCGGCCGCCCCTGTGCGCCGTAGGCGAGGTCATAAGGGATCACCAGCTTCCGCCGGCCCCCCACGCGCATCCCGCCGACACCCTCCGTCCAACCGGCGATCACCTGGTTCAAGCCGAAAGTCGCAGGCTGACCCCGATCGACCGAGCTGTCGAACTTCCGCCCGTCGACAAGATACCCCGTGTAATGCACCGTCACCCGCTTCGTCGGATCGGCCGCGGCCCCCTCGCCCTCAACAACATCCCAATACCGCAAGCCCGTCCTCGTCTCCGTCCACTCGCCATCGACCGCCCAACCCGGCAGCACATAAGGCGGCATCGTCCGCACCGACGCGACCGACATGTCCTTCGCGTTGATCGTCACATGATGCTCCGCCTCATCGGCGAACACCACAACCGCAACCGCCGGCGGATCGGCCTCAAGATCCAGCTTCGCAGACAGCGCCTTCCCGCCCGTCTCGCCCTCCGCCTTCCGCACCGCGTCGGCAAGCGAAACGCCCAACTCCGCGAGCTTCCGCTCAACCTTGCCCGCATCCACCGGCATCAGCTTGGAGTAATCCGGCTGCGCCGTCCGAAACGCAAACGCCGACGCCAGGCCGACAACCGCCACACATCCGGCGGCAGCAACAATCGATTTGGTTCTGCTGATCATGTCCATCTCCACAGTCTGAAGGCAACGAACCCGATTCTAGACGACCCGCCGTCCAAGAAACACCCCCCCGCCCCCGTCCTCTCAAATCTGAAATCTCAAATCACCCCTCCCCCACCAACTCCATCGCATCAGCCCCAACACCATCCTCAACCGCCTCGCCATCGCGCAGATAGTCGAACGACCCCATCACACCCCGGATACCGAACAACGCCGCGATCGCCGCCAGCCTCTCCTCCTCAAAAACCGGCACCTCGCCCCCAACATCCTCGCCATCGATCATCCTGGGCCGCACAATCTCCCCCAGCCGCGCACGCCCCTCCGCATCGAGCAAATCGTCAAACACGCTCGGATCACCCTCCGCCTCAAGGTCTTCCTCTTCCGCCTCACCGAAGTAGTCCGGGCACGAGTTGAAATACTCCACCACTTCCCCGGCGCGCATGTACCAGTAACGCAAAACAGAACTGTCGTGCAGGTCAAACAGCAACGAGTGCTCTACCCCCGCCCCCTGCGCAACCCCTTCCCAAAACTCCGCGGCCAGCGCTTCCTCATTCAGATACACCGACACCCAACCGTCCACGACAGGCGCAACGAACGCCCCGCCAACATGCTCGGCCACATACGACCGCGCAGCCCCTAACACGGCCTCCCGGTCTTCAGTTTTGAATTGCATCGAAGCACAGAACCATCCCATATCGCAAGCCCCTTTCTCACTTCACGCAAACGCCCATCCGACAACCACCGCCTCAGCCGCCTTCACCCTCCCCATCAAGCAACTCCCCAACCTGCTCATCCAAATCCTTCTCCCCCCACTTCGAAAAACTGCTGAAGGTCCAGCCGTCGCCGCCCGTCGCAACACCAACCATCCAACCCTCCTTCTTCGACCAATGGCGATCGGTCACACGGAACCGAAACACATAAAACTTCTGCGGCTTCCCCTTCCGCCCCATCCCAACCCCCGACCGGCGCTTCACCACCTTCACCAGCTCGATCTCGTTCGGCTCCCGCCCGAGCTCCGTCGAAAACGACAGCCAATCCACCATGTGCCCCTCCGCCAGCTTCGCCTCGTCGCGGCACATCCCCGGCAACCGTCCCTCCTCCCCCATCTCCGTCAGCATGCTGTGCAGCATCCAACGCTCGCGCGGAAACGACGCAAGCCACGCCAGCTCCTCATCCGAAACATCAAGCCCGCACCGCAGCATCGACACCGCACGGAACGCACGCACCCACGGATCGCGCACATCACCCAGCGCAACCACCGCATCCATCACCCCCGCGACACCCCACCACCCCGCAACATCGATCAGCAGCGCCGAATACTCGCGATCATCAAGATGCGCCGTCTTATACGCCCACCCCATCCCCAGCGGCACGGCCTCACCCTTCCGCCGCCGCATCCGCTTCACACAAGCCCCCAACTCCGAAACCAACATCCCGTCACGCCCCGCCAGCATCCCCGCGTCCACAAGCCCCGCACGCAGAAAGTCCAGCAGCGTCCGGAACATCACATACCGATCGCCCCACCCATCGGCAAGATCGAGCAGATCGGGGAATAACGCTCCAGCCATCCCCCGCGCCCGCTCCTCGCCGATCACCGCCGGATCCAAAGCCTCCGGCGCATAACAATCGATGGTCTCTTCCGCAAGCTCTTCAGCGTGCCGCCGTCGCGACTCCATATACAGCCGCACCGAAGCCTCGGTCGGAATCTCCGCAAGCGCAATGAGTGCCATCCGCTTCCCGTCAGTGCTCAACCCCGCAAACACCCGCCCGATCGCCCCGACCACCCGATCACGCTCGGCCTCGTCGCGCACGCAACGATTGACAATCTCACAAGCCGCCGAAATCACCGTGTGATCCGGACTCGAGACCCGATCCTCCGACTCAGGCAAAGGCCCCGCCGAGGCCTCGATCAACGACAACGCGTCCTCAACCCCGAGCTTCCCACGGTCGCACAACGCAATGAACCGCTCACGGGCTTCAATCTCAACATCCAGGTCATCACTCAGCATCCCGTCCACAAGCTTCCGCAGCCCCGCGTCCATCACCTCATCCCCTTTTCTCAAATATGAAATCTTAAATCCAACCCGATTCTCCGCACACCATCACCTCGCGTCCCACAACCCCACCCAGCCCCCACCGCTCCGAGGGTGCGGAGGAACGCCAATCACCCCTCCCGACACACAACCTCCAACCCAGAAATCCCCTCAAAGTCCTTCCCATTGTGCGTCAGCAACGGGAGCCCGTGCCGCAACGCCCCCGCCGCGATCCAGCAATCGCCGCACGAAATCGGACGACCGGCACGCTTGCGCGCAACAGCTGTCTCAGCCCACGCGTCCGCCATCGCGTTGTCGTACGGCAGCACGACATAATTCCGAAGCGCCTGCAACAAGCCATCCCTCCGCACCTCGCCCCACGACCGCTCGATCGCCCAGCGTTTGAGCTCCGCAACCGTCATAAACGAAACACACAACCGCCGCCCCGCGACATCAGGCGCGTACAACTCCCGCCTCGAATCCCGCTTGAAGAAAAACGAGAACACATCGGTGTCCAGCAGCACCGAGTCCATCAGCCGCGCCCTTCCCGCACCATGTCAAGAAAGGCGTCAAGGTCTTCGTCCTCCGGCCAGTCACCGGCCAACGCATCAATGTCCTCCACCACCCCCACCCCCTGCTGCGCGGCAAGTTCTTCAACACTCGACCGATCCCAGAACGACCCTGGCAACGCGTCCTCGCTCAACTCATGCTCATCCAGCACTTCAAGCCGGCGCAACTCGATCGACCGACGACGCCCATTCCCGCTCACAATCCCCGTGACGGCGACCTTCCGCCGCCTCGCCTCCGTCACAGCCTCGTCCCGCCCCGCATCAAACCGAACCTCCACCACTCGACCATCCGCTTCGTGAAGCTCGGCAGTATGACGCTTCCAGTCCGCCTCCCAGATCACCCCTACCACACGCCCCAACCGCGGATCCTCGCCCGCCCCAACGCCCGGCCTGATGCTCTCCCGGAACGCCTTCGTCAGCCGCACAGTCCGGCTTGCAAGCCCCCCGCCGCGGACCGACACCTCGATCGAGTCAACCCCGTCGTCCAGCGAACGCGTCATCCGGTCAAGTCCGTCAAGCACCGGCGAGGGAAGCTCTTCATCCCACCCCGCCCCGCGCTCCCCCGCCTCAATCAAGCCGAAGAATCGCTCGATCGACGCACGCCCAGCGTCGGGCTGCAGCTCCTGCTCATCCGCGGGAACCCGGGCGAGCTCAAAGCAAAGACGCACACTCCCGGCCGAAAAGCCCACGAGCTCAAGCGAGCACGCCCGCTCGATGTCCTTCGTGTACCGCCCCGACACTTCCTGCTTGTTGGAGGCGAGCCGACGAAGCGTCGTCTGCATCTCCTTCGCCAACACCGAGAGATAATCCACCGAGATCCGGCCTTCTACAGACCGCCCGCTGAGCACCAGGTCGATTTGAACCGCTCCGCTTTCGATCACCGGCCTCCTTCCCGCATCCCATCCCGCCAAGGCATTCTACAAACTCCACACCTCCAGCCCAAGAAGCACGACTTACCGAGCCGTCTCTTCTCCCCCCTGTGGCACTGGCGGCTAGCCCGCCAGTGTCTCTCCCTCCCTTCCCGGACGGCGCCGCTCGCCGACCCGTGTCCCCTTCCCCTCCTGTGGCGCCCGCCGCCGCATCACGACGCCCCCTCCAAAACCGGCCGCGCTTCGCGCCGATCCACCCGCAACAACTTCGCACCGACCGTCACCACCTGCCACACCACCATCGGTACGACCATCATCGCGAGCAGCGCATTCCCCAATGGCACACTGAGCAGCACCAGCGCGGCACCCAAAATCACAACGCCATGCAGCACATACATCACCCACAACCAAACCCCGCCCCGCGGCCCCCACGCGATCCGCCAGTCCCGCCGAAACACCGACACCAACACATTGAGCCCAACCGCAATCAACGCTCCATAAGCCAGCCAATCAGCCATGACCCACCTCCCGCTCCAAGAAGCTCCTAAAATAACTACAGAAGCTACTCGGGCACTGAGCGAAGAACAATATGATGACAACAATTGATTAGATGGCGTATTCCATAGTATGAGTCAACTCACATCGCACCCGACTCTCCAACACTCATCCTGATTATCGTGTTCGACGGATGTAACAGCGGAGTTTGCCCGTCTCAAGCCTAATCGGACCGGAATCGGTGCTCGCATCGAAGAGCCTCCCCGACGGATCGACTTCCTGAATTTGATCCTTTGGCTCGTACGATAAGCCGGGCTCAACCCAGATCTGTCCTTCAATCCAATCGTGATCCCCAGTCTTCATCTTGAAGCCCCAGACATCATGAAGATTCTCGGGCCACGCGGTGAAGTCCGCGCGACCGCGGTCAATCAGCGATAGGAAATAGCACACGAGATTCGATGGCCGAACCGGCTGAGGAGCCTGAAGAAGTTGCTGGAACAGCGACGCCACCTGCTGAGTGATCTCTTGCCGACTCAGGAGCGACTCACTGCGCGTACGCAGTCGAAACGGGAACGGCCAAGGGACATACTCTCTTAGAATGCCTTCAACGATTCGATGCACGGTACTGAGTCCGTACGATTGCGATCTGCGCCATACCTCTTGCCGTTCATCGTCCTTCAACATGACAGCAGGGTTCTCGCTGATCTGACGAAGCACCGCCGAGACTTCTGGCAAAATGTCCTCAACCTCTACGACCGGCAACTCATACCGAGAGTCATCGTCGTAGTTCGGAGCATGCAGTCGCACCAGCCTGGATACATCATGATCGATGCTCCAACTGGCAAATGGCTCCACATCAATCTTGCCATAATCGCGAGCTTCGAAAACCGGCTTTGCCGCCGAGCGCCAACCATCGCCAATAATCAATGGGCTGGCAGACCGCGCAAATCCATGCGATCGGGCATCCGGATCCGCGGGTTGTTTATGATACTCGAGCTGGTGCTGTTCGTTCACTGTGACGCCACGCAGCCGGACGGCGTCGACTGCATCGACGGACGCAATATCAGCAAGTCTCTTGGGAAAGCGGAAGTCCGGATCAAGCAGCGCCCTCGCAAATCGCAGAGGTACCGGCATATCCACTCTTCCGATCGCGCACAAATATAGCGCGGCGTCCACAGGCGTCATTCCGACAACACTCGGCATCCTATGGGAGACTCCATAATCAGCGTATGTACTATAGTCTGGGTGTTCCTTGTTCCTAACACACAGCTCCATCGGCTCCTTGGCTTCATCGCATTCTAGATCCCGTTGCGTAACCGAACACCACATCTGCTCGGCCGCGCGAGGCCCTTCATGGAGCATGATCTCGTCGAGCTTTCGTGTGTCGAAGTACGGCGGCTCAAGTCGATCCTTCATGTGAAAGACCGCAGTTCCAGGAAACTCCCATCCGGCGTACGGGCTCTCTTTGGCCTTCACAACGGGCACAAGCGGCTCGCCTGGAAACAGACCCGATAGATCTACCTCAGCCAACCAACTCTGATTCCCGCTAGACATTGTAATCACCTCTCATTGTCACTGGGGCCTTCATCTTCGATTGTGGGTACACCAATAGGCCAGTCCTAATCGATGCCTAAAAGTGTTTCTTGTGCTCCGGTAGTCGCCGTGCAATGACCTGCTGCTTCGTTGCTGTTGTCTCTCGGTTCGCTTGTGCATGTCCATTCAAAATAATGCATTGCTGGAACTGTTCATGTGGCAATGGCGCAATGGATCGCAAGACATTCCCCCTACTCATCCAACCGAAACCCCATCTTCCCCACCAACCCATCAAAGTGATCCAGATCGAAAAACTCCGCTACGATCTTCCCCCGCTTCCCCCCCTTGTCCGTCTCGATCCGAACCCGCGTGCCGAGGTGCTCCCCCAACCGCTTCTCGAGATCCACCAGCGCCGGCGAACGCTCCTTCGGCGCCTGGCTCTCCCCGCTCTTGTCGCTCAGCGCATACTTCACACGCGACGCCAGCTTCCGCACAGGCCACTCGTTATCCGCCGCGGCAAGCGCCAAATCCACCCGGAACCGACCCGACGGCATCGACAGCAAAACCTTCGCGTGCCCGAAACTCAACGCGTCGCAACGCACAAGCTCCTGGATCTTCGGCTCAAGCTCCATCAGACGCAGCAGATTCGCAACGCTCGACCGCTCCATCCCGATCCGATCAGCCGCGGCCTGCTGCGTCAAGCCGAAATTAATCATCAGCGAATGCAAACCCGACGCACGATCCATCGGGTTCAGATCCACACGCTGCACATTCTCAATCAGCGCCCACTCAGCCGAACGCTGATCCCCGATCTCACGCACCAGCGCCGGTATCGTCTCCAGCCCCGCATACAACGCGGCACGCAACCGCCGCTCACCCGCCACAAGCTCATACCCCTCACCATCAGGGGCAGGACGAACCACAATCGGCTGAATCACACCGTCCTGCTTCACCGACGCCGCAAGCTCACGCATCTCCCCATCCCAAAACTCCCGCCGCGGCTGATAAGGATTCGCCCGCACCGCCCCAACAGGCAACTCCAAATACACAACCCCCTTCCCCCCTGTGGCACTGGCAGATCGCCCACCAGTGCTCACCCCCTCCGCCCCGGGTGGCACGGCTCGCCGAGCCGTGTCTTCTCCCCCTACCGCCGCTCGTGGCACAGGCGTCTCGCCTGTGGCTACACCACCTCCACCCCCAGTTGGCACAGATCTCCGACCCGTGCTCTCCCCCCCTACCGACTCTCGTGGCACAGGCGTCTCGCCTGTGGCTACCCCATCTTCGCCCCCCCCTGTGGCACTGGCGGCTCGCCCGCCAGTGTCTTCCCTTCCGCTCCCGGGCGGCACCCCTCGCCGAGCCGCGCCTTCTCCCCCGCCAGCAGCATCCCCCCCACTCGCCCCCTCAACCACACCCTCATCCAATGTATTATCGGACTTTCTATCCCCCTCCACCCGAACAGGCGGAACCCCCTGAATCATCGCACTCAACCCCCGCCCCAACCGCCGCGGCTTCTGCTTCCCCGCCGTCTTCTTCTCAGCCATCACATCGCCTCCATGCGCCAAGACTCCACAACCCAACACGCCCAGTATACTGCCCATCTACCTCCGACTACACGACCTCCGTCACCTGCTCACCTGATCCCCTGCTCAATCCTCCGCCCGCCAAAGGCGGGCCCCCCACACCCCACGCCCTACACCCAATGCCCCACATCGAACCCATCGCCCGCGGCCTCATCATCGCCGACTCGAAAATCCTCCTCTGCCACCCCGTCGACCCCGACACCCCAGACCCGCCCTACTACTACCTCCCCGGCGGCCACATCGAGCACAACGAATCCGCCCCCGAAGCCCTCGCCCGCGAGCTCATGGAAGAAGCGGGTTTGTGCGCACAAATCGGCCCCTTCCTCGCCGCCCACGAAGTCCGCTTCACCCAGCGCAACAAGCCCAAACACGAGATCAGCCTGGTGTTCCTCGTGGAACAACTGGCCGGCGAGCGCCCAAACCCGACCCTCCCCATCGAGTCCAAAGAGCCCGACATCGCCTTCGCCTGGGCCGACCTCGCCGCCGTCACCGACCTCCCGGTCCTCCCCCGCTCCACCCGGGCCTGGCTCGCCGCCGGCTGCCCCGAAACCGACCGCTGGATCTCCGCCAGCGAATAGCCCCGCATCCCGACTGAATATGCGGCTCCCGATGCCCGATAGCCACGGGGTATGGCCAGCCAGGAAGACATCGCCGCCAGCACCGCCGCCCTCCTCGACCAGATCGAATCGGTCGATCAGCGGCTCGCCGACCTCCAGGCCGCCCTGCACCGCAGCGACCGCCTGGCCACCCTCGGGCTCGCCGCGGCCATGCTCGCCCACGAGTTCAACAACCTCCTGACCCCCATCAAGATGGCGGCGGGGGCCGCCAAGGCCCGCAAGCACGACCCCGCGGCCATGGCCCGGGCCGTCGAAGTCGCCGACAAGAACGCCACCCGGGCCACCGAGATCGCCGACTCGATCCTCCGCCTGGCCGGCGAGCCCCGGACCCCGGCCGAAGCCGCCGATGTCCTGATGGCCGCCGACGACGCCCTGAACTGCCTCGGCGGCGAGCTGCACCAGGACGGCATCGAGGTGGTCTGCGATGTGGCGCCCGGGCTGAAGGTCCCGATGGCCCAGGGGGCCCTGCAGCAGGTGCTGCTCAACCTCATCCTGAACGCCCGGGAGGCGATGCGGCCGCGTGGCGGGCGGCTGACCATCCGGACGGAGTGTTCCACGGGGAACACCGGGGAAGATTGTTCCACGGGGAACATCCGGATCGTGGTGGAGGACACGGGGCGGGGGATGGGGGCTGAGGAGCTGGAGGAGGCGTTTCGGCCGTTCCGGCGGCGGGAGGAGAGCGGGGGGGTCGGACTGGGGCTGACGATCTGCCAGAAGCTTGTTGAAACAGCGGGTGGTGAGATTCGGGCGGCTTCGGAGGTGGGGGTGGGGGCTCGTTTTGAGATTGAATTCTCAAGAAGGGATTGAGGCACTTAGGCACGGGGGCACGGAGGGGGGATCGAGACGGAGAGATTGAGAGCGGGGGGGGGAGCTGGCTTTGGGATTGGTGTTGGACCGCCCTGTTTAGGGCGGCCAATGTTTTTGGGGTGTAGAGGATTGGGTATTGTGTTTGGTGGTGGGGGGGTGTAGTCTGGGTTGGTGGGTTTCGGCTGGGCGAGTTTGGGGAGGCGGCGGTTGGGCGCGGTCGGTGTGGGGGGCGTAGGGGGCGTGAGGGGTTGCCGTGGGGATTGCGGGATTGCAGACCGTTGTTTCCGACCAAGTAACTTGTGCTTTGCGCGTCCTTGGAGGCGGATCACCTGTGCCGGATGTGGATTGGTTTTGATTGCGATTGCGGCGGGCTGTGATCACGAGTCAGTGTGGACAGAGTCCGCAGATCCCGAATACTCGGACTTCATTCAGACTCATTGGCTTAACACCTCTTTTAAAGATTTGTTGCAGACTCACGGATACGGCTTTCGCGGTGGAGGCAGCAGAGCGGGCATAGGCCTCAGTGAGGCGGAGCAGAGCATTCGGTTGAGGGCGGTCGGCGTCGCTGGCGATAGAGATAGACTCCTGCACTTATACTATGCCGCGATTAAAGGCAAACTTACTGATATGGAAGCGGATATCTACTTCTCGTCGGGACCGGTTCTAAGCGAAGTGTCCCATTTTGAGATTGCGTACGACTACCGAGGAGTAGATGGGAATTTACGCGTGTTTTTCTCGTTGGATAGTGCTGGATACATTGATGTAGATATCGAGAATACCGAGCGGCTGCGTTGATTGGAGGGTTGAGCGATATCGAGGCGGGCGTGGATGGCGGCCGTAGACGAGGGTGTGCGAAGGAGCATTCGGGTGGGCGACAGGCGGCGGCGGAAGGCGTTTGCGGGCTGGATCGATCGCGTCTTGGCTTGCGGCGCGATGGTGCTGGTTGTATTGGCGGCGGGATGTGGGCGCGAGGCGGCGGGTGGAGGGGCCTCGGATCCCGAGTACTCAGACTTTGTTCAGACCGAGTGGCTCACCAATACCTTTAAATACTTGTTGTGGAACGGCGGGTACGAGTATCGCGAAGAAGGTTACGAATATTCACGACGCCTCGACCGGGCGGTGAGGAACGATCGGTTCAGAGCGATTGTCGTCACTGCAGAGAGAAAAGACAGACTGCTGCGCCAGTACTACGACGCGGTTACGGACGAGCTTGGCGATATGGAAGCGGCGATTACTTCCTCATCGGGGCTGGTTCTGGGCCAGGAGTCTCATTTCGAGATCGCCTACGACTACCACGGCGCGAGCGGGCGCTTGCGCGTGGTCTTTGATTTTGATGGTGCTGCGTACATTGATGTCACGATCGAGCACACGGAGCGGTTGCGTTGATCGGTGCGACCCGTCCCTGATCTACGCACAAGTCTCTATGAGAGTCGGTTGGTGTTCCTTCGTGTCCCGGGGACACGAAGCGGGGGTGAGCCCAGACGGGCAACTGGCTGCACCGCAGGCTCGACCTCGACGGCGACGGCCAGTTCACCGGCACCGGCGAGTTCGACGAGACCAACGCGTTCAACCTCGCCAACGAACTGCTCGAACGCGACATCGACTCGGACAGCACCCCCGACTACGAGCCCTCGTACAACCTCGCCGGGCACCAGATCGACGACGGCAAGGACTACGAGTACACCTACGACGCCTTCGGCCGCCTGATGGAGGTCCACGACCGGGACACTTCGGACCTGGTCGCCGCGTACCGCTACAACGGCCTGAACTTCCGCATCGGCTGGCACTCCGATGTCACCGACGACTCGGGGGGCGATCCCGACGGCGTGGTCGATGAGGAAGATCCGTGGTTCTGGTTCTGTTATGATGACCGCTGGCGCGTGGTCGCGGTCTTCCGCGATGAAGACGAGGACCCCAAGGAAGTCTTCGTCCATCACAACGCGGGCCTTGCCGGCTACGGCGGATCCTCGTACATTGACAGTGTGATCCTGCGAGACCGAGACACCTCGGGCGCCTGGCACGAAGAGGCGGACGGCACACGCGACGAACGCGTCTACTACGCCCAGAACTGGCGAGGCGATGTCTCCGCCCTGCTCACCGACACCGGCTCGATGATCGAATGGGTCAAGTACTCCGCCTACGGCGTGCCCTACAGCCTGCCGGCGGGAGACACCAACTCCAACGGGACCTGGGACGCGGCGGACAACGACGCGATCGAGGACCATATCCGCAACGCAGACCCGTACGATGTGCGGTTCGACGCAGACCTCGACGGCGTGGTCGACAACGACGATGTAATCCACGCGAACTCGATCACCGGCGGCTTCCAGACCCTCGGCCGCGGCGTGATGAGCTCGTCCGCCGTCGCCAACAGAGTCGGCTACGCCGGCTACCGGTACGACCCGACCTTCAAGGGCGCCTCAAGAACCATCTACCATGTCAGACACCGCGTCTACGACGCCGATGTAGGACGGTGGACAAGACGCGACCCCCTGGGATACATCGATGGGATGAGTTTGTACCAGTACGCCCGCGGGCTGGCCGTCTTCGCGAGGGACCCATGGGGCCTGATGGTCTGCTTCGGGCCGTGCCAGTTGCCCGCGACCGCTCCGCCGCCGCTGGATGGAAGCGGACTCACTTGGGATACCTGCTTCGGGATGAACTGCACGAACAGCGACATGCTGAATGACTTTGTGCCGATCTGCCCGCCAGCTTCGGGCGGTGGCGGCGGTGGTGGTGGCAGAGGGCCTGGAGGTTTCGGAGGCGGCGGTCTTGTTGGTGGCGGCTCCTCCGGCGGCGGTGGCGGCGGCGGAGGTGGCTGCGGTGGAGGGGCAGGCGGTGGAGGGGCAGGCGGTGGAGGTCCGGGCGGTCCAGGCGGGCCGGGCGGCCCCGCACCACGCAGGCCAAAGGGAAACGATGACCATATTCTCGATATGTTCGGCATCAAGAACTTGGACAACGCCACACCACTCACCCCGCATCTTCCGGCAATCCAAGACTTGACAAACGATGTTCGCCAGACCGCTTCGGGCGTGGCTCGCAGTGCTTGCATGGCCGCCTGCATGATCGGTGACACAGCTATCAGTTTCGGCACGGGCGGGCTTGTCAGCATAGCCAAAAATGCAAAGGGGCGAGACATAAGGACCGGTCAAGAGAGGCGTATGATTCCAGGCGGGAGGTTCGTGCCAGTGACAGGGAGCGCATCCCTAAGTGGCGGTGTCAATTTCGATATCGATTATGGCGCAGCCTGTCTGCTCGCGGGTACGGCGCTGCAACAAGCAAACTCCATGATGAACGACCCCTTTGGCAATCTGTGGAGCAATCACAGATACCATAACTCATGGATCGGTCGTGCAGGAAGAGCTGCAGTGCGAGCCGCAGGTCCGATCGGGGTCGCGGTTGGAATTGGCAACGAGATGGGAAACATGGGTGACAGACATTCCTATTGTCAATCACAGTGCAATGAGTTCGCTGATTCGATCTGCGGCGAGGCATGCGTGCATGACTGAAGCAAAGAGAGGTGTATATGTGCGCCAGCGCGATCATCGAGTACTTGCTCAGTCACGACTATAAGTATGTCAGCTGGCACGGCTTTTTGATCGGCTTTGGGACCATAATGGGCGTGCTTTTGTTGGGTGCGATCGCCATTTTGCTTGAAAGAGTGATGCATCCCAGAGCGGCCTGTGCGTTCGCCGCCGCGGCGTTCCTGATGTTGGCTTCCGCGGGCATCTACTTGAATGTCTGTCTTTGGGTGCAATACAGAGATGATTTGCTCGATGCCACAAAGGCAGTGAGATATAGCACTTCTGGCGGCTTGAAGGGATTTGCGTTGCTAAATTTGCTCTTTGGGCTGTGTTTTGCTTGGGAGTCTATAAAGCGATCTTCGAAGTCTTCATTCTAAAAACACGCTCGCCTCGGGGCGTGAGGTTAAGGATCGGTTTGTGAAAAATGTCGCTTAGGGGCTACCTCTGAATCCTGAATTCTCCGCCTTCGCGGGGGAAAGTTGTAGGTTTCAAGACAATTTCTAGTCGGCATTGGCCGAGGTCACGCTCCCCGAGCCCCAGGTCCGCTCGAACCTCTTCCAGGGCGCCGCATCGGGCCATCCATACCCGATGCTCGATCGGTTCAACCGCGTCACCTCCAGCCGCTGGGAGAGCTACAAGGGATCCGGCGAGCGCGACTTCTACCGCGTGGACATCGCGTACGACCACGACTCGAACATCCTGAGCGCGACAGACCACATCCACAAGAACGCCTCGGGCGACCGCTACTTGGATGTGCTTTATGGTGCCCGGCTTCGCCGGGCGAGAGCGTCGAACAGGCGAGCAGTTGATCTAGGGAAGTGATTGAGGGATGTAGATCACAACGGGCGCCGTCCGCGTGCAGATTCTCCAAAAAACCTAACGCCCGCACCTCACCGATCCTCGGTTTTTGGTAGACTGCACCGCATGGGACAGGGTTTCCACGCCTTAGCCGCCGGCTTCGCCTTGGCGGTTTTCGCGTCGGCGCCCGCTCTCGCTCTCCAGCCCGCCCCGCTGGTGACGCCTGCGGGGCAGGTCGAGCTGGCGCGGCTGGTCGACCTCGCTTCCCAGCGGCTCTCGCTCAACATCGAGTACGACGCATCTGTCCTCCGCGGCAGCGCCACCCTCCGCCTGGACGCGGGGCTCTCTGACGACGAACTCTGGACGCTGACCAACCGCGTCCTCGCCTCGCGCGGGTTCACGACGGTGCGGGCCCCGGGCGACGCGGCCTACAGCGTGGTGCGCCTGGCCGACGCCGCGGCGATTGTGTGGCGGTGTTGAGCTGCGATTTGGGTTTTGAGGTGAGGCGCAGAGGTCGGAAATCTGTGCGGGCGGGGGCCGCTCGCTTGGCGAGCGAGAGGGGAGGGGGTGCAAGAGACGGAGTGACGGAGAGACGGGGAGACGGGGAGACAGGGAGACAGGGAGACAGGGAGATAGAGAGACGGAGAGACCAAGAGAACGGAGGGTTGGCGGGGGGAGACACTGGTGGGCGAGCCACCTGCGCCACAGGAAGGGGCGAGTAGGAGCGGCGTAGTTGGGGGGTAGGACACGGCTCGGTGGGGCGTGGCGCCCGGGGAGAGGTTGGGCCGGGGTCCTGAAGGGAGGCTTGTGGGGTACAGTTTGCTTGGGCGGGGCGGTTGCGGCGGAGATGGTCTGATGGATTCCGACACAATAACGCTCGTCGTTCTCCTGGCGGGTGTCGCGGTGTGGTCGTGGTCGATTGTCATCGCACGCATGAGGGCGATGGGTCGGATGTTCGCGTTTTCCAGGGTCCTTGCGATGACGATTCCTTGGGGCGTCGTTGTCGCGCTGTTGATGCTGGCGCCAGCGATCATCTATCCGACCGCGCCGCCGCCTCCCTTGCAGCATTCGATCGGCCTGGCAATCGGGTTTTTCGTGCTGTTTGGTCTGTCCGCGAGCGGGGTGTGTGCTGGGTTACTCACCGAGCGCCCGGTCTACGACAGTGAACGGGGCTTGCTCGGTCGGTACGCGAGAGCGGCATTGAAGCTGAAACGGGAGTGAATCGCACTTGGGCTCGATCTCGTTTCCGCAGCTGGCGCAGGGGTCGGCTTGCCCTGGGTGTTGCCGGGTGGTGGGCGGATGTTGTTGACGGCTGATGATTCAGCGTTTTGCTTTTGGGTGAACAACGGCGGCCGCGGGGGTGCTTGGTTTTCGGGCGAGGGAGTGGGAAGGCGAGCGGTACGGCTGGTGGGGCGGGAGACAGTGGCGGGCGAGCCGCCAGTGCCGCAGGAAGGGCGAGTAGGAGCGGGGTAGTGGGGTGTAGGACTCGGTGCGGCGTGGCGGCTGGGGCGGCTTGGCGATCTTCATTGGTGGAGTTGTTTGCGTGCGGGGACGCCGGTCTGTTTGATGTCTTTGCCCAACGCTTTGACCAATCCGTAGCAGGCGACGAGAAGGAACACCACCATCGGCAGGGCGGGCGTGAGCGAGGCGGTTCGCAGTGCGGTGAGGCCGCCGGCGATCAGGAGCACGGCTGCGACGACGCCTTCTGCGACGCACCAGAAGACGCGGTAGATTTTCGGCGGGTTTTCCTTGCCGCCGGAGGTGACCATCACATCGACCAGCGAGCCGGAATCGGATGAGGTCACGAAGAACACAATGATGAGCAGTGTGCCCAGGGCTGACACAACGGCGGTCAGCGGCAGGTGATCGAGCATGGCGTAGAAGGCGAGTGCGGAGCCTTCGCCGCCCTGTTGCGCCTGGGCGATGGCTTCGGCGATGCCGGCGTCGGCGCGGTGTTCGATGAACAGTGCCGTTCCTCCCATCGCGGCGAACCAGAAGAAGCCGACGATTGTGGGGACGAAGAGCATGGCGGCGACAAACTGGCGGATGGTTCGTCCTCTGGAGATTCGGGCTGCGAAGATGCCGACGAAGGGTGACCAGGCGATCCACCAGCTCCAGTAGAACAGTGTCCAGTCCGCCTGCCAGTTGCCGCCGCTGGCTTGGTCGACCCAGAAGCTTTTGAGTGGTAGGTTTTGGAGATAATGGCCGATCCCGACGGTGAAGGTCTGGAGGATGTAGAGGGTCGGCCCGGTGGCGAGCACGAAGAGGAGGATCACGCCTGCGAGCATCATGTTGAACTGGCTGAGCCGTCGGATGCCGACCTTGAGCCCGGTGACGACGGAGATGGTTGCGATGGTTGTGATGACGGCGATGATCAGGAGTTGCGCGAACAGTTGGACGGGCACACCGGCGATGGTGTTGAAGCCTGCGTTGATCTGCATGGCGCCGAGGCCCAGCGAAGTGCCGACGCCGAAGAGGGTGCCGACGGTGGCGAGGATGTCGACGGCGTGGCCGGGCCAGGCGTAGATGCGTTTGCCGATGATGGGGTAGAGCAGGGATCGCGGCGCCAGCGGCAGCTTGTGGCGGAAATGGAAGTAGGCGAGGGGCAGCGCGATGGAGATGTAGATCGCCCACGGGTGCAAACCCCAGTGGAAGTAGCTGTAGAAGATCGCTTCGCGGATGGCCTCGTTGCTCTGTGGTTCGGCTTGGAGCGGCGCCAGGTAATGCTCGATGGGTTCGGCGACGCCGAAGAATACCAGCCCGATGCCCATGCCTGCCGCCATGAGCATGGTGAACCATGTCAGGCCGTGGAACTCCGGCTTTGCGTCGTCGCCGCCCAAGCGGATGCGCCCGAATCGGCTGCACGCCAGGCAGACGACAAACACGAGAATCGCGCTGGCGGCGAGGATGTAGAACCATCCGAAGTAGTGGACGATGAATGATTGAACGGCCCCGAAGGTTTCGCGGGCGTGTTCGGAGAAGATCGCGCTGTAGAGCACGAACACGAGGATCACCGCCGCCGATCCGAGGAAGACCGGCGGGTTCATCGTCCGGCGAAAATCGGCGAGCACATTTATGGCGGCGTCCTTTCGGGGAGTTATTCGAGGTGGTGGTATGAGGCTTCGTCGCGCTGGTCCATCGCTTCGCGTATCGCCTCGGGCATCGGGGGTGCGGGGTGCTCGGTCAAGGCGAGTTCTGCGTTTGGAGACCGGCGACAGATGATGTTGACTCGCCAGCGGTTGTCGTCGGTCTGCTCGTGGTCTTTGCGGCAGTGTCCGCCGCGGGTTTCGGTGCGGTGCAGCGCGCATCGCAGGATGGCCTCGGCGACCGGCAGCATGCATTGCAGGCTGATGGCGGACTCGAACGGTCGGGCATTGAGTGAGCCGCCGCCGGCGACATGCATTGACTTCCGCCGGAGTTCGGCGAGGTGTTGGAGGCCGTTTTCGAGGTCGGGTTGCGTGCGCACGACGCCTGCGTGTGTCCACATGAGGTCGCGGAGCTCGGCGAGCAGCGGCTGCGGGTCTTCGCCGTTCTCGCGGGCGGCGACGGCCTGCAATGCGTCGAGGTGGCGGCGGGCGTCCTGTTGATCGACGCGGGGTTCGTTCGTCTCTTTGACGGCCTTGGCGAGGTGTTCGCCGACGAGCTTTCCGAAGACGACGGTTTCGGCCAGGGAGTTGCCGCCGAGCCGGTTGGCGCCGTGGAGCCCGCCGGTTGTTTCGCCGACGGCGTAGAGGCCGGGGACATCGGTCTGCCCTGTGGTGAAGTCGACCCGGATACCGCCCATGGCGTAGTGCGCGGTCGGCGCGACTTCGACGGGCTCGCGCGTGATGTCGACGCCTTCTTCCTCGAATTGGCGCAGCATTTTCGGGAGTCGTTCTCGGATGGACTCGGCGTCGATGTGGCTGACATCGAGCTTGACCGCGTTGGCCTGTGTGCCGCGGCCTTCCTTGATTTCGGACCATATCGCCCGGGCGACGACATCGCGTGCGTCGAGTTCGAGTCGTTCTGGGGAGTATCGCTCCATGAAGCGCTGGCCGTCTTTGTTGTATAGCCGACCGCCTTCGCCTCGCATCGCTTCGGTGACCAGTTCGCCCGAGCGGACTTTCGGCCTGATCTTGCCGGTGGGGTGGAACTGGACCATCTCCATGTCGCGTAGGGATGCGCCTGCCTCGAGCGCGAGGGCCATGCCGTCGCCGGTGTTTTCATCTTCGCGGGAGGTGTTGCGGCTGTACACGCTTGCGTACCCGCCCGTCGCCAGGACGACGGCGTTAGCGGCGAACAGGAGTCCCTCGCCGGTTTTCATGTCGTAACCGGCGGCGCCGACGACGCGGTGGTTGTGCTTGAGCAGTTTCGTGATGCAGATCCGGTCGCGGTACTTGATGCCGCGTGTTTTTGCTTGGTCGACGAGTGTGTGCAGGATGGCCTTGCCGGTTTCATCGCCGACGAAGCATGTGCGTCGGCAGGTCTGTGCGCCGAAGTAGCGTTGGTTGATTTTGTTGTTGTCGGTCTTCGCGAAGTCGCAGCCCCAGTCGTGCAGCTCGCGGATTCGCGCCGGCGCCTGGCGCGCGAGCAGCTCGACGGCGACGGGGTCGCAGAGGTCGTGGCCCTCGGCCATGGTGTCGGCCGCGTGGAGCGCCCAATGGTCTTGCGGGTCGAGGTTGCCGAGTGCTGCGTTGATGCCTCCGGCGGCGCAGACTGTGTGGGCGTCGCCGTGGTCGCGTTTACCGAGCACGAGGCAGTCGACGGCGTGGTCGTGCAACGCGATTGCCGCACGGAGGCCGGCGGCTCCGGCGCCGACGATGAGGACGGGCGTGCGGATCATCTCGATATGCATCAGGCCTTCTCCCGCATGTCGGTGAACATGTTTCCTCCGCGGGCTTGCGTTGACGCCCTGTGTGACCATAGCCGTGCGTGTGTGGCTTGTCAGTGATCGCAGAGGATGAGGCCTGAGCGCCTCGCGTGGTGCATCGCCGCGCCGATCTGGTTGTGTTGGCCACGCACGGCGGCGGGGGTGCTCGCTGGCGGGTGGTTTAGCACGAGTGTCTGATGATGATGTTTGCGGTGGGGCTTGGGATCGGGTGTGGATGCGGATTGATTGGGGCGAGTGTTGTGGGTTTTGGCTTGGGCGTGGGGTGGGATTGGTGTAGGATGGGCGGCGTCGGCGATCGGGGTCGGTGCAGAAGGGCGGTTGGGCGTGCGTGGGATTCTTTTTCCGATGATGGAGGCGGTGAAGACTCGGGGGGCGCTCGGGGTTGCGGAGCGGGTTTTGACTGTGGTTGGGGTGTACCCGGGGATGTTTGTGGCGCCGGGAGCGGTGTTCCTGACGCCGTTTTTGTTGTCGTTGCGTGCCGGGTGGGGCTGGCCAGTGGTGCTGGGGTGCGGCGTGCTCGCGTTTGGGCTGCTGGTGTTTATGTTGGGGGGATCGCTGTGGAACCTTGCGGTGATCCGGTCGCTTCGGGGCGGGTACTCGTTTGATCACTTGCTCTTTGTGTTCAGCGCGTTGTTTTGGTTGGCGGTGTTGCCGCTGTTGACGGCGGGTGTGTTGGGTGTTATCTGAGTTGGGGGCCGAAGGAGAGCGGGGGAGGGTGGAGCAGGCGAGCAGGTGAGCCGGAGGGATTGGTAGACTGGGAGGCGCATTTCGGTGCGGCGCCGGTGTGCTGGCGGAGCGTATCGTATTGGGGCTGGTTTGGGGAACTGCGGATGAAGCGCGGGACGATGGTGTTTGCTCGGGTGTTTGCCGCGGCTGCGGTGCTGGGCGTGGTGGGGTGCTGTGCCTTTGTGGCCATGCCGTATGTGTCATGGGTTGTGTCAGCGGTTGTTCCGAGCGCTGACATGCGACGCGCGACAAGCATCGAGCGCGATGTGCGGCTCGGTCGGACCGTGACGCGTGATGATTTACTGGCGCTCGGCGGCGTGCCTCAAGGGGCTCCCGTGTTGATGCGTGCGGGGCGGAGTTGGGACGAGGATTTCTTTATGGGAACCGATGATGGCGCGGTTGGCGTCCATCTCGTGTTTCTGGCGGTTCGGTATCACCCGGATTCGGAGGACATCGCGGATGCGATGGTGTTTATAGACTGAGCGGGTGTTCGAATCTGTTTGTATCGGGGCTGTTGCGATGAGCGGTTGGCGAGTGATTGTGATCGAGGGCTTCAGCCGCGAGAAGCGGGGGGAGGGGGAGGAACGGGATGTGCTGTATTTCCGTGAGTTTCTGCGGCTTGGGGTATGGCGGAAGCTCGGCGGGGTTGGCGTTCTGCTCGGAGAGTTTACTGCGGGGGTGGTGCTCCCTGCCGGGCTTGCGCAGTTGCTGATGGTGGTGATCGGCGGGGTTGTTGCGGCGGCGGGTGGCCGGCCGGTGGTGATCTCCGAGTATGTTGTCGGCGGGGTGACTGCGCTGAGCGCCGCGTTTCTTGTGCTTGCTGGGCGGGCGACGCTGCATGACGCTCGCTATCGCGTGGTGCACTTCGAGAATTTGTTGGTGATGCTCGGGGCGTCGATCGGGATCGCGGGGTTGCTGCTGTTTGTCTGAGTGATGGCGGAAGGAGGCGGGGTGATGCGGTTGTGGGTGATCGTTCTGGCTGCGGTTGTGGTGCTGGTTCTTGCTGGATCGATGGTCTATGAAACGACGCGCACCAAGTGGCTGATGCCGGAAATGTTCATGCACTCGATGGTGTCGCGGGTGTCTGACAGCTTGGCGCAGGATCCTTCGCAGTCGGTTGACGATGCGGTCGGGCGGGCGGTTGTCGAGGCTCGCGCCCATTATGCGAGTCAGCGTGTCACGGTCTGGTTTTCGCTCTACTACAACCCCGATGCTAATGCGTGGGTTGATGACGCGATGCCGGAGGAGACTGTGCTGTTGATGTGTCTTTGGGAGACGGAGACCGGCCCGGATGGTGATCGTGCTTCGGCGTACACGAGGAGGCCTGTCCAGTCGGCTGTTTGTTTCACCGCTGATGAGATCGAGGAGGCGCTGATGGGGTTGCGGGAGATGGAGATGCCGTGAGAGGGGCGGATAGAGGGGGTAGCACTGGCGGACTAGCCGCCAGTGCCACAGGAAGGGGGAGTAGGCACGGTGCGGCCCATGGCGCGGATGTGTTTGCTTTGCAGTAGAAAAGCACCGACCTCCAAAGGAGGTTGGCGGCACGGGTTTTGGCTTAGCTTGTTGTTTATTGCTGTGTGGGGTCTGGGGGGAGGACGACGACATCTTCGGGGTTGAAGTTGACGGCGACCTGGGTGTTGGGTTCGGGGATGCGGCCGGGGTTGAGTTCGGCGACTTTGAGTTTGGTGCCGTCTTTGAGTTCGACGGCGTGCTGGGCGAGTTCGCCGAGGTAGGTGGTGGCGATGAGGCGCCCGGGGAGTGTGTTTGGGCCGGTGCTGGTCAGGCTGAGCGATTCGGGGCGGATGGAGCAGACGGCTCTTTGGCCGGGCTTGGGCGGGGCTTTGACTTCGGGGTTGATTGCCGCGGCGAAGGGGCCGGCGGGGGAGGTGAGTGAGTAGGTTGCGGGAGAGGTAGTGGGGGTAGCCACAGGCGAGACGCCTGTGCCACGAGCTTGGGTAGGGGCATCGGCGACGGTGGCGTGGATGAAGTTGGTTTCGCCGAGGAATTCGGCGACGAAGGGTGTGGCGGGGTTTTTGTAGAGTTGCTTGGGTTCGCCGACCTGCTGGACGACGCCGCCGCGCATGATGGCGATGCGGTCGGCCATGCTCAGGGCTTCTTTCTGGTCGTGGGTGACATAGACGCTGGTGATGCCCGAGGCCTTGCAGATCTCGCGGATCTGCGAGCGGAGCTCGATGCGGAGTTTGGCGTCGAGGTTGGAGAGCGGCTCGTCGAGCAGGAGGACATCGGGGCGGATGACCAGGGCGCGGGCGAGGGCGACGCGCTGCTGCTGGCCGCCGGAGAGCTCGTTGGGCTTGCGCTTGCCGTAGGTCCCGAGCTGGACGGCGTCGAGCGCTTCCTGGACGCGTTTGTCTTTCTCGGCCTTGGGGACTTTGCGGACGCTGAGGCCGAAGGCGACATTCTGCTCGACGGTCATGTGGGGCCAGAGGGCGTAGGACTGGAAGACCATGCCGGTGTTGCGTTTGTTTGGCGCGGCGTGGGTGACATCGCGGCCGTCGAAGGCGATCTTGCCGTCGGTGGGGTCGATGAAGCCGGCGATCATGCGGAGGAGTGTGGTCTTGCCGCAGCCGGAGGGGCCGAGGAGGAAGAAGAGCTCGCCGGGCGCGATGTCGAGTGAGACGCGGTTGACGGCGTGGACGAGGCCGCCGGGCTCGCGGGGGGCCTTGAAGGTTTTGACGAGGTCTCGGATGGTGATTGCGGTGGGCATGGGAGGGGTGTGGGGCGTGGGGTGTTGGGTGTGGGGGTCGCCCCCCCCCGGCGGGCGAGAGCGGGAGATGTTCGAGCAGGGGATCAGGGGAGCGGGTGTTGGGTTTGAGACCCGACTCTTCGCTTTGCTCAGGGGTCGGCGTCCAGGACGGGTGGATCTGTTTGTGGTTTTGGGGTGGTTTGAGGTTGGTTAGTCGAGGAGTGTTTTGAGCGTATCGATGTCGAGGGCTTCGAAGGTGGTGTTGTTGCCGGTGGTGGTGGTTGCCTTGGTGAGGCTGTTGTAGATGGCTTCTTCTGTGGCTTCGACCGCGGCGAGGAAGAGGGGGCTGAGGCGGCTGCTGGGGACGGTTTCGATGGTGTGGGTTCGGGTGTCGGGGGTGTGGGGGAGGGTTTGGGCGGTGGAGAAGGCGATGACGAAGTCGCCCGAGCCGTTGTTCATGGCCGAGCCGGTGCGGGCCAGGCCGAGGGTGGCGCGGGCGGCGAGGCGTTCGAGGCTGCGGGTGTCGAGCGGGGCGTCGGTGGCGATGACGATGATGATCGAGCCGTCGGAGGTGTCTATGGCGCCGGGGTCGATCGCTTCGTTGTCTTCAGCTTCCTGGTGTCGGCGCAGGGCGTCGCGGTAGGGGTAGCGACCCAGGGCTTCGCCGATGCGGGCGCCATCGATGGTGAGGACGCCGCCGAAGTTGGAGAGGACGAGGGCGCCGAGTGTCCAGCCACCGAGTTCGTCCGGGAGTTTTCGCGAGCTTGTGCCGATGCCGCTTTTGAAGCCGAAGGAGACCATGCCGCGGCCTGCGCCGATCGCGCCCTCGGCGACGGGGCCGGGCTTTGCGTTGTTGATCGCTTCGATGACATGGCCCGGCGTGACGGCCATGGCGCGGATGTCGTTGAGGCGCCCGTCGTTGCACTCGCCGACGGCGGCGTTGACCGAGCGGACGGACTCGTTGCCGGGCTGATCGAGCGTCCAGCGGACGGCGCCCTCGATGCCGGCGGCGACGCTGAGGGTGTTGGTGAGGATGATCGGGGATTCGAGCGTGCCGAGCTCGGCGATCTGGGCGAGGCCGGCGGCTTTGCCGAAGCCGTTGCCGATGTGGACGGCGGCGATGGGTTTGTTCTGGAAGATGTTGCCCGCGTGGGGGAGGACTGCGGTGACGCCGGTGCGGATGTTGTCGCCCTGGGTGATGGTGACATGGCCCACTTTGACGCCGCTGACATCGGTGATGGCGTTGAGGGGTCCGGTTGGGAGGATGCCGGGGGAGACGCCGAGGTCGCGGATGCGTGGGCGGTCTGGTTGGTTGGCTTGGGGCATCGTTTGTGCGGCGATGGCTTGCTGCGCTGCGAGCAGAAGCGCGGCGGCTGTCAGGGGCTTCATGGCACGAGGATACAAGTTCGAGAGGGGTCAGGAAGGGCGGGTCGATGGGGCCCGGTCGCGGTTACACTGGGGCGATGGCTTCACGCGGGATTCAGCAGATCGAGTCGTTGCGGAAGTACCGGGACCTGCCGCGGCCGGACCTGGGGCTTGACGGTCCTCTGGCGTCGCTGCAGAAGGAGTTATCGGTCCGTGTGCGGGTCGGGGGGGTGCTGGAGGAGGCGTGGGAGGAGCTGCTGCCCGAGGGGCTGCGGCAACGGACCTCGCCTGTTGGCATCCGGCGTGGGGTGCTGACGGTGCGGGTGGGGGATTCCGGAGCGGATTATCTGCTGAGTGCGTGGCTGCGGGGCGGGGGGATGGCGGCGCTGCGGAAGCGGGTTCGGGCGCCGATCCAGCGGGTGAAGACGGTTGGGTGAGGCACGCCGTTGGCGTGCCTGGGCGCGGGGAGTGGGGCGCTGGGCGCTGGGGCGCCCGGCTTTGCCGGGCGAGAGGGGAGCGGGAGAGGGGCAGGGGAGAGCACAGGTCGGAGACCTGTGCCACCGGGGAGCGGAGGATGGGTAGATCCCGGCTCGGCGAGCCGGGCCACCCGGCGCCGCCACGCCGTACGCCCTACCCCCGACACCCTCTTTCCGATCGAACCTGAGGGGTGAACGGCCGATAGGGAGGGGTATGGCCAGTGAATCGAGCAAGCGGATGCACAGCACGGACCTGTCGCCGGAGCTGGTCGAGCACATGCACGCGATCAAGGCGAAGGCGCGTGAGTACGGGCTCGACTTCTTCGAGGTGATCTACGAGGTTCTCGACTTCGAGACGATGAACCAGATCGCCTCGTACGGCGGGTTCCCGGTTCGCTACCCGCACTGGCGCTGGGGGATGGAGTTCGAGAAGCTGTCGAAGCGCGACGCGTACGGCATGGGGCGCATCTACGAGATGGTGATCAACAACGATCCGTGCTATGCGTACCTGCAGGAGTCCAACAGCGTCACGGATCAGAAGCTCGTGATGGCGCATGTGTACGGGCACAGCGATTTTTTCAAGTGCAACGCGTGGTTCGGCAAGACCAATCGCAAGATGATGGACGAGATGGCGAACCACGCCACGCGCGTGCGCCGGCACATCGAGAAGCACGGGCACGACCAGGTCGAGCGGTTTATCGACATGTGCCTGGCGGTCGAGCACCTGATCGACCCGCACAGCGTGTTTGTGCGGCGGGAGGCGGGGCCCGGGGGCGGCGAGGGGCGGGGCGAGGACGAGTCGTTCACGCCCGACAAGCTGCCGGCGAAGAGCTACATGGACCCGTTCATCAACCCGCCCAAGGAGCTCGAGCGCCAGCGGGCGGCGTACGAGGAGCGGAAGAAGCAGGAGAAGTCGGCGTTCCCGAAGCGTCCGACGCGTGATGTGCTGCTGTTCCTGATGCGGCACGCGCCCTTGGAGGGTTGGCAGCAGGACATCCTCTCGATCGTGCGGAACGAGGCGTACTACTACGCGCCGCAGGCGATGACGAAGGTGATGAACGAGGGGTGGGCGACCTACTGGCACAGCAAGCTGATGACGCAGCATTTTCTGGAGGCGAAGGAGATTATTCACTACGCCGACCAGCACTCGGGCGTGGTGTTCATGCCGCCGGGCGGGTTCAACCCGTACAAGATCGGCGTCGAGCTGTTCAAGGACATCGAGCGGCGTTGGGACAGCGGGCGGCACGGGCCGGCGTGGGAGCGGCTGGAGGGGATCGGGGAGCGCGAGCGGTTCGACGACCGTTCGATGAAGGGGCGCGAGAAGATCTTCGAGGTGCGCCGGATCTACAACGATGTGAACTTCATCGACGAGTTCCTGACGCCCGAGTTTGTCGAACGCCACAACATGTACCAGTACCGGCGCGACCCGCGGTCGGGCGAGCTCAAGATCGTTTCGCGGGATTTCAACCGCATCAAGCAGACGCTCTTGTACCAACTGACGAACATGGGGCAGCCGTTTATCTATGTGGTCGACGCGAACTACCTCAACCGCGGCGAGCTGTACCTGGCCCACGAGTTCAGCGGGCTGGAGGTCGACGCGGGGCGTGCGGTCGAGGTGCTGCGGGCGCTGCGCGTGCTGTGGGGCAGGCCGGTGCACCTGCAGGCGATCATCAACGAGGAGATGACGCTGCTCAGCATCGATGAGCCCGGGGGCGAGGCGTCGAGCGAGAAGATCGGCGACGAAACGCCGCGGCCGGCGCATACGATCGCGTGATGCCCAGAGAAGCCGACACTTACGAGCCGGAAGAGGGACCCTTCGCCGGCGGCGACCCGGAAGGGCCGAGCGCCGAAGACATCGAGCGCTTCGGCGATTCGTACCGCACCTGCCCGGCGTGCAAGAGCGAGGTGTGGGACCAGAACCCGGCGTGCCATGTGTGCGGGCACGACTTCGATGACGAGGTGCACAAGACGCCGGCGTGGAAGATGGCGGTGGTGGTGGTCGTGCTGCTGGCGTTCATGCTGCTGCTGTTCGGGGGGATTTTTTAGGGCACGCCTTTGGCGTGCGGGTGTGGTGAGTGGGGCGCTGGGCGCGGGGTGGTGATTTCTTGAGAGATTCAAGATCGGTTGCACCGACCTCGCCCGAGCTATATAGACCGGAGACATCGCTGACACTGTTCGGGGACATGGCTGACACTTTGGCCTTGCGCACGATCGGGCTCCTTCCGTAGGGTCGTCATGGTGCAGCAAGCGAGATCGATCGAGTCGCCGCGTGCGGAGTTTGCGAAGCTGGCGTCGGATGGCGGCGTGAGATCAAACCAATGCTTGCGCTTCCCTCGCTCCGAAGGAGCGATGGGTTGTAGCCGCGGGTGGAGCGCAGGCCGACGCGCAGCGTCGGTCGGAGCGCAACCCGTGGAAAGCGGCGCAAGAGTCTCTTTCGCCCTGAAGGGGCGAAGGAAGGCGTGGTGTTAATCGTGCGCTTCCTCCGCTCCTTCAGAGCGGGCGATCGTTAAAGACGCTTTCCACGGGTTCCAGCGTGCTGCGCACGCTTCCACCCGTGGCTACAACCCCGCGCCCCTTCGGGGCTTGCAGCGGGCGGGCTGTCACGCAAGACCTGTGGCACTGGCGGCTTGTCCGCCAGTGTCTTTGCTGTCAGCGATCTCCCCGAACACTGTCAACCATGTCCCCGAACCGAACACCGAGCCGAGGTCGGCAGCACGATTGCGTGATGTCGAGTGTTCGCCGGCTGGATTATCTGTTATGCTGGTTGCGGACGACGATGACTCTTTGCGATTGTGAGGTCGGTATGCGGGCGGGACAGATCTGGCGTTGGGTTGCGGGGTTCGGTGCGGCGATGCTGGTGGGCTGTGGCGAGAAGGCCGAACCGGCCGCGGCGGAGCACCCGGGCGATGCGATGATCGCGGAGATCAACGAGCGGTTGCTCAGCGCGCCGGAGGAGGAACGGGCTTGGCCGGTGTATCTGGAGGCTTCGCGCCGGTGGGTCGAGGAGGGGTACACGCGGCTTTATGAGGCGATGGCGCGCGAGACGCCCGGCGGGAGCATGTTGCGGTACCCGCGTCCCTGGCACCCGGAGTGGGAGGGCGTTGAGGCGATCGCGCGTGAATTCGGGGAGAAGATCGAGCTTGTTCGGCAAGGGTCGAATCGGCCCGTGATGGGGCGTCCGATCGGCCATGCGTCGGCGGACGGATTTGTGAGCCCGAACAACACGGGCAAAGACTGGACGCCGAGGCCGGTATACGCCTGGATGGACAGTATCTCCAGTATTCGGAGTATGCAGTACCTGCGTGAACTGGCTTGGCTTCTTGCTGCAGATGCAACAATCGCTATGCGGGAAGATGATGTTGAGCGCGCGGTTTCGAATGTTGGTGCGATCGGGAGGATCGGCGTGCACGCGGGAGAGCCTCCGATGGTCGACGAGCAGATCTACCGGATGTGGATTCTGTCGATCGGCGCGGACATGGCGTTGGCGCTCGCTTTGGATGAGTCGGCGGCGATGAACGCCGCGGCGCTCGATGCGCTCCGAGCGCACATGGAAGAACACCTGAGCGATGAGGTGCTCCGCGTCAGCATCGAACACCTCAGGCTGGCGATGCAAGAATACAGCGAGTTCTACTTCGAGCCCGGGCAGCCGGGGCGGATGAACGCCACAGGACTCGCACGGGTGCGGTGGATCCGGTCGGGGATGGGAGATCCTGACGAAGCGATCCGGCGGCTGCGCGCGTCGGACTTTGCTTCGCGGACGGAGATGCTCGGCTTTGCCGAGCCGCTGATCGAAGCCAAGGAACAGAGGGCGGCGGAGCGACCGTGGGAGCGGGGTCCGGCCTCTGTGCGACATCTCCACCCGGGTGGGCACAGATATCAGGACCTGTACAGTTCGTATCTAGAGTGGAGCAGCGCTGAATTCACTTTGCTGAACGCCGACAGGGCGATGCAGCTCCGCGAGGCGGCGCGGCTCGCGATCGCGCTGCGGCGGCACAAGCTCGAACACGGTCAGTGGCCGGAGGATCTTCAAGGGCTTGCGTTCGGGGAGATGGGTGTGCCGCTGGATGTCGCAACGGGATCGCCGCTGGCGTACCGGTTGACAGAGGAAGGGCCGGAGATCGAGGCGTACTGGAGCCGGATGCCGGAGCGGCCGGGGAGGCAGGTGGATTGGGTTGTGTGGCCGCCGAAGGGGACACGATGAGCGCTCATTGCGATCGCGAGGTCGGTATGCGGGCGGGACGGGTCTGGCGTTGGGTCGCGGGGTTCGGGGCGGCGTTGCTGGTGGGCTGCGGCGAGAAGGTTGGGCCGGCCGCGGCGGAGGGGGAGCATCCGGGCGATGTCATCATCGCGCAGATCAACGAGCGGTTGCTGAGCGCGCCGGAGGAGGAGCGGGCTTGGCCGGTGTATCTGGAGGCTTCGCGCCCGTGGGTCGAAGAGGGGTACAAGCGGCTTGAAGAGGCGATGGCGCGCGACGGCCGCCGCTCGATGGGCATGTTTCGTACTCCGCGGCCTTGGCATCCTGAGTGGGGTGCGATCGAGGCAATCGCCGAAGAGTTCCGTGAGACGGTCGATCTCGCTCGGAACGGGTCGAATCGGCCGGTGATGGGGCGTCCGTTCGGTCACGACCGAGCGGACGGCTTCGTGTGCGCGTACGACATGGGTGAGCCGCGGACACTGCGCGAGGAAGACTCCAGGATGCTGGGCTTTGCGAGCCGTCCGACGGTGCTCTATCTGCGCCAGCTTGCGTGGCTTTTGGCCGCCGACGCGACGATCGCCGTGCGGGAAGGGGCTGTCGAGCGAGCGGTTTCAAATGTCGGAGCGATCGCGCGGCTGGGCGTCCACACGGGCGATCCCCCGATGGACTTTGAGCAGCACTTTCAGATGTTGATCCTGCCGATCGCGGCGGACATGGCGCTTGTGCTTGCGATGGATGAAGCAGCGCCGATCGACGCGCCCGGTTTGGATGCGCTCGATAGGTATCTCGCGTCGTACCTCAGTGATGAGGTGCTGCGCGTCGATGTGGAGAAGCATCGGTTGCTTCTGCGGGAATTCAGCGAGATCTACTTCGAACCGGGGCGTCGCGGCCGGATGAACTTCAAGGGGCTTGAAGTCATCCGGAGCATGCAGACGGGGATGGGCGCTTCTGATGAGTATGTGCGCCGGCTGCGCGAAACTGATTTCGCCACCCGGCGTGAGATGATCGCGCTGGCGGAGACCCTGATCGGCTCCGATGAGCGGCGGACGGGTCAAAGGCCTTGGGAGCGCGATCCGCCGATGGAAGATGCAATCGACTTTGAAGATCAGCGGTATCACCAACTGTTTCTTGAGAGCAGGTTGAGCATCGGGGTCGAATACATAATGTTCCTTGCCGACGCCACAATGCAGCTCCGCGAGGCGGCGCGGCTCGCGATCGCGCTGCGGCGGCACAAGCTCGAACACGGGGAGTGGCCGGCGGATCTTCAAGGGCTTGCGTTCGGGGAGTTGGGTGTGCCGGTTGATGTTGCGACGGGGCTGCCGCTGGCGTACCGGTTGACGGAGGAGGGGCCGGAGATCGAGGCGTACTGGAGCCGGATGCCGGGCCGAGCATTGCGCAGAGACGATTGGGTTGTGTGGCCGCCGGAAGGGGATCGGTGAGACGCCCGCTGCGCGGGCGAGAAAGGCGAGGGTCGAGAGGCGAGCAGGAGGGGGTAGAAGGGGGAGCACTGGCCGGCGAGCCGCCAGTGCCACAGGATGCCGGGGCGCGGCTCCGCGAGTTGGTTCGGGGGGAGACCCGACCCTTCGCTTTGCTCAGGGATCGGCGTCAAGGTGTGGTGATCGCTGATGGGGATGCAGGTTCAGGCGCCGCGGTCGATGACGCGGACATTCTCGCGTTGGGCTTTGGGGGCGCCCGGGCCTTTGCGGCCTTGGAAGCGGGCGATGACCTGGCCGATGGCGGCGAGGATCAGCAGGAGTGCCGCGAGGGGGAGGATGACCACCAGCGCGAGGATGAAGCCGATCGCGATCGCGATCATCAGCATGATGCGGACGATCAGGGGCGGGCGCTGCACGATCATCGTGGTCTGCGTGTAGCGCGGGGCGTTCGTCCAGGCGTGGGGCATGGCTGATCGTAGAGGGCGGGGCGGGGTTCGGGCGAGGGGTGCGGAGCGGGCGGGGGCGGGGGCGGGGGCGGACTCTGCGGGGTTGGTGGGGAATCGAGAGAATTTCTTTCGGAATGTGCCGGACGCTGCTGGTGGGCGGCGTCATGGATAGAGCAGGCGAGAGTTGAGAGGCGAGCAGGTGAGCCGCGCCCGGCGTTGCCGGGCGAGAACAGGAGAGAGTCGAAAGGTGAGCAGGTGAGCCGGAGGAGCGCGTAGAAGGGGGAGGTTGTGGGGGTTGGGAGCGTTGTGCTGGATCGCCCGGGCGATGAGGTTCGGTCTCTTGTTGTTGCCGCGGCCGGCGGGGACGGGGAGGCCTTGCGCGCGTTGTGGGTTTCTCGGCGAGGTCTCGTGGGTGCGGTGGTGCTGGCGCACTTGCCGCGGGGGGTGGAGGCGGAGGATGTGGTGCAGGATGTGGCGTCCCGGTTTGTGCGGGGCGTGGGGTCGTTGCGCGATCCGGATTTGTTCGACCCGTGGATCCGGCGCGTGGCGGTGAACGCGGCGCGGGACGCGGGGCGGGCGGCGAGGCGGTTGAACGCCGGGACGAACGGGCGGGCGATAGGGGGCGGTGCGGTCGAGGGGCTCGCGGATCTGCGGGAGGCCGGGGTTGCCGCGGATCTGGCGGCTGTTGAGGAAGGAGGGCGGCTGCTGCGTCTGGCGCGTGAGCTGCCCGAGCGGTACCGCGAGCCGCTGCTCTTGCGTTGTGTGCAGGGGTTGAGCTACCGGGCGATCGGCCACGCGATGGAGCTTGCAGAAACAACCGTCGAGACGCGGATCGTGCGTGCGCGGCGGATGCTCAGGCGGCTCGCCGAAGAGCGGGCCGGAAGGCAGGAGGTGCGTCCATGACGAATCGAGACGCCGAACAGTTTGCAGATGCGATGGCGGAGTTCCCGAGGGCGGAGGTGCTGATCTCGCGGATCGTCGATGGCGAGGCGACGGAAGCCGAGCGGGCCGAGTTCCGGGCTCTGGCCGCTGAGTCGCCGGAGCTGCTCGATGCGCTCGCGGAGGCGGAGCGGACGCACGGGCTGCTCGCAGACGCGTTGGTGGGCGAGCTCGCGGGGGTTGCGGCGGTCGGTGTCCAGGTTGCTCGCGGGGGATCGGGAGATGCAGCGAGTCCGCCCGGGCGTCGTGCGTTTGACGGCGCGAGCGATGAGGCGAAGGTGGGGATGCGCCGGCGGATCGGGCTTTTTGGCGCGTGGGGGGGATGGGCGGTCGCCGCGGCGGTGCTATTGGGGGTTTTCTTGCCGCTGGGTGAGACCGGGCCCGGGGCGGGCGGTGAGGCCGGCGGGAGCGCGCATGTCCAGACGAGTCAGCAGGCGGGGTTGCTCTCGATCGATGAGACGCTGCGCATGTATATGCAGCGCGGAGTGGAGACGGGGCGCGTGTTGGACCCCGAGCCGCGGCTGGTGCTTTTGGATGCGAGGCCCGAGGCGGGGGGGCTTGTCGAGGTGCGGTATATGCGGCAGATCATCGAACGGGCGGTTGTGGAGGATGTGTACGAGCTCGCGCCCGACGACGGGGGCGTGCTGGTGCCTGTTCGCCTCGATGTGCGTCCGAGGCGGTCGGTTGCGATGTGACTCGTTGGTTTTGTGACGGGATGGCGCGCGGGGAGCGTCTATGCGGGTGGGCCCGCGGGTGCGGCGCGTGCCGCTTTGCGGGCGGATTGGGAAACCGCCGCGGAAGACGGGGCGGATTGAAAGGAGCCATGACCATGAAACTCGCGATGATGAAGCGGATTGCGGTGCAGGGTTCGGCGGGGTTTGCTCGCGGAGCCTGTTCTCGCAGGGGCGCCGGTGCGCTGGCGGTGCTGGCGTCGTCTGGGTTGGTCTGCGCCGGTGCGCTGGCGCAGTCCGGCGGCGGCGGCGGTGGGGGTGTCGCGGGCGGTTCCGGTGAAGGCGCTGCCGAGCGGGAAAAGCGTGAGACCCGCACGGGGGCTGCTGGTGTAGGTGGGAGCGTGAGGGCGCAGGCGACCGTGCAGGGTGAAGGCGATGGCGACAAGCGGGTTGTTCTGCTGCGCGGGAGCAACTTTCACGGTCCGACGATCGAGTTGACATTCGGCCCCGACGGCGATGTTGATTTCAACGAGCTTGCTGAGCGGCTGATGCGGTTTTCTTCGGCCGACATCGATTTTCGTGTGGATCGGTTGGGCGAGAGGCCTTCGCTGGGCGTGGTGCTGTCGGACGCGGATCCGGTGTTGCTCGAGCACCTGAGGCTTGAGCCCGGCTCGGCGGTGCTGATCGAGCGTGTGCTGCCGGGCACGCCGGCACAAAGGGCCGGGCTGGCGGCCAACGACATCGTCTTGTCGATCGACGGCGAGCCTGTCGAGGGCGTCGAACACTTCCGGGCGCGGATCGGTGCGTGGGACGGCGAAGGGCCGATCGCCTTCGGAATCATCCGGCGTGGGCAGCGGCTTGAACTGAGCGTCACGCCCGAGCCGCGCGCCGCAGCGCGCGGACCGGCGGTCGACCTGTCGCTGCGTGTCGACACCGAGGCGTCGCTGGCTGCTTTGAAGAAGACGCTCCAACGGGCCCTTGAACGGACCGCCCAAGCCGACCTCAGGCGTGATGTGGAGGAGGCGATCGGGTCGGTCGAAGAGCTGGCCGAACGGCTGTCGTCGGTGCGGTTCGATGTGTCGAGGGACGCCTATGGGCGTTCGGAGCTGCGCTATGTCGATCCGCGGACGGGTCAGGAGCGACGCATGGTGTTGCCGGGCGGCGCGACAGCGGAACGGCGTCAGCACCTCGAAGAGCGGATCCGAAGTCTCCGTGAAACGAACGAGCGACAGCAACGGGCCCTCCGCGAGCTTCAACAGTCTCTGCCACGACGGGAGGGTGGCGCTGAGCCCGACCGCGGACCGCTCGTGATGCACGCCCCGTTCCGGACGGCGCCGGCCGAGGCGTTGGTGCCGATGACCGAGCGGCTGGAGCGTCTGGAGGCTTCTGTAGAACGGCTGGAGGGGAAGCTGGACCGCCTTCTTGAAAAGTTGTCCGATCGGTAACGGTTTTCAGGCAACTCGGGGGCGGGAAATCCGTAGACATAGGTCCACGAGGGGCGCACCAACGACCCCCCACCCGCGGCGCTTCTACAGCGCCGCACTCCGAGGGCCGGCCGGGCCATCTCTGAACCCCCATGCCCGGCCGGCTCCTTTTTTCATTCCGGTCTGTCTGTGCGTCCTGTGTGCTCCGGCACGCCCCAATGGCCGATGGTGAGCGTGCGGGGCGTGAACGCGATGGTCGGGTCGTGTCGTTGCTGCGGCGTCGGCCTTACCATGGCGCAGGACCGCCGGGGTCGATCCCGGCACGACACGGACGGAGCCGCCATGAGTGAACAGACGACCCACGCGTCCGACGCAGCGCCCGATGTTCGCGGGGTGTACGACCGCCTGAAGGGCGAGATCCACAAGGTCATCGTCGGTCAGGACGAGGTCGTCGATCAGATGCTGATGGCGATCCTTTGCCGCGGGCACGCGTTGGTGGTCGGCGTGCCGGGTTTGGCCAAGACGCTGCTGATCTCGACGATCGCTCGGACGCTGAGCCTTGAGTTCAGCCGCGTGCAGTTCACGCCGGACCTGATGCCCAGCGACATCACGGGGACGGAGGTCATCCAGGAGGACAAGTCGACGGGGGAACGGCGGCTGGTGTTTGTGCGTGGGCCGATTTTCGCGAATGTGATCCTGGCCGACGAGATCAACCGCACGCCGCCGAAAACGCAGGCGGCCCTGCTCGAGGCGATGCAGGAGCGTCATGTGACGGTGGGCGGGGTTCGTCACGACCTGCCCTCGCCGTTCTTCGTGCTGGCGACGCAGAACCCGATCGAGCAGGAGGGGACCTATCCGCTGCCCGAGGCGCAGCTGGACCGGTTTATGTTCCAGATCCAGATCGCCTACCCGGGCGCCGAGGAGGAGCTTGAGATCGTGCGCCGGTCGGTGGAGCGGGAGCTTTCGAGCGTGAACGCGGTGCTGGGCCCTGCGGAGATCGCGTCGGTGCAGAAGGTAGTGCGGAAGGTGCCGGCGGCGGACCATGTGGTTCGGTACGCGCTGCGGCTGGTGCGGATGACGCGGGTGAACGAGCCGACCGACGCGGGCCTGTCCCGCCCGGAAAAGGCGGGGGCGTACATCGGATGGGGCGCCGGACCCCGGGCGAGCGAGTTTCTGGTGCTTGCGGCCAAGGCGCGCGCGGCGATCGACGGGCGGGACCATGTGACGCTCGACCATGTCCGGGCGGTCGCCAAACCGGTGCTCCGCCACCGGATCCTGCTGAACTTCAACGCCGAGGCGGACGGGGTCACGACCGATGCTGTGATCGAGGATCTTCTCGCGTCGGTGCCCGAGGACGGCGCGGGGGCCCGCGAGCGGGCGGGGCTGGACGCGACGATCGGATCTTGATCTCTTTTTGTTTGGTTTTCACCCTAAGCTTGCGCAAAGTTCTGAAAGAATCGGCGAAAGCCGCATATCGACACGCCCTTGGCGTGAATCGGTCTGCTTTTCTTCTGCGAATCCGGTGGGGTGAATACCGGGGGAGTAGGTCGGATTCACTCTGATGCAGGGGTGCATCTATCCCGTCCGGCCTGACAGCAAAGGATCTCAACAGATGTTGTCACAGACAACCGAGTACGCGCTCCGAGCCATGGCCTGCCTCGCCCAGAGCCCCGACGCGTTGACACCGACACCGGAGCTGGCGAAGAAGACCGATGTGCCGCCGAACTATCTGGCGAAGGTGCTGCAGCAGCTCTCTGCCGCGGACCTGATCACGGGGCGACGGGGTGTGGGCGGCGGGTACCGGTTGTCGCGTTCACCTGCGGAGATCCGTTTTTCGGATGTGATCAACGCGGTGAGCCCGATCCGGCGGTTCGACACGCCGCCGAAGACCGACGGCGTGGATTCGCAGAGCCTTAGCGCGTTGTACAGCCGCCTGGACGATGCGGCGAAGCGTGTGGTGGATGTGTGCAGCCGTGCGACGCTGGCGGACCTGGTGTCTTCGAGTCCGGGCCCGACCGGCAACCATCAGGCGTCCGCGAACAACGGCCGCCCGGACGGGTGGGGCAGCGCGGCTAATATCGGCGCGTGAGCGAACAACCACCCTCCGAAGCGTCACAGACCGTCCACGAACTTGAGCTGCAGCGTCGCACCAACCGCGACGAGGCGGTCAAACTGGGGCTCCGGCCCTACGGCGACCGCGTGGACGGTCTCGTCCCGCTGGAGGAGGCTCGGGGGCGGTACAACGCGTCGGCGGACGAGGACCACCAGAAGAACGCCAAGAACGAGGGGTTTGTCGACCGGCGGCCGGTGGTGAAGGTGGCCGGGCGTGTGATGCTGCTGCGCGACAACGGGAAGCTGGTCTGGATGAACCTGCGCGACGAGACGGGGGATCTTCAGATCGCGGTGAGCAAGCGGGACTGCGACGAGACGGGCTTTGCGCTGGCGAAGCTGACCGACCTCGGGGACATCGTGGTGGGCGAGGGGCGTCTGATGAAGACGCGGACGGGGGAGGTGACGGTCTGGTGCGAGTCGCTGTGGGCGGGGTCGAAGTGCCTGGTGCCGCCGCCGGAGAAGCACGCGGGTCTGCAGGATGTCGAGCTTCGGTACCGGCAGCGTTACATCGACATGTGGTCGAACCCCGAGACGGTGCGCGTGTTCAAGCTTCGGAGCGAGATCATCGGCTCGCTGCGCGGGGAGATGGCGCGTCGGGGGTACACCGAGGTGGAGACGCCGATGCTGCAGGCGCAGGCGGGCGGGGCTGCTGCGCGACCGTTTGTGACGCACATGAACGCGCTGGACATGGATCTGTACCTGCGGATCGCGCCCGAGCTGTATCTCAAGCGTCTGTTGGTGGGGGGACTTTCGAAGGTCTTTGAGATCAACAGAAACTTCAGGAACGAGGGCTTGGACAAGCAGCACAACCCCGAGTTCACGATGCTTGAGGCGTACTGTGCGTTCGGAGATGTCGAGACGGTGATGGAGCTGACCGAATCGCTCGTTCGTGTTTGTGCGCGGCGTGTTGGCGAGCTTCAGGGGAGCGGGGCGGCGCTGTCGTTCGGTGATCTGACGATCGACTACGAGAAGGCTTTCCGGAGAGTCGCGTACGGAGAATTGTTCGAACGCGCTTTGGGGTTCGACATGGCCGACACGGGCCGGGCGAGGGACGAGGCGAAGCGCCGCAACATCCGAACAAGCAACGACAAGGGGGAAGAAATCGATGACGCGTTCGTCGTGAATGAACTTTTTGAGGCGTTCGCCGAGCCGTCGATCGATCCCTCAGAGCCGACCTTTGTCACCCACTATCCGGCGGCGATCAGCCCCCTGACACGCGCGAATACGGACAACCCCGTGCTTTCGGATCGTTCGGATCTGTTCATCGGTGGGATGGAGATCGCGCCGAACTACACGGAGCTGAACGACCCGGATGTGCAGGCGGAGCGTTTCCGGTCGCAGCTTGTGGGGATCGCCGACGATGAGGCGACTTTCCGCACATTTGATGAGGATTTCGTGCGTGCGTTGCGGGTGGGGATGCCGCCGGCGGGGGGTATGGGGCTTGGAGTCGACCGCCTGGCGATGCTGCTGACGGGGCAGCGGACGATCCGCGATGTGATTCTTTTCCCGCTGCTTCGTCGGGCGGGCGTCTGAGAAAGAAGCCGACCTCTGTTCGGTGCCTCGCGATCGATTGAGTTTTGAAAACGACAACACATATCGCCGCCGGATCTGTCGATTGATTAGACTGGTCCCGGAGTGTGGTTGCGACTAATATCAGCGCAATGGCGGATGCACGCCGAAACGATTCACATTAACCGGCGGGGTTGTACACCCGCTCTATCCGTGTCCAGACGCGCGGCCGATCGCCACGCTGACAACCAAGCAAGAAGGACAACAGGTCATGGCAAAGAAGCGAAGCAAGAAACGAACGGCCCGTCGCGGCCCCGGCCGTCCGCGCAAGTCCGCCGCGCTCTCGTCGGTGCCGACGCTGGACCTCGTCGCGGAGATCGGTCGTCGCGAGTCTCGGCTTTCGGAGCTGCGTGCGTACCGCGACCAACTCGCCGAGGATCTTGCGCAGACCGAGCAGGAGCTCGCGGGCCTTGAGGCGGTGATCGCCGCGGCAGGCGGCGCGACACGCGCCCCGGCGCGTCGCGGTCCCGGTCGTCCGGCCGGTCGTCGGGGCCCCGGTCGCCCGGCGGGCAAGCGCGGCCCGGGGCGCCCCAGAGGCAGCACGAACAAGACCGCAGCGGGCCGCCCGCGCAAGCGTCCGCACAACGAGGTAACCCTCGAAGACGCGATCGCGGGCGTGCTCCAGGGCCAGGTGATGGGGATCCCCGAGATCACCGACGCCGTGCTCGCCAGCGGGTACAAGAGCGGCGCCGCGAACTTCAAGACCATCGTCAATCAGACGCTGATCAAGAGCGACCGCTTCAAGAAGGTCGCGCGCGGGCAGTACACCACCGCCTGAGGCCTTTGGCGCAGCAAATCACAGAGAGCGGCCCGGCCCCGGCCCGGCCGCTTTTTCGTGCGCACGGCGGGCCCGCCCTTAGGTCCCTGCGCCCGCGGGTTTACTACCCTGACGCCATGACCACCTCCACTGACTCTTCGCCTCTGATGCTCGGCGTCAGCGGCATGCGCGGGATCGTCGGCGGCTCGCTCACGCCGGACCTCGTCGCGTCGTACGCGGGCTCGTTCGCCGCTTACCTCCGCGAGTCGCTCGGGCGCACGCCGAAGGTTGTGGTCGGGCGCGACGGGCGCGCGGGGGGCGAGGCGGTGCAGGCGGCGGCGATCGCCGGGCTCCTGAGCGCCGGCGCCGATGTGCTCGACGCGGGGGTGTCGATGACGCCGACGATGGGCGTGCTGACCGACCGGCTCGGCGCCGACGCGGGGGTGGTCATCACCGCGAGCCACAATCCGCAGCGGTGGAACGGGGTGAAGTTCCTGCTGCCGACGCCCGGGGGCAGGCACGCCGCGGCGCCCGCGGCGACGCTGGCCTCGAAGATCGTCGAACGCTTCAGGGCGGGGCCTGTCGCGTGGGCCGAGCCGGGATCAGTGGGGAAGCTGGAGCCGGCGCACCTCGGCGTCGACGAGCACATCGGGCTGGTGCTGGACCGTTTGTCGGAGCTCGAGGGAGGTTCTGCCGCCGAGCCGGGCGAGGGCATGAAGGTGGTGCTGGATTCTGTGAACGCCTCTGGCATCGGGGGCGGTCGCCGCATGCTCGAAGAGCTCGGGTGCGACGAGATCCTGCATCTCGGCGCCGAGCCCTCGGGCCTGTTTCCCCACGAGCCGGAGCCGACCGAGGCGAACCTGGTTTCCGTCGCCGAGGCGGTGCGCGAAGCGGGGGCCGCGGTCGGCTTCGCCCAGGACCCCGACGCCGACCGGCTCGCGCTGATCGACGAAACCGGGCGCTACATCGGCGAGGAGTACACACTGGCGCTCTGCGCCATGTCGGTGCTCGAAGCCCTCAAGGCGACCGGCAAGGCGTCGGGGGCGGTCATGGCGGCGAACCTGTCGACCAGCCGCATGGTCGACGATCTGGCCGAGCGGTACGGGGCGAGGGTGGTGCGGACGCCCGTCGGCGAGGCGAATGTGGTCGAGGCGATGGTCCGCGAGCGCGCGGTGCTCGGCGGCGAGGGCAACGGGGGCGTGATCTGGCCCGGCGTGACGCTGGTGCGCGACAGCCTGTCGTCGATGGCGCTGGTGCTCTCGCTCCTGGCGAGAACGGGCGAGAGCGTGGGCGGGCTGGTGGCGAAGATGCCGTCGTACGCGATCGTCAAGAGCAAGACGCCGATCCCCTCGCGCGAGGCGGCGCAGCCGTCGATCGAGAAGGTGGCGGCGGCGTTCGGCTCGCACCGGGTGGACCTGCAAGACGGGGTCCGCGTGGACATCGACGCCGACCGGGCGTGGGTGCAGGTGCGCGCGAGCAACACCGAGCCGATCATGCGGCTGATCGCCGAAGCCCCGACCCGCGAGCGGGCGGAGGCCCTGGTGAAAGAAGCGGAGGCGGCGATCGGGGGGTGAGTGGGGGAACTGCAGGGTCAGCGCGGAAGTCTCGCGAGCGATCAGTCTGTGAGGTGTTCGGACCCGACCCTTCGCTCCGCTCAGGGATCGGCGTCATCCCCACCCAGTGCCCCGCTCCCTGCGCCCAGCGCCCCGCCCTCCGGGCGTAATCCGGCCCCCACACCCCACGCCCTACCCCCCACACCCCTTCCCCCTATACTCCGCCCCCATGGTTGCCCAGCCAGACCAACTCAGCCCCGGCCAGCGCGTGCGCGTGACCGCCCACATCCCCAAGGGCGACACCTACCTGAAGACCTCCTACGAGGGCAAGGTGCGGCGTTTCGGCCAGCAGAAAACCGGCTCGTGGTTCGCCCACGCCAAAGACAAGAAGCTCTGGATCGACCGGCTGGAGCTTGAGATGGAGGACGGGGAGATCATGGTCTGCAACCTCGACCAGTGGACGCGCGTCGAACCCGTTGAGGGGTGAGGGGCTGTTCGCGGCTGACGATCATCGCCCCGCTCAATCCGGCCAGATGCGGACAGTGCGGATGTCTTTGGTCCGATCTGTTGTGTCATACAGGTCGGCGTAGACGGAGCCGTCCGCCTTGTCACGCTGAATATCGGCCAAATACACCCCCGACTCATGGTTGAGCAGGTCGCGCATGAACCGTTGGCGATGAGTCTCGGGAACGCCGTACCGAAGCAGGGCGCTCTCCGCCTTTGCCATCTCGCGGATCGTTGTTTGCCAAGGTCCCCGGGGGCAGCCGCGGTACTTGCGGATGTGGGGGATGTTGCGGATCGGGACCCACTGTGCTTCGATATTGTTTTCCGGCCACCGGGTGGTCGTGAGCACCGGCGGCAGCGCGGCCGATCGAACCGCCCATCCGGCGATGTACAACCTGTTCCGTTTCTCGCCCGTCGCGATGTTGACTTCGGTCCGCGTCGTTGGGTTCGGACCGAACAGGACGATGCCTACGAGAAACAGGCCGACAAACAGCAGCACGATGAGCAGTCGTGCCGCTTGCAGAACACAACCAGACTCTGAATGATCGGTGTCGTTGTGCGGCATGGCTCACTGCCGGATCGATCGAAAGCCCCGGCGTCTCCGTTGCATGTGCTCAATCCGGCCAGATGCGGATGGTTCGCGTGTCGCGCTCTCCTCTCGAGCTGCTGTAGAAATCGGAGTACAGGACATCTGTGGACCTGTCGACGCGGACGAGCGGGTAGACGCCGTCGGGGATGCCGCGGATGAAGAGCTCGATCGTGTCGGCCCTGATCTCTTCGGGCACGCTGTACTCCAGCATCAACAGCTCCGCCCAGTAGATGTAGGTCACGCCGTTCGCCCAGTGGCCAGGGACCTTCGTACACCTCGCACGCCCGAAGTGGCGGTGGACCCTGATCGGCGCCCACTCCTCCGGAAGTACTTCGGGCCACGGCGTTTCGGTGAGGATCGTGTACGCCGGTTCTTTGAGCACCGCGGTGCGGAACGGGATGCCGTAGAGCAGCGTCCGCCCCCGCTGCTCACCCGTCGCCTGGTTGAGCTCGATGTAGGTGACGGTGCGGCCTGCGAACGCCGCGTGGAGGAGGACGAGCACGCCGAGGACCGGCAGCCCGCCGATCAGCATCGCCCGGAGAATCCGGCGTCTGTGCTTGGGTTCGTTGGGGTGGTTGGGTTGGTCGCTTTCTGGCTGCATGGCGGACACACGGGGATGGTCGTTGGGGATGGTCTTTGCCTGTTGTGTATCCGCGTGGGGGCGGGGGTTGGTTGCGACGGCTCGGTCTACTCGTTGTCCGGAACGGTCTGGTCCGGTTCATCGGGGTCGCCTTCGACCAGGCGTCGCCAGAGTTCGGCCTCTTGCCATTGCATGCCGAGCCATTCTTCGTGCAGGGCCTCGAAGAAGTCGCGCCGGTGCTGCTCGGATCCGAACTCGGCTCTGGCGAGCGGTTCGGGTTCTCGGAGGCCGCCTGCCACTCTGACCGTGAAAGCGTCCGCGTCACGCATGTCGTAGATGAAACTGTCGATGAGCTGTCGGGTTCTCCAGTGCCTGCGCCTGTCGGCCTCTCGCGGATCGACATCGGCGAGGAGCCGGAAAAGTCTTATCGTGTCGCGTGCGCGTTCGATGTTCCTGATCTTTCGGGGCGGGAGCGCGGGGTCGTGGACCATGATGCCGAGGCGAGCGCCCGCCTCGTGCAGCCTCGCCGTTGCTTCTTCGAGGATCGCCTCTCGCGACGCCTTCGCCCGCTCGGGCGGGAGCGCGTCGAGCAGGTAGAGCATCGCCGCGGCGGTTCTGACCTGCGTCAGGGCTTCCATCGACGAGGCGATCGTCTCGGTCTTGAAGTCGTCGGATCCGGCCCAGATGTCGGTGTACAAGCCGGAAAACGCGGCGAGCACATCCTCGAACGCGTCGGCGCGGCTGTCAGCGTCTTTACTCCAGAACCGATAGTCTTCGGGCGCGTCGGCGGGCACGATGTCGAAGACAAGAATCCGCTGCCCGCGGAGGATGACGAGCCGGACAGACTCGCCTTCCTCGAGCGATCTCACACGCTCGCCGACTGCGCTGAAATGGCCGAGCGGCTCGCCATCGATCGAGATGATCAGATCGCCGGGCTCTACGCCGGCCTCCGCCGCGGGCATGTTGAGCATGACCGCGGTCACCTCGACAGTCCGTACAGGCTTGAACCTGTGCGAGCCGAGGATGATCGACGGCCCGCCGTCGACGATGATGCCGATCATGCGCGATGTCTCGATCGGGCCGGCGCGGCTTTCGGAATCTCTGCTCCAAAGCCGAAGGTCTTCGGGCTCTTCGGCGGGCTCGATGTCGAAGACAAGAGTCCGCTGCCCGCGGAGGATGACGAGCCGGACCGACTCGCCATCGGCGAGCGAACTGACACGCTCGCGGACCGTCCTGAACTCGCCGAGCGGCTCGCCATCGATCGAGATGATCAGATCGCCGGGCTCGACCCCGGCCTCCGCCGCGGGCATGCCGAGTATGAGAGCGGTCACCTCGATCGTCTGTATCGGCTCGGCGCCGTGTGATTCGAGGATAAGCGCCGGGCCGTTGTCGAGGATGATGCCGAGCATGCGGGGCGGCGATGCGTCCGCTTGCTCCGCGGCGCGCCCGACAGGCTCGGCGGCGGGTGTGTGCGCGACGGTTCTGGTTCCGATTGGGTGCGGCTCGCCGCGGCGGCCCAGATCCGCCTTGAGCACATCGAGGTTGTGCAGGAAACGGGCGAGCCGCTGGCCATCGGGCTCAACCGCGTGCGTCGCGTTCGCCGCCGCAGGCAGGAACAGAGCCGACGCGAGAAGACAGACGAAACCGCCCCTGAAAAACCGCCGTTTACGCGTCGTCATGGCCGATCCTCCCGTATCTGGCCGTGTTCATCTGGCCGTGTCGGTGCACCCGGACAGCTGGCAATTCGCCCCGCCCGCGAAGACGGTTCCGGGGTCTGTACTCGGGCCGAGTGTAATGGACGGGGGTGTGGGGCACAATCGCCGTGCGGCAGGTTTCTGCGTTACAGCGGGTGAGGTGGATTGCTCAGTCGATCAGGGTGATCCTGATCAGCGTGCTCGCGAAGCAGGCGACCCATTGGTCGTTGTAGGCGTCGATGACCTTTCTAAACTCGGTGAGCGACTGCGAGCGGTCGAGGCGGCCCATCTCGCCGAGGTTCTGGCCGATGAACTCGTTGATCCCGAGGACGCTGACGCGGTTGAGGTCGACCTCGGCTTCTATCAGCTCTCGGATCCATGCGTCGCGCCGATCGGACCTGACGATGAGCCACGCTTCGAAGGTCCCGGAAGAAAGGATCTTCGCCGCCTGGTTGATGTGTTTCTCGTCGGGCATGCCGACGGCGATCTCGATGACGGTCGTGCCGATCTGAAAATCGCCGAGCGCCGCGTTCTCATTGCGGGACCAATCCCCGTCGCCGGCGTTAGCTCGCCGTTTCAGATCGATGTCGGGGAATCTCGCTTCGAGCTTGGCGCCGACGAGATATTGCGCAACTTCGCCGGCCTTTCGCTTCTCTTCGGCCTGCCGGATGATGTCGGCGACGATGCTCGCCACCGACTTGTTGCGGCAGCGAACAGCAATCGGCTCGGACTCTGTGTAGCTTCGGAGGCGATCTGCGACAACGGACTGCGCCGCATCGAGCATCGACTCTCGTTTTCCCGCGTCGGCGTTCTCGAACCCGGCCGCATGGAGCGCGTCGAGAATGCTCGGGCCCCAACGCCGGATCTCGGAGCTGCGCCGGCCGTGCGTCTTGTTCGGCGGTTCGATGTTGAAGCGATCGCAGGCGGCCTTGCCGAAGGTTTCGTGGCTCTTGAGCCCGGTGCTGCCCTCGCCCGACATGTGCTCGGCGAGATCGAGGGCCGGATCGGTCCGCAGCTTTTCGAGGAGGGCCATCGCCGCCTGCAGGCGGGCGGGCACCACCCGTTCGCCGTCGTTCATCCCTTCGACGATGCGTTCGATCGAGGCGGCGAGACTCTTGTAATCGTTCAATTCCTGTCCCCCGCTGCGCGCCGATCTGCTGCGTTTCAGTGTCCGGCGCCGGAAAGCGTCTTGAGCGGCGATCCCGCCGGCTCGACGAGTTCGTTCATGTAGTTCGCCGCGATCCACTCGATGACATCGGCGCAGACGGCGTCGCCGAAGCCGAAGAGCGCCTGGTTCAGCGGCACGGTGACTTTGTAGCCGCCGGCGCCCATGAGCCTCGCGCACTCGTCGGGGTTGAGCAGGCGGACCTTGTACTTGCCGTAACCGGCCTGGAAGAGGATCTGTCGCCCCGAGCCGCCCTTGGGTGTTCGAAGACAGCCGGCGATGCCGTCGGTGCGGAGTTCGGCCATGGATCTGGCGTTGCGGACGCGCCTGAACACAGTGCCGTAGGACCACGCCCGCTTTGCGATCATCGCGTCGGCGAGGGCGCGGTGCCTCGGGCTCATCTGATTGAGCAGGTACTCGGCCCGCTCAACGCTCCACCACTGCGGCGAGTCGTCGGGAAGCCGATCGACGATCGAGGCGAGTTTCGTCTTGCCGTAGGGCGGGAGCTCGGGCAGGCGGCAGACCGACCAGTCGAGATCGCGATAGCGCCGCATCGCGGCGATGAGCGAGGCGGGCCTGAGCGCCGAGGGCGTGAGTTCTGAAGGGTCGATTGTCGGCGGCCCGCCGCCGGTGCGCTTGCACAGCACAAAGAGCCTCGGGCGGCTCTGGGGAACGAAGTGGGCCGCGTCGATCGTGAACGCGTCGACCGCGTAGCCGAGGTCGTTCATCGCCCGCAGGGCGGCGTGGAAGTCGTCGCCGCCTTGCGAACTGAGGAAGCCGGTGACATTCTCAAGCAACACGAGCGCCGGTCGGGCGTCGCCTTTGGCTTCGAGCAATCGGTGAAAACCCCAGAACGCCGAAGACTGGCCCGCGCGGATACCTCGGCGCGAACCGGCGAGGGAGAGATCGGTGCAGGGGAACGAGGCGTGCGCGAGCGTGAAGTCGGGCACGAGATCGGGCGTGTCGGCGAGGTCGTGGATATCGGTGGTGGAGTAGTAGGGCGCCGGGCCGAAATGCCCCTCGTACATGCGGAGCTTCTGCTCGTCGAGATCGTTGGCGAAAGCGATGGTCCAGCCCGCGCGCTCGAGACCGATGCGGGCGAGCCCGACGCCGGCGAAAAACTCGCCGAAGCTGTAGGGCGACGGCGCCCCACGGGGCGGAGCGGGGAAGTTGAGGAGTTGCTGTTTGGTCATGCTGCGTCGGCGCTTCGGGCGTGATGAGAGGGGCGAGCCTACCAGCGGCGGGGTGTTCGGGCCTGTGCTAGCGACACCGAACAACATACTATCTACGCTTCGCCGCGGTGTCGAGGGCTTCTTCGAGCCTCCGGAGGAGGCGTCGGGGCACGCCGCGTTTTTTCAGGCCGCACTCCCAGACGGTCCAGACCGACCACCCTTCGGCCCTGAGGGCTCTGGCGGCGCGTCGGTCTCTGGCGACATTGCGCGCGATCTTGCTGCGCCAGTAGCTTCGGTTGGTCTTGGGGGTTCTTGACCCTCGGGGGCAATCGTGGGCGTGCCACCAGCAGCCGTGGACGAAAACCGCGACACCCGCGTCGGCGATCAGGAAATCCGGTGAGCCGGGCAGGTCTTCGGCGTGCCTGCGGAAACGGACGCCTCGGGCGCGGAGCTCGTCGGCGACAAGCAGCTCGGGACGGGTGTTCTTCGAGCGGACCTTGGACATGCAGCGTGAACGCTGCTCAGGCGTCAGCGTGTCGGCCATGCTCGAACGGTAGCAGGCCGATTCCGCACGGCGACAAGCAACGGCAACAGTCCCGCCATCAGGCAAACCCCGACGACCGCGTAACCCGGCAACAGCATCGCGCGGCTCCGGATCTCAGAGCCGCAGCGATATTGCAGGGTCCGGTCCTTGATCCCGAAGCCGAACGAGGTCGACTCGAACTCTTCCGCGTAGGTGTAGCCGCCGATCGCTGGTCTCCGGATGAACGCCCAGCACGGCTCTTGCGTTTCATCGGTCCGAACAGCAAGGAGCAGGTCGCCCCGTAGCATCGAGACCTCGATCGTCGAACGCCCGGCAGGGCACGCCAAGCCGAGGTCGTTCTGGCTGCTCCCCCAGATTCCAAGCCCCAACAAGACAACCATCGCTGCGCAGACGCCCGGGAGCAGGACTCGTCGACTTCGGTCGGGCATTCGGGGCTTTCGGTGTGTGGATCGGACTGGAGCAGCCTACCACAGATCGGCAACCGCGGCGCTCGGACGCGACCGGTCCCTGGACGCCTCAAACGCCCCCTCCCCCCTCCGCTCCCCTATCCTCCTTGCCTTCCGCGGCGTGAACCATCATGGAGCGAGACTCTGCCAACCGATCGTCCGGACGCGACCCGGGCGGGTCGGTGATGCCGCTGGGGGATCACCTCGAAGAACTCCGCGCACGCATCATCATCGCGATCCTCGGGCTTGTCCCGGTCTTTGCAGTCTCGCTGCTGCTCGCGCGTACGGCGTTACGCCTGATCATCGCGCCGATGCAGGAGGCGCTGCTCAGCCAGGGCCTGCCCGGGCAGCTCCAGACGCTCAGCCCGGTCGAGCCGCTGACGACCTGGCTGCGTGTGGGGCTGGTGCTGACGGTGATCCTCGGGGCGCCGTGGCTGATCTATCAGCTCTGGCGGTTTATCTCGCCGGGGCTGTACCGCAATGAGCGCCGGTTCGTGCATGTGCTCATCCCGATGAGCTTTTTCATGAGCCTGGCGGGGGTGGTGTTTCTGTACAAGCTGATCCTGCCGCTGGTGCTGGTGTTCTTCCTGCAGTTCGGCGCGGGGATCGGTCGGATCGACGCCAGCGCGCTGGCGCTGCCCGACGGCACGGAGCTGCCGGCGGTCATGGTGCTGCCGGCCGACCCGATCGCGCCCGAGCCGGGCTCGTGGTGGATGAACACCGAGCTGATGCAGCTCCGCATCGCGCTCGGCGAAGGCCGCGAGGGCGCCGAGCGCGTGCGGATCGTCGGCGTGCCGGTGACCGGGGGCAACGCGCTGGCGCAGCAGCCGCGGCTCAGCGAGTACACCAGGCTGATCCTCAACATGGCCCTCGCCTTCGCCCTGGGGTTCCAGACGCCGGTCGTGGTGCTGCTGCTCGGCTGGATGGGGCTGGTGACGCCGGTGTCGCTCGGGCGTGTGCGCAAGTTTGCGGTGCTCGGGGCGGCGGTGGTGGGGTCGATCCTGACACCCGCGGACCCGATCTCGATGGTCATGCTCGCGGTGCCGTTGTACCTGCTGTACGAACTCGGCATCCTCATGCTGCGCCTGATGCCGATGGGCAAGGAGCCGGACACCGAGGCGCCCGACGAAGCGTGGTACGACGACCCGCACACGGATCACAGCGGGGACAAGCGGTGAGCCTCCGAGGCTGGTTCAAACGCATGACCGAAACCGCGCCGGACGAAATCCCTGCGCCCGGCGGCATCGAGCGCGTGCTCGACGCCTCGGCCGCGACCGAGACCGATCGCCGGCACATGGCGCGGGCGCTGGAGCTGGCCCAGAACGCCGCGGCGATCGGCGAGACGCCCGTCGGCGCCGTGGTCTACGAGACCGAGTCGGGTCGTGTGCTCGCCGAGGGCGCCAACACGCGTGAGCGGGAGCGCGACCCGGCCGGGCACGCGGAGTTTCTGGCGATCCGCGAAGCCGCGAAGGTTGTCGGCGACTGGCGCCTGAACCACTGCACGCTGGCGGTGACGCTGGAGCCCTGCCCGATGTGCGCTGGGATGATCGTCAACGCGAGGATCGGGCGTGTGGTGTACGGGGCGGACGATCCGAAGGCCGGGGCCTGCCGCAGCCTGTTTGCGATCACCGGCGATCGGCGTCTGAACCACCGGCCGGAGGTCATCGCGGGGGTGATGGCCGAGGAGTCGGCGGCGATGCTGCGTTCGTTTTTCCGTTCATTGCGCGAGCGCGGGCGGGGCTGAGATGCCCGAACTGCCCGAGGTCGAGCGGATCCGCCAGAGCCTCGCGCCCGGCCTGGTCGGGCGCCGGGTGGTCGGGGCGACGCTGCACCGGCGGGATGTGCTGGTGGTCCCGGGCGATCCGCCGGGCGGGTTTTCACGCCAGCGGTCGGAGAACGCCAAGCCGCGCCGATACTCGTCGAAGCACCTGCTCGTCGGCACGACGGTCGTTGATGTGCGACGCCACGGCAAAGAACTCGCGATCATCGGCGACGGCCCGGTGCTCCTGGTGCGCCTCGGGATGACCGGTCAGCTCGTGCTGCTCGGGCCCGGCGCGCGAGCGACCAAGCCCGACCACATCCACGCGGCGATGAAGCTCGGGGGCGGCGGACGATTGCTCTTCCGGGATCCCAGACGCTTCGGAGGGCTGCGAGCCATCGGGTCGGCCGAAGCTCTGAGCGAGCACTGGCGCGGGCTCGGGCCGGACGCGCTGGATGTCACCGGACCGGTGCTCACCCAGCGGCTGCGCGGCACCGCCCGAGCGATCAAGGCGGCTCTGCTCGACCAGCGCGTCATCGCCGGCGTCGGCAACATCTACGCCGACGAGGCGCTGTTCGAGTCGGGGATCGCCCCTGGGCGGCTGGGCGGGTCGCTGACAGCAACCGAGGCGAACCGGCTGGCCGCGGCGATCGGGCGGATTCTCAGTGCGGCGATCGAGGCGGGGGGCTCGTCGATCCGCGACTACCTCGACGCCGGGGGTATCGCCGGGACGGCCCAGACGCTCCACCGGGTGTACGGGCGCGGGGGTCACGGATGTGTCCGGTGCGGGGGTGAGCTCGCGCAGATTCTGCTGGCTCAACGAACAACGGTCTACTGCCCGAAGTGCCAGCGGTGAAACCCGAAGCCCACCAGTTGTCCACAACGGTCTGTTGAACGGATCTTCGTTGGCGGTGCGGCTGGGGGTCGGGTTGCGCCCCAGCGTGGGGTTGCCGAGGTATCTCTCCCTTTCATGAAGAGAGAGAACTGGGTTCTTCATAGTCAGATGGGCTGGCGCGATGTGGACAACCCGGGCGACCGCCCGTAAGTGCTTGAAAACACGGGGTTTGCGCGACGGCTTGCTGTGGGTGTTCCTGGCGCGGGGCTGGCGCAGTCGGGGGGTGTCGGCCGTCGGTTTGGCGCTTTGGGGTCTTGTCGGCGGGTTCTGCGCGGGGTTTGCGCCATCTGAACCGAGCGGTCGCGCCGAGTTATCCACAGTTGCCGCACATGGATTGCGCCAGGTCGGGCGTGCGTGGATGTTCGGATTCTCGGACGGTGTCCGGCGTCATATCGGACACATTGGGGAGAGCACCCCAACCTGATATGGGAGGGTGTTATACAGACCCGATTTCGTCGTTGCCCTGAACAGGGGCGTTGCTTCCGGAGGTCACGCGCCGGATCGCGCGATTGGCGATCGATCCGATCACCAGCACAACAAAGAGTGTGACCAGGACGCCGGCGATGATGGCGTTGGTGTTCCGGGTGCCGTCGACGGCTTCGCGGGTGAGCTCGCCCTCGATCATGGAGGCGAGGTAGATGACGGCGGCGGTCCGCGGGAGCATGCCGATGGCGGTGCCCGCGACATAGATGGGCAGAGGGACCTTGACCGAAGCGAGGACGAGGTTGGTCAGGGCGAAGGGTGAGTTGGGGGGCAGGCGGACGAGGGTGACGATCGCGAAGGTCTTGAGGCGTCCGGCGCCGACGAGGGCGTCGTGGACGGCCTTCCAGCGGGGCTTCTCGTTGATGATGCCGGTGACGCGGTCGCCGGCTGCGGGGCGGGCGATGCAGTAGCCGAGGGTGGCGGCGCCGGCGAAGCCGCAGAGAGCGAGGGCGAGGCCGACGGGAAAGCCGAAAGCCCACCCCGCGAGGACGGCTTGGGCGTAGGTTGGCAGGAGGGCGAGGCCGGCGAAGAGGATGAAGCCCCCGACATAGACGAAGTAGCCGAGGGTTTCGAGGCTGTTGAGCCAGGTGCCGATCGAGTTGAGGTAGATCAGGAGGAGGAAGCCGCCGGCGGCGGGGAAGAAGAGGGCGATGGCGCCGAGGACGGCGACGGGCCCGAGGCGCTGGGCCATGGAGCGGTCGTCGTCGTGGGTGTCGGCCTGCGGGGCGTCGGCGGGCTCGTGGGCCGTTGGCTCGTCTTTTTGGAGGTCGTTCACTGTGAGCGAGGATAGACGCCCGGCTGCGCCGGGCGAGATGGTGGAGCAGGCGAGCAGGCGCGCAGAGGGGGCGCCCGGCTTTGCCGGGCGAGAGCAGGCGAGGGTCGAAAGGCGAGCAGGAGAGCAGAGGAGGGGGGTAGAAGGAGTAGACACTGGCGGGCAAGCCGCCAGTGCCACAGGGCGCCCGGGTTTGTCGGGGAGGTGTTGCGGGGTGGGGGGTGTTGGCTACAGTGGGGGCTGGCGGGAGTTCCGCCTTGTGCGTTGATTCCGGTCGGGCGAGAGCCCGGCCTCTGGAGGATTTGCCGGATGTTGCCCAAGCCGCCGCCGCGTGAGGGGAGTCTTGGTTTTTTGTACCTGCCGCCGTACCGGGTGCAGGGGATCTCGGTGGCGGGTGAGGTGACCTGCATCCAGGTGCCGGAGCTTGATGTCTGTTTCGACATGGGCTCGTGCCCTCGTGCGATGCTGGCGAGCAAGTTCGTGGCGGTGTCGCACGGGCACATGGACCATGTGGGCGGGCTGGCGTACTACGCCTCGCAGCGTCGTTTTCAGGGGATGGGGACGGGGACGATCGTGTGCGACGAGCGGATGGCGGGCGATATCCGGGCGATGATGGAGGGGTTCCATCGGCTGGAGCGTCAGCAGACGCCGTACGAACTCGTGGCGTTGGAGCACGAGCAGGAGCTGATGGTCAAGAACACGGTGTACATGCGCGGGTTTCACACCGAGCACACGGCGCCGTCGATGGGGTATGTGCTGTACGAGCGTCGGAGCAAGCTGAAGGACGAGTTTGCGGGTCTTCCTCAGGAGAAGCTGCGTGAGCTGAAGGAGCGCGGGACGGAGATCACGCGGACGCTAGAGATCCCGCTGGTGGCGTACATCGGCGACACGCTGCCGGGCCCCTGGCTGCTGCGTGACGATGTGCTGCGTGCGAAGGTGGTGGTCAGCGAGTGCACCTTCTTCGAGCCGGAGCACAAGGGTCGGGCGAAGATCGGGATGCACCTGCATGTCGACGACATCGCGGAGTGGCTGCGTGTGCTGCGGTGCGAGCACCTGGTGCTGAATCATATCAGCCGCAGAACAAACATCGGGTATGCCCGCCAGCGTCTGGAGGAGGTGTTGGGGGAGGGTGATCTCGGTCGGGTGCACCTGCTGATGGACCACCGGACGAACAGGGCCCGTTACGAGGATCAGCTCCGTGAGGCGGAGCGTGCGGCGGCGAGCGGTTGAGACCGGGCCTGGCGCGTCGTTGCGCGGGTTCTGGTGTGACGGTCTTGGAGAATCGTCGGAGATTGGTTGACACGGAGGGCGTTGCCGATTAGGTTTTCCCCTGCCGAGAAGCGGCGAGCGGGCGTTGGTGGAAAGCGTCCGAGGCGTCGTGTTTGTGCGGCGTGGTGAACCGTTCGGACAGCCCGTTTTTTGCAGCGAAGAAAGCGTTCGATGAGCGACCCCGACCGCGATGTGTGGGAAGGGATGCTGGGGTATCTGCGTACCCAGCACCCGACGGTTTGCCGCCAGTGGTTCGACGAGATCGAGCCGTTGGGGATTCACGCGGGTGTGATGCATCTGCGGGCGCACTCGACGGTTCACAAGGAGTACCTTCGTCGTTCCTGCGGAGATGTGTTCCGTGAGGCGCTGCAGAGCGTGACCGGGCATCTGCTGGGCATCCGCTTTGCCGGCCCTGACGAGTCGATCGCGGGTCCGGAGGAGGGCGCCGGAATGCTGACCCATCGATCGAAAGTCAACGGTTCGGTTCCGAGCGGAGCGCAGTCGACGGCGAGCGAGCTGGTGCCTCCCGACACGCTGGCGATCAATCCGGACTACGACTTTTCGAGCTTCGTGGTGGGTCCGAGCAACCGGTACGCGCACGCCGCGGCGATGGCGGTGGCCGAGCAGCCGGGCAGCTCGTACAACCCGCTGTTCATCCACGGGGATGTGGGCCTTGGCAAGACGCACCTGTTGCAGGCGGTGTGCCTGACGATCCGCCGGAACAACCCGGACGCGGTGATCCACTACCTGTCGTGCGAGAGCTTCGTGACCTACTTCACCGAGGCGATCCGGGCGAACCAGATGGCGCAGTTCCGGCACTGGTTCCGCGATGTGGATGTGCTGGTGCTCGACGACATCCACTTCCTGGCGTCGCGCGAGCGTTCGCAGGAGGAGTTTTTCCATACCTTCAACACGCTGTACCAGGCGAACAAGCAGATCGTGCTGAGCTCGGACGCGCCGCCGGAGGAGATCCCGTCGCTGGAGGACCGGGTGGTGAGCCGGTTCAAGTGCGGGCTGGTGACGCAGGTCGAGGCGCCGGACCTTGATACGCGTATCGCGATCGTCAAGAGCAAGGCGCGCCAGCGCGGGCTGGTGCTGCCTGACGACGCGGCGTGCCATGTCGCGACGCGGGTGACGCGGAACATCCGCGAGCTCGAGGGCGCCGTCACGAAGCTGCAGATCGCGGCGATGGTCGAGGCCCGGCCGGTCGATGTCGAGCTCGCGATCGAGGTGATCGGGGGCGAGTCCCGCTCGGGCGGGAGCGGGCCGACGATCCAGCTCATCGCCGAGACGGTGGCGGACTTTTTCAATGTGCGTCTGACGGACCTGCAGGGCAAGCGCAAGCCGCGCTCGATCGCCCAGCCCCGCCAGATCGGGATGTACCTGGCCCGGCGCCACACGCGCCACTCGCTGGAAGAGATCGGCGGGTTTTTCGGCGGGCGCGACCACACGACGGTGATCCACGCGATCAAGACCATCGAGGGCAAGGCGACGACGGACCAGCAGCTCAGCGCGTTGCTGGAAGAGCTCGAGCAGAAGGTCGTGAAGGTGAAGTGAGTTGGGGGAGGAAGCGGCCTTCGGCCGCGGGTTGTCTTCGGTCTCCAACACCCTGAACCAAGCCTCGGCCCACGCGGGGGCGCGGGTTTCCATACCATCCATGCATGCCAGAGACACCACAGATCGGGCCCGATGAGGTGATGAAGGTCGCGAGGCTGAGCCGTCTTGAGATCGCCGAGGGCGACGCCCCGGCGATCGCCGAGAAGCTCGGGGCGGTGCTCGCGTACATGGATGGGCTCAAGTCGGTGGATGTCGAGGGCGTTCGTCCGATGACGCACCCCGACGACGAGGTGAACCGGCTGGCCGAGGACGAGCCCGCTTCGGCGCTCGACCGCGAGGCGTTTCTGAAGATCGCGCCCGAGACGATGGGGCCGTTCGTGCGCGTGCCGAAGGTGATCGAGTCGGGGGGGTCGGCGTGAAGAGCGCACGGGAACAGGTCGCCGAGGCGCTCGCGCGGATCGAGTCGCGCAACGACACGAGCAACGCGTTTGTTGAGGTGTACGGGGAGGAAGCGTCGGCGCGGGCCGCGGCTGTCGACGAGCGCGTCCGCGCTGGTGAGAACCTGCCACTTGCCGGGACGCCGATCGCGGTGAAGGACAACATCTGCACGCGCGTGGGCAAAACGACCTGCGGCAGCCGCATCCTGGAGGGGTACCGCTCGCCGTTCGACGCGACGGTGATCGAGCGGCTGGAGGCGGCGGGCGCGATCGTGGTCGGCAAGACGAACATGGACGAGTTCGGCATGGGCTCGGGCACCGAGCACTCGGTCTACGGAGCGACGAAGAATCCGTGGGATCCGACGCGCGTGGCGGGGGGGTCGAGCGGTGGTTCTGCCGCGGCGGTGGCTGCGGGGATGGTTCCGGTCGCGCTGGGTTCGGATACGGGCGGCTCGATCCGTCAGCCGGCGGGGATGTGCGGGGTGGTGGGGCTGAAGCCGACCTACGGGCGCGTGTCTCGCTACGGGCTTGTCGCGTTCGCGTCGAGTCTCGATCAGATCGGGCCGCTGACGCGGACGGTCGAAGACGCGGCGCTTGTGCTGGGCGTGATGGCGGGCGAAGACCCGCGCGACGCGACGAGTTCGACGCGGCCTCTGCACGATTATGTTGCCGCGGCGAGGGAGACGCCCTCGAAACTGCGCGTGGGCGTGGTGCGCGCGTGGGCGACCGCGAAGAACGATCCGGGCGTTGACGGGGCGATGGAGCGGGCGAAGAGCGTGTTCCGCTCGATGGGCGCGGAGGTTGTGGATGTGGACTTGCCGCACGCGGAGCACGCGGTCGCGGCGTACTACATCGTGGCGCCGGCGGAGGCGAGCTCGAACCTTGCGCGTTTCGACGGGGTGCGTTACGGGCGTCGTGCGGAGTTGGCGGCGGGGGAGGGGCTTGAGGCGTTGTATGTGCGCAGCCGCAGCGAGGGGTTCGGGCCGGAGGTGCAGCGCCGGATCATGCTTGGGACCTACGCGCTGTCGTCGGGGTATTACGAGGCGTATTACAACACGGCGTTGAAGGTGCGTCGGCGGATCAAGGAAGACTACGACGCGGCGCTGGGCCCGGGGACGGACGGTCGCGGCGCGTCGTGCGATGTGCTGCTGATGCCGACGAGCCCGACGCCCGCGTACCCGATCGGGGAGAAGGGCGACGACCCTGTTTCGGAGTATCTGCAGGACATCTACACGGTGGGGGTGAACCTGGCGGGGCTGCCGGCGATCGGTCTGCCGTGCGGGCTGGCGGATGTTGGCGGGACGAAGCTGCCGGTGGGCGTGCAGCTTGTGGGGCGTGCGTTCGACGAGGCGGGGCTGCTGCGGGCTGCGGGGGCGTTCGAGCGGGCGTCGGGGTTTTCGGGGGTTGGGGCGATGAACGAGTAGGCTTTGCGCTTAGTCGTTGGCTCGTTGATGCACGGCGGCGCGCGATACCAGCACAAAAAGCAGCAACAACGCACAGACAAACACAAAGACGAACGGTATCGCGATGAAGTTGTATTGATCGACCGAGAGTACCGGCCACGGGCCGGTGCCGAGCAGTACTGTTCCGGCGATCGCGATCGCGGGAACCATCAGCCAGATCGAGAGGTCTTTGGCTCTTCTGGCGGTGATCGGCCGCCTCGCCTTGGTGAGAGCCGCAACATGGCGTGCGACACCGGTGAAGTACAGCCCGATCACGAGAAGGAACAAGGCGATGACAAGATCTGTCGCCGCCAGCGGCGGGCGGAGCGGTCCGAGCCATGTTTCGATGTTGAGATACAGCTGCATTGTGTGCAACGCAGTTGCGGCAGAAAAGAGCGGGAATCTCCCGCCAGAACTTCTTGCCGCGCTCCGCGCGTCGAAACAGGCGAGGGCCGAAGCCGCAACGATGAGCGAGCAGACTGCGATGTCGCTGGCGGTCGGAGGGGCTGTGTGCTCGATCTGAGAGAGAAAGAAGAGCGAGGCCGGGATGACCGCCGTTGTGAGGAGCATCGATCGGAGCAGCGGTTGCATCACGGTTACTCGGGCCTTGGTTTGTGCGGGATGACCGCGTAGAAGACGGATGTGATCCAAAACACGGTGTAGGCCACCAGGAACAAGAAATACAGCAGACCGGACAGGCCGATGAGCCAGCGGTGCTCCGTCCATACGGCGTCTGGAGCAAAGGTCGACGGCAGGGCGACGAGTTTGGCGAGCATGAGTAGGGCGGCGATGAGACCGAGATCCCTGACTCGGGAGGCGACGAGCTTTCCGAAGCGGATCTGGATCAGCCTGGAGATCGCGATGACCACGAGGGTGAAGAGCGCGGTTTCGGCGAGGGTGGAAGCGGCAAGGATGGCGCCGGACATCGGGCCGTACGGCTCGATGGGCACTGAATAGGCGCGGTTGGCGAGTGCTGCGGCGAGCATCCACACCAACGCTGCGGCCACGGCGAACAAGCGGACCGGAACCCCCTTGAAGGCCTTGAAGATCAGGGTCGATGCGCACAGGGCGTAGACGACAAGCCCGGTGATGGCGAGGGAACTCCAGAACACATCCGATGCTGAGCCGGCGTAGCCCGAGTCTTCCTCGTAGCGGAAGAACGACCCGGCGATCCATCCCGACCGGGAGATCGCGATGCCCAGCAGGCATCCGGGGATGAGCCAGATCCGGCGCGAAGTGAGGGGCTCGACGGCATTGCAGGGCTTGCCGCACTCAGGGCAGCGGGCGACCTCTCCGATGCCGGAGAGATCGTATCCGCACTCGCAGTACAGATGCTCGTGGGGGTTCATGCTTTGTGCATCTCTAGAGCTCCTCGTCGGCCCGATCTATATAATCGTATTTTGATCGGATCGCAAGAGGCATGGACCCCATACGCGGCTCGATAATCCCGAGTGTGGCGGCTCTCGGGCCGTGGTGGGTGGTGCTGGTGTGACAGGGCTGGGGTGTGCTCAGGAACGATGACTTTCTCTGGAATAGACCTTGACGGGTCGGGTTTGGATCGGCATGCTGTATGGTCGGTGCGCGTGCCGATCCTTGGGGAAACGATGACTGCTTGCCGCGAGTTCATCTCGGTGCTGCTGATGTTCGGGCTGGTGCTCTCGTGGGCGCCGGTGCGGGCGGGTTGCGGCGGCGAGGATGAGTCGTGCTGCGGGACGCCGGCGCCGCTGGTGGTCTCGGATTGCGAGGCGATGCATCGGGGTTGCGGGCACGAGCCGGGCGAGGAGCCGACGGAGTGTCCGGGCGACGGGTGCGAGCGGTCGTGCGAGGGGTGCATCTGTCTGTTTGTCAAGAGCGTGAAGCAGGCCTCGGGCGAGGGCGAGGCGTTCGCTGAGCCGGGAATGTATGCCGGCGCGTCGTTCGATGCGCTGGCCTTGCGCGGGCGGTCGCTGAAGCCGAGCCCGCCGCCTCCGAAAGGGGCCGTTGTGATCTGACGGTCGCCGCTGCGCGCGTTGCGTTGCGGCCAATCACAACGAGACACCTCTTTCGGAGATTTTCATCATGAGTAAGAAGGCTTTTCTGATCGGTGCGCCCGTCGCGGCGCTCTTTGCGGTTCTGGCGATCGGCGCGGCCGCGACCCAGAGCACGCCCAAGGCGGCGATGGCCCCGGCGGCGTGCGAGTGCTGTGTCGACTGTGGGTGCGCGGCGTGCGACTGCGCGGCCGGCGCGTCGTGCTGCATCGACAAGACCTGCTGCGATGACGGCTGCTGCGCGGCGGGCTGCTGCTCGGGCGGCGGTTGCTGCGGCTGATCGCGTCGTGCAATGTCAGTGAGACCGCGGCCGGCCTTCGGGTCGGCCGCGGTTGTTTTTTTGAGGGGTGTGGGGCGTTGGGTGTGGGGCGTGGGGGCGCCCGCTTTGCGGGCCGGAGGCGGGCGAGACGGCGGCGGGGGTAGAGGGGATGGCTGTTGGACCTGTGGCGCTGGCGGCATGTCCGCCAGTGGTTGGGGTTGTTTGCGCAGGAGGCGCGGTAGTCGCTTTGGGTAGCGGTGGCTTTGTGTTGGTTCGGACCCGACCCTTCGCTTTGCTCAGGGATCGGCGTCAAGGGGGTGGTTGGCTTTGACAGGAGGACACTGGCGGGCGAGCCGCCAGTGCCACAGGTCTGCGGCGTTTGTGTTGTCGCCGGAAGACCGTGCACCCTGCGCCCCGTTCAAAAACTCTTTCGGAGTCTTGCCGTGGGGATGCCGAGTTGTGAGCGGTATTTGGCGACGGTTCGTCTGGCGATCTCGATGCCGCGGGACTTGAGTTCTTTGACGAGGGCGTCGTCGGAGAGGGGTTTCTTTTTGTCTTCGGCGTCGATGACTTCTTTGAGTGCGGCTTTGACGGCGTCGTAGCTGAGGTCTTCGCCGTCGTCGGTCTGCATGCCGCCGGTGAAGAAGGAGCGGAGTGGGACGACGCCGCGGGGCGTCATGAGGTGCTTGCCGGAGACGGCGCGGCTGACGGTGGCGACATGGACGCCGAGCTGCTCGGCGACCTGCGTCATGGGCAGGGGCTTGAGGGCCTGGGGTCCGTAGTCGAAGTAGTCGCGCTGGGCGTCGAGGACGACATTGATCACGCGCAGCAGCGTCGAGCGGCGCTGCTCGACGGCGTCGATCAGCCACTGGGCGTTGGAGAGGTTGGTTTTGATGAAGTCGCGGTCTTTCTTCTCGACGGTGCGGTCGCGGGAGAGGAGCGCGTACTCGCGGTTGATCTGGAGGTTGGGCAGGCGCCGGTCGTTGAGGTAGGCGATGTAGCGGTCGTTGTCCTGGTCGTACTCGACGATGGCGTCGGGCGTGATGGGGCGGTTGTCTTCGGCGACGAGGCGGCGCGCGGGGGCGAGGCTGAGGCGGCGCAGGAGCTGGAGGGCCTGCTTGATGCGTTCGAGGCCGAGGCCGCTCTTCTCGGCGATCTTCGGCAGGCGGTTGTTCATCAGGTCGTCGAGGTGGTCTTCGACGAGCGTTCTCGCGGCGTGGAGGATTTTGGTCTTTTCGTCGACGCCGGATTCGTCGGTGTCTTCGTCCCAGGTCTCGTCGTCTTCGAGGGCGTCGATCTGGAGGAGGAGGCACTCGCGTGCGTCGCGCGCGCCGATGCCGGCGGGCTCGAGGAAGAACTGCATGGCGACGAGCGCGCGTTCGAGGTCGCGGGCCGAGGGCGAGCCGAGGTGGCGCGGGGCGTCTTTGGCGAGGTCTTCGAGCGGGGTGCGGAGGTAGCCGTCGTCTTCGAGCTTTTCGATCAGGTACGCGCCGAGCTCCCGCGTGCGGCTGTCGACCTCGGCGAGCGACCACTGGCGCAGGAGCTGCTCGGCGAGGGGCTCGGAGCGTGCGGGGGCGTTGGCCATCGCCTCGCTCTTGGCGTCGGGCTCGCCTTCCAGGCGGGTCGAGCGCGGGCGGTCGAACTCGTCGTGGCGTGAGGGGGGCGAGAAGTCGTTGTCGGCCGCGTCGGGGTTGTCGTGGACATAGTCGTCCAGGCGGCTGAAGGCGTCTTCTTCGGCGCGGCTGTCAGGGGTGCCGTCCTCGCGTGCGGGCTGGTCGTCGGGCTGGTCGTGGCTCTGGTCGTGAGGGGAGTCGAGGCGGATGTCGGGCTGGGCGTCGAGCTCGAGGGCGATGTTGGATTCGAGCTCCTGCTCGATGCGTTCCTGGAGCTCGGCCAGGGGCATCTGGAGGATCTCCATGGACTGGATCATCCTCGGGGCCAGCTTCATCTGCTGGCCGAGCTTCATGGACTGGCTGGTGTCGAAACGCATCGGCGGCCGGGCCTCCTGCCCTGTCGGGCGGCGAGGCGATGGCCGTGCCGCCCGGGTACGGACTCCACGAAGGATTATCGCTGATCGGGGCGGGGTGTCTGCAAAGAGCGCGCCAAAGTAGACCTGTGAGGGCCATGGTAGTACGCTGTGTGCGTGGACCAGTCAAAGCAAAAACTGATCCTGTACTGCGACGAGTCGGTCAGGAGCGGCCGGTACTACTCCAACTTCTTTGGAGGCGTTGTAGCTCAGGCGGCAGCGAGTCAAGTACTCGATGCAGAAGCAAAGGCCTTGTTCCAACAGATTGGACTGACCGGAGAAGTTAAGTGGTCATCAATCAATGTTTCCTTGGAGGAGCGGTACATCGAAGTAGTTGACTGGTTGTTTGACGCCATCGAGGCTGAACGGCTCAAGATGCGAATAATGTTTACTCAAAACAGAGATGTCATCCGAGATCAAGATGGCAAGAGTTACCAAAAACTATACTATCAATTTATAAAATGGTCATTCGGTATCGAGTATTGTGCCGAAGGGTACAGATCCACTGAAGTTCATCTCCGGCTAGACAGAATGCCCGCGAGAGATCTCGAAGTTCTCGAGTTCAAGAATTATATAGAAAGTCTTCATTTCCAGGAGATGTTCCGGCGAAAGAATGTCATTTTCAACCGCGATTGGATTGAAGAGATTGATTCTAGACGCCATCCTTTGGCTCAATGCACAGACCTTGTTTTGGGCGCAATGGCTTTTCGTTTGAATGACAGACACAAAGACAAGCCGCATGGAAGTAATCGGCGAGGCAAGCGGACTCGTGCCAAGGAGAGAGTTTACAAGCATATCAATCAGCGTATTCGGCAGCTTTACCCGAACTTCAATATCGGTGTCAACACAGGTACTGTTGCACCAGAAGACAGATGGAGACACCCTTACCGGCACTGGCTGTTTGTGCCGCGAAAAGCGGAGAGGGACAATAGTCTGACCAAGAAAAAAGCCCCGTGACTGCTATGACCCGAAGGTCGACGCCCGCGTGCAACGCGGGAATTCGCAGTCATCAGGGCTTTGGCAAGTATATCGGCGATTGGCCTTGGTTCAACAGATTTTTGAGCGACCTAGATAAAAAGTTGGATTATGTTTGGAGTGCGGCTCACTGCTCCATCGAGCGTCGTCCCTGGATGGCGTCGGCGAGGACGGCCTTGTTGGCGTGTTCGAGGGAGGAGCCGGTGGGCAGGCCTCGGGCGAGGCGGGTGACGCTGACAGGTCGGGCCTTGAGGGCTTCGGCGAGGTAGAGGGAAGTGCCGTCGCCCTCGGTGTTGGGGCCGAGGCCGAGGACGATCTCGCGGACGGGCTCGGCGCCGGGCTGGTGCTTTTGGGGGTTGTCGATGCGTGCGAGGAGTGGGGCGACGGTGAGCTCGCCGGGGCCGATGCCGTCGAGGGGGCTGAGGCGGCCCATGAGGACGTGGTACAGCCCGCGGTACATGGAGGTCTGCTCGATGGCGATGAGGTCTCGGGGCTGCTCGACGACGAGGACGGTCGAGCGGTCGCGCTGGGCGTCTGCGCAGACGCGGCAGAGGCCTTCCTCAGAGAGGTTGTAGCAGACGGGGCAGTGCTTGACGGAGCGCTTCACCTCGGCGACGGCGTCGGCGAGGGCGAGGGCCTCGGGCGTTTCGGCCTTGAGGAGGTGGAAGGCGAGGCGTTCAGCGGAGCGTCGGCCGATGCCGGGGAGGCGGTTGAGCTCGGCGATGAGCTTCTCCATGGCCGCGGGGTAGGCGGGTGAGGCGTCTTGGAAGCGGGGCTTTGGCGAGCTCTTGGTCACTGGATGGATGGTAGAGAGGCTCGGATCGGGGTGAATTGGAGGGGCAATTGGAGTGAATTGGAGGAGAATTGGCGGTGCGTTTGTTCTTATTTTGACCGGTACCAGACTGCACCCCTGCCTCTTCCTCTTGTCTGTAGCAAACCAAGTTGCTTTAGGCCCGATAAATCCTGCTTGATCTCCCACTCTGGCCGCCCCGGTAGGGCTTGCTTCAGGTGACGAAGGGCGACCTCACCTCGTGCCTCGACAAATGCGAGTAGTTCGTGCTGGCCCTTTGACAGCGTCTGCTGGATTCCTGCTGGCAGGCCGAAGTTGCCGGGGCGGAAACGCACGGTAACTCTTCCGCCGGCATTCTCGATCTCCGGCTTGGGGAGCCCAGCCTTGAGGAGTAACTCAGCCATGACAATTGTTCCCCTTCCCCACCTCTCGACTATGCCGCGTCTGTAAAAGACATTTGCAATCAGTGGGTTCCAAGGAAGCGATTCATGATCGCGAAAGAGATCTTCAACCTTAATGCCAAAATGAAGCTCTCCTGAAGAAGTAATTTCGAGTCGGTCGTCAAATATAGCGATGGCAACCGAGCCGGCGCCAATACTATAGTCTCGGTGACAGATCGCATTTGCAAGCGCCTCACGAAGAGCGATGGGAGGATAAAGCGGATCGTCCCTTCGTTCAAATAGATTTGGAACAACTCTCCCTGATACAGGAAGATGGTCCCGCAGAAATCGGTCTGCCGATCGAAGAAGTCGGAACGAATTGCCGACAAACTGTCGGTTATCGACAAACTCTGTCTTGTCGACCCCACGGAACCTTGCGACACGGAGGAGGCATTGCGGCAATCTCTGCTCGATTATGCTTTGTTTTCCGAACAATACAGGCGCCGCTCGTAACAGGCGACCGTTTCTGATGAGCCCGAGACCCTTGAGAACAGCTTCCGGATCCCTCGTTCCTGGATCGTCTTGCCGACCTCGGTTGACCGATTCGTCGATCGTTCGTTGGATTTCCTCTGGGTCTAGATCGCGAACTTGCCAACCTTCGGCTGGTTGATTCTCCCACCTGCGTTCACTGTGAAGTCGTTCCAAGAGAATTTCATTGTACTGAGCTTGCGACAACTCAACAGTGGTGTTGCCCACTCTTGAGAACGCCTGTCTTTTGTATGTATACGGACAGGACTGTCCCCGTGACACGGAAACTACGAGTACAGTTCGCCCATCACCAATCGGGATACGATCAATACTAGGGATGGCTGGCGGATCAATCTCTCGAATGTGATTCGAAAGCTGTTCAATAGTTTTGTCGCTGACTATCTCACCGACGATGCTTCCATTCGGTTCTACACCAAATACGACCTTTCCGCCCCGAGTGTTTAGCATCGCGCACAGAGTTTTAACAGCCTGTTTCTGACTTGAAGTGGACTTCTTGAGTTCGAGAATCTCGGACTCGCCTTGTTGGATCCAGTTTGCTACTTGTTGAAGTGCTTCCATGCGTCCCGCTCGAAGGATTGGATTTTGACTCAATGCGTCAAAATACCGAACTATCGACTTATACTAGAGAATTAAATCCCCAAATATCAACTGTCCCGCAAAGTCCCGCCGTTCAGTTTGACTACGCAATCAACGCATGGTATGTACCTCTCGCCTGCGGGGCGAGGCTTTGCGGCTGGAGACGGCCTGCACGGCTTCGGCCTCGTCTTGCCTGTCTTCGGGCTGGGGCGCCTCGTGTCGGCGGACGGTCCAGCGGATGGAGCGTTGGAGCATCCAGTCGAGGTCGGGGTTGGATTCGGGGTGGGGGCTGATGATCAGGACGCGGCCGCTGCCGTAGTCGGCCGCGGCGATGGCGGGCTTGCCGATCATGTGGTCTTGGGGCTTGTCGTTCTTCTCGACGGGAACCTTGAAGGTGGCGAGGGTTCGGATCTCGGGCAGGGTCAAGCCGAGGTCTGGGCCGGGTGTGCGTCCTTCTTCGTGTCCGAGCAGCGGGCCGTTGGCGTAGCGCATCGCGGTGGGGGGGAGGTCGCCGAAGAGTTCGCGGCCTTCGGGGGTGAGTTCGACGGTGACCTGGCCGCTGCCGGTCCGCCAGGGCTGGATGTGGTAGGAGTTCATGATCCGGAGGTATTGATCGAGGCGGCATGTGGCGAGGTAGGCGCCGGCGCAGATGCCGAGGTATCCGCCGCCGTTGTCAACGAGAGACCGCACGGCGGCTCGACCTTCGTCGCCGAGGGCCGTGCCCTGCGCGCCGCCTCGGCCTCCGGTGAAGATGACGACATCGGCGCGGAGGAGCGCGCCGCCGCGGATATCCGCGGCGTTGACGATGCGGAGCTTCGCGTCGGGCATGGCCTCGACGATGCGTGAGAGGTTGCGGACGCCGCTGTCGCCCGCGCCCGAGTCGTGGTAGAGGGCGACGCGGATGGGGCGTTGGGCTTCGCCTTCGGCGTTGTTGTCTGCGTGGTTGAAATCGGGAAAGACGGTGTGCGGATGGCTCGCGGCCATGCCGAGCTCTGTGAGCAGGGCGTGGACCATGAGGCGGTGCTGGCGGACGCGGAGGGGCATGGGCTGGTCGCGCCATGTTGTTTCGAGGATCGCGCCCTTGGCGCCGAGGTGGAAGATGGTCGCGCGGGCGAGGCTGCCGTTGATCGGGCCGTTGCGCCCGAGGTTCTGGAAGATCTTCTCTTCGTCGTCGACCTCGGCGTTGACGGCGTCGAGCATGGCCTTTGCGTAGGGGGCGGTGCCGCGGTCGCTCGGGTGGATGACGCTCGAGCCGACGGAGTTGGAGTTTCTGGCGTGAAAGTCGAAGCCTTCGTGGAGGTCGAGGATCCAGTCGGGCTTGAGTTCTGTGACAAACGCCCAGAGGGCTTCGGCGGTGGGGCCGACGGTTGTGAGCTCGTCGTTGTCGGAGCCGGTGCGTGGGAAGTTGCGGTTGAGGTCGCCCTCGGCGCGGGGCTTGCCGGGCATGCGCCGGGTTTCGGCTTGCAGGGCGTTGGGGGCGGCGCGGGGGATCACCACGAGGCGGCCCTTGGCGATGGGCCAATGGCGGATCTGATCGGCGGCTTCGGCTCCGGCGGGTTCGTTGCCGTGGACGCCTCCGACGATGAGCACGGTGGGGCCGGGCCGGTCTGCGGTGATGTCGTACCAGGGCGTGCGGTTGTCGCCTTGGCCGATCCATCCGGCGGGCGTTGCAGTCGCTGCGGGCGTGAGCAGCGCGAGGCAAGCGATAAGGGTGCAAAGCAGCAGCGAGTTGGTGGTCTGACGGGCGCGCATCGGCGTTGTTCTCCGCGGCTCGTCCCGTCTGAGTTGCCTGATGCTCAAGAGGATACTTGGGGAGTGCTCCCGGCACAATCGACCGATAAAGACACCCCCGCGGCATGGCCGGCGGGGGTGTTGAGGGAGTTTGGTTGTGTGTCGGCGGCTCAGCAGCCGGCGGCGAACTCGTTGAGGAAGAGGAAGAAGTCGTCCGCGTCGATGACGCCGTCGTTGTTGAAGTCGGCTCTGAGGTCGCCGGCGGCGAAGAGGCTCAGGAACTCGAAGAAGTCGTCGGCGTCGACGACGCCGTCGCCGTTGAGGTCGGGGCGGCAGGTTCCGCCGGCGGAGTCCGCGGCGTAGATGAGGGCGTTTGCAAAGATGGTGTCACCGTCTGTGGTTGCTGCGGACCAACTGTTCGTCGAGGTGACGGTGGAGAGGGGGTAGAGGCCGAGGTCGACGCGTCCGGGCCTCGTATCGCTGACGGTGATGAGGGGTCGGCCGTCGTCCCAGGTGGCGATCATGCGTCCGCCCGGGCCGAGGTTGAAGGTGGTGGGGCGGAAGGCGCTGGTCGCCGAGAGCGTTGCGACATTGGCGACGGTGGGGTGGCCGGGTTCGAGGATGGTTCCCAGGGCGGCGAAGCCGGAGGTGTTGCCGCCGCGGGGTTCGATGATCCAGTACTGTTCGGCGTCCCAGCGTCCGGCGAGCGAGCGTCCGTTGGTGGTGGTGCTGGTGCTGAAGACGGCGGTGACGACGCCGCCGCCCTGGTCGACATAATCGGCGAGGACATTGCCGAGGTCGATGTCGCTGGCGTAGGTGCCGTTGCTCCAGACGAGGACGGCGTCGTACTGCTGGAGCTGGGCGAGCGTGGGCGTGGAGCCGTTCGTGCCCGCGTTGTGGAAATCGACGGCGACGAAGCGGTTGGTGGCCATCAGGTAGGTCTGCACATCGAGGAACTGGGGCGTGGGGTCGGCGGTCGAGGGAGCGCCGGTGAGCAGCACTGTGTAGCCGGTGGTGGCCGAAGCGGGAAGGGCGAGGCCCGCGGCGAGGGCGGCGGCGAACAGGGCGCTGGTGGACTTACGGGGCATGGTTTGGAACCTCTCTTCTCTTTCCAACACGGTTGAACAGAATGTCCTCCGTCGGCCGACGCGGCCGAGCGGAAGGGATGCGGGCTGGTGAGGTGGAGCCTACAGACCCGACGACGGGTGTGTCAACGAAGAAATCTCGGGCGTGGATAGAACCGGAAAGAAAACGCCCCCGCCGGGGTGCGCCGGCGGGGGCGGAGTGAGCGGTGTGTGCGCCGCTCGGGTTCAGCGAAGAGTGCGGCTCAGCAGCCGGCGGCGAACTCGTTGAGGAAGAGGAAGAAGTCGTCGGCGTCGATGACGCCGTCGTTGTTGAAGTCAGCCCTGGGGTCGCCGGCGGCGAAGAGGCTCAGGAACTCGAAGAAGTCGTCCGCGTCGACGACGCCGTCGCCGTTGATGTCGGGCCGGCACGTGGGCGCGCCGCCGCTGGCGGCGTACTTGAGTGCGTTGGCCATGATGACATCGCCGTCGGTGCCGACCTGCCACCACGAAGCGCTGGCGTCTGAGGACGGCGGGTACATGCCAAGGTCGACGCGTCCGGGCATGGCGTCGTTGACGGCGATGAGGGGGATGCCGTCGTCCCAGGTGGCGATGGTCTGGCCGCCGGGGACGAGCATGGTGGTGCTCGGCCTGAAGGCGGAGCTGGCGGTCAGCGAGTTGACGCCCTGGACGGTCGGGTGGGTGGGGTCGAGGATGGTGCCGAGGGAGGCGAAACCGGAGGTGTTGCCGGAGCGCTGCTGGATGATCCAGTAGTTCTCGTCGGCCCAGCGTCCGAGGAGCGAGCGTCCGACGGTGGTGGTGGAGGTCTCGAAGACGGCGCAGACCACGGCGCCGCCGGCGTCGACATAGTCGGCCAGCAGGTTGCCGAGGTCGATGTCGCTGATGTAGGTGCCGTTGGACCAGACCATGACGGCGTCGTACTGCTGGAGCTGGGAGAGCGTGGGCAGTGTGCCCGCTGTGCTCGCGTTGTGGGCGTCGACGGCGAGGAACTCGCCGGTGTCGAGGAGCTTGTCCTGGACATCGAGGAAGTCGCCGGTGCCCGCGCCCGTACCGGCGGCGCCGGTGAGCAGGACGCGGAGGGTGGCGTCGATGACGCGGACCTCGACGGAGGCGGAGTTGTTGCCCGGGTTGGGGTCGGGCTCGTTGGCTGCGGCATCGCCTGTGATGGTGTAGAGGTCGGCGGCGTCGCCCTTGAGGGTGAGGTTGAGGGTGGTGTCGTCGCCGGCGTTGAGGTCGCCGAGGTTGGCGGTGAAGGTGCCGGCCGAGACGCTGCCGCCGCGGTCGTCGGAGACATAGCTCATGCCGGTGGGGATGTCGACGGTGACCGTGACGCCGGTGACATTCTCTTCGCTGGGGTTGCGGACGAGGTATGTGATGGTGGCGTTTTCGTCGATGGCGATGCGGTCGTTGTCGACGCTGGCGCTCATGCGGATGTCGAAGGGGTCGGCGGGGCCGGAGGGCTCGTAGTAGATGGTGCCGGCGAAGACACGCGGGGTGAAGATGCTGCCGCCGAAGGGCGTGTTGCCGGTGCGTGCGATATCGCCGAAGAGGCTGATGTCTGCGTTGCTCCAGAAGGTCTGGGGCGGGTTCGCGCCGGTGCCGTTGTAGCGGATGCCGCCGCCGGAAGTGATGCAGTGGATGTAGACGCCGGTGACCTCACCAACGGGGAGCTCGACAGGCTCGTTGAGGATGAGGGGTGAGGGGACGGCTGTCCCTTGGCGCACGCCCGGGACGGTCTCGTGGAGGGTCCACGCAGAGGGGTCGTTCTCGAAGCCGACATAGCTGCCCGAGCGGACCCAGACCTCGACATCGACGGGCGAGCCGGTGGTGCCGGTGTACTCGACATCGAACTGTGTGATCCGAAGGTTCTGGTTGAGGGCGGTCAGGTCCATGTAGACGCCGCCGCTGCCGTTGTTCGATGGGGCGGTGGTCAGGGTTTGCCCGAGTGCTGCGGTGGTGAGGCATGCGCCGGCCGCCGCGGCTGTCAGAACAATCTTCTTCGCTTTGAACATCATCTTCGATCCTCCGAACTGTTGATCTGAACAACTGTGCGCACACCGATCGCGCCGGTGTGAACAAGAAACAGACCCGCCGCGCCGGCACACCGCCGGACGGCGTCGACTCCCTGGAAGGATGAAGCGGCAACCCCACGACGGGCGTTCAACCCACTCCACCCACGATGATGTTCAATGTACAGACCGGCGCGGTCGTGTCAAGAGGTTTGCGGAGCATCGGGACGGGATCGGCCACGAGGGAAAGAAAAACGCCGCCGCCGGAGGGGGCCCCGGCGGCGGCGATCGAAGTTTGTTTGCAACAAGTCAGGCGTGGATCAGCAGCCGGCGGCGAAGAGCGAGAGGTAATCGAAGAAGTCGTCGGCGTCGATCACGCCGTCGTTGTTGATGTCGGCGCGGGGGTCGGCGTCGGCGAACCACTGGAGGAAGAGGAAGAAGTCGTCTGCATCGACGACGCCGTCGCCGTTGAGGTCGGCGGGGCAGGGCGGATCGCCGCAGTCAGGGAGTTCGACTCTGAAGAAGCCCTGTCCGAAGCGGTTGCTGCCGTCGAAGGTGTCGCGGACCTGGGCGACGAAGTAGACATGGGTGTTGTTCATGAAGACGCGGTCGTTCTGCCACTGGTCGAGGAAGGCAGAGTTGTCGAACTGGCCGTTGCCCGAGAGGTCGACGGGGTCGCCGGCACGCATGAGCTCGACGACGCTGCCGTTGGCGCAGTAGAGGACGAAGAACTCGTTGCGGCTGGGGTCGGCGTCGTCGGTCTGTCCGCCGATGACGAAGTCGCCGTTGGCGTTGCTGGCCATGGCGCGGAAGGTCTGGGTGAAGCCGCCCCATGTGGAGTTGTCTGGCAGGCCTGTGGGGCCGCCGGTCCATGCGACGACCTCGCCGTTGAAGACGACATAGCGGTCGCCGGAGGCGACGGGCCCGCGGACCATCCAGTCGCCGTTGCCGTTCATGACCTGGTTGTTGGGGGTGTTGGCGCTGCTGTTGAGGATGGTGTCGCCGGGGATGTCGAAGCCCTGGCGGAGGACGGCCTCGTTGTTCACGGCCGTGACGCTGTTCTCGCTGGTCGCCGAGTTGTTGATCGTGCTTCTGAAGATGTAGCTCGAGCCGTCGCCGCTGACCTCGAAGGTGTTGGAGGTGGGGAAGTTCCATGTGTTGGAGGCGTCGATCATGAGATCGGGGTTGGCGTTCGGGGCGGTGACGCCCTGCTGGGCGAGGACCTGGTTACCGAAGATGACGGCGGCGTTCTCGCTGGTGGGCACGCCGTCGAGGCTCGTGGCGATGAGGCCGACCTCGCCGGTGTTGGTGATGTTGGCGGAGTTCATCACATTGCCGTACTCTGCGCCCGGGATGCCGGGGACGGGGTCGCCGGTCTTGGCGGGCTTGGAGAACTCGGCGGTCGGGGAGTCGAACTTCAGGATGAAGTGCTGGGTGGGCGAGTCGTCGTCGCGTGTTCTTGCGACCCAACTGCCGCTGTCGTTGATAGACATCGCCTCGTCGATGATGCCGATGGCGTTGAAGCCGAAGGGGGGCTGGGCGGGGTCGAGGTCGCCGCGCTGGAGGACGGTGGTGCCCTGCGTCTCGGCGCCGACGAGGATGAGCTGGCGCTGGGCGAGGTCGGCGTCGGCCTCGGCGCGGAGGATCCAGAGGTCGCCGTTGGGGCTGGCGTAAGGCCGGCTGAACGCGGTGGTCAGCGTGCCCGTAGCGGTGTTGCGGAACTTGAAGCCCGGGCGTCCGGGGACATTGGAGTTATCGAGCGACTCGACATTGGTGAAGATGGTGTCGATGGCGGGGAAGTCCGCGGCGCTCTGGACGATCAGCAGCGAGATCTCGGCGGTGTCGTTGGAGGGGTCGGGGTCGGGGCCGGCGTGGCTGATCTCGACGCTGGCGACGGCGTTGGTGTTGGGGGCCGTCGCGGTGGTGTTGACCGTGAACGACCCGGTGTTGAAGGCAGGGAAGGAGGCGAGATCGAGCGTGACGGTGCTGCCGACGATCGTGCCGGCGGAGGTCCCGGTGATGTTGAGCTCAGGCGGCGCGGTGAAGACGACCTGGACATCGGCGGCGCCGACGGGGCCGAAGTTCTCGTAGTCGATGGTGAAGTTGACCTCGCCGTTCCCGTCGATCACGACGGGGTTGGCGTCGGCGGTCATGGCGACGCCGAGATCTGTCTCGCCGACGCCGACTGGGACCATGACGATGTTGTTGTCGAGGTTGGGGTCGACCTCGTTGATGTCGACCTCGCCGGTGACGAGGAAGTCCCCGGGCGCCGAGGCGTTGGCGACGACATTGATGGTGGTGGTGTCGCCGGCGATCAGGTCGCCGAGGCTGGCGGTCAGGACATTGCCGACGAGCGTGCCGCTGCGGTCGTCGGAGACATAGTCGAGGCCGGCGGGGAGCTCGATGTCGACGACGACGCCGGTGACATCGGCGGGGCTGGGGTTGACGACATTGAAGGTGAGCGTGGTGTTGTCGTTGATGCCGATGTCGCTGGGGTTGGCCGAACCGAGGATGCGGACATCGAAGGGCTCGGGCGGGACGGCGCGCCGGACGGCGAGGGCGCCGATGACGGTGGTCTGTGTGACGCCCTCCCAGTTGAAGGTGATCGTGCCCGTCGAGCTGCTGGTGGTCTCGAAGGAGAGGTCGTCCCAGACCTGCGTGTCGTTGGACAGTTGGTCGTTGATGACGAAGCGGGCGGTGCCCGAGGGCTTGGACTGGGGGAAGGTGAACGCGTTGATGGTGTCGCCATCGCTGACGCTGACGGCCTGATCGATGGCGCTCGTGGTGCGGTAGGCGACGAACCAGTACTCGTAGGGGGTGTTGGCGTCGAGGCCGGTGATCTCGACGAAAAACTCGCCGTTGGAACGGAAGCCGTAGCCGGTCATGCCCGAGAGGTCGTAGCTGTGCTGGGGCACGGCGTCGGCGTCGAGCGTCGAGGTGGAGAGGTAGACGAAGCCGCCCGAGGCGCCGCCGCCGAAGTTGATCCCCACCGGGGTCGACACGCCGGTGTCGTCGAGGACATTGAACAGCGTGCCGTCGGCCGACGAGATCCGGTTCCAGTTCAGCGGGTCGGGCGTTGTGGACGAGGAGGTCGTCCAGTTGAACCCGATCAGGTTGTCTGTGGCGAGCGTGGTGCCCGCCGCGGCGGCCAGGACCGCGCCAGCGGCAACGGCTCGCGTCAATCTGCGTGTGGTGTGTGACATCTCTGTGTTTCCTCCGGGGGTGAACAAAAACGACATAGCCGCCCGAGCGCCAAGCTTGGGCTTCAGTGGGTTCAACGGGATGGTGTTGACCTTTTCACAGGGTTGGTGGGAGGTTCAACATAGTGAAAATACTCTGTTGCGTCAATGTTGGTGTCAGCGTTTTCACCTAGAAATTGCGGCGTTCGCCCACGCGATCATGTTCGGGACAAGATTCGTGCGTGTCGGGGTTGGACCGCGGCTGACAACGCGTGAGCTGCGATCGGGCGATGCGCGTGCGCACATCCGCGCCGATGCGCTCGATGATTATCGGCGGCGCGTCGCATCGATCGTGTCGGCTCTCTCGGGCGGCGCGCAGCTTCGCCGACGGGTCGTCGCGCAGCGGGGTCGGTCGGTGTGTTGAGGCGTAGAGCGGTCCGGGTGCCTGCGATCGGTACTCGGGCGGTGCTGCGCCGAGCGGATGGGCCGCAGGCTCCCCGGGCCGTCGCGCAGGGCCTCCTCCTATAGTCGCGGCCCGGGCGTCAGGCCCGGGTTCGGCAACAGAGACCCGCAACCCGATCCAGGAGCCAGAAGCGTGGCTGAGAAGAACTACGACATGATCGTCATCGGCGGGGGCCCGGCCGGCTATGTCGGCGCGATCCGGGCCGCCCAGCTGGGCTACAAGGTCGCCATCGTCGAGCGGGCCAAGCTCGGGGGCGTCTGCCTCAACTGGGGCTGCATCCCCTCCAAGGCGCTGCTCTCCAACGCCGAGCTGATGGAGAAGCTCCACGAGAAGGAGCTCTGGGGCCTGAAGATCAAGGGCGAGGTCGGTTTCGACTGGGACCAGGTCATCGGGCGCAGCCGCGAGGTCGCGGGCAAACTCAACAAGGGCGTTGAGTACCTGATGAAGAAGAACAAGATCGACCACATCGTCGGCTCGGCGAAGGTGGTCCAGGCCGCCAAGGGCGGCAAGCCCTGCAAGGTCGAGGTCTACGACTGCAAGGTGCAGGAAGAGCTGACGAGCGCTCCGGCGAAGCCGGCCGACAAGCCCCGCGAGACGCTGACGGGCAAGTATGTCCTCGTCGCCACCGGCTCTGTGGCGCGCGACCTGCCCTTCGCCAAGTTCGACGGCGACCGGATCTGGGGCGCCCGCGAGGCGATGTACAACAAAGAGATGCCCAAGAAGCTCATCGTCGTCGGCGCCGGCGCCATCGGCATGGAGTTCGGCTACTTCTACAAGCAATTCGGGACCGAGGTCACCGTCGTCGAGATGATCGACCGCGTCCTGCCCGTCGAGGACGACGAGGTCTGCAAGGCCATCGAAAAGGTCTACAAGAAGCAGGGCATGAACTTCAAGCTCGGTTTCATGACCACCGGCGTCGAGAAGACCAAGAACGGCGTGAAGGTCACGATCTCGCCCGTCAAGGACGGCAAGCCCGACGAGAGCAAGAGCGAGACGCTCGAGGCCGACCGCGTGCTCCTGGCCATCGGCGTCAAGGGGCGCTACGACGGGCTGTTCGACGAGTCGCTCGGACTCAAGACCGTCAAGGACCACATCCAGACCGACTACAAGCCCGGCGAGCTCGACCAGGGAACGCTGGACTACAAGACCAGCCTCGAAGGCGTGTACGCCGTGGGCGATGTGATCGGCCCGCCCTGGCTGGCGCATGTCGCCAGCGAGGAGGCGATGCTCTGCGTCGAGCGGATCGCGTGGAAGGACAAGAAGCTCGACCACGAGCCGATCCCGCTGGACTACTCGGTGATCCCCGGGTGCACCTACTGCCACCCGCAGGTCGCCTCGGTGGGCTACACCGAGCGGGCGCTGAAGGAAAAGGGCCTGAAGAAGGGCGAGGACTACGAGGTCGGCAAGTACCCGTTCACGGCGCTGGGCAAGGCGATCGCGGCGAACCACACCGACGGGTTCGTGAAGATCATCCGGGGGCTGCCGCGGGGCGAGATCCTGGGCGCGCACATCATGGGCGACCAGGCGACGGAGCTGATCGCCGAGCTGAGCCTGGCGCGCCGCCTCGAGGCGACGACCGAGGAGCTGATCGTCACGGTGCACGCGCACCCGACGATGCACGAGAGCGTGCGCGAGGCGGCGCTCGCCTCGGAGGGTCGCGTCATCAACGCGTAAGCGGCGCACCGCACAGGTTTGTGCGCATTTCAGCGATGATCGAACGCCCCCGGCTTGCTATGGGGGCGTTTTTCTGCGCGGGGTGGTACAGTGTCCAAGGCCCCGGGTGCGCCGGGGCTGAAGGCAAGAAGGAGGCGACACCATGTCCGTCAAGGTGACTTTTCTCGGCCACTCCGGCGTGCTGCTCGAGGGCGGGGGCTCGCGCGTGGCGATCGATCCGTTCCTCAATGACAACCCGGTCGCGACGATGAAGGCCGAGGAGCTCGGGTGCGACGCGGTGGTCCTCACCCACGGGCACGAAGACCACATGTCCGACGCCGTGCCGATCTGCAAGAAGAACAACGCGACGCTGTACGCGGCCTACGAGATCTGCGGGTACGCGCAGGAAGAGGGGCACGAGAAGTGCGAGCCGGGCAACCCCGGCGGCAAGATCAAAGCGCCGTTCGGGTTCGTCGCGTTCACGCAGGCCTTCCACTCGTCGAGCTTCAAGGGCCGGTACATGGGCATGCCCTGCGGGGCGGTGGTGAACATCGGGGGCGTGACCTTCTACCACATGGGCGACACGGCGCTCTTCAGCGACATGAAACTCATCGGCGAGCTGTACAAGCCCGAGGTCGCGTTCGTGCCCGTCGGCGACCGCTTCACGATGGGGCCGGAACTGGGCAAGCGTGCGGCGGAGCTGGTGCGTCCGAAAATCGCCGTTCCCGTGCATTACAAGACCTGGCCCATGCTCGCCCAGGACATCACCGCGTTCCGCCCCGAGGGCGTGCAGGTGCGGGCCCTGGAGCCGGGCGAGACGATGACCGTGGGCTGACAGGCGGGGCTTTTGCGAGATAGCGCTTGCGTCGGCGCGGGTGTCTGTGGGACAATCGCGAGTCCGTTGGGGCGGGTTGGAGTCTGTGCGTATGTCCCGAGATAGAGCTCGTTCTGTTCGTCGCGTGGCCGCCAAGGGGCCGCGTCTTTGCTCCGTTGTTGCCGCGCTCGCGGTGTTCGGGGCGTCGGCCGTCGCCTCGCCCGACCCCGAGCCCCGTGGCGCGATCGAGATTCCTGTTGAGCTGAACGATGTGCCGACGCTCGCGTTCACGACGATGGGGCAGCTCATCTCCAGCCCCGGACCGATCGAGAGCAACGGGTGCGACCGGATCGGCAGCTATACCAGCGCGAGCTTCTCCGGCAGCGGGCAGTTCCTCGTGCAGGCCGGGTTCGCGCAGGGCGAGATCGCCGCGGCGAGGTACCAGCTCACCGCCGCGGACTTCCCGATCAAGATCAACCAAATCGAGGTGATCGTCGCCACGAGCAGCGCGACGGTGCAGACGATCACCGAGTGGAGCATCCTGGTCTGGGACGGTCCTCCCGGCGGGCCGGCGACCTACGAGTTCAGTTCCGACGATGTGATCCTGCCGCACATCCGCCTCGGCCCGGGGACGGCGGCGGTGAACCTGCAGCTGCAGGTCGACCCCAACGACCCCGAGCAGATTGTGATCCTCGACACGCGGAACACACAGTCGTTCACGATCGGGTTCCGGATCGACGCGCACCACCAGCCATCGTCGAACCCGTGCCTGGTCGCCCCGTCTTCGAGCCAGAACGCCTTCCCGGTCGTTGACACCGACGGGCTGTCGTCGCTCCAGGGCAACTGGTTGTTCGCGCTGGACTGCGGGCCGTTCGGTTGCCCGCCCAACGGGGGCTGGACGACCTTCGGGAACCTGCTGGCGGGGCTATGCCGCCCCAGCGGCGACTGGGTGATGCGCGCCAACTGGCAGCGGATCGATTGCCAGCCGGGCGTCGGCGCGTGCTGCTATCTCGACGGGAGCTGCGCGACGGACTTCCAGCAGGATTGCGACGCGGTCGGCGGGACCTACCAGGGCGACGGCGTGAAGTGCGAAGAGGTCAACTGCCCCGTCCCCCGCGGCGCCTGCTGCAACCCCGCCGGCGGGTGCGCCGACGACCTGACCGAGGCGCAGTGCCTCGGCTTCGGCGGCACATGGGCCGGCGCGGGCACCCTCTGCCCAGACGCCTGCCTCGACCCCTGCCCCGCCGACCTCAACGGCGACGGCGTGGTCGACGCCGACGATTTCTTCCTCTTCCTCCAGCTCTTCGCCGACGGGGATCCCGCCGCGGACATCAACGGCGACGGCGTGATCGACGCGGACGACTTCTTCGGGTTCCTCGGCCTGTTCGCGGACGGCTGCTGAGGCGGGGACCGGATATCGGTCTCTGAAAATCGGCCTTGAGACGCCCCGCCCCGCGGGATTGGCCCGGGGATCGCTCGCGTCGGTCCGATCCTTCGGGCGGTGCGCCTTGTGCGGGGGCGACCCTCGGCGCGAGGGGTTGGGCTCGGGCGCGGATTCCTGTATGCTTTGACGCGTGGGGCGGCATTGAGACTCACTGTCCTGTCAAGGAGATAGCGGTGCATCCACGACGAGCTTTGCGTTTCGCACTAATCGCGTGCGCCGGGTTGACGGCTTCGGCCTCGGCCCAGATGGACCCGCTGCCGAGCCGCTTTGCGCCGGTCGCGGTGGACTCGGGCGTCGTGACGCACTCGGGGCTGGGCGGGGCGCCGGAGGTGGTGTTCTCGGCCGAGGTCTTCGTGCCCGACGCCGTCTGGCTGCGCCTGTTCTTCGACGAGGCGGAGCTTGCGGGCACGCCCGGGATCGACGGCTCGTTCCTGAAGATCCATTCGCTGGAAGACGGCGCGGTGCAGCGTCTCGACGGCGTGCATGTGCAGAACTGGGGCATGAGCTCGGCGTACTTCAACGGCGATTCGGTGTACATCGAGCTCTGGGCGTATCCCGAGACCGGCCCGAACCGTCTGGTCGTGCGCGAGGCAGAGGCTGGCGAGGAGGACGGGCCGGCGATCCGATCGATCTGCGACGGGCAGGACGACCGCGATCTGGCCTACGACCCGCGTGTCGCAAGGCTCTCCAACGGGTGCACCTCGTGGCTGATCGATCACGACGGCAGCGCCAACCGGATGCTGACCGCCGGCCACTGCATCGCCAACAACTCGACGGGGCGGGTGGTCTTTTTCAATGTGCCGCTGTCGAGTTCGTCGGGCGCGTTCCGCGCCCCGCCGCCGGAGTACCAGTACCCGGTGCAGGACGACTCGATCCAGAGCAACGGCAGCGGGGGTGTGGGCAACGATGTCGCGACCTTCCAGGTGCATGTGAACTCGAACACGGGTCTGGCGCCGCGCGCGGCGCAGGGCGCGGCGTTCGAGCTCGCCGCCGCGGCCCCGCCGGCGAACAACCAGGAAGTGCGCGTGACTGGGTTCGGGCGACGCGACGCGAACTTCCCGCAGATCCCCGAGGAGTGGAGCCGCACGCAGAAGACGCACACAGGCCCGCTCACCTCGCGCGGCGCGACCTGGCTCCGCTACCGGCCCGATACGACTGGGGGCAACTCCGGTTCGCCGGTCATCCTCGAGGCGACGGGCCAGGCCATCGCGATCCACACGCACGGCGGGTGCAACTCGACGGGCGGGGCGAACGCGGGCTCGGCCATCGAGCACCCGACGCTGCAGGGGTATCTGGCCAACCCGCAGGGGTTCAGCGTCCCGTATGTCCCGCTGGATTGCATCGCGACGACCTTCGCGAGCAACAACGGGGGCGATCCGGGCGGGGCGGTCTACTTCGATGTGCAGATCGCCTCGGCGCCGGTCTTTGTGCGCACGATCGAGCTGAACACGGGCTCTGAGCGTTCGACCGAGTTCGGCGTCAGCGTGTACCGAACCGACGGGAGCGCCGAGGGCCGCCAGACCGACCCGAGCCAGTGGACCCTCGTGGGCGAGGGCTGGGGCCTGGCGACCGGTGAGGACAGCCCGACGCGCGTGGTGCTCGACACACCCTTCGCCCTCGACGCCAACAGCTCGTACGGGCTGGCGATCGTGCTCGACGGGGCGTCGCACCGCTACACCAACGGCGACGGAACCAACGAGCAGTACAGCAACGACGACCTGACCCTCACCGCCGGCTGGGCGACCAACGGCGCCTTCTCGGGAAGCGTCTTCGGGCCGCGGGTCTTCAACGGCACGCTCTGCTACGAGCCCCCGCCCGACTGGCTGATCGGCAACCTGCCGGGCAACGACGCCTCGCGTTCGAGCAACCTCCGCTCGGGTCGCATCAAGGCGATGGGCTTCACGATGCCCGCGGGCGACGACTACGAGTTCGAAGACGCGGAGATCCGCCTCGAGTTCGACGGGACCGCCAACACCCCGTTCGTCCGGATCTTCGACGACGCGGGCGGCGCACCGGGGCAGTCGCTGGGCACGCTGGAAAACCCCGTGATCTCCACCGGCATCAGCACCCACACATTCACGCCCCAGTCACCCATCCTGCTCGAGGGCGGCGAGACCTATTGGCTGGTGGTGTACTCCAACGGCAACGACGCGATGCACTGGACGGCCAGCGACCCGCCGCAGATCCCCTCTGGGCTGGCCACGCACGCCGGCTCGCTCTGGTCGGGCAGCACCGGGCCGAACCCGCCGAGCGCTTCGGACACCAGCTCGTTCATCAACGGCTACGCGATCTACGCCTCGCCCGTGCCCGGTTGCCCGGCTGATCTCAACGCCGACGGCGTGGTCGACGCCGACGACTTCTTCCTCTTCCTGCAGCTCTTCGCCGACGGCGACCCGATCGCGGACATCAACGGCGACGGTGTCATCGACGCCGACGACTTCTTCGACTACCTCGGTCTCTTCGCGCAGGGGTGCTGACCGGCGGATATCCGGATCGGCAAGTAGTCAGAGTTCAAACCCTGGCGGGCCGTTTCGGCGGCCCGTCTGTATTTTTTGACAGCTTTGGATGGGCCGAGAACGGTATGGGTTTGAGTGATGTTTGTTGGTGCGGATTTTTTTGTTTTGGTGCTGCAACTTCCGTTTCGCACTAGGTTGCCCCGCGGTAGTCTGGGAGATCTGAGGGCGGCCGCGACTGTGCGGCCGGTGGGGGAATCGTGAGGAGAAGTTTCCTTTTTCAGAGGAGGAATGCCATGTTGCGTCGACTCTGCGGCCTTGCGATGGCCGCGACTTGTGCTATGCCGCTGACAGCGGCTGCGCAGGTGGACCCGATCCCGAGCTTCCGCGCTCCGGCGGCGGTGGACTCTGGAGCGGTGTCCAATCAGATCGGGGACGCGTTCCCGGTGTACTCGACCGAGATCACCGTCCCGGGGGCGGGCTGGCTGCGGCTGTACTTCGACGAGGTGCTGCTCTCGGGCACGCCCGGCGAGGACGGGTCGTACCTGATGATCCATTCGCTGGAGGACGGTCACTGGCAGCGGCTCGACGCTGAGCATGTCCAGAACTGGAACATGACCTCGGCCGTGTTTAACGGCGACGCGGTCTACCTCGAATTGTGGGCGTACGCCGACACGGGCGAGAACCGTGTCGTCATTACCGAGGTCGAGGCGGGCGACCCGGCCCCGGCCGAGTCGATCTGCGACGGCGCCGACGACCGAATCCTCTCCTACGACCAGCGGGTGGCCCGCATGTCAACGGGCTGCACAGCGTGGCTGATCAACCACGGCAACAGCGCCAACCGGTTCCTGACCGCCGGGCACTGCATCAGCGCCGGCAACACGACGGCGATCATGCACTTCAATGTGCCGCTGTCGACCTCGGGCGGCGGCTTCCGCGCCCCGGCGCCGGAGTACCAGTACCCGATCCAGGCGGGCTCGATCCAGTCGATCAACAGCGGTCTGGGCAACGACATGGCGCTCTTCCAGACCAATGTCAACTCGAACACGGGCCTGGCCCCGCGCGACGCCCAGGGCGGCGCGTTCAACCTCGCCAACCCGCCCGGCTCGGCGAACAACCAGACGGTGCGCGTCACCGGGCACGGCCTGCGCGACTCGAACCACCCGCAGATCCCGCCGGAGTGGAGCACGGCCCAGAAGACGCACACCGGCCCGCTGACAGACCGGTCCAGCACCACCCTGCGTTACCGCCCCGACACCACCGGCGGCAACTCCGGATCGCCCGTCATCCTCGAGGCGACCGGCAGCGCCATCGGCATCCACACCCACGGCGGGTGCAACGCGACCGGCGGCGCCAACGGCGGCACCGCACGCGACCACTCCTCGCTGGTCAACATGCTCGCCAACCCGCTGGGCACCAACATCGAGCAGAACCCGCTCGGCAGTTCCTCGACGCTCTTCGCCCGCAACAACGGCGGCAGCGCCGGAGGCGCCGTCTACTTCGATGTCGATGTCCGCGGCGTCCCGCTGCATGTCCGCGGCCTGGAGTTGAACACCGGCGCGGCGCTCTCCACCGAGTTCGAAGTCAGCGTGTACATCACGACGGACACATCGGTCGGCAAGGAAACCAGCGCATCGGCGTGGACGCTCGTCGGCCAGGGCTCGGGCATCGCCATGGGCCAGAACAACCGCACGCGCGTCATCCTCAGCCAGTCCTTCACGCTGAACGCGAACACCTCCTACGGCGTCGCGATCGTCACCGACAACATCGCCCACGACTACACCAACGGCGACGGCAGCAACGAGGTCTACACCAGCGCCGAGATGACCATCACGGGCAACGGCGCGACCAATGTCCCCTTCTCCGGCGGCGTGTTCAGCCCGCGCGTCTTCAACGGCTCGCTGATCTACCAGGCCGCCGACGGCGCAGTCGTCAGCAACATGTTCGGCAACGACGGCACCTCGACCTTCATGAGCGGCGCCAACATCAAGGCCATGGGCTTCACCATGCCCCAGGCCCTGACCGACCACAGGCTCGACCGGGTCGTCCTGCGCATCGACAACATCACCGCGGGCGCAACCGCCCGCGCCCGGATCTACACCGACAGCAGCGGCGGGCCCGGCTCGCTCGTGGCGACGCTCGTCGCGCCCGCGCTGACCTCCGGAAAGGGGAACTACAGCTTCGTCCCCTCGTCGTCGGGCGTGACGCTGACCTCGGGCGATACCTACTGGCTCGTCGTTGACAACACCGGTTCCGGCGATTTCAGCTGGATGGCCAACAACCCGGGCATTATCCCCACCGGCAACGGCCAGCACGCCGGCGCGCTCTTCTCGACGACCGCGCCAAACCCGCCCTCGTCCTCAGACACCAGCAGCTTCTTCAACACCTACGCCGTCTTCGCCTCGCCCGTCTCGCCCTTCGGCACGCTGGTCACCGCTCCGTCGAACAACGGAAGCGGCGGTGTCTTCATGACCGTCACCGCGGGTGACAATCGGATCGAGATCGACAGCTTCGAGACCTTCGTCACAGGCACCGGCGCCGACGCGCAGGTCCAGGTCCGCGTCCGCAACGGCGACTATGCAGGGTTCACCGGCAGTTCCTCGGGCTGGTCGGCCGCCCAGACCGTCTCCGTCGTGCGCCAGGGCACCGCGGAGCTCTCGACGATCAACCTCAACAGCCCCATCATCGTCCAGCCCGGCCAGACGCGGTCGATCTACATGCACAGCACCACCACCGGCGCCGGCATCCGCTACACGGGCACCGGCCTCAACCCGCCGCAAACGACCTGGACCAACGAGCACCTGACCCTCTTCAGCGATACCGCCCAGACCGGGACCACCCCGTTCGCAGGCACAGAGTTCTCTCCACGCACCTTCGCGGGCGTGATCAACTACACCGTCACAGGCCTGCTCGGCACGGCAGAGCCCAACAACGGCAGCGGCGGCGTCTTCATGAACCTCCGAGGCAAGACCCAGAACATCACCATCAACCGCTTCGATGTCGCCTTCACCGGAACGGTCGGCACGACTGTCGATGTCGAGGTCTGGACCCGCAACGGCACCTATGTCGGCAACGACGGGAGCGCCAACGGCTGGACGCTCACCCAGACCGTCCAGGGCACGCGACAGGGCTCCGACACCTTCTCGCCTCTCGTGCTCACCAACCCGATCGTGATCCCGCACAACCAGACACGCGCCGTCTACCTTCAGGCCGTCAGCGCCGGCGGCGGCATCCGCTACAACGGCACCGGCGCCAACCCGCCCGTCACCGAGTGGAGCGACAACCAACTCGAGCTCTTCAGCGATGTGGCTCGCACGGGCGATACCCCCTTCGGAGGCGGACGCTTCACGCCCCGCACCTTCTCCGGCCTCATCCACTATGTCCCCGGCGGCACGATCCCGACCTGCCCGCCGGACATGAACGGCGACGGCGTGGTCGACGCCGACGACTTCTTCCTCTTCCTGAGCTTGTTCGCAGCGGGCGATTCTCGCGCCGACTTCAACAACGACGGCGTGATCGACGCCGACGACTTCTTCGCCTTCCTGTCCGCCTTCGCCGCGGGCTGTTGATGCCCATTCCCGACGGATCGCACTGTTGAACGCGCGATCCCGGCGAGGGCGTCCGAGAATGTTTCGGCCCGGTGCGACTTGCGCACCGGGCCGTTTTCTTTGCCGCAGAATCGGGTCCGGGAGCGCTGAATCGTCGGGGTTTTCAGCGTCTGATCGGTGGCGTCCATGTGAGAATGTGTTAAGGTTTCCGCGGTGGGGATGGGCCCGCATCGCTGTCGGGTCGTCAGTAGTTTGTTCCCAGAGGAGGAATCTTGATGTCTTGTCGCCATTACGCACTCGTGATCGCGGCTTCGGCCGCGTTGCCGCTGGCCGCCGCCGCCCAGGTCGATCCGCTGCAGAGCTTCACGGCGCCCGCGCCGGTGAACTCGGGCGATGTCTTCAACGACACGGGCGAGCTCGCGCCGGTCTTCTCGACCGAGGTCTTCATCCCCGACGCGAGCTGGCTGCGGCTGTACTTCGACGATGTCGAGCTGGCGGGGACGCCCGGTGTCGACGGCTCGTACCTGATGATCTACTCGATCGAAGACGGCGCCTGGCAGCGCCTCGACGCCGAGCATGTCGAGAACTGGAGCATGTCGTCGGCCTACTTCAACGGCGACACGGTCTACATCGAGCTCTGGGCCCACCCCGACACCGGGCCCAACCGCTTCGTGATGTCGCAGGTCGAGGCCGGCAGCCCCGACCTGACCGAGTCGATCTGCGACGGGCAGGACGACCGCGACCTGTCCTACGACCAGCGAGTCGCGCGCCTGTCCAGCGGCTGCACCGCCTGGCTCATCGATCACGACAACAGCGCCAACCGCTTCCTCACCGCCGGGCACTGCATCTCCAACAGCAACACCAGCGCGGTGATGTTCTTCAATGTTCCGCTCTCGACCTCGAGCGGCAACTTCCGAGCACCCCGCCCCGAGTACCAGTACCCGGTCGAGGCCGGCTCGATCCAGTCGACCGGCTCCGGCGGTGTCGGCAACGACGCCGCGACCTTCCAGTCCCATGTGAACTCGAACACCGGCCTTGCGCCCCGCGACGCCCAGGGCGCCGCCTTTACGCTCGCCGATCCCCCAGGGTCCGCCAACAACCAGCCGATCCGCGTCACCGGGCACGGGGTCCGCAGCGGCTCGCACCCCCAGATCCCGCAGCAGTGGAGCACGGCACAGAAAACCCATGTCGGCCCGCTCGTCCAGCGCACCAGCACCACGCTCCGCTACCGTCCCGACACCACCGGAGGCAACTCCGGCTCCCCCGTTATCTTCGAGAACACCGGCAACGCCATCGGCATCCACACCCACGGCGGCTGCAACTCGACCGGCGGCTCCAACGCGGGCACCGCCATCGACCAGTCGACCATCCAGGGCTACCTGAACAGCCCACAGGGCACCAACATCCGGCAGCAGCCGCTCTCGGGGCTCGCCACGCTGTTTGACAGCAACAACGGAGGCAGCTCGGGCGGCGCCGTCTACTTCGATGTCGGCGTCAACTCCTACCCCATCCATGTCCGCACCATCGAGCTGAACACCAACGCGGACCGCTCGACCGAGTTCGATGTCGAGATCTACATCACGCCCGGCACCGCCGAGGGAAACCAGGGCAACGCGTCGGTGTGGACCAAGGTCGGCGAGGGCAGAGGCCTCGCATTCGGCACCGACGAGCCGACACGGATCGTCCTGCACGACGACTTCGTGCTCGACCCCGACCAGACCTACGGCGTCGCGGTCGTGCTCGACGGCGTCGCCCACCGCTACACAAACGGCGACGGCGAGAACCAGTTCTACAGCAACTCCGACATGTTCATCGCCGCCGGATCGGCCAGCAACACCCCGTTCAGCGGCAGCGTCTTCAACGACCGCGTCTTCAACGGCAGCCTCGGCTACCGGGTGATGGACGAGGGCCTGATCTCGAATCTTCCCGGCAACGACGATAACGCGACCGTCACGCTCGGCAACGGACGCATCAAGGGCATGGGCTTCACGATGCCCGCAGACGAGAACTACCTGCTCGAGGGCGTCAAGCTCCGCCTGAATGTCTTCGGTTCCGATGTCACGCCGCAGGTCCGCCTCTTCGACGACGACGGCGGCGTGCCCGGCAACGAACTCCTGACCTTCAGCAACCCGTCGCTCGGTACCGGCATCGCGACGCACACTTTCGCGACCAATGTGCCCTTCGTGCTGGAAGGGGGCGAGACCTACTGGGTCGTCGCCTACAAGGCCGACGGGTCAGACCGCATGGACTGGATGGCCTCCGATCCGGCCTCGACTCCTGTCGGCGAGGCGACCGATGCCGGTTCGGTCTGGTCCGGCACCGCCGGCCCGGGCGCCCCCACCGGCTCCAGCGCCATCTTCAACAGCTACGCCGCAGTCGCAAGGCCAATCCCCGGCGACGCCGCGATCGGAACCGATGTCGCCAACAACGGCAGCGGCGGCGTCTACATGAACTTCACCGCCTCGTCACAGCCGCTCGATGTCCTCTCCTTCGATGTCTCCTACTCCGGGGCAGTCGGCTCGGTCGTCGAGGTCGAGGTCTGGACCCGTGACGGTGAGTACCAGGACTTCATCGGCGACCCCGCGGGCTGGACGCTCCACGACACCGTCCCGTCCGTCAGGCTCGGCGCAGGAAGATTCTCACGGCTCCGCCTGAGCGACGCGATCGAGGTCGCGGCCGGCCAGACCAAGGCCGTCTACATCCACTGCGTCAGCGACGGCGGCGGCATCCGCTACAACGGAACCTCGTCGAACCCGCCCCAGGTCGACTGGACCAACGACACCATCTCGATCTTCAGCGACACCTCGCGCACCGGCAGCAACCCCTTCAGCGGCAGTTCGTTCAGCCCAAGAACCTTCTCCGGCGCCATCGGCTACGAGGTCGGCGACGCGCCCGCTTGCCCGCCGGACCTCAACGGCGACGGCGTGGTTGACGCCGACGACTTCTTCCTCTTCCTTCAGCTCTTCGCCGCCGGCGACTCCCGCGCCGACTTCAACAACGACGGCGTGATCGACGCCGACGACTTCTTCGCCTTCCTGACCGCCTTCGCCGCCGGCTGCTGAACGAGCCAGAGACTTCTACTACTTCGAGCCCCCGCCCTTTCGGGCGGGGGTTTTTCGTGTCCGGAACCGCAGCCACGAATCGGATTGGACCGAATAACCCCCTGATCCGGCGGATGGGGCTTGCCTCGGACCCGCGGGCGCGAGACAATGTGCAAGACGGGGCACAAGCACCGAACCCCCCGTGCCGCCGCCGCACAGAGAGAAAGAAGGTACACGCATGCGAATCGCTCGCGCAATCCCAGCCGTGCTGCTATCGGCTGCAGCCGGTCTGGCCTCGGCCCAGTCGCAAATCCCAGCCGTATTCGTCGCCAACAACGGCAACCTGGAAGGCTCGGTCACCTCATACACCTTCGACCCCGACGGGCGTCCGGTGAAGGTCGACCAGTTCATCACCGACAGCCGCAACCCCGGCGAGCCGACCAAGGGCGGCGAGAACGCCTACTCGATCGACATCAGCCCCAGCGGCGAGTTCCTCGCGGTGACCCATGTGACGGCGCTCTCTCCGTTCGAGCGCTTGACGATCCTGCGCGTCCACCCCGACGCGACGCTCACGGAAGAGGCCCGTTACCAGGTGCCCAACGCGGCCTTCTCGGTCAAGTGGCTCAGCGACACGCGCCTGGCGGTCACGCGCACCAGCACCAGCTACCCCAACTACCTCTTCACCTACGAGTGGGACAGGCCCAACGACCGCCTGCGCCAGCTCGGCCTCGTCCAACTCGATTCTTTCTCGACCGTCAAGGCCATACACCCCTCGCGACAGTGGCTGTATGTCAACACCACTGTCCTCTTCCAAGGCGGCACGCTCCAGACCGTCTTCATCAACCCCACCACGGGCGTGCCGACCATCATCGACTCGCTGCCGCTGGGCCCCAACTACGGGCTCGACCCGGCCATCTCCAGCGACGGGCGCCTGCTCTATGTCGCAGGGGGCAGCATCAACGATGAGATCGCCGGTTTCCTCGTCGACGAGACTTCCGGCATGCTCTTCCCCGCGGGCTTCGGATTCTTCCAGACGCCCGACCGATCGCCCAACCAGATCGGCTTCGGGCCCGACGACGGCGTGCTCTATGTCGGGCACGCCAACGGCAACATCCGATCCTTCCTCGTCGACCCCACCTCCGGCGAGATCGTCGACACCGGCATCACCTTCGACATCGGCGATGTCGGCGACATCCAGCCCTTCGGCGACGACCTCGTCCTCATGCTCAACAAGAACGACCTCAACAGCCCCGACATGGGCCTCATCTCGATGACCTACGACCCCACCGGCTCCTTCGCGGGCATCACAGGCCCGGCCGTCCCCAGCGGGGGACGCGCCCCAGAACGCATGGCCACCTGGTTTGTCGACGCGCCAACCTGCCCGCCCGACCTCAACGGCGACGGCGTCGTCGACGCAGACGACTTCTTCCTCTTCCTGAGCTTGTTCGCAGCGGGCGATCCGATCGCCGACTTCAACAACGACGGCGTGATCGACGCCGACGACTTCTTCGCCTTCCTTTCCGCCTTCGCCGCGGGCTGCTGAGCGACGACACGGCAACCGAACCTCTCGACAGGGCGCGCCCTCCCGGCCCGGGACGGCGCGCCCTTTCTCGTGCGAAACGCGTCGATCCGCGGGTTCCCGGACCGACGCCGACCGATGCGGCCGGCGAGAGCCTTGGTGCGCCCGCATCGCGCTGGTAGACTGCCTGTTCCTCGTTCGAAAGAGAGGCCCACGCGATGAAGTCTGTCATCCCCGCGATCTGCGCGAGCGCTCTGACCGCCGCGGCGAACGCGACCCCCGTCCTCCTCGAGGTCGACAGCGCTCTCTCGAGCGTCGAGGTCGGGATCGTGATCGGCGGCGGCGTGCTCAGCGACGCCGACACATCCTCGCTCAGCGGCTTCCTCCGCATCGACCTCGATTCGGTCAGCGCCCCCGGCCAGACCGGGCTGCACGCGTTCCGCCTGGTCGTCGACGACGACCTGCACCTGCAGGACTCGGCCTTCCTGGTCGGCGGCTTCACCGCGACCATCAGCGACGCGGTGTTTTACTTCGTGCCACCCCCGCCGCAGCCGGCGAGCATCGGGCCCGGAGGCGAGGTCGCATTCGCCGATGTCACCAGCGCCGCGGAGGGAACAGCCGCCTACACCGTCACCGGCGCCGCGTGCACCCTCCTCGGCGGTCAGCCCTGCACCGACACCATCGACCTCGCCGATTCAGACCCCACGCAGATCGAATCGTTCGAGGGGGTGCTGACCATCGAGGGCGGCGTGGTGACCTTCACCGCCACCTTCTCGATGGCCATGCCACTCGACCCGGACAACCCATCGAACGGAACGCTGAGCGTCGACAGCGTGGTGGTCGCTCGCGGCATCGCCTGCGCCGTGGACATCACCGGCTCGTCGAGCCCATCGAGCCCGTCTTACCTCGTCCCCGACGGGATCGTCGACGCGGAGGACTTCTTCGCCTTCCTCGGCCTCTTCGCCGCCGGCGATCCGGGGGCGGACATCTCCGGTTCGTCTTCTCCGGCGTCGCAGGACTACATGGTCCCCGACGGGGTGATCGACGCGGAGGATTTCTTTACATTTTTGTCTCTCTTTGCGGCGGGTTGCGGGTGAATAGTTATTGGACCTTGTGGGCCGCCCCGCAGCATTCTCGAACCTTCGGTTCGGGTGCTTGTGGGAAAGATTCGCGATCGTGCGGCCAGAACCCCTTGCATTAGGCCCGGCTTCCGGTCATAGTGTGAGATCGGTTCAGCGCGTGGGGGGAAGGACCGCTCGGGTCCAGTTCTGTGTGTATGACCTCGGAGTTTTCAGGGAGAATCAGATCATGAAGATTCGTGCAGAGAAGTCCCGCAAGGCGGGCATCGGATTCGGTGCGCTGGCGATCGCTTTGCTCGCCGGCCAGGCTTCGGCCCAGATCAACATTCCCGCCAACGCCCCCGACCTGGCGACGGCCGTCTCGCAGGCCACCAGCGGCCAGACGATCACCATCGACGCCGGCAGCTACTCCGGCTCGGGCTGGGTCGGCGTCTCGCCCGCGGGCAAGGACCTGACCATCACCGGCCTCGGCGTCGTCGTTGTCGACCTCGCCACCCAGGGCCGGGCGATGAGCATCACCGGCGGCGAGAACATCACCCTCAACAACATCACCTTCACCAACGGCGACACCGCCTTCGACGACGAGGGCGGCACCCTCTTCATCACCGGCGGCTCGACCGTCACCGCCAACGATGTCACTTTCGACAACTCCTTCGCCTTCTTCGAGGGCGGCGCCGTCTTCGTCAGCGGCGCCACCTTCAACGCCAACGACAGCACTTTCCAGAACAACGAAGTGCTCGATGTCGGCGGCGCCATCGCCGCGACCCAGAACGCCGTCGTCAACATCAGCGGCAGCACCTTCCAGAACAACGAGGCCGCCGGCGGCGGCGCCATCGACCTCACCGCGGACGCAGCGCTCACCGTCTCCGGCAACACCGTCTTCCAGAACAATCGCGCCATCTCGGCCTTCGGCGGCGGCATCCAGACCGCCAGCGCCGGCCTGGTCACCCTCACCGATGTCACCTTCCAGAACAACGAGTCCGTCGGCGAGGGCGCCGCGTTCGACTTCTTCATCACCGACTCGGCCCTCACCAATGTCACCATTGTCAACAACAATGTGCTCGGCACCCCGGGCGTGAACACCTTCGGCGGCGCGACCTCCCTCGCCGCCGGCGACCATGTCTGGACCGATGTCGAGATCCGCGACAACCAGGTCGGCGACATCAACACCGGCGCCGGCGGCATCGGCGCCGCGATGTCCACCATCGGCGGCGCCACCATCCCCTGCACCCTCACCTTCACCAATGTCGACATGATCGACAACTACGGCAACAACCAGACCGGCGGCGCCCAGCTCGGCAGCCACACCTCCGGCACCATCACCGGCGGCCTCGTCAGCGGCAACCGCATCAACAGCGGCGCCGGCGCCGGCCACCTGGTCATCGGCACCAATGTCAACCTCACCTTCGAAGGTGTCGAGTTCCGCAACCACTTCTTCGTCGCACCGACCGGCACCACCTTCGGCGGCGCCGTCTATGTCGTCTCCACGGCCGACGCCGACATCCCGGTTACCCTGACCTTCAACGACTGCCTCTTCGACGGCAACAACGCCGACATCGGCGCCGGCATCGGCGCCCAGGCCACCCGGGCGGCCGGCGTCGGAAACTTCGCCATCATCGAGGTCGATAACAGCACCTTCACCAACAACATCGGCCTCGCCGGCGCGGGCCTCCGCTTCTTCGGCAGCACCGGCGCCACCGTCACCGACAGCCTCTTCGAGGACAACGATGTCTCCTCCGTCGGCGCCGGCCTGCAGATCTTCAGCAACCAGGGCAACGGCGAGTTCAGCTTCTCCGGCAACACCTGGCGGAACAATGTCTCCCAGTCCCAGGGCGGCGCAGTCTCCGCCAGCGGCGACGACCTCGGCGACCACACACTGACCTTCTCCGGCGACCTCTTCCAGGGCAACGACTCCCTCGGCGTCAACACCGCAGGCCAGGGCGCCGGCGGCGCGATCCTCCACGGCGGCGCCGGTGAGCTCAACATCAACAACTGCACCTTCGACTCCAACACCGCCCTCGCCAGCCTGCCCGACTCGCTCAGCTTCGGCTCGGCGATCTCCGTCATCAACGGTGAGAACGAGCAGACCGCCCTCAACATCGTCGGCAGCTCCTTCATCAACAACGAGGCCGACCTCGGCACCGCCATCAACATCCAGGGCAACGCCGTCAACGGCGCCGTGACCGTCATCAGCGCCAACAACACCTACGAAGGCAACTCGGGCCTCTCAGCCGCCCTCCGCGCCTCGACCAACACCACCCTCGTCTCCAACAACGACATGTTCATCGGCAACTCCTCGCTCGGCTCCGGCTCGGCCTTCGGCATCATCAACGCCCAGGGCGAGGTCACCGCGGGCGGCTTCTTCGACAACGCCGCCGGAGACTTCGGCGCCGTCCTCTCCGGCGCCGACGGCCAGGTCCTCCTGGTCAACAGCCTCCTCGCCGACAACACCTCCGAGAACGCCGCGGCGGCAGCCGCCAGCGTCTTCGGCGAGATGACCATCCTCAACTCCACCCTCGCCAACAACGGCGCCTTCGACGAGCTGGGCAACCGCCTCGGCGCGCCCCAGGCCGCCATCTTCATGGACCCCGACGAGATCGGCGGTCAGGACAACCGCATCATCAACTCCATCGTCTGGAACGATGCGGCCGACGCCGCGACGCTCCCCGACATCCAGGCCCAGCAGGGCTCGAATGTCTCGATCGAGTTCTCGCTCATCCGCGGCGGCGAGACCAATGTCGCCGTCATCGCGCCCAGCACGCTCACCTACGCCGCAAGCAATGTCGACAGCGACCCGCAGTTCGCCAACGCCGCAGGCGGTGACTTCCGCGTCGCGCCGGGCTCGCCCGCCGTCGACGCCGGCAGCAATTCCGCCTACAACGCCCTCTCCAGCGCCACCACCGACTACCTCGGCGGCACCCGCATCGTCGGCGCCGCCATCAACATGGGCGCCATCGAAGAGACCGCCGGCGCGCCGACCTGCCCGCCAGACCTCAACAACGACGGCGTCGTCGACGCAGACGACTTCTTCCTCTTCCTCAGCCTCTTCGCCGCCGGTGACCCCCGCGCCGACTTCAACAACGACGGCGTGATCGACGCCGACGACTTCTTCGCCTTCCTCTCCGCCTTCGCCGCCGGCTGCTGATCGCTCGTCGAACCGATCGCTTCTGAGTCACCACCGCCCCCGCCGGGTCTTTCCGGCGGGGGCGTTTTTTATGCATCCCCTCCCGCCAACACGCAACGCCGCGCCCAACGAACGAAAGACACGCACGAACCTACATATAACCGCGATCGAAGCCGCGCAGAACGCTCGTGCGGACTCTGTTGCAAGCCTGTGCAGGCCGCAACGCCCGCGGGACCGGCAGCCCCATCGCCGGGTGCAACCGATCCCGTTCGATTGCGTAGTGTCTAGCAACCGATCGGGTCACCGGGGTGTCGGAGTGTCGGCGCGATCGCGCCGTCTGCAAGCGACCAGATCATCCTCTCACCGGTACCAGCGAGAAACATGAACAGCAAGACCAATCGCAGACTCACGCTGCTGGCCGCCGTGATCGCCGGGGCCGCAGGCCAGGCGCTGGGCGCCGGACCCGTCTTCCGCCAAGCCCCCGGGGTGGCTCTGGAGCCGCGACCGGAGGTCGCCGACGCCTGGTTCGCCACAATCGACCTCGGCCCGATCCTCGAGTTCGAGGCGGGCCGGACCGACGGCACAATCCAGATCCCCGTCAACGCCGATCTCACCCTCAACGCCCGCATCACCCGCGCAGACCGGCGCGGGCACGAGGACGCGAGCTGGGGCGGCCGGCTCACCGACATCGAGGGCGGCTCGTTCGTCTTCGCGCAGTACTCCGACGGCTTCTTCGGCGCCGTCTGGGCGCCCGGCGTCGGAACCTTCGAGGTCCGATGGTCCCACGAACGCGACAACGACGGCCAGAAGATCTTCTCCGTGCTCGAGCTGAACCCCGAGGGCTTCGATCCCTGCGGCGTCGGCCCCGAGCATGTCGAGATGCCCCCGGGAGCCATCGGCCAGGCCCCCGCCCCCGGCGTCGATCCCGCGCCCGAGGTCGAACAGTCTGAGACCGCCGCGCCGCTCCCGATCTCCGACGATCGGGGTCTCCATCGCTTCGTAACGCCGATGAGCGCCTGCACGCCGCTCTGCACCGACGACGGATCGGTGATCGACATGCTGATCGCGTACACGCCCGCGGCACGCGCAGCCGCCGGCTCCGACGCCGACATCCGGGCCCTGATCCGCGCCGCCGTCGACGCCACCAACGACGCGTACGACCCCAGCGAGATCAACACCCGCCTCAACCTCGTCTACACCCACTTCACCGATTACGACGAGTCGGGCGGCACCAACAGCAACCACCTCAGCCGCATCCGCGGGGTCAACAACGGCTACATGGACGAGGTCCACCCGCTCAGAAACCGGTACCGCGCCGACCTCGTCGCGCTCATCACCGACACCGGCGGCTCCTGCGGCGTCGCCTACCTCGCGCCCTTCAACGCGGCCTCCGGCTTCAGCGTCACTCGCTGGTCCTGCGCCGTCGGCAACCTCACCTTCGCCCACGAGGTCGGCCACAACCAGGGCTGCGCACACGACGCCGACAACGCCAACTCCAGCGTCTTCTCCTACGGCTTCGGGTGGCGCTTCACCGGGACCGACGGCGTGCTCTACCGCACCGTGATGGCCTACTCGCCCGGCGCACGCGTCCCGCGCTTCAGCAACCCCGATGTCAGCTTCCAGGGCACGCCCACCGGCGCCAGCCTGGCTGACAATGTCCGGGCCATCAACAACACCAGAGAGTCGATCTCACAGTTCCGGCTCACCGGCGGCACCGACTGCAACAACAACGGCATCGACGACTTCGAGGAGATCGCTCAGAACCCCTCCCTCGACATGAACAACAACTGCATCCTCGACGAATGCGAGGTGCCCGTCTTCGTCGACGCATCCGCGCCCCCCGGCGGCGACGGAAAGTCGTGGGCCACCGCATACAACGACCTCAACAGCCTCCTCGGCACGCCGCGCGGACGCTGCGACATCCCCAGAGAGATCTGGGTCGCCGCGGGTACATATGTCCCCAACGCCCCGGGCGACCCCAGGGCCGCGACCTTCAACCTCAGCAACGGCGACCGCCTCATCGGCGGATTCGGCGGCTTCGAGACTTCCATCGAAGACCGCGACCCGACGCTCTACCCCACCGTCCTCTCCGGCGACCGCCTCGGAGACGACGGGCCCAACTTCACCAACCGCCAAGACAATGTCTACACCGTCGTCACAATCGAGCCCGGCAGCGGGTCCGACACCCTGATCGACGGCTTCACCATCCGGGGCGGCAACGCCGACGGATCGGAGTTCGGTCAGAACCTCGGCGGCGCCGTCAGGGTCGACGGCGGCGCCTCGGTCACCGTCCGAAACACCACCATCGAGGACAACGCCGCAGACTTCGGCGCGGCCCTCTACCTGCGCGACGCGATCGGCGTGGTGGTCGAAGACTCGGTCATCCGCGACAACCTCGCCGCCTCGCAGGGCGCAGGCATCCGCGCACTCCGCTCGGGAGTCACCATCGAGCGGTCCTGGTTCATCGCCAATACCGCCGCCCTCGACGGGGGCGCCCTCGCCTTCAACCAGAGCGACCTCGAGGCCGACCGCGTCAGCTTCGCCGGCAACACCGGCCGCCTCGGCGGCGCCTATTACGCAGAGCAGGGCTCCACGCTCGTCTCCAACAGCGTCTTCACCGGAAACCAATCCACAAACCTCGGCGGCGCAGCCTATGTCACACGCGCCGACTCCACCCACCGCTTCGTCAACTCCACATTCGTCGACAACACCGCTTCGAACAACGGCGGCGCCCTCCGCGCCTGGAACACAAACTTCGTCGCCGACAACTCGATCTTCGCCTTCAACACCCCGCAGAACATCACCGAGGGCTCGCTCGGGACCAAGCAGGTCCGCTACTCCCTCGTCACCGGCGGGTACTCCGGCCCCGGAAACATCAACGCCCAGCCGGCCTTCGTCGACCGCTTCGGGCCCGACGGCGTGCCCGGCACCGGCGACGAAGACCTCGCCCTCGCCCCGGGCTCGCCCGGCATCGACGCGGGCGCAAACACCTTCGCCGCAGAGGGCCGCGACCTCGACTTCGCGGGCGCCGACCGATTCTTCGACGACCCCTCCACGCCCAACACCGGCGTCGGCGAGGCGCCAATCATCGACATGGGCGCGCACGAGTTCCAGCCCGCGGCGCCGGCCTGCCCGGCGGACCTCAACAGCGACGGCGTCGTCGACGCAGACGACTTCTTCCTCTTCCTCCAGCTCTTTGCCGCCGGCGATCCGATCGCCGACTTCAACAACGACGGCTTGATCGACGCCGACGACTTCTTCGCCTTCCTCTCCGCCTTCGCCGACGGCTGCCCGTAACGCGATCCCGACCGAGTCACAAAACCAGAAGCGCCCGCCGTGGAGGAGCGGCGGGCGCTTTCTCATTTGGCCGCGGGCGTTTCTGGCTCAGCCCCCGCCGGGGTCCTTGGGCTTGCCGGTCTGGACATCCTCGTTGCGGAGGGTGCGGGTCATGTCGCGCATGAGCACGCTGATCCTCGACTTCTGCTGGGGCGAGGCCTGCCCGCCCACATCCTCGTTGGCGAAGCGGAACAGGCGGCTGGTCCTGCGGTCTGAAGGCCGGCGTTCGGCCAGCCGCTCGACGCCACGCTGGGCCTCCCGACGCCCCTCGGCGAGGATCTCCTCGCGCGATCGCTCGTCGGGCCGCCCGTCGAAGGTCGACAGGATCCTGACCAGCCGAACATACGAGTCTTCGGCGCTCCGCTCCCGTTCTTCGGGCGACGAAAACTCGTGTTCGGTGGCCAGGAGATCCCAGGTGTCGACCATCAGGGTCGTGAAGTTTTCTTCGAGCTGGCGCCGCCCCTCACCGGCGATGCCCGCCGCGAACGCCGCCATCAGCCCGGCGTCGGAGGCGGACAGGTTGCCAAGACGCTGGGTGAGCGTCGCGACGAGTTCCAGGCGCTGCTCGACGGGAAGCTTGTTGAAGTCGGCCGTGAGCAGCGTGTAGCCGAACACGCGGTCCAGCGGGTCTTCGCGGAAGTCTGGCATCGGCGTCGGGCGCAGGTGCAGGTACGCCCCCACCCCGAGCAGCACCACCAGCGCCCCGGCGACGGGGACGCTGATCTTGCGGGCTTTCCTGGTCTTCCAGGGCCCGTAGAGCACCGCCGCGCCGGTGTCGTTCAATCGATCGCGGAAGCTCTTTTTCGGCTTGGCTTTGCTCGAAGGCGCGAGCATCTCGTCATCGACGAGCGGCTCGAAGCCCGTGCCCTGCTGGTTGCCTTGGGGTTGGATCATCGGGGGAGACTCCGTGGCGCTCAGCCGCCGGGACGGCGCTGGCTGTCGAGCGGGGCGAGGCCGGACTCGAACCAGTCCGCACGCCAATCGCCGAAGAAGACGGCGTTCTTGCCGCCGTTGGTCCGGCTGGTGTTGGGCCGGTGCCAATTGTCCGCATCAGACATCACCGGCGCGTCGATGCCGGTCGGCAGGCCGAAGTACCGGCCGACGCGCTTCTGCTCGTACATGAGCGTCACTTCGCGGGCGATGGCGTCGGGATCGGTGATGCCGGTTCTGGGAAAGATCGCCGCCCAGAGCATGACCGCCCCCGCGTCGTAGTAGTAGCTCGTGCCCGTGGTCCGCCAGACCGGCTCGTACCCCGTCTCGGTGTCGGTCCCGACGATGTCCGACGGGCAGCGGAACGGCGGGCCCACATACTCGAAGAACTCTTCCGAGGCGTCCTTCCGAGGCACGCGGGCGCTGAGGTAGTCCTCGAGCACATCCAGCAGCGCCGCGTCCTGGTTCAGGCCGCCCGGCTGCTGGAGGGGCAGCACCTGGGGCAGGACCCCTCCCCGCTCGTCCATGTACATGCTCATGGCGGTGCCGAGGCTCCGGAGGTTGGTCAGACAGGTCAGCCGCCGCGCCGACTCGCGGGCAGAACCCAACGCGGGCAGCAGCAGCCCGATCAGGATCGCGATGATGCTGATCACCACCAGAAGTTCGATCAGGGTGAACCCCCGGCGCTGCGGGGGAAGGGGTACGCGCGTGCGCCAGCTTCTCATGACGGTCCACCCTCCGGATTACGCCGACGGCCTCCGACGCCGCCGGACCGTGTCGTCGACAACACGGCGGGCCAGCGCGGTCTGGGAGCTCCGGAACAGGTCCGCGTGGCTCTTGAATTGTTGGGCGAACGCGCCGTCGTCTTTCATCGCCCTGTCCAGACCCTCGATCACCGAGACCAGCCCCCGCCTCCACTGCAGCGACCGCAGGGCGACCCCCGCCGCCGCGGCCCCCAGCACGAGGGGCCCCCGGGCCGGCTCGGGGATCCACGGCGCCACGAGCTCGACCGCCTGTGAAATCGGTCCCTGGGGGTCTTTGGTTTCAGCGATGAGCTGATCCGCCCGCCGAACGGCCGCGTCCGCCGCCCCGTGCAGCGCCCTCGCCTCGGCCAGCGTCGCTTCCAGCTCCGCCCGGTCGGCCGGCGGCAGGTCTGGCCTCGCGAGCACCCCCTCGATCGCCCGGACCTCCGCCGCCCGGCGCTCCCGGGCCTCGACCGCCGCCTCGTACGCCCGCCCGAAGGCCTCGGGGCTGACGCACCCGCCCAGCGAGAGCAGCCCCAGCCCGACAACCAGCCCCAGCATCCCGATCTTCGTCCGACGCATCGCGTCCCCTTTCACACCCGGGCCGAGACCACGCCGCACGCGCCGGCCCGGGGGCGGCGCCGAACGGCGGCGGGGGACTGAACAGGCGGGGAGCCTCGTGCACCGCCAGACTACCCCCGGTCGCGAGCGGGGCAAGGGAGAGCGGCCGGACCGCCGCGAACCGGCGCACAGGGGTGGGGGATGCGGGGCGGTTTGGCTCGTGAGCCATCCACGAAACGGTTCGGCGGAGAGATCCGGGGTCCTGCCGTGCCGTAGCGTGTGGAGTTCTTAAAGTTCGCGCTGTATGGCGGCGGGAGATCCGACCGGCCCTTGCGCTTCCCTCGCTCCGAAGGAGCGATGGGTTGTAGCCGCGGGTGGAGCGCAGGCCGACGCGCAGTGTCGGTCTGCGCGCAACCCGTGGACAGCGGAATGAAAGATACTTCGCCCTGAAGGGGCGAAGGAATGCGTGGTGCTGATTGTGCGCGTCCTCCGCTCCTTCAGAGCGGGGGATAATGCATGACGCTTTCCACGGGTTCCAGCGTGCTGCGCACGCTTCCACCCGCGGCTACAACCCCGCGCCCCTTCGGGGCTTTCAGCAGGCCGGGGCGCAGCGTCGGTCGAAGAGCAGTCGGAAGTCACGGCTCGCCGAGCGGTGTCTCTTCCTCTTCCGTTCTTTGCTCGCCTGTTCTCCCGCTCGCGTGCTCGACCCTCTCGCCCGCGAAGCGGGCGTTCACCCGCCGGTATGCAGCGGCGGGCGGGACTGGGACTCCGCCTCCCTTTCGGCCTCCGCCTCGGGGGGCGTCGGCGCCTCGGGCAGGCGGTCGCCGATCAGGCGGATCTCGAAGCCGTCGTTGGTCAGCACCGCGATGTCCACGATCTGCCCGTAGGGCGCCGCCATGGCTGCGCGGCTGCGGAGGATCAGCAGCACGACCGCCGCCTCGTTCTCGAACTCGGCGGGCCAGGGGATCACGCGCTGGTCGAGCCCGGTCTCGGTGATGCGCTCCATCGCGGGCAGCACCCGGTTCCACATCGAGCGCGCCCGCAGCACCTGGTCGGGCGAACCGACAAAGCCCCCGACCTGCCCCTCGACGAGGCGGGCGAAGTCCTCGAGCATCTCCTGGTCGAACTTTTCGCGCGCCTCGTGGTGCATGGCGAAGCGGAGTTCGTCGGCGTCGCGGTCCATCGCGGCGGCCATCGCCTCGTTGACAGCCGCAGCGATGCGACCCGCCCCGCTCATCGCCCCCATGAGCAGGCCGAGCGAGAGCACCGAGACCACGACACAGAGCCCCATCCCGGCCAGCGCGATGCCCGCCCCGGCGATCTTGCCGCGCGAGCGGGTGATGGTGATCAGCGCGACCGACGCGATGAAGATGCCCAGCAGGCTGATCACGGGGGTGACCAGCGCGGGAAAGAGCGTCCGCGAGACCATCGCGAAAATGCCCGTGCCCCCGGCCATGAGCGCCGCGCCGAGGGCCACCGGCGCCAGGCGGCTCATCCGCTCGATCGGCTGGTTTGCGCCGAAGTCGGAGAAAGCGGGCCGCTGCTCGGGCGGGGTTTCGGGCGTCTGGGGCGGTTGGGGCTGGTCGGTCATGGGCTTGCAGAAGGCTAGGTTCGGCGGCGGCAAGGCGGAACTTCTCCGGGGCTCATCGGTCTAAACAAAGACCGGAATCTTGACAGCACGAGGGGAGGCGCGAGGGATGCACAAAGCAGGATGGATCGGGGCGGGGGCGGCGATCGTGCTCGGCGTCGTTGTGCTCGGGTGGGCCCAAGCTTTGTCAATCGTCCTCGAATCGGTCTCTTGAGTAGTTCAGTGTCGCGAAAAGCGCATTGATTTGATCATCAGAAAAGGCATCGGCTTGCTCAGCATCATTTGGCTTGGAATGGTTCTGTAGCACATCATCAGGCGGCATGGCACCGATAGCAGAATCAATTTGTTCACGAGCGCGCTCGATTTCGTATGACAAATCGTCGATATGTTGTAACTCAAGGAACTGCTCAAGACAATCAAGCCGGTTGGCAGCGTAGTATGGGTCGTCCTCGCTGTCATCGACTATTTCATTCAATTCCAAGCCGCAGGTCGCAACTACCAGCTCATTCCAGTTGTCTAGAACATCATCGCTAAGCGCGTGGGAAAAGTCTGTCACAATGCGAAGCCACTCGTCCAAGTCGTCGTGGTCAAATATGCCATATCCGGTTTCAATCGCAGTTTGGACAAACCGGCACAGGAGTCGGTCCGAGACGTCCTTTGGAACGAAATCCGACTTTTGGATTGCGTCTAAAAAAACGCAGGATCTTGGAGTCGCAATGCTTTCTAGCGGCACTTTGTTGCTAGCACTGTCCAATACATCACATGCACGCAACAAAAAAGCAGCGTGTTGGGTATCGGAGTACCATCGCGCAATGGACTTGAGCCGATCACCTATCTTGGGATTGAGCATTGACTTGCGGTATTCCCCGTATCTCGTATAGAAGGCATAGCTTGGCAAAATGCGTCCGAGTAATGTTTTGCACGCAGCTTCGCACAGAGAATCGTACAAAGACGAATCTAGCGATATGAATCGCTCCACGCGACCGTTCGCTCCAATTTTAGCTAGTGTTTCTATTTGCTCAAAGTACGTGCAAGAGCGCAAAAGCGCGTCCGCCATGCGAGTTGATGTCATAACATTATGTCTTATGAAGTCCGCGATGGAGGCATCGTGAAACCAGACAAAGGTATTGCCATCGGCATCAACCCCGGTAGCAATAAACGATCCGTCTAATTGCTTGAGTGTGTCAAGGAAAAAATGTTGCTGGTTGGGCTGGTCAAGGTCAATCGACAACAATGTGCAAATCTGTGCCCATGTAGCTTCGATCACTTTGATGTCGGTTCTAGTTGGGCATGTGGCGATTGAGGCTAGCACAAGTCTTGCGGCGGGAGAAATTTGCTTGTATGCATGTGTCCAAAGCTTGTCGGGGTGGTCTAGAACATGCAAGAAGTCGTTGATGTACCCCTCTTTACAATCAGTGTTCGATTGTACATCGGTTTGTGTCTTCCACTCGATAAGCCGTGGACTGAAATTGGGGTGGTCAATAATCTTGAATAAGGCCTCACTGCTCACTAAGTCTTGTATAGTTACCTCGTCAATTGAGCTAAAGTACAGATGATTGTAAAGTATTCGTGCTCTCAGCTCCCGGTTGTACTCGCAAAGTGTTAGTATGCATTTAGAGAAATCAATTTGTTCGGTGTTAAGTCGTTCGTAACACTGTTTGGCGTCTTGGAGCAAGTACTCCCGAGTGGTCAGGATGAGTTTAATGTTGTTGTTCTTTCGGCACATACGAACGAGTTTAGATATCGTGATATCCTCGTTCTTTCCCAGCTTTTCGGCGATGGCAGAATGTCCAAGAAAATCATCGTAGTAGATGAGTTGCTTTGCATTGCTGGGTAGGTCGAGCGAATCCATAGCTTCGGAAGCGTTCTGGTGCACGACTGTCAGTTCATATCCGTTGTTTAGGTAGTGTGCCGCCAGCGCTTCGGCGAGTGTTGTCTTGCCGATCCCTGGGGGGCCGGAAATGATGCAATAGTTATTGTTGTCAAGCAGGTCCTGCGCGACATGAAATGATGGAGACTGGACATAGAGTCTCATTTTGGTCCGTAGTTCTTCTGTGCAAATGCGAAGTTTTGCGTGCGACGGCCCATTAACAAGTCGCTGCATGGTCTCAAAGCTCGTCAGCCATAGTTTATAGTGAGATCGCTCGATGTCTGGGTTTCGCCTTACCATTGCATTCAAATCATCCAGGCCGAGAATGTCTTGTGTTGATTTGCAATAGGGATCTAAGAGGTCTCGCAGCTCGGATTTATTCGGCTCCGTAAGCGGCAAAGAAGTCACCAGTGTATATCGCTCTGGGTGGCATCGCGCGATCTTTGGAAGCTCCTCGTGTCGTATCACACTGCGAAGCTTAGCGTATGTAGTGCGCGTATAGTGCTTGCATTGAACGATATGGCGACCAGTATCAGCGTCCTCTGTCAGAAGGTCAATTCCGCCGTCTGGACCTGCGGCAAAGCTTTGAAAATGAGTGTTGTGGACCTTCGACATCAGATCACAAACAAGCTCTTCAAACTCTTTGTAAGATAGGTTGTGGAAGTTGTATTGCCCCATCGTCGACAGATCCTTTGTTATGGATAGCCCAAGCTACGCCGTCGCGTTCTGCCCGCACTTCGCGCCGATCTCCAGCGCCGTCGTCACGATCTTCTCGATCGCCTCATCGATCTCGGCCTCGGTCGTTTCTTTGCCGATGCTCAGGCGGATCGAGCACTCCGCGTCTTCGCGGCAGAGCCCCATCGCCATCAGCGCGGCCGAGGGTTCGATCGAGCCGGAGCCGCAGGCCGAGCCCGCGGAGATCATCACCCCGCGCTCCGACAGCACGATCACCAGCGCCTCGGCGAGCACGCCCGGCAGCGTCATGTTGGAGGTGGACCAGACGCGGGGCGCGGGGCGCTGGGCGCCGGGCGCTGGGTGGTTGTTGTCCTGCTCGGCCCCTGCGCCCCGCGCCACGCGCCCCGCGCCCGGCCCAAGCCCGTTCACCCTCGCGCCCGGGATGCGCTCGAGCAGCGCCTGTTCGAGCTTGTCGCGCAGGGCTTCGCTGCGTCGGAGGTTTTCCGGGTCGCTCAGCCACTTGGCGGCTTCGCGTGCCGCGACGCCGGCGCCGACGATGCCCGGCGTGTTCTCCGTGCCGGCGCGTCGCCCGAGTTCCTGCGTGCCCGGCACCAGGGGCGACAGCTTCAGGCCCCGCCTGATCCAGATGATCCCGACCCCCTTGGGCCCGTTGAACTTGTGCGGCGCGCAGGTCAGGAGGTCGACACCGAGCGTGCGCACATCGGCGGGCATCTTGCCGACCCACTGCGTCGCGTCGGTGAAGACGAAGGCGCCGCGCTCGCGCGCGACCGACGCGATCGCCTCGATCGGATGGATCACGCCCGTCTCGTTGTTGGCCCACTGCACGCTCACGAGCGCCCGCTGGCCCTTCGGCAGGGCGTCGAGCGCTTCGGCGACGGCCTCGGGGGTGACGATGCCGCGGCAGTCCACGGGCAGGCGGATCCAACGGATCAGCCCACGCCCTTCGAGGGATTTGAGGCACCCGCGCATCGCCGAGTGCTCGGTTTCGGGGCTGAGCACGGCGGTGATCGGGTCGTCCTCGCGCTCGACCAGCCCGCGCAGGCACATCGCGATCGCTTCGGACCCGCTGCCTGAGAAGACGATCTCGGAGGGTTTGGCGCAGATCAGGTCGGCGACAGCACGACGCGCAAGCTCGACCTTCGCCTTGGCGTGCTGGCCGGCGCGGTGGATGCTCGACGGGTTGTGCCAGCACTCGCGCATCGCCTCGGCGACGGCCTGGCAGACGGCGTCGGAGGGGCAGGTGGTCGCGTTGTGGTCGAGGTGGATCACGCCCCACATGGTAGTGAAAACCCAGGCCCATGGGGCGGGCGAATCTCAGTCTTTGGGCTTGGGTCGGCGCGGGGGGCGCTTGGGGCGCGGGGTCTTGCGGGTGGTGGGCCCGGGTTTTTCGGACGCTGCGGGGGGCCGGATCCGACGCCGACGGGCCCCGGGCTGGCCGACGAGCAGCTTGGTGACCGCGTCTTGGACATGCTGGCCGTCGGTCGCGCGTCCGTGGCCCTCGATGCGCATCGCGGCGAGCACGCCGTAGCCCAGCCCGAGGTCGATCAGCATCCACGCGAGGAGGTCGGCGGGGAACTTGCTTGTGACCTTGTGCTCGCCCTGGGCCCTGATGAGCTCCTCGACAAAGAAGGCGTGGAGCATTTTGATGTGGTCGGCGAGGGCCTCGTGGATCTTCTCGTCGTCGACCTCGGTGATGGCCTGGAGGAAGACGCGATAGGCGTCGCGCCCTTCCGGGCGGACCATCGGGTTGTCGCCCAAGAGCCGGCGGAGTCGTTCGGCGGGGTCACCGGCGCCGCGGAGGTGGCGTTTCCAGGTGAGCAGCGTCTCCCGTCCGGCCCGCCGGATCAGGGCGACGAAGAGGTCGCGCTTGGACTTGAAATGGCGGTAGATGATCGGCTCGGTGACCCCGGCCGATTCGGCGAGCTGCGCGGTGGTGGTACGCGCATAGCCCCGCTCGGCGAAGAGCTTCGCCGCGACATCGAGCAGTTGCTCCCGTCGTTGGGCGGCGGGGAGTCGGCCCATCGGTCCTCGTTGGTTGGTCGGGCTGATTGGTCGAGGTGGACGCGGTCGGGTGTACGAGAGTGAGTGTACACAAACATCGAAAAATCGCCAGCGCGGATGGTCGCCCGTGCGGCCTGACGACCGCTCAGGACGGGTTTTTTTGCTCGGCGTGGGGCGATTCGGCCTCGGACGGTGCGCCAGGGGCAGGCGGGTCATGCCAGTCGTCGGGCACCGGCACCGGGTCGTAACCCCCCTTAACAAAGGGGTGGCAGCGGCAGATCCGCTTGGCCGTCATCCAGCTCCCCGCCAGCGGGCCGTAGGTGCGGTAGGCCTCGACGGCATACCGGCTGCAGGTCGGCTCGTAGCGGCATTGGCGCCCGATGATCGGCGAGAGCGTCCACTGATAGACGCGGATCATCGCGATGAAGGGCAGGGACAGCGCCCGCCCGATCGGGCCGGCCTGGTTCATGACCCGCCCTCCTCGCCCTCGTTGGTGCGGCGTCGCTCGGCCCGGCGCGACCAGACGGCGTGGGCCTCGTGGACCAAGGTGGTGAGCAAACGCCGGTACTCGTCGAGGGTGAGCTCGTCGTGGGGGCGGGCGGAGATCACAAGGTCGTACGCCCCGCCGCCGGGGGGCGAAGGGATTTCGGCCCTCGAGAGCCGGAAGGCCTCGCGGAGGTGACGCTTCAGCCGCGATCGGACCACCGCCTTGCCGACGCGGCGTCCGATCGAGAGGCCGAGACGGTGCTCGGGCAGGTCGGTCGCCATCGCGTGGAGGGTCAGCGGGCCGGCGCTCTTGCGCAGGCGAGCCCCGAAGACGGCGCGGAACTCGCGCGCGTGCGTCAGCCGGTGGCGACGCCGGAAGACCGGGGGGCGGGGGGCCGGAGGCTCGGGGGGGGTGTGGGGGTTGGGGGTCATGGGCGTTCATGGAGCGTAACGCGGCCGCGGGGTTTACAGTTGCGCCCGTGAGCGGAATCGATGCACCAACCGGAGGAGAGCGAGGGATCGGGCCGACCGGCGCCGCCGGGCCGGCCGGGGTGCTGGCTCGGGTGCGTCTGGCGGTCTCGGACATCAAGCTCGCCCACAGCGTCTTTGCGATGCCGTTCGCCCTGCTCGGGGCGGTCATGGCGGCCGAGGCGGTTCCCGGCGGGCTCGGGGCGGGGCCGCTCGCCGCGGCGATCGGGCTGGTGGTCCTCTGTATGGTCCTGGCGCGGACCTGGGCGATGCTGGTCAACCGCCTCGCCGACCGGTCGTTCGATGCCGAGAACCCGAGGACGGCGCGGCGCGTCTTCGCCTCCGGCAGGCTCGGGGCGGGGCAGGGCTGGCTGATCGCGCTGGCGTGCGCGGGGCTGTTTGTCGGGGCGGCGGGGCTGTTCTGGCCGGTTCTGGGCAATCCGTGGCCGCTGACGCTGGCTGTGCCCGTGCTGGGGTGGATCGCGCTCTACTCGTACACCAAGCGGTTTACGGCGTTGTGCCATGTGTTTCTTGGCGGGGCGCTGGCGGCCAGCCCGCTTGCCGCGGCGATCGCGCTGCACCCCCAGGCGCTGGGCGAGCAGGCGGCGTTGTGGCTGCTGGCGGGGATGGTGGTCTGCTGGGTGGCGGGGTTCGACATCATCTACGCCCTGCAGGATTTGGAATTCGACCGCGAGCGGGGGCTCAAGAGCGTGCCGGCGAGGCTCGGGGCGATCGGGGGGATCCGGGTGAGCCGCCTGCTGCACGGCGCGGCGTTCGGCCTGCTGGCCGGAGCATGGGCGGCCGATCCGCGGTTCGGCTGGATCATGCTCTTGGGCGTGCTGCTGGTGGGAGGCCTCTTGATTCTGGAGCACGCGATCCTGGCCAAACGCGGCAAGGCCGGCCTCGACATGGCGTTCTTCACCGTCAACGGCGTGGTGAGCGTGGTGCTGGGACTGTGCGGGATTGCGGATGTGCTGATCTGAGGCGCCGGCGGAAGCAGGAGCGGCGGGCTCCACGGTTTTCAGTATTTTCTGAAAATAGCCGTGGACTCCGGGGGCGGCTTATGCCATACTTCTCCCAGCGGCATGGCGAGCAACACCAACAATCCGATGACCGAGGCCGAGGACCGGTTTGTCACGGCCTGGGGGCAGATGGGCTCGGCGTGGGGCATCAGCCGCACCATGGCCGAGGTCCATGCGCTCCTCTACATCACCGGCGACGCGCTCTGCACCGACGACATCATGGCGCGTCTGGAGATCTCGCGCGGCAACGCGTCGATGTCGCTCCGCGCCCTGGTCGACTGGGGCATCGTCTTCCGCACCCACAAAAGGGGCGACCGCAAGGAGTACTTCCTCGCCGAGCAGGACATCTGGGCGATGGCCCGCGCGATCGTCCGCGAGCGGCTGAAGCGCGAGGTCGAGCCGCTGATCGCCTCGCTGCACGAGATCCGGGATGTCTCGACCAAGTCCGGCGCGGATTCAGAGGCGATCGAGGCGCACAACGCGCGGATCGAGAACCTCGTCGCGATCTTCGAGCTGATCGAGCTGCTCGTGCAGCGGTTTGTGAGTCCGAGCGGGGAGGGGCTTGAGGCCGCGGCGATGCTGCTGAACCAGGCTTCGGGCGATGACGCCGGCGAGGAAGGCGCGGGGGAGGGACGCCCGTGAGCCGCGCGGCGGAGATGCGGGGGCGGGCGGGGGCCCGAAGCGGCCGGGCCGGGCCCCCGCCCGGCGCTGTCGCGCTGGTGGCGGCGTGGCGCGTGCGGGCCGATTGCCTGCGCGCGTTGGGCGTGCCGCTCGCCGAGTGCGTCTCGACGGCCAAGCTCGTGATCCGCTGCGAGGCGCGGCGGAACGGGACGGGGTCGGAGCGGGCCGAGGCCCGATCGAAAGCCAGCATCGAAGCCTGCATCGAGGCGAGCGGCGAGACCCGTGCGATCGACCCGGGGCTGCTCGGCCTGAACGGGCACGCGACTTTGGAACAGACCGACGACGGCACGCTGCACGCCGCGGACCCGGCGGGCTTTGCGATGACGATCGAACGCGACGCGAGCGGGGAGGCGGGGCGCGAGGGCGGGCTTGTGTATGTGCGCCTGCCGAATCTCGAGCGTTGCGGCGGGGGGCGGTACCAGCTTCTCGGCGGATGGGTCGAAGAAGCTGGCGCGGGGGATTGAGGGCGGGGTTTGCGAGGTCTTGCGATCGACCTTCGGAGGTCGGTGCGTGGGGCCGTCGGGATTGCAAGCTCGGTTTTGTGGTATTGAACGAATGAATAGGGCACCAACCTCGCAAAGCCGAGGTCGGCAGCACGATGTTGAGCAAAGACACAGAAAAACCCCGCGATGGCGCGGGGTTTTTGAAGTCACTGTGTTTCTCGATTGAGTAAACGGCGTCGGCTCAGCATCCGGCCACGAACAGGTTTAGATATACAAAGAAATCGTCGGCATCAACCACGCCGTCGTTGTTGAAGTCGGCGCGGTTGTCGCCCCCGGCAAAAAGGTTAAGGAAGAGGAAGAAGTCGTCGGCGTCGACCACGCCGTCGTCGTTGAGGTCGGGGGGGCATGACGGGGTGAGTTGGTGCGTCCAGAGCAGCGCTCTGTAAAGGCCGTTCGGTTCAACGGTGCCGTACCCGACGACATAGGTGGTGTCTCCATCGCTCCAGACGCTCTCGGCGACGCTGTATGTCCACGAGCCCGGGAGCAGATTGTGGAGGTTCACAAACGATGCGGCGTCGCCCTTCCACAGCGCGGCGCGGGGCCGGCCGTCGATATGAGCGAAACCGACCTGGACCCCGTTGTGCACGCCGTAGGCCTCGGACTGGATCGAGCCCTCGGGGTTGAGGTCGATGCGTGATTCGGGCGTTCCGGTCCAGAGGCTTGCTCGCCAGGGCCCTCCCACCATCGCGAACCCGACCTGCTGACCGGCGTGGACGGCGTAGATGTCTGAGCTGCCTGTCGCGCCGGGGGGGTGCAGGCTGACCCACGACTCGGCGGTGCCGTTCCAGATGCCGGCCTGACGCGTGCTGTCGATGAAAATGTGGCCTGCTTGTTGACCGTCGTAGACGGCGCGGGCCCATGAGTTGACCGCGCCGGCGTGGTGCAGGTCGACCCAGGATTCGGCGCTCCCGGTCCACAAGCTGGCGCGCTGCGCGCCGCCGATCACCGTGTACCCCACTTGCTGATCGTTGTGGATCCCATAGGCGCCGGAGGTGCTCGCGCCGGCGGGATGCAGGTCGACCCATGACTCGGCGGTCCCGCTCCAGAGGCTGGCGCGGCCGTGGCCCGCGACGCTGGAGAAGACCCAGCCGGCCTGCCGGCCGTTGTGCACGGCGCGCGCGTGGGACTCGCTGAACCCGGGCGGCTGCAGATTCACCCAGTTTCCTGAAGAACCGTTCCACAGCGCGGCGCGCCACTCGAACGGGCCGAACGCGACCTGCCCCGCCTGCCAGCCGCCATCAACGCCGTAGGCGATCGAACGGTGCAGGCCGGGATCGAGGCTGACGACGGTCCAATCCGCGCGGACGGTTGCGGCGGCGGCCAACACAGAGAAGACAGCCGCTGCGTGCGGCAGGATGCTTTGCGAAACTGATCTCACTTGTGCGCCTCCTGGGCTTTGATCGCCGGCTGCGCATCACGCTTGAACGGCATGCGTGACTGCGCAGCGGCGCTCGGCTTTTTCGCGCATGCCTGTGCGGATCTGCAGGCGTTCGACGCCGCCGCACGGGAGCTTGTGCGGCGGCGCCGAACCTGCGGAGGACCGAAGGCGTGCGCGTTGTTGTCAAAGCAGCCGCATCGGCGGCAAACCGATGCGACCGAGATCCCGCCCGCCCGAAGGGGCGCCGGGCGGGCGGCTTCGCGGTTACGGGCACCCGTCCGCGAACAAGGAGAGGAACAGGAAGAAATCATCCGCGTCGATCACGCCGTCGCCAGTGAAGTCGGCACGGGGGTCTCCATCGGCAAAGAGCGCGAGATACTCGAAGAAGTCGTCTGCGTCCACGACGCCGTCGCCGTTGAGATCGACGATGCAGTCTCCGGTGAGCGGCTTTGTCCAGAGCAGAGCTTCGTTGCGAGCGGGCGAGACCCCCATGTTGATGCCGTAGCCGACGACATAGAGCGTGTCGCCGTCGCTCCAGACGGCGTTGGCGCGTGTGTCGCCCCATGTGCCGGGAGGGAGGATCTGCGAGAGGTCTTCCCAAGACTCTGCGGATCCGGTCCAGACCGACGCGCGTTCTCTCAGGACGCCGCCGCCGATGTCGCCGAAGACATGGCCGACCTGGACGCCGTCGTAAACGCCTTCGACGACGGAACTCATCGAGTCGGCGGGGTGGAGGTTGATCCAAGAGGCGGCGGTGCCTGTCCAGAGGCTTGCGCGGTTGCCGCCGATGTTGGCGAACCCGCCCTGCTGGCCGTTGTGGACGGAGGTGGCCTGCGAAGTCGTCGCCTCTGCGGGGTGGAGGTTGACCCACGATGCGGCGGAGCCTGTCCAGAACCCTGCGCGGTTGCCGCTGATGTTGGCGAAGCCGACCTGCTGGCCGTTGTGGACAGCATTGGCTCTGGATGCGCCGGTGGCTTCTGCGGGGTGAAGATTGACCATCGAGGCGGCCGACCCGGTCCAGAGGACCGCCCTGTTCGCCGATGAGCCGGTCCCGCTCTCGTTGAAATACCCGACCTGCTGGCCGTCGTGGATCCCGAGCACCTCGGATCGCCCCGCGCCGGCGGGGTGCAGGAGGACGAACGACTCGGCAGTGCCCTCCCACAGCGCGGCCCGCGATTGCGTGGTGGAGGTTCCGGTGCTGATCCATCCGCCCTGCTGCCCGCCGTGGGCCGCGTTGGCGCGGGTGTGCGAGCCTCCCCCATCCGCCGGGTGGAGGTTGATCCAGGACGCGGCATCGCCGGTCCAGAGGCTGGCCCTCTGGCCGCCGGGCTGGAGGTTGGCGACCCCTGCCTGCTGGCCGTCGCCGACGCCGAACGCCTGGGACCATGCCGGCCCGTCGGGCTGAAGGCTGACGACGGTCCAGTCCGCGAGCGCGACGGTCGAGGCGCCGGCCGACGCGACCAATACGGACGCGAGGGCCGAGAAGCGGAGATTCTTTCTGTTCATGTCTCTTCTCCTTCGTTGCCCTGACCGCGTCTTACGGAGCGCGATGATCGGGCATGTGCATTTGCAGGAACGAGGGGCCGTTCGCTCTCTCGCTCCCGAGCGCTTTTGGCGCTGAGGCCCGGGGTTCCTGACCCGGTGCTGTGGCGAGTATGACGGCGGGCGAAGCTCCTGTCAAATGTTTTTGCAAACATTTCCTCGGATTGCGCCGCCCCTTCTGGCATACTGTCAGTCTTGAGTCGAAGACCCGCGTGCGTACTCTCGGGGTTTGGCCGGGGTCTGGGTTCGGAGGGTGTGGTTTGAGCAGGTCGGTTGACAGCGTGGCGCGGCAGGGCAAGCACGAACGCTTCGAAACCCATGTGGTCCAGGTGCTGCGCGACTTGCAGGAGGCGTTCCTTGGGTTGATCGAGGGTCTGCCCAGGCCCGCACCGCGCGCGGCGGATCTGGAGAAGGCGCTGGGTGTGAGCCGGACGCTGGGTTGGCAGATCCACCGGCTGGCGACAGCCCCCAGCCCGCTCGAAGCCGGCGGGCATGTGCCCGGCGCCGAGGCGGTCGGCCAGGTGCTGCGCGGCGCACGAGCCGCGGGCGTCGCCGATAACCGGATCGCGCGTGCCGCCGAGGCGATGAAAGTGTTTGAATCGTTCGTGGAGCGGCACGCGGGAGATCGCGCGCTGTTCGAAACGATGATCGGCAGCCTGACCGGCGAGTCCACCGAGACGATGGGCGTGAAGCTGCGCCGGCAGGCGTTCAGGGTACACAGTCAGATCTGGGGGATGCAGGTCAAGACATTCCTCGCCAGCGCCGCGCTGTTTCCCGGCAAAGACTCGGACCATCAGGACATCGTGACCATCCGGGGGATGCACGAAATCAAGCGGCTTCGCCGCGGGATGTCGCTGCTGGTTTCGGGGCAGCAGATGGTCGACTGCGAGAACCGGCCGCTGTTGCCGACAGAGCGGATCGAGGACGCGCCGGGCCCTGGGCCGGCGTTGCTTCGTGAGTTCTGCTCGGAAGATCTGCCCGAACTCGAGTCGGTGGTCGAGAACGAGATCCTGTACACCTTCATGCGTGATTCGCCGCTGGGCAACACCGGCGTGAAGACTATTTTTCTTTCCGATGTCACGCGCGACATGCAGTGGCGGCCCAAGAACGGCACATGGGCGTACATCGACGCCGTTTCGATCCTCAAGCCGACGGAGCGGCTGGTCATCGACACGATGATCCACAAGGACATGTACGGGGTGCTGGAACCCACGGTCCGCGTGTACGGCTCGCTACGCCACCTCGGCGTCGCGAATCCGTACGGGTACCAGGACGACGAGGTGCTGCCTGTGAAGCCGGACCTTCGTTACTGCGGCAGAGGTCCGGGCGTGCTAGCGACGCCGCATGTCCCGAGGTATCGCGAGATGGTCGAGTCGGTTCTCGGGCGCACGGGGCTGGACCCCGAGGCGTTCGACCTGTACCGCTGCACCCTCGAATACCCGCTCTTGAGCACGATGGTGCAGGTGAAGTTCGATCTGCCCGAGCAGGGCGGCTGGTAGCCGCCGAGATCGCCCGCAAGAAAGCGCATGAAATAGCCCCCGAGTGATCTCGGGGGCCATTGTGTGCTTAGAGCGGGTTGCGCTTCAGCAGCCGGCGGCGAACAGGCCCAGATAGGCGAAGAAGTCGTCGGCGTCGATGACGCCGTCGTTGTTGATGTCGGCGCGGCTGTCTCCATCGGCGAAGAGCTGGAGGAAGAGGAAGAAGTCGTCGGCGTCGACCACGCCGTCGCCGTTGAGGTCGGGGATACAGACATCGCCGAAGAGGCCCGGTACGAACGCGCCCGCGGCCGACGGGATCGGCTGCAGGGGCGAGCCGGCGGGGGCCGGGTACGGCGTTTCGATGGGCTGCGTGAACTCGCCGGTCGCGAGGTCATAGACGATGTGCCGCCCGTTGTTGATGGTGTTGTGGCCGGTGACGAGGAAGAGCTTGCCGTCGCCTGCGCCGAGGCCGTCGGGGTTGGTGATGTCCGGCGGGAGTTGGGCGACAAGCGTTGGGCCGGCGCCGAGGTTTTCGGGATCGAGCGACCAGATGGCGCGACCGGGCTGCGCGCCGGGGTCTCGGTTGACGATGTAGATGAGGTCCGTGCCGGCGTAGTACTCGACGGAGGTGACGGTCCAGTTGTTGGCGCCGCCGATGAGCGTCGAGTAATCCAGCACGACGGTGACGGTGCCGGTGTTGATGTCGATCTCGTAGAGCTCGTTGTTGAGGCGGCCGGAGCCGTAGAGCTTGTTGCGGGTGGTGTCGTACGCGAGGCCGTTGATGGCCTGGCCGCTGCCGTCGGGTTGGCGCACGGTGAAGAGGAGTGTGGGGTTGAGCAGGTCGTCGTAATCGAACTCCCAGACATCGTCCTGGGGACCGTTTCTGACGGTGGCGAAGAAGCGCCGGTTGGCGTCGTCGCCGGCGAGGCCGGTGAAGCCGGGGGCCGTGGCGGGGATGCCGGTGTCGAGCTCGATATCGAACAGGAAGGTGTTCGTGAGCGCGTCGAGATCGGTGAAGAACGCCTCGGGCTGGTTGACGCTGAAGACGGGCTTGGTGATGCCGGTGATGAACTGTGCGTTCGCGGCAACGGCGAAGCCGGCGACGGCGGCGAAGGCGATGGCACTGGATCTCTTCATCGTTTTATCTCCTCGATTGTGATGCGTGCGCGCGTGTAGCGGCGCCGGAACATTGGAGCGTTCCGGTTCGCACGGATTGTGCGTCGGGTTCGCGCGGGGCGGGGATTCTGCTTATATCAAGAGGTGAACGTCGCGTGATGGGTTTGCGTTCGTCAGGCGCGGACCGAGCACGCTGACGCCGATGTTCGCGGCCCGCGGCGTCTCGATGCGAGCGACACAACGCATGCGGGGAGGGAGATCGCGAGTGATCCGGGCGACGGCACAACGGTTGCGAGCTACGCGAATGAAGAGCCGCCGTATGTCAGCAAATCAAAGTACTCAACACCGGCGCGAAGTCTGCGAGATTCCATATCGCGGGCGACTCGGCACTTCGATCCGGAACTTCTCCGCGGCGTTCTAAGGCCGCGGCGAGCAAAGTTCTTCTCAGCATCCGTCACCTCCTTGTAACACGGACCTGTGACGCGGACCTGTGACGCGGATCTGCGGCGCGGACACTTGTCTCGGGCATCTGGTGATGGCCCGGTATGGCCCACGAACCCGAGCCGATTGTCCCGGCGGAGCACAATTTACCGAACGGGATCCTTCTCCGAGCGGTAGCCCCCGAGATTCCGCGATCGGGTCCGCCTGTATCGCGGTATGCTTCTGATCAGCCCCCTTGATCGGGCGGCTGCGGCCCCGCGCGGTGTGTGCCCGGCGGGGCGGAACCCCATCGCGCCCGCACGAATCCGCGGCGGGCGCGGCGTTTCGAGGAAGAGGAGATCTGTCATGCAGAAGTGTCGCGGCGCGTTCGGTCTTGTGTTGGTTGCGGGGTTGGCCGGGCCTCTGGCCGGCGTTGCGGGGGCGACGCCGATCGCCACGCCGCTGGCCGGCTCGTTTGCGCCGTTCAACGAGGTGAGCAATGTCTCGGGGCGCGAGCTGGGCACGACCATGTTGGATCTGCGCTCGTCGCCCGGCGGCAACAGGTTCGTCTTCGTCGCCACGCTCACGGGCGACACCTCCACCAACCGAGGCATCTTCGAGATGACCACCGGCAGCACGGACATCACGCTGCGCGTGCAGCGGGGCGAGGCGTTGCCGGCCGACCCGGGGTCCAGCCGCTCGATCAACCTGTTCAACGGGGCGCCGCAGGTGAACGACTCCGGGCAGATCTCGTTCGCGTGCAACTCGACGGGCTCGGGCTCGCCGACGCTGTTCATCATGCGCGACACCGACGGGCAGCGCGACCTGATCGCCAGCAACTCCGAGATGGTGCCGGGCATCCCGGGCGCGTCGTTCGCCGGCGCGAACCGGACCGAGGCGATCTTCAACGACGGGCGGGTGCTGTACTCGTTCAGCATCAATGAGCCGGGCGTGCCGCAGAACGATCAATCCAAGTGGGTCGCCGACACGCTGATCGTGCGCGCCAACGACAACAGCTTCACACCCGGCCGCCTGCCCGACGGCAACCCCGGCTTCACCGACTGGGGCGACTTCACGCAGGACCGCATGCGTCCGCTCTCGCAGACGGGCGACAGCTTCGTGTGGCTCGGGCGCGACAACGCGCCGGTGATCGCCGACCGGGTCGACATCGTCGCGGTCAACAACGAGGCCGTGGTCGAGTCGCGCCGGCCCATCCCCGGCCAGACCGGCCTGGGCGATGTCACGAGCATCACGGGCACATGGGCCGACCCGGCCGGCAACTGGTTCGTCCGCGGCGTTATCGGCGGCGGCGAGACCGGGCTCGATTTCGTCGTCCGCAACGGCGATGTCGCCATGCTCCGGGGCTTCCCCGTCGTGCCCGGGTCCGACTGGCTCTGGGACCGCCAGAACGACACGACCACCATCTCGGGCGTCAACTTCCAGATCGGCTCGCCCGACGGCGAGGACTATTTCATCAGCGGCTGGGCCCTCAACCAGACCACGCAGGAACGCATCGAAGTCATCGTCAAGAACGGCGAGGAGATCGTCCTTCGCAGCGGCGACCCGGTGGATCTCTCGGGCAACGGCCAGCCGGACAACGACGCCTTCATCACCGCCTTCGTCCGCGAGATCGGCACCGGCACCGCGCTCATCGGCGACGACGGCGCGATCTATTTCCTGGCGCAAGTCAGGCAGGGTCCGAACGACCTCGGACGCACGCTGCTGAAGTTCGGCGGCGATGATGTCTGCGTCGCCGACCTCAACGCCGACGGCGTCGTCGATGCCGACGACTTTTTCCTGTTCCTGCAGCTATTCGCGGCGGCCGACCCGCGTGCGGACATCAACAACGACGGCGTGATCGACGCCGACGACTTCTTCGCCTATCTCACGCTCTTCGCCGCAGGCTGCTGAGACGACGCTCGCGTAATCCCAAGTCGCTCACGAGCCCCCCGCCGGTTGATTGGCGAGGGGCTTTTTTTCATTCGCTCCGCTGGTCGGTGCGGAGAGCGGGGTTCGAAGCCGTGAATCGGCGATACCAGTCCTTCGCAGCCGTACACATCCTGCCGATTTCCAGGAAAAAAGTCCCTTGGCGCTGACGGACACACTCGTTACACTCGTGTGGACTGGCGTTGTGATCGGTGCGGCAGAAGCCACACCTCAGCGATGCGCCCGCCGCCGAAGGCCCGGAGGCCAACCCACTCGGCGGCGATCGGGACGAACAGGAGGCCGCGATGTCTGGGACCGTGATTCCGTCTTTTCTTGCGCTGTGCGTGTGCGCACCCCTCGCCGCAGCCCAGAGCACCGACCAACCCGCAGAACCCGCGGGCCGATCGGATCGGCAGCCTCACGCCCCGATCGAGCGGTCCGAGTGCGAACCGCGATGGGTCAACACCTTCGGCGGCGATCCGAACCCGAGATTCCCGCTCGGGCTCGCCACGGTGGTTCTCGACGGCGAGCGCTCGCTCGCGGTCTCGGCGGAGTTCTACCCCGACAGCGGCACCTTCCCACAACCCGCCTTCGGCGTCAAAATGCTGGATCGTGGCGACTGGCGATCGATCTCTGGGCCATCTACATATAATGTAGCGCCAATCCAGGCGGTTCTGTTCGATGATGGAGACGGGCCGACAAACTTCATCTTGTGGGATCCGTACGGCGGCTTCTCCGATATCGGTGTCGGTCGCTGGTCCGGGGGCGATTTGGTTGGGGCCTACGACGGGCTGAATGTACTCGGATCGGATTTCAGTTCACTCGCGATCTTTGATTCGGGCGCTGGTCCGGAGCTCTACGCCGCCGGGTCGTTCACGCCGCTGGGGGGAACGGCGAAGTATCCGTTGGTCAAACGCGTTGACGGCGTCTGGACGCCCGTTGGACAACCGTCCGATGCCAGGATCAGCGATATCGCGGTGTACGAAGACGCGGACGGCCGCCATCTCTACGCCGCGGGCGGCTTCACGACGCAGCAAGGCATGCCCTCGAACCATGTCGCCAGGTGGAACGGCACGCAGTGGCTCGCTGCGCCCAACGCCGGGGTCGACGATCCTGCAAATCGGTTGGCCGTGATCGACGACGGGCCGGCCGCCGGGCTCTATGCGATCGCCTTCCAACTGGGCGCCGGCATGCACCCGCTCAGGCTTGTCTTGAGGCTCGACGGGCAGCAGTGGCTGCCCGTCGGCTCCGGCGCCGGAGGGGGCAACATCAACGATGTCGTTGCGTACGACGGCAGGCTTTACATCACCGGAAGGTTCGAATCTGTCGACGGAATCCCCGCGAGCGGCATCGCCGCGTGGGACGGGCAGGCGTGGTCGACGCCCGGCGGCGGATTGCAAAGCAATCGTGACCCGATCGGGCATGCGCTGCATGTCTTCGACCACGGTTCCGGCCCCGAACTGCATGTCGCCGGTCAGTTCCTTAGTATCGGTGGAGAGGCGATCCCGAGGCTCGCCCGCTGGAACGGCCAGCGCTGGGCGCACATCCCCGCGGGGCTCGACAGCCGGGTCGCGGTGCTGGAAGCGTTCGATGGCGCCGTCTACGCCGGAGGGTCCTTCGCACAAGCTCTCGGCGTCGAACTCAACGCCATCGGGCGTTGGTCGCCCGCCGAAGGATGGTCGCCGCTCGGCCAAGGCGTCGACGGGCAAGTCCGCGCCATGGCCGTGTACGACGACGGCGACGGGCCCGCGCTCTATGTAGGTGGCGAGTTCGCTCACGCGGGCGGCCAGGCGGCTTCCAACATCGCCAGGTGGGACGGCCAGTCATGGTCTGCGCTCGGCGCGGGCGTCGACGGAGGCGTCGAGACACTCAAGGTGTTCGACGACGGCGCCGGGCCGTCGCTCTTTGTCGGCGGCCATTTCCAGAACGCAGGAGGCCAGCCCGCCAGCCGTGTCGCCCGCTGGAGCGCCGGAGGGTGGTCGGCCGTCGGCCAGGGCGCATCCGTCGGTGTGTACGCGCTGGAAGTGTTCGACGACGGCGCCGGCCCCGCGCTCTACATCGGCGGCGGAGAGGAAGCGCCTGGGGCCGCCATGGTCGCAAAGTGGGACGGCACGGGTTGGTCTCCGCTCGGTTCGGGCGTCGACGGCAGGATCGTCCACGCCCTGCACGCCTTCGACGACGGTTCGGGGCCGGCGCTGTATGTCGCCGGCAGACCCAACAACTTCGCTGGGCCCGTCATCAGCTTGATGAACATCGTCAGGTGGGACGGTCAGTCATGGTCCGCGGTCGGCGAGACCTTCACGGCGGGCTTGGATGTCTTCGAGCTGGGCGATTTCGACGACGGCTCGGGCCCCGCGCTCTACGCGGGCGGCCAGTTCACAAACTACGCGCTCAGTCAGTTCAATCACCTCGCCAGATGGGACGGGTCCGTATGGAGTTCCATGGGCGTCAACCGCCGAGGAGTGTCGAGCGTCCGGACCATACTCCCATTCGACGCGGGCGATGGCCCAGCGTTGCTGGTCGGCGGTTGGTTCGCGTCCATGCCGCAACCCGCCATCGGAGACTCCAACCTCGCCCTCTACCAGGGTTGCCCGCCGGCCTGCATCCCCGACCTCAACGCCGACGGCGTCGTCGACGCCGACGACTTTTTCCTGTTCCTGCAGCTTTTCGCGGCGGGCGACCCGAGGGCCGACATCAACAACGACGGCGTGATCGACGCCGACGACTTCTTCGCGTTCCTCACACTGTTCGCCGCGGGTTGCTGAACGGGCTGGGCGTACGCAGAACGCCGCGCCGGCCCCGGGGATCCCTGGGCGCGGTGTCTTTCATAATCTCAGCGTTGTTTTCGAACGCATAGCGAGCGCATAGCGAACGCATGCAATCGGGCTTGCATGCGGACATCGATTGCGTATAAAGTTCCGGTTGTCCGGCGGTTCAGAGCCGGTCAAGAGAGAGTTCCGCCGTGCGTGTGACCGGCGGACTGTGATGGACAAGACAGGAGAGACAGAAATGATCCGCAGCAGCAAGTTGTTTGTGTCGGCGTGCGCCCTCGGCGCTCTGGCCGGGGCCGCGAGCGCCCAGGTCGTCAATGTCGGCGAGTCGTACAACGCCCTGTTCTTCGGCTCCGGCGACGGCGGCTTTATCTTCGCTTCCCCGTGGGCGAACACCACCACCCAGTTCGACGGCAACACCACTGTCATGAGCGGGCAGCCCATGTCCTTCGGCCAGCCCGTCGGCGACCCCGTCAGCTACGACCTCACCGAGTCGCAGTTCGCCAACGGGGACGGCACCTTCACCATCCGCGTCGAGGTCTCCGCCGCGGATACCTTCCTCGCCCCGGGCCTCGATTTCGACCGCTTCTCGCCCGGCACCGTCGACACCCTCGACACCCTCACCTTCGACCTGGGCGCCACCACCTTCGGAACCAACAACGGCATCCGCACCGTCAGCAACGACATCACCTTCGTCTCGGCGAACATCACCTGGTTCTCCGGCGCCGACATCGTCCTCGCCGCCGACGCCTCCCAGCGCATCACCATCAGCCTCGGCCCGCAGATCGACCAGCTCGCCACCGGCACCGGCCTCCGCGGGCAGTTCAGCATCGTCGCCTCCGGCGGCGATGTCGGCGCACTGGCCCTCGACCGTCTGGTTCTCGACATGATCGTCGTCCCCGCCCCGGGCGCTCTGGCGCTCCTGGGTCTGGGCGGCCTGGTCGCGACGCGCCGGCGTCGGGCCTGAAAACCGCTTCCCTCACTCCGGCGCGCCCCACCGGCGCGTCGGGGTTTTTCGGCCTCATGGGGGTCGGCGCGGCGTCCGCTGGGCGGACGAGTTTCCACGCCGATGATCGGAGCACACACCGCTCGAAGCGGGACGGTCGCCCGGCGTTCGCCGGGACCGGAAGTCGAAGAACCACGGAGGTTGAATCGATGCATACAGGAAAGAACACCGTTCAGGCCGCGGGCGCCGCGGCCCTCGCCACCGCGCTCCTTGCGGGCGCAGCGCACGCGCAGTGCGACGCCGCTGACGCCTTCGTCACGCCCCCCACGGTTCTCAACAATGGAAGCGGGCACGGCACCAGCACCGGCGCACGATTCCTCGATGTCACCGGCGACGGCAACATCGACCTGCTCGTCGGTCAGGGCAAGCTCATCTTCGATGTCGCGCCAGACCGCGCAGGCATCGCCGTCTTCCCCGGCGACGGCAACGGCGGCTTCGGAACACCCTTCCTCGTCGGCGTCGAAGGCTCGGCCAACCCCTCCTTCACACGCGGCGGACCGCGCTCCATCGCCGGCGGCGTCTTCACCGGCAGCGGCTTCGTCGACATCGTCGCCGGAACACAGGGCGTCGAGTTCATCCGCAACAACGGCGACGGCACCTTCGCAGACCCCGTCGTCTTCTACGACACCGGACCCGGCGAGGGCATCAACGACCTCGATGTCGCCGATCTCAACGGCAACGGACACCTCGACATCATCGCCACCGACACCGGCGGCGCCACCGTCCTCGTCGCATACAACGACGGGCAGGGCAACTTCAACCTCGGCAGCGCCGAGTTCCTCTTCTCCCTCCGCCCGACCGCCGCTCGCGCCGGAGACTTCAACAACAACGGACGACTCGACATCGCCGTCGCAAACTCCCAGACCTCGCCCCCCTCGGTCACCCTCTGGCTGAACAACGGCAACGGCACCTTCTCAAGCGCCGGCGACTTCCCTCTCACCAGCGGCCCAGAAGACCTCGGCGTCGGCGACTTCGATAACGACGGCAACCTCGATGTCGTCGTCACCCTCGGCGGCGGCGGCGGGGGCGTCTCGATCCTCTACGGAGACGGCGCCGGAAGCTTCGCCCCCGCAGAGCAGGTCACCATCCCCGGAACCAACTTCGCCCTCGAACTCGCCGTCGGCGACATCGACGGCGACGGCACCGACGACATCGCTGTCGGCATGCTCACCACCGGAGGCGACGGCGCGCTCGGCGTCCTGCTCTCCAACGCCGACCGCACCTTCCGCCAGGGCCTCGCACTCTCCACCGGCCTCCCACGCAAGGTCGACCTCGGCGACCTCAACGGCAACGGCAAACTCGAAGCCACCCACGCCATCAGCTCCTTCAGCGCCGACAACACACCCGTCTTCCAGAACGGCTGCGACGACATCTGCGTCGCAGACATCAACGGCGACGGCGTCGTCGACGCCGACGACTTCTTCGCCTTCCTCTCCCTCTTTGCCGCTGGCGACCCCATCGCCGACATCAACAACGACGGCGTGATCGACGCCGACGACTTCTTCGACTATCTGAGCCTGTTCGCCGCGGGCTGCTGAGGCGTCACAAGGCCAAGCCTCAAGCGCATGAAAAGAGCCGGTCGCGTCCGCGGCCGGCTCTTTCTCTGTGTATCGATCCGCTCGACCCGTGTCGAGCCTGCGTCCGGCTCAGCCGGCCTTCTTGCCGATCACCATGCCCAGCAACCCGCAGACGATCACCAGGCCCGCCGCGGCCCCCGCGATGACCATCGGGTTGCCCGCGCTCTCGGCGATCTGGTCGATCAGGCCCGCGCTCGCGTCGCCCGCGCTGCGACCGGCGCCCACGCCCGTCAGGGCCATCAGCACCAGCGCCGTCGCTGCGCCCATCACCAGCACCATCGCCAGGCTGGCCCCGCCAGCAAAGCCCGACCACGCCGGGCTCACTTCCTGCATCGGCATCATCGCCACCGGCGCAGAGGTCACATCGGTGTCGGTCTCGGTCGACTCGAAGAGAGCGCCGCCCGAGGCGACCTCCTCCGCGCCGACGCTCGATCCGCCCAGCACATCGCCCTCGTCGCCGTAGACATCCTGCAGCAGATCCCCGCCCAGCGAGGTGTCGTCCGCCTCGCGGGTCAGGTCGAGCAGGCCCGAGCCGCTCGCGGCCGGGTCCACAGAGAAGTCCGGCGCCGTCGCCCCGACCGAATCGGTCATCACCGTCGCCGCCGAAGGATCCGCCTCCTCGGTCTCATCGACATCGAAGATGCTGATGCCCGTGCTCTCCTTCGGGCTGTCAAGCCCGGACGAGTCGGCCAGGTCGATGCCCGAGGCGGAACCGCTCCCCCCCAGCGAGATCGGCTCGGCGTCCTCTTCGAGCGGGATCTGCCCCCCCTCGTCGCCGGCGAGCAGGTCGACCTGCTCCTTCTTCACGACGAGCTCGTTGTTGTCGTCGCGGAACTCTTGGAGCTGGCCGGTGTCGACCATCTTCTGGATGTCCTCGGGGGACTTCTCCAGCACCTTCGCCGCTTCATCAAGCGAGTAGAACAGCTTCGCCATCGCTCCGCCTTCCGGAAAGTTCCGTCGATCAGCCCGCGCCGGCGACACTCGGCCGCCAGGCACGGATTCCTTGTGTTCTGGCGCAGGCTACAGCCGTGCGCTCGACAGCCGCGACCCCTCGGGGCCGTCTGGGGCCGCTAGTGTAGCGAGAGCCGCCCGCGACCGAAACCGGCCCGGATTGCGCCCATGCCAGCGCCCGATCGGCGGGACTGAACCCGAGATGCCTCGAATCCTTACAAAAACCGTCCGAAGCCTCGCCCAAAGCGGGCAAACTGGTGGGCAAGCTCTCGCACCCGCGCCACTGGAATGCTACGACCTCGCACACCCCGCGGTTCCCGAGTCGCTCGAAGGCTTCCGCATCCTCCACATCGCCGACCTGCACACCCGTCGCCCGTGGGGCCCGGACTCGACCGTCGGCCGCCTGATCGACGCCCTGCCGAGCTTCCCCGTCGATCTCGTCGTCCTCACCGGCGACTACGCCGACCAGCCCGGCCAGGAAGCCCCGGCGATCCGCACGCTCCGCGCCGTCGCGACGGCTTGGCGCGCCCGCCTCGGCGCCGTCGGCGTCTTCGGCAACCACGACCCCGCCCGCCTGAAAGCCCTCCTGCCCGAAACCCTGTCCCAGATCCGCTGGCTGCACCCCTCCGGGGCGATCCAGCTCCCGGATGTTCCCCTCCGCGTGCTCGGGGCGAGCTACCCCGAGGATGTCTCGGCCGCCGCCATCGCCGAACGCAAGCTGCCGGATGACCCCGGCCAGCTCCGCATTCTTCTGACGCACATGCCCACCGAGATCTTCCCCGCCGAGACCTTCGGCATCCCCCTGCACTTCGCCGGGCACACCCACGGCGGCCAGCTCCGCCTCTCGCCACGCTTCGCCCCGCACACCTCCAGCGATCTGCCCTCATCGCTCGCCTCGGGCCTGCTCCGCCACCACAACACACTCTGCGCCATCAGCCGCGGCCTCGGCGAGGGCTTCCTCCAGCACCTCCGCCTGAACTGCCCGCCCCAGGCGCCGATCTACACGCTCAGGCGCGCCCCCGCCGCGGGCCGCGACGCACCGCTGCACTGCGCCATCGAGTGGTGAACGGGGAAAGGTCAGCCCGCCGCTTCATCGTGGGTTGTTGATCCAGCCGAACGGCCGCTCGCCCCAGTTGCTCTGGTTGTTGGCGTTGTTCGGCTCAAGACGCACCCACCGACGCTGGTGCTGCACATACAGATCGTTCGCGTCGAGGTCCTCGCGCTGCTGCACGCGTTCGTTGCCCCCGCTGGGCGGCCGAAAAAGCTCGGCGTGCCCCTCGGCGAACACGATCGTCCCGCCGCCCCCGTGGCGCTGCGACATCTGGTCCTGGTTGCCCCACAGCCCGTCGGTGATCCCGTCGTTGAAGAAGAACAGACTCTCCTCGACAAACAGCGGGATCCCGCTGAACGGCCGAAGCATCGTCAGCGTTTGGCTCGGTTGGATATACAGCGGGGGCTTGGCGCCCGTCCCGAACTGCCCCGGGTTGGCGAGGTACGACGCGCGGACGGGAGTCCCAAGCCGCAGCCCCTGCATCCGCCCGGCCATCGTGTAATCGAAGTTCAGCCCCGTCCGCCCGCCGAAGGCGTTCTGGATCTCGTTGCCCGTCGAGGAGCGCCGCTTGTTCTTCGGGCAGGCGCTGATCTGGTCGACGCCGGAAACATAATTGAACAGATGCCCCTCGCCGACGCGCGGGCCCGTGTTCGTCAGCGTGTACGGCAACGGCACCCAGTCGAACTGCGGCCAGATCAACTGGTCGTTGTCGTTGGCGTACTGCGTCGCCGCCGTCCCGAGCTGGCGCATGTTCGAAGCGCACAGCGTCGTAAACGCCGACTCCCGCGCCCGACCCAACGCAGGCAGCAAGAGGCCCATCAAGAGCGCGATCACCGCGATGACCACGAGAATCTCGATCAGCGTAAACCCGCGGGCGACACCCGCACGCCTGACCGATCCTCCGGACTCCGCCGCACGCTGCTCCGCCATCACGATTCCCCACAAGACCCGACGGTCTGGCCGCCAAGCTATCAGAACCGCCGCCGCCTGTCGAGCCCGCACATCCGAGCCCCCACATCCAAGCCCGCGCCAAAGACCGGAGGTCGCCCAAGCAAAGCCGGCCGCCCTCGGTGGACGACCGGCCGGAAAACTCATCCGTCGCCCCCGCCGGGCTTCAGCAGCCGTCGGCGAACGCGCTCAGAAACGCGAAAAAGTCGTCCGCATCGATCACGCCGTCGTTGTTGAAGTCCGCCCGCATGTCACCGTCGGCAAAGAGCTGCAGGAACAGGAAGAAGTCGTCGGCATCGACCACGCCGTCGCCGTTGAGGTCCGGCGGGCAGCTCGGGGCTCCGAGCGTCAGCCTCCCGATGTAGTGCCCGTTGAACCCCACGCCCGACACGAGCTGGGTGAACGCGTACGACCCCGACCCCGCGCTCGTCACCGCGTAGATCCCGTTGTTGCTCGACACAAGGTACCCCCCGCCGGGGATCTGCGCGACACCACGCGCCGTCGCGTTGTCCATCCCCGCCGAGGTGGGGATGAACTCGATCTGCTGGCCCGCCGCGTTGTACCGATAGATCCCACGGTTCTGCGCCAGCCCGAGCGAACTCATCACCAGAAACTCGTTGTCGTCGATGTTCAGGATCTGCTGTGCCGTCGACAGCACGCCCGTGGGCGCCACCGTCCCGAGGTTCTGCCCCGATTTGCTGAAGCGCACGACCGTGTTCGGGCTCGACCCGCTCACCAGCAGGTCGCCGTCAAACACCTGCACATCGAACGGGCTGCCCGTCGTCGGCCATGAATCGACGACCGCCGCGCTCGCCGCGTCGATCACGATCACCGAGTTGTAGAAAAAGTCAGAGGTCGAGCCCCACATCGTCAGGTACACCCGCTGCCCGTCGTAGCACAGGCCCCGGATGTTGTTGAAGTGGTTCACCCCGTCGCCGGTGATCGAGCCGACATACACCGGGCGCGACAGCACCGGGTCCTGAAGGTCGATCGCAAAGCGGTGGATCGCGTCCTGGTTCTGGTCCGAGACCCAGACCTCGTTTTCCACCTGGATCGCGCTCTTGGGGAACACCAGCGCCCACCCGCTCGCCCCCTGGTCGTTGATCCACGACGCGTCGAGCAGGTCCCCGTCGTCGGCGTTCATCAGCAGCACCGTCTCGGGGCTCGTCGAGTTGGTGACCATGAAGAAGTTCTGCTGCTGCGCCGCGGCCACGGTCGCGAGCGCCATCGCCAGCAAGCAGGTCGAGATCGGTCGCATGCCGCCTCCTCGTCTCGGGGAACACGCTCGGGTGGAAAAAAGGCCGGGCCGGCCCTTCCGGGCCGACCGCGGCGATGCATCACGCACGGACCGGCTCAGCAGCCCGCGGCAAACGCGGAGAGGAAGGCGAAGAAATCGTCGGCGTCGATCACGCCGTCGTTGTTGAAGTCGGCGATCGGATCGCCCGCTGCGAACAAGCTTAGGAAGAGGAAGAAGTCGTCGGCGTCGACCACGCCGTCGCCATTGAGATCCGGCGGGCAGGTCGGGGTCGTGCCCAGATCGAGCAGGCCGATGTACTGGCCGTTGTGCCCCGAGCCGGGCTCATAGACCAGCGAGCCGGTCATCCCGCCGAAGCCGTCCGGCACGGCGCGGTACACGCCCGGCGAGGCGGAAACCAGGTACGAGTCCTGCCCGGGCTCGGGGAAGATCCCGCGGATGTTGCCCGACGGAATCCCGAGTTCGGCGCGCGTCGCACGCTCGAGCTCGACGCCCTGGGGGCTGAACCGGTGCGCCGCATTGCTCGAAAAGCTCGCCACCAGGATGTCGCCGTTGTCGAGCGCCACCACCTGCTGCGGGAAGTTCATAATCCCGGAGGGCACGAAGTCGCCGAGAAACACGCCCGTCTTGCTGTGACGCGTGATCCGGTTGCCGGAGATGTCCGCCACGAGCAGCTCGTCGCCGTGCGGCTCGACATCGAACGGGCTGAAGCCCAAGGGGAGGAAGTCGGTGATCTGCTGCGTCGAGGGATCGATGATGATCACCGAGTTGAGCCACAAGTCCGAGCTCGTCCCGGCCATCGTCAGGTAGACATTGGTCCCGTCGTAGCCCATCCCACGGATGTTGTTGAAGTTGTTGATCCCGTCGCCGGTGATCGAACCGAGAAACTGCGGGCGGTTGAGCACAGGGTCGTTCGAATCGAGCGAGAAGCGGTGGATCGCCCGCACGAGCTGGTCGGACACCCAGATCTCGTCGCCCACCCGGATCGCCTCCTTGGGCGTGGTGAACGACCAGTCCGGCGAGCCCAGGTCGCGGATCCAGTCCGCGTCTACAAGCTGGTTGTTCGAACGGTCGATCAGAACCACGCCCTCGGGCGAGGTCGAGCTGACCACCATGTAGTACTCCTGCGCGTTGACGGCGCCGCACGCCGACGCAAGACCGCTCGCCGCCGCCATGCCGATAAACTTGTTCCGAAGCATCGCTGCTCCTTTCCCTTTGGATCCAGACTCTCACGAGCCCCCACGCCGAGGGCCCGCCTCCGATGCCGGCGCCGGGCGCAAACCCGCCGCCGGCGAAGAAGGGCGCGGGTCCCGCCGGACCCGACCCTCGCTCGGTCGTTCAGCAGCCTTGGGCGAAGGCGTTCAGAAAAGCGAAGAAATCGTCTGCGTCGATCACGCCGTCGTTGTTGAAGTCGGCTCGGCTGTCCCCGGACGCAAACAACTGCAGGAACAGGAAGAAGTCGTCCGCGTCGACCACCCCGTCACCGTTCAGGTCCGGCGGGCAAGGCGAACCCGTCAGATCAACACCGGTGATGTACTGCCCGTTGAACAGCGCACCGTCGAGCAGCGTCACGAAGCTGTACCCGCCGAATCCGTCCGGAACCAGCCGGAACAGACCGCCGGCAGTCGACGCCGCGGGGTTCCCGTTGTCGAAAGTCCACACACCGCGAACCGCCTGTGTCCCCACCGTCGCCAGCGTCAGGATCGTTTCCTGCAGGTTTCCCGAAGCGTCGTAGCGGTACAGGCCGCGATCATTGCCGAGCGAGTTGGCGATCCAGATACGGTCAGCGCCCTCGATATGCACGCCCTGGGGCGTATTCAGGCCGCTCTGCACCAGAACACCAAGAACCTGCCCCGTCTTGCTGTATCGAACCACCTGCGGCTGCCCGGACGAAACAACAAGCAAGTCGTCGCCGATCACCTCGACATCGAACGGACCGCTCGACACCTGGAACGAACTCACCACCGCCTGCGACGCCGCGTCGATCACGACGATCTGGTTCGCGAAAAACCCGCTGAAATTGCACAGGTACACCCGCGTCCCGTCGTACGCCATCCCGCGGATGTTGTCGAAGTTGTTCACCCCGTCGCCGGCGATCGAGCCGACAAACACCGGCCCGTTGTTCACAGGATCGTTCGAGTCCAGCTCGAAGCGGTGGATCACATCCCGCACCTGGTCGGTCACCCAGATCTCGTCCCCGACACGCAGCGCCTTCTTGGGCGTAAAGAAATCCCAACCGACCGCGAACGCGTCGCTGATCCAGTCCTGGTTCACCACCGTCCCGTTGACGATGTCCAACAGCACCACGCCTTCGGGCGCGTTGGACTTCACCGCCATCAGATGGCTCTGGGCGAAGGCCCCGCCGGACAGCGCGAAAAACGCGACCGGGGCGACAAAACGAACAAATTTCATGGCTGCTCTCCTCGTGATCAACGCCACCCGCCCGAGCCGGCAACAGCAGCGGCCCGGATCGCGTGCCGATCATGCAAGAGCATACCAGGATCGGGGTGGGCCGCCGAGTCTTCTGCAGCGATCGACCCGCCCTGAGGCCCGAAAAAAAGCCGGGGTCAGCCGGTAAAGGCTGCCCCGGCCGAACGGGAGGGCCGTGCGGGGGGTCGAGGACCCCCCGAGTGTCTCTGTCAGGGTCAGTTATCGGTGTGCGGGCTCCGTCCGGATTCCGGATGCCGGGCCTTGAACAGCAGACGGGAGAGCTGCGAGAGCTCCTCGCGGTCCATGTGCCCCAGCAGTTCCTTGTGCAGACGCATCACGGGGTCCCCGAGGCGGTCGAGCAGGCGGACGCCTTCCTCAGTCAGGTGGGCGAAGACCACGCGTCGGTCCTCCGAGCTCCGCCGGCGTTCAACGAAGCCGGCACGCTCCAGACGGTCCAGCAGCCTCGTCACATCCGGCACCTGAGCGATCAAGTCGTCGCGGATGCCCGAGCATGTTCTGCCTTCGGACCCGGCGCTGCGGAGGATTCGAAGAACATTGTACCCGGGCATGCTCAGCCCGAAAGACTTGAACAGCCGGTTCTGCGCCGCTTCGAGCATATGCGCGGTTCGGACAATGCTCAGGTGCGCCTCCTGCTCAGGAGCCGCAAAACCGTCCCGCTTGCCCAGTTCATCCTTGAGGCTGGTCGGGGCTTCGGTCATTGGGGGTCACCTCGACTCTCGGGCCAACTTCGCCCGATGCTTCTTTTGTTCCAACGAGTGGAATCTGACGCCAAACACTTGTGCCCAAAGGACTTAGCCCCCCGAGCACCGGCACACTGTACCGCAATCAGAGACAGCCGGGTGCCGCATACCACCCTGAAATCTCCCCGAAAGTGAACACAATTTTTCACCCGGCGGCAAACAATCAGGAAATCGTCAGTGCTCCGGACGGAAAACAATAGCCCACAGTTTGTCGGGTTCTTCGTCGTGGAACCGCGTAATCAGCCGAGCATCGGCCCCCGAATTCGGATCTCTAAATGTGTTGATTGGCAAAAGTTCGCATACTCAAGCGTGGCCCCGGGCCAGAAATCATGCCCGGATGCGGCATCACGATGCATATATGTCCCGATAACCCCGCCTTCGCGCCGAAAGGTTCAGTCCTCGGGCACCTCGTCGCTGGTCACAATCTCGCGGAACCGCTCGCGGAGCTGGCGGCAGACCGGGCCCTCCCCCTCAGAGATCGGGAACTCCTTCGCCCCCTTGCTGTCGCGCTCCTGCACCGTCGTCACCGCGATGATCTCCGCCGCCGAGCCGGTCAGGAAGACCTCGTCGGCGTGAAGCAGCTCGTCGAGCTCGAAGCTCTTCTCGACGCACTTGATCCCAAGAGCCGGGCAGAGCTCGTCCTTGACAAACTTCCGCGTGATCCCCTCGAGGATCCCGTCGTTGCAGGGCGGCGTGTACACCACCCCGTCCTTGACGATGAAGATGTTGTCGCCCGAACCCTCCGAGACCTTGCCCTCGGTGTTGAGCATGATCACCTCGAACAGCCCCTTGTCGATCGCCTCGACCTTCGCGAGGATGTTGTTGAGGTAGTTCAGGCTCTTGATGCGGGGGTCCAGGCAGTCCACCGGGATCCGCGGGCGCTCGGCGACCACCACCTTCATCCCCTTCTCGTACATCTCCACGGGGTAGAGGCGGATCTGGTCGGCGATGCAGACGATCCCCGGCTCGGGGCAGGCGAACGGGTTGAGCCCCAGCGTGCCCACGCCCCGCGTCACCAGCAAACGGATGTACCCGTCGCGCAGGTTGTTCGCCTCAACGCAGACGCGCTGGATCGTCTCCATCTCCTCGCGCGAGATGTGGATCTTCAGGCGGATCCGCTCCGCCGAGGCCCACAGGCGGTCCAGGTGCTGCCCGAGCTTGAAGATCCGCCCGTTGTAGACGCGGATGCCCTCGAAGACGCCGTCGCCGTAGAGCAGCCCGTGGTCGAAGACATTGATCGCCGCCTCCTGCTTGGGCACGATCTTGCCGTTGACATAAACAAGCGGACGGTCCTCATCCCGGATCCCCGAGGGGATCTCGATCGGAAGGCCCTGGACGGTGGGGGTGGTCCGGGTCATGGCACGGTCTCCGTGGTTGGCCGCCCCGGGATCCTCCCGGGCGTCGCCGCGAGCGTCGCGCGCAGCGCCCCAGTGTACCAGCACCCCGGCGAGGATGTTCCACCTTGTTCGCACGGCTCCGCGCGAACACCGAACAAAAATGAGATCGACAGGGGCGCAGGGTGTTGGGCGCGGGGCGCTGGGGGAGGCGGCGGCCTCCGGCCGCAGTTTGCGTTTGCTTTCCAGAACCCTGCGCCCCGCGCCCAACTCCCAGCGCCCGCTCGCCCCCCTACAGCTCCGCCTCATCCACCCGCTTAATCGAGGCGCCGAGGGCCCGAAGCCGGGTTTCGAGCTGCTCGTACCCGCGGTCGAGGTGGTAGACACGCTGGACGACGGTCGTTCCCTCCGCCGCCAGCCCCGCGAGCACCAGCGAGGCCGAGGCCCGCAGATCGCTGGCCATGACGGGCGCCCCGCGCAGGCGGCGCACCCCCGAGACCACGACCGTCGCCCCCTCCCGGTGCATCCTCGCCCCCATGCGCGCGAGCTCGGGCACATGCATGAACCGCTCGGGGAAAATCTTCTCGGTCACCACCGAGTTGCCGTCGGAAAGGCAGAGCAGCGCCAGGAGCTGCGCCTGCAGGTCGGTCGGGAAGCCGGGGAAGGGCTGGGTCGTCACCTCGATCGGCTTGAGCACCCGCTCGCTGCTGACGCGACAGGTCGCCCGGTCCGGCCCGCTTTCCGACAGCGTTTCCACATGGACTCCAGATACCCGCAGCCGGTCGGTCACCGCCATCAGCGAGTCGATCGGGCAGTTCTCGATCGTCAGCACCGAGTTGGTGATCGCCGCGGCACAGATCAGCGTCCCCGCCTCGATCCGGTCGGGCATCACGGTGTGCGTCGCCCCCCCGAGCTCTTCGACCCCCTCGACGGTGATCCTGGGCGAGCCGGCGCCCCGGATCTTCGCCCCCATCGAGGTCAAAAGGCGGGCTAAGTCCACGATTTCCGGCTCGCAGGCGGCAGACTCGATGACGGTCGTGCCCTTGGCCAGAGTCGCCGCCGAGAGGACATTCGCCGTCCCGAGCACCGTCGAGCCGAAGTTGCCGCCGAGGAAAATCCGGGCGCCCTTGAGGCGTCCGCCCGGGGCTTTGGCGACGATGTCGCCGTTTTCGAGGGTGATCTCTGCGCCCAGCGCCCGCAGGCCTCGGAGGTGCAGGTCGACGGGTCGGTCGCCGATCAGGCAGCCCCCGGGCATGGCGACCCGGGCTTCACCCCGTGCGGCCAGCGTGGGTCCGAGAGCGCAGATGCTCGCCCGCATGGTCTTGACGATGTCGTACCGAGCATGGTTCTGGGACGGGTCGACGGTCTGGAGCGTGAGTCGTCTGGAGCCGGGCGGGGCGTCGGTGGGCGGGCAGCCCAGCTCGGCCAGGAGCCGGGTCATGTTCCGGATATCCGCCAGGTCCGGCACATCCTCGAGGACGACCTGCTCGGGGGTGAGCAGGGCCGCGGCCATCAGGGGCAGAGCGGCGTTCTTGGCTCCGAAAACCCGGATCGAGCCTTCGAGGCGACGGCCTCCGTCGATGACAAAGGTGTCCATGCGGTCCCTCGCGCTTCAGGAATTGGGGTGTCTCGCCGGCGTTCTGTCGCCATCGCGTCCAAGCCTACTCGGACCACCGGCCCGATGCACGGCGCGGGACTCGGCGGCGTCGCGATCGGCCGAACCCCCACAACCGGCCATGTCGAGCGGCCTTCTCCACCCCATCCCCTCAACAGGGCTGGGCTCGGGCCGATGTACTTCTCAGGATTAACCAGCGAGTTGGCGGCCTGGCGGCCGGCCGTTTGGTGCGGTCGGACGGAGCCAGGCGGCCGGAAGGAGCGACTCATGAGCGTGACGAGCAACAGCAAGCGACTTCTGCTCGTCGCGACGGCACTGGCGACCGGTCTCCCGGCACCGGCGGCCCTCGCGACCGCGGATCAGCACGCAGGCCTCCCGGAGACCATGGTTCTCACCGGGGTTGTCAGAGACTTCAAGGCCCGAGACGAGGGCGGGCACGCGGACTTCCAGCGTCGGCCCGACGCGGGCTTCGGCCACTATGTCTACATGGTCGCCGACGACCTCGACGACGACGGCAAGCCCGCCTTCAACAGCACCGGCTACAAGCTCTTCAGCAACTGGACCGACGCGAACGGCAATCCGATCTCACCGCCCCGAGACCACATCGCCCAGCGCCAGGGCGACAGCAACGGATCGATCGCCGACACCACCGGCGGCGCCCTCACCACCCCGGCCAACTTCGCCCAGTGGTTCCGCGATGTGCCCGGCGTCAATGTCAGCCGCCCGCTCTCGATCACCCTCCGGCGCGACGCCGGCTCGAATGTCTATGTCTTCGACGACAAGATCGACTCGAACTTCAAGGAGCTCGGAGGGTTCTTCCCCATCAACGGAGAGCTCTTCGGGAACTACGGCAGCACCGGCAAAAACTTCCACTTCACCTTCGAGCTCGAGACCGAGTTCATCTACAAGGAAGGCGCGGGCCAGGTCTTCACCTTCATCGGCGACGACGATGTCTGGGTCTTCATCGACGGCAAGTGCGTGATCGATATCGGCGGCGTCCACTCCGCCATCGCGCAGACCATCGACCTCGACCGTCTCGAATGGCTCGAAGACGGCCGGAAGTACGACCTGAAGTTCTTCTTCGCCGAGCGCCACACCACCCAGTCCAACTTCCGCATCGAGACGAGCCTCAACCTGCGGACGGCCAACCTCCCCGCGACCGCGGCGCTGTTCGATTGATCTGCCGCGACACGCCCCACCCGCCGGAGTCAACCCCCGGCGAACAAGGAAGGCCCGGGCCAAGGAACGGCCCGGGCCTTCTGCGGCTTTTGGGGATTCGTCGTGCGATCAGCGCCGGCCGCGACGCTCGGGCGGGAACAGCAGCACACGCTCGGGCCGGCGGGGCAGGATCAGGTACCGGCGGTCTTCGATGCGCGGGGCCGGATCGGTCGTCACATCTGCGGGCGAGGCCGGCCTCCCGTACCCCAGCGCCTGCGAGTTGCGGACCTGTTCGAGGCCGGGCTGAGCGCCAGAGCCGGGCAGCACTAGCTCCCAGCTCGAACCCTGCGCGAGGACCACCGGCGTGGGCTGCGAGAGCTCGGCCCGCTCGCCGGGCGCGGCGCACCCGCCGAGGACGAGCGCGGCCAGCGCGAGCATCCCCGCGCTGGCCACGCGTCGTTCGGCTCTCTCTCTCCGGCTGCGGGCCATACCCCGATCCAGGGTGCAAGCGGCTTGCCAGGGCCCGCCGGACACTCTGCGGCCGGCGCCGGCGCAAACGGCGTTGCCCGCACGCAACGGCGTGTCGCACGCAGGCAGCATCGGGTTGGTGCGGCTCGGCCCCATAACAGGGGACGGTATGCGCCCGCTCGCCCCTGCGCCAAGCAAAGCCCACGCCTCGTGGGGTGTACGCCCACCCGCCTGTCCGGTATGCTGGCGTTCCGGCCCGGGCCGAGGGGGCAGTGGTTCGACCAGCGGAGCGATGCTCATGCCCTGCTACCGATCGAGGTCCGCCCGGCGCGGATGTGTTGCCAGCCTCGTCCTGACACTCGCCGTCGGGTTCGCCGGCGTGTTCGCTGCAGAAGCGCCCGGCGCGACGACGGTCGCGCCCGAGGCGAGGCGGATCCCCGTCAGCGGATACGCCGACCCCTCGCTCAAAGCCTTCGACGAGATGATCGTCGCCTACATGCAAGAGCACGAGATCCCCGGCCTGGTCTTCGGGCTGATGAAGGATGGGCGCGTGCTCGCTCAGCGCGGCTACGGCTGGCGCGACGAGGCGATGGCCGAGCCCATGCAGCACGACGCGATGCTCCGCATCGCCAGCGTCTCGAAGCATGTCACCATCGCGGCGGTCCGCGAGCTGATAGACGACGGCCTGCTCTCGCTGGACGACAAGGCGTTCGATGTCGGCCAGCCGGGCGGGGGCGTGCTGCCGATCGAGCCCTTCCCCGAGCTTGGCGACGAGCGCATCAAGGACATTACCATCGACCATTTGTTCCACCACCGGGGCGGGTGGGACCGCTCGAAGGTCGGCGATGTCACCTACCGCGAGATCGACATCGCCGAGGCGTTCGGCGTGCAGAGCCCCCCCGGTCGCGAGCGCACGCTCCGTTGGATCCTGGGCCAGCCGCTGCAGTTCGACCCCGGCGAAGAGCGGGCGTACTCCAATGTGGGCTGCCTGACGCTCGGGCTGATCGTCGAGCACCTGACGGGCCGTGACATGATGGAGGTGGTCCACGAGCGGGTGCTCGGCCCGATCGGCGTCGCCCCGACCGAGCACGCCATGGGACGCACCAAGCGAGAACTGGCCGACCCCCGCGAGCCCTTCTACCACTGCGGACGCACCGGCAAGGATGTCTTCAACCCCAACGGCGAGGAGGTCGTCTACGCCTACGGCGGCTGGCACCAGGAGGCCCGCAAGGGCCAGGGCGCCCACATCTCGACGACCGCGACGCTCCTGGCGCTGCTCGAACACCGCTGGGTGAACGGTCCGAACATCGGCGCGAAGCGCGACCCCAACGGTCGGGGCAACTGGAAGTGGAACCACGGTGGCGCTCTCCCGGGCACCTTCGCCAACGCACGCCAGCGGGGCGACGGGATCAACTTCGTCGTCATCACCAACAGGCGCAAGCCCGGCGACCCCGGCTTTGCCGCTCAGCTCCGCGACAGGATCGACGAACTCATCGACAACGGCGGGATCGAGTGGCCGACGGCGGACGCCGTCGAGGCCTTCAGCCACTGAAAGCCCGGGCGCTCCGTCAGCGGCCTTTGACGAACTGGTCGAGCAGGTCGCGTTCGGCCTGCTCGTAGGACTCGAAGGCGGTTTCGAGGCGCTCGCTCAGTCGGCGCATGCGTTCGGCGTCGTCTCCGGCGCCGGCGGCGAGCGCCGCTTCGAGCGACTCGGAGGCGGCTCGCAGATCGCTGACGGCCGAGGCGTAGGACCGGGCCGAGTCGTACATCAGCTGGCGCTCGAGCTCCTTGGTGGTCGGGCGGATCAGAAGGCGCCAGGGCTGGGCGCGGACCTCGACCATCGTCAGGCGGAGCTGCTCGCTCGCCAGGCGGGCGTTGGCCATGGCGCGGCGCAGGCCCGGAAGCTCCTCGGCGAAGGCGCCGTCGACACGCGCGATGGCGTCGCCGGCGCGACCGAGCTCTTCGGCGCCCTTCTCGACCAGCTCGAGTAAGGCGGGCACGGCCTCCTCGTCGACCCCGCGCACGATCGATTCGGCGTGCTCGAAGATGCGGTCGACGCGCGGGCGGTTCGTGTCGACGGTGTCGCGGACGCGCTCGATCGTCTCGCGGCTCTCGTCGACGGCGAGCTTGGCGGTGTCGATCAGGTCGTCGGTGCGGTCGACAAGGCCGGGCAGGCGGTCGGAGGTTTCTTCGACGCGCCCGAGCACGCGCTCGGTCGTCCCGCCCCAGCGCTCCATGCGGTCGCGCAGCGCCGTCGCGGTGTCTCTGGCCGCGGTGATCGTCTCGCGGACCTCGGCGACGGCCGGGTCGACCTCGGGGGCGACGCGGTCGAGCAGGTCGTTGGTGCGCTGCACCGTCTCGGTGATCCCGTCGAGGATGTCGCGCAGGGCGTTGCGCTGTTCGGGGCCGAAGCCGGCCTGGGCGAGGAAGGGGGGCGGGGCGAGTGTGCCCCGGATGACGCCGCTCTCGTCGAGGCGTTCTGAGCCGGGCCCGCCCCCGGCCGAGACGAAGTCGACGACGCTGTTGGCGCCGAAGAGCGGGCGCTCCATCACCACGAGGGCGTCGTCGAAGAGCGGGATGTCCGAGAGGATCCGGATGCCCACCTCGACAGCGCCGGGTCTTCTGGAGGTCGGTTCTCTGTAGAAGTCGACGAAAGTCACGCTCCCGATCCGCTGCCCGCCGAGCGTCACGGGCGAGCCCGGGCGCAGGCCCGCGGCCCCGTCGGCGAGGCTGAAGCGCACGGTGTAGTCGCTGCGGCTCTCGAAGTCGATGCCGCTGATGACCGCGCTGACGACCACAGCCGCGACGAGCGAGCCGAGCAGGAAGAGCCCGGCCATGATGTTGTTGGTCTTCTTGCCTCTGCTCAAGGCGGCTCCTCCCGCCGAACGCTAAGAGCGCGTCGGCTCCAGGCTCGGGGTCTGGGTGACTGTGGTTCCCACGCCGAAGAGCGCTTCTTCGTAGGCGCGGGTCTCCTGGCGTTCGGTGAGGGGGCCTTCGGCCTCGCCACGCAGGAACTGGCGGATCAGGCGTTCGGCCTCGGGGCGCGAGGCGGCCCGCTCGGGCGGGCAGTCGCGGAGATCGCGGTACCACTCCAAGGGCTCGACCCGGAGCATCCGGCCCCGGTCGAGCATCGCCATCCGGTCGGCGATCGTGAACGCCGAGTCCATCTCGTGGGTGACCACGACGCTGGTGACGCCGAGCTTGCGGCTCAGGCTGATGATGAGCTGGTCGATCTGCGAGCTGGTCACCGGGTCGAGCCCGGCCGAGGGCTCGTCGTAGAAGAGGATCTGAGGATCGAGGGCGAGGGCGCGGGCGAGGCCCGCCCGCTTCTTCATGCCGCCGGAGATCTCGGCGGGGTACTTGTCGGCGGCGTGGAGCAGGCCGACGAGTTCGAGCTTGATCTTGACCTGGATGTCGATGATGTCCTGGTCGAGATCGGTGTGCTCGATGATGGGCAGGGCGACATTCTCGGCGATGGTCATCGAGTTGAAGAGCGCGCCGGACTGGAAGAGGATGCCGAAGCGCTTGCGGACCTCGTTCATCCGCTTCTCGTTCAGGGAGCAGATGTCCTTGCCGAGGACCTCGATCGATCCTTCCTCCGGGGTGAGTGATCCGATCATCAGGCGGAGCATGGTGCTCTTGCCCGAGCCCGAGCCCCCCATGATGACCATGGTCTCCCCGCGACGGATGTTGAGGTTGATGCCGTTGAGCACCGTCTGTCCGCCGAAACGCTTGACGACGCCGCGCATGCGGATCGGGCAATCGATCTCGGCGCGGTCGCGCGGGTCTGGGTTGGCTATGGCGGGGTCGGGCATCGGAGAAATATAGATCGGCCGCGGGCCCGGCCCGCTCGACTACGGGTGCGGCCCCGTGCTCATGTCCTTGATCCGGGGGGGTCAGGCGTCGGCGCGCAGGAGTGCGCGGGCCATCGCGTGGTTGAGCGCGTGCCCGGCCTTCGACGCCGTCACCGTCGCGTGGATCGGACGCCCGACCAGCGCGAGGTCGCCGATCAGGTCCAGGAGCTTGTGCCTGGCCGGCTCGTTCTCGAAGCGGAGTGTGTTGTCGACGGGGCCGCGCTCGCCGATCACGAGCATCTCTTTGGGGCTCAGGTGGGCGAAGAGACCGGCCGCGGCCATCTGCTTCGCCTCCGCCTCCAGCGAGAAGGTCCGGGCGGGGGCGACCTCTTGGGCGTAGCGGGCGTGGGCGTCGGGCGAGCCCGAGTCCCAGTCGGCTTGCTGCGGCTGGATCGGGGCGCCGGGCCCGTAGTCGAGCTCGTAGCGGTACAGGCACCCGGGCAGTTCGGCGGGTCTGGGCTCGGCGGAGATCTTGCCGCCCCGACCGTCCTCGACCGTAACAGGCTCGCGGAGGGTCAGGGGTTCGACGCTGGTGTCGAGGTCCGTCAGGCCGACGCGGTTCAGGGCGTTGGCGATGGGGCCGGCAGAGCCGTCGAAGATCGGGGGCTCCGGCCCTTCGATCTCGATGAACGCGTCGGTGACGCCCAGGCCGGCGAGGGCGCTGAGCACATGCTCGACGGTCCAGACGATCGCGTCGGCGTCGTCGCCCGAGGCGAGGGCTGTGCAGCGGGGCGGGATCGAGGCGAAGGCGGGGTGGATCGGCGCGTCGCTCAGGCAGGCGATCGTCGCGGGGAAGGCGGACTCGCCGAGCCTGACGAACAGCCCGGGGGCGGGCTCGCGCCGGGGCAGGAGGGTGCAAGAGGCCTTCATGCCCGAGAACAGCGTCACGCCGGAGAGCTCGGCGGGGCCCGAGAGCGTGCGGCGTCGGACGCTGGGCGGGCGTTGGGTCACGCGCCGTTCCCGGCGTGGCCCTTCGCGGCTTTCAGGTCTTTGCGGAGCTTGCGGAACTCGCGCATGAACTCGGCGAGGTTGCGCAGGGCTGCGTAGTTCTCGGTCATCTGGCGCGCCGGGCCTGCGGGCAGACCCGCCCATGTCTCGCCTGGGGGGATGTCCTTCATCGTGCCCGAGGAGCCGGCCAGCGTCGCCCCCGCGCCGATGGTGACATTGTCGACCGCCGCGGCCCGGGCCGCGAGCACGACCCCGTCGCCCAGCGTGACCGAGCCGGCGATGCCGACCTGCCCGCAGATGATGCAGCAGCGTCCGATCTTGGCGTTGTGCCCGATCTGAACGAGATTGTCGATCTTGGTTCCAGCGCCGATGAAGGTGTCGTCGAGCTTGCCCCGGTCGATGCACGAATTGGCGCCGACCTCGACCTCGTCCTCGATCGTCACGCCCGCCAGGTGGGGGACCTTGACCAGCCCCCGTCCGTCGGCGGCGGGGCGGAAGCCGAACCCGTCGGCCCCGATGGTGCAGTTGGCGTGCAGGAGGCACCGCTTGCCGATGCGGCAGGCGGCGCCGATGTACACGCCGGGCATCAGGCGAGTGCCGGCGCCGATCGAGGAGCCGCGCCCGATGTAGACATTGGCCACGAGCACCACGCCTTCGCCGACGACCGCCCCGGCCTCAACGACGCAGCCCGGACCGATCGAGACGCCGCCCGAGACGCGGGCCGAGGGGTCGACCGAAGCCGTGGGGTGCACGCCCGGCTCGACTGGGGGCTCGCCGGGGGCGGCGAGCTCGAGGAGGCGGATCATCGCCAGGTCGGCGTCGTCGACCACGAGCAGGGCGCGGTTCACCGGGTCGTGGTCGGGCACATCGATGCCCGTGCTCACCAGCGCCGCAGACGCTTCGGACCCGCCCCAGGCCTTGGCGTAACGCTCAGAACGGATGAACGAGAGCTGGCCCGGCCCGGCGGCGTCGAGCGTGGCGAAGCCTGTGAGCTCGATGTCCGGCGGCCCGTCGAGCTTTGCGCCCAGCATCGATGCGAGCGCGCCCGTGGTGGCGTTGAATCGGCCGATCGCGGGGGCCTCTGTCGCTTGTTCGGTCCGTCCGTTCAAAGGTCAGCGCCCCGCCGCGAAGTTGTTGTTCATGCGAGTGGCGACCGCCTGGGTGATGTCGATCGCATCGTTGGCGTACAGGATGCGCTTCTCCTTGAGCAGCGTGTCGCTGATGGCCTGGGCGCCGCGCCCGATGGGCGGGACCTGGCGCGAGCGATCGTCCAGCAGCACGAGGTCGTACCCCTGCTCGCCGGAGATCTCGCGGATCGTCGCTTGGACCTTGGGGTACATGTCGAGGATGATCCGCATCTCCATGCGTTCGATCAGGGCGGTGTAGCCCTGCTCGCGTGCGCCGAGCTCGCCTTCGCGCATCCGGAGGTCCAGAATCCGGTCGTCACGCTCTGGGCCGCTGAGGTTCATCGACTCGAGGTCTTCCATCCGGCTCTGGATCTGGCGCTGGCGGGTCTCGAGGTCCTCGCGGAGTCGTTGGGCCTCGCGCCCGACCTCATCGTTCCGTTCGCGCATCTCATCGAGGCTCTGGAAAAGCCGGACCAGATCGACGATGGCGACCGAGGTCGGGGCGGCGCGCATCTCCGCGTTGTTCGCTCCGGCCTTGAACGCAAAGCCGGAGGCGACCAGGGCGCAGAGCACGCCAGCGAAAAGAATACCCCTGAAACCGGCGGGTCCGGGTTTCATGCATACCTCCGTCTGTTGGAGAAGATGATACCGCCGCGAGGGCGGGCCGTCTGATCATGCGATCTCCGCACCGCCTTGGTGCATCCTCGGCCGGGCTGGCGGCTTTAGAACGGCAGGTCGATCGTGAAGGTGAACACACGCTCGCGGTCGCCCTCGCTGAGGATCGGGAAGCCGAAGTCGAACGCGATCGGCGCGGGTGAGAGCGGGGTCTTCAGGCGGAGCCCCGTCCCGGCGGTCACGCGGTACTGATCGAATCCGAACGATTCCTGCACGGTTCCCGTGTCAACAAAGAAGACCATCGCGAGGATGTCGTCGTAGATGGGCTGCTTGAGCTGCGTGCCGAAGAAGAACTCCCACGAGCCGCCGACGGTCTCTCGGCTCCGCTCGCCGGTGTCGGCCCGGACGCCCCTGGGTGCGACGGCCCTGAAGTTGAAGCCTCTGAACGAGCGGCCGCCGCGGTAGAGGCGTTCGAAGACCGGAGCATCGTTCTGGCCCTGGGGGATGTAGGCGGCTTCGGTCTGGAATCGGAGGGTGGTCTTGTTGCCCATGAAGTCTTCGTCGAGGGTGAGGTAGAGGTTGTGCTCGGCGCGGAGCTTGGTGAAGTCGTAATCGCCCCCGAGGAGGCCGACCTGCTCGGCCGCGAAGGCCAGGCGGGTGCCGCGCCCGGGGTCGAAGGGGTTGTCGATGGTGTTGCGGGTCAGGCCGAAGGAGAGGCCTGTGAGCTGGCTCTTGCCCTCGACATCGAAGATGTCGGTGGGGGCGGCCGAGCGGATGCCCGTGATGTCGATGTCTTCCAGGCGGAGGTCTGCCGAGCCGGTCCAGAGCGTGCCGAAGCGTCGCCCGACGCGGAGGTTGACGCTCATGCGGCGCTCGTCGTACTCGCGGAAGAAGCGGTCGCGGAGCTGGAAGCCGACGCTGCCGGAGTAGTCCGAGTCGAAGAGGGCGGGCTCTGAGAGCGAGATGCGGTAGGTCTGGATCTCGGTGCCCGGGCTGGCGATGAGGTTGAGGGTCTGCCCGCCGCCTCTGAAGGCGCGGCCCGAGAGCAGGTCGCCGACGGAGTCGGGCGGGTCTGTGATGTCGAAGTTGCGCTGGACGAGGCTGATGGTGCCGGTGAGGCCCGAGTCGGAGCTGATGAAACCGCCGATGTTGATCGAGCCGGTGTTGGTCTCGGCGATCTGGACGAGGATGTCGCGGTAGCCGGGTTCGAGGGGGTCCTCGGGCTGGATGGTGATGCGCGGCGCGTCGGTCGGACGCCCGCCCATCTGGCGCCCGTCGGCGAAGAGCCCGGAGCGCAGCAGCGCGTTGGTCGAGCTGGTGACCTTGGTCTGGTCGAGCGGGCGGTCGGGGCGGAGCTCGATGCGGCGACGGATCACCTCGTGGCGCGTGACGCTGTTGCCCGAGATGACGACCTCGCCCGTCCGCATCGGCCTGCCGGGGTAGAACTCCAGGAGCAGGTCGATGCGCGTGGGGTCCTCGGGGTCGCGGATCTCGATCTTCCGGAACCTCGGGGTCCCCTCGCGGACATCGACGAACCCGAGCGAGCCGAACGCCGCCTCGATCTTCCGGATCGACGCGTTGATCTTGTCGCGGCTGTACACATCCCCCGGCTTGAGCTCCATGAGCCCGGCGATCTGCGCCGAGCTGTAGGGCTCGGCGCGGTACACGGCGTAGTCGCCCCCGGGCGTCCAGTAGACCTCCTCGCCCGGTCCCGCCGCCGATTCGGCGTCGGCCCGGGTCTGGTAGGTCCCCACGACCTGCTCGGGGTAGATCGCCTGCACGCGCCGGAGCGAGCTGAGCTGCCCCTCGCGGATGATGAAGGTCACGATCGCCTCGCGACCGTCGGGGCTCATCCGCGGGGGGGCGCGGTCGACCTCGGTGTCGAGGTAGCCCCGGTCTTCGTAGTAGCGGCGGATCGCGACGATGTCCTGCTCCAGCGCGTCGTCGTCCAGCGGCGTCCGGCGCAAGAGCGCCGACTCACGCGTCCGGATCGCCGAACGCAGCTCCCGGTCGCTGAAGACCGTGTTGCCCTGGAAGCGGACCTGCGTCACGCGGATGCGTTCGCCCTCGGTGACGGTGTAGAGCACGACGGCCCTGCCGTCGGCGTCGACCTCGTAGTCCCAGCGGATGACCGCCCGCCCGTACCCCTTTTCGCGGTAGATGTCCTCCATCTCGCGGGCGGCGCGGTCGAGCTGGAAGCGGTCGATCGGCGTGCCTTCGAGCAGCGCCGCGGCGGGCGCTAGATCGCGCGAACGCACCCGCGTGTTGCCCCGGATCTGCACATCGCGGATGACCGGCTGCTCGACGACGGTGTAGACGACATCGACCGTGCCGTCGGTGTTCAGGCGCACCCCCGCGTCCACGCGTGCGAATCGTCCGAGGCGGTTGAGCCTCGTCAGGTCCGAGGAGACGGTCGAGGCGATGAAGGGGGCCCCGGCGAGCACGCGGATCTGATTCTCGGCGAGTCGCCGCGTCGGCCCTTCGAGGGACTCTGTAACGGTCTCCCCGTTCAGCCGGCGCTCGACGAGGATCTCCATCCGTCGCACCGGCCTGTTCTCGTAGATGGAGAGCTCGCCCTCGGGGACGACGCCCTCCTCGCCCACGGCCTGGCCCAGCGAGGCGGGCGTGCCTGCGAAGAGCGCCAGCGCGACAGGCAGCCACGCCGCTCGGGCGGCGGGGCGATTCCGTCGGGGGTGGGCTCTTGGAGGGTTCACGGCAGGCGGGGACGATATCGCCCCGGCGCGCTCTCCACAAACCAGCGGTCGGTTCCGTTTTGTCATCCGCCGCTCCAGGCCGCTGTGGATAACCCGTGGGCCGACTGGCCGCAGCCTGTCGGTTCGCTACACTGATCCCCCACGCCCGAGATCGCGCTCGACGCGTGCACGGACGGCAGGTCGCCTACTTCGCCGGCCAACAGGGGAAACGCTGGAGGATGCCCATGGACGGGTGGTTTGTGTTGATGCGCCGCGCGGCGCTGTGGGCGGCTGGTGTGCTCTCGGTCGTCGCCTCGCTGACCTTGGTGTACTGCCTCGTCACGCCCGGTCGCATCGAGGCCCTGCCCACGCTCGGCATGGTGCTGCCGACGATTATGCTGGTCCTGCCCGGCTCGACGCTGCTCTCGATCAGGCTTGAACGCCAGGCCCGGAAGGACGCCGCCAAGGTGATTCCGATCCCGCAGCCACTCGATCGCGCGGCGTAAGACCTGCGGCGCAGACTTCATCGAGGAGGTCGGCGGCAAGCAAGATTCGTCCGCAAAACCTGTGGCACTGGCGGCTTGACCGCCAGTGTCTCTGGTGTCAGCGATGCCCCCGAACAGTGTCAACCATGACCCAGAACCGAACAGCTCGGCCAGGTCGGTGTGCTTGACACACGCTCGCACAACGCAGATCCGAGAGCACCGACCTCTTGCAGAGGTCGGTGGCACACAGTGGGCAACCCATCTGTCTTTCAGAAGAGACACTGGCGGACAAGCCGCCAGTGCCACAGGTCGAGCGCGGCCCCGTGACTTCCGATCGCCCGCTCTGAAGGAGCGGAGGGACCGCATGATTGACACTACGCCTTCCTTCGTCCCTTCAGGGCGAGGCATCTATAGCTCAGCTGTCCACGGGTTGCGCTTGTCCGACGCTGCGCGTCGGCCTGCGCTCCACCCGCGGCTGCAACCCATCGCTCCTTCGGAGCGAGGGAAGCGCAGGATCTACTGGATATTGACGGGCATCACCACATAGACGAAGTCGCTGCCGGCCTTGATCACGCCCGGCTTCTTGGGCGTGCTCAGCTCGATGATGACTTCGGGCTCTTCGATGACCTTCAGCGCGTCGCTGACGAACGCGGGGTTGAACCCCAGCGAGATGTCGTCGCCCTTGTAGTCCAGCAGATCGACGGTGATCTTCGACTCGCCGAGCTCGGGCGCCGCCGATGAGAGTTCGAGCGTTTTGTCGGCCGCGTTGAAGCTCATCTCGACGCCGCGGGATTCCTCGTTGGTCAGGAGCGCCGCGCGGCGCACGGCCGAGAGCATCACATCGCGGTCGAAGCGGACGATGATGTCCTGGTCGCGGGGGATGACATCCTCGTAGGGTGGGAAGCTGCCCTCGACGAGGTTGCTCGCCAGGCAGGCGCGCCCGGGATCGTCGTCGCTGTCAGCGCCGATCGCGAAGTAGATCTGGTTGTCTGTGATCGCGATGCGGATGGTCTCGTCGGGGTCGTCGGCGAGCTTGAGCAGTGTGCTCAGGGCCTTGCTGGGGATGATGCAGGTCACTGCGCCCCCGTCCTTTTCTTCCGGGCCGAGGTTGGCGCGGGCGACCGCAAGGCGACGCCCGTCGGTCGAGACGAACTCCAGACGCTTGCCGTCACGCTTGAGCAGGACGCCGTTGATCGCGTAGCGGCTGTTCTCGCGCGCCGTGGCGAACAGCGTCTTGGTGATCAGTCTTCTGAACGAGGAGGCGGGGTGGCTGAACACGGCCTTGGCGTTCTTGGCCGCCTCGGCGAACTCGGGCACTGCCGGGAAGTCCTTGGGGTCGTAGCCGAGCACCTTGAAGTAGGCGTCGGCCCCGCGGATGGTGCAGGCGTCGCCCTCGGACTCGAACGAGAGGTTGGCCTCGGCGTCCTCGGCGGAGATGATCTGGCGGATGGTCGTCGCCGGGAGGAGCGCCTCGCCCGGCTCCTGCACATCGACGCGCTCGGAGATCAGGCGGAGCGACATCTCCGCGTCGGTCGCCGCGAGCGTCAGACGCCCAGCGTCGCCCGTTTTCTCAGCGATGAGCTTGATGCAGGTGAGCTGCGGCCTTGGCGTGCGGCTGGCGACGACACCCGACTCGATGTTGATGCCCTCAAGCAGGGCGGCGCGGTCGCAGATGACCTTCATGGGGGGTTCCCCTGGCGTATGGGCGGAAGTTGACCGGCGGGCGCACGGTGTGGGCATCCGACCCCACGACTCGTGGCCCGCGGGCCAAGTCTACCCCAGCGGGAGTGTGTGTCGCGGCGCAGCCGACCTCAGCCGACAGCCGAAACTTTTGTTCTTACAAAGGTTGCGCCCGGCTTCGGGCCGGATCGGCGGGGCGCGAGGCGTCGCTGGGGGCCGCGAGGGCGAGCGTACTTTCCAGCAAATTCCGTTCCAATCGTCAAGAGCACCCTCGGCGCGGTTGTCTGAGGGGTCCGACCCGGCGATACTCCTTGGCCAGAGCGTCGGTTCGCCAACGCGATCCGTCCGCTCGTGGGTTATCGGAATTGCTCCCGGTCGGCCGGGGCGGTCCGGCGTCGTCGACCTCTGCGGCACGCGTCGGGCGGGTCCTCGGGCGTCCAGAATAAAGAAAGGAAGGCGTGGATGTCTTTCGACGCCGCGGTGCACGCTCAGGCCATCGAACTCGACCGTCTCTCCCTGGAAATGTGCGCCGCCGCGGGGTCGGGCCACCCGACCACCGCGATGAGCATCGGGCACATTGTCACGGTGCTCATGTTCCGCCAGATGCGCTGGAGCCCCGACTTCCCCTCCTACCCCACCAGCGACCGCCTCGTGCTCAGCCAGGGCCACGCGGTGCCGGCGGTGTACGCCGCCGCCGCCAAGCTCGGCATGCTGATCGGCCCCGACCCGCAGAACATGCGCAAGCTTACGGTCGAGGATCTGAACACGCTGCGCGAGAACGATTCGCTGCTCGACGGGCACCCCAACCCCGCCCTCGGCTTCCCGTTCTTCGACGCCGCGACCGGCTCGCTCGGCCAGGGGCTGAGCATCGGCAGCGGCCTCGCCGACGCGGCGCTGCTGGACGACTCCGACCGACGCATCTATGTCATCATCGGCGACGGCGAGGCGCGCGAGGGCCAGATCTCTGAAGCCCTCGACTACATCGTCGAGCGCAACCTCACCCATGTGCTGCCCATCTTCAACTGCAACGGGTACGGGCAGTCAGACCGCGTCTCGCCCCAGCAGTCGCCCGAGAAGCTGGCCGCCAAGCTCGAAGCCTGCGGCTTCAAGGTCGTGACGATCGACGGGCACGAGCCCCAGCAGATCCTCGACACCTTCGACGCGTTCGCCGCAAATTGCGAGAAGTCCGACGCCAAGCCGATGGCGGTGATCGCCAAGACCGTCAAGGGCTGGGGCGCCCCGAGCGTGCAGGGCGGGGGCTGGCACGGCAAGCCGCCGGCTGGCGAGGCCCTCAAGAAGGCGCTCGTCGAGCTTGACGAGCGCCGCGTCGAGCTGACCAGCACCCTGACCTCGACCGACGCGTTCATGATCCAGCCGCCCAAAGAGCCGACGGCGCCCGATGAGTCGCCGGCCGAGGCGCCCAGCCTGGCGCAGCTCATGCGCGAGATGGACATGGAGTCGCTGCTTTCGACCGGTCGCCTGGCGACACGCCGCGCCTACGGGCTGGCGTTGCGGGCGCTGGGGCGGGTCAACAGCCGCATCGTGGCGCTCGACGCGGATGTCAAGAACTCGACCTTCGCCGAGACCTTCGCCAAGGACCCCGAGCTCGCGAACCGCTTCTTCGAGATGCGGATCGCCGAGCAGCACATGATCTCGCACGCCGTGGGCTTGTCGGCCGGCGGGAAGATCCCCTTCTGCTCGTCGTTCAGCAAGTTCCTGACGCGTGCGTACGACCAGATCGAGATGGCGATCTACTCGGGCGCGAACCTGAAGCTCGTCGGCTCGCACTCGGGCGTCACGCTCGCGGCCGACGGTCCGAGCCAGATGTCGCTGCCCGATGTCGCGTGGTTCAGGGCCTTTACCACCATGCGCGACCACAGGGGCAACCCGGGCTGCTATGTGCTCCAGCCCGCCGACGCGTACGCGGCCTACCAGCTCACGCAGGTCATGGCCGACTACGAGGGCGTCTGCTATATGCGGACCCTCCGCGCCGACACCGAGTTCGTCTACTCCGACGACCATGTCTTCAACCTCGGCGGGCTCGAAGTCCTGCAGGAAGGGCGCGACATCGTCATCTGCGCCGCCGGCTACATGGTCCAGGAGGCCAACAAGGCCCTGGAACTCCTCGACGAGGCCGGCGTCTCGGCGACGCTCGTCGACCTCTACTCCCTCCCCTTCGACGCCGAGAAACTGCTGGACATCATCAACGCCAACAACGGCTATGTGATCTCCGTCGAAGACAACTTCGGCGGCGGCATCGGCTCGGCCATCGCCGACGCCATGGTCGAGTCCGGCGACGCCTTCACACTCGAGCAGATGCATGTCAAGCGCATCCCTAAGAGCGCCCGCACGCCCAACGAGATCCTCCGCCAGTGCGGCCTGACCGCCGAAGACATCCGCGACCGCGTGATGCAGGTGCTCCAGGTCGTGTAAACCCGACCGCGATCAGATCACAAGAGACACCGGCCTGCGGGCCGGTGTTTTTAGTGGGGGCGTGGGGTGTGGCGAGAGGTAAGGCGGCACAGGTCGCCGATCTGTGCCGTTGGATCTACAGCGTTTCAGAGTCTTCCGGCACAGCTCGGAGAGAAGTCCTCGGCTCAGCAATCCGCTTCACCTCACCCGCTTGAGCGGGAACTCCACCCGTATCGCCCGCCCGTTCGACTCGCCGTCGAGCGCGATCGTGAAGCCCTCGCCGTCGCGCAGGTACTCGACCGTCTGCGGCCAGCCCGCCTCGGGGTCGGTGAACCGGACATGGTTTTCGCGCGCAAAATCCAGCGGCCGACTCATCGCCCCGTCCGCCTCCGACGCCCACGGCGTCAGCCCGGGCGAGAAGTGACGCAGAAAGAGCACCAGCGTCCCGTCCCGCTCCTCGATCGTCAGGAGCTCGGACATCAGCAGACGCCCGTCTCTGACGCGGTGGTACATCCCCACCACCGCGTCGCCCATCGGCTCGGCCCAGGTTTCCTCGTGCGTGATCGTGTCGGGCGTCGTCCCGCGATAGGTCCCGGCCATCCAGGCCAGCGACGACACGCGGGCCGCCTCCCGGGCCTGCGGCTGCTCGGGGGTCGAGACGGAGAGTGTGTGCGTGCTGAAGCCGCAGCCGGCCAGCAGCAAGGCCGCGCCGGCGATCGTGATGCTCGTTCTCATGCGTTGTCTCTCGCAGGGTTTCCAAGTCGAAGGGGTCGGCGCCGGGGCCGGTGCGTTCAGCATACCCGCGATCGGTGTGCGCACAAACTCGTTCTGAACCAGCCGCCTGCACCTTCAGTTGCGAAGATTTTTTTCTCTTCTCTATAGCGGGGCCTCGCTGAGCCTCCGCCGGGCATCGCATCGCCGCCCGGTGTGCGCACACCCGTGAGCGCCGGGGCAAAGGGTGCGGGCCGCGTCGGCTCGCAGGACACCCTGAAACACCCGGACCCTCGGGGCCGGGGGGAGGCCCGGCGATGCACGACCGGCTCGGAGCGCACCACAATTTCGACGACGCAACGCTCGACGCGATCATCGGCGAGCACGAGCGCGTCACCCTGCCGCGGCTGCAGCGGCTGTGGGCGTACTACCGCAACGCGCCCGAGCCGGTCGGCTCGCTGGAGGCATCCTCCGACGGCTCGGCCCCTCGCCTCCGCTACCAGCAGGAGCGGGGCCTTCCCGCCCGTCTCACCGGGCGCAGCGGCGACCCAACGATCGACGACCGCCTCGGCCCCCGCCGAGAGATCGTCATCGAGAACGACATCGCTTGGCGCGTGCAGGCCATGGTCGATTTCATGTTCGCAAAGCCCGTCCGCGTGCTGAGCGAATCGCCGGACAACGCCAAACGCGAACGCATCGAGCGGATCATGGCCGAGGTCTGGCACGCCTCGGGCGGCGTCTCGCTCATGCAGGACATCGCGCTGGTCGGCCATGTCTACGGGCATGTCGATCTGCTGCTGCGGCTCGACGAGCCCGCCCTCATCGCCGCCGGCGACGACCCCGCGAAGATCGCCCGCGCCGTTCGCATCGAGCTCGTCCAGCCCTCCCGCGGCGTCCCCGTGCTCGACGAGCACGACTACCGCAAACTCCGGGCGTACATCCTCACGCTGCCGGGCAAGCAGAGCCGCAAACCCGCGGGCGCCCTCCGGCGCGTGCTCGGTCTCGGCTCGCCTGAATCATCGCGTGAGCGTTCGATCGAGATCCTCCAGCCCGGCCTCCGCACGCTGCGTCGATCGGACAACCCGGCACGCATCGAGCGTTCGGCGCTGCTGCCTGCTGAGCTGCCGGTGGTGCACATCCAGAACATCCAGCAGCCCTTCCGCTACGAGGGCGCAAGCGAGGTCGAGCCGCTGATCCCGCTGCAGGACGAGCTGAACACGCGCCTGAGCGACCGCGCCAGCCGCGTGACGATGCAGAGCTTCAAGATGTACATCGCCCGCGGCATCGAGGGTTTCGAGAAGATCCCCGTCGGCCCAGGCCAGGTCTGGGCGACCGACAACCCCGAAGCTTCCGTCGAGGCGTTCGGCGGCGACGCCTCCAGCCCCAGCGAAGAAAAGCACATCGAAGAGATCCGCGAGGCGCTCGACAAGCAGAGCGGCGTTCCGCCGATCGCCGCGGGCGTGGTGCGGGCCAAGATCGGCAACCTCTCCAGCGCCAACGCCCTGCGCATCACGCTCATGGGCGTGCTCAGTAAGACGGCGCGCAAACGCGTCACCTACGGCGACGGCATCACCCGCCTCGGCGAGCTCCTGCTCAAAGCCCTCGACCGCGCCGGGACACTCCGCACCGAACCCGCAGACCGCAGGCTCTCCCTGCTCTGGCCCGACCCGCTGCCGGCCGACCCGAGAGAGCAGGCCGCCGCGGCCGTCGCACGGCGCGACCTGGGCGTCCCCGAAGAACGCGTGCTCGCCGAACTGGGCTATCCCCGGACGCAAGCACCCGACACCGCGACACACGAAACAGCATCGCACACCGATCGAAAGGAGCAAGACAAGTGAGCGAAACCGCAAGCGTCGAACAACCCGTCGAGAACACCGAGAACAGACGCGAGACTGAGTCCCGAACCCAGCACCCAACTCAGCCGCAAACCGCGCCGAACAAAACCGAGTCCGACGGGCTCGCCCAAGAACTGGAGTCGCTCCGCGAGCGGCTGGGCCGGACCGAGTCCCGCCTGGCCGAGGCCCAGCGCACCGCCGACGAGCTCCGGCGCCGGCGCGACTTCGAGCGCGAGCTGGCGCACGCCTCGCCGGTCGATATGGAGACGGCGCGCCTTGTCGCCGAATCGATCGCAAGAGACCGCGGGATCGAGGACGCGGGCAAAGCGGTCCGCGAGGCCGTGGCGGCAAAGCCGTTCCTGTTTGCAAGCCGCGAGCCCTCGGGCGTGATGGCGCCCGAGCCCGGGCCGGCCGGACAAAGCGTCCGCGAGGCGGCCGAAGAGGCGATCCGCACCGGCGACCGCGGAGCCGTGCTCCGCTACCTGAGAGCCAGAAGAGGCGAGTGATCGCTCGTTCAGCTCGCTGACACGCAATATCGCAAAGCACCGCACACCGCAACCTCAAAAAACTCCGCAGAGGGGGAAACCATGACATTTACAGGCAAGACCACCTTCGGCGCCGGCGCCGACCTGCCCGAGCTCGTCGAGGATGTCTCGGACATCATCGGCATCGTCAGCCCGCACGAAACGCCGCTGCTCGATCACCTCGGCGACGCGCCACGCGCCGCCCACAGCACCCGCCACGAATGGATCGAGGACGCGCTGCTGCCCAACACCGACACCATCGGCGACGCAGACTTCTCCGACCCGTTCTCCGACACGGTGATCCCCGTCGAAAACGCATCGTCGTTCAGGGTCGGCGACATCGTCCGTGTCGACGGGACGACCGAGGTCCTGCTCGTCACGCAGGTCGGGGCGTCGTCGATCACCGTCGTCCGAGGCTACGGCGGCACACAGTTCGTTGCGCTCGAAACCGGATTCCCGCTGACCATCCTCGCCAACGCCAAGCTCGAAGGCGCCGAGGCCGAGGCGGCACGCTTCACCGACCGCGTGCGGCGCAGCAACTTCACGCAGATCTTCGCCTCGACGGTCGAGGTCTCAGGCTCGATGCAGGCGGCGCGGGCCCACGGCGTCCGCGACGAGCTGGACTACCAGAAACAGGAACGCATGCGCGAGCTGCTGCGTGACCTTGAAAACAGCGTGATCAACGGCGTCGCGCCCGCGGCCTCGGCCCAGGGCTCCGCGTCGGTCCGACGCTCGATGAACGGCCTGCACTCGATCATCCAGACCAACCGGTTTACGCCCGGCCAGGGCGGCATCCCGCCCGGCGGCGGCGCGAGCGAGCTGACCGAGGAGGTGCTCAACGCGGCGCTCCGGCGCGTCTGGGAGGGCTCGTCGGGCTCGGTCGACACCATCGTCGTCGGCGGCGCGCAGAAGCGCCGCATCAACAGTTTCGCGAGCGCCCGTCGCTCGTTTGACGCGGGCGAGACGAGGTTCAGCGACCTGGTGAGCGTGTACGAGAGCGACTTCGGCGTCTGCCGCGTGGTGCTGAGCCGGTGGGTCGCCCCCAACGCGGCGCTGCTGCTGGATTCGTCGCGGATCTCGGTGCTCCCGCTGGCGGGTCGGTCGTTCCACTTCCGCCCGCTCGCGAGCACGGGCGACTCGGTGCGCGGGCAGGTGCTCGGCGAGTACACGCTCGAATGCCGCAACGAAGAGGCGCACGCCGTGATCGAGGGCCTGGGCGTCTGACGGCTATTGCGCTGGGGGAAGGGGAGCCCCGTGCGCGCAAGGCCCGGGAGTGTCCGAAAGGGCGCTCCCGGGTGTTTAGGGATCCGGATCGGGCTCGCTCCGACTACACAGGCTTGTGGCACGGGCGCCTCCCCCGTGGCTACCGCTTCTTTGCTTCTGCTTTGCGATCTTGGTTGATCTGTTGCCGATGCGTTCGCACGGGCGAGACGCCCGTGCCACGGTCAATGACAGTTTCTATAAGAGGAGAACATCATGTTCGCAACCGACGCCGACCTGCTCGAACTCGAGCCGACGCTCTTCGTCCGCCTCGCCTGGCCCTCGCAGCGGCTGCTGCAGACCGCCGGCGAGATTGTCTCGGGCGTTCTTGAGATCGACGACGCCGGCCGCTCGCTTGCCGATGCGGGCGTCGGCCCCGGCTCGGTGGTGGTGCACGGGCGCACGGCGTTCGAGGTCCTCGGGCTCGACGGCCCGCACCGGGCGATCGTTTCGCACCCCCGCGGCGGCGGCGACGCGATCCCGCCCGAGGACGCCGGCGAGCAGCCGGTGCGCGCTGTTTCGTTTGTGCCGCAGATCGCGCTGGCGCACCGCCAGGCGATGTCGATGCTCGGGCTGGATCCTGATCTTGTGCAGGGCGCCGATGCGATGGTGCTCACGCCCGGCCCGGTGCGCCGTGTCGAGGCGCTGGGGGCGATGGTGCTGATCTACGCCGCGGCAAGCGCCGCGGGGGATGCCGACGCCGCGCTCGCCGAGCGGGCCGGGCTGTACCGGCGCCTGTTCTCTGAAGCCAGGCGAGCCGCCCGCGTCACGCTCGACCTCGATCTCGACGGCGAGCCGGACGCGACGAGGCGGTTCGGGGGCGTGTCGCTGCGGAGGGTGTGAGGGGAAGGCACGAAGGGGAAGAGATGGAGAGACGCAGAGATAGAGAGAGGGGAGTGTGCGATGCTGATTGTTGATCCGGAGCGGGTGGAGTTTGACGGCGTCGAGTGGGGCGGGGTGGTTGCCGTCGCGGTCGATCGTGCGGCGGCCAGGCCGATCGTCGAGTGGACCGACGCCGGGCCGCACCCGACCTTCGCCGATGCGCCCGAGCAGACCGTGACCGTCCGCGTGCACCGGCGGCTGTCGAAGAACGAGATCGGCTCGCCGCGGCCGGGTGATCTCGGGCTTTTCCGGTTCGTCGCGGCGCACGCGGGAGACGCCGCGTCGCTCGTGCGGGCGAGCGCCTCGGCGATGGTCGAGAAGGTCGGGCACCGGATCGTCGGTGGAGGTGGTGGAGGCGGGGGGGTCGCCGAGCAGACGATCCAGCTTGTCGCGCTCTCGGCCGACGGCCTGGCCGACCCGCTCACCCTCGAAACAATCGACGGGGGCGCAGCATGAGCTCGTTCGACAGCAAAGACCTCTTCGGCTCGGGCCCGCACCGCTTTGCGATCGGGCGCCAGGGCCAGCTCATCAGCAACTGCGACTTCGGCGGGGCGATCCTGCCCAACTGGCACTGGCTCGGCCTGGTCGACCTGCAGATCACCGTCCGCGGCAGACTCGTCGCCACGACCGAGTTCAACCTCCGCGTCCTCCGCAACGCGATGGTCAATGAGCTGACCGACCCGCCCACCACCGGCCAGCTCCGCGACGGCGTCGGCGGGATCTGGAACGGCATGAGCTTCATCCGCTACGACGAGGGCGACCGCCGCGACCGCGGACGCGTCTTCTCGATCGAGTACACGGCGGTGTTTCATCGGTTTGTAGGTGGGGGAGAAGGGGAGGAGGAGTCGTAAGGGGGTGTGGGGCGTGGGAAGTGGGGTGTAGGGAAGGTTCGCCGCTGCGCGGCGGCTGCTATGGGGCTTGGTTTGAGATCCCCGGCGTGCTCGGTGATCTGCTGCCGGAACGTTCTCCTGCTCTCCTGCTCGCCTCTCGACCCTCTCGCTCGCCAAAGGCGAGCGCCCCCCACACCCCACACCCAACGCCCCACACCCCGTCTCCATACACTCCCCATATGCGATCCCCGCTCCTCCGCTCCATCGCGTTGCTGATCTGCGGCCTGCTTCCGTCCGCTTGCGGCACCTACGGCCTTCCGATCGTCCGCACGCCGGCGGTTTCGGCCGAGGCCTGCGCGATGTTCGCGCCGGCAGTGATGCGTGTGCACCCGCTCACGCATGTGGACCGCACGCCGGGCGGGCAGCCGATCATCGTCTGCCACATCGAGTTCGCCGACGCGTGGGGCGACACGGTCAAAGCCGCGGGCGAGCTGGCGGTGCTGCTCTATCGCCCCGGCGGCGCGACGGGCGCCACGGGCACGCAGGAGCTGCGCTGGGACATCGACCTGACCGACCCCGAGACCAACGCCGCGCACTACGACCCGGCGACGCGGACCTACCGCCTGCAGCTCGGGCGCCTGCCCGAGTGGGCCGCGGCGGTCGGCCGCCCGGGCGCCGAAGACCAACGCATTGTTTTGCGCGCGATCTTCACCGCGACCGACCGCGACGGCCGGGAGTCGACACTGCGGGACGAGCTGACTGTGCGGGGGTGAGGGCTGTGATCAAACCGGTCTGCGATAGAGCAACCCACATCGGCCGGGGACTGCCATGAAACAAGACTGTATCACGCTTCTTTGTGCTATCCTTCTGTCGTCCGTGTTCTCAACCGTGGCCCGCGCCGCGACGGAGCCGGCCGAGCCGCGCTCGCCCGAGGAAGCCGCGCGGGATTACTTCGGGCAGAGACTTGAGTTTCTGGACGGCTCGGTTGTCCTTGATGAAGTTGAGGCGGTGTCTGCATGGGATGACACGCCGGCTCGTTTCGCTGTTGTGCGGGTTTTCACGAGAAGGCTCGGTAACGGCGCCCCTGGCCGCGGCCAGCACAAACTGCTGGTTCTCCATCAGTCCGGCGAAATCATCTCACAGATATGGTTTTCTGCAAGACCTGCCGCGGTGCACGCTGACGGCGAGCTCCGCATCAACGCGCTGCCTGCGATCCGGCTCCAGACGCCGAGGGACGCTCTCTCGCTGTCGGATGTGACCTATGACGATCTTCTGCAGGCGAGCGACGCCGCCGGCCTGGCGATGGAGGCGTTGACCCTCGTGATGGAGGTGTACAAGCGGGACGGGCGCGACGCCCTGACCACCGAAGCTGTGCGCCGTGCTCTGGAGCCGCTGAATCTGCCGGGGGAGAGGTGCTGCTTCGGCTCACCTCTCATCGAGGTTTGCGGCGGCTTGCCGGAGTTGATTGATGAGATTGACCTGGCTGAGCCGGCGTTCAACGACATCACGGTCCCGAAGCTGCAGATGAGCAAAGTGTGGGAGGTTGTGGTTCGAGGGAGCGTCATCGATCGCGACGGCGCCAAGACCCGAGTTGAGGCGCTGGTGGTCGGCGACTGTTGCGACCGAGACCGGGTTCGGTCCATCGTCGTGAGGCGGGTGCCGCTGCCGCCGAAAGAAGTCGCGCCGCGAGTCGTGTCCGATGCAGCAGAGCCGGAGTAGGAGATCTTGCGTGGCCGAGCTTGAATGGCCGGGAGAGGTCGAAGAGGGGATCCGTCAGCTCGCGTCGATGCACCGACGCGTCCTGGACGGCGAGGAGATCGATCCGGACTGCGTCCTCGGCGTGATCGGAGCGATCGAGAGCGGGTCTTGGTTTTACACCGGAGCGCACTGGGCCGCGCTGCTCGATCTGTACATCGAACGGTTCGAAGTGCTCGATCATCCGCAAGTACTTGTCACGATCGCGGTTGACGCAGGATTGTGGTGTGAATGGAACGCGGCGGAACTGGCGAGGCTCGTGCACGAGGTTGTCTCTCGATCGAAATCGTACGACAACGCGAGCGAATTTGCGTACTGGATGATCTATTGCCGCGAGGACAGGAACGCGGCGTGCATCCCGGCGGCGCTCGAAGCGGCCCGGCTCCGAGGGCGCGATGACGCCGCGGCGATGCGGGCGCTGTTTCTTGAAAGAGGGTTCATCAAGGAAGATGATTGAGAGCTTGTCTCGATTCTCGTTGTGAGGGCGACGCCGTGCGGAAGACATGTTTGATCATCGTGATGGCCGCGGCGCTCTGTGGGTGTGGGCCCGAGCAGCCTGTGCCCGCCCCCGAAGACCGTGCGCACGGCGCATCCGCCGGCGAAACTTGGCGGGTTGTGCTCCTCGACGGCGAGCATGAGATCGGCTCGGTCACGCTCGAATTCGAGGGCTCGGCGGCCGGAACCGCCGTCCGCGGCGTCTGGAGGTCGGCGCTCGCACCCGATGTCGAGGGGTTGGCTGTGCTCGAATCCGGCCGCTTCGAAGGCGAGGTCCGGCAAGATGTGTTCACCATCAACCTCCATCCGGAGGTTGTCGATAACAACATCGAATTGACGATCGGGGCGAACGGTGGGTGGCGGTACCTGACCGATGCGGGCATCACCCGAGAGGGCGCGATCGAAGTGAATGAGAAGCGATGAGGCGGGTCGTGTCCGTCTCGCCGGATCCGGTCGAGCGACCCGACCCTTTGCTTTGCTCAGGGATCGGCGTCAAGGTTGCGGGGATCTCTGCCGCCAAAGGCTTCCCCTCGCGGGGCGGTCCGTTGCCCTCGCGGTCGGTCGGTTCCTACCGTCGCCTCCCGGCGATGCCGCCCGCGGCACGGGCCGGACGCCCCTTCGACGCCTTCCCGGGTCGGGCAGAGCCCGATCACAGACCGATCACCCAGGAGCCCGACATGGCCATCCTCGTCGACGCCGACACCAAAGTCATCTGCCAGGGCATCACCGGATCCTTCGGCGCCCTGCACACCAAGGGCTGCTTCGAGTACGGCACCAAGATGGTCGGGGGCGTCACCCCGGGCAAGGGCGGGCAGAAAGACGCCAACGGCCTGCCCATCTTCGACACCGTCGAGCAGGCCGTGAAAGAGACCGGCGCCGAGGCGACGATGATCTTCGTCCCCCCGCCCTTCGCGGCCGACGCGATCATGGAAGCCGCGCACGCGGGCGTTCGCCTGATCTGCTGCATCACCGAGGGCGTGCCGGTGCAGGACATGGTCCGGGCCCGGCGTCTGCTCGACGAGATCAACGCCGAGTGCGCCAAGGGCAAGGAGATCGTGCTGGTCGGCCCCAACTGCCCGGGCGTGATCACACCCGGGCCCAAGACGGGCGAGGGGACCGGGTCGAGCAAGTACACCGGCGCGGGCTGCAAGATCGGCATCATGCCCGGCTACATCCACACGCATGTGTCGGAGGCGAAGACGGGCAAGGCGGTCGGGATCGTGAGCCGCTCGGGCACGCTGACTTATGAGGCGGTGTGGCAGACCTCCAGCCGCGGGCTCGGCCAGAGCACCTGCGTGGGCATCGGGGGCGACCCGGTGCGCGGGCTGAACCACATCGACACGATCCGGATGTTCCAGAACGACCCGGACACGCACGGGATCCTGATGATCGGCGAGATCGGCGGGAGCGACGAGGAAGCCGCCGCGGCGTACATCAAGGAGCATGTCACCAAGCCCGTCGCGGCGTTCATCGCCGGCCAGACCGCCCCCCCCGGCAAAAGGATGGGCCACGCCGGCGCGATCATCTCCGGCGGCGAAGGCTCTGCCGACGGCAAGATCAAGGCGCTCAAGGAAGCGGGCGTCGAGGTCGCGATGAGCCCCGCGGACATGGGCGAGGCGATGGTCAAGGCGATGGGGATTTGAGGGGCGTGGGGAGATAGGGCGTGGGGTGTGGGGGCGCTCGCCTTCGGCGAGCGAGAGCAGGAGAGAGGCGAGCAGGCGATTGGACGCCGATCCCTGAGCGCAGCGAAGGGTCGGGTTGCGTCGCGTGATACCGATCGGTATCTTTGCGGCCTATGGCGGGGGATGAAGCAAACGCGGTTCAGGCGGAGAGCGACCCCGGGGCGGTCAACCCGCGAGAGGCCGACGCTTTTCTTGAGCACGCGCGCGCGTTCTGGACGGCCGAGGAGACGAACGCCGCGAGGCTCGCGTCGCAGGTCCGTCTGCTGACGACGCTGAGTATCGGTTTGCTCGGGATCATCGCGTACCGGCTGACGCTGTCGCTGCCGATGGAGTTGCCGGATTTCAGTGTCCTCGTCGCGGCGACCGCCCTGCCCGCTGCGGTTGTGATTGTCTTTTTGCCGCTGTCGAGGCCGCAGAGTTTGTGGATGAACGATCGGCTTCCGTTCTTCAGCCTGCTCGCGCTTTTGTCGCTCACGGTGCTTGGATTGCAGTTTTCCGAGGCTCGCCGGTTTGTCTTCTCAGCGCTCTCTGGTGCGTCGGCAGGCCTGCTCATCAGCGCGCTTGTGTTGGCGGTGGTCGGGCTTGTGAACCTGTTTTACATGCGATCATCCAAAGGGGCCCCACGATCCGCGAAGCAGCCGAGTTCTGAGTCAAGATCGGCCGGTGATCCAGGCACGAACGGTCCGGAGGCCAGGTCGCTGACCGCGACCCTGCACTTCTCGCTGTCTCGCGATGTGATCAGGCACGCAGACAAGGTGATGCTTCCGGCGGAATGGTCCGTCTTCCTGAGGCGGTACCAGGCGGCCGTGGATCTGCGCAAACGAAACAACGACTTGCGGGACCGGATACGGAGGTCCCAGAAGTTGATGACTCGGTCGTTTCTGGTCGGGCTTGTGATGCTCTTGGCCTGGCTCGCGGCGGCTATGGTGGAATCTTTGTAGCGACGGCCCGGTTTTAGCCGTATAATCCCCGTTGGATCGGAGTGAGGCCGATGACGACTCAAGAGAGCGTTTCCAAACGCGAAGCCGAGATCGAAGAGCTCGTGCGCGCCACCGAGGCGATGCAAGAGGCCGAGCGGCGGCTTGCTCGGCCTGTGCCGTTCGGTGAGGTGCTCCGGTCGGCGCTCCGGCTGATGTTCCGGCCAGAAGGCGGCGAGCACGAGCGCGAGGAGAAGCCCCGGAAAGCCAGCAAGGCCTGAGTTGAGCGAAGGGTCTGGTCTCGGGCTTCAGTCGATGTGTCGTTGGCAGAAAACACTGGCGGGCAAGCCGCCATCGCCACATGCCGTTGCGCCCCCGTCTACCTCCGCTCGCTTCTTGCTCGTTCCCGATCCTGCAGCGCTTCTGCCATGAGTGTGGCGAAGGTGCCGTCGTGGGCGGGGGTTCCCGGTTCGGTTTCGCTTTCGGGTTCGATGCGTTCTGAGCGGCCGTCGGGGAGGATGCGCCAGGCGTTGCAGCGGTCCTGCTGGTGCACCTCGATGATGCGGGCGAGGCGTTGGCGGGCGTTCTTGTCGAGCACGGGCGTCATCGCTTCGACGCGGTTGGAGAGGTTGCGGTACATCCAGTCCGCCGAGCCGATGTACCAGTCGCCATCGACGGGGTCTTCCTGGGCGTTGGCGAAGTGGAAGATCCTCGAATGTTCGAGGAAGCGTCCGACGATGCTGCGGACCTCGATGTTCTCGCTGAGGCCCTCGACGCCGGGGCGGAGGCAGCAGAACCCGCGGACAAACAGCGTGATCTGCACGCCCGCACGCGACGCCTCGTAGAGCTTCTGCGTGATCTGCGGGTCTTCCATCGCGTTCATCTTGGCGATGATGCGTGCGGGGCGGCCGAGCCTCGTGTTCTCGATCTCGCGGTCGATGAGCTCCATCGTCCGAGGGCGCATGCGGTAGGGCGCGACGACAAGGCGTTTGTAGTCCTGCAGCTGCGCGCGGCCGGTCAACGCGTTGAAGAGCGCGACGACATCGGCCGTGATCTCGGGGTCGGCGGTGAAGAGGCCGAGGTCGGTGTAGAGCTGCGCCGTGTGGGGGTGGTAGTTGCCGGTGCCCAGGTGCGCGTAGCAGCGCAGGCCGTCGGGTTCTTTGCGGACGACGAGCAGGGTCTTGCAGTGGGTTTTGAGGCCGACGACGCCGTAGGCGACATGCACGCCCGCGTTCTCGAGCAGCCTCGCGAAGCGGACATTGCGCTGCTCGTCGAATCGTGCGCGGAGTTCGACGAGGCAGGCGACGGACTTGCCGCTCTCTGCCGCGCGGATGAGCGAGGCGACAAACGGCGAGTCCGGGCTGGTGCGGTAGATCGTCAGCTTCATCGCTAGGACATCGGGGTCTCTGCTGGCGGCGTCGACGAACCGCTCGACCGACTGGCCGAAGCTCTCGTACGGGTGGTGCACCAGGATGTCGCGCTCGCGGATCACCTTGAAGATGTTGTCTTCGGGGTCGCCGAGCACGGGCGGGACCACCGGCGTCCAGGGCTTGTCTTTCAGGTCGGGCCGGTCGATCGAGGTGAGCGCGAAGAGGTCGGTGTAGTCGAGCGGGCCGGTCTGGCCGTAGATGTCGGTGTCGGTGACTTCGAGCTCTTCCTTGATCAGGTCGAGGATGGGTCCGCCGGCGCCGTCGGGGACTTCGAGTCGCACGACATCGGCGAATCGGCGCATGCGGAGCTCTTCCTCGACATGTTCGAGCAGGTCGTCGATCTCCTCGTCCTCGCTCTCGATCGCCGCCGAGCGCGTGACGCGGAACGGCATGACCGAGTGGATCTCCATGCCCGGGAAAAGATCGTCGAGGTTGTTGGCGATGATCTCCTGCAGCGTGATGAAGGTCCGGCCACGCGAGGGTTCGTGCGGGTCCTCCACCGCGACGAGCTGCGGCAGCACGCCGGGCGCCTTGACCCGCGCAAAGTGCCGCTCCGTCTCGCCCGGCGCGCTGAGCATGATGCCCAGGCTCGTCGACAGGTTGCTGATGAACGGGAACCGCTGGCCTGGGTCGACGCTCAGCGGCGTCAGCACGGGGAAGACATTGGCCCGGTACCACGCGTCGAGCCTCGCCAACGCCGCGGCGTCGAGCTCGCTGTAGGCGACGACGCGGATGCCTTCCTGCGCGAGCGCAGGGGCGAGCACTTCCAGCCAGATCCGCGCCTGCTCGTCGAGCAGCTCGTTGACGAGCGTGCGCACGGCAGAGAGCTGTTCCGCCGGCGACATCCCGTCGTGCGAGCGCCCCTGGCGCCCGCTCCGGACGAGCTGGCGGAGCAGCCCGATCCGCTTCATCACAAACTCGTCCAGATTGTTCGCGAAGATCGCGACAAACCGGACCCGCTCCAGCAGCGGCACGCGCTCGTCTGCCGCCTGCATCAGCACGCGCCGATTGAACTCCAGCCACGAGAGATCGCGGTTGTTGAACAGTTCGCCGAGCGGTCGTTCTTCCAGTAACTGCATGGCCGACGATGGTAGTGGGGCGGGGGGCGAGGGGGGGCAGGGAGCCGGGCGCTGGGCGCGGGGTGCCGGGCGCAGGGGTAGTTTCGGCCTGCGGCCGTGGCGGTGTTCAGGGTGCTGGAAAGCAAAGGCAACCCGCGGCCGAAGGCCGCTTCCTCCCCCGGCGCCCTGCGCCCCGCACCCAGCGCCCTGCCCGATCCCCAACGCAATCAATCGCGGGTCAGGTAATACCTCGCCTCGCACCCGGGCGCCTCGGTCACGCCGACCCACGCGACGCGGGCGTGGGGGCCCAGCGCTCCGCCGAGCTCCTCGTGCAGGCGGGCGGCGATGTGCTGGGCGAGCAGTTCTGCGGTCGGGTTCGTCTCGTTGAACGGCGCGACCTCGTTCAGGTTTCTGTTCTCGAACGGGGCGACGATCTCCAGCAGCAGGGCGTGCACGGAGTGGAAGTCGCAGACCAGCCCGTCGCTGTCGAGCTTCTCGGCCCGCACCACCGCCCGCACGCGCCAGTTGTGCCCGTGGATCGGCTCCTCGAGCCCGGCGATCCGGATCGAGTGGGCGGCGCAGAACTCGTGGCGGACGGTGATCTCGTGCATCGGCCGAGTATACAGCTCGGCCCGTACGGGCCCGGGCGCGGGGCGCTGGAGGCTGGGCGCAGGGGCGGCTTCGGCCTGCGGCCGAGGCTCGTGTTCAGGGTGTTGCATAACTAAAGACAAGCCGCGGCCGAAAACCGCTTCCTCCCCCAGCGCCCCGCGCCCCACACCCCGCGCCCTGCCGAGCTTTGCGAGCCGCGGGGCGACTCAGCAATTGCGCCTAACATCGCGTCCGCAAAGCTTGAAATGAAAGGGAGCGGAGACAATGGCCGAGATCAAGGCGACAAACATCCACTGGCACGAGGGCGACTTGTCCCGCGAGGAGCGTTGGAAGGCCCTGGGCTGTCGCGGCTCGACGCTCTGGTTCACCGGCCTCTCCGCCTCGGGCAAGAGCACCATCGCCTCCGCCCTCGAGCAGACCCTCGTCAACCAGGGCGTCAACGCCTACCGCCTCGACGGCGACAATGTCCGTCATGGCCTGAACAAAAACCTCGGCTTCAGCGCCGAAGACCGCGCCGAGAACATCCGGCGTATCGGCGAGGTCGCCAAGCTCTTCGCCGACTCGGGCGCCATCGCCCTGACGAGCTTCATCAGCCCCTACCGGGCCGACCGTGACCTCTGCCGCAAGCTGCACGACGACGCCGGCCTCGGCTTCATCGAGATCTTCGTCGACACGCCGCTGGAGGTCTGCGAGCAGCGCGACCCCAAGGGCCTGTACAAGAAGGCCCGCGCCGGCGAGATCAAGGGCTTTACCGGCATCGACGATCCCTACGAGGCGCCCGAGAAGGCCGAGCTGACCATCAACACCGAGGGCCGCTCCGTCGATGAGTGCGTCGCCGAGTGCCTCAAGCTCCTCGTCGACCGGGGCGTGCTGGCCAAGGGCTGAGGCCCGCCCTCGTTCGCCAAGACCGATCAAAGCACAAATCAACGCCCGCAACGCCCCCGCCCCAGAAACGGGGGCGTTGCATTGCGGGTCCAGCCGGCCCGAGCCCTCCCTCGGGCTCGGCGCTCGCGTTGACCGTGGGTGCCTGTCGGATATCATGCCGACCCGCGGCGGTCATGCCGTGCGCGGCCGCTATAGCTCAGTGGTAGAGCGCACCCTTGGTAAGGGTGAGGTCAAGGGTTCAAATCCCTTTAGCGGCTCTTGAGTAGCGCCCCCGGCGGGCCTCCGTGCGGGGCGTTCTGCCGGGCCAATCGTTCGGTCGGGGTGTCGGGGACTCGACTCGACGCCGGGCGCGGCAACAATCCCCTCTGCCGCCGGTTCCGGTCCCGTGCCTCTTGGTTCGGCCGGGGACAGGCGGCGCAGGGCCCGCAAGGATTCGCGGGGGTGTCGGCGGGCGTTCCGCCGGCAGCAGCAAGCGTTTTTGACGATCGGGCCGACCAGAAGCGATCGGTGGCCCACGAAGCACATGGGACGCCCGGGCGACGGTCCCGGCACCAAGGTGGAGGAAAGGCTCCGATGGCCAAGGGAACTTTCGAGCGGACCAAACCGCATGTCAATGTCGGCACGATCGGTCACATCGACCACGGCAAGAGCACGCTGACCGCCGCGCTGGTGGCCCGCGCCGCCGCCAAGGGTCTGGGCGAAGCCAAGAGCTACGCCGAGATCACCAAGGGCGGCACCGTGCGTGACGCCAACAAGACGGTCACCATCCACTCGTCGCATGTCGAGTACGAGACCGAGAACCGGCACTACGCCCATGTGGACTGCCCGGGCCACGCCGACTTCGTCAAGAACATGATCACCGGCGCCGCCCAGATGGACGGCGCGATCCTGGTGGTCGCGGCCGACTCGGGCCCGATGCCCCAGACCCGCGAGCATGTGCTGCTCGCCCGTCAGGTCGGCGTGCCCTACATCGTCGTGTTCATGAACAAGGTCGACCTCGTCGACGACGAGGAGCTCCTCGAACTCGTCGAGATGGAGATCCGCGAGCTGCTCGACAAGTACGACTTCCCCGGCGACGACACCCCGGTCATCAAGGGCCAGGCCCACGCCGCCCTCGAGAACCCCGGCGACGACGCCATCTGCAAGCCGATCGACGAGCTCTTCGAGGCGATCGACAGCTACATCCCCGAGCCCGAGCGTGAGCAGGACAAGCCCTTCCTCATGGCGGTCGAGGATGTCTTCTCGATCAAGGGACGCGGCACGGTCGCGACCGGACGCATCGAGCGCGGCGTGATCAAGGTCGGTGACGAGTGCGAGATCATCGGTCTCGCCCGCGACACCAAGAAGTCGACCATCACCGGCGTCGAGATGTTCCAGAAGACCCTCGACCAGGGCATCGCGGGCGACAATGTCGGCCTGCTCGTCCGCGGCATCGAGAAGAAGGAGATCGAGCGAGGCCAGGTCATCTGCAAGCCCGGCTCGATCAAGCCCCACACCAAGTTCAAGGGCCAGGTCTACATCCTGACCAAGGAAGAGGGCGGGCGCCACACCCCCTTCTTCACCGGCTACAAGCCCCAGTTCTACATGCGGACCACCGATGTCACCGGCCAGGTCAAGCTCATCGGCGCCGAGATGTGCATGCCCGGCGACAACATCGAGATGGAAGTCGACCTCGGCGACAAGCCCGTCGCCATCGAGCCCGGCCTCCGCTTTGCCGTCCGCGAGGGCGGACGCACCATCGGCTCGGGCACCGTGACCGAGATCATCGAGTAAGCCCACGGCCCACAGAGGCCGGAGTCCCAAGCACCGGCCCGCGGCGCCCCGAAAGGACCGCGGGCCGATTTCCGAACGAAGCTCCCGTACCGGCCCGGAGGCAGAGCCCCCGGCCGGGAAAGCCCCGGTGACGAACCGGGCTGTCCAGCGAGGCGTACGCCATGGCGAAGAAAAAGGGGCTGGCCCGCGAGTATGTCTGGCTGCAGTGCTCCGAGAGCGGAGACCTGAACTACCGCACCAGCATCAATGTCAAGGGCGGCATCGACGAGAAGCTCAAGAGCGGCTTCATGAAGTATTCACCCCGCCTCAGAAAGCACACGATCCACAAGATCAAACGCAAGTGACCCTGGCGCTCCCGGGGCGCCAGACCGCCCCGACGCGCCGCGACCGGACGCCAGTAGCTCAGTTGGTAGAGCAGTGGATTCCAAATCCACCGGTCGGGGGTTCGAGTCCCTCCTGGCGTGCTTGAACCCCTCCCGAGGCGGTCCACGCCCGAGCCAAACCCACAGCGAGGCCGACACACCATGGCATTCGGGATCTACAAAGCGGGGCAGGGATACTGGGTCCGAGTCCTCACCGCCATCGGCGCAGGCATGATCGTCCTCGCCGCCGGGGGCTGGGCGTGGCAGCAGATCGGCGCCGTCCGCCTCCCCGTCGCCTTCTACGAGGTCCCCTTCTTCGCCGTCCAGGGAGAGCTCCAGCCCGGCGACACCGTCAGGCTCATGGCCCCCGACGACGCCGGACGCCTCGTCGAGGTCGGCTCCGGCGTCGCCGCTGACACCGTCAGCGCCACCGGAGAACGCGGACGCATCAGAAATATGGAACTCGTCCCAGGCGCCGAGCTCAGACGCATCGCCGAGGTCAGGTCCACCGACACCAACGGCGCGTTCGTCGGCGATGTCTCCGGCACCATCCGCGGCGAGCCCATCGTCAACACCGTCACCCTCCAGACCATCGCCCTCGGCGCCATCCTCCTCATCGGCGCCCTGATCGTCTACTACTTCGTCGGCGTCAAGAAGCGGACCAGCGAGTTCCTCATCGCCACCGACGGCGAGATGAAGAAGGTCAACTGGTCGACCCGCAAAGAAGTCATCGGCTCGACCTGGGTCGTCGTCGCCGCTTCCTTCCTGATCTCAGCCTTCCTGTTCGTGATCGATCTGGGCTTTTCCCAGTTCTTCCAGTTCGTCGGCGTTCTGGAACGCTGAGCGGTCGGATCGGGCGCAGGGCCGCCAAGAGCAAAGACAAGCCGCGGCCGAAGGCCGCAACCTACCCAGCGCCCCGCGCCCCACACCCAGCGCCCCATCGGTGACTCCGGTTCTCTCCAGGGCCGAGCCCTCCAGCAGCCGGATCATGCGTCGCCTTGAGGCCGCCCGGGAGGCCTATGATCGTCCCGACCGACCCCGCAGCACGCGGGGCGTTTTTTTGGTCCGTACCATTGCTCCAGACCGTAGCCGGACCCCTCCGAGGGCCGGCGCGCCCCCCGGACCGGCGGCTGGCCCGCCAGTCTCCGCCCGACCCTGACCGGGAGTTTCACCGATGACCGACGAACAGCACGCCACAGAAGCATTCGACGGACGCCCCAACGAGCAGACCGATGTCATCCCCGAAGAGGAGCCGATGCGCCGCGCCGGGATGGATTGGTTCGTCCTCCGCGTGCAGTCCAACAAGGAAAACTCGGTCCGCGAGACCCTCCTGCGCAAGGTCCAGATCGAGGGCATGACCGACTCGGTCGGACGCATCCTCGTCCCGACCGAGAAGACCAAGACCATCAAGGGCGGCAAGCAGCGCATCACCGAGTCGAAGCTCTACCCGGGCTATGTCTTCGTCGAGATGCGGCTCGAACCCGACGGACGCATCCCGCAGGATGTCTTCTTCCTCATCAAGGAGACCAGCGGCGTGGGCGACTTTGTCGGCACCGCCGGGCGTCCCACCCCGATGAAGGAGCACGAGATCGAGAAGATGCTCCGCGACAGCCGCAAGCCCGAAGACGAGCCGATCGTCAAGCTCAGCTTCGAGAAGGGCGAGGCCGTCACGATCAAGGAAGGCCCCTTCGAGGGCTACGAGGGCACCGTCGACGAGGTCATGCCCGACAAGGGCCAGGTCCGCGTCCTGGTCACGATCTTCGGGCGACAGGCCCCGATCGACCTGGAGGAGTGGCAGATCGGCAAGGCCGAGGGCGAGTAAACCCTCCCCCGGTCCGACTTTGACGCAAACACTTGCCCGGGCCCTCGGCCCGGGCATTGTTTTGTGCCGACCAGTGCCGGAAAGAGAGGCGCAACGCCCATGCCCGACAGCAAACCAAAGAGCAAGTCTGCCGCCAAGCCGTCGAGCAAGCGGGCCAAGCGTCGGTCGCTCCGACGGGCGCTGGCCTTCGGCGTCGCGGCCGTCCTCTTCCTGCTCATCGGCGCCTGGTTCTTCGGGCCCCCGCTGATCGGCGCGATCGCACGCCCCATCGTCGAACGGCGAGCCAACGCCGAGATCGACGGCAGCGTCTCCATCGAACGCCTCTCACTCGCCTGGACGGGCGTGCAGCGCCTCGGCCCTATCGAGCTCCTCGACACCGACGGCGCACGCGTCGCACGCGTCGAGGCCGAAGTCGGCGTCGGCCTGCTCAAGCTCGCCTTCGGCGGGCGCGATCTCGGCGAGATCGTCATCGGCGGGCGGGCCGACCTCGTCCGCCTCGACGACGGACGCCTGAACCTCATCCGCGCCCTGCACCCCCTCCTGGAAGACGACGGGGAGGACAAGCCCGACGCCTCGATCCCCCCCGCGCTGCGAGCCCGCCTCCGTCTCGACGGCGTCGAGGTCACCTACGCCGATCCGGTCGAGTCGCCCGGACGCGTCGTCGGCCTGCGCGACATCACCGGCTCGACCACGCTCCGGGCCGGCGAGCCGATCGCCCTCACGCTCAACGCCCGCCCAGTCCGCGGGCCCTCGATCGACGCCCTGACACCCGGCGTCGGCTCGATCGAGCTGAGCGCCGAGGCGGGCGACTGGTCCGCCTCCGACGGACGCATCACCGCCGACCGGCTCACGCTCTCCGCCAGCGTCCGCGCCCAACGCCTCGAAACGGCGTTCCTGCGGGTGCTGCTCCCGCTCGGGGGCGAGCAGGCGGTCGTGTCGGGGGGGCGGGCGCTGGCCGCGTTTGATCCGGTCTTCGACCTCGCCGCGTCGGTCGAGTTCTCGCCGCAGCGACTCGCGGCAGAAGCCCGGCTGCTCGCCGAAGGCGCCGAGATCGGCGCCGCGTTCGCCCTCGCCGACGGCGTCGCCGAGATCACCGGCCCCACCGGCGCCCGCATCCGCGGCGAGCGCGTGATGGCCGCGCTGCCCGAGTTCGCCGATGTCCTCGCCGAACGGGCCGACACGATCACGCTCGACGAATACCCATCGCTGGAGGTGACCGTCGACGCGCTGCGGCTGGACATTGCAAGCCCGTGGTCGTCGCCCCGGGCGCAGGTCAGCGTGCGGACGGGCCCGCTGCGGGGCACGATCATGCCGCCGGCTTCCGAGCGCCTCCCCTTCGCCTTCACGGGCCTGAGCGCCGACGCGGGGCTGAACGAGCAGGGCGAGCTGGACACCCGCGCCCGCGCCGGGGCGGTGCTGGCCGACCGCGACGCGGGGTCGCTCGTCGCCGATATCAGCCTGGGCCGAGTCGTTTCGCCGGAGGGCTTCGGGCTGCAGCTCGAAGGCGTGAGCGGGACCGCAACTGTTTCCGGCCTGCGCACCGATCTGCTGGAGGTCTTCCTCGGCGAAGTCGGCGCCGCGATCGCCGGCGCGATCGGGCCCCAGCTCGATTTCAACCTCGAAGCCGGCGCCGATGAGATCGCCGAGGGCGCCGGACGCAGGCTCAAGCTCAGCGCCAGCGCCGAGCGGCTGAACGCCTCTGGGGCCGTGCGCCTGCTGGAAGACCGTCTGACCGGGGCCGACGAGCCGCTGACGCTCTCCGCCTCGGGCGGCGCCGAACTCGCCGAGGCGATCCTCGGCGATCGCATCCGCGAGGCGGGCTACGAGCTCGTGCGCGCCGGCGGCGGGCTTTCGCTTTCGATCACCTCGCTCGACCTCCCGCTCGATCGCGAGGCCATGACCGGCGCGCTCGTCGCGGGGCGGGTCTCGCTCGAGGGCTGGACGCTCCGAGACGCAAACGGGCGCGAGCTCGGCGCTGAAACGCTCGCGCTTTCGCTCGACGCTTCGCGGGCCGGGGAAGGCCCGGTCTCGATCGCGCTGGACTCGAAGCTCAAGGGGGCGGGCCGGGATTTCGGCCTTGTGGCCGAGCTCGGGCTCGGGCGCGATGCGCTGCTCGCCGCGGCCTTGGAAGAAGGGCCGATGCTGCCCGTCGTCCGCTCGGGCTTCGTCGAGCTCCGGGATCTGCCGCTGCGCCTGATCGAGATGGTCCCGGCCGATCTCGGCTCGCTGCTGGTCGACGCCAGGGGCGAGCCGGTCGATATCGCGGCATTGGCCGAATCGATCGCCGGGCCGACGCTGACCGCCCGGGGCGAGGTCTCGCGCACCCAAGCCGGGCGCACCGCGACGCTGGTCGCGATGTCGCGCGACACGGAAATGCAGCTCTCATCGGAACTCGACCGCGCCGGCACGCCCGCCGGCGGCACGCTTGCGCTGACCGTCCGCCCCGAGGTCGCGCGCGATCTGCTCAACCGCTTCGCGCCGGAGCTCGCCGTGCGCCCCGAACTCGCCGCCCCGACGCGGCTCTCGTTCGCGGTCGAGCCCACGGCATTTCCTCTCGGCACGGGCCCGCTGCAACTCAGCGCCGGCGGGGCGCTCGGCCTTCGCCCGATCTCGATCGCCCGCGAAGCGGGGGCGCCCCTCGACCTCGGACCGATCGAGCTGCGCGAGCTCGCCTTCGGCGCACGCTTCGCGCCCGGGTGGAATGAGCCCCCAGTCCAAGACGAGGGTGAGGGCGAGGGCGGCCTGCGTCTGCAAGAGTCGCTCGAACAGGCGAGGCTCGGCGTGCGCCTGCAGCGCCCCGGCGGCGCGGTGCTCGGCGTGATCGACGCGAACGCCCAGGCGATGCCGCAGGCCGACGGCGATCGCAAACGACTCTCGATCGACGCTTCGCGACTCGATCCCGCGTGGCTCGACGCCATGGCCGGGCTCGACGGGCTCATCGCAAGCGCGCTCGGCGGGCCCGGGCGCGTCGCGGTGAGCACCAGCGTGCGCAGCTTCGCCGAGGCGGCCGAGCGGGGCGAGCTCTCGATCACGCTCGAATCGCCGCTGACCTCGACGCCCGAAGGGCCCGTCCGCGTGTCCTACGCGCCCGAGTCGATATCCCTCGCGGCGCCGGCGAAGGTGCTCTGGGACGGGCAGTCGCCGAGCTCCAACGCGCTCTTGCGATCGCTCGGCGTCGAGCGAGCGCTCTTTGTCGACCGCCTCCGCCTCGACGCGGATGTGCAGCGGCTGACGATCCCGCGCGGGGCGCCGCTGTTCGACCCCGACCGTTTCGGCGTCGATGTGCGCGTGCGGGCGCTGAACCTGGCTGTCGACACGGGGGCAGTTGACTCGGGGGCGGGGGTGCAGCGGCTCGGCGGGTCGGAGTTCGGACTGAGCGCCGGGCCGCAGCGACCGGGCAGGCTCGACTTCTCCGCCTCGCTCACCCAGCGGGCGACGGGGCCGGGCCGGGCCGAGCTCTCCGGCTCGCTGGCGGGCTACGCGCCCGGCGGCGTCATCAGCCTCGAAAACGCGACGGTCGATCTGAACGCCCAGCTCACCCGCATCCCGATGGACCTCATCGACGACCTGACCGTCGGCGGCGGGCTGCTCAGAGAGATCATCGGCCCCGAACTCAGCGGCGAGATCCGTACCGCCGCGCTCTCGCGCGCCGGGGGCACGCTTTCCGGACGCCTCGCCTCCGACCGCGCGTCGGTCGGTCTGAGCGGGCGCGTGCGCGAAGGCGCGTTCAGCCTGAGCGAACCGGCGGAGCTCGCGATCACCCGCTTCGGCCCCGACCTGATGGCGCGGGGCTCGTCGGTGATGCCGCTGATCGGCACGATCGAGAAGCGTGGAGGCGATCTGCCGGCGGTGGTGCGGGTCTCGTCGATGTCGCTCCCGCTCGACGGGAATCTCTCGCGGCTCGACGCGGCGTTCTCGGTCGACCTGGGTTCGGCGACCTTCACGGCAACGCCCGCTTTCGAGGGGCTGCTCCGTGCCGCGAGGTGGGAGGTGGCCGAGGCCGGTGCCCGGCGCATCGCGCCGCTGCAGCTGACGATCGACGACGGCGTGCTCGAGTTCGCCGACTTTCAGATGCAGATCGCCGGCGGCCCGGTCAGGGCGCGCGGGCGGATCGACCTGAGCCGCCGGACGCGCGACATCGTGATCGTGCTCCCGCTGGACGCCCTGAGCCAGAGCACGGCCCAGCGGATCCGTCGCGAGGCGGGCCCGCTCGGCGCCGCGGCCGACACGCTGACGGCGATCCCCTTCCGCATCGACGGCCCGCTGGACGCCCCGCCGAACCCACGCCCCGACCTGCAACTGCTGATCGAAGAAGGCGCCCGCGAACTGCTGAACCCCGAGAATGTGATCCGCAACATCTTCGACGAGATCCTGAGGCCGAGGCGGGATGGGAATTGAGGCGGGGTGAGTGGGGGGTGGAGGGCGTGGGGTGGGGGGGGATCGCAAGGTGGCACAGGTCTCCGACCTGTGCCGTTGGATCTACGGCTTTTCAGAGTCTTCCGGCACAGCTCGGAGAGCTGTGCCACCTCGGAGGCGGACGCCGACCTCTGAGCAAAGCGAAGAGTCGGGTGGATCGGGGTCCTGGGTGGCACAGGTCTCCGACCTGTGCTCTTCCGCCCGCAAAGCGGGTCCCGGGTGGCCCGGCTCGCCGAGCCGGGGTCGGGGCGATGGCTGCCGGGGCGATGCAAGCGGACGCGCATGAAAAAGGCCCCCGCGAGGAGGGCCTCGGAGAGTCTGGCGCCGAAGCCGATCAGCAGCCCGCGGCAAAGAGCGTCAGAAACGCAAAGAAATCATCCGCGTCGATGACCCCGTCGTTATTGATGTCGGCGCGAAGATCGCCCGAGGCGAAGAGGGAAAGAAACGCAAAGAAATCGTCGGCGTCGACAACGCCGTCGCCGTTGATGTCGGGAATGCAGGGGGGAGAGCACAAACGCAAGAAGCCGATATTGCCGGAAAACAGGCCTCTCATGTTGAAACTTCCTGCAACGACAACGCCTTGTTCGCCATCGACATTGTGGGGATACAACTCCATCACGGTTGTTGCATCAGATCCCGGATGATTTCGGTGCAAGATATCATTGGCAATGTACGACCAGGTTGAGCCGTCCCATTGCGAAATCGGTGTGCGATCAACAGTCGGATCTGAATCAAGGAGGTTGGTCGCCAGCAAGATATCCCTCTGGCCGGCACGGGCGGTCCTCACCCGAACGCGACCAAGAAAAGAAGCGGTAAAAGTATTGTCACCAACGCGAGACCACGATTGGCCGTCCCACTTCGCGATCCTCGGAGCCAATTGGCCGCCGGCGGTATCAAAGCGACCGGCGGCAATCAGCTTCGGACCGGACCCGTCATCAAAGGTGGTCATCGAGTACACCCATCTATCAAATCCGGATCCGACGGGAACCCATTCCTGCCCGGACCATCTCGCCATATGGTTGAGCTGCGTGTGCTGAGACTGTGTAAAGTCTCCAGCGGCATACAGCGAGGGGCCTTGCCCATCGTCATGGACCCAGAGGTGATGAACCGCGTTTCCGCTGAAGCCGAGGCTCATCGGACTCCAAGTGGTCCCGTCCCACTTCGCCACTCGCGATGCTGCTTGGCCGCCCGCGGTTGTAAATGACCCTCCGGCGTACAATGCCGGCCCTGTGCCGTCGTCAAACACGGCGAGCGTGTGAACATTGCCGTTTGCAAGACCGGCGCCCAGTGGGGACCACGAGGTTCCATCCCATCGTGCGATCCGGTTGACTTGAGTGGCGCCTGATGAATCAAAGTCGCCTCCAGCATAGAGATGCATTCCCGTGCCGTCGTCAAAGCGGACGAGTGACCTGACCAAGCCATCGAGTCCGTCACCGAGATTTCGCCAGTTTGATCCGTCCCAGCGGGCGACATGATTCGTCGCGCCGCTCCCGGTCCGAGTGAAGTCGCCTCCGGCAAAGAAAGCCTCGCCGGATCCATCGTCATGCAATGCTACTGCGCGGACAGGTTCGTACATGTTGCTCGATAACGACTTCCACCCATCAGCCGTCAAGCGAGCGATTGTCGACAGCGATGAGAGTCCCGGCACACTTCTGGCGCCTACGAAGATAATCTCGTCACCTTCGCCATGGTTGAACAGCGTAAGGCCGGTAATTGAGCCTTCAATATCGTCGTACAGCAGGGCCCAGTCAACGCCGTCAAATCTAAAGATCTCAGCCCTGTGTGGCGATTGATTTGTATAATTGAAGCTCGCGAGAATCACAGGGCCGTCGCTGGTATTATAAGTCAAAGTTGCGCCGGGAAGGTGGGGAATCCGACTCCCTACAGGTAGCCACTCTGTGCCCGACCACTTCACGAGTTGGCCACGGTTCTCTGTCGCATTTGGGATGATCGTGTGCGCATACAAAGACGGGCCGGACCCGTCGTCGAACACGACGAATCGCCCCGTCACCCCTGCGAGTCCTTGGTCCGCTGCCGACCACGATTGTCCGTCCCACCTCGCGAGGCCGTTTGCCGGCACGCCTCCGGCGGAAGTAAAATTGCCTGCTACATACAGAGCGGAACCGCTCCCGTCATCAAACGAGATTGCAGAGGTGGCATAAGGTGGCCAGGGCGGGGTTCGCGTGCCGGCTAACCCAGATCCCAACGGCGTCCAATCTGCGCCATCCCAGCGGGCAATGCGATTAAACCCGTGGACGCCACCAACGGTGGTAAAGCCGCCGCCCACATACAACGCGTCTCCCGTGCCGTCGTTATGGACTGCAAGCGTGTAAACACCTCCAAAGTTGGACTGATGACCAAGGCCTGTACCGAGAGTCGACCACTGGCTCCCGTTCCATCGTGCTATATTATCAAATCCAGGATTGGCCAAGCTTGTAAAGGATCCGGCGCAATAGAGCGCTGGTCCGGTTCCGTCATCAAAGATTGCCAAAGCGTCTACAATGCCTTCTATCTCAGGGTCGACGCCAAGCTCAGACCAAACATGCCCGTTCCATCGAAACACGCCGGGAGTGTTTCCTGTAGCGCGCTCTGATCTTCCGGAAACATACAAGGCTTCGCCATATCCGCCGTCGAACACAATCGCATTGCTGCGAAAGAAGCCTCCCCTGTGGGCCATGCCGAAAATTCGTTCCAAGCCAGGTTCACATTCGCTTCTCATCACCACCGGGATGTCCCCGGCGTCGAATGTGCCTCCCGTCATATCAGCCATCGTCGACCCCGTCCATGGAACGCCATCGACAAAGCGGGAGGCCGTTACTCGAAGACGCTCGGTACCGGGAGCCATCCGCACACGCATCCTTACGAGCCCATCGGAGTCACTGACGCCCTCTTCTCCCACGGCGGTCACGACAACCGCGCCCTCAACAGGTCTTCCAGACCCGTCGACGATCCGGGCAGTCACCAGGAACTCTTCCAGCAACGGTGCGTGCGCAAGCCCAATGTCCGCCTCCCACCAAGGCAGGTCAATCAGAACATCAGTCCAATCGCCTGCCCCCGGATGCGGGGGCGGTGCGACCTGCTCGCTCACCGCGGCTTCCGCCCCGTACTGCATGGCGGCCTTGCCCGTCGATGCCGCGAGCAGAACCGACACCAGCACGATCAAAAGACTTCCGTTCGCTCGTCCGAACATATCCGCCTCCCCCGCCGCGCGTTCCGCGGCGGGCTCTTGATCATGCCCCGCCGCCTGAGGCGTACACCGATCGCACGCCGCTGCAGCGCGGGCAAAGACACATCAACTCGTTCTGTTTTCAGGGGTTCACACGCTCCCCCTACCTAAGCCCCAAGCGGGTCAGGGGCAAGTTAGCGTGCAGGCCGTCCCGCTGCAAGCACAATGCGCAATCGACGACAGGCGAGCCCCGCGGCCGCGCCCCGCCGTTCCGCACTCGCGGATCCGTCAAAGTTTGATGAACGCCTCGTCCCGCCGGGGCCTTCAGCCCCTACGCCGCCATCCCGAACCCGTCAGCCCCGTTATCGGCCTCGCCCGAGCGCCCCCAGTGGTCGTCGGGGAGTTGACGGTGGTGGACCTTCACCACGCGGGCGAGCTGGCGTCCGAACTGTTCGGCGACCATGCGCAAGAGCGCCGCCTGCTCCGCCTCGATCGGCGTCCGCTCGCTGCGGAAGAGCAGGCAGACCGCGAGGCATTCCTCGTCGTTCTTCTCGCCGCCGCGGCAGGGCAGCACCGCCGCCGACTGCTGTTCGAGCCAGTGCGCATCGTCGCCGAGCGCGTCCTCGATCGCCTCGGGCGTGTCGAGCATGCAGACTTCTGATGCGTTCTCGAAATGCGCGGGGATCACATCGGCGAGCTGCTCGAACACGATCTCGGCGGACTCGCGCGGGCCGTCGTAGTTCACATACGCCCCGAGCGTGAAGTCGCCGGACTGCCCGGGCAGGAAGACGGCCGCGTTGGTCGGGCCGAGCTTGGCGAGCAGGTATTCCAGCACCGAGCGGAGCAGTTCTTCGATGTCCAGCTCGCGCCGGATCAGGCTGACAAACTCGCAGGTGGTCGTCGCCATCGAGAGCTGCTCGGACATCTCGTTGTACGCGCCGACGAGCTCGCCGCAGAGATCGGTGACCTGGCAGGCGAGCTCGCTGCGCGCGTCTTCGAGCTCCTGGCAGGCGTTTCGGAGCTGGTTGATTCTTTCGGTCTTGTGCCGGTCGTCCGCGGCTCGTGCCACGGCGTCGCCCAGGCGGTCGGCCAGCTCCGGCGCCGCGATGTCCGCGCCGATGTAGTCCTTCGCGCCCGCTCGCATCGCCTCGACGGCGTCATCGACCTCGGGCCGATCGCTGACGACCAGCACCGCCGGCGTCGGGTCGCGCCCGCACACCTCCGAGACCAGCCCCGCCCAGACGCGCCGACGCATCGAGGTTGAGACGATCACGCAGTCGAAGTACCGTTCGTCGAGCTTCTCGCGCGCCTCGGTGTCGGTCTCGACAAAGACGCACGCGGCCCGGAGCTCGCGGAGCTGCTCTTCGAGGGGACGCGAGGCCCCGCCGACGACGAGCACACCCGCCCCGTCCTCCGGGCTCTGGCGCCGGGCACGCTCCGCTGCTGTTGTCCGGCGTCGTGTCATCCCTGCCCTGCTCCGCTGCTGACGGCGCTGTTGCGCCGAGACTTCCGCTTCCGTGCGCCGGCGTCGTGCCGGCGTCTTGTCCGTCGCGGCGTTACGCCGCCTCGATCATCCCCCCGCGCACCCGCTTGGCGGGCAGCCAGAGGCTCGCGACGGTCCCGCCCCCTTCTCTCGGGGCGAGCACGACGCCTCCGGCGTGCAGATCGGCCAATCGCCTGGCCCGCGCCAGCCCGAGGCCGCGCTTCCTGCCCGCCGGCTTCTCGCTGAAGAACGGATCGAACGCGTGGCGCATCGCTCTGGGCGAGAGCCCCGTTCCCCGATCCTCAACGCGAAACACAAGTCGGCCATCCAGGGCCGAGGTTTCAGCCCGGATCGAGACAATCTCTGACTCGGGCGCTTCCAAGGCGTTCACGACCAGTTCCGTCAGCGCATCGGTCAACATTTGCGCGTCCACATCCACCTGTGTGCGGGAGTCCGGACACTGCACACGCACGCGGCCCGACGCGCCGGCCTTGCTCCCGCCCGCCTTGGCCGCGTCGGTCAGGATGTCCTGCACCGAGGTCCAGACGCACGCGGGCTCGGGCGGATCGGCCAGCAGGTTCAGGCACGAGATCAGGTCCGTCAGATCCTGCGCCGCCGAGACGATCGCGTCGGCGGCCTCGGTCTGCTCGGCCTCGCGGAGCTTGCGGCGCAGCATCTGCGCTCTGCCGCTGATGACCGTCAGCGGGTTGTTCATCTCGTGGGCGGCGCCGGCGGTCATCTCGCCGAGTCGGGCCATGGATTCGGTCTCGGTGAGCCTCGCCTGCGCCTCGCTCAGGCGCCGGTTGGCCTCGACGAGCTCTTCGCCCAGGCGGTCGCTGCGCTCGCGTGCCCAGACCGACGCGATCGCCGCGGCCCACGCCGACCGCAGCGCCCGCAGCACCTCGCGGGGCGGGGCCTTGGCGCCCTGCGCCGACTCATGGAGAATCAACACGCCGGGGCCGTCGGCGCCCTCGGGCGTCGGGCTGGCGGGTATGGCGCGCACGCGCCGGTAGTCGGCGCCCTCGGCGATCTGGTCGGCCATCCAGGGCAGGAGCGACATCGCCCGCTCGGCGCCCCCCTCGCCCCGCAGCACATCGGCCAGGCTCTCGCCCCCGAGCATCGCCGGCGGGTCGATCGTTTCGCTGGCCATCACGCGCCCGTCCATCGAGACGCGGTGCATCGACCAGCCCGACCGTTCGTCGATCTGCGAAACCACCGCGAACGCGCGGCCCCCAAGCGCTGTCGAGGCCGAAGCCGCGGCAAGCCCGAACACCGACACCAGCGGCGTCGCCGATCCAACGCGTTCGAGGAACCCGCCCACGGCGTCGAGCGAAGCACGCGACCTCGCCGCGGCGGCCGACTCGCGCGAGATCGCCTCGTTCATCCGCCCGAGCTCGCGGTTGGCGTTGAAGATCGAGCGCAGCAGAAGTTGCGGGCTCGCCTCCTCGCCGAGGCCCATGATTCTTCTTCGCTCGGCGACCGCGTCGGGCAGCAGGCGCACTACCTCGCCGAGCACGCGACGATCGATCCCCGCCTTCTCCGCCTCGCGATCGATCTCACGCGCGTCGTCGAACTCGCCCGACCACCCCAGGTGCAGCCCGCGGCAGACCGCCTTGGCGACGCTCACCAACGCCACAAGACGACGGTGGGGCACATCCGGCAACGCCTCGAACGGCTGGCCGTGCAGCCACATCACATCCTGCAAAGGCCGGGGCAGGCCCCAGCGCTCCGCGACTCTTTTGCCCGCGACATGATGGTCGACGCCGATGATCTTCCGCTCGATCGGTGCCGCGGCCGAACGCTGCTGCGCCGCCACCATCAACACCTTCACAAACGAGTTCGGCAGCGCCACATCGAGCACGAGCTTGCCGATGTCGTGCAGCAGCCCGGCGACGAAGGCGTCGTCGGGCGAGACATCGACCTTCTTGCCGCCTTTTTCCGCAAGCAGGCGCGACGCGCACGCCACACCGAGCGAGTGCGTCCAGAAGCCGACGCGGTCGAAGGAGACATCGGAATCGACGCCGCGCTGCTGCGCGTCGTCGTGGGCGCGCTGCGCGACGCTCTCCATCATGTCGTAGACCGCCACACTCAGCACAGCGCTGCGCACCGCGCGGATGCCAAGCATCACCATCGCGCGCCGCACCGTCGTGATGCGGTCGCCAAGCCCCTTGTCCGCCGTGCGGCACATCGCCAGGATCCGCGCCGTCAACGCGGGGTCAGACTCGATCAGGCCCGAGACCTCGTCGATGTCGAAGTCGTCGCTGCTGCCCGCGCCGAGCAGGCGCTGGGCGATCGGCGACAGCGTCGGCAGGGCGTCGACGCGTTGGAGGATCAGCTCGATCTGTCGGTCGGGCGGGCCTCCGTGCGAACTCGCGGGGCCGCCGGAGCTCACTTCCCGTTCCTCCCGCCCCCTCCGACACCCAGAAGCTCGTCGATGCGGTGCAGAAGGGAGTCGAGCTCGAACGGCTTCTTGATAAACCCGTCGGCGCCCGCCTGGAGCAAGCCCTCGACCTCGCTGCGATCGACAACGCCGCTGACGAGCAGGATCTTCGTCGACGCCAAAGACTCATTCTCGCGGATGCGCTCGCAGACCACATTGCCGTTGATGTCCGGCAGCATGTAGTCCAGCACCACCAGGTCGGGCTTGAAGCGTTCGGTCAGCAGGCCCGCGTCGTAGCCGTTGCTGGCGGTCCGCACTTCATAGCCCTTGTCCTCAGAGAGAATCTCGCGGAAGAGTTCGAGGATCTGTTCGTCGTCGTCGACAACGAGCACCTTCGGCCCGCCGGAAGACTCCAGCACGCCCGTCGGGATGTCGTTGGCCCGCATGAAGCGCAGCAGCTCCTCACGCGGGATCCGGCGGAACTTGCTCCCCGGAACCCTGAAGCCCTGCAGACGCCCAGAGTCAAAGCAGCGGATGATCGTCTGCTGGCTGACCTTGCAGAGCTGGGCGGCTTCACCGGTCGTGAAGACCTTCTTCTCCCGCCAGTCCTGATCGCTGCTTGTCGGGCTCTCGCGAGACATGTCGGCGCCGATCCCCTGAACCAAGGCGGCAATGCGACGCGTCGGCCGTCCGATGGCCGATCCGGGGCGTCAGTGCCCTCGCGCCGAATCCCGTGATCGACGCATACCTTGCCCAACTTCACAGCAGTGTCCGAGAAGCCCGCAACACGGGCCGATTTCGTCCCTGCCCCCTCCCGCACCCCCGCGCCTACCCGCGCCCGAGTTCCCGCCAGCGGGTCACCGCCTCCGGCTCGCGCGGATAGATCGGGGCCGCAGAGGCCGGGCCGGCGTCGGGGAAACGCCCCATCAGCCGCAGAACGCCCTCGGGGCCGAACGACGGCGGAACGATCGCCGCACCGACAGCCGCCGCGGCTTCTCGGAACGACGCGGGCAGATGCCTGTCCCCGACAATCCTCGTCGCCCCGAGCTGCGCGACCACATCCGCCCCGACCAGGCCGACCTCCAGCCACCGACCCGGCCAAGGCGAACCCGGATCGCCGCGGACCTCGGCCCCGGCGAGCGGCGGCGATGGGAGATGGGCGGCCAGCCATTCGTCTGTGACGCCGACTATCGTGGCGTGGACGGTCTCTCGTTTGGAGGCCAGGCAGACCAAGGTCGGGCCCGCCGGATCGAGTCCGGCCGCGGCGGAGAGGGCGCTGGGGACGAGCCGCAGCTTCGCGCCCGTCGCCTCGGCGATGCACTTGGCGGCGGTCAGGGCGACGCGGAGCCCGGTGTACCCGCCCGGCCCGGCCGAGACGCCAACCATCCCCAAATCCCGGGGCGCAACGCCTTCTCTGGCGCACAGGCGATCGATCGCTGGCATCAGGTCGTCGTCGTGGCGTGCGCCCGTATTCAGCAGTTCGCTTCGGATCGGCCGGATCTCGACCGCGTCGCCTGGCCGGATCTCGCCGAGGGCGACGCCGGGCCCGAGGGGCCACGGGCCAGCCTCGTCCGGTGCGTCCGCGGACGGGTTGCTCGTCTCGATCGCCAGGGCGAACCGCTGATTGGGGGGGTCGGGGCTCAGGGCTCGGGGTCCTTGCGTTTTTTCTTGACCTCGCCGCGGCGTCGCTTCTCCTCGACCCTTTTCGCCTTGGCCCACCTCGGGGTCTTGGTGGCCCGCCTGGGCTTTGGAACCTTCTTCGCCTCGATGATCAGCAAGCGGAGGCGTTGGAGGCATTCGCGCTTGTTCTGGGTCTGGGAGCGCCCGGAATCGCACGCGATGACCAGCTCGCCGCTGCCGGTCAGCCAGCGGGAACCTTTCTCCAGCAGGCGTTTGCGGGCGGACTCGCCCAGAGGTATTTCGCCCGGGTCGACGCGGAGGATCGCCTTGGTCGCGCGCCGGTTGACATTCTGCCCCCCGGGCCCGGAGCTGGAGGCGTAGGAGAAGTCGAGGGCCGATTCGTCGACGAAGACGCCGGGCGCCAGCTCGATCCTACCGGAATGTTCTGGTGCTCCACCCGGTTGCATCGCCGATCTTCTTTCCTGTGGGCCTCGCCGGTCGTGGCCCCGCAACGCTACGCTTGTGCTCCCGCGATCGGCGGGGCACGGAGGTGAGGATGGTTCGCCCGACGGGCAACCCCAAGGCCGCCCCTCTCGCGGGGCCGGGATCGCGACGCTTCGACGCCGCGGCGCTGGCTTTTGGTCTGCTGGTCTCGGGGGCGTCGGCGTTGTCGCCCGACGATGCGCCCGAAGCACGAGGCGATTCGCTGAGCAGGCACTACTTCGAAGCGCCCGGTTCGGGCGGCGACTGGACCGTCCAGTTCGAGCCGACGATGTGGTACGCCGTGCCCGGCGGCAAAGTCGATCTTCCGGGCTTTGATGCGCCCGGGGGCGAGATCGACCTGATCGACCTCGGGATGGACAACACCGGCCTGCGGCCTTCGGGCGAGTTCACCTTCAGGCGCGGGCGATGGATGGGCCTGGTCGGCGGGATCTACATCGAAGAAGAGAACGACACGGCATTGAACCAGACCGTCTCGGTCAACGGCTCGTCGTACGACCCGGGCGACCGGATCGAGAGCCGCCTGCGCTTCGCCTCGGGGCGCCTCCTCGGCGGGTACCGGATCCACTCGTACCAGGGCGGTCCGACGGCCGACGGCGGGTACAACTTCACCTCCGACTTCGACCTTGTCGCTGGCGCACGCTTCACACACATCAACTGGCGTGTTGCCGCGGAGGATCCGGGCGTTTCCCGCGACTCGATCCGCGAGTCGCGCCTCTTCCCCGAGGCGATCGGGGGCGTCCGCTGGACGCTCGGCTTCATCGAGCAGATCACGGTCGACACCGAGCTCACGATCGGCGGGATGACCACCGGCGACGACGACACCGCGTTCTCGATCGACATCATCCAGGGCCTGGCGTGGGACCCGCACCCGAACCTGGGCGCGCAGTTCGGTTACCGCCAGCTCCTGATCCGTCACACCGACGGCAAGGGCGGCGACCGTTTCCGCTACGACGGCGCGGTCGCGGGCCTGTACGCCGGCGTCAAAGTAAGATTCTGAGCAATTTTGCCGTCCGCGATGGGCGTTGAACGGGCCGCTTCACTCCGCTGACGGCCCCTCGTCACCGCTGTTTTTTTCTGCGTTGACCGGGCGGGTTGGATCTGCGATACTCACCTTCCGGACTGCGGCGGTTTGGAACGGGTTCAAGTGTCGTGGTCCGACGAGCACTCTGTCTCGCCTGCGGCGCACGCCGCCGGGCCGTTATTCGGCCCGGTTGATCTGGCTGTGTCATGGGTGTGATTTAGGGGGCGTGCTGTTATGCCACAACGGGAGAGCGGAGGTCTGCGTCGGGAGGTCACCACGATCACCAAGAAAGACCTGATCGATCGCGTCGCCAACCAGACGGGGTACCGCCGGGCGGATGTCAAAGAGATCCTCCAAGCCGTGCTGGACGAGGTGTCGGCCGAGCTCGGGGACGGCAACCGCATCGAGTTTCGGGATTTCGGGATCTTCGAAGTCCGCTATCGTGCCGCCCGCACGGCGCAGAATCCCAGAACGCTAGAGCCTGTGCAGGTCCCGGCCAAGCGGTCTGTGCGATTCAAGCTTGGGCGCAACTTGCGCGAGATCATGGACCGAGACCCGGCCCCGCGGATCCAGCCGAACCGGATCCGGGTGAACCGGGCTAAGACGGGCCGGCTGAACTCCAAGCCGGGACCGCACTGAACGGGCGGTGTTCGAGATTGCAAATTATTACATCGCGGTTTCGATACGCTTCACGCCGCCGTCGCGATCGCTCCGGCCTCGTCAAACCGCAGCGCCACCAGCGAACACCCCTGCGCGTCTTGGGCGACGCGGACGACGCGAGCGGGCACGAACGATGCTGATCTGACCAGCGGCTCGCCGAAGCGGGCGACGAGCACCTCGACCTGAGCGCCGAGCGTGAGAGCCTCGGGCCCTGCGGCGATCTCGAGGAGCAGCCCGCCGTCGGAGGCGTTGCGGGTGCGGGCGGGGATCGACCGCGTCGAGCCCTGGCGCCTGACCCTGGCGCCGTGAGCGAGCTCGATCCGTGCTGAGGCGCGTCGGTCGGCGCTGCGGGTCGGGTCTGATTTGTGCGTGTCCATGGCGTGCGGTGTCCGATGCTGGATGTGCGGGTTCGCCTCTGCGCATCGGCGGGCCCGGGGCCGCACTTAACGGCCGGAGGCCCGATGCATCTGAGCGTGCTCATCCCGACCTGCGGGCGACCGGAGAAACTCGACGCCTGCCTGCGCGCCCTCGGGCGCCAAACCCTCGACGACGACCTGTTCGAGGTGCTTGTCGGTGTCGACGGGCCCGGAAACGGGGAGGCGGAGGTCGCGTCGTCGGTGACGCCCTCGGCGAGGGTCTTCGAGTTTGCAAAGGGCGGGCCCGCGGCGACACGCAACCGGCTCATCGAGCACGCCTCTGGGCGTTGGCTGCTCTGGCTCAACGACGATGTCGCGCCCGAGCCCGACTGCCTGCGCCAGCACCTCGAAGCGCAGATCTCGATGGACGCCTTGGGCCGCCCGGCGATGGTGCTGGGTGCTGCGCCCTGGAAAATCCACGAGCCGGACCGGCTGTTTGATCGATTGGTGCGAGAGACCTCGATGGTCTTCTTCTACGACCAGATGACGCCGGAGCGCAACCCGATCGCCTGCGCCGACCCGCTGCACGACTGGGGCTTCAGGCACGCGTGGACGCTGAACCTCTCGGTCCCCGCGGCTCCGGTGCGCGAGGTCGGGGGCTTCGACGAGTCATTGCCCGAGGCCTGCTTCGAAGACCTGGAATGGGCGTGGCGGCTGCGCGAGCGGTGTTCGACGCCGGTGCTCTTCAGGCCGGGGGCGGTGGCGGTGCACGACCATCGCTACGAGCCGCGGGGCTACCTGGAACGGGAGCGGAAGCTCGGGGCGCAGTCGTGGCTGCTTGCGGGCGCTTCGCCGGCGTGCGCCCGAGCGATCTTCGGGCGCGACCTGCGCGATCCGCGTGAGATCGGGTATGCGCGGGCGTTTGTTGATCGCGAGCGATCGGCCGCCGAAACGCTGCGGCGGACCTTCTGCGGCCTCGCCGAGATCCCGGCGTCTTCGGTCGCCGGCCCGCAGGCTTCGGAACTGATCGAAGCGCTGTATCAGCAGCATCTTTTGTTGAAGCGGTGGTGCTGGCGGAGCGGGTTTGTTGAGGCGGCCGAGCGAGCGGGAGCGCAGGCCGCGGCGTAGATCGAATCGTTGCGATCTTTGGCCGTCGGGCTCGGCAAGAGGTTGGTGCTGATGTGGCTCTGACTTGTCGTTGTATGTCCAGCGCACCGACCTCGCAAAGCCGAGGTCGGCAGCACGGAACACTCGCCGAAAGGAGAGACACTGGCGGACAAGCCGCCAGTGCCACAGGTCTTGCGCGACAGCATGACTCTGCTTTCCGGTTCGGGCGCTCGGGGCAGCACGGCTCGCCGAGCCGTGTCTTCCGATTGCTGCCTGATCGACGAATAGCGCCCGCTGAAAGCCCCGAAGGGCAACGCCGTGAACTGAAGGGAAGAATTTTCAGCAATCGCGCATGAAAAAAGGCGTTCCCTGCCGATCCGTAGTTGTCGCGACAGAAAGGCAGGGAAGCCGTGGTTACCGATCGATC
>JBJHCY010000003.1:0-369380 GCA_050486265.1 Phycisphaerales bacterium | reverse complement strand
GGATGCAGGACCAAAGACGCTCTCTGGCGAGCCATGCAGTCCGTCCTCGACCAGGTCACCTCGACCGACGCCGCCAACTGCTTCAGACACTGCGGGTACACGCTACAAATTGAATAGGGACGCTCTATCTCTCTGTCTCTCTATCTCTCCGTCTCTGTATCTCTCCGTCTCTCTCCGCCCCTCCCTCTCCCCCTCCGTGCCTGAGTGCCTCAATACCCGCCTCCCCCCCTTCCCCCCACTACCCTCCCCCGTGCTTCTCCGCTTCGACATCCTGACCACCTTCCCCGAGATGTTCGCCACCGAGCCGCCGGGCGCCCTCGCACTGAGCATCCCCGACCGCGCCCGCAGGGCCGGACTCGTCGAGTGGCACGCGACCAACATCCGCGACTACACCACCGACAAGCACCAGAAGACCGACGATCGCCCCTTCGGCGGCGGGCCGGGCATGGTCATGTCCTGCCAGCCGGTCTGGGACGCGGTGCACGCCGTCGAACAGATGGACCCCCGCCCCGCCGCCCGCGTCCTGCTCACGCCCCAGGGCGTCCCCCTCACCCAGCCCTTGGTCGAAGAGCTCGCGACAAAGCCCCGCCTGCTGCTCATCGCCGGGCACTACGAGGGCATCGACGAACGCGTTATCCGGCGCCTCGACCCCATCGAGATCTCGATCGGCGACTTTGTCCTCTCCGGGGGCGAGCTCGCGGCCATCGTCCTCATGGACGCGATCATCCGCCTCCTCCCCGGAGCCCTGGGCGACGGCGACTCAGCGGGGCAAGACTCGTTCAGCCCGATCGGGCCCGAAGGCCGACGCCTTCTGGATTGCCCCCACTACACCCGCCCACGCGTCTGGGAGGGCGAGGAAGTGCCCGAAATCCTGCTCTCGGGCGACCACGGGCGCATCGCCGCCTGGAGGCTCGAACAATCCCTCCAGCGCACGCGCGAGCGACGCCCCGATCTGCTGGCCGACACACCCGACCAACCCCCGCCCGCCTGACCGGCGCGCCCGGCCCGCGATGGACGCCAGAGCGGCACGCGCCTAGTCTTGAGGCCGCTCCGGGCCTCCCGGACGCGGTCTGTTTTCAGCACCACGCGCGGGCCCCCCGCCCGCCTCAAGCCGCCCCAGGGGCCAGAGTCCGCACCATGGACACGCAGCGACTGATCGAGAGCCTCACCAAGGACCAGGTCAAGGCCGAAGAGTTCCCCCGCTTCGACATCGGCGACACGATCAATGTGCACGCCCGAATCGTCGAAGGCCAGAAGGAACGCGTCCAGGTCTTCCAGGGCGTGCTCATCAGCCGCAAGGGCAGCGGCATCAACGAGATGGTCACGGTCCGGCGCATCGTCGACAACATCGGCGTCGAGCGGATCTGGCCCCTCAACTCGCCCCTGATCGCCAAGATCGAGGTCGTCCGTCGCGCCGACGCCCGACGCGCCAAGCTCTACTACCTCCGCGACCGCGTGGGCAAGAGCCGCCGCCTCCGCGACCGCCGCCGCGGCATGAAGCATGTCGAAGGCCAGCCCACCGTGCAGGGCTGAAGCAAAATCAAGCAGTTGAACATGTGGCACTGGCGGCTCGTCCGCCAGTGTTTCTTTTTGCAGCAATGACCGTGGCACGGGCGTCTCGCCCGTGCGGAAGCGCTGTCGGGATCCATCGATGCGAGGTCGAGCCTCGACAGTCGCTGATCGTTGCGCCATGACAGAAAAACACTGGCGGACAAGCCGCCAGTGCCACAGATCCGAAACAGTAGCCCCGCGCCCTGCGCCCGGCTCCCAGCGCCCTTCCATCACTCCGCCGATCGCGCCTCCCCAGAGATCAGCACTGCTTCAGTCACCGCGCCTCTCGAAAAGAAACGCACACTTCTCGCGCCGCGCCCCGGTCCCGTCGTCGACGGCGAACTCCCGGCCCTCGATCATGCACGCCGAGCCGTAGGCCCCGTCCTTGCGCACGGCGTACAGCACCAGATTGAAGTTCGGCCGACCTCGCTCATCGACGAGCCGGCGCTGGCGCCGCACGCGGTCGGCGACTTTCTGGAGCACCGCGAGGCACGCCTCGGTCGGGTCCTTGCCGCCCGCCATTTCCATCACGACGCTGTGGGCGCCGCAGGACTGGATGGCCTCCTCGCCGCGCCCGGTCGCGCCCGCCGAGCCGACCTCGTTGTCGGTGAACAGCCCCGCGCCGATGATCGGCGAATCGCCCACGCGCCCGGGGATCTTGTACGCCAGACCGCTTGTCGTCGTGCAGCCGGCCAGATCGCCCGCCGGCGTCACGGCAGAGCAATGGATCGTGCCCGCCGAACGCTCCTCGAGTTCCGCCCGCTTCTCGGCGTTCGTCAGCGGGCGCGAGCCGTCGGGCTTCCAGTCCATCTGGCTGTCGGTCAGCCAGTCGTCGATCTCGCTGCGGTGGCGGCGCCACTGCATCCATTCCTGCCTCGTCTCCTCGGTCAGCAGGTTCTCTTCCTTGAACCCGTGCGCGATGGCGAACTTCCGCGCCCCATCGCCCACGATCATCACATGGTCGGTGTACTGCAGCACCTTCAGCGCCACCTGCGCCGGATGCATGATGTTCTGCACCGAAGCGACAGACCCCGCCTTGTGCGTCGGCCCGTGCATCACCGACGCGTCGAGCTCGACGATCCCCAGTTCGTTCGGACGCCCGCCCAGGCCGACGGTCTTGTCGTTCGGGTCGGCTTCGAGAATACCCACGCCCTCGACCACCGCCAGCGCCGGGTCGACGCCCGCCCTGATCCGCTCGACCGCTCGTGCTACGGCAGGCACGCCGTTGGCCGACGAAATCGCGCACACACGCCCGGCACGCCCTCCGCCCGCGCCGCCGCCCGGCTGCGTCTTACCCATGGCCCCCAGCGCGCCGCCGGTAAGCCCCGCTGTCGCCGCGGCTCCCGCCGCAGCGCCCGCTCTGACCAAAAATCCGCGTCGATCGATGTGGTTGCTCATACGCGGCAACCTACACACTCCCGCCACACTTTGCACCCCCTCCCGACTACCCTCCGCACATGAAAGCCATCGTCTGCACGAAACAGGGCGACCCCGTCGCGAACAACATCCGACTCGATGAAAACTGGCCCGACGAGCCAGCCCCCGCACCCGGATGGGTCACAATCAAAACGCTCGCCAGCGCCTTCAACCACATGGACCTCTGGGTCGGGCGAGGCGTCCCCGGACTCAAGCTCGAATACCCACGCGTCTCCGGCTGCGACGCCTGCGGCATCGTCGAGTCCGTCGGCCCAGGCGTCGACAACGCATGGGTCGGGCGCAAGGTCATCGCCAACGCCGCCGTCGCGCAGCCCGAACGACAGCACCCCGATGATCCGCCCGGCTCCACGCTCGCCCCCAACTTCGAGCTGATCGGCGAGCACACCCACGGCATGCACAAGCACCGCTTCAGCGTGCCCGCCGAAAACCTCGCCGCCGTCCACCCAGACGCCGACCCCGTCCAAGCCGCGGCGTTCGGCCTCACGATGCTCACCGCCTGGTCGATGATGGTCACCAAGGGCGCCCTCCGCCCGGGCCAGTCCGTCCTGGTCACCGGGATCGGCGGCGGCGTCGCCACTTCGGCCATGAAGATCGCCAAGCACCACGCCTGCCCCGTGATCGTCACCAGCCGCCACCAATGGAAGCTCGACCGCGCCAAACAACTGGGCGCCGACGAAACCATCCTCGACGAAGGACAGGACTGGTCCAAACAGGTCCGCTCGTTCACCAACAAGCGCGGCGTCGACATGGCCGTCGACAGCGCCGGCAAGGCCACCCACCTCAACTGCATCAAATCCCTCGCCCGGGGCGGCGCCTATGTCACCCCCGGCTGCACCTCCGGCCCCGACGCGACCACCGACCTCGCCCGCATCTTCTGGAACCAGCTCCGCGTGCTCGGCTCGACGATGGGCAGCAACAACGAATTCCGCGAACTCGCCGCCCTCTTCAGCACCGGCAAGCTCGAACCCGTCATCGACAAAGTCTTCAGCCCCGAAGAATGCGTCGAGGCCTACAAGCGACTGGAGGGAGCGGAGCAGTTCGGGAAGATCGTGGTGAGGTGGTAGTCCCGCCCGCTGAAAGCCCCGAAGGGGTGCAGAGTTGTAGCCAGGCGGTTACACCGCCCGCTGAAAACCCCGAAGGTGCGCGGGGTTATAGCCGGGTGGTAATCCCGCCCGCTGAAAGCCCCGAAGGGGCGCGGGGTTGTAGCCACGGGTAGAAGCGTGCGCAGCACGCTGGAACCCGTGGAAAGCGTCGTTGACAATTGCCCGCTCTGAAGGAGCGGAGGAAGCGCGCGATCAACACCGCGCCATCCTTCGCCCCTTCAGGGCGAAGTGTTTATAGCGCCGCTTTCCACGGGTTGCGCTTGTACGACGCTGCGCGTCGGCCTGCGCTCCACCCGCGGCTACAACCCATCGCTCCTTCGGAGCGAGGGAAGCGCAAGCGTCGGTCCGATCTCGCCCCGCCATCCGAGGTCAGCTTCACCAACTCCGCACACTGCGACACAATCGATCTTGCTTGCCGCACCAAGACGGTCCTCAGGAAGGACGTCAATCACATCCCTCGCCGATCTGTCAACCATGTCCCCGAACCGAACACCGAGCCGAGGTCAGGAGCACATCGCATCTGCTTCTGCAACCCTACCCCCCCATCTTCTCGATCGTCTTCGTCGTCGAAACACCCTCCACCGGCGCGATCAGCACCACCCGACCGCCGTAGGACTCGACAAAATCGCCCCCGACCACGCCCTCGCGGCTGTAGTCCCCGCCCTTCACCAACACATCCGGCCTGAGCATCTCCAGCAGGCGCTCGGGCGTGTCTTCCTCGAAGACCACCACCGCCCCCACCGACTCGAACGCCCCGAGCACCCGCGCACGGTCGTCCTGGTTGTTCACCGGCCGCCCCGGCCCTTTGAGGCGCGAGACCGACGCGTCGGCGTTGATCGCCACCACCAGGAAATCGCCCAGCCTCGACGCCTCCTCGATCAGCTTCACATGCCCCGAGTGCACCACATCGAAGCACCCGTTGGTGAACACGATCCGTTGGCCTTGCTGGCGCCTCGCCGCGGCTTCGACACGCAACTGCTCCGCGTCGCGCACCTTCCCCGCCGACCCCGAGTGCTGCATCATCAGGCTGTGGTGGATCCGCTCCAGCGGGATCGGCATCACGCCGAAGACCTCGACCTCCAGCCCCGCCGCGGCGTTTGCAAACCGGACCGCGTCGAGCCACCCCATCCCGTTCGCCTTCGCCGCCGCGAGCCCCGCGAGCATCATGTCCCCCGCGCCCGTGACATCGTAAACCTCGCGCGCGACCGTCGGCACGCCGATCGGCTCGCTCCCCCGCCTGTGCAAGAGCGCCCCGTGCCGGTCGAGCGTGAGCACCACCGCCTCGCACGCGAGCTGTTCGAGCAGCCTCGCCGAGACTTGCCCGTTCACCCGCGTGTCGGCGTCGGGCGCCGTGGGCATCGAGGTCGCGATCTCCGCCTCGTTGCGGTTGGGGGTGATCGCCGTCGAGCCGGTGTACTTCGCGTAGCTCGGCAGCATCGCCGGATCGACGAGAACGGGCTTGCCCGCCTTTTTCGCGAGCTTGATCACGCCCTGGCAGAGCGCTTCGGAGCAGACGCCCTTATTGTAATCCTCGATGCAGACCACATCCGCGCCCGCCAGCGCCGCCTCGAAGCGGGCGAGCATCTCCTCGACCACTTCCTCGCCAAGCGGCTCGCGCGACTCATGATCCACGCGGAACATCTTCTGCGGGTGGCGCTGCGACGCCAGACCCACCATGTACCTTTTCACCGTCGTCGGGCGATCGGCGTCGGTGACGATGCCCGAGACATCCACGCCCTGCGTCTCGAGCTCGCGCTTCAGCTGCGTCGCGTCCCCGTCGTCGCCCACCACGCCGAACGCGAGCACCCGCCCCTTCATCGCGGCAAGGTCCAGACACAGATTCGCCGCGCCCCCGGCACGGTTCTCCGCCCGGCGCACACGCAGGATCGGCACCGGCGCATCGGCCGCCAACCGCTCCGCGTCGCCGTAGAGCATCTGATCGAGCATGAAGTCACCGACAACGATCGCGGTGAACGGCTTCCAACGAGCAAGATGCCCAAGCAGCGTGTCCATCAAAGCCTTTCCGAGCAGCACGGCTCGCAAAGCCGCGTCTCTCCCTACCAACGCTCGTGGCACAGGCGTCTCGCCTGTGACTACCACCCTCTTCTCCCCCTCCGTCTCTCAATCTCTCCGTCTCTTCCGCCCCCCCTCCGTGCCTAATTGCCTGAGTGCCTCTCCGCCCCCACCACCATACCCCGCAACTCCCCCTCCCCCTGCTCGATCTTCATCACCAGCCGCGGCCGCGCCACCGGCAACCCCCACTTCGTCGACTCCAGCTTCGACCAATCCTTCTCCGTCGTCACGATCACATCCGCCCCCGCCGCCGCGGCTTCCCGCGCGATCGCCTCCCGCGTGGCCGGCTTGTACGGGTCGTGGTCCCGCAGGACCATCCGCCCCGCCGCGGGCCCGCCTGACGCCCGCTCGACCTGCCGCACAAACGGCTCCGGCCTGCCGATCGCGCACACCACAAAGGCCTTCTTGCCCTTCAGCCACCCGACCGGCCTCGGGACTTCCCTTCCCTCCATCTTCACCTGCAGCCCGTCCCACGCGTGGGACGCCCGCGCCACCGGCGACCGCCCGTGCGCCGCCTCGACCTGCAGCTCCAATTCTTCCAGCCGCAGGGGTGAGACCGACTCGGCGTGCGTGATCACCACGCCGTGCGCACGCTTGAGCGACCCGACCGGCTCGCGCAGCCACCCGGTGGGCAACATCGCATCCTCGAACGGGCTCTTTGTCGCGTCGACGAGCACGAGGTCGAGGTCGCGCGCGATCCTGCGGTGCTGAAACCCGTCGTCGAGCACCACCACATCCACACGCCGCCCCGCCTCGGTCTGGAACATTTCGCGCAGACCCGCGAGCCGGTCCGGCTGCGCGACCACGGGCACGCCCTCAAGCGTCCGCTTGTACAGCAGTTCTTCGTCCGACGAGCCCTTGCCCTTTTTGTACCCGCGCATCGCGATGCAGGGCGAACGCCCGGCCTCCAGCAGCGCGCGCACGATCCACGCGACCATCGGCGTCTTGCCCGTCCCACCCACCGAGAGATTCCCGACGCTGATCACCGGCACATCGAGTTTCGTCACCCCCGCCCCCGCGTCGAATCTGCGGTTGCGCCGCCCGATCTCGCGCGCGTACACCCGCGAGGCTGCGCGTCCCACAGCCCCGCCGACAGGCCCCCGTCCCTCGCGCCCCGCGCCCTGCGCCCCGCTCGTCCCCTTCATTCCTTCCCCTCCAGAATCCGTTTGAGCTCCTGCTTCGCCTCGCGGATCTTCGATTTGGTTTCCTTCGTCTCCCTCGCGTGCAAACGGAAGGTGTTGAGCATGTCCATCAGCGAGAGCAAGACCACCACAAACAACAATCCGACCGCTGCCATCCAGCCCAACGCAAACCCGCCCGGAGAAGACGGCGTCGCCACACCCACCGCGTACGCCAGCACCGTGACCAGCACCATCATCACCACGCCGTTGGCCGTGCGGATCCTCCTGCGGCTCTCGGGCATCGGCGCTGCGCGGATCGCCGTCACATGCGCCGCAAGCACCACCAGCGTCACCGCCGCCATCGGCAACACCACCCACCGCGGCCCCAGCGGCTGACCGCTCACCTGCGCCAGCATCACGCCGACCGGGCCCATCACGACGCCCCCCCGCCCGAATCCGTCCGCACGCCCAGCCGCTCAAGCAGCGGGACCAGCCGCCGCATCGGCAGCCCCACGATCGCGCCCGGGTCGCCTTCGAATTCGATCGGCCACCCCTCCGCGAGCCGCTCGGTCAGGTTGTACCCCCCCGCCTTGCCCCGCCATCCTCCTGAGTCGACATACCGCCCGATCCGCTCGCGTCCGATCTCGCCGACGCGCACGCTCGCCCGATCGACAAAGACCGTGCGCACAAAGGCGCCGCCCTCTGCAAACCCGCAGATCGCCACGCCCGTCAGCACCCCGTGCTCGCGCCGCTGCATCCCGTCGATCATCGCTTCGGCATCCGCCTCGTCCCTGGGCTGGCCGATGATCCGCGTGCCCGCGTCGTCCTCGATCACGCAGACCGTGTCCGCCCCGAGCACGAGCGCGCCCCCGGCCCTCTCGCCCAAGGCTTCGAGCCCCGCCCGGGCCTTCAGCCACGCCAAGGCGACGACCCATGCCTCGGGCCCGACCCTGCCGGGCGAGAGCTCGCCGTCGTCGACCGACGGATCGATCGCCTCGTGTTCGATGCCCGCCTCGGCGAGCAGCAGGCGTCGCCGGGCCGAGCGGCTCGCCAAGACCAGCCGGACCCGCCGCGCAGCCCCGATCCCCGCGTCCGTGCTCGCCTTCGCCTGATGCATCTGCGGGGAAGTCTACAACCCCCGCGGGCCGTACCATCGCGCGTGCGGGCCCACCTCGTCCAGCTCGATCTCGCCTGGGAAGACCCCGAGCGCAACTTCGCCAAGGCGGTCGACCTCGCCGACGCCGCAGAGCCCGCCCCGGGCGACCTCGTCGTCCTCCCCGAGCTCTTCGACAGCGGCTTCAGCATGAACACCGAGCGGACCGCCGACCGCGAAGGCCGCACCCTCGCCTTCATCAAGAAGTTCGCGAGAGACCGGCGCGTCTACCTCCACGCCGCCCGCACCCTGAGGGCCCCGGGCGAGCCCATGGCCAGAAACATGGCCACCATCGCCGGACCCGACGGCGAAATCATCGCCGAATACGCGAAAATCCACCCCTTCAGCTTCGGCAAAGAGTCCGACCACTTCACCGGCGGCGACCGCACCGCCGCCTACCGCTGGCAGGCCTCGCCCGACGACCCCGACCCCGATCACAGCACCACCGTCGGCTGCGCCGTCTGCTACGACCTGCGTTTCCCCGAACTCTTCAGGGTGCTGGTCGATCGCGGGGCCGAGGTCTTCGTACTCGGCGCCAACTGGCCCGCCGCCAGAGCCGCCCACTGGCGCGCCCTGGCTGTCGCCCGGGCGATCGAGAACCAGGCCTGCGTGCTCGCGGTCAACCGTTGCGGCAGCGACCCCTACCTCGATTACGCCGGGGGCACGATCGCCGTCGGACCGACAGGCGAGATCCTCGGCGAACTCGGCGCCGACGAAAGCGTGATGTCTGTCGCCATCGACACCCCCCATATCCGGGCATGGCGAAAGCAATTTCCTGCGCTGCGCGACCGGCGTTTCACCATCGCGCCCAATCCGGATCCGAAGCGGACGAATCCTCCTCGTTGAGACGCAGTTTCAGCGCCGGGGCGTCGCTCGGCTCCAATTATCACAAACTATGGACAAACCGGCGTGCGCACGCCGACCGGAACCCGCGCAGTATTGCGGTCTGCGCGAGATGCGCCTAGGCTGGACGCCATTGTGGGGCCGCACGGATAACCCGCTCCAAACGCTGACGGCGGAGCCCCGACGGCCGGGAAGCAACGCCTCAAAAAGGGGAAGAAGGTCATGAACCAGAGCCGACGAAACTTTGCCGGCGTGCTCTCGGTGCTCGGATGCCTCGCCTTGGCCGGCTGCGCATCCCAGCGCGAGCCCGCCCAGACCACGCAGCCCGAGCCTCGCGCCGAGCAGCCGCAGCCCGAACGCCAGACACCGACGCGACGCGTCTACCGCCCGGAGACCTCCGGCGACCAGACCGTCAGCCACCTGTCCTTCCCGACAGGCGACGAGCGCACCAGCGCCATCATCCTGCACACGGTGATGCCCGGCTCGGCCACCCCCAACGCCTCGTTCAACTACGAGTACCATGTCACCAACCTCACCGACAACACGCTGCAGAATGTCACCGTTCTTCAGGAGAGCGCCGAGAACCTGACCGTCACGCGCTCCAACCCCGAGGCCCAGCGCGCCACCGGCGGGGACCAGCTCTACTGGGCCCTCGGCGAGCTCGCCCCGAGGCAGACCCGCGTCATCCGCGTCGTCGCCGAGGCCGGCAGCACCGGCACCGCCGGCAACTGCATCAGCGTCTCCTACAACAACTTCCTCTGCTCGGTCGTCCCGATCGTCCAGCCCGAGCTGACCATCGCCAAGACCGCCACCCCCGAAGCGATCCGCTGCGACGGCGTCATGCTCACCTACACCGTCTGCAACACCGGCTCGGGCGTCGCCCGCAATGTCCGCATCCGAGACACACTGCCCCAAGGCCTGAGCGTCGAGGGACGACGCGAGATCAACATCCCCGTCGGCGACCTCACCGCCGGCGAGTGCCGCGAGTTCGAGATCCTCGCCGACGCCGCACGCGTGGGCGAGTTCGAGAGCGCCGCGATCGCGACCGCCGACGGCGACCTCCGCGCCGAGTCCGACGCGACGGTCACCCTCGTGACCCAGCCGACGCTCGAACTGGAAGCCTCGGCCCCGGAGGAGGCGTACCTCTTCCGCAGCTTCACCCACCGCTACACCGTCCGCAACACCGGCGACGCCCCCAGCCACAACACCATCGTCGCTGTCGCTCTGCCCACCGGCCCCGAGCTCATGGAGCACTCCGAGGGCGGCGTCGTGGACGCCCAGCGCGTGCTCTTCAATGTCGGCACCCTCGCCGCAGGCCAGGAACGCGAAGTCTCCGTCAGCCTGCGTCACACCGAGGACATCCGCGTCCGCAGCCGCGCAACCGCCAACGGCGACTGCGTCGAGACCGCCGCGAACGCCGAAGCGAGCTCCAACATCATCGGCATCCCCGCCATCCTGATGGAGCTGATCGACATCAACGACCCGATCGAGGTCGGCCAGACCGAGACCTATGTCATCACGATCACCAACCAGGGCTCCAGGGCCGACACCAACATCGCCGTCCGCTGCCAGATCCCGCCGGAGTTCGAGCTCGTCAGCACCGCCGGCCCGACCGAGGCGACGCTCGACGGCAATGTGCTCACCTTCGAGCCGCTCGGCCGCCTCGGCGCCCGTCAGATCGCCGAATGGCGCGTCCGCGTCCGCGCCGTCGAGGCGGGCGATGTCCGCTTCGCGGTCGAGATGATCAGCGACAACCTCACCAGCCCCGTCCGCGCCACCGAGGCCACCCGCCTCTTCCGCTAAACGAGGGCGCTGACTATCATGTGAACCGACCCGACGGGCCGAAAGGCCCGTCGGTTTTTTGTTGGGCGCGGGGAGCGGGGCGCCGGGCGCAGGGAGGCCGCGCAGGCGGCGCCACTTCAGCCGTCGATCTGTGATGCGATCAAAATCGCCGAACGGAAACCCCGCGCCCCGCACCCCGCCCCCAGCGCCCCGTCACAACTCTTCCGCCACCCGCTCGACTTCCTCGACGCTCGTCACGCCGTCGGCGACGAGCCTGAAGCCGAACTGCGCCAGCGTCGTGAACAGCCCGCCGGCGATCACCTTCTTCATCGCCTGCACGCTCGGGTCGTTGAGCACGATGTCGCGCAGGTCGTCGTTGAAGTCCAGCATCTCGAAGATCGCTCTACGCCCGAAGTACCCCGTCTTGAGGCACCGTTTGCACCCGACGGCGTGGTACGCCTTGGTCTTGCCGCCAAGGTGCTTGCCCATCTTGGTCACCTGGCCCGGCAGCAGCCGCACCTCTTCCTTGCAGTTCGGGCAGAGCACGCGGACCAGACGCTGCGCGATCACCACATCCAGCGAGTTCGCCACCAAGTACGGCTCGACCTTCAGGTCCAGCAGACGGAAAATCGCCGCGATCGAGTCCTTCGCGTGCACCGTCGACAGGACCAGGTGCCCGGTCATCGCGGCCTGCATCGCCGTCCGCGCCGTCTCCTCGTCGCGGATCTCGCCGACAAGGATCACATCGGGGTCCTGCCTGAGCACCGACCGCAATAGCTCCCCGAACCCCTTGCCACGCTGGTCGTCTACGGGGAGTTGCGTCGTCCCGTCGAGCTGATACTCGACGGGGTCCTCGATCGTCACAACATTCTTCGCGTTCCGGTCGATCTCGCGCAGGATGCTGTACAGCGTCGTCGTTTTGCCCGAGCCCGTCGGCCCGCAGCTGAGCACGAGCCCCGCGTCCATCCGCACGGTGCGCCTGAGGCGCTGGTGCATGTAGGGCAGCAGGCCGAGCTCCTCGGTCGCGTGCGGGGCGTTCATCGAGTCCAGCACGCGCAGCACCGCCTTCTGCCCGTGCGTGCTCGGCGTCAGGCTCGCGCGGAACTCGACCCGCCGGTCCAGCACGCCGCCGGAGTACTTCGCCGAGAAGTGCCCCTCCTGCATCGCGTCGCGCGCCGCCTGCTTCATGTGGCACGCCGCACGAACGATGCCCAGCACAAACTCGCCGGTCTTGGCCGGCAGCTCGGCGATCCAGACCATCTGCCCGTCGACACGCATCCGCGTGTGGTACCCCTCGCCCTTGGGCTCGATGTGGATGTCCGTCGCCCGCGCCTTCGAGGCGACGCGCAGCAGATACTTCAGCGCCCGAGAGCCGTCGCCGGCCGCCGAGAGCACATCCGTCGGACGCCCGTCGGCCGCCAGGAGCACGATCTCTTCCTTGCCCGCCCCGGCCGGCGGCAACTCCTTGAGGATCCGGTTGAGCTCCAGCAGCCAGACCGGGGCAGCCCCGGAGATCTCCCCCTGGAGCTGGGGGTCGAACTCCGCCGCCCCCTCCCGCTCGGCGAAGAAGGTGCTCCTGCCGACCTGGATCGTGTCGCCCGGGTGCAGCCGCACCGACTGGATCTTCGACCCGTTCACCTTCGTCCCGTTGCGGGACTCGAGATCGCGGACCTGGTACCCCCCCTCGACCGGCTCGACGACGCAGTGAAACCGGCTCGCCTTCTCGTCTTTCAGGCAAACAGTGTTGTCCGGGTGGCGGCCGAAGGTGATCGGCTCGTCGCCCAACGCTATAGGACGCCCCCTCCCGTGCTCCGGGCGCAGCCGCAGACCTGTTCCGGTTTCCCCTTCGGGCATGGATCGATTCCCCATCGCACCCCCAGACGGCAACTGTTCTCTGCGGCCCATGGTATCGACAGACGCACGAGGGGCGGATTGGTTCCCGATTCGTTGGCAAGAACCACGGAGGCAACCGCCGGAGTGATCCCAAAGGGGATTCGAACCCCGCCCGCCCCCACTACACTCCCCTCCCATGATCGACCTGAAGCTGCTCCGCGAGGATCCCGACCGCTTCCGCCAGGGCGCGGCACGGAAAAACTACACCGTCAACATCGACCGCGTCCTCGAGCTCGACTCGATGCGGCGAGACCTCCAGACCCGCCAGCAGACCCTGCAGGCCGAGGCCAACAAGGCCGCCAAGGAGTCCGGGCCGCAGATCGGCAGGCTCATGGGCCGCCTCAAGGGCGCCGGGCCGGACGAGAAGCCCGCCATCGAGGCCGAGCTCGCCCAGCTCAAGGCCCGCCCCCAACAGCTCAAGCAGCAGATCCAGGACCTCGAGCACGAGCTCGCGGCCATCGAGCCCGAGCTCCACGCCCTGCTCCTGGAGATCCCCCTCCCCCCGGATCCGGATGTGCCCGTCGGCGCCGGCAGCGACGACAACACCGAGATCAGCCGCTGGTCGCCCGAGGGCTTCAACCTCTCCAAGCCCTTCCGCGAGAACCGGGGCTTCGACCCCAAGACCCACATCGAACTGGTGCAGCTGCTCGGCCTGGCGGACTTCGAGCGGGGCGTCCGCCTCGGCGGGGCCCGCCACTATGTCCTCACCGGCCACGGCGCCCGACTGCACCAGGCCGTCCTCCGCTACGCACTGGACTTCATGGCCGAGAAGCACGGCTTCACCCCCATGACCATCCCCGTCATCGTCCGCGAGGAGATGATGGTCGGCACCGGCTTCTTCCCCGCGGGCCGCGACCAGGCGTACCACATTCAGGAGACCCACCGGGGCTCGGGCGAGGACCTCTACCTCACCGGCACCGGCGAGGTCTCCCTGATGGGCGTGCACGCCGGGGAGATCCTCGACGAGGCGCACCTCCCCTTGACCTATGTGACCGTCAGCACCTGCTTCCGGCGCGAGGCGGGGGCGGCGGGCAAAGACACCGCGGGCCTGTACCGTATCCACCAGTTCGACAAGGTCGAGCAGGTGGTGGTCTGCCGCGCCGACGAGGCCGAGAGCCGCGCGTGGCACAAGACGATGATCGGCTTCGTCGAGGAGTTTCTCCGCTCGCTCGGCCTGCCCTACCGCCTGTTGCAGTGCTGCACGGGCGACCTGGGCATGAAGAACGCCGACATGATCGACATCGAGTGCTGGATGCCCGGGCGGGGCGACGAAGACGCAAAGGGCCGGCCAACCGGCGATTTCGGCGAGACCCACTCGGCCAGCCGCCTGTACGACTACCAGTGCCGGCGCCTGAACATGCGCTACCGCCCCGGGGGCGAGGGCGGCAAGGGCGCCACGACCTTCTGCCACAGCCTGAACAACACCGTCGCCGCCAGCCCGCGCATCCTCATCCCGCTCCTGGAGATCCACCAGAACGAGGACGGATCGGTGACGATCCCCAAACCCCTGCGCCCCTACATCGGCGGGCGTGAGAAGATCGAACCCGCCCAATAAGCACAGGATGAGCATCCGGAATACCCGCCCCGCCGCGGGGTTCACCACGGGCCAACCAGCAGAGTCAGATCGATACCAACCAGCCACGAGGGAAACCCGGCCATGACCAAGATCCTCGCCTTCTCAGGCAGCCTCCGCAAAGAATCTTTCAACACCAAGATCCTCGCCCACGCGATCGAGGGCGCCGAAGCCGCGGGCGCGACGGTGACGCGCGTCAACCTCGCCGACCTGGACATCCCGCTGATGAACCAGGACCTCGAAGACCGGTCGGGCATCCCCGCCGACGGGAAGAAGTTCAAGCAGATGCTCATCGAGCACGACGGCATGCTCATCGCCTCGCCGGAGTACAACAGCTCGATCACCCCGCCGCTGAAGAACGCGATCGACTGGGCGACGCGCCCCGAGAAGGGCGAGAAGCCGCTGGTCGCCTTCGCCGGCAAGCACGCGGGGCTGATCGCGGCGTCGGGCGGCGCGCTCGGCGGGCTGCGCGGGCTCTTCCATGTCCGCGAGATCCTGCAGAACATCATGGTGACGGTGGTCCCGAACATGGTCGCCGTCTCCAAGGTCGACACACTGCTCGACGATGAAGGTCGCATCAAAGACGAGCAGTGGCGAAACAAGCTCGAAAATGTCGGCAAGAGCCTCGCAGAGACCATCGCCAAGCAGAAGGCTTGAGGTGGCCCGGCTCGCCGAGCCGGGTTCTTTCCGGGTTCGTCGGCGATGTGAACGGGAAGCCGGCGCTAAAAGCACTTTGTGACGGAGCACGACCATGGCTGCATCGAGCAAAGCCAAAGACTCCAAAAAACCCGCAACGCCCGAGCCTCGAAAGGCGCAGCTCGCCGGCGAGACCGTCGACGCCCGAAAGTCGCCCGGCGAACCCGAGTTCTCCAAGAGCGACTACCAACGACTGCGTGAACAGGCGCTTGCCGCAAAGGCGAAGCTCGAACACGCGGGCGTCGCCCCGCCCGAGCCCAACCGCCTGAGCCGCGCGATCGCGACGCTCGACCAACTGCTCGGCGATGACGCGCCCTCGAAGCCGACCGAATCCGAGTCGTATCTCACCGGGCTGGAGGTCGGGCGGCTCTCGATGATCGTCGACTCGCTGGTGCAGCCCAATGGCAAGTTCAACGAGCATGTGCGGGCGCTGATCGCGCCCGAAGTCTCCGGAGCGCCGGGCCTCGCCGACGCCGCGCTGCGCCTGCAGTTCCTCGCGCTCTGCCGCGACGCGAGGTTCAAGGCCGAGCCGCCTTCCGCCCTCACCCCCGGCGAGGGCCACGACGGCGTGATCGAGCTCGACCGCTGGCGCATCGGTGTCGCAGCCGCGAGCCTCGACGCATCCGAATCCTCGCTCAAGGACGCGATCCACAAGGGCAACGCCCGCCTGAAACAGGCGAGATTGCCCGGCATGCTCGTGCTCGACGCGACGGCGCCCTGCTGGCCAGAACGCCGCATCATCCGCGTCGCCGCCGACCGCGACGCGGCGGCCGAGATCCACCGGCGCGCCGACGCCTTCCTCGAAAACGCGCTCGACACGCTCGACAAGCTGACAGACGCGGACTTCGTCTTCGGCGTCGTCGCGATCGCGACCATCCCGACCTTCAATGTCGCGAGAGGCCTCGTCGCCTTCAGCTCCAGCGTCCGCCTGGCGATGCTCAGGGCCGACACCGACCCGCGGGCCGAACAGATGGAACGCTTCGCGGCCGGACTCCGGCGCGCCGGGTCATAAACCGCTCGGCACAAAGCCGATCCCACACAATCCGATTCAGCGCTGCGGCCCCGCCCCCGTCAGCACCACCTCCCGCGCGGGCCCAGGCGTCAGCGTCACCACCCACGACAGCTCCAGCGGCAAGCAGACGCTCTCGTCGTCGAAGCAGTACGCCATCGACGCCTCGACGATCAGCGTGTCGGTTCCCGAGAGCTCGATCCCGTCGACCACCAGCGGTAGGCTCGGGCGCGTCACCGTCCGCTGCGCCACCACCTTGTACCCGCCCCCGTCCCCCGGCGTGCGCACACGCACGGTCGCGGGAAACTCCGGGTTCAGCCTCGCGCCCTCGGCCAGATCGGCCGTCACTCGGATCGAAAACGCACGCCCGACATCGACCGGAGCGCTCACGCGCAACGCCCCCTCCGGCTCCGCGTCGGCGTCCCGAGAGAGCCCGGCGATCATCACCTCGCGCCACGCCCGCTCACGAAAATCACCCGGCGCCTCGGCCTCGATCATCACAATGCGGTGGTTGTTGGTGTCGGCGACAAAAAGCCTCGAATCGTCGGGGTTGAAATCGACGCCCGCCGGCTCGTACAGACGCAGGCGATGCTCGCTCTCGTTCCCTCCCCCGGCCCAGGTCGTGCTGCGCTGCTCGGCCGGGTCGATGAGCTTGATCTTGTCGTTGTAGCTGTCGGCGATCAGCAGCAGCTCGCCCTCGGGCGCATCGATCAGCGTCACGCACAGCGGGTGCTGCAGCTGCGCCTCGGGGTACACCCCATCGACATCGCCGAAGTAAAACAACCCGTTCTCGCGCAGGCTCGGCGTGCGGTAGCCGACGATCGTCCGCACCTCCGCCGGCTCGGCGCCGAAGTCGACCACACGGATCCCCGACGACTCTGAATCGGCGAAGTACAGCCGCAGCCCGTCGCGGGAGATCGCGAGGCCAGAGGGCTGCGCCAGCGCCGCCTCGGGGGCCGGCGCGTCGAAACTGTTTTCGATGCCCGAGCCGGCGATCGCCCGTGTCTCCAGCGACTCCAGATCCGTCGCCCAGATCTGGTGCGGGCCCGCCATCGCGATGTACAGCGTCCCGCCGTCGGGCGAGAGCTCCAGATCCCATGGCGAGCTCAGCGCCTGCTCCCTCCCCGACCCCCCGCCGACCCGGTCGTAGCTCTGCTCGCCGGCGCCCACCAGCGTGCCGACGCTGAAGGTCGCCATATCGATCGCGCGCACGGCGTGGTTGCCCCGATCCGCAACAAACAGCCGCCCGCCCTCGGCGTCGTACGCCATCCCCTCGGGCTTGTTGAATCTCGCATCCGCGGCGAGCCCGTCTGCGAAACCCGCGTCCTTCCCGCCGATCACGCGCAGCACGCTCGAACGCCCCTCGGCGTCGGGGTAGGTCGTCAGGACCACGCGGTGGTTGGCGCTGTCGGCGATCGCGAGCATCGCCGGCCGATCGCCATGGGCCCGCAGCACGCGCACCTTGCCCGGGTAGTTCAGCCCCGTCGCGGGGCGCACCTGCGCATCGAGATCGAACTCGACGCGCCGCTCGGCCAGCGTCCCGTGCTCGCGCGCAAACTCGAGCGCCCGTGCGATCGCTTCATCGAGCAGCTCGCGCCGGCCCTCGCCGGCCGTCTGGCCGATGATCTTCCCGTCCGCCCCGATCAGCACGAAGGTCGGCCACGCCCGCGCCCGGTACTTCCGCCAGATCGCGAACGAGTCGTCGACCACCACCGGGTGCTCGATCCCGTAGCGGAACATCGCGTTGCGGATCCGGTCCCGCTCGCCCTCGGCGGTGAACTTCGCCGAGTGCACGCCGATCACCACGAACGGCTCGTCGGCGTACTTCGCTTCGAGGTACTTCAGGTCGGGGATCACATGCAGACAGTTGATGCAGCAGTAGGTCCAGAAGTCCAGCAGAACGACATGGCCCTTCAGCTCGTCCGACAGCCGCAGCGGGCGGTCGGTGTTCAGCCAGCCCAGATTCGGCTCGAGCTCCGGCGCATCGCGGAGGATCTGCGCCCCGGCGATCGACCGCCAGGCCGCGGGCCCGCCGACGACGACCGCCAGCGCAAAGACAAAGAACACCAGAAACCGACCCGTCCGACCGAACCGCGCCATCGCCTCGCTCGCTTTCAGCCCCCGCCCTCAACGCTCGAGCCCGAACCGCTTCAGCGGCACCGTCTGCCCGGCATGCACCGTTTCGACCGACCCGCCCCGCAGATGCTCGATCAGACGCCGCATGTCCGCCGGAGGCGGGGCCGCGAAGCTCATCGTCTCCTCGGTCATCGGGTGCTCGAAGGCGAGCAGCGCCGCGTGCAGCATCTGGCGGGCCGCCAGAACCTCACCCCCCGCCTCGAACACCCGCCCCGCGTACATCGTGTCGCCCACGATCGACCAGCCCAGGTGCGACAGATGCACGCGGATCTGATGCGTCCTGCCCGTCTTGAGCTCCAGTTCCACCAATGAAAAGTCCTGGTCGCCTACCGCCCGCTCGTGCATCCGGTACCGCTCGCGCACGCGGCAGACCGTGATCGCCGGTTTGCCCAAATCGTCGTGGCGCACCACCTGCTTCTCCCGGTACCCCTTGGCGCGGCTCGGGTGCGGGCCGATCGGGAAATCGATCACCTGTTCGTCGGGCTCGACCCGGCCCTGCACCACCGCCAGATACCGCTTGTCGACCTTGCGGTGCTCGAACTGACGCCCCAGACGCCAGTGCGCCTCGTCGTCCTTGGCGAACACGATGCACCCGGTCGTGTCCCGGTCGAGCCGGTGCACCACGCCGGGGCGCGCAAACTCCTCGCCCACGCCCGAGAGCGAGCCCTCCGAACGATGCTCGAAGTGCCACGCAAGCCCGTTGATCAGCGTCCCCATCAGCTCGCCCCGCGCCGGATGCACGATCACATCCGGACGCTTGTTCAGCACGATCAGGTGCGCGTCCTCGAACAGCACATCCAGCGGCATCTCCTCCGGCCGGATGTGCTTGCCCGGGGGCGGGGGGAGCAGGATGTCCACCACATCGCCGATGCGCAGCTTTGTCGAGGCGCGCGACGCGACACCGTTCACAAACGCCGCGCCCTCGTCGATGAGCCGCTGCACCTGCGTGCGGCTCATGAACCCGATGCGCTGGGTGAGATATTTATCAAGCCTCGATCCGCGGTCGCGCTGCAGCTCGAACCGCACGCGGATCGGATCGTCCGCGTCGGACTCCTCCCACGCCTTGCGGACCGCCTCCTGATCGACCTGCCCGCCGGGAAGAATCAGGTCCGGAGTCGGACCGGGTCCGGGCGCCCCGGCGTTCATCCAGCCCCGCCGTCGCCAGCGCCGCGCTCTCCGTCGCCGCTCCCGTCACCAGTCCCCTGCTCGCCGGCCCCCTGCCCGTCCTGACCGGGCACGCCCTCGGCGCCGTCGCCGGGCGAACGCTGGCCTTCGAGCTGCTCGAGGATCCCAGGGTCGAACATCTGGATGTCCAGTTCATTTCCGGAATCGGCCGCTTCCTCCGGCTCGACGGGCACATCCGCCCGCCGCACCGGCTCGGGCACCTCGCCGAGCTCGCCGAGCCCGCCGATCCGCGCCCGCGCGATCGCCGCGATCTGCGGGAACGAACGCGACTCGGCCAGCTCGATCGCCTCGCGGTACAAGCCCTCGGCCTCCTCGTTCCGCCCGCGCGATTCGGCGATCGCGCCAAGACCGAAGAGCGCGCTGGCGGCGTGCAGCGTCCCGCCGCTGCGCCCCCGGTTCGCCTCAAGCACCTCGCGGTAGAGCGTCTCGGCCTGCGAAAGCGCGTGGTCGACACCCTCGGCGTCGAGCAGGTCTTCCTCGGTCAGGAGCTCGCCGTCGGGCCCGATCGCCGCGCCGGGCGCGACACCCTTGCGGGCCGCTCTCAGCCATGCGTCGGCGGCGCCGAGCCTGGCCATCGAGCCCACCCCGCGCACATTGCCCCGCTCTCGCGCCACCCGCAGGTACTGCTCGGGCAGAGCCTCGCCCGAAGCCGCCACGAGCGACAGCTCCTCGAACGCCCGGTCGACCCGGTCACGCTCGCGGGTGGACGACCAGTTGCGGTACGCGATCACACCGAAGATCAACGCGATCACCAGCAGCGCCGGCGTCGACCACTTGCGCAGAAAATCGATAAAATCTTGGTTAATCCGGGATTCCTCGAGCCCCGCACCTTCCCGGATCTGGCCATGGCGATCGTCCATCAGCTCACTCTGCTCTTGCCCTGCGCCGGAGAAGGCCCGAGCCCCGACAAGGGACCGGCCGCCACCGGCTCATCAACCGGGAAAACACGCCCGAGAGACGATGCTAGGGATCCACCCGGCCCCCCGCTGAGCCAGCCCCTCAGCCAACCCCACCGCGCGACCAGAACCGCCACGGCCTCTCCGACTCAAGCATCCGCGCCGGGACCAGCCGCTCGCGGATCAACCCCGTCAGTTCTCCGATGCCCTCCCCCGTCTGAGCGCTCACCTCGACATCCACCGCCCCCGCCGGCGGCCCAAGGTCGCGGCGCAGCCCGACACGGATCACAGATCCCACACACCCCGCGCCCCACGCCCCACGCCCCGCACTTTCGGGCAAGCCGCCAGTGCCACAGGACTCCGCGGAAGCCAGATCCCCGGTGCATTCGAGCACCAGATCCGCTTCGTTCACCACTTCCGCCGCGATCGCTCCGGCCTCCGCTTCGACGCCGCCCTCGTCTACCTCACGGATCCCCGGTGTATCGACATACCGAACCGTCAGCCCCCCCACCTCCAGCAGCAGGCCGACATGGTCGCGCGTCGTCCCCGGCTCGTCGGCGACCGCCGCCACCGACCGCCCGGCGAGCGTGTTCAGCAGCGTGGATTTGCCGATGTTTGCCGGGCCGACCGCCGCGACCAGCGCCGGCTCGATGAGCCTCGACAGCACCCGGTCCCGCTCCGGGTCGCTCTTGCCCCCCGCCCGCCAGAGCCCGGGCTGCCTGAGCAACAGATCGACCGCCAAGGGGCTCTGCGCCTCGGCCAACGCCGCGAGCATCCTCGCCTCGATCCTGTCCCGGGCCTCGGGGTAGAGCGCCGCAAGCGCCCGCTCATCGCTCACGGCCCGCGCCGCCCCCCGGGCCTCCATCTCGCAAACGACAGCCTTGACCACCGCCGGCCCCCCGTGCGGCATCACCTGCAAAAAACCCGCTGACCAGCCGACCACCAGCCCCCGATCCACCCCCCAGAGATCCGCCAGTCGCATCGCCCCCGGCTCAAGCTTGGGCAGACCGATCTCGGACAGCAGATCCGCATCGCCGCGCAGATCGATCACGCCGATCGCCCCGGGGCGGGAGCGGTCCGTCGCGACCCGGTAACGCCAGCCCCCGCCGCCACGGCCCGAAGCCCCGGTCATGACCTGTCTTCGCCCTCGGCGTGCCGACGGCAGGCCTCGTGGATCCCGATGAGCTGCAGGTCGGGCACGATGTGCTCGACCACCGACTCCCCCTCCTCGAACAGCACCGGGGCGTCGCCCCCCGTCGCGATCACGCGCGGGTAGCCGCCGTACGCCTCGGCGTAGCGGTCCAGAAGCTCGCGCACCGCCCCGCGGACGGCCGCGAACACGCCCAGCCGCATCGCCTCTTCGGTCACTTTCCCGAAGGGACGCTCGACGCCGACGGGCGCAAACTCGACCTCCGGGAGCGCCGCCGTCCCCGCGTGCATCGAGCGGAGCATCATCGATAGGCCGGGCAGGATCGCCCCGCCCTGGAAGACGCCCTCGCCGTCGACGAAATCGACGGTGACCGCCGTCCCGGCGTCGATGACCACGCAGGCCTGCTTGGATCTGGAAAACGCGCCCAGGGCGTTGAGCAGCCGGTCGTGCCCGACTCGCTCGGGGCTCTGGACATCGTGGCGGATCGGGATCGGCACATCCCGCCCGACGCGGTAGACGCCCCCGCCCGCCTCGCCGAGTTCTCTTTCGAGGGCGTCGGCCGCGCTGGGGTTCACTGTTGCCACAACCACCATCGCCCCGCCCGCCTCAGCGAGCCTGGAACGGACCGCCGAAGCGATCTCGGCTGCCGACGCATTGGCGATCGACTCGGGCCGGTGCAGCCCCTCGGGGTCGAAAAATCCCAGGCGGGTGCGCGAGTTTCCGATCGCGACGGCGAGGATGCTGGCGGGCGCTTCGGTCATGCAGGCGGAGCGTAGCGTCGGGAGCCGATATAGGCTTGCCGCCGATGCCGCAGTGCGTGATCGACAGCTCCCTGACCCGCCTTGAAGTGCCCGGCTTCCGTTACGCGCTTGGGGTCTTCCCCACCAGCGAGCTGACGCCCCGACCCGGGTTCGCCGTCAGCTTCGAGCCCGCCGACGGCGGCGACAGCGCCGAGGACGGCGCCGAATGGGAGGAATGGCCCGACCGGTACGCCTACGAGGTGGTGGTCTCGTCAGAGCGGCTGGCGTCGCTGGTCTCGTCGCTGCTCCCGCTGTTGCCCGGGCGGGTCTACCCGATCCTGGATGTGCTCGGGCGCGACGCGTACCGCGAGATCGACCCGTTCATTTCGTACGAACTGGTCGGCTTAGACCGCTTCATCGATGGCATCCGGCGCTACCGGCCCTTCCTTTACGAGGACGGGCTCTGCGGCTTCGGCGCGATGTGCGACGATCCGTTTATCTACCTCGTCGTCGATGAGCACAAGAACCTCGTGCTCCGGGTCACCCCCGAGGACCGCGAACGCGTCGAGAAGATTCTCCGCTCGTTCGACCTCGAACAGATCGAGGACCCCGTCGGGGTCGACGCGGCCGACCACGAGCACCGCTCGGTCCTGCTCGCCCCCGAGGACAAGCCCGAGTTTCTCAGCGTCGACGAGGTCGTCGAACGCCTCCGCGACGAGTGGCGCTTGACCCTCAACATCGACATCGAGTCCAACACCGACGACGACGGCAGGGACCTCGGCGTGACCGCCTGGCGGTGCCTTGTGCGGGTGCACACCGAAGAGAACCCGGACCCGAGGTACGCCGAGGTGCTGATGGAAGCGCCCAACTTCAGGTGCGCCGAGGAGGGGTGCCAGGAAGCGACAATCCGCAGACTCGGGCTCGACGAGGCCTCGCTGGTGGACCTGGTCACAATCAGCGCAGACCGCGTCCGGCCCGAAACGCTGCAACGCTGGCTGGCGGGGCGGAGGCAGGAGGCGTCGGAAATGCTCTCGGATCTGCCCGATACCCGGATCCACCGGGTCCGATGGCTCGGATAACCGATCGCGCCGGGGGACGGGTTGCGTCGGCGGCCGGGGGGGAGTATCTTCCCGGGCCGCGGCGGCGATGCCGCCCGAGGGTCTCGCCGGAGACCCTTCCGGGTGCCGACCAAACGACCCACCTTCGGTCGGCTCCGGGCGCGGATGGAATCGGTGAGGGGCGCAACGCGCGCCCCTCGGCGGAAGCACCACACCCCCCGTTGACGCGGAGCCCGGGTTCTTCAACTAGACAAGCACATGGGTCGCAGACCGGGCGTCGCTGTCCGTTGCCCGCGACCGGGATGGAGATCGGCCATGAAGCGCACGAATCGGACAGTTCGAACCGTTCTGGCGGCCGCGGCCGCGTTCTCGATCGGCCTCCCCGCGATCGCTTCGGGCCCCGATCGGCCCTGGGCCGCAGAGCGTGCCGCGATGAGCGCTCCCGAGGCGCTGACCGCCGCTCAGGACCTGATCGAGACCGGACGCCCCGTCGAGGCCCGCGCCATCCTGATGAAGCTCATGGAGGGCGGGGGCGCGGCCCTGGCCGACCGCGAGCGTGACCGGGGCTACCGCCTCTTGGCCGAGGCGAGCCGACGCGTCCGGGCGTTGCCCGCCGACGAGCTGAGCCTCCAGCGTGCCGAGCTCTCCCTGGCCCATGGCGACCTCCGCGGCGCCGTCGAGCAGATCGATGCCGTGCTCGACATGGACGACCTGCCCGGGGCCAACCTCGTGCGTGCCGAGATGCTCCGCGACCGGGTCGAGGCCCGCCGGGCCGAACTCGCCCCGATGATCAACGGCGCCATGGAAGAGGCCTCCCATGCGATCGACGCCGGCGACCTCGCCGAGGCGAAGGTCTACATCGCCTGGCTGAACCGCAGCGGGCTGGAGCTCAGCCAGAGCCAGCGTTCCCAGCTGACCGACTGGCAGATGCAGATCGTCGCGGCCGAGCGCCGCGCGGGCCGCACCTTCGACGCCGGCGGCGACACCCTGACCCTGTCGGCCCAGCCGGGCATCCGCCGGATGGACGAGCAGCCCCCCCAGCAGGCCGGCGGCCAGACCGGCGAGCGTCAGCCCGACCCCGTCGACGAGGTGATCGAAGACGCCGAGCGTGAGGAGGCCCTCCGCCTGATCCGGCGCGCCGACGAGGCTTTCCAGGGCCGGCGTCTCAACGACGCCCTGGCGACCTACGAGGATGTCCGCGCCCGCCTCCGCGATTCGCTGAACGAGAGCGAGCGACGCGAGCTGGACTCGAAGATCTTCGAGACGCAGCGCCTCCTCCAGGCCGACCCCAGCGGCGAGCAGGTGCTCGAACGGGCGATCACCGCCCGCGAGCGTCAGCGCCAGGAGGCCCTGACGGTCTTCAACAACCAGCTCGAAGCCGCCGAGCGGGCGATCGCGACCGGCGACATCGAGGGCGCCCGCAACAACGCGACCGCCGCCCGCCTGACGATCGAGCGCAACCGCGCCGTGTTCGACGAGCAGTCGTACGAGCGTTACCTGAACCAGGCCCGCGATGTCTCGGCCCGGGTCGAGGCCGCCCAGGAGCGTCTGGCCCAGCGCGAAGCCGCCGAGCGAGCGAGACAGCTCGAAGAGCAGGCCCGCATCGCCGAGCGCGAGCGCGAGGCGCGGCGCCAGCGCCAGATCAACGAGGCGATCCTCCGGGTCCGCGACCTGCAGATGCAGCGTCGCTACCGCGAGGCGCTCGATGTGATCGAGCAGGAGATCCTGTTCATCGATCCGAACAACCTCCAGGGCCGGCTGCTCCGCGACATCATCTCCGACACGGCGCTCTACCGCGAGTCGGCGGAGAACTCCCGAGAGTTCCACCGTCGCGCCGCCGAGCTCCGCGTCGAGAGCGAACAGGCCGCGATCCCGCCCATGGACATCATCGAGTTCCCGCCCGACTGGCCGAGCCTCTCGGCCAACCGGACGCTGCAGACCGCCTACTCAGAGCCGGCGGAGAACCGCCAGGTCCTCGCACGCCTGCGCACGCAGCGCATCCCGCAGGTCGACATCAGCAACACCTTCCAGGAAGCGCTCGAGTTCGTGCAGGTCGTCGGTCAGATCGATGTCGATGTCGACTGGGACGCGCTGGAAGAAATCAATGTCCGTCGTGACGACCCCGTCACCCTCAGCCTCCGCAACAAGCCCCTCCAGGCGGTGCTCGAACGCGTCCTCGCCCGCGTCGGCGACCCCGCCTTCGGCGAGAAGGCGTGGTACGCCGTGCAGGACGGCATCCTGCTCGTCAGCTCCGACCGCGCCCTGCGACGCAACACCTACCTCGAGATCTACGATGTCCGCGACCTGATCGTCGAGATCCCCGAGTACCGCAACGCCCCGCAGTTCGACCTGAACCAGATCCTGCAGGGCGGGCGCGGCGGCGGCGGGCAGAGCCCCTTCCAGGACCCCGGCGACCAGGACACAGAACGCATCCCCCTCGAAGAGCGCATCGACCGGATGAAGGACATCATCCGCGAGCTCGTCGACCCCGGCGAGTGGCGAGACCAGGCCGGCGAGACCGGCGCGATCTACGACTGGCAGAGCCAGCTCCTGATCACCCAGACCTCCGAGAACCACCGCCAGATCCGCTCGCTGCTGAGCAAGCTCCGCTCGGTCCGCGCGATGCAGATCAATGTCGAAACCCGCTTCCTCCTCGTCAGCCAGGACTTCTTCGAGCAGATCGGTTTCGACCTCGATGTCTACTTCAACGCCGAGAGCGATGTCGTCCAGAACGCGCAGGCGCTCGACCCGACCATCCTCCCCAGCGACTTCTTCGGGCCCTCCGGCCGCTACCAGCGCAATGTCACCGGCGGCCTCACGCAGGACGGCGACGACCCGACCTCATTCGGCAACCCCGGCCCCCAGCAGTCCCGCTGGACGCCCATCGGCGTCGTGCAGGACTCGCTCGGCATCGCCGGCGCCCTGATGCCGTCGGAAGGCATCGCCGCGACCGTCCTCGGGCGAGCTCCGGCGATGGGCATCTCCGGCCAGTTCCTCGACGACATCCAGGTCGACTTCCTGGTGCAGGCGACCCAGGCCGACCGGCGCAGCGTCCAGCTCACCGCCCCGCGCCTGACCTTCACCAACGGCCAGGTCTCCAACATCTATGTCGCCACCCAGCAGGGCTTCGTCAGCGACCTGACCCCGGTCGTCTCCGACTCGGCCGTCGGCTTCGACCCGACGATCGATGTCATCTCCGAGGGCGTCCGCATGATCGTCGAGGGCACGATCACCGCCGATCGTCGCTATGTCATCCTCGACATCGACGCCGCCATCGCCCAGATCGAGGGCTTCAGCTCCGAGCCGGTGACCGCGGTCGCCGGCGGTCAGCTGGTCACCTCCGCCGACACCCAGTCGTTCGTCCAGGTGCCCCGCACGACCGTCACCCGCGTCAGCACGACCGTGACCGTCCCCGACCAGGGCACGCTGCTCCTGGGCGGCCAGCGGATCGTCAACGAGGTCGAGGTCGAGTCCGGCGTCCCGGTGCTCTCGAAGATGCCGGTGATTAACCGCTTCTTCACCAACAGGATCATGTCCAAGGAGGAGCAGACCCTCATGATCCTCGTCAAGCCCACGATCCTCATCCAGAACGAGCAGGAAGAGCAGAACTTCCCGGGCATCACCGAATCGCTCGGGCTGGGTATCGGAGGCTGACTCAACCGACAGGGGCACACACCCCACGAGTCGCCCTCGTCTGTCAGATTCCACCGGCCGGCCCCGCTGGGGCCGGCCTTTTTCTTTGTGTCTGTCGGGGCCTGCGCCGACCGACTCGCTCGACTTGGCCGGGCGCGCCCTTATCATGGACGCGTCCGGGGTCTCCGCCCCGGCGGCTGCTCAGGAGGCGTTCGATGACCGGTGAAGAATCGAGATTGCGGATCACCAAGTCTGACGGCGTCACCCGCGTCGAGTTTCTGGATCGCAACATCCTCGATGAGGCCAACATCCAGAAGATCGGCGAGGAGATCTCCCGCGTCGTCGACGAGGACGAGAAGCCGCGCCTGCTGATCTCCTTCGCCAATGTCGACCACCTCTCCTCGGCCGCCCTGGGCACCCTGATCACGATCAACAACAAGGTCAAAAACCGCGGCGGCCAGCTCCGCCTGAGCAACATCGACCCGCAGATCCACGAGGTTTTCGTGATCACGCGCCTGGTCAATCTGTTTGAGATCCACGAGGACGCCGAGCAGGCGATGGCCAGCTTCGGCTAAGACAGCACGCCGGCGACGCCCGCCGCCGGGCGTCGGACGCTCCGGGGCCCGCCGACGCCGACCGACCACTCCGGATGGCCGAGCCCAGCAACAGCCCCCAGCGTTTCCGCGCCGAGCTCTCCCGCGATACGGCGGAGGCCCATCGCTTCGCAGAGCGGGTTCTCGATGCGGCCGAGGCCTTGGGCTACGCCAAGGCCGCCCGCTTTGCCGTCCGTCTCGCCTTCGAGGAAGCGGTCTCCAACGCGTTCAAGCACGGGCATGCCGGGCGGGACCCAGCGCCGAAGGTGCTTGTCGAGGCGGAGGTCTCGGCCGAGAGCATCAGGCTCATCGTCGAGGACAGGGGCCCCGGCTTCGACCCCGGCGCCGTGGCCGACCCGACGCTCGATGAGAACCTCGACAAGCCCTCGGGCAGGGGGCTGATGCTCATCCGAGCGTACATGACCCGCGTCGAGTTCAACGAGACGGGCAACCGGATCGAGATGCTCTATCGCAGGCGGGAAGATACGGCGTAAGCGTTGGTTCTCGGACGCCCCTGCGTCCGCCAGTCGAGCCGGGCGTCCGGGAACAATTCGGCTTCCGCAACGGGTTCACAAAGGGTTGATCCGGGGTGTCTGCCCCGGCGTAGGATTGACAATTCCGGGCCGATGAGGGCCCAGTCTGAGGAGAAACGCAGCATGGCCGTTGCCGACACCACCGCCGGAATCATCCTGACCGAACTCGCCGCCAAAGAGATCCACAGGATCATCGAGGAACAAGAGCTCGAAAAGGATAAGGTCTGTCTCCGGGTGGGCGTCAAGGGCGGCGGCTGCTCGGGCTTCAGCTACATCCTCGACCTGACCGAGAGCCGCAAGGAGACAGACGAGGTCGTCGAGCAGCACGGCATCACCGTGATCTGCGACCCCAAGAGCCTGCTGTACCTCGGCGGAACCACCATCGATTTCAAAGACGAGATCATGGGACGGGGGTTTGTCTTCCAGAATCCCAACGCGACCAGCAGCTGCGGCTGCGGGTCCAGCTTCTCCGCCTGACCGATCTCCGGGCCCCGGCATCCTCGCCGGGGCCTGTGTTTTTTTACGGATCGCCCTCCCCCAAAAAGCCTTGAACGGGGGAACGCGTTCCGGGTAAACTGGCCGGGGCTGCGCATTTCCTTGTGGGGGCATCCGCGAGAAGGGAGCCAGCCGGGCTTCGGTCGTCCCCCGAGATGACCGATATCCAGCAGCGTTGAGGCGGGCCGATCGGCGGCCCCGGGATGGGATTCGCCCCGCTCTGGCGAGCCTGGGCGGAAAGGGTGTGCACGATGGAGCAGGGACCGCTCGCGATGCCGACGGCTCAGGGGTACTCCCCGCCGACGGTCACGCAGTTCAGCGTGTTCCTCCCGCAAAAAGTCGGGCAACTCCACGACTTGGTCGAGATCTTCGACGGTGCGGAATGCGCCATCTGCGCCCTCAGCGTGCACGAGGCGAGCGACTTTGCCGTCGTCCGCATCGTGACCAACAAGGCCGCCGTCACACGCCATGTGCTCCGCCAGGAGGGGCTGGCCTTCGGCGAGGTGCCGGTGCTGGTCGTCGAACTCTCCCAGGGACACACGCTTTCGAGCCTGTGCCTGTCGCTGCTCGGGGCGGAACTGAACATCCGGTTCGCCTACCCGCTCATGATACGACCGAACGGAACCCCCACTATTGCGCTGGCCGTCGACGATCCAACGCTCGCGGGCCAGATCCTGCGACGCAAGGATTTCCGTCTGTTCGGCGAGTCGGATCTTCCCGCGGCGTAGCGCCTCTTTGGGGGAGCGCGGCGGAACATCCTCCGGGATCATCGGAAGGATTCTTCGGCGTGGCCCGTTTGTGGTATCGTGCCGAAGTGGCGCGTCCGGCCCTGCGCGATCTGGGCCGCTGTATGACACCCCAACGGGTCGACGCGGTGGGACGCATCGCTGACCCTTCTGGGAAGGAGTTCACGATGAAACGGAAGATGACGGTTTCGGCGCTGGTGCTGGCTTGCTCGGCGATGCTGCCGATGTCTGCGACTGCCGACCCGGCTCGCGAGATGGCCCGACAGATCAACCTCGAACAACTCGCAGAGCAGCTCCCCGAGTTCGAGCGTCCGCAGCTCTGGATCGGCGACCCTGCGCCCGAGTTGGAGATCGGCAGGGTCTTCAAGGGCGAGCATTCCGGCGGGCTCGAGCGCGGGACGGTGTATGTTGTCGAGACCTGGGCGACCTGGTGCGGCCCGTGCATCGCGGCTTTCCCCCACCTCACCAAGCTCCAGGAGCAGCACGAGGGCGATGTGAAGATCCTGGGCGTGAACATCTGGGACAACAAGTCCGACAGCGAAATCGCCGAGTTCGTCGAGAACCAGGGCGACCGTATGGGCTACGCCGTTGTGAAGGAACGCGGCACGACCGTCGCCGACAACTGGATGGCGCCCGCCGGACGCAGGGGCATCCCTTCGGCGTTCATCGTCGACCGGGAGGGTCGCATCGCGTGGATGGGCCACCCGATGCGGATGGACGAGCCGCTGCAGCGTGTGATCGAGCCCGGCTTCAGCGCCGCCGCCGAGGCCGAGCGCGCCAAGCGCGACCACCAGGCCAACGCCTGGATCTCGATGATCTGGGAGCATGTCACCGCCGGCGATGACGAGCAGGCCAAGCGGGGCTACGCGATCGGCTACGCGCTCCTCGAAGCAGACCTCAAGGATCAGCCCGAAGCGCTCAACCGAATCGCCTGGGCCGTCCTGACAGCGCGCGGCGTGCACCAGAGGAACGCCGATTTCGCCATCGCAGCCGCGACCCGCGCCTGCGAACTGACCGAGTGGGAGAACGCGTCGATCATCGACACGCTCGCCCGCGGCTACTACGAAAAGGGCGACAACGCCAAGGCCGCCGAGATGCAGCAGAAGGCCGTCGACGCCGCGACCGACGAGGCCGAGAAGGACGACTACCGCAAGGTGCTCGACTACTACCGTCAGCAGCGGGCCAGCGCCGGCGGCGGCTGAACCGCCTGAGCCTCTAAGAACCGTTTCAGCGGCCGGGCCCCTCCGAGGTCCCGGCCGTTTTTCTGCACCGACAAGAGTTCGGGCTATGCGGGCGCTCTAACGCCGGCGCCGCAATGCAAGCAGCCCGAGCCCCGCCGTCGCGAGCCCGGCGCCGGCTGGCAGCGGGATCGCGATGACCGTCGTTCCCGGCGTGTCGTCGATGTTGTAGAAAGTGTCGACGGGCTGGGTCGAGACATCCGAATCGAACATCGATACGAACGACCCGGCGCCGTGCCCCGGCTCGCTCGGGCGCAGGCCGGGGAGGCTTGTTGGCGGGTCTTTGACGGGCGAATGACCGAAGAGCTCGATGTCGTGCTCTGGCTGGTCCGCCGGCGTGTACGCCGCGGGGGCGAGCAACTCCGCCGGCAGATCGATGTCGGCTGCGAGTTCTGCGCCGCCGAAGGTCGGCGCGATTGGCGAGGCCAACGCCTGCCCCGAGGCGCAGAGAATGGTGACAAGTCCGATCGTTTCTTTCGTCATCGTGGACGCTCCTCCTCCGCGCGTCGGTGCACGGGGGACGGACGCGCTGGAGCGCGGGCCGTCGTGATCGAATCTACCCCGGCCGGCCGGGGATGCAAGACGAGATGAACCCGAAACACGAAACTCTGGTTTCGGGACCTCGCTTGCGCCGGTTATTGGATGCTTCCCTCACGCGACGCGGCCGAGAACCTTGCACGCGCTCCCGCGGCAAAAAAAAGTGACGCCGGATCCTTTCGGATCCGGCGCCCTTCCCGCTCCTCTCGCCTCACCGACGCCGTCGTGGCGGCGCCCTCCTCGTGTCCGTTCCGCGCCGGAGAGCCGGGCGGTTGTTCGTTCAGCGTCGGCGTCGCGACGCGATCATCAAGAGCCCTGCAAAGGCCATCGCCGCGGAGCCCGGGAGCGGGATGGCGACGATGGGACCGCTCGGTGTTCCGGCGAACCGGTCCGCGATCGGGTCGGCCACCGTGTGCGACCCGATGATCAGGTCGAACAGGTCGGCGAGTTCGTCGAACTCGCCGACGAACCAGCCGCTGAGGTGGTTGGTCCCGAAGCCGGACTCGTAGACGGGCCGGAAACGCCCGTGCGCCGCGTAGATCGCGTCGCCGAAGACCCCGAACCCGCCGAGCGCGCTGGGGGCGACCGATCGCCCGAACCTCTGGCGGAGCAACCCGCCCCGCTCGGCGCTCCAGTGGTCGTGGAAGTTCGGACTGAAATTGTCGAAGGGGTTGGCGGCGTCGAACGCGTCGAGCCCCGAGTGACGGACCTGGGCAAACAGCCGCTCAGGGGCGAGGCTCGGCGTGCGGAGCGCCGCCGCTCGGACATCGCTCATCTCGTCGACAAGGCGACGCTGCATGGCGGTTCCGCCCGGCGCCGATCCGGACGGCGCCCCGTTCCAAGTAGCCTGGGTATTCACCGGGATCGGGGCGGCAGAGGCGGAAGCCCAAAGCGTCACCGACACCGCCGCAGAGATACCAAGACATCGTCGTAGAGCACTCATTTGAAGCGATCGCCGTGAACGCGGCGTCCTCCGAAGTTAACCACCGAGACGCTTTGTGTTCCAACAATAAAGCGTGCCGATGAGATTCTACTCGTGAACCGGTCTCGGGCAAGATCGGATCTGAAAACTTTGCGCTCGGTGCGGCGGCGGGTGACGCCATCCACACGCCCGCCGAGCCGTAGAAGTACGGGCCGGTCGCGCTGGCGGATCCCGCGTTCCCGGACTTTTGCCCCTGCGTTTCAGTCGCGGCCGATCGGAAGGAAGTCCTTTTCCTCCCCCTTGGCCCAGCGCTCAAACTTCGGCCAGAAGATCTCCCTGATGAGGATCTTGAGGCAGGCGGCGACGGGGATGGCCACCAGCACGCCGTAGAACCCCGCCAGAGCCCCGCCGGCCAGCACGGCGAAGAGGATGGTCGGCGTATCCATGTTGACGCTCTTGCCCTGGATGACGGGCGTGAGGAAGTAGTCGTCGCCGACCTGGGCGATCTGCCAGATGATGTACGGGCCGATGATCGCCCACCACCAGGTCGCCTGGAACTCGAAAAAGAGCGGCCCGGGGTCGAGCAGCATCGCGACGACCGTGATCGGCAGCCCGATCATGCCCAGATACGGGATCACCGAGAGCACGCCCACGAGCGGCCCCAGGAGCAGCGGCGCCGGCACCCCCACCGCGGCGTAGCCGAGGGTGAGGTACACGCTGAGGATCACGGCGATGGTCAACCGCCCGCGGACGAACCCGCTGACAACCCGGTCCATCTGGACGACCAGATCCTCCACCCGATCCCTGTTTTTCTCGGGCACGAGGCTGCGCCCGAAGTCGATCACGCCCTTGAAGCCGGGCGAGATGAACAGGAAGAAGAACGCCGTCAGGAAGAGCATGAAGGCGAAGGAGACGATCGAGATGAGACCCGAGAAGGCCGCCTCGACCGCCCCGGCCCCGGTCCTGACCGCCCGCCCGGCGATCGCCTCGGCGTTGGCCCGCGTCCAGTTCAGGGCGAGCTCGACGAGGGCGCCGTGCTCGCGTTCGCCTGTGACGGCCTGGCGGAAGGTCGGGCTCTCGTCCTCTTCCTCCCTCTCGCGTCGATCGTTCTCGTCGCGGGTCTGTTCTTCATCCCGTTCGTTTTCGTTCTGCTCACTCTCTTCTTCTGGGTCTTCGGCCCGGAGCGAATCGCCGATCTCGCGGATGATCTCGTCGCCTTCGCCCGACCTGCGCCACTCGACGAGCATGTCGTGGACGCTGCGCCAGAAGTCGCCGGGCAGCTCTTCGTAGAGCTCGGTGTTTTCCGGCTCTGCCGACGACTTGAAGACATGGTCGATGTTCGAGGCGACCTGGGCGGCGTACGCGACCCCCTGGGCCGCCCCGAGCGCCAGCCCGACCGTCGCGGGCAGCACGATCACAAACCCGAAGAAGAAGATGAGCACCAACGCCGCCAGACGCCTGGTCATCCAGCTGATCCGGACCATCTGGCGCACCACCGGCTCGAACAGATAGGCGAACAGGATCGCCAAGAGCAGCGGCACGGTCACGATGCTCAGCTTGGCGCCCAGCCAGAACAGGGCGATGACGCCGGCAACCATCAGCACATCGCGGACCGGCTGGATCTGCCACAGGTGCAGCGCCTGCCAGGGGTTCTCCGCCTCGGGCGGACCCTGCCCCGGGGCGTTGGGCCGGCCTTGCGGTTGGTTCTCAGATTGGCTCTGGGCGTCGCCTGCCTCGTCGGTCATAGCGGCACAGCGTACCGCGGCGAGGCCCGGGCGCACAAACAACGCCCGGCGTCGGATCGGCCGGGCGTCACGGAAATCCCGCGACCGGGCGGTTCTGTCAGTTCTGCGGCTCGTTCATCGCCGGCTGGAGGGAGCCGAACGCGTCGTCGAAGTCGTAGACGCTCTGGAAGTCGGCGAACGAGTCTTCGTCGGTCTTGCGCATCAGACCGGCGTCGATCATCGCGAAGATGATCCGGCCGAAGTCGTCGGTCCGGTTGATCGACCAGTGGGCCAGCACCGTCCGGGCCATGAGCCCGTACCGGCGCACGGCGTAGTCCTTCAGCCCGAAGCAGAGCTGCTGGCCCGAGACATGGCGGTTCTCGTCGTCTGGCGCCGCGCCCTCGCCGTGCACGAGGCCGACCGTGTGAGAGAGCCCCTCGCGCACGAATTCGAAAGCCTGCTGGGGGTACGGCCCAGCGGTCTCACGGATCGTCTTCCATTCGATTCCAGGCATCCCGCTCACGGCGTTCGCCCTCCGGGTCGTGCGCCGGCCCGCTCGGTCGTCCGAGTCCTGCCCCCGGGGCCGGCCGGGGATGATATCCCTCTTCCATCGGATGCACCGCGACGCCCGCCCGAGCCTTCCGGGCCGCGGCTGACATGTCCGCTGCCGACCTCGAACCATCGCAGCCGAGCGTCGGCCCACTCCCCCGCATATGCGACACCGATGCGAGCGGAGTTCCCGATCTTCTTTCGCTCCGGGCTCGATTCGCTCCCCGGCTCCAGCCAGATCCGCTCGCTGCCCGTCAGATCCACCGCGTTGAGTCCGCGATCAATCGCCATCGCCTGGCAGAGACGCGCAGGGCCGCTGCAAAGACATTTATCGGGCATCGCACGCGAAGGATCGCCGCGATGGGCCAAGCGAACGGCCCGCATCGCCTCAAGACCCTCGAGCGGCTCGACCGCCCGGATCAGCACGGCCTGCGGCGAGCCCTCGCGGTCGCAGACGATGTTGAAACAGTGGTGCATGCCGTAGGTGAGAAAGACATAGCTCAGCCCCGGAGGCCCGAACATCGGCTCGGTCCGCGGGGTTCTGCGCCAGCCCGCCGAGTGGGCGGCTTTGTCTTCCGGGCCGAGGTAGGCCTCGGTCTCGACGATGCGTCCGGCGAGGCGCGTGCCGTCGTCTGTCACGCGGACGAGGACGCGCCCGAGCAGATCGACCGCCAGCGCGTCGGCCTTGCGCGAAAAGAAGTCTCGATCGAGCTTGTGCCGGGCGTCAGCCATTGCTCAGGCGTAGGCGTGCAGGCCCGGCAGGAGCAGGTTCACACCGAAATAGGTCCAAAGCATCACGAAGAACCCGATGACGCTGAGCCACGCGGTGACCAGCTCGCGGCGCTGCACGACCATCCGGACATGGATCACGATGAGGTAGACGATCCAGGTGATGAGCGCCCAGGTCTCCTTGGGATCGAACGCCCACCAGCGGCCCCACGAATGGTCCGCCCACCACGCGCCGAGCAGGATGCCCACGCCCAGCGTCCAGAAGGCGAGCTGGAGCACGATCATCGTCGCGCGGTCGAGGTCGCGCAGCACGCGCGAAGACGAAGCCTTGGCCTTCTCGACCGGCGCGCCGTCGCTGAGCGCCGCGGCGAGCGCCGGCGTCTCGCCCGCGCCGAAGCGCTTGGCGTAGTGTCCCACGAGATAGAAGAGGCTGGTGATGAAGCCGATCGTGATCAGCCCGTACGAGGTGAGCACGATCGTGACATGGTACTTCAGCAGCACGGAGGTGTTGAGGATCGCCGCCTCGCGACCGATCGCCTGTCCGGGGATTCTCGCCTCGGTCGCGGTGATGAGCACGAGGAAGCCCGCGGCCGCCGCGGCGGCGCCGAAGAGGAGCTGCTTGCGCCAGAACATCAGCCCCAGCGCCGCGAGCGACCCGAAGAGGCTCACGCCGATCATCGACTCGAACTGGTTCTGGATCGCGAAGCGCTCGGCGATGATGCAGCGGAGGACGAACCCGAACGCGTGCAGCCCGATCGCGCCGAGGAGCATCGCCATGCCCAACGCCTTGAGCGTGCTGCGCTGTGTGCCGAAGGCGAGCAGCAGCGTGACGAACGAAAGGGCGTAGATCCAATACCCCCAGACGAAGGCGTTGGCGCGGTTGTAGAGCATCTCGAGCGAACGCCGCGTCTCGGGGTAGACCTCGGCGTTGATGGTCGGCAGGATCTCGGCGAGGCGCTTTGCCGCGGCATTGACGCCCTCGGCGTCGTGGTTGCGCCAGGCATCGCCGAGTGCGAGGGCGATCGGCCGGACCTCATCGGCGCGTGAAAAGTCGTCCGACAGGTGCTTCCAGGGGCGGTCCTCTGTCGGCGGTGCGACGACCTTGAACATCGCCGGGGCGTTCATCAGCCCGCGCGCGGCGCGACCGAGCTCGGAGAACGCACTGCGGTACGGATCGCTGAACTCGTACCTCGCGTACAGCTCCTGCTGGTGCCATTCCAGCCAGATCGGCGGGATGCGTCCGATGCGCAGGTACCGATCGCGCGCCTGCTCGATCCGCTCGGCCTCCGCCTCGCTCGTGCCCGGCTCGATCGGGAGCGCGCGCTCGACGAACGAGCGACGCAGGGGCAGGTACCCGACCCGCACCAGCGGGCGGTCGGCGTAGAAGTGGCGGTCGATCGAGAGGTCCAGCAGCGTGAAGAGCGGGTCGAACTCGAAGCGTTCGGCGCCATTCTCACGCTGGATCAGGTCGAAGTAGCCCTGACGCCCGGTGATGTCCGCCATCACCTCGCGCGCCAGCGTATCGAGGATCTTCACGCGTCCGTCGTGGAAGACGGCAAGGTCGCGCAGGGGCGACAGATCGACGCGCGAAGCGAAGTCGGCCTTGGCCCGAAGACGCTCGGCGGCGGACGCGCTGCCGTCGCGGTTGTGGAGCATCGGGCCGAAGGGGTTCTGGCGCGACGCGTCGGGCGTTTCGTCGTACGAGGCCTCGGGGTGCTCGTTGCCCTGTGGGGCGTAGCCCTGCGCCAGCGCGCCGGGCGAGGCCAAGAGCAGCAACGCCGAAACAACGCCGGTCAACCATGCTCTCATGCCGTTACCTCCGCGCCGGGCGTCGGCCCGTCGGGTTTCTGGTCTGCGCCGTTCTTCTTCGGAGCGGGGCGCTTGCCCGAGGCGATCTCGCGCTGGATCTGCGCTTTCTTCCGGCGCAGCAGCCAGGGCTTGACATAGAAGGCCCAAGGGATGCCCGCGCCCATGAGGATGCCGCCGAAGGCGATGATGTGGATCCCGGGGTTGTTGCCGGCGTGGAGGATGGTGAAGGCGACATAGGGGCGGTCGATCTCGCCCGCGTCGGCCATCTCACGCGTGCGGTTCCATGTGTTGGGGTCCCAGCCCGCCTGGGCGAACTTGAACTGGCCCGGGTTGATCCCAGAGAGCAAGCGCCCGACAAAGCCGAGGACAGGACCGCCCGGCGGGTCGTAGACATTGAACGGCGCCCGCAAAGGCGCGTTCAGCTTGGCGACATGCGTGAACGGCTCGAAACTCGCCGCCGGCCTGTTGCCCTGCTCATCGGGGCGGAATGTGATCGGCGGCGGCGGGCGGACGCTGACGATCGACTGATAGTCGCGCGGCGCCCCGCGGTGGGCGTACTCGATCATCTCGAAGTCTTCAAGACGGAGCTCGAAACCCGGCAGACGGCGCCACTGACGCCCGAACGCCATCGTCACGCGACGCCCGTCGGGCAGCGCGATCGTGCGCCGTGTCAGTTCCGACTGCTCGCGAAGGTACCGCGTGTAGGGCAGCCAGACCAGACGCTTCCACTCGGGGAACTGCTCGCTGGTGACTTCGACGGCCAGCATCGCGCGGTCGTGCGTGCCGATGAAGTCTCGATCCTGCAGGTGCGGGGCCTTGGGGATCGGGCGCTCGAACGCCTCGGCGTGGGCCCAGCGCTGCCCGATCTCGACGGTCAGCCCGTCGAGCACGCCGTCGAACCGACCCTCGCCCGTCTCGTCGAACTTCGAGAAGACGCGTCCGCCGGGCATGCGGAGGATGAGCCCGACGCCGCGGTCGGTGAACTCGACGACGAAGACCTGCGGCTTGGTGGCGTCGACATGCGCCAGGCGCAGGCGGGGGTCGGGGTCGCGCCGGGCGGGACGCCCGTCGTCGCCGACTTCATCGGCGATGTCCTGGGCGATCTCGGGGTAGCGGTGGTAGACCCATCGCGTGACCGATTCGCCCTCGGGCGAATTCACGCGGACCTTCAGCAGGCTGCTCTCGGCGCCCTCGAACCCTTCGGTGACGATCGGCAGGTCGGGGCGTTCGAGCACATCCTCGACGGCGATGGTGAAGCCGCTGTCGCCGATCGGCACGGGGCTGACGAACAGCTCTTCATCGGAGGCGACGCGGATGGCCCGCCGGAGGACCGTGCCGTCGGCGTCTTCGACCTCGGCGATCAGGGCGTGCCAGGTGTTTTCCGGGAGCGGTTCGAGCAGGTCTCGGAGGCGTTGCTCGCTGGGGTCGAGCAGGTACTCGATGCCGATGTCGGGGACCTCGGCGACACGCCAGCGCGGGATGCGCGGGAGCATGAAGAAGCTCAGGGGCTCGAAGTCCGGGGCGCCCAGACGCAGCTCGCGCAGCGGGTTGAGCGCGTCGCCCGGGCGGAAGGCGCTCGCGCTGGACGGATCGACCTTCAGCCAGTCGATGCGGGGCTGCTCTTCGGCGTACTTGGTGTAGCCGACGACGCGGAAGCGGAGGTCGCTCGCCGGGGGCGTGCGGTTGGGCAGCGGCCGCGTTTCGCGCCCGAGCAGGCGGTCGACCGCGAGCGCGAAGCGCACGCCGAGCGGGATCGTCTGCTCGCGCGGGTGGCCGGTGTCGATCGAGAGCGTGCGTCCGGCGTCGTCGGGTCGGTCGACCGGCGCGCCGATCTCCGTCCAGGCGGTCGGGCCGGCGGTGACATTCAGCCCGTAGTTGTTGTACCTCGGGACGCGATCGAGCGGGATCTGGTACCAGCCCGAGACCTCGCTGCGGATGTGCAGGGCGACGCGCTCGCGATCGTAGAAGACCTCCTGCCACGGACCGGCCTCGGGCAGCCCGTTCTCGCCCAGCGGCCCGGAGGCGAGCATCGTGTCGCCTTCCATTTTGAAGACGCCGTAGTACAGGCTGCCGACCGCCATCAGCACGATGCCCGAGTGGACCGAGAGCACGCCGATGTTGACGAACTTGAACTCGATGCGTCGGACCGTCGCGACGATCATGTTGATCACGAACAGGATCAGCATGAGCTGCATCGGCCAGGTGGTGTAGAACTGCAGCTCGGTCATCTCGATGCCGGGCAGGCGGCGCAGCGTCGTCGACTTGTAGGTCTCGGCGTACGCGGCAAAGAGCCGGAAACCCTCGCCCGTGCCCGGGTCGTAGTCCAGGCGGGGCCAGAGCACGCCGACGAAGAAGAGCACGCCGCAGGACGCGAAGACGATCCCGCCGAGGAAGCGCATCGCAAAGCGCCCCGCCGGGCCGGTCATCTGCGCGAACGGCTGGAGGCTCACCAGCCCGATCGCCAGCGCCGCGCCGACAGACAGTGCGAAGACGCCCGCATAGATCAGATAGGTCGGGATGAGCGCGAGCATGCCCATCGGGATGCTGGCGAGGATGCCGTAGATGCTGACGCCGATCAGCAGCAGCACGGCGAACCAGATCGAGCTGAGGGTGCGCAGGGTCCACTTGAGCGGGAAGGCCCACGCCGGGAAGACGCGGTCGTCCCAGGCTTTGCTGCGGTGCCACTTGGCGCTCATTCGGGTCCTCGTACGCTGGATCGGGGGCGCTCGCGCAGGCCGGGGCCGGGCGTGCGGGGGATCGCATGAAGTTTCGGCTGACACGGATTATTTCCCGTTCAGCAGCAATCGGACGGGCGAATCGACGGAAAACACGCGTTGCAACGCCGATCCGTCGGTCCGGTTTTCCCCCGCCTCGACGCCGACGATCCCCAGCGGGTTCGAGCCTTCGCCCAGGGTGAACCTCGCTGGTTCCAGCCCAAGCACTTGCGCGCCCTGGGTGGTCGCCAGCGAGAGCAAGTCGGCCAGTTCGTCGTTGGATGGGCCGAAGTCGCCGCGTTGATAGAGGAGGCGGAGGTCGTCGAGTGTAGAGAGGCCGCGGCCCCCGGGTTGTACGCACGCCTCGGGCAGGTTGATGATCGAATCCGTCCCGACCGCGACGCGGACCCCCGCGCGGCGCATCTCGCGGTAGCGGTGCGGGCCGAGCGAGCGGTCGAAGCCGAAATACGAAGAAGCACGGGGGCAGTAGATCACCGGCGTGCCCGTTTCGGCGAGGATCTCGATATCCCGATCCGAAGCGTCGTTGACATGCACCGCGATGGTCGGGCCGGAGCGGAGGAGTTCGGTCATGTGTCCGATCGGCGTCCGCCCATCGCCGACGCCGTCGGGCCCTTGATCGTCCCATAGCCGCATCGATTCGAGGAACGCCCGGACCGGGCCCTCGCCCCGCTCGATGAACAGGTGTTCGTCGGGCGACTCAGACAGGTGGGTGCACAGGGGCAGGCCGAATTCGACGGCGAGGGCCGCCAGTTCGGCATAGACCCGTCGGTCGACCGAAACCGGGGCGTGGGGCGAGAGGCCGAGGCGGACAGCTGCGTCTGGGGACAGCCCCTCGGGGTTGGCCTCTAGGAGCGACCGGACGCTCGCCGCGGCGGCGGCCCGACCCGGGCCCATGCCGAAGCTCTCGACGAAGCTGACGCCCCGCATGGTGGTCGCGGCGATGGTCTTCCACGGGACGGCGGTGGGCTTCGGGCCGAGGGCGCCGGCGATGTCCCCCACCGCGACGACCCCGCCCCGGCGGAGGAGGTCGACGCCGAGATTGACCGCCGCGGCGATGTCGGGCTCGGATCTGGGCCGCTCGCGGACGACCATCGAGAGCCACTCGGCGAAGGGGCGGGCCGGGTCGAAGGGCCTCGGACCGACGCCGGAAAGATCCAGGTGGGTGTGGGCGTTGATCAGGCCGGGGATGAGGACTGTGCCGGGCAGGGGGATGCGGGTCGCCCCGGCGAAGGCGGAGGCCTTGTCGATTGCGCCCGGCCGGTCGCAGGCGAGCACGCGGATGGAGTAGGTCGGCGTCGACCCCGCCGGCGAGAGCTGGACAACGAGGGAGCCGGGCTCGAGGGCGACGCCTGCGGGATCGAGCACGCCCGCGCCGTCGAGGCGGAGGATGACCGGGGCCTTGGCCGCAACCGACACCGCCTGATCGAGGGGATCCGGAAATGCTGTCGTTTGCTGTGGATTGCTGGTGGGCACGGTGTCTCTGCGGGTGCGCGTGAGCGACGCTTGACGGATGATGGTGATTGTGGTCGGCGCGGCGTCTCTGGCGGGCTATGCTCGGACAAGCAGGGCCGGTGTCGGCCGGAAGGAATCATTGACCGGGTGCGGCGGAGCCACGCCCCGCGGGCCGGACCGGCCGCCGAAAGCGGCGCGGAAAAAGGAGTATTCGCATGCGCAGAGCCCCGTCCAGTCACCATCGTCGCCGGCGGCTGTCGCTGGCGGTCATCGCGCTCTCCGGCCTCGGCATGGGGCTCGGCGGGTGCGCCACGCAGGGCAGCTACGACAACCTGCGTCAAACCAACAGAACGCTGCAGGAACAGAACCTGCGGCTTCAGCAGGAGCTCGAATCCTGCCGCAGCACACTCGCCGCACGCGACGGCGCCGAGGGCGACGCGTACGCGGCGATGCAGGCCCAGCAGCAGGAGATCGACCGTCTCAAGGGTCTCGTCTCCGAGCGCGACCGCGCGTTGTCGGACTTCCAGCGGATGGTCAACGAGATGGACGGCACGCGCCTCGACCCGGTCACCGACCGGGCGCTGGCTGACCTCGCCGCCCGCTACCCGAACCTGATCACCTACGACGCCGATCGCGGGATGCTGCGCTTCGCCAGCGACCTGACCTTCGGCTCCGGCTCGGACGCGCTGAGCGACCAGGCCAAGCGTTCGATCCGCCAGCTCGCCGAAGTGCTCAAGGGCGCGGGCGCTCAGTACGATGTCGACATCGTCGGGCACACCGACAATGTGCCGATCGGCAATCCCGCCACCCGCGAGCGTCATCCCACCAACATGCACCTTTCGGTGCACCGCGCGATCTCCGTCCGCAACGAGCTCCGCTCCGCCGGCGTGCAGGCCGACAAGATGCGCGCCAGCGGCTGGGGCGAGCACCGCCCGATCGTCCGCAACAATCCCTCCGGCGGCACGGTGCAGAACCGGCGCGTCGAGATCTACCTGACCCGCGGCGGCTTCTCGGGCCCCTCGGCCGCGCCCACGCTGGCGACCCCCGAACGGCGCACCGAGCCGACTCGTCAGCAGCCGACGCAGACCCGCGACGACGCGGACATCGTCAAGTAATCAACAGCCCGATCAGCACGATCACCGACCGCCGCCTCCGGGCGGCGGTTTTTTTGGTGGGGCGTGAAGAGAGAACGCGCGTCAGGCGCTTTCTTTGTCGCCCTTGCCCGGCCAGTGGTCGGAGCGCTTCGGCGCCAGGCCGAAGCCGAGGGCGATCAGAAAGACGATGCAGCTTGTCCCGGCCAGCGCGAGGGGGAGTCGGGCCTCGACGAGTTGGCCCCGCGTGAACTCGGCGCTGGGGGGCTTGCCGCCCATGAGGTGCATCGCGGTCGCGTACTGCCATGTGTTGGGCTGGAGCTCGTTGCGGCGCCGCTCGGGCCGCGGCGCACCGTCGCGCTCGGCCCGCTGCACGCGACGCCGGAAGGCCCGCTCGGACTCGGGAAAAACGAGGCGTTCGTGCTCGAACCCGCCCTCGGGGTTGAAGGTGAAAAAGTCGAACGACCAGTCGCTGCGGAAGACCTCGCCGAAGCTCTCCGGATCGGTCCCGGGTCTTTGCACCTTGCGCACGGCGACGAGGTTGCCCTCGATCAGGCCGGCGTCCATGTAGCGTCGCGTCTCTTCGGGATCGAAGCCTTCGTTCTCCCGCCAGAGCACGAAGATGAGCCAGTCGCGGTATCGCTCGAGGTTGGGAAGCGTGACGCGGGCGGGGATGGTGACGGGCAGGCTGAGGGTCTCTTCGGCGTAGGTGACGACGACCTCTCCGGTCCCGTCCTCGCGGATGTTGTCGCCGGAGATCTCGACCCGCTTGCCCGCGTACTCGAACGCGGGGACATTGAGCACGAAGGTGTAGAAGATCTGCGGCGGCTGCTCGGTGTTGTATCGGTCGATCTCGCGGAAGAGCGAGAAGCCGGAGAGAACGAAAACGACCAGAGCCGCGGCGGCGATCGAGAGAGGGATGAGTCTTCTTCGGTGCATGGTGGTCGCCGGGACGGATCCCCCCCGACGCCGTCGTTGCGGCCGGCTCGGCCGCCGGTCAGTTATTGTTCTCGCCCTCTTCATCGTCGGGCGGGGCGAAGAGCCTCGGCGAGGAGAGGTCTGTGATTCGGTTGGAGCTCGGCGCGGGGCGATCGGCCTTCTTGCGTTCGTGGTAGCGTTGGAGGCGTTCGAAGACCTCCGGTCCGAGGCGTGAGCGGGCGATCTCGGGGTCGGAGGAGAACTCGGTGATCGCGTCTGCGACCTCCTCGCGGGCGCGCCTGCGTCTGCCTGTGTCCTCGCCGTCGGGCCCGAGGACTGCGGTGTATCGCGGGTTGCCGTCCTGGTCGAAAGCGGAGCGTTCCAGGCCGAGGCCCCCGGTGCCGCCGGGGGTGTGCTGCCCCTCTTTCCATGTGTAGATGCGGTCGCGGTTGCCCATGTCGATCGAGGTGAAGCCGATGAAGAGGCCGAAAGTCAGCAGGCAGAAGAGCAGGATCATCGTGTTCAGCTTGGTGTCGTAGTAGAGCTGCATGAAGAAGGCGACGACGAGGATCGCCTTGACCGTGGCGATCGTCATCGCGATCGCGACATTCACCCACTGGGGGATGGTGATCCCCAGCTCTTCGGCGATGATGATCTCGGCCTGGGCCGAGCCGACGGTCAGGCCCGTCAGGAGCAGGAGCAGGGCGAGGATGGTGACGAGCATCCGCATCGAGAGGATGTGGTGCCCGTGCTCTTCGCCCTCGTGGAAGCCGTGCGGGTCGGTCGGGTCGAACCCCAACCTTTCCTTGTCGGAGGTGGGGCTTCCTGCTGGGCCTGTGTGCTGCTGGTCGGCCATGGCTGGTGGTTCCTGTGGCTGCTGGCGTTCGGGTTCAGTGGATGAGGTAGAGGAGGGGGAAGAGGAAGATCCAGATCACATCGACAAGGTGCCAGTAGAGGCCGGCGACCTCGATGCCGGTGTAGTGCTTGGGCCCGTACCAGCCCTTGAACGATTTGAGAAGAATGATAAACAGCACCGCGGCGCCGATGAGCACATGGAGCGCGTGGATGCCCGTCGCGGAGTAGTAGAGGCTCCACCAGATGTGCTCGTTGGGCTCGGAGGCGAACGGGTAGCTGAACCAGACGCCCGGACGCTTGCCCTCGGCCCACTTGGGCGCGTACTCGAAGGTGAACTTGATGACCATGAAGAGCAGCGCGCAGAGCAGCGTGATGCTCAGGTTGATCTTCAGCAGGCCCTGCTGGTTGAGCTGGGCGTTGCGGATGCTGGCGGCGACGGTGAACGAGGAGATCAGCAGGATCACCGTGTTCAACGCGCCCCAGTGCACATCGAGGTGGTGCGACCCGGCGGCGAACGCGTCGGGGTACCACATCCTGAAGACGGCGTAGGCGACGAAGAGCCCCGCGAACAGCAGCACCTCCGTCGTCAGGAACAGCCACATGCCGATCTTGCACGCGTCGAAGTCTTCGGCGTGGCTCCGCCAGTGGTTGGCGAACGGCTGGCGCTTCCACCTCGGCTCGGCAGAGAGCGACGGGGGCTGGTTGTGCTGCGGCGGGTTGCCGCCGGTCTCGATCGAGGTCATCGGGCCCCCTCCGGGTGAGGCAGGGTCAGGCTCAAATCGGCCGGGCGCTGGTCCCGGCTGGTTTTCAAAGCCCCTGTCCGGGCTGCGAAGCCCGGGCGGGGAGGCGGGTCAGTGGACGCGCTCGCCGGGGCGGAGCGGCTCGGGCATCGGGAACTCGGCCGGATCGGTGTGCGGCGGCTGGACCGTGTCGTAGTCGTATGGGCCGTGCTTGATGATCGGCTCGTGGTGGAAGTTGTGCTCGATGGGGGGGCTCTCGGTCTCCCACTCGAGGCTCAGGCCGCCCCATGGGTTCTCGGGGGCCTTGCGCCCGGCGACGAGCGAGTGGACAAAGACGCCGAGGTGGACCAGGAAACCGATCCCAAGGATCCACGATCCGATGGTCGAGAGCTGGTGGAGGAATTGGAACTCGTCGGGGTAGCTGGCGTACCGGCGCGGCATGCCGCGGGTGCCGAGGATGAACTGGGTGAAGAAGGTCAGGTTGAAGCCGATGAAGACCAGGACGCACCCGACGATCGCCCAGCGCTCGTTGTAGAGCTTGCCGAACATCTTCGGCCACCAGTGGTGGATGCCCCCGACGAAGGCGATGATCGTGCCGCCCATCATCACATAGTGGAAGTGGGCGACGACGAAGTAGCTGTCGTGGAGGTGGAGGTCGGTGGCGAGGGTGGCCAGGGGGAGGCCGGTGAGGCCGCCGATGGTGAACATGAACAGGAAGCTCAGGGCGTAGAGCATCGGGGTGGTGAAAGCGATCGAGCCCTTGTAGAGGGTGGCGACCCAGTTGAAGACCTTGATCGCCGTGGGGATCGCCACAAGGAAGGTCAGGGCGCTGAAGATCATCGCCGCCAGCTCACCGGACGCGGTGAACATGTGGTGGCCCCAGACGAGGAACGAGACGGCGGCGATGCCGAGCGTCGCGAAGGCCATCGCGCGGTAGCCGAAGAGCTTCTTGCGGGCGTGGACGGGGATGATCTCGTTGATGATGCCGAAGGCGGGGATGATCATCACATAGACGACGGGGTGGCTGTAGAACCAGAAGAAGTGCTGGTAGAGGACGGGGTCGCCGCCCATGCGCGGGTCGAAGATGCCGACATGGAAGACCCGCTCGAAGATCAGCAGGAGCAGGGTGATGCCGATGACCGGGGTCGCCAGGACCTGGATGATCGCGGTGGCGTACATGGCCCAGACGAACAGGGGCATGTCGAACCAGCCCATGCCCGGCGCCCTGAGTTTGTGCACCGTGACGATGAAGTTCAGGCCCGTGAGGATCGAACTGAAACCCAATATGAACGCCGCGAGGATGACGAAGACCACGCGTAAATGGTCCGCGTCGGTCATCGTTGAATAGGGCGTGTAGAAGGTCCAGCCCGTGTCTACACCCCCCATCACCACCGCCGCGACGGCGAAGATCGAACCGAACACATAGATGTACCAGCTCAAGAGGTTCAGTCTGGGGAAGGCCACATCCTTGGCCCCGAGCATCAGGGGCAGGAAGAAGTTGCCCAAGGACGCCGGCACCGAGGGCACGATGACCATGAAGGTCATGATGATGCCGTGGAGGCTGAAGGCGCGGTTGTAGATGTTCATTCCGGCGGCGACGCCGCCCTCGGACTCGACGCCCGGGACGATCGGCGCAAGGTTGACGAGCACCTGGCCGGTGTAGCTGGTGACCGTCTCGCCCTCGACGACCTGCGTGACGACGCGGGTCGGCTCCCAGAGCTCGGCGCGGACGCCCATCGCCGCGACGCCTCCGAGGAAGAACATAAACAAGACCGCGAACAGGTACATCACGCCGATTTTTTTGTGATCGATCGTGGTGGCCCAGTTCCAGATGGTGGCCAACGCGCCGCCGTGGGGGGTGAGGTAGCTGCCCTCGTGGTGGTGGGCGTGCTCGCCTCCGCTGTGGGTGTCGATGGTGCTCATGGTGTGTTCACGCCCTCGTTGGGTGTGCCTTGCTCCCCTCCCGCGGCCCTGTCGTGCCCGGGCCGGACGCATCAGCAATCAGTTGCCGCCGGTTTCCTCTTCTTCTGTTTCTGCTTCTGGGAACCCCGCGGTCGGGTCGCCGCCCTGGTCGCTGATCGATCGCATGAAGGCGATCAGCGCCCGCATCTCTTCCTCGTTGATCTGGCCGAGGTAGGTGTTCATGACATTCTGGTAGCCGGATCGGATCTTGCGTCCGGGGTGGTAGATGGACTCGCGGGTGAAGTCGGCGTCGGCGAGATGGGTCGAGCCGTCGGTGTAGTTGTGTTCGTAGCCGTACCAGTTCAGCCAGGTCGGGCCGGTGCCCGACGAGCCGTCGAGGCTGTGGCAGGCGTTGCACCCGCGGAGGCTGTGGAGGAGCTTGCCCTTCTCGACGAGGCTGATGCCCTCGGGCCAGGGGTTCCTCAGGAAGTTTTCGTAGACATCGCGGGGAACAACGCGGATGAGCCCGAGCATCTGGGAGTGCTGGTCGCCGCAGTACTCGGCGCAGTAGAGGATGTGTTCCTTGTTGGGGTAGCCCAGGTCCGGGTTGTCCATGTCGCCGGGCTGGAGCCTGCTGGTGCGGAACCAGAAGCTGGTGCTCCGGTTGGGGAAGAGGTCCATCTTCGAGCGGAAGTCGGGCACCCAGAAGCTGTGGATGACATCCTGGCTGGACATCTCCAGCAGGATCGGCGTGTCTTCGGGGAACATGAAGACCGGGACGCTGGTCGCAGAGATCGTGCCGGCTGGGAGGGTCTCGGTCGAGGTGACGCCCCCGGGGTAGTAGAGGTTCCAACCCCAGCGGTAGCCGATGAGGTCGAGGCGGACCGCGTCGGACGGGGCGATCATTTGCGTGGCGTAGACGCGGAAGCCGACGAAGAAGAGCGAGATGAAGACGATCGAGGGGATGATCGTCCAGGTGATCTCCAGAGCGGTGTTGTGGCTCGGGCTGCGAGCGGGCGCCACGCCGGGGCGGCGCCGGTACTTGACGGCCCAATAGAACGACAGCGCCATCAGCCCGATGAACACAAAGGTGCTGATCCAGAAGATGAACATGAACAGGCCTTCGACGCCGGCGGAGTACTGCGCCTCCTGCGGGTCGCGCCCGAAGATGAAGCGGGCGACCGGCCCCTGCTGGGCGAGGAAGGTCGCGGCTCTCGCCGAATCGAACAGAGCGAGAAACGGGTTCATGCGCTGGGCCCCGTGAATCCGGGCGTCGGACGGTTTGCGGCGTTGGCGAGCCGGACGGGGCCCGCCGACGCCGGGCGCCGACGCAGTCTTTCTTTCAGAAACAGCACACCGATCAGCCCCCCGAGCAGCACGACGGTGCCCGCCCCGGCGAGGCGCATCACCGCCATCGCCTCCATGTTGTAGGCCCCCGCGTCGGGGTCGAAGGTGAAGCAGGTGTGCACGAACCAGTCGATGAAGCCGCGGGCGATGCGTCCGTCGCTCGCTTCGAGCAGCGCCATGCGGAGCATCGGGCCGACCTTCTGGTCGGTCGTGTTGAAGCCGGGGAGGTAGCGGGTCACCACGCCCTCGGGGCTGAGCACGATCAGGGCCGAGGGGTGCGAGTACTCGCCGTTGGGCAGCAGCTTGTAGCGGAATCCGACCGCGTCGGCGAGTCGCTTCGCCTCGGCCTCGCCGGCGACATGGAACATGAGGCCGCGACGGGTGTCCTCGTTGACGCGCCTGCCGTAGGTCAGCTCGTGGCGGACCAAGGCGTCGCGCTTGGCCTCCTGGGCCATCTTCTCGGTGTTGGTCGGGTCGAAGCTGACGACCAGAACGGTGTAGTCGACGCCGGGCTCGTAGGGCGTCTCGCCGATCGTCTGCGAGAGGTTCTCCAGCAGCGCCGGGCACTGCAGCGGGCAGTCGTAGTAGACCAGCGAGAGGACGACCGGCTTGCCCTTGTTGAAGTAGCTCGCAAGATCAACCGCCTCGCCGAGCTCGCTGCGGACGATGATCGGGAAGGGGACGCGGTTGCCCAGGCGGTCGTCCATGCCGACGCCGCGGGCGGCCTCGGGCAGTTCGTTGAGCACACCCTGCGCCGCGGCGGGCTTGGCCGCCACGCAGACAGCCGCGAAGGCGATCACCGCGAGGCGTCCGGAGAGGCGCTTGGCGAAGCTGGATGTGAACAGACGCTTGAGCATGGTTGCTGTCGGGGGGTCTGCGGGGTTCCCGCGGGCCGGGCCTTACTCCTGTCCTTGCGAGTAGCGCTCGATCACGCGGTCGATCGCCAGGTCGAGGGGGACGCGGACGATCTCGTTGTCCTCGTCCTCCCACGCGTAGCCGGTCAGGGCCTGGCGGGCGCTCTCTCGGTAGGGGATCGAGATGTCGGTCCGCCAGTCGGTGGTTTCCTTCAGCTCCGCCTTCAACGCGTTGGTGTGCTGGCTGAAGTAAAAGATCAGCGCGACCACGGTGACCGTCAGCCCGACGGTCATGATGCAGAAAGCCAGGAACAGCACGCCGGCGTTGACACGCGACGCGTGCTCCTCCTGAGGAGGTCCTTCGGCGGGCGTGTGGGTGTGCCACTCGTCCGGCTCGGTGTGGTCCACCTCGAGATGTCTCGGTTCGTCGCTCATGGTGCTGCCCCATCCGGGCTTCGCCGGTCTTGCCAAACAGTATTCATTCTTCCCCGACAGAACAGGGCTGTCCGCGCCGCGTTTGCGGGCGAGGGCCGTGCAGCGGAGATTCGGACCCTGAACTCAGACATAGTTCTTGTGCTTGAGGGCCTTGAGGAGCCTGGGGTCTCGGACCGGGATCAGCGGCACCCGGGCGATCCGACGGACCAGGAAGCCGCCCCAGAGTGCGAACACGCCCGCGGCGGCGACCACATCCAGCCACCACCCGGCGGGACCGGGGTTGTACTGGGCGAAATCACGGATGTAGACCATGGGGCGGACGATCCAAGTCTTATCGATCGTGGTCATCACAAGCATCCAGACCCCGACGATCGCCAGCCCGACCAGAGACCGCTTGACGGGGCGCTGGAGCAGGATGATGAAGGGGATGAGGAAGTGGCCGAAGACCAGGAACCAGCCCAGGACCTCCCACCCGTTCTCCTTGCGGTGGGTGTACCAGGCGACTTCCTCGGGGATGTTGGAGTACCAGATGAGGAAGTACTGGCTGAAGGCGATGTAGGCCCAGAAGACGGTGAACCCGAACATGAGCTTGCCCATGTCGTGGGTGTGCTCGGCGGTGATCGCGCCGGTCATCCTCCCGAAGAGCTTGGCGAGGCAGCAGATGATCGCGACAACCGCGATGGCCGAGAAGGTCCCGCCCGCGAAGTAGTACACGCCCCACATCGTGCTGAAGAAGCGGTAGTCGGGGCTCATCAGGAAGTCGAAGGCGAAGAACGCGACCGACAGGGCGAACAGCAGCATGCCCCAGCTGCTGGTGAACCGGGCCTTGTTGACCAGGTACCGGTCGCCGGTCTGGTCCTGGGCCATGCTGTAGCCCCAGAGCTTGGTCGCGATGAGGATCCAGATCGCGCCGTAGAGCACGAACCGGATCGCCAGGAAAGCCGGGTTGAGGTAGGACGATTTCTTGTTGACCAGGTACTGGTCGGCGTCGTCCATCATCCAGTGCATCAGCACGCCGCCGGCGGCGAGCTCGAAGATCAGGATCGGGGCGATGAGCACCACGCAGAGCGGGATGTTCATCATCACATTCTCGAACTGTCGACGCACGCCGGCGCTCCAGCCCGAGCGCACAAGCTCGAAGACCATCACCCAGAACATCGCGCCCAGGCTGATCGCGGTGACGGTGTAGACGCCCACGGCGTACGACGCCAGGGCGTGGCGCCCGTTGACGACGACCGCGCCGATCGCCGTCAGGGCGAGCAGGATCGCGCCGATCCCGATCATGACCGCCGCGGCCTTGTCCATCGAGGACCGGTCGGCGGTGATGTTCTCGGCGCTCATGGCCGGGTGTTCGGCGACGCGTTTGAGGCGGCGCTTGTACTGCGAGGCGGAAAGCTGGGTCACTGGGCGCCTCCTTCGGTCTCGGCGCGGTCTGTAGCCAGCAGGTCGGCGCCGGAGGCCGGCCGCTCGGCGGTCCCCGCCCCGCCCATCCGCAGGCGACGGAGACGCTCGCGGGCGTCGCGCTCGGCGGGCACATCGTCACGCAGCTCGGCCATCGGGAAGTTCCGCGAGAGCTGCAACGCCCGGATGTACGCGACGATCGCCCACGCGTCGTCGGCGCTCAGCGCGTGGCCGTAGCCGGGCATGCGGAGCCCCTTGCCGACATCCTCGGGCGACTCGAAGCCGACGCCGTACATCGTCGTGTAGAACAGGTACCCGTCGCGCCCGCCGGGGTCGTCGACGCCCTTCTGGTACCGCTCGTCGTGGAAGCTGGGCACGGCGTACGACCAGCGCCGGCCGACCAGGCCGCCGTACTGCTCGTAGCGGTTCACCGGCCCGCCGGTCTCGACGATGGTCTCGCCCCCGCCCTCGCCGGCGTACCCGTGGCAGGCGGCGCAGAAGATGTCGTAGCGGTTCATCCCGCGAGTGATCAACTCCGCGTCGACGGGGATCGGGATGTCGTGGATGTACGGGTCTGCGTTGCCGGCCTGCCAGGCGAAGCGGAAGTCGACCCCGGCGACGACGCCGTGGAACCGCTCGCTGTCCTCGCGGAGCAGGGCGTCGCGCTGGGGCTGGACGGTGCGCTGGTACCAGTCCGCGTCTGCGTGGCGGACGGGGTCGATGCCGTGGCGGTCGAAGGCGACGATGCCGGCGGGCGGGACGCGCATGGCCCGGCCCGAATCTGTCTCGTCGAAGAGCGCCGAGGAGCTCTGCGGGTTGACGCGGGGCTGATCGTCCATGTCCGGGAGGAACTGTCGCGGCGGCTTGTCGCTGCGGTCGCCCCGGCAGCCGGTCAGCCCGGCCGCGGACACGAAGGCAGCGCCCAGAGCCAACGCGACAACAGCGCGGCTCTTCCGGCGTCCTCTCTGGTGTGTCGTGGCAGTCAAGTGGAGCCTCCGTCGGGCGTCAGTCGCGCTGACCGATCAGCTCGATGTGGTCGGGATGGGTCTTTTCGAGGAGTTCCCGCGTCGAGTCGGGGTCGAATCGCTCGTCGGCCGCCTCGATGTAGACGAAGAACTTGTCGTCGCTGCTGGAGAGGAACCGCTCGCTCTGGTACAGCGGGTGGTGGTGCCTGGGCAGCCCGTTGAACGCGAACATCCCGATCAGCGTCGTGAACGCCGTGATCAGGATGCCGATCTCGAAGGTCACCGGGACGAACGGCTCCCACGCCCTGAAGGGCTTGCCCTGCACGACCATCTGGTAATCGCCGGAGATCCACCACTGCAGGAGGTAGCCCAGCGCCGCGGCCGAGAGCCCGGCCACGCCGATGATGTAAGGCAGCTTGGTGCGCGAGAACCCCATCGACTCCTCGATCCCGTGGATCGGGAAGGGCGAGAAGGAGTCCCACACTTTGTACCCCGCGTCGCGCACCGCCTCGACCGCGTGGACGAGGTCGGGCGTCTTGGAGTACTGCGCCAGCATCCCGTGCACGGGCGTGCCGTCTTCGAGGACGAACCTGGTCGAAGGGCCCCGCAACGCCGCGGGCAGCTTCGAGGTCGGGATCGGCAGATAGTCGGCAAGAGCCATGTCAGCGGCCCTCCTCTGGGTGGGCGGGGGCCGGGGCCGGGGCGACGCCCCCGGAGGCCTCGGGGTCGTCGCGCCCCGCCGGGGCGATCGCCGGCGCCTCCTCGGGCTCGGGGTGCGGGTCGGCCTGCGGCATCACGGCCTTGATCTCCGCCATCGGGAAGATCGGCAGGAACTTCATGAACAGCAGGAACAGCGTCATGAAGATCCCGAAGGTCCCCGCGAAGGTCAGGATGTCCACGATCGTCGGGTAGAACATGTGCCACTGCGCCGGCAGCCACCCGCGGTGCAGGCTCGTCACGATGATCACGAAACGCTCGAACCACATCCCGATCGTCACGAGCAACGCCACCGCCCAGACGATCCGCACATCCTGACGGCAACGCCTGAACCAGAACACCTGCGGCGAGACGACATTGCAAAAGATCATCGTCCAGTACGCCCACCAGTACGGCGCGCCGCTCTCGTGCAGCCAGTCCGGGATCGCACGGTTGAACATGAACACATAGAACTCGAACTCGTTGGCCCCGTACCAGGCGATGAAGAACTCCATCGCGTAGGCGAAGCCGACCATCATCCCCGTCACCAGCAGGATCTTCGCCATGTTCTCGATGTGGCGGAGCGTCAGCAGGTCCTTGAAGTTCGGGTACAGCTCACGCGCCGGGATCAGCAGCAAGAGCACCATCGCGAACCCGCCGAAGATCGCGCCCGCGACGAAGTACGGCGGGAAGATCGTCGTGTGCCACCCGGGCACCACCGAGGTCGCAAAGTCGAACGACACGATCGAGTGCACGCTGAGCACCAGGGGCGTCGAGATGCCCGCCAGGATCAGGTACGCCACCTCGTAGCGGTGCCAGTGCCGGTTGCTGAACCGCCAGCCGAGGGCGAGCACGCCGTAGATGTACGCCCGCAGCGTGTCGGGCAGGCTCCGCGCGCCGCCCGAGACCAGTGCCCGGCGCAGGCGCCGGTCGGCCCGGTCGCGGAGGGTCGCAAAGTCGGGCAGCATGCCCATGTACCAGAACAGGGTCGAGACCGTCGCGTAGGTGCTGACCGCGAACACATCCCAGAGGAGGGGCGAGCGGAAGTTCGGCCAGATCGCGTTGGCGTTGGGGATGGGGAAGACCATCCAGATGAACCAGATCCGCCCGACATGGATCGCCGGGAAGATGCCGGCGCAGGTCACGGCGAAGATCGTCATCGCCTCCGCCGAACGGTTCACCGCCGTGCGCCACTTCTGCTTGAACAGGCAGAGGATGGCGCTGATGAGCGTGCCGGCGTGGCCGATGCCGATCCAGAAGACGAAGTTGGTGATGTCCCAGGCCCAGTTGATCTGGTTGTTCAGACCCCAGACGCCCACGCCCGTGATGATCAGGTAGAGGATCATCATCGTGCCCAGGCCCGCGACCGACGCGCTGACGAGCAACGCCGGCAGCCACCACTTGGGCGCCGGGCGCTCGGCGTAGCCGCAGACGATCTCGGTCACCTCGTGGAGGGACCGCCCGCCGAGGACCAGCGGCGCTTCGAGCGCCGGGTCGTCAATCAGCGAGCCGTCGCCCGGGTCGTGCGGGGCCGGCTGGCTGGTTTCCGGTTCACGCCCGAGCAGCTGCTCGACCGTGCGCTGGTCCGGATGCTCAACGCTCATGCGTGCACCCCCAGAACGCTCAGACTGCCGACATAGCCGGCGTCTTCATGTCTTCGTTTCGGATCATGCAACAGGCCCTGGCGGACACCGCCAACGCCCTCCCCGCCCTCATTCCCGGTCGCCGAGGCGTACGCCTTCGGGTCCTTGGGCTCTCTGAGCCTCGGGTTGGGGTTCCGCACGCGGAGCAGGTGGCTCGTGCGCGGGCGGGTGTTCAGGTAGCCCAGCAGCAAGTAGGAACGGTGGCTCGCCCGCAGTTTCGAGACCTCGCTCGTCTCGTCGAGGATGTCGCCGAAGACGATCGCGCTGGTCGGGCAGGCCTGCTGGCAGGCCGTCTGGAAGAACCCGTCGGGGATGTTCTCCAGATGCTTGAGCTTCATCTCGAAGCGGGCCCGGTTGATGCGCTGGAGGCAGTAGGTGCACTTCTCCATCACGCCGCGAGAACGGACGGTCACATCCGGGTTCTGACGCATCCGGCTGACCTGGTCCACACGCTCGCGCAGGCGGGGCGGGATCAGGTTCAGGTTGTCCGGGCGGGCGCCGATGCGGTCCTGGAAGGCGAAGCGACCGTTGAACTTCGTCTGCCCCCAGTCGAAGAAGTTGAACCGCCTGACCTTGTAGGGGCAGTTGTTCGAGCAGTACCGCGTGCCGATGCAGCGGTTGTAGACCATCAGGTTCAGGCCCTCGGGCCCGTGCACCGTCGCGTTGACCGGGCAGACCACTTCGCAAGGTGCGTTCTCGCACTGCACGCACGCGATCGGCTGGTGCACCATCTCGTCGGGCGTCCGCCAATCGTCGCCGGTGAAGTACCGGTCGACACGGATCCACGACATCTCGCGTCCACGGGCGACCTCCGTCTTGCCGACCACAGGGATGTTGTTCTCCGACCGGCAGGCGACGGTGCAGGTCCCGCACCCGATGCAAGTCGAGGTGTCGATCGTCATCCCCCACTGCGGGCGCCGGGCGAACTCCGGCGGGACCTCACGCCCCAGACGGTCGCGCACCGTCCGATCGGGACGCACATCACCCCGAGACTGGTTGAACGGGTTGGCGTACGCGCCGATATTCGGCGGCGTGTGGTCGAGCTCGCCGAGCTGCTCGGCGAGGTTCAGCCTCTTCTCGTAGACCCCGTAGATCTCGTCGGGCTTGGCCTCGATCGGCTTTGCCGCGTACTTGTCGAAGTAGGGCTTGTCGATCTGGCGGAAGATCGTGGTCCGGCCCTCCAGCGACCAGTGGTTCTGCGTGCTGGCGATGAAGTAGCGGGCGTTGGATCTCGCCAGTCGGGCGCCGCGGGCCATCAGCCCCTGCCCGGCAGAGCGGGCCCGGTAGGTGTTGAAGCCGACACCGTCGCCGACCGAACCTGCGGCCGTGCGCCCGTACCCGAGCATCACGCCCACGCACCCGTCGGCCATGCCGGGCATGATCCAGACGGGGACATCGACCGCCCGGTCGCCGACCGTCAGCCTCGCCATGCGGGCCTTGGGCTGGCGGCGCGTGTACGGATCGGGCGTGAGGTTGAGCGCCTCGGCCGTCGCCGGGCTGACCACGACCGGGTTGTCCCACACGACTCGGGTGGCGGCGTGCGGCTGCTCCTGGAGCCAGGGCGTGTTGGCGAAGCGCCCGTCGCCGACCGGGCCGGTGTAGAAGAACACATCGAGGTTCTCCGGTCGCGGCGCCTCGGGCACGCGGACCGAGCCGATGCGCGAAGCGACGGCCGCGAGCGCGTCTCCCACGCCGTCGACGCGCCCGCGGGCCATCGCGTTCTCGGGGCGCCGGCGCGAGGGCATGTTCGCGACGCCGTTCTGTCGCGCCCGGCGCCAAGGCCGGTCCAGCTCGCGCTCGAAGCGCCGGTTCTCGCGCTCCCAGGCCGCCAGACGGTTCTGGCGGGCGTCCTCGCGTTCTTGCCACGCCGCCATGGCCGATTCGTTCTCGGGGTCGGGCTGCGGGTCGCGGTCGAAGACCGGGCGCGGGCCGGGGCCCTCAACCTCGCCGAGCAGGCCGAGCGAGCGCCAGGTGTGCATCACGATGCGGTGCCCGTCGGCCATGCGGCGCGGGTCGGGCGTGCTGCGCGAACGCCCGTCATTCTCGACGGGGAGGTACGCCTCCTCGCCGCTGAACCAGCCGAGCAGTTCGATCTCGCTGTAGGCGGGGGCGAAGAGCGGGGCGATGACCGGCTGCACGGGCGCGATCGTCCCGTCGGCCGACATCGTGTCGCCCCATGCTTCGAGGTAGCACGCGCGGCTGAGCTGCCACATCGACGCCTCGCCCGTCTCGGTCATCTGCGTCGAGAGCGTGATCGTCCGCCGGACCCTCGCGTACTTGTCCGCGAAGTTCAGGTCCGCCGGCGCGTCGTACACCGGGTTGGTGTTGATGCAGATCAGCGTCTCGACACGCCCCGCGTCGATCGCGTCGGCGATCGCCTTGGCGCCGTCGCACGGGGCGCAGTCGTCGCTGTCGGGGTCCAGGGGCAGGAAGTCGACCACACGGTCCGAGCCGATCGAACGCAGCGAGGCGTTGATCGCGTGCGCCAGGGCGTGGATCTCCGCCGGCTGCTCGGGGCCGACCAGCACCACGGCGCGCCCGGTGTGCGTGCGCAGGTCGTCGGCCGCGGCGCGGACGAAGGCCATGTCCAGGTCGTCGCCCTGGGGAACGCTCACATCGTTCAGCGCCGAGCGCAGGCGAGACCAGCCCTCGCCGCCGACGCCGTCGAGCAGCGTTCTGGCGAGCGCGACGGCGTACGCCGCGACGCGCGAGGGAGCGACCGCCTTGCGGTGGTCGGCGCACCCGCCGGTGCTGGTGAACGCGCTCTCGACGACATACAGCCGGTTCATCGAGTCGCCGGCTTCCTTCGGGCCGCGCCTGGAGGCGAAGTCGCGGGCGTGCCTGAGCGCCATGGGCTCGTTCACGCTGCACGCTTCGAGGAAGTCGCGGTTGAGCGAGAAGATCACATCGGCGCGGGAGAGGTCCAGGAGCTCGCGGTGCGGCGAGCCGAAGGCGATCTCCGTGCCGCGACGCGGGTTGTCGGACTGCGCCGGCTCGTGCACCGCCCAGATCGCCTCGGGCCAACGCTCGCGCAAACGGTCGCGGACCGCCCGGCGGGAGGGGCTGCTGTTGCGGTCGACGAGGAACGCCAAGCCCCGCCCGCGGCTGTCGTCGTAGCGGGCCTGCAGGTTCTCGATGCCCTCGGCCCGGCCGGTCCACCAGTTCAGGAAGTCCGGCCATGTCGCGGAAACGGGCTCGCCGCCGGGAGGATTGAAGATCGCGCCCTTCACGCGGTCGGGGTCGTAGAGCTCGAGGATCGAGGCCTGCGACCACTGCGTGCTCTTGCCCCGGTTGACGGGGTGAAGGAACCCGCCCTCGACCTTGGTCGGACGCCCCTCGTGCGTCTCGACCATCAGGCCCTCGGCGCCGCCGCCCGGCAGCGGCATGCTCGTCGCGAAGTACAGCGGCTTGCCGACGACGATGTCCTCGGGGATCGAACGCGAGTAGGGCAGGATTTTGTGGTCGGGTCTGCGGCAGCCGGGGATGGTCGCTGCGCCCGCGAGCGCCAGCCCAGCCCCCATCAGCTTGAGAAAGGTGCGGCGCGAGCCGTCGAGCAGCTCGCTGGCGCCCGCGGGGAACTCGCGCTCGACCATGTCGCGGAACTCGGGGGTGTCCGCGAGCTCTTCGGGGCTCCGCCACATCTGCTGGCCCGTCCCGCCGACGCGGGAGAGCTCGCGGGTGGCGGGCGGCGCGGTCTTCCCGCGTGTCGATGGGCACTGGTCATGCTTCGACATGGGTCCTGTTGCCTTCGTCTGGCCGGGACGCCTGTGGGCCCCGGTGAGGGTTGCTCGTTCTGACCGCAGTCCGGACACCGGTCAGTGGTGGCACGCGCCGCAGTTCTCGGGCGGCGCTTCACGCAGGGCCGCGATCAGGTCGCTCGTGTGCACTCGACGCTCGCGGCGGTTCATCGAACGACGCTCGGAAAGCTCCGACTCGACCCAGGTCAGCTCGGTGACCTTGTCCGGCGGCACCAAGTGGTCTTCCGGCGCACGGTGGCACTCGAGGCACCAGCCCATGCTCAGCGACTCGGCCTGATAGACCACCGGCATCCCGATGATCTGCCCGTGGCACGAATAGCAGCTCACGCCCGCCTGCAGGTGCACATGGTGCGGGAAGTTGCGGACATAGTCCGGCAGCTTGTGCACCCGGCGCCACTGGATCGGCTCGTCGTTCTGGTACGCCGTGCGCACAAACTCGACCCGTTCGGCGTTGTAGCTCCGCGGGTTCAGACGCCCCTCGGCGTGGCACCCGTAGCAAACGCTCACATGCGGGATGTTCGCCTCGGGAGAGTCCTCGATGTGCGTGTGGCAATAACGGCAGTCCATGCCGAGCTTGCCGGCGTGGATCTGGTGGCTGAAGCCCGCGCCGGGCTGCTCGGGCATGTAGCCCACGACCCAGAACTTGGGCGTGAAGTAGTACCAGACCAAGGCGACCGTCATGAGCGCCCCGCCGCCGCCGCCCATGGCCAGCACCGTCGGGACCGTGTTTACCCATTTCGGGAAGAGCACGCGAACTCCTCCTTCCAGCACGCCGGGACAGACGCACACGCCGAATCGCCGCAACCGCAGCGACGAATCACCGGCGTGCCGACCGCCCGGTCGGGGAGGGCCGCAACTGTACAACAGAACAGGTTGCAGCGTGGCCGCAATCGTCACCCCTCCGCCTACTATGTCAAGAGATAAATTCCGGTCTGACCGTAACTGAGACCCAGTCGCAGACAACTGAGACCGATGGCAAGCACAAACCAAATCTCGTCCGAAAATCCGGTTTCGACCCGTCTCAGACTCCTCGTTGCCACATCAGTCACCGCCGGCTTCGTCGCCGCCGTCGCGATGTGGACCGGCGCTTTCGTCGTCCACCTGCCCGGGGTCGGCTCGCCGACGGCGATGACGGCGGGGCTGCTTCTGTTGGCACAACTTGTCGCCTGCGCCTGGGTCGCCAAAGCCGCCGGACGCAAACTCGCCATCCCGACCGGCCTGATCGGGGGGGTGATCGCCGCGGCGGTCAACAGCCTCCTCCTGGCCGCCGTCCTCGGCGAGGGCGCCGACCAGACCGACATCGCCGGCGGCGTCAACCTCCGCGACGACTGGCTGCTGATGCTCGGCGGGTTCTTCGGGTTGAGTGCCGTAGTCGGCCTGATCGGCGGAGCGATCGGGCGCGGGCTGGCCAAGGCCGACTATCCCGAGCCGACCCCCCACCTCTGGCTGGGGCGGTTTGCGATCGTGACCGCCGTGTCGGTCTTCCCCCTGCTCCTGGTGGGCGGGCTCGTCACCAGCAGCGACAGCGGCATGGCCGTGCCGGACTGGCCGACGACCTACGGCGAGAACATGTTCCTCTTCCCGTACGCCTACATGGCGTCGGACTCGCGGATCTTCTTGGAGCACACGCACCGGTTGTTCGGCACATTCGTCGGGATCACGACGATCGTGCTGACGGTCTGGGTGCTCATCGCCGACCCCCGGCGCTGGGCGAAGCTCGCGGCGGTCGGGCTGCTGGCGCTTGTGATTGTCCAGGGGCTTTTGGGCGGCGTGCGGGTGAAGGAGAACCTCGAGATCCTCGGGGCGGCCCACGGGGTTTTGGGTCAGATCTTCTTCATGCTCGTGGTGGTGCAGGCCGCGTGGCTGAGCCCGCTCTGGCGGTCGATCGACCGCGACGCGCTGGAGTTCTCGAAGAAGCTGAAGGTCTTCTCGACGGGGTTCGTGCACGCGGCGATCTTCCAGCTCATCACCGGGGCGACCTATCGCCAGCTCAAGGGCGTCGAGGGTTCGGAGATGATCTCCCACTCGGCGCTGGGGCTGCATGTGCTCTTTTCGTTCGTGGTGGTGGCGTTCGCGTTCATGGCGGCGGCCGCGGCGATGAGCGCGCCCAACGAAACCGACCCCCGCAAGCGGACCCTGAACATCTCGGGCAAGGCGCTGATGGGGGTGATCGTGCTCCAGTTCGCCCTTGGGTGGGTGGTGCTGGCGGTGGTGCTCTCGGGCGGACCCCGGGGGCGGGCGCCGACGGCGGACGAACTGGCCGCAACCCCGACGGTCGGCGTGGCGGAGACCCTGCTGGCGACGGCCCACCAGGCGAACGGGGCGATCGCCCTTGCGCTGGGGGCGTTCATCTATGCGTGGGTGAGGCTGGCGAGGAAGGGGTGAGGCGAGTCTTCGACTCTTGGGCGCTGGGCGCGGGGTGCTGGGCGCGGGGGTGAGACGCGGGCCACGGACTGCGGCGCGGACGGCTCTATACTCAGCCCCGTTTTTTCGGCGTCTCTGTCGGGCGTCGGGCGGGGGCGTTGTGCTGAAACACCGAGGCGGTGATGAGCGGCGAGCTGGCGGGCGATCGTGTTGTCGCGGGCTGGCGTGAGCGCGTCGATCTTCCCGACTGGGGGATCAGCGGGATCATCGCCAAGCTCGACACGGGCGCGAAGCTCAGCGCGATCCATGTGCAGCACCTGGAGCTACTCTCGCCGAACCTGGCGAGGTTCGAGGTGGTGATCCGGCGCAAGCACCCCAGGACGCATGTCGTGGCGGAGGCGGAAGTGGTGCGGATCGCTCGCGTCAAACCGACCACGGGGCACATCCACGAGCGCCCGGTGGTGCGTACGACGCTTCGGATCGGGCCGCTCTCGTTCCCGATCGAGCTCTCGCTGGTCGACCGCGAGCGGATGCTCAACCGGATGCTTCTGGGTCGTCGGGCGCTGGGCGGGCGGGTGCTCGTCGACAGCGAGCACAAGTTTCTGACCGGCAACTCGCACGGGACGGGCGGGGCTTCATGAAGATCGCGATTCTGTCAAGACAACCCCGTGCGTACAGCACGCGTCGCCTGCGCGAAGCCGCGATCAATCGCGGGCACGAGGCGGTGGTGCGCGACACGCTGGCGTTCTCGATCTCGCTGGAGGAAGAGCGTCCGGACCTCTACTACCGCTCGAAGCGATTCCCGCTTCCCGACGCGGTGATCCCCCGGATCGGCCCCTCGATCACCTACTTCGGCGCCGCGGTGCTCAGGCAGTTCGAGCAGATGGATGTCTTCTGCCTGAACTCTGCGGCGAGCGTGACGACGAGCCGCGACAAGCTCAGAGCGATGCAGGTGCTCAGCCGGCATGAGTTGGGCATGCCCCCGACCGAGTTGGTGCGCAGCGCCGGCGATGTGTCGAGCGCGATCGAACGCCTCGGCGGCTGCCCGGTGGTGATCAAAGTGCTCGAAGGGACGCAGGGCGTCGGCGTGATGCTGGCCGAATCGGTCAAAACGGCCCAGGCGATCGTCGAGACGCTCAAGCTCGCCAAGCAGAATGTGCTCATCCAGAAGTTCATCGCCGAGAGCAGGGGCTGCGATGTGCGCGCGCTGGTCGTCGGCGAGCGCGTCGTCGCGGCGATGCGTCGCAGGGCCCGGCCGGGCGAGTTCCGCAGCAATGTGCACCGGGGCGGGACGACCGAGCGCGTGCCGGTTTCGCACGAACTGGAAGAGCTCGCGGTCAGAGCGTCGCAGATCCTCGGCCTGCGCGTCGCGGGCGTGGACATGCTCGAATCAGACAGCGGGCCGCTGATCACCGAGGTCAACTCCTCGCCGGGTCTTGAAGGCATCGAGAACGCGACGGGCATCGATGTCGCCGACGCGATCATCGAGTACACCGAGCAGCGCGTGCAGTTCGGCGACATCGACATCCGCCAGCGTCTGACGGTCAGCAAGGGCTACGGCGTCGGCGAGCTGCGGATCAGCGTTGACAGCGGGCTGGCCGGACGCACCATCGGCGAGACGGAGGTCGCCGAGCTCGGGCTGGTGGTGCTGACGCTGAGCCGCGACAGGAAGGTGACGCCCAACCCCGGCCCGGGCGCGATGCTGCAGGCGGGGGACAAGCTGCTCTGCTTCGGCAAGCTCGAAGCGATGCGGGGGCTCATCAGCCACCAGCGCCCCCGACGCAAGCGCAAGACGCGGGCGGCGGGGAAAAACTCAGGCGGCGGGTGATCGCGGCGCGGTAGACTGCGTTCGGCGCGGGGCGACGCCCATTGAACGCAGGAGGCCGCGATGACCGACAGCTTCGAGCAGACCGATTTCGACGGACTCGTCGACGCGACCCGCATGGCGCACAACAAGAACGCCGAGCACGAGCTCTGGCGCCGGTGCCTGTCGCTGGAGCACTGGTACTGCATCGGCGTGGGCGAGGGCGACGAGATGCAGCCGCTGATCGCGGCGGTCGAGGGCAAGCCGCGGCTGGTGCTGTTTACCGACGAGGCTCGGGCGCACGAGTTCGGCGCGAGGCTGGCGGCGAAGAAGGGCGGGGCGTCGCCGCCGGTGATCCACATGGAGGTCGCCGACGCGGTGGCGTACTGCCGCGGGCTGTACGAGGACCATCCGGAGGTGCACGGTGTGCACTTCAACGACGGCGGGTATGCGTTCGATTGCCTGATGAGCGAGCTGATCGATCGGTGGGGTCGGGCGGGGCGGTGAGCCTGAGTTCTCGCGGCGGAGTGTTGTGCGGCTGATCGATGAGATCGCTTTCGCACGGGCGGGACGCCCGTGCCACGGTTCTTTGCGTTGAACCGGGCTGCTTGCGACGGAACACTGGCGGGCGAGCCGCCAGTGCCACAGGTCAACGACATTCCGAAAATCGGACCAGGCCCCCCTCGCCCTACGCCCTACGCCCCTTCTCCATTGACAGGACGGTTTGGTCGTGTATGCTGTGGTTCGCTTTCGGTGCCCGGGGATCCCGGGTGAAAAGGGAAGCGTGGTGAAAAGCCACCGCGGACGCGCCGCCGTAACGGGTGCTGACGCGGGTCTCCTCGCCGGGAAGATCCCGGCGTGAAAGAGCCACTGCCGCCGATCCGGTGTTAAGCCGGAGATCGGGGCGGGAAGGCGTGAGGCCCGCCGAGCCCGGAGCCGGAAGACCTGCCGAGAGCGTTGTGACGGCCCTCGCGTTTTTCAGGGCGTCAGCGCTGTTGGTTTGCGCCTGTCCCCGCGCAGCTGCCTCCCGCTGACATCGAGCCCACGCGAGTCGCCCCGGTCCGGGCCGTTTCCCGGTGTTCTTTGGCGGGGACCGTTCCGCCGCGGAAAGCGGAGCGAGCGGCAAGGTGGTTCGAGAGATGAGAGATGGTCTGTTTGCGTGCGCCGTTGTCGGCGCGTTGTCCTGCGGCGTTTCGGCGTCGCCCTGGGCTTCGGAGGTGATTTCGTACGCGCCGGGCACGACCGCGGCGCCGGATTTCGACAACCCGCTGACCGCGCTGGGCGAGCCGACGCGGTTTACGGGCGAGAATGTGTTCGGGGGTCAGTTCGCTGCGGTGGTCTCGCCGTTCAGCCCGCCCTTCGGCAACGACGAGATCGTGTCGATCGGCGAGGGGGGGCACCTGACCGTCCGTTTCGATTCGCCGATCCGCAACGATCCTTCCAATCCGTTCGGCGTCGACCTGATCGTCTTCGCCAACGCGGGGTTTGTCGGGGCAGGCACGGTCGGCGACCCGCCCGCGATGTTCGGCGGGGGCTCGGCGCGGATCGAGGTCAGCCGCGACGGCGTGGACTTCTTCTCGCTCGGCGAGATCGATACGAGGCTGTTTCCGACGATGGGCTATCGCGACGGCGGGGCGTTCGACAGCGTGCGCGGACAGATCGAGACCGACTTCCGCACGCCGGTGGATCCTGCGCTGACGCTCAACGACTTCGCGGGGCTCAGCCTGGAACAGATCCGCGGGCTGTACGGCGCTTCGGGCGGTGGGATCCCCGTCGATGTCGCGTCGGCGATGCTCGATGAGATCTTCTTCGTGCGTCTGAGCGTCGCCGACGACGGCGATCCGACGACGGAGCTGCGCGTCAACATCGACGGGTTCGCGGTCGTGCCGACGCCGGGCACGGTCGGGCTGCTCGGGCTCGCGGCGGTCGGGATGCTGCGCCGGAGGCGGTGAGAGAACGCCGGGCGCATCGGAAGGTGCGCCTGGCGCTTGTTGGGAATGTGGCACTGGCGGCTTGCCCGCCAGTGTCTTGATCGACTGGTCAGTTGCAGGGCCGGTAGCCACAGGCGAGACGCCTGTGCCACAAGGTCTGGTAGAGCGCACAGGTCGGCGACCTGTGCCACATGGAGAACACTGGCGGGCAAGCCGCCAGTGCCACAGGAGTTTTGCGACACAGATGCGCCGCGGAGTTTCCAGCCTGTTGATCGCTTCGGCGTTCGTCTCGAACGCTTCGGCCGATTGGCCCGTGTATTCGGGCGACGCCGCTCGCGGCGCGATCCCCTTCGCAGAGCGTGTCGGCGTGCGGACGCCCTTGTGGCGTTTGACGCACGACCAGCAGAACCGGCCGATCGAGTTTTTCACGGCCGCGGGGCCGGTGACCGACGGGCAGCGTGTGTTCGCGGTCGGGCTGATCGACAACGCCGAGCATCTTGTGTGCGCCGACGCGGCGACGGGGCAGATGCTCTGGGCCGCAGAGGCGCCGTTCGTTGTTTCGGATTCGTGGTCGGCGCCCGCGATCGATCCTGCCAACGGCGTGGTGCTCTTCGGGGCGGACAGGTCCGTGACCGCCTACGACCTCGCCGACGGCTCGGTGGTGTGGGAGACGGCGCTGCAGAGCGACATCGTCAACGCGTCGGCGCTGGTCACGAACGATCGACCGGGCGAGAACCGTGTGTTCATCACCGATTACGATCCGTTCTTTTCGCAGGGGCGGCTGTACGCGATCAACGCCGACCCGTTCGACGCAACAACGAACCCCTACGAGCCGGGCGAGATCGTGTGGTCGGCGGTGCTCGGGCGGACGAGCGGGGCTTCGCCTGCGTACGCGGGCGGACGCGTGTTCGTCGCGACGACCGGGCTCGGAGGGATCGAGCCGGGTCGGGTTTTCGCGTTCGACGCCGACCAGCCGGGCGGGATGGCGCAGCCGGACTGGGTATTCACCAACACGATCAACCAGGGGTTTTACGGCGGCGTGAGCGTTGCTGAAGACGCGGACGGGCTCGCGGTCTTCGCGGCGTCGTACGCCTTCTCCGGCTCGCGCTTTTCGGCGAACATGGTGAAGCTCGACGCCCAGACCGGTTCGCTGCGATGGAGTGTAGCGAGCAACCGGAGCTCGTCTGTGCCGCTCGCGCTGGGGGACGGGCGCGTGCTGCTTTCGACCGGGCTGGCCGGGTTCGGCACGACGCCCTCGCTGCAGATGTTTGAGGACCGAGGCGACAGCGCCGTTTTACTCTGGGACAGCGCGGTCGAGACATGGATCGATGCGAACAACAACGGCGTGATCGATCCGGGCGAGTACACGCCGCTGGGCGGGTGGACGCAGCGCCCGCTGGTGATCCAGAGCGACGGCGGGCTGTTCGCGTTTGCCGGCGTGATCTCGACGGGCGGGAGCGAGGTCGGGGCTTATCCCACGATGCGAACGGTGGACCTCGGGCGGTGGCCCGGCGAGGCGGGGTTTTTCTGGGACACCTACGACGGCGGAGGCAATTCACCCGCGATCGGCGGCGGGCGCGTCTACACCGTCGGGGCGCAGGGGCTCGCTGCATTCGAAGGGCCGGCCCGTTCGCCGTTCGATGTCGATGGCGACGGCATGATTGATATCGAAGACCTCTACGCGTGGGTCGCCGGCGAGGGTGAGCGGGATGTCAACCGCGACGGCGTGGTCGATCAGCGCGACCACGATGCGCTCGTCGCCGAGATCCGGCGCGACGAGGAACGCCTGATGCGGGAGCCCCAGCGATGAGGTCTGACCCGGGCCGAGCGCGGGGCGCGTTCACGCTGATCGAGCTGCTCATCTCGATCGCGGTGATCGGCGTGCTGATCGGGCTGCTGCTTCCGGCGCTGGGGTCGGCGAGAGGCGCTGCACGCGACGCGCGTTGCCTGTCGAACATGCGCCAGCTTGTGATGGGATGGACGCTGTACGCCGGCGATTATCGCGATCTTTCGATGCCCGCGGCGTACACCGGGCCGGACATCGCCGGCGACAGCGTGTACTGGTGGGGCGCGGCGGGGAACATTTCCGAATTTGTTGACCCCAGGCAGGGGCTGCTGACGCCGTATCTATCGAAGAATCTGGGCGAGCGGTCGGTGTACGAGTGCCCGAGCCAGCCCTGGGGGAGCTACCTGGCGCAGGGGACGCCCCGGACGATCACGAGCACCTACGGGTACAACGGGTATTACCTTTCGCCCGAGCACACGCCGGGGTGGAGCTCGTCGATCGGGCATCGGCCGTGGCGGCGGCTTGCTGATCTGCGCCGGCCGACGGAGCTGCTCGTCTTCGCCGACACGATGCTGCCGGGCGAGCCGATGGTCAACAGCGCGCTGCTCGACCCGCCGATGCTGTATCAGGGTCGGGGCAGGTGGCGACAGAACCACGCCCCCACCACTTCGTTCCGTCACGGCCGGGCCGAGGGCGCGGCGTCGGGGGCGCGGGCCGACGGCTCGGCCGCGATGCACCGCGCCGACCCTGAATGGCTCACCCACCCGCGACAGCGGATCGGATCGGTCGGCACGGAGAACGGGCCGTGGTATGTGCCGGACTGGGAGGCGTGGCGCTGATGTGTGTCGATCGCTGCGTCTGCCACGATGTGCGCTTCTCGACGCTGCTTGCGATGCACCGCGCGACGGGGGCGGGGTTCGAGGAGCTCTCGGCCAAGACGGGCTGCGGGACGGGGTGCGGGATGTGCGCCGATTACATCCGGCTTGCGATCAGAACGGGCAAAGACCGCCTGCCGGTGATGCACCCCGACACGCTGAAGCGGGAGCTTGGGAGTAAAGCGAACTGACCTTGCAGATCGGTGGCGCTGGCGGCTTGCCCCACACCCCACACCCCACTCCCTACACCCCCAATAAAAAACAACGCCCGACGCGGGTGCGTCGGGCGTTGGTGTTGATTGCGTTTCCGAACGAACGCCCGCTTCAGTTGTCCGACGAACGGTTCGCCGATTCGCCGATCATGTCTCGGACCTGGACGGTCGGCATGCCGAGGGACTCGTTGGGGTCGGCGCCGAGGGCTTCGGCGGCCTGGGCCGCCTCGGCGATCATCTCCTGCTCGGAGGTGTCCATCGCCGGTGGCTCTGCGAGCTTGCGGACCCGGATCTGCTGGTAGGGGCGGAAGCCCGTGCCTGCGGGGATCAGGTGCCCGAGCAGCACATTCTCCTTGAGGCCGACGAGGGTGTCGACGGCGCCCTTGAGCGAGGCCTCGGTGAGCACCTTGGTCGTCTCCTGGAACGACGCGCCCGAGAGGAACGACTCGCTCTGGAGGCTGGCCTTGGTGATGCCGAGCAGCAGCGTGCGCCCCGTGGCGGGCTTGGCTCGCTTGGCCTTTGCCGGCTCCTTGCCCTCGGCCTCGGCGCGGGCGTTGGCCTCCTTAACCTCGTCGCGTGAGACGAGGGCGTTGAGGGGCAGGTCGGTGCCGCCGGCGTCTACGACGCGGACCATCTGGGAGATCTCGTTGTTCTTCTGGCGGAAGTGGAAGCGGTCGACGACCTCGTGGGGGAGCAGGTCGGTGTCGCCGGGGTTCTCGATGCGGACCTTGCGGAGCATCTGGCTGATGATCAGCTCGATGTGCTTGTCGTTGATCTGCACGCCCTGGGCGCGGTAGACATTCTGGACCTCGTCGAGCATGTAGGTCCACAGCGACTCGTCGCCCTTGATCCGCAGGATGTCGTGGAGCACCAGCGGCCCCTCGGTGAGCGGGTCGCCGGCGGTGACATAGTCGCCCGCGTGCACGAGCAGCGCCTTGTCGCGCGGGACATGGTGGTCCTTCTCGATGCCCGAGTCGGAGATGACGCGGATGGTCATTTTGCCCTTGCGGAGGTCGGAGTGCAGCTCGATGCGCCCGGAGATCTCGGCCATGACGGCCGGATCCTTGGGCTTTCTCGCCTCGAAGATCTCGGTGACGCGGGGCAGACCGCCGACGATGTCCTGCGAGCCGGCCGAGCCCTTGGGCTGGCGGGCGAGCATCTGGCCCGCGGCGACCTCCTGACCGTCCTCGACTTCGAGGCGGGCCTTGGCGGGCAGGTAGTGGAAGTCGAGGATGTTGCCGGCCTCGTCGACGATGTTGACCTGCGGGTGCAGCTCGCCCTTGTGCTCGATGATGACGCGGGCGGTGCGTCCGCCTCCGGCGTCCTCCTCCCGATAGGTTTTGTCCTGCACGATGTCGACGAACTGGACCTTGCCGCTCTTCTCGGCGAGGACCGGCGCGCGGTGGGGGTCCCACTGGAGGAGGAGCTCGCCCTTCCTGATCTCCTGGCCGGGGGTGACGCGGATGACGCTGGCGTACTGGACCTTGTGCTTCTCGAGCTCGCGGCCCTTCTCGTCGAGGATCGCCAGTTCGCCGTTGCGCTTCAGCGCGACGAACACCTCGTTGCCGTCGTCGTCGGTGACGGGGACGGCGTTGCACTCGCGGAGCTCGACGGTGCCCGCAAAGCCGGCGCGGATCTCGCTCTCGACGATCGATCGCGTGCCGATGCCGCCGGTGTGGAAGGTCCGCATGGTCAGCTGGGTGCCCGGCTCGCCGATGGACTGGGCGGCGATGATGCCGACCGCCATGCCCTGCTCGACCAGGCGGCCGCACGAGAGATCCAGCCCGTAGTCGAGCGCCGAGCAGCCCGTCGAGCTGTCGCTCGTCAGCGGGCTGCGGACCACGACCGAGTCGATGCCGAGGTCCTCGATCTTGAGCGCCGCGGCCTCAGAGATCACCTCGTTGGCGGCGACGATCACCTCGTCGGTGACGGGGTTGATGATGGTGCTGACGCTGGTGCGCCCGATGATCTGGTCGCTCAGGGGCACATCGACCTGCTCGCCCTTGTAGATGGCGCGCTTGATGACGCCTCGGCGCGAGCCGCAGTCGTGCTCGCCGATGATGACGCTCTGGGCGATGTCGCAGAGCTTCCTGGTGAGGTAGCCCGAGTCGGCGGTCTTCAGCGCGGTGTCGGCCAGACCCTTTCTGGCGCCGTGGGTCGAGGAGAAGTACTCCAGGATCGTCAGGCCCTCGCGGAAGTTGGCGCGGATGGGCGTCTCGATGATCTCGCCGGAGGGCTTGGCCATCAGGCCCCGCATGCCCGCCAGCTGCATCATCTGGCTGACATTGCCTCGGGCGCCCGAGTCGGAGAAGAGGTACACGGGGTTGAGGTAGGCCTTGCCCTCTTTGTCCTTGATCGAGGCGTACGAGCCGTCGTCGTGGCGACGGTCGAACTTCAGGGTGTCGACGAGCTTCTTGGTCACCTGCTCGCGGCATGAGGCCCAGATATCGAGGAGCTGGTTGTACCGCTCGCGGGAGGTGATGATGCCGCGGTCGTAGTTCTTCTCGACGCGGTCGACCTTCTTCTGCGCGTCGGCGAGGAGTTCCTTCTTCTCGTCGGGCACCCGCATATCGGTGACGCCGAACGAGAGGCCGGAGGTCGTCGAGACGCGGAAGCCGATCCGCTTCATGTCGTCGAGCAGGTCGATCGTGGCGGGCTTGCCGGCGTAGCGGTAGACATCGTCGATGACGCGGGCGCAGCCCTTCTTGCCCAGCGCGCAGTTGTAGAACGGCATGCCCTTGGCGAGGATCTCGCTGAACAGCACGCGACCGACGGTGGAGACAACCCGCCCGTGCATGTCGAGGGGCTCGACGGCGCCGCCCTGGCTGTTGACGATCGCCTCGAACCCGTCGAGACGGACGACGATCCGCTCGTGCAGGTCGATCACGCCGTTGTCGAACGCCATGATCGCCTCCATCCGGCTCTTGAAAGCGCGGAGGGAGTTCTGGTCGCGGGCGTCCTCGGGCTCCATCACGGTCGTGAAGTACACGCCCATGACGATGTCCTGCGAGGCGGAGATGATCGGCTTGCCGTTGGCCGGCGAGAAGATGTTGTGCGTCGAGAGCATGAGGCAGTGGGCCTCGGTCTGCGCCTCGACGGAGAGCGGCAGGTGGACGGCCATCTGGTCGCCGTCGAAGTCGGCGTTGAACCCGCCGCAGACGAGCGGATGCAGGCGGATGGCGTTGCCCTCGACCAGCACGGGCTCGAAGGCCTGGATGCCCATTCTGTGGAGGGTCGGCGCGCGGTTGAGCAGCACGGGGTGCTGGTCGATCACCTCTTCGAGGATGTCCCACACCTCCGCGTCGCGACGCTCGAGCATCCGCTTGGCGCTCTTGATCGTGTCCGCCAGCCCGTGCTCCTTGAGCTTTCGGATGATGAACGGCTGGTAGAGCTCGAGGGCGATCTTCTTGGGAAGGCCGCACTGGTTCAGCTTCAGGTCCGGGCCCACCACGATCACCGAACGCGCCGAGTAGTCGACGCGCTTGCCCAGCAGGTTCTCGCGGAAGCGGCCCTGCTTGCCCTTGATCATGTCCGTCAGCGACTTGAGCGCGCGGCTCGACGAGCCCACCACCGGCCTGCGGCAGCGGTTGTTGTCGAACAGCGCGTCGACCGCCTGCTGCAGCATCCGCTTCTCGTTGCGGATGATGACCTCGGGGGCGTTGAGGTCCATCAGCTTCTTCAGGCGGTTGTTGCGGTTGATGATGCGCCGGTACAGGTCGTTCAGGTCGCTGGTGGCGAAGTTGCCCGACTCGAGCAGCACCAGCGGGCGCAGGTCCGGCGGGATCACGGGGATCACATCCATCACCAGCCACGCCGGGTCGTTCTCGGAGCCGCGGATCTGCTCGACGAGCTTCAGCCGCTTGGAGAAGTCCTTGATCTTCTGCTTGCTGCGCGTGCCGGCGAGGTCCTCGCGGATCTGGCGGGCCAGCTCGTCGAGGTCGGTCCGCTCGATCAATTCGCGGATCGAGTCGGCGCCCATCACGGCGCGGAAGGCGTTGCCGTACTTCTCGACCGCCTGGCGGTGCTCGTCTTCGGTGAGGACGGTCTTGAAGACCAGGCGTTTGTCGCCGATCTTCATCTCCGGATCGCCCTCGATGACGACATAGTCCTGGTAGTAGATGATCCGCTCGAGGTCGCTGGTCTTCATGCCAAGCAGCGTGCCCAAGCGGCTGGGCATGCTCTTGAAGAACCAGATATGCACGATCGGCGCCGCGAGATTGATGTGCCCCATGCGCTTGCGGCGCACACGGCTGTGGGTCACCTTGACGCCGCAGCGGTCGCAGATGATGCCCTTGTACTTCGTCCCGCGGTACTTGCCGCAGGCGCACTCGTAGTCGCGCTCGGGGCCGAAGATGCGCTCGCAGAAGAGGCCGTCCTTCTCGGGGCGGTAGGTGCGGTAGTTGATCGTCTCGGGCTTCTTCACCTCGCCGTAGGACCACGCGCGGATGTCGTTGGGCGACGCGAGGGTCACCTTGACGGCGGAGAAGTCGTTCACGCGGTCATAGACGGTTTCGGCCATGGCTCGCTCCATCCGGGCGTCCGCCCGGGGTTCGTTTCGTCACAATCACCAGCCCCCGCGGGGCCCGCCGGGAAGAGCGGGACGCCCGCGCCCTCGACGCGGACTCAGAGCAGGCTGCCGCCCTCGGAGTGCGCCTTCTCAAGGGAGATGTTCATGCCCAGGCCCTTGAGCTCGTTGCAGAGCACATCGAAGGCGACGGGCATGCCGGCCTCGAGCTTGTTCTGGCCCTTGACCATGCTCTCGTAGATCTTCGTCCGGCCCTCGACATCGTCGCTCTTGACCGTCAGAAGCTCCTGGAGGATGTACGCGGCGCCGTACGCCTCGAGCGCCCAGACCTCCATCTCGCCGAAGCGCTGCCCGCCGGTCCGCGCCTTGCCGCCCAGGGGCTGCTGCGTGATGAGGCTGTAAGGCCCCGTCGCGCGGGCGTGGATCTTGTCGTCGACCAGGTGGTGCAGCTTGAGCATGTACATGTAGCCCACGCTGGTCCGCTGGTGGAACGGCTCGCCGGTGCGACCGTCGTAGAGCTGGATCTTCGCCGTCGGAGGCATCTCGGCCAGGAGCTCGCGCCAGTGCGGGGCCTCGCCCTTGGCCTCGCAATCGGCGCGACGCGTGCGCACATGCTCGTTCGCCTCGGCGATGGCGGCGTGGATCTCCGCCTCCGTCGCCCCGTCGAACACCGGCGTCACCGCCTGGAAGCCCAGAACCTGCGCCGCCCAACCCAGGTGCAGCTCGAGGATCTGCCCGACATTCATGCGGCTGGGCACGCCCAGCGGGTTGAGCAGGATCTCGACAGGCGTGCCGTCGTCCATGAACGGCATGTCCTCCTCGGGCACGATGCGGGCGATGACGCCCTTGTTCCCGTGGCGCCCGGCCATCTTGTCGCCCACCGAGAGGTGGCGCTTGGAGGCCAGGTAGACCTTGACCATCTCGAGGACGCCCGAGGGCAGCTCGTCGCCGCGCTTCATGTGCGCGACGCGGCGCTGCTTCTCCTTCTCGATCGCTTCGAGCCTCGGCCAGTACGCGGCGTAGACCTGCTCGGCGCCCTCCCTGGACTCCTTGGAGCCCTTGACCCACTTGAGGTCGAAGGTGCGGATCTGTTCGAGGATGACCTCGTTGATGTCGCTGGCGCCCACCTTCTGGCGGGTCATCGGGTCGATCATCTCCGAGCCGATCTGCTCGTTGATCGCGGCGACCATCTCGCGGAACAGGTCGATGGCCTTCTGGTCCATCTCCTGCTGGTACTGCTCGATCTGCTTGTCGAGCTCTTTCTTCTGCGCCTCGGTGAGGTGCCCGCGCCGCGAGAACTTCCTCGCCCCGATCACGATGCCCTCGACCCCCGCGGGGACCTCCAGCGAGTCGTTCTTCACATCCTCGCCGGCCCGGCCGAAGATCGCGTGCAGAAGCTTCTCCTCGGGCGTCAGCTCGGTCTTGCTCTTGGGGCTGACCTTGCCGACGAGGATGTCGCCCGGACCCACGCGGGCGCCGATGCGGATGATCCCGTTGTCGTCGAGGTTGCGGAGCATCTTCTCCGAGACATTGGGGATATCGCGGGTGAACTCCTCGCGCCCGAGCTTGGTCTCGCGGATCTCCACATCGAACGCGTCGATGTGGATCGAGGTGAAGACATCGTCCTTGACCAGACGCTCGCTGATGACGATCGCGTCCTCGAAGTTGTACCCGTCGAAGGTGTTGAACGCGACGAGCACATTCTTGCCGATCGCCAGCTCGCCCTCTTTCGTCGCGGCGCCGTCGGCGATCACATCGCCCGCGTTCACCTCGTCGCCGGGGCGGACCACCGGCTTCTGGTTCATGCAGGTCCGCTCGTTCAGGCCGACGAACTTGCGCAGCACATACTCGTCGGCGTTGTCGATGATGATCCGCTCGGCGTCGACGAAGGTGATCGTCCCCCCGCGACGGGCGCGGACGACCATGCCCGAGTTCACGCCCACGGGCAGCTCCATCCCGGTCGCCACGCTCGGCGGGTCGACCTTGATGAGCGGCACCGCCTGGCGCTGCATGTTCGAGCCCATCAGCGCACGGTTGGCGTCGTCGTGCTCGAGGAAGGGGATCAGCGCCGCCGACACGCCCACGATCTGCTTGGGCGAGATGTCGACATAGCGCACCTCGCGCGAGTTGACCTCCATCAGCTCGCCCGAGACACGGGCGAGGATCATGCCGTCCTTCAGCTCGCCCGCCGACTGCAGCGCGTCCGCAGGGGCGAGCACCTCCTGCATCTCCTCGTCGGCGCGGAGGTGGACCACCTCGCCGGTGAGCTTGCCCTTCTCCGCGAGGCGGTAGGGCGTGCGCAGGAAGCCGTATTCGTCGATCGACGAGAAGATGCCCATGCGGCTGATCAGGCCGATGTTGGTGCCCTCGGGCGTCTCGATGGGGCAGATGCGCCCGTAGTGAGAGATGTGGACATCCCGCACCTCGAAGCCCGCACGCTTGCGGTTCAGCCCGCCCGGGCCGAGGGCCGACAGGCAACGCTCGTGCACCAGCGTGCTCAGCGGGTTGGTCTGGTCGACGACCTGGCTCAGCTCGCTGCGTCCGAAGAAGAAATCGATCGCCGAGCTGACGCTCTTGGAGTTGACCAGATCGGCGATCTTGGTGATCTCGTCGGGCTCCTTGACGCTCATCCGCTCCTGCACGGTGCGCTTGAGCTTGAGGAAGCCCTTGCGCAGCTCGTCGACCGCCAGCTCGTCGAGCGTGCGGAGCCGACGGTTGCCCAGGTGGTCGATGTCGTCGATCTGAGCGACCGAACGCCCCGTCTCGGGGTCCACGCGGTTGGAGCGCAGGTCCAGCACATACCGGATGACTTCCAGGAAGTCCCCGGCGGTGATGAACATCAGGTCCTCGGGCGTCTGCGTCCCGAACTTGCGGTTGATGCGGAACCGGCCGACACGCCCGAGCCGGTAGCGGTTCTCGTCGTAGAACTTCTCGCGGAAGAGCATCTCCGCCTTCTCGACCTGCGGCGGGTTGCCCGGACGCAGCTTCGAGTACACCTTCAAAAGCGCCCACTCGTAATCGTGGTCGACCTCGAAGCCCTCGCGACGCTCTTCGGCGATCGTGTTCAGGATCAACGAGTCCTGCGGGTTCTGCACCACGCGGACGGTCTTCAGCGAGCTCTCGGCGATCGCCGCGGCGCCCTCCTCGCCGATCTGACGGCCGACATGGATCAGCTCCTCGCCGCTCTCGGTGTCGATGATCGTCGAAGCGGCGTAGTGCTCCGGACGCACCTTCGACGCGGGGATCTCGTTGATCTCGTAAAAGACGCCCAGGATGGCGTCGGTCGTCGCGGCCGGCGCGGCGTGCTCCGCCGCCGCCTTGATCACCTCCGGCGTCGGCTCCTCGCCGGCGGGCGTGTGCTCGCCGATGTAGGCGTCCTTCTCAGAGAGGAACGCCAGGCAGCGGAGGAAGGTCGTCGCCGCGAGCTTGGCGGACTGATCGATCCGCATCGCCAGGGCGTCCTTCTTGTTGACCTCCATCTCGATCCACGACCCCCGCTCGGGGATGATGCGGGCCGAGTGCAGCGGGCGGTCGCCCTCGCTGGAGACGATCGAGAAGTCCACGCCGGGCGAGCGGTGCAGCTGGCTGACGATCACGCGCTCGGCGCCGTTCACGATGAACTCGCCGCCGCCGATCATCACCGGGAACTCGCCCAGATAGACCTCCTCCTCGGGCAGGTCGGGGTGGTTCTCCCGGCGCAGACGCAACCCCACGCGGAACGGGTGCGCAAAGGTGAGCCTCAGCTCGCGGCACTCGTCGGGCGTGTAACGCGGCTCCTCCAGGTCGTAGTGGAGGTACTCCAACTGCATCTTCCCGTCGTAGCTCTCGATCGGGAAAATCTCATGCATCAAGGATTCGAGGCCGATGTTCCGGTCTCGGTCCTTGGGGCCCTTGCCCATCTGGAGGAACCGCTCGTACGACTCGGCCTGGACCCGGGTCAGATCCGGGATCTCCAGGGCGTCGCCGCGCTTGGTGAAATCTCGAAGGACGCGCTTGCGCATGGTGGTCGCTGGCATCGGCTCCCTCACGCTCGATGAAAACGCACGACAACGGACCGACCGCCCCTTGGTGGGCGTTCGCCGTCGTCGTGGTTCACTTGGTGTGCTTCTGTACTGCCGTCACCCGTCTTGTCGCCGAACCTTTTAGGGTAACCGCCCGACTTCCAACCGTCAAGTACCCCCCCGGTCAAGGCCCAGGGGCGAAAGCGGCGGCGACCGTCTCCGGCCGCCCCCGCGCATGGATCGTTCCAGAGAAGACCCAATCAAATGGCTTACTTGAGCTCGATCTCGGCGCCGACTTCCTCGAACTTCTTCTTGAGCTCGTCGGCCTCTTCCTTCGACAGGCCTTCCTTGATCGTGCTCGGGACGCTGTCGACCAGCTCCTTCGCTTCCTTCAGGCCAAGGCCCGTCGCCTCGCGGACGACCTTGATCACCTTGATCTTCTCGCCCTGGGTCTTCAGGACCACATCGAACTCGGTCTGCTCCTCGACAGCGGCGGCCCCGCCACCGTCGGCCGCGGCGGCCATCACGACACCACCGCCCGCGGCGGCCTCGATGCCGTAGGTGTCCTTCATGTAGTCACCCAGCTCGACGGCCTCCTTGAGGGTCAGGCCCGCCAGCTCGTCGCCGAGTTTGCTGATCTTCTCGCTGAAAGTCTTGGTCGCTTCGTCGGACATGGTCCGTTCTCCAAACGCTGTGCCAACGCCCGAAAGCGGCGGCGGACTCGTTCTCCCGAGAGGGGCCGAACCATTCGGCTCTTTCACCCCGCGACGCACGCGGCGTCGGTTGTATCAGGGGCCAGTCGGCAGACACGGGTTGCTTCTGTCTAACAAGCCGGCCTCAGCCGACCTTGGCGATCGCTTCGCCCTTCTCCAGCTTGTCCTCGATCGCCTTGACGATCCCCGCCAAGGAGGCGCCCGGGCCCTTGACCGAAGCCATCAGCTTGCGGGCCGGGCCGAGGATCAACGCCACATCCTGGGCGATCGCCTCGTCGCGGGTCGGGAACTTGCTCAGTCGCTCGACGCCGTCCTTGCCCTCAAAGAGCTCGCCGTCGAGGACGGCGCCCTTGAGCTCAAGATCGGGGAACTCCTTGACGAGCTCGACGATCTCGCGTGCGACCTCGACGACGGTCTCGCCGCCGTAGGCCAGCGCGCTCGCCCCGGTCAGCACCGGCGTCAGCGCGTCGAGCGAGGTCTCGCGGAAGGCCTGCTTGGCCAGGGCGTTGCGCACGATCGTGACGCGGATGTCCTTCTTCGCCAGCCCGGCGCGGATCCGGTTCGTGTCGTTGGCGTCGATACCCCGCAGCCCGATCACCATGACATCCTCGCGCCCGCCGAGGCGGTCGAGGTACTCACGCATCATGATTTCTTTCACCGGTTTGGACATCGGTCCGCTCCTGCTTTCTTGCTCGTAAACCGGCTCAGGCGACGACCGCCTCGGCGTGCTTGATCTGCACGCCGGGCGTCATCGTCCCGCTGACGGAGATCTTCTTGATGTACACGCCCTTGGCCGTGCTCGGGCGGGCCTTCTCGATCGTCGAAACGAAGTGGCGGTAGTTCTCCTCGAGATCCTCCGAGGAGAACGACATCTTGCCCAGGATCGCGTGGACATTGCCCCCGTTGTCGGTGCGGTACTCGACCTTGCCGGCCGCGTACTCCTTCACCGCACCGGAGACATCCTTCGTGACCGTCCCCGCCTTGGGCGAGGGCATCAGCCCGCGCGGGCCGAGCACCTTGCCGAGCTTCGAGATCACTCGCATCATCTCGGGCGAGGCGACGGCGACATCGAAGTCCATCCACCCCTTCTCGATTCTCGAGACCAGGTCCTCGCCGCCCGCCTCGATCGCCCCGGCCTCCTTGGCCGCAGCGATCTGGTCTTCGGCGCAGAACGCCACCACCCGCTTGCTCTTGCCGATGCCCTTGGGCAGGCTCACCGAGCCGCGGATGATCTGGTCGGCCTGCTTGGGGTCGACCCCCAGGTGCATGCAGACCTCGACGGTCTGGTCGAACTTCGGACCCTTGAACTTCTTCAGGAGCTCGAACGCCTGACGGGGCTCGACGGCTTCCTCGGTCCAGAGGGCCAGATTCTCTTTCCGCTTGCGTGCAACGCGCGCCATGGGTTCAGTCCTCCACCGTCACGCCCATCGAGCGTGCCGTCCCCTCGATCACACGCATCGCAGACTCGACCGAACTCGAGTTCAGGTCGGCCATCTTCTCTTCTGCGATCTTGCGGACCTGGTCCTGGGTGATCTTGCCGACTTTGTTCTTGTTCGGCTCGCCCGAGCCCTTGTCCACCCCGGCCGCTTCCTTGATGAGCACCGAGGCGGGCGACGACTTGACCTCGAACTCGAACGAGCGGTCCGAGTAGGCACGCACGATGCAGCCCACGACCTTCCCGTTCAGGCTCCCCGTCGCCGCGTTGAACTGCTGGATGAACTGCCCAGGGTTGACACCCTTGGCGCCCAACACCGGGCCCAGAGGGGGCGCAGGCGTCGCCTGGCCGCCCGGGGCCATGATTTTGAATTCGTGTACGAGTTCGCGCTTCGCCATCTGACTCCACCTCCCACCGGCCCCGGACGATCCCGGCGATGGCCGCGGGCTGACGAACACGCCCGCGGCAGGTCTCGGTGGTGCAACCGGTTCTTGTGAGTAGCTCCGGAAGGATCCCAGAGCAGGGCCGTGATACTAGGCCGCCCCAATCACCCGGACAATGCAAGGGCTGCGCGTGGTGCGGGCCGCTGGGGAGGAGGCGGCCATCGCCCGTTCTCGCAAACTCCAGAGCCCCTCAGCCGGACCCGACGCCCCACCACGACCCGGGGTCCGCCAGATCACCGAACAACCCGACCCTCGCCCCACGCTCCACCGCCCGCTCGACCACATCGCCCCGCCCGGGCACATGCTGCACGATCACCGTAGCCGCCACCCACATCAGGGGATTTTCTTCCCGGTTCGCGACCGACATCGTCGAACTCACCGCCCGGCGCATCGCCCGCTGGACCGTCTCGCCCCGCAGGCTGAGCGGACGGGCCGCAAGCTCCGGCTTGGCCTGGTAGATCTTCGCCAGTTCGAGCATCCCCTCCCGGGTGTGCCCGTTCAGGATCACGGCGATCGCCGTCGCCCGCGCCAGGTCCGGCTCATCTTCGACATCGAGACCGACGAGGTCCACCGGGCCGACCGTGGGCACAAACCCCGCCAGCAGCGCATCGAGCACCGAGGCCGGTTCTTCGGGCTCGACCGGCTCTGGTCGTGTCGTCAGCATGGGGTCAACCGAGGCCGCGTACCCGCCCCTGCGGATCGTCGGATAGCCGTAGCCGTGCCCGTACCGTCCGGTCGAGATGATCCGGCCCTCGTGCCCGTAGACGACGCCGGGTCCGACAAAATCGCGACCGTAGAACCCCCGTCGGATTACGAACGATCCGTGTCTGAATCGTCTATCGATGACCACGCCCTTGCCGGGCGAAACGACGACGGGGGGACGAGCCGTCGGCTGGGTGATCGGCGGCAGCCGCCTCATCTCCCCGCCCCGCCCGATCCGCGAAGGCGTGGTCTCTGGGATCCGAACGCCCCCGAAATTGCTTGGAAGACGGCTGGGCGTCGATCTCGGAACCGCCACTCCGAACCGCTGCACGCCGCTCACAGTCCCTGTCCGGACCTGCGGCGACGCGACGGTGACCCGCACCCCGCCCACAGACGCGCTGCCGCTGACTGTCACGCTTTCAGATGAGGCCTGAGCATGGGCCGCACCCGCGCCCCCCGCGAGCACGCACAACCCGGCGATCGAACCGGCGACGAATCGGACAGCGGGCGGCATGGGAACAAACTCCTTCCGTCCCCGCCCCGTCAAAGACCCCTCTCAGAGGAGCCAACCCTCCGGGTCTACAAACCCTTCCAAGAAGAAGTTTCGGCCAGCTCGCCGAACAGCCCCACGCGTGTTCCTCGCTCGATCGACCGCTTCAGCACGCCGTTCTGGCCCTCGACATGCTGCAAGAACGCCGCGGCGCCGATCCAGACGAAGAGCGTGTCTTCTCTGTTCGCCGCCGACATCACGCGCGACTGCGCCCTTCGCATCGCACGCTGCACCTCGGGCCCGCCGATCGCCAACGGCTCAGACGCAAGGCCCGGGTTCTCGCGGTACACCTGCGCGAGCGCGCTGAGCCCCTGCGAAGCATGCCCGCTGAGGATCGCGCCGATCGCCGTGGCGCGGATGAGTTCGGGGTCGTCGCTGCCGGCGACCTCCTTCAGGTCCTCCGGCCCAACCGTCGGCACGATGCCGCGGAGCAGGCTCTCCATCGCATCCGCCGGCGGCTCGGGCGCAGGCTCGCGTTCGAGCCCGACCAAGAGAAGCGGGTCGACCTGTTCGACCGCTGGCGCATGCAGCGTGTACACAGTGGTTTGCTGCAGCGGACCTGAGTTGTAAGAACGCTGCGACCATCCCCCGCGCCGCCCCGTCGAGATCACATCCCCCTCTTCACCGACGACCGCGCCCGGACCGACGAAGGCACGAGGGTCGTACCGCGGCGCACCTTCCCCGAACCAACGACGCTGGCGGATATCCGCCGGCGCGCTGAAATCCGTGAAGACCTCGTGCGGCACGCGGACCGGACCCTCGGGCGTGCAAACACAGCAGTACACGGTGAAAGACCGGACGACATCCTGCGGCACAGCGATCAGCCGCTCGGGCAGCCTGAACCCGCCGAGATACGAACTCCGCTGCACAAAATAGTCGAAACCCAGAAGATCCATCGGCGATCCGTCGGGCCAGAACACGCGGGTCCCGTTCGGATCGAACGGCCGCTCCGGGCGCACCAGCGGCGGAGGACGCTCGCCCATGAAGACCGGCTCACGCTTGATCACCCGAAAGCGACGGTTGCTCGGCGAGTACGAGGTGCCGATACGGCTCGGCGTGGTTTCGGGCAGGCGCCTGCCGCCGTAGGTGAACGGGAGGCGGCTCGGCGTCGTCCGAGGCATCATCACACGCCCCGCGCCGCCGATGCTCGCGCCCGATGCGTTCATCCGCACCGTCGGCATCGACATCCGCATCCCGCCCGATGAGCGGGGCTGATCCGCCGAGTCTTCCGCCTCTCCGGCGGCCTGGGCGAACGCGCCGCACGGCGACCCGAGCAGAAACACGCCGCCGAGCAGCACCGCAGAGACGCATCGATTCACTTCAACTCTCATGCACGCGTCTCCCGCTTCAAAGGCCCGCCCACACGGAAGTTTCGGCGAGCTCGCCGAACAGCCCGACGCGCGTTCCTCGCTCGACCGACCGCTTCAGCACACCGTTCTGGCCCTCGACATGCTGCACGAACGCCGCGGCGCCGGTCCAACTGAAGAGTGTGTCTTCTCTGTTCGCCGCCGACATCACGCGCGACTGCGCACGACGCATCGCGCGCCGCACTTCGGGCCCATCGATCGCGAGCGGCTCAGACGCGAGGCCCGGGTTCTCACGGTACACCTTCGCGAGGGCGTCGAGCCCCTGCGAGACATGCCCGCTGAGGATCGCGCCGATCGCCGTGGCGCGGACGAGTTCGGGATCGCCGCTGTCGGCGACCGCCTTCAAATCTTCGAGGCCCACAGTCGGCACAACACCGCGCCGGATGCTTTCAAGCGCGTCAACCGGCGGCTGGGGCGCAGGATCTCGCTCCAGCCCAACCAGAAGAATCGGATCGACCTCCGCCACCGCAGGCGCGTGCTGCGTGAACACCGGCTTGCAGCCCTGCGGCCCGCAGACGGTCTGAACCGACCAACCGCCCATCGGGCCGGTCGAAACAACCCGCCCCTCATCGCCGACGACGCGGCCGGGGCCGACAAAGCTCCGCTCGTTGTGTTTGGGCCCGCTCCGGATCACGCGCTGATCGACACGCGGCGGCGCGCTGTAGTCGATCGGAACCTCCACCGGAACGGTCACGCATCGACCGTCGATCAGCATGCCGCGGAATTCCGTGCGTGTTCGCGGCGCATCATCGGGCACCGCGACGACCCTCGGGCCGATGAACGCATCGCCGACGAACCCGCCCCGCTGCTGATAAAACTGCACGCCCGGCACCGCGAACCGGTCCAAGACGCTCTGATTCGCCTCAACGACGGTCGCCGTGGGCGGAGTCGTAGCCGCCGCGTCCCGGCGGATCCTCTGCATACGAGCCCGCCGCTCGTCATAGTCCGGGACCCGGCTCCGCTGCGTCGGGATCCTGTTGGCGATCCGGGGCAGCGTCGCCCCGGGAGTCAGACGCCCTCTTGTGTGGTCGATGGTCGAACGGTTCATGCGGACCTGCACGCCGCCGCCCGAGCGGACGCCCCCGCCGGGGCGGACGCCACCACCGGGACGGACCCCGGTCGCGAGGTTCGAGCGCGACGCGCCCGAGTTCCCGCTCGCCCCGCCCTCCGACTGCGCCGCCGCGCCGGGCGCCCCAAGCAGCATGCACGCCCCGCAGACCGACACCGACAGCAGCCGAAGGCGAGCCGCCGATCGGCAGAGTTCATAGCGCGGTTCAGCGAACGACCCTCGAACCTTTTTCATCCGCCTGCCTCCCGCCGGGCCTGTCGCCCGATCGCCGCGAGCCCTCGACGGCGGTATCGTCCTCACCGCATGGCCCACCTCTCTATACGACTCCCCAAGCGTCCCCGAGTTCCCAATCTTTCGGGATTCTTTCTCGCTTGGATTCTGATCGGTGGGTGCCTCGCCCTCACAGGCGGATGCGCCGGCATCGGCCCCGCCCGATACGAGCTCCAGTCGATCGACGAGCCCGTCCGCGTCACACCGGACTTCTCCCTCCGCATCTACGGCTACGACGACCAGAGCACCGCCGATATCTACCTGACCACCCTCACACGCGACCAGCTCCGACCCGGCGTGGACCTCTCGGAGGTCTCGGGGCACCTGATCCACATCCAGATGTTCGTCAAGCCCAGGCCCGGCCGGACGCCCATCGCCCCCACCGCCTTCAACGCCGCGATCACCCACATCGTGATCGCCAACGGACGCCTCGGCGTGTACCGGGGCGGGGGGTTCCTGCTCCCGGGCGGGAATGTCGGCGACCTGCGCTTCGGGGGGCGGCTGATCGGCGGGACCCTCAGGCTCGAAAGCCGCAGCGAAGGGTTCAGAGACCTGCTCGGCGCATCGGCGGTGCGGGCCAACTTCCGCGCCGAGAAACAGCACGGCGCCGCCGAACTCGCAAGACAACGCATGCGCGAGCTGATCGCGATGACCGAGGCGGTGGAAGCGGAAGGCAGGTAGGCACGCAGGCACGAACTCCACACGCGCTTCGTGCCTCCGTGCCTTCGTGCCTCAGTGCCTTCCCCACACCATGCCCCTCCGCATCCTCCACATCTCGACCCGCCTCATCCTCGGCGGCAGCCAGGAGAACACCATCCTCTCCTGCGAAGGCCAGGCGAGGCTCGGGCACGAGGTGCACCTCGCCTTCGGACCGATCTACGGCCCCGAAGGCTCCATGCTGCCGAGGGTCGAGGCGTTCAACCGCAAAGCGGCGAACCCCACACCCCACGCCCCACACCCCATCACCCCCAAACCCATCACCCCTCACCAACTCCCCGACCTCGTCCGCGAGGTCAGCCCTTTCCGCGACCGGCGGGCGCTCGGGCAGATCGAAGACCTCATCGGCGCGATCGAGCCCGACATCGTCCACACCCATTCGTCCAAAGCCGGGATCCTCGGGCGGCTGGCGGCGTGGAGGCATGTCTGGCGCGGGGCGAAGATCGGCGTCGTCCACACCGTCCACGGCCCGCCGTTCATGCCCGTTGAGGGCGGAACGCTCCAACGCCAGAAGATCCGGGCGATGAACCTGGCCTACACGCTCGCCGAGCGCCGGGCGGCGGGGCGTTGCCACCTGATCGTCGCCGTCGCCGACGCGATGACCGAGCAGTTTCTCTCGCGCGGGATCGGCCGCCCTGAGCAGTTTGTCACGGTGCGATCGGGGATGGAGACCGGGCCTTATCTCGACGCCGCCCCGGGCGAATCGCGCGAGGAAGTCCGGGCCGAGCTCGGCCTGCCGGACGACGCGTTCGTGATCGGGACCGTCGCCCGCCTCGCCCAGCACAAGGGCCACGACGACATCCTCGACGCGATCGGCGAAGACCTGCAGCGCGAGCCCTCGTGGCGCCTGCTCTGGGTCGGCGACGGGTGGCGGCGCGACCGGCTGACAGACCACCTCCGCTCGATGGGGCTGCAGGACCGCGTCCTCGTCACAGGCCTCGTGCCCCCCGAGAAGATCCCCGCGATGCTGCGGGCGATGGACCTGCTCGTCCACCCGAGTTATCGCGAGGGGCTGCCCAGAACCGTCCCCCAAGCCCTGCTCGCGGGCGTCTGCCCCGTCGCCTACGACGCCGACGGCACCCGCGAAGTCTGCATCGACAACGAGACCGGACGCCTCGTCCCCGTCGGCGACCGCACCGCACTCGCCGAAGCGATACGCTGGTTGTGGGAACACCCCGCCGACCGGCAGCGGATGGCGGCACAGGGACAGACACGCTGCCGCCAAGCCTTCAGCGCAGAGGCCATGGTTCATGCACTCGAAGATGTCTACGAGCGGGCGATCGAGATCGCGTCGAAGTGATGCGGGCCGAAGTGACTTCCGGCGCGGGCGGCACGGCTCGCCGAGCCGTGTCTCCTCCAACAACACTCTCCTCCGCCCCGAAGGGGCGACGGAATGTAGCCACGGGTGGAGCGAAGTCCGACGCAAAGCGTCGGACGCAGCGCAACCCGTGGAAAGCGACGAGAAATGTCACCTCGCCCTGAAGGGGCGAAGGAAATGCGGGCTTCTGCAAGGTCTTGTTCGCAGACATGGTCTGGAATTCCTCCGCTCCTTCAGAGCGGTGCTGGTTGAACAGATGACCACGGGTTCCGTCGAGCTGCGCTCGACTCCACCCGTGGCTACAACCCTCCGCCCCTTCGGGGCGCCGCTGCTGCTGATCCGTGAACACGCCCACACACCCGACAACTCGACCACGAATGGACTTCGGCAAACGACTCCAACACACTGGCGGACAAGCCGCCAGCGCCACAGACCCCTTTTCACCTTCCTCATCCTCCTCTTCACCCTCTCACCCGCCCACGCCCAACTCCTCGACCTCGGCGCGCCCGACCCCCCCGCCATCGCGGACGCCGGCGTCGAGGAACAGCGCGCACGCGTCGTCGACACCCAGATCCAACGCCTGACCGAACGCCACGAACCCGGCCCGCGCCTCGACGCGGCGATCGCCCTCCGGCGCTACGGCCTCCGACTGCTCGCCTCCGACCTCGACGCACACCCCGAACGCTTCATCCCCGGCGTGCTGCTCACAGAACAGGCCGAGGCCCTCGACCGACTGATCTTCGACGAGTCGGCGCTCGTCGAGCCCGCCGCGGCTCTGCTCGCCCGCACCCTCGCAGACGCGCCAATCCCCGACCAGCCCCCCTCGCTCGACCGCCTGCTGCGCGACGCCCTGGCCGACCTGGCCGACGCCGCGGAGATCGAAAGCCCCGCCGGCTGGCCCGCCCCGCCGGGCTCGCGGGCCCCGGACTTTGCAGCGCTGCGGCCGCTCCTCTCAGCCTCGCCCCAAGCGTGCGCCGCCCGGGCCGACGACCTCGCCCGCGTCCTGGACCTCGCGCTGGACCACCCCGCCTACCGCCCCTCCGCGACGCGCACCGCGTCGGCGCTGCTCGCGATCGCGCCGATCCTCTCGCCCCCGTCGTGGATGGAGGACCGCATCGGAGCCCTCCAGCAGCGCGCGTGCGGGGCGATCGAAGGGCTGCTCGATCCGGAACAACAACAAGCCTCGCTCTCGACACTCGAAGACCTCGCGCGATGGGCGAGCGCCATCGAAGCGGCCTCGCGCCTCGAAGACAGCACCGAGACACGCCTCGCGTTGCGCGCCATCGCCGACGCCGCCGAAACCCGTCTCTCGCGTGGCGACCTCGGCGCTCTGGCCCGCGCAATGGACCTCGCGACCGCCCGCACCGACCTGCCCTCGCCCCGCACACTCGTCCGCCAGCTCCGCCCCTCATGGGAGCGGCTCGAACGCGAAGCGAGAAGGACCGAGCGTGAGCTGATCGCCGTCATCCCCGACCTCCTCGCCGACCCCGAAGCGACAGCCGGGGGACGGTTCATCGCGCCGATGGCCGCCCACCGCGAGACGATCGGCGACCTCCGCACGCTCGTCGAGATGAGTTCGCGCATCGCCGACCCCACCCGGAGCGGGCCCGAGCCCGTGCTCGCCCCCCGCTTCGGCCCGCTGGCGACCGAGGCGGTGCGCGTCGGCAACCTGCTGCGGTCCGGCGACGACGACAGCGCCGCCCGCGCGCAGCTCCGCGAGCTGGCCGAAGCCGCACGCGTCGCCGTCGAGCTTCGGGGCGAGGACGAGCTTCGCCCGCGATCGGGGACCTCGCAGCCAACGCCCGAGGCGTGGAGGCTGCCCGAGCTTCTGGAGCTGATCGATCGCGAACGCATGGCGATGCTCAGCGCCCGCCGCGCCGACGACCTCTCCGCCCGCGCCGCACGCTTGTTCGTCCTCGACGACCTGACCGAGCAGATGGCGCTCGTCCTGCTCGCCAAAGAGCCCGGGGCGCTGGAGGCCTGGCCGGGCTGGTCGCTCCCGTCGGCCCCCGCCCGCAGCCTGGCGATCAACGGGGCCGACGACGCCCTCGCCCGGATCGCCTCGGACCTCATCGAGGGCCGGTACGAGCGGGCCCGCGACGCCTTAGCCCTCTACCGCCAACGCTTCGCCTTCGCCCGCCTCCTCGGAAGGATGGAACGCACCGCCTCGGACCTCGGCCTCGGCGCAGAACCCACCGAAGCCCTCGTCGCCCGCCTGACCGCGGGCGCTCCCGACCCCGCGCGGGCGTGGATGGCGACCGAGCGCCGCACGCTCGCCGAACTCTGCCGCTACGCCTCGGTCCTCCCCCGTCTGACCGACGCGCGGCTGGAAAACGAGATCCGACGCCACCTCAACGAGCTGGCGCTGGGCATCCTGGAACGAACAGGCGACCGGTAGACCTCCGCCCCACGACGCACGCAAACAAACAGCCCGCCGGAGGGATCTTCCGGCGGGCTGTGTTTCTGCGGCGGGGGACGGGATCGGTGGTGGTGGCCCGCCGCGAAGGTGGATCCGTATCGAGCGAGCCGGGCAGAGCCGGTCACGCCCGATGGCTTTCAAATGCGCCCGGCCGGCGTTGTGTCGGCCGGGCGCGATCGGTTCCGCCGGGTCGCCCGGGGCCGGGAACGCAGCGCCAGCTTCCTTGCGGCGCTTCACCGGCCTCGGTCGAGTCCTTTCTTGGCGCCCCGCGCTGCCGGTGCGGGGAACCTTCGGACCCGGAGGACTCCGCGTGATCTTGATGCCGGGGTTCCCGGCTCAGGGATCACTCTCTCCAAATCCCCGCGTCGGCCGGTCTGCCGGCGCGGGCCTGTTCGGTCGCGGCGGGCTTACCCGCCGCCCGGCTCACGCCGGCGTTGCTCGATCCGCTCGGCGTTGTCCTGCAGGCTCTGGAAGTGATCCATCTCCTGCTCTTCCCACGCCTGGCGGGGCCTGATCTCCAGCCTCCGCCCGGCGCCCAGCATGACGACCTCCTGCGGCAGGCCGGTCTTGTGCAGATGGCGCTTGGGCAGCATGATCCTGCCGGCCGAATCCATCTCCAGCCGTTCGGCCTGGCTGAAGAAGGTGACCTGCAGCCTCGCCTCGTCGCGTTCGGGGATCAGCGTCTCTTCCCGGGACATGGCCAGGGCCTCGAACGCCGTCTCGGTGTACAGCCTCAGCGAGCCGTCCGGCCACGCGACGCAGTACCACGCCCCGCCGTCCCGCTGCGGATCCCACTTGTTCCGGTACTTGGCCGGGATGGCCAGACGCCCCTTGGCGTCGATCGTCAGCTCTGTGTACCCGGTGAAGAGCAAGGGCGTGGGCTCCCGGCTGGTGCATGTGGGCAGTCTACACACTTTGCCACACAATGCAACACCAAAGCCACACTCTGTCGGATTTTTTCGACACTTGCCCCACTCGGACTCAAATGAACCATCCCCAACCCGATCCGGGCCTCCAGATCTGTCGATCCAACGCAAGTTGTGCAGCGTTCGTCCCGGTGAGGTATGCTCGGCACCCTCGCAGAGCGTTCGCCCTTTGCAAGGATCCGTCGAGGCATCGGACATGCTCGCTGACCCGCACATCCAGACAGCCGTCTCCCGGCTCACCAGCGGGCTGTTCATCGTCAGCTCGGTCTACGACGGCGAGCGCTCGGGCGTGATCGTCCGTTCCGTGCAGGTCTGCGCCGACGAGCCGGTGCTGCTCAGCGTGGCGCTGCACAAGGGGCACTCGATCGAGCCCCTGATCCGCGACAGCCGCGCGTTCGCCGTCTGCCAACTCGCCGACGACGACCGCCTCGCCCGGCGGGTCTTTTCTCAGGACAACGACACCGACCCCGAGAACCGGACGGACCCGTTCGACGCGCTGGCGACCATGACGCTCAAGACCGGCTCGCCCGTGCTGCGCAAGAGCCCCGTCGCCCTCGACTGCGAGGTCGTCCGCCACTACGACCTCGAAGCCGATTGCGAGCTCTACATCGGCCTCGTCGTCGACGCCCGCACGCTCGAAGCGAAGTGCTGAGGATCACAGGGCTTCGCCCTGTGACGGGCGCAGGGTGTGGGGCGCGGGGCGCTGGGAACAAGCCCTGCAACAAAGCTCCAAACCCAAGCTCTGAAATCAAGCCTCGGCCGAAGGCCGAAGCCGCCCCCGCGCCCAGCGCCCCGTTTCAATCAAGTCCACGGCCGCAGCTTGCGCGTCTCGCCCTGCTCAAGCATCGTCAGCATCTCGCGCTCGATCTGCTGATCGAACCCGGCCTCGTCGAACCGCTCGGCGTTCTCGCGGCAGCGTTCGCCGGGGAGCGGGCACATCGCCGCGGCTTTCGCGATCGTCTCGGCGTCTGGCTCATCGAAGAACGCGCCGGTCTCGCCCTCGATCACGGTGTCGAGCGCCCCGCCCGCCCGACGCGCGACCACCGGCGTCCCGCACGCCTGCGCCTCGACGGGGATGATGCCGAAATCCTCGATCTGCGGGAAAATCAGCAGGCGTGCCGCGCGGTACAGACGGCGGAGCTCCTCGTCATCGACGCGCCCGAGCCACTCGACGCGCCCGGAGTCTCCGGTCATTTCTCGCAGCGACGCCGCCTCGCTGCCGTCCCCCACCACCACGAGCTTCGCCTTCGCGTGCGCCGCGCCCGCGATCGCAAGATCAAGCCTTTTGTACGGCTCGATCGCCCCGACAAACAGCCAGAAGTCCTCGCGCTGTACGCCGAGATCCGGCGTGAAGTACCCCGTCCGCGCCGGCGGATGGACGACCGCCGCCTCGCGCTTGTACACGCGCCCGATCTCCGACGCGATGTGCGTGCTGTTGGCGAGATACTTCGTCACGCGCGACGCCGTGCGACGGTCCCACCGACGCAAAGACGGCCCCGCCAGGCCGAGCCCCACGCGGCGCAGCACCGAGCCCTCGGCGTACTCGGCCCCCTGCGACCAGAGATACCGCGCCGGCGAGTGGCAATAGCACAGGTGCGCTGCGCCCGGCGGCGGACGCAGCGCCTTGATCGCCGCCGAGTGCGTCGAGACCAACAGATCGATCGGCGCCTCGCGCAGGTGGTGATGACGCACCGCGGCGCTGAGCGACCGGACCATCAGCGGGTACGCCGGCAGGAGCCAACGCCGCGCCCGGTTCACGCGCGACCCCTTGCCGAAAGGGGCGACGATCTTGCGCTGGCGGTCGATCGCGGGGGTGAGCGGACGCCCGTCGTCGAACATGGTGTAGATCGCCGCGACCTCGCCGATCCGCTCGGCGACGCGGCAGACCCGGTCGAGCACCCGCTCGCCCCCCCGCAGCCCCACGAGCCAGTCGTGGGCGATCGCGATCCGCGGCTTCCCGCCGGCGGGCACAATCTCGTCCGGAATACTCGCGCCGCTCTGGTCGCTCACGGTGGCAAGGATAGAGCCATGCCGCAAACCGACGCACCCCGCTCCCAGCCCGGGCCCGCCAACCGCCTCGGGCTGGACTATCGAGCCGAGGCCGCCCGCCTCGGCCCGCCCAAGAAGCCCGTCATCGATGTGCACACCCACATCAACGGCGAGCGAGCCGCACGCATCTACGAAGAGGTCTGCGATCTCTACGGCGTCGCGCTGACCTATTCGCAGTCGCAGCGCGAGCAGGCCTTGGCGGTCTCGCGCGTGCTGGGCGATCGCGTCCGCTTTGTCGCGATCCCCGACTACATGGCCGCGGACCGCGGGGTCGCCTTCCGCGACGGCTTCCTCGAAAACATCCGTTGGTTTCACGGTGAGCTCGGGGCGCGGATCGTCAAGTTCTGGCACGCGCCACGCTGGTACGACCTGGTCGACCCCGAGCGGGACAGCGACCTCTTCGCCTACGACAGCGAGTGGCGACGCAAGGCCCTCGACCTCGCCCACCGACTCGGCATGATGGTGATGACCCACATCGCCGACCCCGACACATGGTTCCAGACGAGGTACGCCGACGCGACCAAGTACGGGCTCAAGGCGGCGCAGTACGAGCCGTTCAAGCGCATGCTGCGGATCTACCCCGAGACGCCCTGGATCGCGGCCCACATGGGGGGCTGGCCTGAAAACCTCGACTTTCTCGACGAGTTGCTCGGCGAGCACCCCAACCTGCACCTGGACACCAGCGCGACCAAGTGGATGGTGCGCGAGCTCTCACGCCACAGCGCGGGCCGCTTCGCGTCGTTCATGCAACGCTGGCGAGGACGCATCATCTTCGGCTCGGACATCGTCACGCTCGACGACCACCTCGAAGCCAGCGGCGAGGAGAACAAGAAGTTCGGCGCGCTGCAGGCGTCGAGCAACGCCGAGGCCTTCGACCTCTACGCCAGCCGCTACTGGGCCCTGCGCACGATGTTCGAGACTGATTATGACGGCGAGTCCCCCATCGCCGACCCCGACCTGCACATGGTCGACCCCGAAAACCGCAAACCGATGGACGCACCGAAGCTCGTCGGACGGTCGATGGATCAAGAGCTGCTCGGCACGCTCTACCACGACGCCTGCCGCGATGTGGTGATCGGGTGGGAAGCCCGACAGGGCGTCGACGCGCCGAAGTTCGAATAGGTGCCGGCGCTCGCGTCTGTAGACCTGCAGCACCGGCGGCTTGTCCGCCAGTGTCTTCCGCAACCCGCACCCACACGACTCGGACTTTCCAAAACAGATTCCCGCACCCCGGACGCCGATCTCTGAGCGAAGCGAAGAGTCGGGTCAAAACCGCGATCAATCCCGCCACCGGATCTCCGCGATCAACCCGATGTGGTCGGACCCGAATTCGCCCGTCCGCTCGATCTTCGTGCAGACCAACTCCTCGCTGATGAGCACATGGTCGATCCGCAGGCCGACCAGATCGCGAAGCGGAAAGTCCGACCGCCAGGTCGCCCCCCGGCCCCGCCCCGCCATCGACCACGCGTTACGCAGGCCGGCACGACGGAACGCCGCCATCCGAGGCCCCCGCGGCGTCGTGTTGAAATCACCCATCATGATGATCGGGTTCGGATCGAGCTCGATCGCGCGGAGCAGTTCGCGCATCAGCGGGCGGGCGATCCGAGCCTCACGCGTATACAGCACATCGTGCGGCAGGTGCATCGAATACACCGACACACGCCGCCCCCCGAACTCGATCACCCCGCGCACCACGCGACCGTCGTCGTCGCCGAGGCCCATGGCGACCGGCGCCGGCGCCTCGATGAACTCGGTGCGGTGGTACAGGCGGACGCCGTAACGCGGGGCGTTGGATCGGTGCTGAAGGTCGGGCCCGTGGTGCGGCCAGCGATCGCCGAGGCGGATCGGGGCCTCGCGCGACCAGTGCCCGCTGTGCTCCTGGAGCGCCAGGAGATCGGGCGAGGCGTCGAGCATGATGCCCGGCAGCGTCGCCCAGTCCGGGTTGGAGGTGTGCAGGTTCGCGACGCCGACGCGCAGCGTCTCGCCCGAGGCCCTCGGGGCCGGGCCGGGAACAAACGACAGCAGCGAGGGCCAGAGCAGCCAGATCGCGAGACCCAAGCCGACGAGGGCCTGGCGCGGGAAACGCAGCACGCCGAGCGTCGCCGCCAACACGAGCGACATCAGCCCGAGGTGCCAGTCCGCCGAGCGGACGAGGATCAATCCCCGTTCGACGAGATCGATCGGACCGGATCGATCCTCGAAGCGGAACGGCCAGAGCCACGCGGCGGCGACGCCCGCCGCGAAGCCGAGCACGATCAACCACGCCAGCCACCCCGCGAACCGCCGCACCGGCCCCGGCTTCTGATTGGAAGCGGAACGCCCGCGCGGCGGGGCGTCGTCACGGTCGCTCGCCCGCGCCCCGGTGTCGGGGCGCGGGCGGCTGGCCGCTGGTGGTTGGTCCGGCGATGCTCCGCTCACGGAGCATCAGTATCGGCGGACAACACCCTTGACGATGCCCTGGATCTGGCAGAACTTGACCCGGATGGGCTCGAAGTCGGGGTTGGCCGGCTGCAGGCGGATGTGGTCCGCCTCCTTGAAGAAGGTCTTGAGGGTGGTCGACCCGTCGGGGAGGAGGGCGACGACCCGGTCGCCGTTGTCGGCCACCTGCGTGCGCTCGATGAGGACATAGTCCCCGTCGAGGATGCCCTCGTCGCGCATCGACTCGCCCTCGACACGCAGCGCGAAGGTCGAGTGGGCCTTCTCCGGCGTCGCGCCGAGCAGGTCGCCCAGATCGATCTCGTCGGTGTCCTCGACCTTCTCGATCGGGTTGCCGGCTGCGATCCGGCCGACCAGCGGGAAGCGGAGCGGGCGGCTCTCGTCGGGCACCGACATCCCGTCAGCGATCGACAAAGAGCGCGCCTTGTTCGGCTCGCGGACGAGCGCGCCTTTTTTGATCAGCGCCTCGACATGCTCGAACACGGTGACCTTGCTCACCCCGATCTCGTCGGCGAGCTCCTGCATGGTCGGGGAATAACCATGCCGAACCCGCCAGTCCCGGATGAGCTTCAGGATCCGCAACTGTTTGGGCGTCAGATTCATGTCTGCGTCCTTCCAGAATGTTCTTCGGTCCCGACGCTTCCGGGCGACACGCCCGAACGCCGGAGACCACCACCGGACCAACACACACCGCGCCGCCAGACGCGGAGGTTTCACTTCTCCCGCCGGCCGCAAGGCCGACGCTCGGGGCCGACGCCCGCCGGCACAGCGAGCGGAGCTGCGACCCCTGCGCCTCCAGCAGGCCGATCGCACACGCGATCGCGCCGACCGAAGACGCCCCGTCCGATTCCTCTCGTCCCCCGACTCCGTCTCGCCCTTCGCCGCCCGACGCGAACTCGCCGGGTTCGGCCTGCCGCAGGGCCGGGACGAGTGCGGCCATCCGCCCGAACCATCCGAAGACGAGCCCCAGCAGGCCCGCGCCTTCCGGCGATTCGCATCCCGCTCCTGCGGCGCGGCCGTCCTCATCGAGGGCGAAGGCGGCACGAAAGTCCCCGCCTGGCCCGAGCATCACCAGAGGCGGCGCCGCATCCACTCCGTCCACCGCCGCTCCGCCAACCGTCGTCCGGACCGCCTTCATGGCTCGGCCCTTTCCGAGTCGCGGCTCCGGGCCCGGCGCTTGTCGCCGCGATGGCCCGCCTGCCGCCGAGCCCCGGAACGGCCGGGCCTTTACCCAAGGCGACCGATCCGGTGAGCCCGCTTTGTCCGGCCCGCACGGGCGTCCGCCCGTGCCGCCGCGTTTGATTCGCCCCGGGAACTCCGCCCGGAACCGCGTGCCCGGCGCTCGCCGGACGAGGGGCAAACGCCCCAAAGCACAGGCCCGCGCCCCCCTAGAACTCGCAGGAGGAAACAAGCCTGACGGCGTGCAAGCCACGCCCTGAACATCGCCCGGCCCGGCCTTCGCCGGATGGGGACCGATTTGGTCGGGTATGGCTGGCCGCCAGACCCGGATCACGCCAAGGCGTTCCACAGTTCTGCTGGAACGCCGAAAGCGTGTTTGCCCCAAGATAGCCTAGCAAGGCTCGTACATCAAGGGGTCTATTCGGGATTCTATCAAGGATTCCCTTGAATGCGTCCACAGATTTGTGGATTTTTGCACTTCTGCGCCGATTCCGGACCGCCAGCCGTCCTGAGCGGGTCAAAAACCGGATGCAACCCGCCCAAAGCGCCCCGCAACCCGCCGAACCCGACCCCGGATCTCAAGGGCGGTCATCGCGGCCCGGAGCTCGGCGATCCCGAGCCCTGTCGATTGCGCGATCTCGTCGAGCGTCAAGGGTTCGTCAAGAGCCCCCAAGATCGCCGAAGCCACCGGCTCGTCGCCGGGCGGCGCCGGGGGCGCCGCGTTGGTCGTCTTCCTTCCTTCTTCCCCCGCGCCGGGCGCAAACAGAGACGCCGGCTGGGTGTAGAGCGGCGCGTGGTTCCCTTCGTGCAGGTGAAACGCCGGGCGTTCGAGCAGTTCGAGCACATCCCGGGGCTCGGTCACCAGGTGCGCGCCGCCCGACTTGAGCAGGCGATGCGTGCCGGCGCTGGCGGGACTGTCGACCCGGCCTGGGATCGCCATGACCTCGCGCCCGTGCTCTTCGGCCGCGAGCCTCGCGGTGATCAACGCGCCCGATCGCTCGCTCGCCTCGATCACCAGCACGCCCAGGCAGAGGCCTGAGATGATGCGGTTGCGCGCCGGGAAGTTCTCGGACGCGGGCTTGGTGCGCAACGGGAGCTCGCTGACGACCGCCCCGCGCCCCGAGGAAGCGATCTTCGCGAACAGGTCCTGGTTCTCTGGCGGGTAGCACTCGGCCAGCCCGCAGCCGAGGACCGCGATCGTGCGCCCGCCCAGCCGGAGCGCCGCGCGATGGGCCGCGGTGTCGATCCCCCGCGCCCCGCCCGAGACGATCGTCACACCGGCGGAAGCGAGCACGCCCGCGAATCGCTCGGCCTGCTCCATGCCGTAGGCGGTGCAGCGCCGCGAACCGACAATCGCCACGCCGAAGCGGTCGGCCCCGTTGGGGTCGAAGTCGCCCAGCGCCCCGAGCAGCGGCGGCGGCGACGGGATGTCTTCGAGCATCACGGGGTACGCATCGCTCCCGCGCTGGAAGTAGCCCACACCGAGCTTCGATGCCAAAGCGAGTTCCTCAACAACCAGGCGCTCGGACTCGCGCAGCCCACGCGCGATGGTGTTCGCGGTGCGTGGCCCGATCTTCTCGACCCGCTGCAGCTCGGCGGGCGACGCTGCGGCGACCGCCTCGGCCGAGCCGAAATGGCGCAGCAGCCGCTCGCAGAGCACCGGCCCGACGCCGGGCGTGAGCGTGAGCTTTAGGAGCGATCGCAGGTCGTTGTGGTTCCTCGTCACGGGCGGAGTGTACGGGACGCCCGCGAAGCGGGCGAGTGGGTAGAGAGTCGAGCAGGCGAACAGGAGAGCAGAGGCGGAGGAGGAGGCAGTAGAGCCCGGCTCTGCGAGCTGTGTCTCTACCACACCTACACCCCCTCCGGCTCACCTGCTCGCCTCTCCCCTGCTCGACCATCTCGCCCGCTTCGCGGGCGTCACTCCTGCGGGGTGGCCTCGGCGACGCGGTTGTAGGGGCCGGCGGGCGACTCGTCGAACTCGACCTCGCGTGCGTAAACCGTCATCGCCTCGCGGGAGGAGACGCCCGTCGCGAGGCGCTGCTCGGTGATCGCCTGCGTCTGGACGAACCTCGGGTTTGGGCGGGTGATGGTCACGAAGACCTCGAACCCGGTCGCGTCCTGACGGGCGATGTCTCGGGTGATGGCCCAGCCGCCGGTCGGGGCGGTCATGACGATCTGGTGCTGGTCGCGCGAGGAATCGACGCGGAGGTCCGGCCCCCGGTACGGGTCCGCGTCGCGGTCAGCGATCACGGGCCCGTTCTGGCAGCCGGCGAGGAATGCGCCGGTGAGCAACGCCCCCGCGAGCAGGGCGGGTGGGACGAAACGGCGGACGCTGGTGGTTGTCGATCGCATGCTGGCTCCGTTGCAACTGGCCGAACTCGGCACGGGTGTATCGTAATCAGCACCGTACGCTGACGGACCAAGTATGCCGCCCGGACCGCTACAGCCCGATCCGCCGATCTCCCGCACCGGCGTGATCGGTGTCTTGGCGATCCTGATCGCGGCGGTCTCCGTCGTCGTCTCGCTGCTGGTCCCCCGCCTGTCGGAACCCGGGCCCGTCCTGGGCGAGGAGCCGTCGATCCGGGTGCGCGTGGCCCGATCGGCGCCGACGCTGACGATCGAGGCCTCGCGCTGGGTGCTCGCCTCGTCGACGGGAGACGACCTGACGGCGTTGACCGCCCCCGTGCGCGCAATCGTGCAGGACGGGGGCCTGCTGCTGACCGGGCCGGAGGGCGTCGGCGCCGCCTTTCCGCCGGGCGCGACCGTCCGTGTCCGCTGCGCGTGGCTGGAAGACCTCCGCGTGGGCGACGCGCTGCTGACCGGCTCGCTCTGGCTCAGCCCGGTGAAGCGCGAGGGCGGAGAGGGCGCGATCAACGCGATCGTCCGCGTCCCGATCGAGACCTATATCGCCGGCGTCATCGCGGCCGAGCTCTACAGCCACTGGCCCGAGGACACCTTCGGCGTCCAAGCGGTCGCCGCCCGCTCCTACGCGATGGCGCAGATGGAGCGCCGCCGCGGCCGGGCGTTCGATGTCGAGAACACGCAGATGGACCAGGTCTTCCAAGGGCGGGCGACGCTCGAACGCGCGCTCAGGGCGACCGACACCACCCGTGGCCTCGTGCTCACCCACGCCGGAAACGTGATGCACGCGTACTACGCCAGCACCTGCGGCGGCCGGCCCGCGGGCGCCGCCGAGACATGGCCCGGTCGGGACGACCGCATCCCCCCGCCCCTGCGCGCCCGCGAGCGCGCGCACTTCTGCGCCCATTCGCCGGTCTACCGCTGGGAGGTCGAGCGCGAGACGGGGATCGTGCGCGAGCAGTTGCGCCATTGGGCGCGCGGCCGCGACGATCCGTTGCGCAACCTCGGCAGACCCGTCTCGATCGAGCCCTCGCTCATCAACGCGGCCGGACGCCCCGCGCAGTTCACGATCACCGACGATCGGGACGGGAGCTACACGATCACCGCCGAAAACCTGCGGATCGCGCTGAACACGCAGCCGCCGGGCCTGCGCGTCGGCCCGGGCAGCGTCCGCAGCGGAGACCTCGGCGTCGCGATCCGGGGCGACCGAACCGTCATCGCCGGGAGGGGCTTCGGGCACGGCGTGGGTATGTGCCAGTTCTGCGCCGAGGCGATGGCGCGAGAGGGACACTCGTGGAGAGAGATGCTCGGGCACTTCTATCCCGGCGCGAGGCTGGAGCGTGTGTTTCGGTGAGGTCCGAGATGGCGCTCTGGGTGGCCCGGCTCGCCGAGCCGGGTGTTCGATCAGCTGCACGCGGCTTCCGATCGTTACCGAGCCCGACCGTGGCACGGGCGTCCCGCCCGTGCGAACGCGCTGAAGCAGTGCGTCGCCGCGCGCCGGTTTCACTTTGTCTGCTCCGCTTCGAAGCCGAAAGTATTGGTAGCCACAGGCGAGACGCCTGTGCCACGAGCCCAGGTAGAACCCGGCTCGGCGAGCCGGGCCACCATGCGCTTGCACCCTGTGGCACTGGCGGCTTGTCCGCCAGTGTCCCGCTCGATGGAACAGTCAGCGACAGAAAACACTGGCGGACAAGCCGCCAGTGCCACATGACCACTGCGCTACTGAACATCACCCGGCAGGTACGGCGTTCTGAAAAATCCCCGCACATGGCGCTGGCGATGCGGGCCGATCCATTGCGTCGTCTCGTAGCCGTCGCGCGAAGGCCGGAGCACGAGCGAGACATTGTCGTTGCCGGGGAAGTTGGGGTCGTAGAGCGAGAGGGTGTAGACGCCGCCGGAGTTTGTCACGCCCGTCGCGACGACCTGGTGGTTGTGCCAGATCGCGCCGCGGTCGGCGAAGCCGACATAGATCAACGCCAGCGCCACGGGCTCGCCGCGCTGAAGATCGGGCAGCATCTCGGCGAATGCGCGAGCGGTCGCGGCCTGCGATCCCCCCTCGCCTTCTTCGGGCAGGCCCATCCATGCGAGGTAGCGGAGCGTGCGCCGCCCGAGGAACCCCATCGAATCGGCCTGACGCAGCAGGATCCGCTCGAAGAGCGGGTCGCCGGGGCCCGGGGTGACCGACACGCTCGGAGGCTCGACCCCCGCGTGGAAATGGTCCATCGAAAGCAGCGACATCCCGCCGCAGAGCCCGTAGCGGTGGCGGAAGGGCAGACGCGCCCACCCGCCCGGGGGCGTCCACTCGTAGCTGTTGACGAAGGCGAAGCCGTGCTCGGAGGCGGACATGGACTCGGGCGGGACGACGCGGCAGCCCGGGCCGGCGCTCCCCGAGACGGCCGAGAGCAAGACAGCGAACATCGCGATCCATGCGGCTTTCATCACGCCTTCTCCCGTCGTATCTCGCGGGCGCTGACCATCGCGCCGACCAGCGTCGAGGTCTCCGACGGGCCGATTCTTCGCACGCGGACGCCGACAAACCCGCTGGGCGTCCGCATCCCGATCCGCCTCTCAAACGCGGAGAAGACCAGCAGGATTGCAAAGAGCAGCATGGCGCCCGAGAACCCGATGACGGCGTACACCGCCGCGTCGTGTGCGGCCTGCGTCGAAGCCGCCTGCCCCACCGTCAGCTCGACCAGCTCGGCGATCAGCCGGATGCCGACCAGCCCGCCGAAGCCGAAAAACAGGGGCTGCGAGAGCAGGAGCAACCCCGGCACGAGCAGCAGCCAGCGGATCCCTCCGGCCGCCTCGACGCCTTCGCTGCTTTCGTGCAGCGCTTCGCGGATGTTGTCCAGCCCGCGCCGGCGTTCGATCACCACGACGCGGCGTGAGGTCACGACCATGCGCCGCGAACGCCCGAGCCACGACCGCAGGACTCCCATCTCGCGGAACGACGGGTCGAAGACTTCGAGCAACTCTTCATCTTCCAGCGGCTCGATCTCGGGCGTTTTCGATGAGAGTCGGAAGACGGTGCGCAGGCCGTCGCGCCGGTTCTCGCCGATGCGTTCGTCTGACCACTCTCTGGGTGGGGCATCGGGCTCGGGCGGCTCGGGCTGGGGACCGTGATCGGAGGGCGCTTCGGGCTCGGGGCGGGGCCTGGGTTTCGGGATCGGGCGGGGTGACGAGGCGCCCTCGGCCGCGGCTTTCACTGGTGCGGAGGCAGGCTGGGGCGGCAGATCGGGCGCCGGCGCGTCCTGTTCGGGGGCGCTCCGCGTCTCGACCACGCTGATGAGCATCCCGCGGCTTTCGGCGAAGGACCGCGCCGCCTCGGGCGACTTGGCCTCGATGAGCATCTTCCGGGGCTCGCCGCTCTTGCGGTCCGCCCCGAGCACGAGATATCGCCCGCGGGTCATCGAACAAGGGTACGGGAAAGCGGGAGGCGGAGTTGCGGGACTGCTAGGCCGGCCCCGGCCACAGGTCCTTGACCAACGCGATTTCTCAGGCCGTGCGTCTGCGTCTTGCGAGCATCAGCCCGCCGATCGCGATCGCCGCGGCCGATGAGGGCGCGGGCGCGCCGATGAGGTCCAGATGATCTGTCAGCGTGCGGAGCGTGACCAGCGTCGCGTCGAGCGCCTGCTGCGGGCTCATCGCGTAGCCGACATGGATGTGCCCGGCGGCGAAGTTGCGGAACTCGGCGCCGGGGTCGTTGTTGAGCTCGTGGTACCAGTTGCCGTGCAGGCCGATGAAGTTGGAGAGGAAGCGCCCGTTGTCGATGGGGACGGTCGTCGGATTGACGCCGGGCACCTGCGCGCCGACATTGGCCATGATCTCGGGGATCGGCAGCGTGCTGAACAGCTCGGTGCCCGGCGCGAGGGCCTGCATGATCGGCAGGTCATTGCCGGGTCGCGTGGGCGCCTGGTAGTCGGGCGTCCACTGGCTCTCGGCGTACATGCGGTTGCCGCCTTCGAGGCGCCACTCGAAGTTGTTCTGGGCGCGGCTGAAGGTGATGATCGCGACGGGCTTGATCTGGTCGGTGATGCGGTGCCAGTCGGCCGAGGTCTTCTGATAGTCCACCTCGAAGTCGCCGACGCCCTTGCCCCAGTTCGGGCCGGTCTGGCCGGGGAACTCGGGGAAGTAGGAGTAGATGTTGTACCCACGGCCTTCCCAGTTGCCGCCGAGCCATTGCCCGTTGTTCTGATCGGGGTTGGGGCTGAAGTCGCGGACCATGTTGTTGGTCGGGGGCCAGTAGCCAGTGATCATGATGTTGTTGGTGAAGTTGTTCGCCGACGCGGCCTGCGACAGCGAGACCAGAAGACCGGCACAGACCACTCGACGCATCACAGACCTCTTCTCTGCTCTGACCGGCGGGGAAACCGGCGGGGGTTCAGTGCACAGCGTAACGACACAGCCCCGCAACGCCCAGCGGCGTCACGGAGATTCGGCTCCCCGCAAGGTCCAATAAGGGATGATCGCCTCAGCCCGCCGGAGTGAACGACGCGCCCGCGTGGACATCGCAGCCGACAAGCTCGCCGAGCTTGAAGTCCGAAGGCTGCTGGTCGCGCTCGGTCGGGCGGAGGTGGATCTTGATCCCCGCGTCGACCACGACTGTTTCGTCGGTGATGGCGACCACCGTGCCCTGCACACGCCTCGGGCGCCCGTAGACCGGCTCGATGAATCGGCCGCCGGTGTGGACGCGGTCGATCTTGCGTGCGTCGACGCGGATGGTCCCGATGAGCTTCTTGCCGACCTCTGTGTCGACCGGCTCGGTCGGCTTGAGGTGGAGCTGGTAGTTGTTGTTGTGCGTGCCGAAGACGATGTGGTCGGGCTTGCCCGCGACCTCCGAGCCTCGCTCGAGGAGCAGGCCGCGTGCGAGGCGGGGGTCGATCGAGGTTGTCGGGGCCGGGTCGATCATGGCTGCGGAGCGTAGGAGGCGAGCGGGGTTCTGGGCCTGTCGCCCATGGCCAGAAAATTGGCGAGCAGCCGCGGCCCCTCGGGCGTCATGAAGCTCTCGGGGTGGAACTGCACGCCTTCGAGCGGCTGACGGGGACGATCGGCATCTTCCCAGACCCGGCGGAGGCCCATGACCACGCGCCGGGACTCGCCGCCGGGGAGTTCTTCGTCGGTCCAGGCGCTGACGGCCCAGCCCCGCTCGCCGGCCGCCTGCGCCGCCTCCAGCGGGACGACCAGCGAGTGGTACCGCGTCGCCTGGAAGGGGTTGGGCATCCCGGCGAAGACGCCCCGGTCGTCGTGGTGGACGAGGCTGGTCTTGCCGTGGACCGGGACGGTGTGGCGGACCACCGGCATGCCGTGCAGCGCCCCGATGCACTGGTGGCCGAGGCAGACGCCCAGGACGGGGATGCGACCGGCGAACCGCTCGATCATCGCGGGGCAGACGCCGGCTTCGGCGGGTGTGCAGGGACCGGGTGAGATCAGGAGGTGGCTCGGACCCCGCCCGGCGTCGAGGGCTTCGGCCTCGTCGGGCGTGATCGCGTCGTTGCGGACGACGAGCAGGTCGCGACCGAGCTCGATCGAGGGGTCGAGCTCGCCCAATCGCTGGACGAGGTTCCATGTGAAACTGTCGTAGTTGTCGACGAGGAGGATCACGGGGAGCGATGGTATCGCCCGCGCTTGAGCCGATGAAGCCCGGGTCCGGCGTGACAAGGAAAGAGGCCGGCCGGTTCCTCCGGCCGGCCTCTCCTGGAGCCGAAATCGTGTTGCTGGCCGAGCCGCGTGAGGCGGCCCGTCTGTCGGCAGATCAGGCGGCCAGGCCCAGCGTGCCTGCGACGCCGTCACGCGTCACATAGAACAGCTCGCTGGTGATCGGATAGGGCAGGCGCTCGTAGTCCTGGCTGACGCGATCGCGCAGGCGGTTGACGAAATCGCCCGGTCCGCGGCTCATCGCGACGAACATGTCCCGCGCCGGCGTGGCGACATAGAAGTCCCCGCCGAGCTGGGGCGCCAGGCGTTCGTACAGGCCCGAGAGCAGGAGCCTCGCGGCGTCGTAGCCGTCCTGTTCGGAGACGATCGCGGCCCGCCCGCCTTCCTTGGACTCGACGAGGCGGACCTCCAGCTCCGGGGCGTAGCGTTCGAGGTTCTCCCGGGCGATGAGTTCGAGGTCCTCGGGGGTGACGCCCCAGCGGATCACCTGCTCGGTGGTGATGCTGATGGTCATCTGGGGGAGGTCGGTGACAAAGACGATGACCGTCCCGTTCACATAGGGGACATGGGCCACCAGTTCTCGGGAGAGGTGCTCGAAGATGCTCTCGGGCTGGATCCTGGGCATGATCCGGGGCTTGGCCAGCTCGAAGGGCATATCGCCCAGCTGGACGGCGTCGCCGGCGAAGAGCTGTTCGAGGTAGTGCTCGGCGATCTCCAGACCCCGATCCGGCTCCTGGGCGACCATCCGGAAGAGATTTTCCAGGTCGAGGCGGCGTCCGTTCACCGAGAGTTCGCGGGGGCCCGCGAGCTCGACAGCCGCTGCGGGCTGGATCCGGCGGAGCATGCCGGCGACGGTCTCGGCGAAGGCTTTGGGCTCAAGGGGCAATTCCGACATCTCTCACCTCTTCCCGGTCTTTCGCGTCTGTGGGAGGCCCGGGGCCCTGTTTTTGGGGCCATTGGACGGTCCGGGCCGCTGTTGCCGGCCGGGGCGAGGATCGACTGACGGTACGGCGGGCTGAACGGTGGGGTTCGTCGGCGGGGCGTGCGAAGGCGGGCTTCCCGTCACAGCCGCGACAGCCGGACAGGCTCGCCCGTTATGCGGTCCGGCGGAGGATTTATGGGCATCTTGGCGGCATGATCGGTGCTCGTTGCCCCGCGAGCGGGGCGGCGGGTAGAATCGCCGCCTTGGAAGCGGGGTGTCGGCGGTCCGACCGGAAAGAACGCCGGTCAGGGGCCTCGGCCAGGGCCCGCGAACGACCTCTTTGGAGATCCAATGGTGACCGAACAAGAGATTGAATCGAAGGTGATCGAGATCGTCGCCGAGCAGATGGGCGCGGAGAAAGACAAGATCAGCCGCGACACCCGTTTCGTGGACGATCTGCACGCCGACAGCCTGGACTTCGTCGAGCTCGTGATGGAGTTCGAGGACGAGTTCGAGACCTCGGTGCCCGACGAAGAGGCCGAGAAGATGAAGACGGTCGGCCACGCCATCGACTACATCAAGAACGCCCGCGGGGCCAACTGACCCCGCTGACCCCCCTTAAGGGCCGGAGATGCGATGAGCACCCCGCGCACTCCATCGACGAGGATCGTGATCACGGGCTACGGCGCCGTGACCAACCTCGGCCACGACGCCCCTTCCACCTGGGAGGCGATGCGCGAGGGTCGCAGCGGCATCTCCCCGCTGGAGGGGCCCGCTTTCGATCTGTACGCGGGCAAGTGGACCGTCCACGCCGCCGGTCAGGTCAAGGACTGGGACCCCGTCGATGCCGGAGCGTGCGACAAGCGGGAAGTCAAGCGGCTTGACCGCAACACCCTGCTGGGGCTGGCCGCGGCCCATCAGGCGGTCACCAATTCCGGCATCGATTTCGCTCGTGAGAACAGCGAGCGTTGCGGCGTGATCGTGGGCTCTGGGATCGGGGGCATCCTGACGATCGAGGAGGGCAAGGAAGTCCTCATGAGCCGGGGCCCGGACCGGATGAGCCCCTTCACCGTCCCGCGCCTGATGATCAACGCGACGACGGGAAACATCTCGATCCGCTACGGGCTGCGGGGCCCGGCGACGGCCCACGCCACGGCGTGCGCCAGCTCCGGGCACGCGATCGGCGACGCGGTCGAGCAGATGCGTCTAGGCCGGGCGGATGTGATGGTCGCCGGCGGGTGCGAGGCGGCGGTGACGCCACTCTGCGTCGGCGCGTTCATGACCATGAAGGCCCTGAGCCCGCACAAGGACGCCCCCACCGCGTCACGCCCGTTCGATGTCTCTCGGGACGGGTTCGTGCTGGCCGAGGGCGCCGCGATGTATGTGCTCGAGACCGAGGAGCATGCCAAGGCCCGCGGGGCGCCGATCCTGGCCGAGTTGGTCGGGGCGGGCAACGGTTCTGACGCGGGGCACATCACCGCCCCGGACCCCGAGGGGATGGGCGCCGCACGCTCGATGCGCTGGGCGCTGGAAGACGCGGGCCTGAACCCGGATCAGATCGGCTATGTCAACGCCCACGGCACGGCGACGCCCCTGGGCGACAAGGCCGAGGTGGCCGCGGTCGCCAAGGTCTTCGGCGACCACGCGAAGCAGAGCGCCGGCGGGAAGCTGATGATGAGCTCGACCAAGTCGATGCACGGGCACGCGCTCGGGGCGTCGGGCGCGGTCGAGCTGATCGCCTGCATCCATGCCGTCCGCGACGGCGTCGTGGCCCCCACCATCAACCTCGAAGAGCCCGACGCGGAGTTCGACATCGATCTGGTGGCGAAGGAAGCGAAGGAGCGTGCCGTCGGGTACGCGATGAACAACACCTTCGGGTTCGGCGGGCACAATGTGACGCTGATCGTCGGGCGGTACGGCTAAAGCCCGATAACAGGCAGTTCGCACTCGATATCGTCGTTCGGTCTTGATTCTGTACCATTTCTTGGTATAGTTCTTGGTGTCGATGCGCGATCTGGCCGAACTCATTTGCAGTCGGGTTGCTGAACACGCTGGCGAGCGGGGGCGCACAGGTGCGGCTGAACGATCCGAAGAGCTGGCTTACATTCGTGCAACTGGATCCGTTCGTCCGGGCGTGGGCGCGGCTGGGGTGCGACGACAACGACCTTCGGGCGCTGGAGATGGCGATCCAGATCGATCCCTCTCGGAGCCCTGTCGAGCCGGGCACGGGAGGCTTGCGGAAGCTGCGATTCAGCCGACACGGCACGAATGTCGGCAAGCGGGCCTCCGCGAGAGTTTGTTACGCGTACTTCCCGATGGCGGGCACCGTCGTGCTCGTGACCGCGTACGGCAAGAGTGAGAAACTGACGCTCACGCCTCGGGAGACGCAGTCGATTCGATCGCTGCTCGAAGAGATCGACCGGTACCTGCGGCACAGGCTTGAACGAGGGTGAAACGGAGCGGAACGCATGGCCCAACGGCAGGACAATGACGATCGAAGCGATCGCCGGATCGCGGATGGGATCATCGAGGGGCTGACCGAGTTTCGCGACGCGCTCCGCGATGGCGTTCCGATCGAACAGCGGTTCACGGTGCGGACCGTCGAACTGCGGCTTGATCCGAAGCCGTTCACGGCAGAAGAGGTCCGGGAGGTTCGGCGGTCGTTCCGGGCGAGTCAGGCCGTCTTTGCGCGGCTGCTCGGCGTGTCACCGTCGACACTCCGGAACTGGGAGCAAGGGGTCCAGCCCCCACCAACCTGGGGCCGCCGCATGCTTGAGCTGATGCAGCGAGATCCCTCGCCCTGGAATTCGATGCTCGAAGAGGCTCATAAAATCGGCCCCGGCTCAACAAACTGAGCCGACTCGACACCGGGTGCGGATAAAACGACCCAAGCTGACGGCCGCTCAGTGCATGGTGTGGCACCCGGTTTGCGGCAAAGGCCGTCTGTCCGGCGCTGCGCCCTGAACCCGGGGGGCGGGTCGGTCGATGGAGTCGGTATGGCCGATCTGGAATCGATTCTGAAGCTGGAGGTCCCGGTGGTCGTCCGTCTCGGTGAGCGGACGATGACCCTCGCCGATGTGGTCGCCCTCGCCCCGGGCGTGATCGTCGAGCTGCCCAAGCACGCCGACGAGGAGTTGGACCTGATGGTCAACAACAAGGCGATCGGCTGCGGCAACGCGGTGAAGGTCGGCGAGAACTTCGGGATCCGCGTCAGCTTCATCGGTGACCTGAAGGACCGCATCGAGGCGATGGGCGGCGTCAAGGCCGCCAAGCCGTCAGAAGCCGAGACCGATGAGGACAAACTCGCCGAGGCGATGCTCGCCGGGCAGGGGTGATCGGGCTGGGGCGCTGGGTGTTGGACGCGGGGCGCTGGGGTGGAGGCGGCCTTCGGCCGCGGCTTGTCTCTTGTTCCTGATCGCCTGAAACCAAGCGTTCAACCCAGGACGCGAACCCGAGCCTGCACGCAAGTCTCGTCCGCAAAGCGAAGCCACTTCTGCGCCCGGCTCCCCGCGCCCTGCGCCCGTTCTTTCAGAATCAGGCGGTGGCGAAGTCGGCGGCGGGCTTGAACATCGGCTTGCCGGTGAGCTCGGCGTGCTTGCGCAGGTAGTGGAGGCAGACGACGACGAAGGTCGAGTGGCTCCAGGTCAGCGGGCTGACGGAGATGGGGTCGCCGGTGTAGGGGTGGAACTGCTCGGCCATGACGCCCGAGGGATCGGCCCGCTGGACGCACCATTCCAGGTACGGCATGACTGTTTTGCGGAGTTCGTCGACGCTCGATGCGACCTCGATGGCGTGCTGGGCCTGCCAGAGGGTGCAGATGACCCACGGGTTGCCGGGGACCTTTTCGATATCGTTGCGTTCGATCTGGTGGTAGTAGTCGCGTTGGTAGCGTGCGCAGCCTCCGATGTCGGTCTTGATCCAGAGGGCTTCTTTGAGCTGGCGCATCTCCTCGATGATTTTGGGGTCGTTGGCCTCGAACGCGCCGAAGGCGAAGAGGGCGAAGTTCGCCGAATCGCAGGTCATGTCGAGGCGGTAGGTGCCGTCCTCGTTGGGCACGGCGAGGCGTGCGAAGCGTCCGGCCTGTTCGTTGAAGAGGTGGCGCTTCATGGCGCCGCGCATACGCTCGGCGCCTTCCTTGAAGGCGGCGGCCCTGTCGAGTTCGCCGAAGTCGCGTGCGAACGCGGCGGCGGCGTTGAGGGCGCCGATGGTCGAGGCGACGGTGAAGGTCTGGATGCCGCGGCGTTCTTCCCAGAGGTCCCAGCTCGGCAGGGGCAGGCCGTTGTGGTCGCGGTATTCGAGGATCCACTCTGCGGGCCTTGCGACGAGCTGCTCGTAGAGGGGCTTGACGAACTCGACATCGCGGAAGGTCTCGAAGTGCTTGCGGAGCGCCCAGACGACGAGCGAGGTCTCGTCCTGCTGGATGGGCAGCACGCGCTGGCCGTCGAGCATCCACGGGTGCCAGCTTGATGCCAGTGCGCCGGTGGGCGAGTACTTGTGGAGGAAGTAGCCCTGGTCGCCGATGCACTTGGCGCTGTAGCGGAAGAAGCTGCGCGAGAGCTCGCTCTGGCCGGCGAGGATGAGGGCGTAGGCGACGAGGGCGCCGTCGCGCATCCAGCAGTACGAGTAGTGGTCGCCGCCGAACTGCGTGACATCCGAGTCGTTGGCGGCGATGATGGCGCCGCGGTTGTCGATCTGCGTGCGCATCACCAGCTGCGAGCGGTAGAAGAGGTCGCGGACATGCTCGGGCAGGGGCGTGGTGTCGACGGGCTCCTTGCGGCACCAGAGCTTCCAGTACGCCTCGGTGCGTCCGAGCATGCGCTCGGGGCCGGTTTCGAGGATGCGCCGGTTGAGGTCCTTCACCTCGTCGTAGGCGTGGCCGAAGGCGATCCATGCGTGCAGGTGGCCCTCGCCCTTGGCGGGGATCTGGAGGTTGAAGCCGACGGTGGCGTCGACGGAGCCCTGGCTGATGGCGTTGCGTCCGAGCTTGCCGTCTTCGGCGTCGCGCCAGGTGCCTTCTGCGCCGCCGAGCCGCTTGGTGCCGATGGCCCAGTGGTCGATGCCGCACTTGTGCTGGTCGCAGCAGTTGACGAGGAAGTAGTTGTCCTGCTTGTAGATGATGACGGCGCTTGTGGAGGGGTCGTAGTTGGCGGTGTCGCCGACGGCGTTCTCTGCGATCGAGAGGTCGAGGTGGAGGAAGACGCGGACATCGCGCGGGCGGTCGGCGAGGTTGTGGACGACGACCTTGCGGAAATAGACCGGCTCGTGGAAGTCGACCGCGTCGGCGCAGTGGAGCTCGAGTTCGAGGCCCTTGTGGACGAGGCGGACATCGGTGACGAGGGTGTCGGCCTTGTAGCGGACCTCGCGTTCCCACTCGTCGTCTTCGATCCAGGCGAATTTGCCGTCGGCCCAGACGCCGAAGCGCTGGACATGGCCGAGGGAGTGGTTGTACCGCCCGACATAGGGGTAGAAGAGGTCCCTGATGCGGTAGTGGCGGTCGAAGGTGATCAGGAGGTCGCCGTTGCCGACTGGGATATCGCGTGGCATGGTCTGATTCTTTGCTCGATGCGGAGGTTTGGTTGGCTCGCGGCGCCCGGGGCGCCGCCGGTGGGTTCAATCGGCTCCCGGCAGGGTGTGTCCTGAGCCCGCCCTGCGGGCGGGGCGTCGTCAGGCGTCGACCACCCGGACCGTCCCCCCACCCTCGACAATCCGACCGATCTGGAAAACCCGCTCGCCGAGGCGCTCAAGGCGTCGGGTGACCGAGGCGGCGAAAGTCGGTCGAACGATGACGCAGTAGCCGACGCCCATGTTGAAGACGCGGGCCATCTCGGCGTCCTCGACGCGGCCGTGCTTCTGCAGGAAGCCGAAGACCGGGGGGATGTCCCACGAGCCTTTGACGAGCTCGGCGTCGACCTTGTCGGGCAAGACGCGGGCGAGGTTGTCGGCGAGGCCGCCGCCGGTGATGTGGGCCATGCCCGAGATGACCTTTTTAACCCGATAACTGCGCTGGAGGCGGACGATCGGGCGGGCGTAGAGGCGGGTCGGGGTGAGCAGGACCTCGCCGAGGGTTTTCTCGGGGTCGAGGTCTGGGTAGGTCTTTTCGAGGTCGAGGGAGGCGTGCTCGATGATCTTGCGGACGAGGGAGTAGCCGTTGGAGTGGACGCCGTCGGAGGCGAGGGCGAGCACGATGTCGTCGGGCTGGACGCGCAGGGGGTCGGTGGCCCTGTGGAGCTCGACGACGCCGACGGCGAAGCCGGCGAGGTCGAATTCGCCGGGCTTGTAAAGATCCCCCATTTCGGCGGTCTCGCCCCCGAGGAGGGCGGCGCCGGACATCTCGCAGCCTTTGGCGATGCCTTCGAGCAGCGCGGCGTCGCGGGCCTTGTCGACGGCCTGGATCGCGATGTAGTCCAGGAAAAACAGGGGTTCGGCGCCTTGGACGATGAGGTCGTTGACGCTCATGGCGACGAGGTCGATGCCGACGGTGTTGTAGATTTTGAGCTGCTGGGCGAGCTTGAGCTTGGTGCCGACGCCGTCGGTGCAGGCGACGAGGACGGGGTTTTTGTAGTTGCGTTTAAAGAGTTGCTCGTTGTAGTCGAGTCGGAAGAGGCCGGCGAAGCCGCCGGGGTTGTCGATGACGCGGGGGGTGTGGGTGCGTCGGATCATCGGGCCGATGGTCCGGATAAACGAGTCGTATTTGTCGAGGTCGACGCCCGCAGCGGCGTAGGTGAGACCGGGCCCGGGCTGACTCGTGTTCGGCATGGGGAGAGGGTATCGGGCTCGGGGGTGCGGCGTGGGCTGGGCGTGGGCGCGTGTTTGGTCCTGATTTGTGGCCTTGGCGGCTGAAGGTGTGCTAGACTAGCGACCGGCATTCATCCAAAGATCCGGATGAATGGATCAAGCAACACCCGGCCGTGCGCCGCCAAGAGCCAAGGAGCCTCAATGCCTTCGCACCTGTTTACCTCCGAGTCCGTTTCGATGGGGCACCCCGACAAGGTGGCCGACCAGATCTCCGACTCGATCCTGGACGCGATGCTGACGGAGGATCCGAATTCGCGCGTGGCGGTCGAGACCTTGGTCTCGACGGGGATGGCGGTGGTCGCCGGCGAGGTGACGACCGACGCGTATGTCGAGATCGACGATGTGGTGCGCGAGACGATCCGGGAGATCGGGTACACCTCCAGCGACATGCGGTTCGACGCCGAGTCGTGCGCCGTGCTTGTTTCCATCAAGAAGCAGAGCCCGGACATCGCGCTGGGTGTTGACAAGGAGGGCGCGGGCGACCAGGGGATGATGTTCGGCTTTGCGTGCCAAGAGACGCCGGACCTGATGCCGCTGCCGATCCAGCTTTCGCACCGGATCGTCGAGCGTCAGGCGAAGGTGCGCCGGGAGAAGGTGATCGAGGCGCTGCGTCCGGACGCCAAGAGTCAGATCTCCGTCGAGTACGACGACGCGGGCAAGCCGGTGCGTGTGGACACGGTGGTGCTCTCGACGCAGCACGGTCCGATGTGGAACGAGCGTCAGAACGATCTGAAGAAGGCGTGCGTCCAAGAGATCCTCAAGCCGGTGCTCGGGGAGTGGTGGAACGACAACATCACGGTGCATGTGAACCCGACGGGGCGCTTCGAGATCGGCGGGCCGCACGGCGATGTCGGGCTGACGGGGCGGAAGGTCATCGTCGACACCTACGGCGGGCGCGGTCGTCACGGGGGCGGGGCGTTCAGCGGGAAGGACCCGACGAAGGTCGACCGCTCGGCCGCGTACATGGCGCGGTACATCGCCAAGAACATCGTGGCTGCGGGTCTGGCCGAGGAGTGCGAGGTGCAGCTGAGCTACGCGATCGGCGTGGTCGAGCCGACGAGCGTGTTTGTGGATTGCCGCGGGACGAACGAGGTTGCGCCGGAGAAGATCGCTCGTGCGGTGCGTGAGGTGTTCCCGCTGACGCCGCGGGGGATCATCGAGACGCTGCGTCTGAAAGCGCCGATCTACACGCCGTCTGCGCGTCACGGCCACTTCGGTCGCGTGCCCGGGAAGGTCGAGCGGACCAAAGTCGACGGCTCGACGGCGTCGTACGACACCTTCACCTGGGAGAAGACGGACAAGGCGGAGGCGTTGAAGAAGGCGATTGGGTGAGGGGAAGGCACGGAGGGACTTAGGCACGGAGGGGCGGGAGAGAGACGGAGAGAGGGAGAGACGGAGAGACATCGCCTTTGGGGCCTTTCGCCGGTGAGCTCTTTGCTTGCCGGCGTTTTTCTTGTGGTTTGGGGCTTGCTTCGGTAGGCTGGGGCGGGCGGTCTGGTTCGGGCCGGTCGAGGGAGCTTGCGATGATCTTGAAGTCGGCGATGTTCCTGCTTTGTTGCGTCTGCTCGATTGCCGCGCCGGCGGCGGGTGTTCGCGGTGCGGCGCCCGGGGCGGGTGACGAGCCGGTGTACCTCACCGTGGAGATGTCGGGGACGGCCCGTTCGTTGCGACTGCTGCCGTCCGACAAGCCGGTCGAGTTCGGCGTCGCGGCGCGTCTGGCCGACGCCACGGGCGTTCCGTACCGGGAGCGCGGAAGGTCGGTCTTTGTGGATCTGCAATGGCACCATCGCCAAGTCGGCTTTGTCGGCGACAGCTCGCTCTACATCGGTCCCGCGCAAAGAAACAGCTACCAGAAGATGAAGGACATCGAGACGATCCCGGTGGAGGACTTTGTGCCGCAGGTGTTGGTCGTCGGCGATGACGGCGAGGTCGTGCGGCACGATGTCGGCGACAGGGGGTTTGAGGAGGTGCTGGCGGAGTCGTCCTCGTGGCCGGTGATCGTCGGGCGGAAGGTCCGCCCCGACGGACCTGTTGAGGCGATTGTGTGGGACGGGCAAGCGTTCCACGAGATCGATTTCGGGGCCGAGGGTCGGACATTGATTCTCGCGGCCAGCTTTTCGCCGGCGGGGCATGCCGTGTGGGCGGGCGACCGCACGCAGACCGCGTACCTCGGGCGTGTGGAGACAGGCGGGCCGGCGCCTTCGCTCCGAAGGCACGATCAGAGCGTGAAGATCGGTTCGGCCAGGAACCTCCGCATCGCGTGGTTCGATGATTCGACGGCATTGCTCTCGTCAGGGCACTTGGTGCGGTTTGGTCGTGATGGCGCGACCGTGGAAGAGGTCAGGCCCGGCCTTGTCTCGCGCCTTGAGAACGCGTCGGCGACGACGCCGATCGTCCGCGAATGGACGGTGGACGGGCGCGAGCGCTGGCAGTACGCGCGCCTGGTCGACGGCGAAGTGACATGGGACTCGATCACGGGTCTGCCGGGCGGGCTGCGGACGGTCCGAGGGCATCGAAGCGGATTGGTTTCGTGCATGTACATGCCGCTGGTCCAGCGGTTCCTCATCGGCGGCTGGACGAGCGGGCGCTTGTACCGCCTGAACCACGACACGGGCGCGATTCGAGCGGTCGATAGGCCCATCGGGGTGACGCCGAGGATACAGGGCGCGTTCGTGTTGCAACGCGACCGCACAGAGAACCCCAAGCCCGAGCGGGAAGGCACGGAGAGGCCATGAGCATGAAGAACGGGAAGACGAATCTCAAGCTGGCTGTGCTGGTGGTGGTCTGCCTCGGCGCGGGTGTCTCGTTGGCGGCGTTGCAGGCGATGTTTTTTGGTGTAACTGCGCCGGCGCCCGGCGCGCTGATGCCCGATCGGTTTGTGCTGGTCGATGACGGCTCGCGGCAATGGGTGCTCGTGGAGTCGTCTGGGTTTGGGATCCGCCAGTACGACACGACGCCGGATCCGCCCCAGCTCTTTCTCGACAACCAGCCTGTTGAAGAGGGCGTCGTTCCGGGCTGGGTCATGTTGCCGGGGCCGGATCGGAGCTCGATCAGCCGCGGGTTCGGGTGGCCGCTGGTTGCGCTGACGGGGACGGAGGTGTACGAGGGTCGGCGGATGGTCGAGACGCCGGGGTACGCCGTGGGCTGGCGCGGGAGGATGACGCCGACGCAGATCAGGCCGGGGCTGATCGTGAACGGGCTGGTTTTCGGGTTCGTGCTCTTGGGAGCGGTTTTGGGGATCGGGAGGGTTTGGGGCGCGATGCGGGGGCGGAGGGTGTTGGCGGGGGCGGGGTAAGTACAAAGGCGATGGTTTGCGGATGAACGCGACTGGGATGTAACCGGCGCTTAGGCCGTGCATCGCGTTTGCACGGTCGGGATGTTGACCGCGTGATGGACCCGACTCTTCGCTGCGCTCAGAGGTCGGCGTCATGTGGGACGAAGTCCGCTCGGGCTTGGAGCGATGGTGCGATTGAGCGTGGGCGGAATGAGCGACAGCGCTTTCGCACGGGCGGGACGCCCGTGCCACGGTCTTTTGTGTGGATCGGACCCGGCTCATCGCTGCGATCTGAGGTCGGCGTCCGGGGTGCGGGCGGGCGATCAGACGAGTAAACAAGCGGATACCCGATTCGGGGCTCGCCTTTGTAAATAAAGCTGTGCGGCGTTGCGGGACGGCTATCGGTGACCGTGAAGGCGTCGTCACCGACGCTTGTTCTCTTGATGAGATCCTCATACAACCTTGACTGTCCGGAAGTTGTGGGCGGGCCGCGGGCTGGTAAGCTTCGATCAACTCGGAGTCGTCCGGGTCTCGTTGGCGGACAGTACAGGACCGAAGGACTTTTTCTCAAACTCAGTTGCGCAGACGCTGCGACCGGCGGTCCGTTTGAGGCTTCCGGCACGCTGTCGGTCTGCCGGCGTACGGAGCGTGCTCATCATGCAACGAAATCGCAGTCGGGACGGATTTACGCTGATCGAACTTCTGATTGTGATCGCGATCATCGCGGTGCTCATCGGCATTCTGTTGCCGAGCCTCGCGGGGGCGAGGAACGAGGGGCGTGCGCTGCGGACCGGCGCGCAGGCGAAGCAGGTGGCGCTGGGCGTCGAGAGCTACTCCATCGATTACCGCGTGATCCCGCCGTCGTATGTGTACCCCGATGTGGCGGGCGGGCACCGGTGGACGCTGAGCCGCCAGATCGGCACGGGCTCGCCGGACACGGGGTATCTGCACTGGTCGTGGATGCTGTTCAACGACGGGCGTGTGCCGGGCAACGCGTTCGAGTCTTCGGCGGTGCCCAACGGGGGCGCTCCCGCGACCAACCCGGGCTCTGACCCCAACGACTGGGAGCTGGGGCAAGTGGGCGACGCGGGGTCGGCGCTGGCGCCCGACCCTCTGGACCAGCAGGTGAAGCGGTTGGCGTTTGTGGGCAACGCCGCGGTGTTTCCCCGGAACAAGTTCGGCGTTCGCGGGAACCGGCGGCGTGACCGGCTCGTGGATCCCGCCCGGATCACATTCACATCAAACACGATCCTGCTGACGGAGTTTCTGTACCGCGACAGTTGGTCGTCGGTCGGCAGCGTTGAGGGCGGACTGGGCGGCGCACCGAGCAGCTGGGTGAGCAAGAGCCACCGCTCGATCACGCCGTTCATCGGCGGGTCTGCGGGGACCGACCCGTACAACGAGCCGGTGCGCGGCGACGGCGTGGTGAGCTGGTTTTACCCGAGAGAGACCCGGATCAAGGAAGACCGCGAACTCGGCGCGGGTGAGATCGTCAGCGCCCGTTCGCAGCTGAACGCCGTGGGGCGTCACCACCCCGGCGGGACCGTGAACTTCGTCTACATGGACGGCCATGTCGAGCGGAAGAAGCTGATCGACACCGTGAAGGGGCGCGAGTGGGGCGACCGGTTCTACAGCATCACCGGCGGCGAGCGCGTCGACCCCAGGAACACGAACTGATCTTTTCGGCTGACCAGCCGGACTCGGCAACGGATTGTGAACAGAGGCGGAATCCGCCCGGGGCGTCCCGGGCCGGTCCGCACAACCCGCGCCGCGATCGCACGGCGCACCGCCAGGAGAGAAGTGATGAGAATGAAGCGGATGTTTCAGATCGCCGCGGTCTGCGGGCTCGCCCTTGGCGTGACGCCGGTCGTGCAGGCCCAGAACTGCGGGCCGGCGGATCTCAATGGTGACGGCGTGATCGACGCCGACGACTTCTTCCTCTTTCTGAGCCTGTTCGCCTCGGGCGATCCCCGCGCCGACATCAACGGCGACGGGGTGATCGACGCCGACGACTTCTTCGACTACCTGGGGCTGTTCGCTGCCGGTTGCGTGCCGACCGACCCCCAGCCGCCGTACATCATCAACATTTCGGGCGCGACGCTTCAGGAAGCGTTCTTCCGCGCGCCCGCGTCGACGAACGATTTCATCGATGTGAACAAGAACGGCGTCTCGACGCCGAGCGTTGAGAACCTCGCCCCGTTCGCCACCTGCGCCACGGGCTTCCCGGCCGACAAGTGGTGGGCGGTGAGCTACCAGTCGGTGGGGTCGGTCAACGGCTTTATCGATCTGGTCAACTGGGGCCAGGTTCCCGCGATCGGCGACGCGACAGGGCCGGAAATGAACACGGCCGAGCGTCAGCTGATGTACTGGGACGGCGAGCTGGTCTGGGCGAACCCCACGATCATCAACAACGCTTACAACCCCGCCAACCCCGGCGGCCTCCCGGCCCGCGCCGAGCTGAGCGACTCGACGGGTTTCGGCCTCCGCATCGATTGCGATAATCAGCCCGGCGGCGGCATCCTCATCGACATTGCCCCGCTCGATACGCCCTCGTCGTGGGCTGTCCGCAACGACGCGGGCGATCCGAACCCGAACGCCGCGCCCAACAGCCCCGGCTACGGGACCAACCCCCGCCCGGCGCTCAACCCCGACGGCACGCCGACGGCGCAGACCAACGGCCTGCCGACGCTCGAGCCGCTGCCCCTGGCGGCGTCTCGCGGCGCGGTGCCCCTGAACTTCAACAATCCGCCGGATGTCAACACGATCGTGGACACCTCGATCGCGCTGGCGCCGGTGGCGTTCATCACGAATCTCGGCACGGGCTATGAGCAGATGACCTACACCGAGGTGCGTCACCTTTTCGCGACCGGTCGCATGCTGAACGGCGAGAATCTCGTCGCCGTCACCCGCGACATCGGCTCGGGTACGCGGAACGCGGTCATGAACGGCATCTGTCTCGATCCCTCGTTCGGTATCGGCGACAACATCGGCGACCAGGTTTCATCGAGCGAGGCTGACCTGCTCGGGCCGAACTGGCAGCCGACGAACAAGGGCGGGTCGAGCCGCGTGGACGGCACCGTCCGTCGGCATCGCCTCGCTGTCGGTTATTCGGGCGCCGAACGCGGCGACTCGAACGGCTGGCTGGTCAACGGCCAGCTCGAGATCCTCGCGCTGCAGAACGACATCAATGGCGGCACCGTCTTCGCCCGCCCCACCTTCGACAACATCGTGCAGTTCGATGAGAACAGCTACAGCGTGATCGGCCCGGCCGTGCTCGCCCACATCGGCGACCCGCGTGCCGAGCCCGTCGCCGACGGCGGCGACAACAACGGCAACCCGCCGATGTTCAACAAGGCCGCGGCGGACTACCTCAACAACATCACGCGGTCGATCGAGAACTTCGTGGATGTGCCCAACGCGCCGGCGAACACCTTCAGCCCGGCGGAGTTCCTGGTTTCGAACTTCCTGCTGACGGCGGCGGCTCGCAATATCTCGGCCCCGAGCCAGCCCTGCGTCTACATCCCCAACCCCGCGTACAACCAGAATGTCGAGGACGCCTCGCGTCTGCTCAGCGTGCTGAACTTCCCCGAGTATCAGAGTTTCGGCGTCGCGACACGCCTCGGCCAGAACCCCCGGCGCACCTCGGGCTTCGTGTATTCCGACGGTGTCGCCAACGGCGCGAACTACATCAACCAGAACGGCGACCCCGTGGCCTACGACCAGCCCCTCGACATGCGCAACCGGATCGCGGGCGACTTCAACGGCGACGGTGTCCGCGACCTCGACGATGCGCAAGAGATGGTCGCCGCGTGGCGGCAGCGCAACGGCGGGCCGGCCTGGAACGCCCCGGCCTACACCGGCGACACCGCCTCGGGCGACCTCGACACCCGCGCCGGCAACACCGCCGGCGGCTTTGCGGTGATCGAGATCCTCGGTGATTTCAACGGCGACGGCAGCTTCACCGATGAAGACATCCGCTACTGGGCCGACGGCCTGGCGCTGGACCCGACCACGGGAATGCTCGACCGCTTCGAGGGCTTCCGCCGGATCGACATGGCCAGCGAGACTCTCGGAACCCCGCGAGGCAACAACTTCTTCGGCACCACGCTCGCGACCGGCGGGCAGTATCAGCCCGGCTTCTCGGCGGCCGACATCGCAGGGGCGACCGGGACCACGCCCGGCTTCAAGCCCTCCGGCGCCGACGGCGTGATCGACATCGAGGACATTCTCTATGTCTATGACAACTTCGGCGACTGGTTCGACCTGATCGACGCGATCAACATGGACCTCTCGGCCGATATGAACGGCGACATGGTCGTCGATATCAAGGATGTCTGCTTCATCATCCGCACCGTGCTCGGCACCGACTTCGGCGACTTCAACCTCGACGGCAACCGCACCGCGGCCGACCGTGCGATTATCGCCGCCAACCTCGGCCAGCCCGGCGGCTACCTCGACGGCGACCTCGACGGCGACGGCATGGTGACCCAGAACGATCTGGACATCTTCGACGGGCTCGTCGACCCCTGCAACTGATCGCTATCGGAGTCTTGCACTTCCAGAGGCGGGCCCTTCGGGGCCCGTCATTCTTTTTGGCAAACTGCGCTCTGATGAGATCGACCCGACTCTTCGCTGCGCTCAGAGATCGGCGTCCAGAGTGCGGGCAGTGCTCAGGGCTTGATGCCGTAGAGGCCGCGTTTGCGGATGATGGCCAGGACGGGGGCGGGGAGGAGTGTTTCGAGGGCGCTCGAGTCTGAGCCGCGGCTTTTGAGGATTTCTCTTGCGTCGGTGGCGCTGACGCCCATGGTGGGGACGGGGGCGATGCGGGAGCGCCAGCGTTCGAGCTCGGCGTTGGTCCATGCGTCGGTTTTCGCGAGCTGATCGAGCAGGTCGTCGGCCGATTCGCTGGGCGTTCTGAGCATGACGAGGGGTTCGGCGAGCTCGGCGATCTCGGCGTGGTCTTTCCAGCGGTGGAAGGCGAGGGCCTGGTCGGCGCCGATGAGCAGGCGGAAGTTGGTGTTGGCTGCGGCTGGGTTGGTTGCGTTTGGATTGCTTGCTTCGGGGTTGCTTGCGAGGGCTCTTCTTGCGCGGCGGAGGGTTTCGACCATGTAGCTCGGCTCGCCGGAGGCCTTGGCCCGGTCGATCTCGTCGGTCCAGATGCGTGCGCCGGGGCGGCCTTGGAGTGCCGCGGCGAGCATCGCGACGCGTGCGTCGTCGGGCGCGTCGGGTCCGCCGGGCTTGTGGGGCGAGCGGGCGGCGGGGATGTAGACGAGCATGGCCTCGGGCAGGACAGCGTCGCGGGCGAGGGCGGGCAGATCGATGTGGGCGCGGGTCGGCGGGTCGAAGGTGCCGCCGTAGAAGATGAGGTCGGTGACGCCCGGCGGGAGGTCGAGTTCGGCGATCGGCGGCTGGGCGTGCATCGGGCGGATGCTATGGGGGTGCCGCTCGCCTCGGTTCGGAAGGCGGCGCGGGGATCACCACCCGCCGGGGTCGTCGGCGAGCATGAGCTGGCGCGACTCCTTGAGCTCGGGGGTTCGGCCGGTGCGCTCCGAGCCTGCGTCGATCGAGGCGGGGTCGAGGTCGGGGTAGAGGCGGTGGAGGGCTTCGCGGTCGAGGTTGGTGTCGAGGATGAAGCCCTGTGCGTCGAGGACGGTGTAGCGCGGGCCGTCGGGGGTGAGGCGGATGCGGAGCCGCTGGGTGCGCCCGCGGAGCTCGCCGAGATAGGCGCCCTGCTCGTTGTTGAGCTCGGGGGCCATCGAGCCCTGGACGGGTGCGCCGTCGCGCGCGGCCGAATCCCGCGGATCCGAGAGGATCGCGACCGTCGAGATCGACGCGACCATGAGCCCGAGGCCGAGGATGTATCCCGAGCGGCGGGCGATGGGGTTTTCGTGCTTGGCTTCGCGTTCCATGTGCGTGATATCGGTTGTTCAAACGGGCGAAACAAGCGCGAATCGCACACCCGGAGCCGGGGGCCGGCCGTGGCTGCGGCTTGTGTTGGATGTCGGCACGGACTGGGAGGGATGCGGGGGCGGAAGGGGTCTATGATCGGCCCACAACCGAGCCGACCGGGCGACTATCGGGCCCGGCGAAGTCCCGGCCCCATCGTCTAGCCTGGTCCAGGACGCCACCCTTTCAAGGTGGAGACACGGGTTCGAATCCCGTTGGGGTCACTTGGTATTTGTTCATGTTTGGGCGCGTTTGTGCAAAGTCCTGCACCAGCCCGCAAATCCTCTTCAAAATCAGGGGTTACCGGCGTTTTGGGGAGGCCGGTGCGGAGCCGGATTTGGTGACGCCCACGGCCCTGTGGCGAGCCGGGTTCAGCGGATCCATCTGTCCCATGCGCCGTAGCGCTGGCGGACGGCCCCGCGGGGCAGGCTCGCGGCGATGAGCAGCGCCGCTGCCACGGCGGCGGCGAACTGCGACGGCGTGGTCGCGCCGTCGAAGAACCAGACACCGATCGCGAGCGCTGCGCCGATGGGGATGTTCAGCAGTCGCACCGTGCGCAGCGGCTCGGACATCGCCATGACGGTGACGACAATGACCAGCGCCCCCGCGATCACATGGGCGTTCATGGCGGGACCGTCGAGGCCCAGCACCTCCGGCGCCGCCACGAACCAGACGCCGATGAGAGCGCTCAGCGCCAAGCCCGGCGGGGCCGTAGTGCCGCAGGTCATCGCATGGAAGAGGCTCCGCTTCGTTGTCGCGTGGTCTTGGTCTTGTGTCGCGGGAGTGTCGTCAGGATCGTCCGCGCCGAGCCAGAAGGTGCGCCACCTGCCGCGTCTGGAACCTTTTGCCCGGGCGAGGCACTGCAGCATGGCGACGACCTCGGGGAGCGCCAGGCAGGCCATGATGATCATCAGCGCGGCGGTGATCAGGCAGATCGTGCACCACGCCCCGACAGCAACGGGCTGCAGAATCATGAGCACCGTGCTGACGATCCCAACGGGGATGACCAGAACCCCGAAGAGTGCGACCGTCCACGGCGCGGTCCTCCAGCGGCTGGCCGTGCCCATGAAGCCGATGAGCGCCTCGATCATGTACGCCGCGGCCCCGAGACCGGCGTCGGAGACGGGGAAAGCTTCGGAGATGTCGGAGCTCAGCACGCGTTCTGTGCCGTCGCCGAAGATCGGGTCCCACGGCCATTCGGTGTGCTCGAGCTGGTACGCCGTGAGGTAACGCGCGAGCAGGAAATTGATCCACGCCAGCGTGATGATGGGGGCTCGCTGAGCCCAGGAGGACGGATTGAATGTCCAGCCCGGCGGGACCTGGGGGTCGAGTGACGGTCCGCGCCACACGCGACGGGGCAGGACAACGGAGAAGACGATCAGCCCGACACCGGCGACCGTCGAGTTCAGGTACGCCGCGGAGGAAGTTGTCCAGAATATCAGCGGCGCGTGCAGCAGCCACACGCCGAGCAGGCACAGCAGCCATTCCGCGGCGGCGCGCCATCTGCTTCGGAGCGCGACCAGAGCCAGCGCGATCGCCGCGGCCCCGGAGGCGAAATCGCTGTGCGCGATCGGATCGCCGAGATACCCCAGCGCGGGCGGCCCGCCCAGCAGCCAGACGCCGATCAGCGCGCACGCCAGCGGCGCCCACGCCTCCCGCTCGCTCGGCACGGTGTCATCGGTGCGTTTATTCCGCATTTCGATCCATCAGTCGTTCGGATCCTCTGACACTCCCCGGAGAGTCCTCTCGATCGATGTCGACCGGCGCGTCATCACTTCTTGAGCACGAATGTCATCATCATGTTCACGCGGAACTCGGTGATCTTGCCGTCGGTGACTTCGACTTTCTGCTCCTTGATCCACGCGCCGCGGACATCGCTGATTGTTTTCGACGCCCGGGCGATGCCCTTCTCGACCGCGTCTTCGAAGCTTTTGGGAGACGAGGAAGTGATTTCTACGACCTTGGCGACACTCATGGAACTTCCTTTCAATGCGACTCGGCACGGCTGCGACGCGCTCTGCGCGCCCGCCGCGCATCCGATCGATGCTAGGCGAGGAGTCGGAACGCATGTGTGTGCACGCCCGCATCGCGGGAGGCGCGGCGACAGCACCAAACCGAGCGCACTGCGTTTTGCGGCTGTCGCAAGGCGCCATGCGCCGCGTGTGTTTCGTGTCTGTTACACGCACGCGCGGTTGCATTGAGATGAGGCAAGAACCCGATTGATCCGCACCATCCCCGCACATAGGGTCCTGATGAAGGCGCGAACGGTGTTCCGCACCGAGTTCGCCGCCTGCGGAATCGGTCGGATTCCGAGGGCGCCAGCCGGCGCTGGAGGACGCGTCGCTCCTCGACACGCTCGGGTCTGAACGCAGCGCAGTATCTGTCATTCACGCGAGGAGTTCACCTCATGACGACAGACACGAACAACCGAAACACGAAGAAACAGCCGCTGGTCGTGGTCACCGGCTGCTCCGGTCTGATCGGGTCCAAGCTGATTGATTCACTGAAGGACAGACACACTGTCGTCGGCTTGGACATCGCCGAGCCCGATCCGGAGCCCCAGGGCTGGACATGGGTCCGGTGCGACCTCACCGACGATGAGAGCGTTGACAATGCGCTCGATCAGATCCGTGAGAGCCACGGAAGCGACATCGCGAGCGTGATTCACCTCGCAGCCTACTACGATTTTTCCGGCGAGCCGAGCCCGATGTACGACAGACTGACCGTCGGTGGCACGCGCAGGCTCATCGAGCGTCTCCAGTCGTTCGATTCTGTCGAGCAGTTCATCTTCTCCAGCAGCCTGTTGGCGATGAAGCCGGCAGAGGACACGGACGAGGAGCTTACAGAAGAGTCGCCGACGCGGGGCGAGTGGGACTATCCCAAGTCGAAACTCGAGGCCGAGCGTGTGCTGAAACAACACCGCGGCGAGATCCCGGTCGTTGTCCACCGCATCGCGGGTGTATACAACGAGAGCGGGCACTCGCTGCCCATCACCCAGCACATCAGGCGCATCTATGAGAAACAGCTAGAGAGCATCTTCTTCCCGGGCGACCCGGAGAAGGGCCAGGCCTTCGTCCACCTCGACGATGTGGTCGACTGTTTCGGCAAGACCGTCGAGAAGCGCGCCGACCTCGAAGGCTGGGAGGTCTTTCTCATCGCCGAGCCGGATGTCATGAGCTACGACGAGCTCCAGGACGAGATCGGCGAGCTCGTGCACGGGAAGGAGTGGCCGACGATCCGCATCCCCAAGGCCGCGGCGAAGGCCGGAGCGTGGGTGAAAGACAAGCTCACTCGCGAGGACGCCTTCATCAAACCTTGGATGGTCGATATGGCCGACGACCACTATTCGGTCGAGATCGAACGCGCCATCGACCGGCTCTTGTGGGATCCGCGGCATCGCCTGCGCGACACGCTCCCGGAAATGATCGAGCGGCTGCATCGCGATCCGCGCCGGTGGTATGAGCAAAACAATCTCCCGCTGCCTCGGTCGCTGCGTCGATCCGAGGCCGGGTCCGGCGCACGCGCGTGAAGACGGCCTGCCTCGTCGGCCGGCGTTCACCCTCACGGAGCCCGCCAGGCACAGCAGCAAGGAGCCTGCGATGACGCAATGCGAAACCTGCGGAAACACATACGACAAGGCGTTCCAGGTCGTCATCAACGGCGACACCCACACATTCGACAGCTTCGAGTGCGCGATCCAGAAGCTCGCTCCCGCCTGCGATCACTGCGGCTGCCGCATCATCGGCCACGGCATGGAGGCCGGAGAGCGTGTCTACTGCTGTGCGCACTGCGCGGAGCAGAACGGCGTCTCTGGATTCAAAGATCGCGTCTGAGTGACCACGCCCCGCGAGGTGCGGTCACCTGCGGGCGTCGTGGGGCGGCAATGAGGGGTGGAACTGAGGCGTGGAACTCACTCGGAAATGCCCGACGCCGGTTCGCCGCGTTCGTGGCTGGCCTTTCAGGTGCGACCGGACGGGGGCAAACCCGTCGTCTCATCGCGATTGGATTGAGTTGGGATGGGGTGGGCGCTGCCCGGGCTGTGCCGCACGGCGGTGATTGGATCGAATTCTGATAAGCGATCGTTCTTACCGCCTCCAGTGCTCTCGGGCGAACTGGTTGCGGTAGAGGCTGAAGTAGCGCCCCCGCTTGGCCATGAGCTGGTCGTGGTCGCCCTGCTCGGCGACGACGCCCTCGTTGATGACAAGAATGGTGTCGGCCGAGCGGATCGTGCTCAGGCGGTGGGCGATCACGAAGGCGATGCGGCCCGCAAGCAGCGTCTCGATCGCGTCCTGCACGAGGCGTTCGGTCTCGGTGTCGACCGAGCTTGTCGCCTCGTCCATGATGACGATCTGCGGGTCGGCCAGAAGCGCACGCGAGAGCGAGACGAGCTGACGCTGCCCGGTGGACAGACGCTGCCCGCCCTCGCCGACCTCGAACGCAAGCCCGCCTTCGAGGCGTTCGATAAAGCCCCACGCGTTCGCCGCCTTCGCGGCTTCGATCAGTTCCTCGTCGGTCGCGTCGAGGCGCCCGTAGCGGATGTTGTCGCCGACGGTGCCCGCGAACAGGTGCGGCGTCTGCTGCACGACGCCGAGGCTCGACTGTAGCCAGCGCAGGCTTCGCTTGCGGTAGTCGATCCCGTCGATGAGGATCTCGCCGCGGGTGGGCTCGTAGAAGCGGGCGGCAAGGGAGACGATGGTGCTCTTGCCGCCGCCGGTCTGGCCGACCAGCGCAACCGTCTGCCCCGCGTCGACGCCGAGGCTGAAGTCCTTGAGCACCGGCTCGCCGGGCTTGTACTCGAACCAGACGCGCCGGAACTCGACGCGGTCGATCTTCGCGGGCAGACCGTCCTCGGCGAGGAACGGATCGGCGGCGCGAGCCTTCGATGCGAGCGAGTCGATGGCGCTCTGCACTTCCGGAGAGTCTGCGATCTCCGGCTCGGTATCGAGCAGGGACTGGATGCGTTCGGCCGCGGCCTGGCCGCTCTGGAGCTCGGTGAACCTCGCCGCGAGGTCCTGGATGGGCATGGCGAAGAGGGCGGCGAACTGGATGAAGGCGATAAGCTCGCCGACCGACAACGCCCCGCCCCCGGGCTTGGCGACCTCGACGCCCCCCTTCCAGAGCGCCAGCCCCGCGCCGACGGAGCCGAGCACGATGACGGCGGGCAGGTAGACCGCCGACTGCAGTCGGTTGCGCATCGAGCACTCGTGCATGGTCTCCGAGAGCTTCTGGAACTCACCGAGGTTCGCTTCCTCGCGCACCAGGCTCTTGGTGGTCTTGACGCCCATGAGCTCTTCGGAGTACGCGGCGGTGAGCTGCGAGTTGGTCCGCCGGATCTGGCGCGAGCTGGAGAGCAGGCGTTGCTGGAAGTACGCCGTCACGATCACGAGGGGCGGGACGATCAAAAGGACCGTCAGCCCGAGAGGCCAGTGGAGCATCAGCATCGCGACCGAGACGCCCACGAGCATGCACGAGCCCCAGACGATGTCGAGGCTGAACCACGGGATGATGCGGCTGATCTTGTCGCAGTCGCTCGTGAGGCGCGAGACGAGCCAGCCGACGGGTCGCGTGTCGTAGTAGGAAAAGGAAAGGTCCTGGAGTTTGTCGAACGAGCCTTGCCGCAGGTCGTAGGCGACGCCGGTCGCGATGCGTCCGGCCATGACGATGAACCAGAGCACACAGGCGCAGAAGACAGCGATGCTGACGGCGTAGAAGATCCCGAGGCTGACCAGAAGCGAGCGGTCGGCGCCGGCGATGGCGCCGTCGACGAGGCGAGCGGTCAGGATCGGGATCGAGATCTCGACCGCCGCGATGACCAGGCCGCTGAACCCCATGCCGGCGATGAGCCAGCGGTAGGGCAGCGTGTGGCGGACGATGCGCATCCAGAGCTTGGGGTCGAAGCGTCCGGAGTAGTGGTCGTCGTGGAGTGCGTGCTCAGCCATGGGCGGAGACCTCGTCTGAATCGGGGGTGCGGTCGGGGGAGGGTGCGTAGCAGTCTTCGGGCTTGCGGTCCTGCGTCGTGTCGCCGGCGGTCTGCAGCTTCCAGAGCCGGCGGTACAGGCCGGGCTCATCCACAAGCGAGCGGTGGTCGCCCGTCTGCACGACGCGGCCTTTGTCGAGCACGACGATGGAGTCGGCGTGCATGACTGTCGAGATGCGGTGGGCGATGACGATGCTGGTGCGTTCGCGGCGGCGCCGACGCAGAGCGTCGATGATCGCCGACTCGGTGTCCATGTCCACGGCGCTCAGAGCGTCGTCGAGGACGAGCACCGGCGGGTCCTGCAGGAGGGCGCGGGCGATGGCGACGCGCTGGCGCTGCCCGCCCGAGAGCGTGACGCCCCGCTCGCCGACGGCCGTGTCGTACCCCTGCTCGAAGCGTTCGATCGAGTCGTGGACAGCCGCGAGCCCAGTCGCCTCAATCACCGCGGAATCTGGCGCGTCCGGACGCGCGATGCGCAGGTTGTCGCGGATGGTCTTTGAGTACAGGAACGGCTCCTGCATCACCACGGCGATCCTCCTGCGCAGCTCGCGCCGGTCGTAGAGCTCGATCGGGCGTCCGTCGATGAGGATCTCGCCTTCGCTGGGGTCGTAGAAGCGCAGCAGGAGGTTGATGATCGTCGTCTTGCCCGAGCCCGAGGGCCCCATCAGCGCAAGGGTCTGACCGGGCTCGACTTTGAAGGAGACATCTTCGAGCACGCGCTGCGCACCGTGGACGCAACCGACGCCCCTGAACTCGATCTCGCCCCGGACCGGGGTACCGGCGGCGATCGCCGGCTCGTCCGTCGCGTCCTCCTCGATCACATCGAGGATCTCTTCCAGGCGCCCGAGCGCAACCATCGCCTTGCCGAGCTCTGTCAGCACACGCCCCATCATGCGGACGGGGAAGATGAACATGGTCACGACCGAGAGGAAGAAGTAGAACGCGCCGACGCCGAGCGAACCCTCGGCGAGCCAGTAGATCCCGAATCCGATCACCAGCCCCTTCTGCGTCAGGCAGAGGAGGTCGGAGGTCGACCAGTACCGCCCCATGAGCACATACAGGCGGTTGTCGAGGTCGCGGTGCTCGGTGTTGACCTTGTCGAAGCGTTCGCGCTCGAAGTCCTGACGCGCAAACGCGCGAACAACGCGGATGCCCGAGAGGTTCTCCTGGATCGAGGCGGTCAGGCGTCCCTCGGCCTCGTCTTTGGCCTTGAACGCGCTGCGGATGCGGAAGAAGTAGTACGCCGAGAAGAAGGCGATCGCGGGCACGAGCACCAGCGAGACCGCCGCCATCCGCCAGTCGATCATCACCATCAGCGGGATCGGCAGCAGCAGCATGAAAGCACACCTGCCGATCTCGATGACATGGCTGGAGAGGAACAGGCGGAGCGTCTCGACATCCGAGGTGCATCGCTGCACGAGGTCGCCGCTCTCGGCGGTGTCGAAGTAGCGCATCGGCAGGCGTTGGAGGTGGTCGTACACGCGGTCGCGGACGCGCCGGACGATGCCCTCCGACGCGCCCGCCGCCCAGCGGTCGCGGAGGTAGGTCAGCCCGCCGGCGAGCATCGTGAAGCCGACGACGGCGATCGCCGGGAGCCACAGGTTGTTGAGCACGCGCTCCTCGCCGCCCATCAGGTCCAGCAGCCACCCTCCCGGGCCGGCGCCGTCGGCGTCGTGCTCGGGGGCGAGGACGCGGTCGATGGTCACCTGGGGCACAAGAGGCACGAGGTACAGGACCCCGGCCGCCAGCACCAGCGCCACCAACGCCGACGCGTAGCGCAGGCGCTGGCCCTGCATGAGTTTCCAGATCGGTTTGAAAGCGTGCATGGTGCGGGCGCTCGTCGGATCCGCGCGACCCGGGCTCGGGGGTCCGCCGTCGCGAGGGGAAGGCTCGATGGTTCTGGGCGCCGAGGGGTTCGTCCACCGCGTTGTGAGCGGGCGGCGGCGCCGACGGTGGTGCGCCGGCCGGCCGCGTGCGAGACGCGATCCGGACCGGCCGGGGTGGAGTTCTTTGGGAGACCGGTCGTGCGGGATGCGGCAAAAACAACAACCCGCCCGAGTTCGGCTCAGGCGGGTGCAGCAGTACACGGTCTGTGCGCTGATGCTTTACCCGCCGGGCTTCGCGTCGTCACCGAAGGTGGTGTGGGTAATGAGCATCATGGTCCTCTCCATTTTCTTGCGGACGGGGCAAGATTAGCCCGGGCTCTGTCAGGATGCAAGCGGACTTCGCAGGTATTTTGGCGTACGCGTTCTCGGATGTTCGTTTGTCTGGGGTATGATCGCAGTTTTGCGGAAACGCTGGCCCTCCCGTATGGCTTCGGTTACCATGGAGAGTCCGGTGGATCGGCCCCGGGCGTCCATTCCAAGACGCCCGACGAACTACCCCCCGGGGTTTGCAGCGGCGATGAGCCGCGGCCCCCTTCCGAGCAGCAACAGTTGCTCCTTGTTCACCGCTCGGCCTCGACCGCGCCGTTCACTGAATCGGTGTGCTTGCAGGCCGGGCCCCGCCACGCGGAGGAACGCCCATGACGACCGACCAGTCGGCCGCCAACGAGCGGTACCGCGCCATCACCCGCAACAATGTCTCCAAGCTGCCGCAGTGGGAGAAGATCGACCCCGAACTCCGCGAGGCGGTCGAGGTCGTCTCGGCCGTGCTCCCCTTCAGGACAAACGCCTATGTCGCCGACCGGCTGATCGACTGGGACCGCGTCCCCCACGACCCGATGTTCCAGCTCACCTTCCCGCAGCGCGGGATGCTCGACGAGGACGACTACCGCGCCGTCCGCAAACTCATCCGCGACGGCGCGGACAAGAAAGAGATCGAGCGCGAGGCCAACCGCATCCGCCTGAGCCTCAACCCCCACCCCGCCGGGCAGATGACCCACAATGTGCCGACGATCTCGCGCGACGACGGCACCGTCGAGCCCGTGCAGGGCGTGCAGCACAAGTACCGCGAGACGCTGCTGTTCTTCCCCAGCCACGGGCAGACCTGCCACGCCTACTGCACCTTCTGCTTCCGCTGGGCGCAGTTCGTCGGGCTCGAAGACCTCAGGTTCGCCAACAAAGAGGCGGACCAGCTCGTCGCCTACCTGAAGCAGCACCCCGAGGTCACCGATGTGCTCTTCACCGGCGGCGACCCGATGATCATGAAGTCCAAGGTGCTCCGCCAGTACATCGAGCCCGTGCTCGGCGTCGAGTCGGTCAAAACCGTCCGCATCGGCACCAAGAGCGTCGCCTACTGGCCCCAGCGCTTCGTCACCGACAACGACGCCGACGACGCTCTCCGCCTCTTCGAGGATGTCACCAACGCGGGCAAGCAGCTCGCGATCATGGGCCACTACAACCACCCCGTCGAGATCTCGACGGATGTCGCCGAAGAAGCCGTGCGACGCATCCGCTCGACGGGCGCCAATGTCCGCATGCAGAGCCCCCTCATCCGGCACATCAACGACGACGCCAACGCGTGGGCCGAGCTCTGGAGCCGCGGCGTCCGACTCGGCGCCATCCCCTACTACATGTTCGTCGAACGCGACACCGGCGCACGCAGCTACTTCGAGCTCCCCCTCGCCAAGTGCTGGGAGATCTTCCGCAAGGCCTACCAGCAGGTCTCGGGCATGGGGCGCACGGTCCGCGGGCCGAGCATGTCCTGCTTCCCGGGCAAGTGCCATGTGCTGGGTGTCAGCGAAGTCGCCGGGCAGAAGGCGTTCGTCCTCGAGTTCCTCCAGGCCCGCGACCCCGACCTCGTCCGACGCCCCTTCTTCGCCAAGTACGACCCCACGGCCACCTGGTACGACCAGCTCCAGCCCCTCACGGCGTCGGACCGAAAGTTCTTCATCAATCCCGAAGAGGTCCGCCCCACCGTCGAGGTGACCGTCGGACGCGACGCCGGTGAGAACGGGCACACCAACGGCCACACCAACGGACGCCACGCCGGCGTGCCCGATGAGGCCCTCCGCTCGCAGGACCCGCAATAACCTCGCAATCCCGCCCGAGCACTGAACGCCCCCGGCGTGGCTCAGAGCCGCTCCCGGGGGCGTTTTTCGTGCCCGTCCGCGGAGACCCCGGATTTGCCCGGCGGGCGGGCGCGACGAATACTCGGCACATGAACCCACGACGCCCCGCAGCCCTCGCGACCCTCGCCCTGGCCCTCCTCGCGGGGCTCGCACCCGCTTCGGACCGCCCGGGATCGGAGCTCTATCCCGTCAGAAGCGACGCCCGTCCGGTGATGCTCGACGGATCGGTGGACGAATGGCCAGAGGGCGTCGTCGCGATGGCCGACGAGTCGTTTGTCTACATCCGCTTCAGAGTCGACGGCCCGCCACGCGCCATCCAGGCCGCCGACGAGACGCTCACGATCCTCCTCGACCTCGACGGCAACGCCGCGACCGGCCTGCAGTTGCCCGAGCCGGCCGCGGCGGCCGAACTCGGCGCCGACCTCCGTATCCGCCTGAGCCCGCGCGGGCGCAACGGGCTTCGGGGCGGGGTCGAGGTGCATGTTTTCTCCGCCGACGGACGCGAGACCCGGATCTCACACGCCGACGCCGGCTTCATCGTCGCCCCGACGCACGCCGCAGAACCAGACGAGCGGGGCGAGCCCGGCTGGTACGAGGCCCGCATCGCACGCTCGGCACTTGACCTCCGCGCCCCGACAGAGCGGGCAGAACGCGCCGCTGAGCGAGACGCTCCCCGTCCCCAACGAGGCGCGCTGCCCGACACAGGCGTGCAGGGACAGCCGCTGGACATCACTCCGCGCGGCATCCCCCCGCTCGCTTGGGGCGCGGGCGTCATCCTCAGCAAAGACGAACAGGGTGAGCTGCTCGGCTGGTCCGACCCGTTCGCCTTCCACATGCCGGCGCCTGCAGAGCCGGCGCTCTCGGACTTCATCGCACCGCCCAAGGCCGTCAACGCGGTGCGCGTGCTCTCGTACAATGTCGAACGCGCCGCGCCGAACAACAACCCCGCCCCCTTCGCACGCGTCATCACCGCACTCCAGCCCGACATCATCCTCGTCCAGGAGTGGGACGGCGCCTCGGACTCAGACCTCGTCTCGTGGATGCAGCGCCATGTCGGCGGCGAGTGGAACGCCGTCAGCGCCCCCGACCGCGGCGTCGCCATCGTCACCCGCTACTCCGTCGTCCGCTCGGTGACCGAGCCCGTCTACGCCGAAGAGCATGTCCCCGAGCGCCCCGTCCGCAGCGTCACCGCCCTGCTGCAGACGCCCATCCGAGACACCGTCGTCACCAGCGTCCACCTCAAGTGCTGCGGCGGCTACATGGAGGCCGAGGACCACACCCGCGTCGCCGAGGCCGTGGCACTCAACACCATGATCGGGAGCCTCCCGCGACGCTTCGAGACCACAAGGATCATCGGCGGCGACCTCAACCTCGTCGGCTCGACCGCGCCGCTCATTACACTCGCCCAAGGCCTCGACCTCGACGCCAGCGAGCTCAGCGTCGCCCCCGCCGAGGTGCTCGGCGACGCGACGCAGCACACCTGGGCCCGCGCCCGCAGCTCGTTCTCGCCCGGACGCCTCGACTACATCCTCTACAGCGACTCCAACGCCCGCGTCAGCGCCGCCTTCACGCTCGACACGAGCGTTCTCAGCGACACGGCCCTGCAGACGATGGGCCTGCACCGGACGGACTCTGAAGCCAGCGACCACCTGCCGATGGTCGTGGATTACATCGCGTACTGAATCCGACTCGCCCGCCCGCGCGGCACTTCACCCCCCGACCGGAACCGCGGCCTCGTCGTCGACGCTCGAGTCCAGATCCTCGACATCCTCGCCGAGCAGCTCGTTGAGCAGCAACGCCAGACGCACCCCCGCGGTCGAGAGCCTCGCGTCGACGATCGCGATGTTCCTCGCGACATATTCCTCATCGAGCCTGCCGTCACCGGGGATCGCGTAGGCGAAGGTCACCGCGAGCTGGTACGACTCGGTCGTCCACACTTCCGGATCGAGTTCCGACCACGCGTCGCACTGATGGTCGGTGATCCGTGCGTGCAGCCGCTCGGCGTACTCCGGCCACGGGCCGACCTCCGCGGCTCGCATCAGCCCCGAGTCCCACACGGCGTGCAGGTTGAAAGCCCGGCCCAGGAGCTGGACCTGAATGTCGTTGCCGCCCCGGTCGTGGGCGAAGCCCGCGTGCAGGGGTTGGTGGATGTCGCCGACAAAGTGAATCAGGAACTTCAGCGCCTCGCGCCGCTGCTCGTCGGTCAGCGCGGGGTCGACGAGCTCTTCGCTGAACCGCTTGATCGCCGCCACGGCGCAACCCTCGGGCGGGCTGTGCCGCTCGAAAACAAACGCGGGCTCGCCGGGCGGGATGTTGCTGTAGTGCAGCGGCGCCGACCAGCGGTACATGGGCTGGCGCCGGACCTCGTCCGCCCACGAGCCGACCTCGACCATGTGCTTGCCGCCGAGGATCTCCGTCACCCGCTCCCGGGCCTCGGGCGAGAGCTCGCGATGGGCGATCTCTGAGATCACCGCGTGCCCGTCGCGCCCCCAGCCGAAGACGCTAGACGCGGACAACAACAGGACGAAAAACGCCGCAATCAGGCTGCGCATCGGTGTGCTCCATCGGCGCCGGCGGTCGCCGGCGGTCGCCGGCGGTCGCCGGCCGGAAAGGAGCGTAGCGCTGATCCGACCCGTCTCGGGAGCCCGCTCAGTGCTCCTTGGTCACCCTGAGCACTTCCTTGACGCTGGTCATCCCCTGCGCCGCCTTTGCCATCCCGTCGGACTGCAGGCTGACCATCCCCCGCTCCAGGCACATCCGCCTGAACTCCGACACATTCGGGTTGCGGGCGATCACATCTCGCAGGTAATCGTCGACCACCAGGAGCTCGTACACGCCCACGCGTCCGGCGTACCCCGTGTTGCGGCACTTGTCGCACCCCTCGGCGACCCAGTGCTGCGACTTGTCGAGCCCCTGCATCTGCAGAAACTCGGCCATGTCCTCGCTCGGCTCGGCCTGCTTCTTGCACCCGGCGCACAAGCGGCGCACCAGACGCTGGGCGAGCACGCCGTTCAGAGCAGCCCCCACCAGGAAGGGCTCCAGCCCGATGTTCACCAGGCGCGTCACCGAGCCCGGCGCGTCGTTGGTGTGCAAGGTCGAGAGCACCAGGTGGCCCGTCAGCGCCGCCTGCACGGCGATGTGGGCCGTGTCGTGGTCGCGGATCTCACCCACCATGATCACATCGGGGTCCTGACGCAAGAGAGCCCGCAAAGCCGCGGAGAAGGTCATCCCGATGCGGTCGTGCGTCTGCGTCTGCGTGATCCCGTCGAGGTGGTACTCGACCGGGTCTTCCACCGTCGAGATGTTCAGCTTGTTCTTGTCGAGCTGGCGGAGCGACGAATACAGCGTGGTCGTCTTACCCGAGCCGGTCGGGCCCGTCACCAGCACGATCCCGTGCGGCGCCTGCACCTGGGCCTTCCAGAGCTCCAGCGTGTCCGCCTCAAAGCCGAGGTCTTCGAGCTGCACATTGATCGACCGCGTATCGAGAATACGCATCACCGTCTTCTCGACGCCGACCGCCGTCGGAAGCGTCGACATACGGAGGTCGAGCTTACGCCCCTGCACAGTGCAGCGGATGCGACCGTCCTGGGGGATCCGCCGCTCGGAGATGTCCAGGTTCGCCATGATCTTCAGGCGGCTGGTGATCGCGGCCGCCATCGACACCGGCGGGTTCATCATCTCGAACAGGATGCCGTCGATACGGAAGCGGACCTTGAGCTTCTTCTCCTCCGGCTCGATGTGGATGTCCGACGCGCCCTCCTTAATGGCGGTCTGGATGATGTAGTTCACATACCGGATAACCGGGCTCTCGCCCGCCCGCTGTTCGAGGTCGACCGCTTCGCTGGTCTTCTGCTGGACCTCGACATCGCCCTCGTCCACATCGGCGAGGATGTCGTTGAGATCTTCCTGCTGGGTGTCGTCCTCGCCGAGGATCTCCAGCGCCCCGCGGACATCGAAACCGGTCACCAGCACTAGCTTGACCGCGGGCACGCTCAGCCTGCGACGGATCTCGTCGAGCAGGAAGACATCGTCGGGACGCGTCGTCCCCACCACCGCCCTTTTGCCCTCGGTGCGGAGGGGGACGACCATGTGCTTCTTGCAGAAGTCCGCGCCGAGACGCTGGAGCAGCTTGCCGTCGAAACCGCCCTCGATCCCCTTCTCGAGGTCGATCCGCTCGAAAGGCACATGGGCGAGCTGCGCGACGACCCTCTGGATCGGCGCCTCGTCGACGCCTTGCTCGATCAGCACATCGACGAGCCGACGCCCGGGCGACTGCTTGATGACATTCTTCGCGGAGGTGAGCTGCTCGGGCGTCACCGCCTTGGAGGCCAGAAGCGCCTCGCCCAGCTCCGTCGCGGCCCCGTTGTTCTCGCCTTCGCCCGCCTCGGGGCGGTACAGGTCGCTGACCGCCTGGCCGACCCGCGTCGTCGGCGCCGAGGAGTTCTGCTTCACCGCCGGGTCGTTCTCGGCGTCCTTGCGACGCTGGGCGGAGGGCACCGCCGGCAGAGGACTGAACGACGACTCCGCCTTGTCGATCGTGTGCGGGCGCTTGGCGGTCTGCATGTCCTCCAGGCGGCGCGGGGGCTTGGGCGCGGGCCGCCCGGACGCAGCGCCCCCGGAGGACGCCTCGTTCTCGGCGCCGAGCTGCGACAGGATGTCGTCGATGTTGTACTTGCCCACGCGACCGCTCTCCGACCGGATCGATCCGGCTGTTCAGTCGTTGCCCAGCGGGACCACCGCCATGTCGCGCCCCATCCGAAGCTCGTATCTCTCGCCGTGCGCCTTGACCACGACCCGGCCCGCGTCGATCTCCTCGACCGTGAAGAAGTCGTCGATCTTCTCCCCGACACGCACGAGCCTGCCGTTGACATTCGCGATCGGGTTGCGCCCCCCCATCGCGCTCTGAAGACGCAGCCTCGAAAGCCGCATCTGAAGCTCGCGTCGACGCTCGGTCAAGCGGCGTTCCTCCTCCACCGCGGCACGCTGGCGCTGACGCTCGAGCTCGGCGAGCTGTCGCGCGTCAGCCTCGGAGTTGTCCGCCATCATCACCTTGAACGGATCCTGACGGAACGCGTGGTCGGGCACCTCGATCGGCGCGCGGCTGTCGGCCAACGCCCGGATCGCACGCTCGAACTCCTGCTGCGCCGCCGGCGTCTTCAGCGAGGTCTCGAACGCCTGCGGCGCCGACTGAAAATCCATCCCAGACTCGGTGCCGACCTGGCGCATCCAGATCACACCCGCGGCCCCGCCGATCGCGATGATCCCCATCACGATCTGGAAGCCCGTCAGCCTGCCCCCTTTGGCCAGCGCCGCCCCCTCGGGGCCTGCGAAAGGCTGGGCCTGGTCGAGCTCGTCCTCACCCATCTGGTTGATCTGGTCGCGTTCCTCGATCATCGACCGCCCTCCTCACGCATGAAGTAGATACTCAGGGTGAACTCGATCTCGAGCGGCTCGTCCACCTTCCGACGCTGGAGCTTCAGGTCGGGGATCCGCGTCAGGCGGGGCAGGTTCTCCAGACTCCGAACGAAGTCGACGAACTCCAGGAACTCGCCCGTCGTCTTCATCTTCAGTGGCTGCTCCCAGTAGAGCGCCGCCCTGATCGGGTCGCTCGTCTCCATGTCCGGCGCCGTCAGGCCCGCCCGAACCGCGATGTTCGAGACCTGGCGGATGACCGCCGACAGCTCCTGGTTGCTCGGCAGCATGTCCTCGAGCGAGCCGATCTCGGCCTCGAGACGCTCGTTCTCCTCGCGGATGTTGTTCGTCCGGGCCGTCTCCTCGCGGTGACGATGCAGAAGGCTCTCGCGGTGGTCGATCTCCGCACGCGCCGAGGCGATCGCCTCGTTCTGCGGCTTGAACACCAGGAAGAAGCTCGCCACCGGCATCGCGACAAGCACAGCAAGCAGCACAAGTTCTCGCACGCCGAAGCTCATCGCTCAGTTCTCCTTGCCCGCGTCAACACCCGCGACCTCGGGGCCTGCCTGCTCTTCTGGCGTGTCCCCCGCGGCCTCGGCCGCCTCCAGCACCGCCTCGACCGACACCGCTTCCTCTGACTCTGCGCCCTCGGCCTGCGCCAGCGAACGCAGCAACGGACCCTCGTCCCGCAGCGAGGCGGTCATCTCGAACCGACGCAGCTCGCGGTTGTCCCGGCGCGTCTCGGCGATACGACGGAGCTCGACATCCTTCAGGATCGGAGAGCGCCGCAGCGCCGCGTAGTAGTCCGCGATCGCAGTGTTCGTCGGGCTCACGCCCTGGATGCTCATCGTGAACTCGAACCTGGGCGGGGAGATCGCCGGACGCTCCTCGCGGGCCTGCTGGTTCTGCTGGTTCACATTCGCCGTGCGGCTGAGCGAACGAACCTGCCCGCCCTGGCGGGGCTGCTGCTGCTGCTGGACCGTCTGCAGGCGACGCCCCCGGAGCTCGATCAGCCCGAGCTCCAGGTCCGAAGGACGCGCCTCGTCCAGCGCCTGCAGCAAGAGAAGCCTCGGCGTCGGATCGCGCAGCGCCGTCGCCACCGCCTGACGCTCGATGAGCGTCCTCCGGCTGGCCTCCAGCCGGCGCAGCTCGTCCTCCTCGACCTTCACGAGGTTGAACTCCTCGTTGATCTGCTCCTGGCGGTCGCGAACATCCACCCATCGCTGGTTGGTGATCCAGAACGCGCTGACCACGCAGAACATCACCACCACAAACAGCAGCACCGCGATGAAGTTGGTGCGCAGGTCCTCGCGTCCGCGCACATACTCCTCGGGCAGGAAGGTCCCGCCCTTGCTCTCGCGCCCCTGGCCGAAGTCCTTCAGCATCATCGCGCCTCCCGAACCAAACTCAAAGGTCCGTCGGGCTCAGGCACGCCCCGAGCGCCTGCGCCCAGCCCGGCTGGGCCTGGGAAAAATCCACACCCGTCGTGGGCTCACGGCCTGTTCTCGCAACACCCGCCATCGGGTCGGCGATCTGCGCTTCCACACGGATCGCACGAGCCACCGACTCGCCGAGAGCCCGGTGACGCGCCTCGCCCCCCACCAGCACCGCACGCTCGACACGACGCCCCCCGAACAACGACTCGTGGTAACGCAGGCAGTGCCCGACCTCGTCGACGAGCATCTCAAGAGGCTCGGAAAGATCGGCCTTCACCTGCGCCCTCGTCTTCGCACGCGTCGTCCCCCCGCCCGCTTTGGCCATCCCCGCAGACAGCATCGCCATCTGCTCGCCCCCCTCGCCCTCCGGCGACTGGGCCTGACCCCCGGGCGTCAGCCGCTCCATGCCCAACCGCTCCCGACGACCCTCAGAAAGCGGGAGCTTCGTCTGTGCGCACACAGCCTCGTCGAACGCACGCCCCCCGATGTCGATCAGGCGGGCGAACACCATCCTGTCGCCGTGCGCGATCACAACCTTCGTACGCGTCCAGCCGAAGTCCATGTACAGCGTCGGACGCGCGTCGTCTCCGCCCGTCTCGCGGATCCCGCGGCAAGCCCGCAGCAGCGACCCGAACTCGTTGTGGATCCCCACCGGCTCGAGCTTGCACCCGCGGAACACCGTCATCAGCCTCGCCACGAGCTCGCGAGGAGTCGCCATGCAGATCACCTCGGCCTTGTGGTGCTGCTCGCTGACGCCCTCGACCTCCGTGTGCCGGTACACCACCGCAGCCGTCGGGCAGCCGAGCTGCTCGGGCAGGAGCGCATCGATCATCGATCGCAGCGCCACGCCGTCTGTTTTCTGGATCTGCAGGTGCTTGCAGAAAGTCCGCCCAGCCGGCACAACCGCCACGACCTTCTTGCCCTTGAACCCCGACGACTTCAGAAGCGAGGGCAGCTGCTCCATCTGGTACGCAAGACGCTTGCCCTCGTCGTACAGCATCGTGTCGGGGGTCGGGAGCGTCGCCGCGGCGATCAGCGTGGGCGTGTCAGACCCGCTCACCTGAAGCAGCTTCAGGGCCGTGGACCCGAAGTCCACCGCGACCGGCAGCGTGCCCTGGCGGAGCAGCCCCACCGAGGCCTTCTGCTTGAAGAGCGACTTGCCTCCCAACGCCATCTGCAACACTCCCTGCCGGCTCCGAGCGCCGGGGCTCGGTCTTCGCCTCTTGCCCCGCGCAATGGCGGGGCCCGCAAGGGGTGTCGGCTTTCAGGGGCGACCGGTCCAGCCCCGCAACATTGATCCCGGTTCTCCATCTCGACCCACCCGCGCACGCGACACAACCCCACCCGTGGGCCGAACCGTTCTCGGACCGTGCTCAACGCGCTCGAATCAGCCCCGAAGGATCGCCCCGATCCGTTCCAGCCCCCTCATCGCCGCGGGGAAATCCCAGACCTGGCGGTCGCGGTCGCCCGTCGTGTTGCTCACGACCCTGACCTCCGCAAAGGGGATCCCCAGCCGCAACGCGACCAGACCGACCGCCGCCCCCTCCATCGCCTCGACGATCGCGCCCGTCCTGGCCGCCACCGCGACCGCGCCCGCATCCGACCCCGAGCACGACGAGACCGTCGCAACCACCCCCGTCTGGTCGATCACCCCCATCCCCGCCAGCGACCGCAGCAGGCCGGCATCGCCCGGGACACCGTCGCCGGACGCCCGATCCCCCATCGCAGGCACAGGCGGGAACCCGAACTCAGCCAAAGACCGAAAACCATCGGGGCCGGCCACGCCCTCGTCGGCGAACACCGATTCGCTCGCCCCGACCACCAACCCGAGCAGTTCTGCAGCCGCGTCCCGCTCCAGCGTGCCCCCGATCCCGATGTTCAAGACCGCGCTGTACACGCCGGGGTCGAGCGCCGACGCCGTCGCCCCGGACCCGTTCGCCTTGCCCACCCCGCTCAGAATCAGGTCAACTTCGTCCGAGACCGGGAATACCCCCCACTCCGCCGGCGGTTCGACCTCGAGAGCAAATCCGCGCAGCAGCGCGGCGGCCTCGCTCGCCGCGGCAACAACAATCAGCACACGCCCCCCGCTCGGCAGATTCAACCGCGTGTTCAGCACGAGCCGAGCATAGCCGGGGACACTGGGTTCACCGATCCGCGGCGTCGATTGACCCAGACTTTCGAGGCCGGAGCGGTGATGCGGAATCGCCCGTGAGATTCCCCGCGAAAGCCGTAAGGCGCATAGAACCGCACGCGGACCCGCCGGTAGACCCGCAGGCAAGACTCTTCATCCCGGCCCGAACCGGGGAGGCATCGATGGCAGTTCAGCAGAAGAAGAACGGGAAGATCCGGCGCAAGAACAGGGGCTTCGGCGCCGGCAAGACCATCGCGGTGCTCGCGGTGGTGACTCTCGCAGGGGCGGGGGGCATCTACCTCGCCCAGAGCGGCGAGGGCGACTCCCGCGTCCTGAGCGCCGAACTGCACCCCGCGAGCGTCATGGACTTCGAGATCACCGCCCTCGCCTCGGGCGAGCTCGAAGCCGCCCGCTCGATCGAGATCAAGAACCCGTTGGATGTCTCCTCGACGATCGAGGAGCTGGTCCCGGAGGGCACCTTCGTCCAGCGGGGCGATGTGCTCGTCAAGCTCAACACCGAGGAGCTCCAGAACCGCCTGCAGCAGGAGGAGCTCTCGGTCGTCAACGCCCAGAACGACTTCGACCAGGCCGACGGCGCTCTGAAAATCCAGCTCTCAGAGAACGCCACCAGGCTCCGCGACGCCAAGCTCAAGCTCGAACTCGCCGAACTCGCCCTCCAGCGTTGGAAGGAAGGCGAGGTCGCCAAACGGCGCGAGGAACTCCGCATCGCCAAGGAACGGTCCGACCGCGAGCTCGACCGTCTGGACGATAAGGTCAGGCGGAGCCGGGAGCTTGAATCCCAGGGCTTCCTCTCGCGCGACGAGCTCCAGCGCGACGAGATCGCCTTCAAAGAGGCCCAGGCCGCGCAGACCATCGCCGATCTGAACATCCTCATCTACAACACCTTCGAGTACCCAGAGGCGGAGAAAACACGCCAGGCCGATGTCACCAACGCAGAGGACAACCTCGCCCGCACGATCGAGCAGAACGAGATCAATCGCCTCAATCGCCAGGCCGCCCTCGAGACCCGGCGTGAACAGCTCCGCCTCCGCGTCGAGAACCGCGACAAGCTCCGCGCCCAGGTCGAGGCCGCCATCATCACCGCCCCCGCCGAAGGCCTCGTCGTCTACGAGAGCACGATGCAGAGCAGCAGGCGGTCGATGAACGACGGCCCGCTGTCGGTCGGCCAGCAGATCCGCCCGCGCGAAACCCTGATCTACCTCCCAGACACGACGGAGATGGTCGCCGCGGTCCGCATCCACGAGAGCCTCCAGGGACGCGTCCGCCAGGGCCAACGAGCGACCGTCCGGGTCGACGCCGTCGACACCGAGTTCTCCGGCGTCGTCCGTTCCGTCGGCCTGCTCGCCGAGACCGGAGGCTGGCGCGACCCCAACCGACGCGAGTACACGGTCCGCATCGCCATCGACCGCGGCCAGAACAACCTCGAACGCGTCAAGCCCTCGATGCGCTGCGACGCGACCATCGTCATCGGTCAGGTCGAACAGACCCTCTCGATCCCTGTCCAAGCCGTCTTCTCCCGCGGGCCCGTCCAGTATGTCTATGTCCCCGAGGGCCAGCGGGTCAGGCCCCAGCCCGTCTGGGTCGGCCGACGCTCAGACACCTTCGCCGAGATACGGGGCGGCCTCGAACCCGGAACCCCCGTCCTCCTCAGAGATCCCCGTTCCGGTGAAGCGATGTCGCGTGATTGGACGCCCGAGCAGCTCGCCGACGCCGCCTACCAGATCAACGACGAGGGCGACATCATCCCCGACCTCGAAAAGCGCGGCTTCCGACGCGCTGCCCCCGCCGCCTCGGCAGAGCCCGGCAGAGCGGCCCGACAGGGCGAAGCCTCGGCCCCCGCGGCGGCCCAGCAGCAGGCCTCGGGTCAGTCAGAGCAGCGTCAACGCCGCCGCACAACTGACCAGGCCTCAACGCCCTCCAACTGAACAATCCCGCCTCTGAAACTCACGACGCCAGTCGCGACCGGAGCTCTTCCGCCCGGTTGACCTGGCGTCGTGCCGTTGCGCTCAGATCGAACTCATCGGGCCTGGTCGGATAGAAGTTGTCGGCGCCCACGGGCTGCCCCTCGGCGATCTCGATCCGCAACTCCGGCACTTCCCGCAGGTCGACGGGCTCGCCGGTGATATCCGGCTCGCCCTTGGTCGGATCGAACCCCGGCCCGCCCAGCACCTCGACCGTCGGGCGGCACGGGTCCAACGGCGACCACGACGAGACCACCCCCGTCATCCCGTTGCTCAGACGCACCACCGAGCCGGCCGGGTACGCCGGAACCACCGTCATCAGCCCCGCCCGCACCACGGGGTCGACCCAGCGGCAGAAGGGCGGCTCCTGCAGCAGCCTCAACGCGCGCACCGCAGGCATCGGCCCGCCGTCGGGACCGCCGTGCCGGTGCAGGCGGTCGTACAGATCCGCAGCAGCCGCGACCCGCGCGAAGATGTGGATCTCTGTCCCGGCGTCGCCCTTGCCCTTCGGGAACCCCGAGCCGTCGTATCGCTGGTGGTGGTTGAGCACGACCGAGGCCGCCGCGGGCTCGATCTCGCCCTTGACCATGTCGTAACCGATCTGGACATGGCCCCGCCACTCGGGGTCGTTGGGGCAGCCTTCGACACCCCAGCAGCGCTCGGGCGGCTCGTCGACGCGGGTCATGCCGATGTCGTGCAGCATCGCCCCGACACCGAGACTGGTGACATCCCGGGCGTGGATCGCCGACAGCCTCGCCCGCTCGCGGACCAGGTAAAACTCCAGCTTCAGCCCCACCAGAAGGCTCAGCATGCAGACATTGGCCGAGTGCGTCAGCAACTCGCGCGGGCCGGTCAGCAGTTCGTACATGTAGCTGCACGCCCCGGGCTTTGCGATCAACTGCTCGACCAGAGACCCGACCGTCCGCCTGTATTTCGGATAGTCCAGCTTCGTGTCCACGCCGGCGGTGAGCGACGCGAAATCCTCGTTCAACTGCCCCACCAGCTGCGCGTGCAGCCGCATCGCGCCCGCGTTCAGGTAGTCGGCCACCATCTCCAGCCGGGGATAGCGGATCCACAGCTCGGGCACGCGGAGCTGACGCAGCCGGCCGATCGCCGAAGAGCGAAGCTCCACGCCGTCGCGCAGCAGCACCGTGCCCGGGCGTTCGGGGTGCAGCACCGGCAGCGCCAGTGTCATCCCCGCCCGGGCCTGGCTCAGCGAGACACGCAGCATCTAGCGGCTCCCTTCTGTCCGGACGCCGCTATCGGCTTTGCCGGGCCTCGATCATCAGCCCGGTACCCGTCCAACCGTGTTCTGGAGTGGCGATGGCCCGGATCCGGCAATCAGGGTAAAGCACCGGGGAGCGATAACTACCCCTCCAGCCCCAGGTACACCATGTACAACAGATACGACAGGAACAGAAATCCCCCGCCCAACCTCGACACCCGCTTCCGCATCAACGCCAGGCAGACCAGCGCCACGGCGAGCATCACCCACATGTCGCGGGAGACAATCTCGGGCGGCACATCCATCGGACGCACCAACGACGACACCCCCAACACCGAAAGGATGTTGAAAACATTCGACCCGAGGATGTTCCCCGTCGCGATGTCGCTCTCTTTCTTCAGCACCGCGTTGAGGCAGGTCACCAGCTCCGGCACGCTTGTGCCGAACGCGACGATCGTCAACCCGATCACGCTGGCGGAGACGCCCATCGAAGCGGCAACCGACGACGCCCCGAAAACCAGCATCTTCGACCCCACGCCCAAGGCCGCGGCCCCGACCAGCACGAGCAGCACCTCCCGCCAGACCCCTCCGCCTTCGCTGTCCTGCCCCTTGGGCTGCTCGACCGCCTCTGCGAGCTGCGCCGCGACAGTGCCCTTGAGCCCCGCGGCCGCCTCGCGCCGGCCCCGGGTGTACAGCCAATAGGTGTAGGCGAAGATCCCCAGCGTCAGCACGACACCCTCGATGCGCCCGACGACCCCTCCCGTCCCGATCACCAGCATCCCGACCGCCGTGACACCGATCATGGCGGGCACATCCTCGCGCACGAGGCGGACCGGGCAGAGCACCGGACGGATCAGGGCCGTCAGCCCGAGGATCAGGCAGATGTTGGCGATGTTCGAGCCGACGACATTGCCGATCGCCAGGGCTCCCTCGCCCTTGAGCGTCGCCTGCACGCTCGCGCCCAACTCCGGCGCGCTGGTGCCGAACGCGACGACCGTCAGCCCGATGACCAGGTGGCTCACGCCCAGCCGGCTCGCCAGGCGCGCCGAGCCGTCGACCAGCCAATCCGCCCCGAGCACCAGCAACATCAGCCCGACCACCAGCGCCGCCCAGTCGAGCGAGACAAACAACAACACGCCGCCGAGCGCCAGACCGATCGCCCCGATGATGACTTGGGTCCGTTCCAATGCTCGGTCCGAGTCTCTGTTCTGCCGGTCCGGGCCGGGCGTGCCCGATCGCTACCCGCCCACCTGACGGCCAAGGAGCGAGTAGTGCTCCGGAACCGACGGGATCAGCACCATCACCCTCCCCGCGGGGCGTTGAGGATAGCTCCCCCGAGGCGAGATCCCCGTCGGGAGGACCGCTTCGCCGAACATCGGCGGCCTCGGCGGGGCCGGGGGGCCGGCGAGCGGGCCCGCTTCGTCGGTCTGCTCCCCATCCTCGGTCCGGACGCTCAGGTCCGGATCGAACGAGGCGATGACAAACGCCTGGCCCGAGAGAGCCGCCAGCGACGCCGACAGGCGCTCGATGGGCAACCCGTCCCCTCCCGGCCTGTCGACCCTGAAGCCGACCGGGGCCCGCCCGGCGTCGGCGATCCTGGGCAGGAACTCGATCCGCATTCTCCCCCTCACCCCGTCGCCAGCAACCTCCGGCTCGACCCAGCACCGGACAAGGAGCTCGGGACGCTCGCCCGAAAGGGGCAACGGGCCGGAGTCCAGCAGGATCAGCCTTTGTCGGGCGGAGCCGGAGTCCGCCAGGCGTTGCCACCCGCCGTCGGGCGGGATCCAGCGTCGCTCGGCGGGGCCTGTCCGGTGCATCGCGGCGCGGAGCTCGGGCAGGCGATCGCTGTCGACGCGGAAAACCCGCAGGGCGTTGGCCCGCCACGCCTCGGCGTTGGCGAACGCTACTTCGCCCTCGTGCGTCTCGGCGAGGGCGTTGAGCATGCTCTGCGCGTCGAGGGTGACCGTCCAGACCTGAACCTCGACGCCAGACTCGCTCCTGAGCGGCGTGTCCAACGCCCCCGGAGCGTCGGCCCTCTGCTGCGTCGTGCACGAAACGCTGACCGCGGCAACCAACGAGAGAGCGAAGAGGACGGCGCGCCGTATCACGCCGGGTCGCACTCGTTGATCCGGTCGATCAGGCGCCGGACGAGGCCGTAGTTGTACCGGGTGTGGGTGAAGGCGAGACGGGGCAGGTCGAGGTGGTCGTCCTCGACCTCGTAGGGCCCGCGCTGCACGATCGAGCCGCGGGCGATGAGCGACGAGAACTCCTCGCTCAGGCGGTCGACATCCTCGTCCTTGATCCTGCGCTTCAGGCGGATAACCAGGTCGTCGCGGACATACCGCGACGAGTGGTAGTTCCGGTAGAACTTCTTGATGTGCTCGACGGCGTCCTCCGCGGAAGAGGCGATGTAGTACAGGTACTCGTCCTCGGGGCTGATCAGGCCTCGGGCGAGCAGCTTCTCCTCGACGAAGTCCTGCCACTGCTCCCAGTAGGCGTTGCCCTCGCCCTCGAGCATGACGATGGGGATCATGCTCGCCTTGCCGGTCTGGACGAGGGTGAGGGTCTCGTATGCCTCGTCGAGGGTGCCGAAGCCGCCGGGGAAGAGGGCGACGGCGTCGCACTGGCTGAGGAACATCAGCTTGCGCGTGAAGAAGTAGCGGAAGTGGATGAGCTTCTGGTCGCCGGTGATGATGGTGTTGGTGGTGGTCTCGAAGGGGAGGCGGATGGCGACGCCGAAGCTCGCCTCTGCGCCGGGCCCCTCGTGCCCGGCCTTCATGATGCCGTCGCCCGCGCCGGTGATGCACATCCAGTCGCTCTCGGCCATCATGCGCCCGAAGTCGACGGCGACCTTGTAATCGGGGTGCTCGGGGGGCGTGCGCGCCGATCCGAAGATCGTGACCTTGTAGCGGTCGGGGTACTGGCCGAAGACGCGGTAGGCGTAGCGGAGTTCCTTGAGAGCCGCGGCCATGAGCTTGAGGTCGCCGGTGTCGCGCCCGTCGGGGATGAGCTTCAGCCCCGCGACAAGGAGCTCGCGCACGAGGCGCCCGTCGTAGGTCGTCGGGTCGCCCCCGACGCGTGAGATCAGCTCGTTGAGCGACTCGGCGATGTCGGGGGAATCCGCTCTGAGCTGCTCGGCCCGCTCGGGGGGCGCCGCCGTCTCGTCCCTGGGCGAGGTCGAGGCGGCGGGGTCGAGCTCCTGTCTGTGGTGCTTGTCGTTCATAGCCAGCGATGGTATGGGGCCCGGAGAGCGACCGAGCGGCCTCAGCGTTCGGGGTTTGCAGCGTCCGTACGCCGGGCCCTGTCCCCCAGTCGCCTCGCCAGAGCCCGGTTCTGCTCCATCCGCTCGCGAAGGTCCAGCAGTCGCCGTTCCTCGGCGCTGGGCTCCCGCCCCAACAGGCGGCGGATCAGGTCCCGCGTGCCCGGGAGGGGCTCGGTGACGATCCGCGTCGAATCCACCGGCCCGACCACTCGCGCCACGATCAGCTCGTCGCGGAACTGCTCGACGATCGGGCTCAAAAGCGGGATCGGGCGGACGGCGCGAGAGGCCAGGCGGAGGTCCAACTCGCGGCTCGGCCAGTCCATCGTGCCGTAGCCGAAGACCTCGACCGTCTCGGTGAAGATCGAGAGCTCATCGAAGGTGACGCGGTCGTTCTCGACGAAAAAGCCGAGGATCGCCAGGTCGAAGCGCCCGGACCTGGGGAGCTGGAGGTTGCTGACCTCGATGAGACGCCCCAGCAGCGGGAGCTCGAGCACCGGCCCGGCGCCGATCTGGGCGACCCCGCGACCCCTCCTGCCCCGCGTCGTGCCGACCCAGCCCCCCAGCGACAGCTCGGCGCTGATGAGCCCGCGCGAGCCGTCGGGCGGATCGCCGAGCGGCGCTGTCGGGCTCTCGGGCGGCTCGCCGACGGCCCCGAGATCGGCGAGCACCGGCGCCAGGCGAACATCCGAGAGGCGGATGCTCGCCGAGTAGGCCCGCCTGCCGGCGTCGGAGGCCTCGACCAAAGCGTCGGCCCCGATCCGCCCGCCGTGACAGTCCGCCGAGAACCGCTCCAACCGGATCGAGCCCGGGCGCGAGCCCGAAACAACCAGCGCGCTGATGTTCCTGGCCCCGATCCCCGCCAGCCGGGCCGAATCCGAGAGGGCGTCGACCTGGAACCGCGCCGGGCCGTTACGCTCGGCGCGGTATTCGAACGCGAGGCGCCCCGACGCCTCGCGGAGCTCGACACCCACCTCGGCACGGGCGTTCTGGAACTCCAGCACGCCTGCGGCGGTCAACGGCGGCGAATCGGAGCCGTCCAGCTCCACGCCGAACTCCTGCAGATCCATCGCCAACGGCCCGTCGATCTCCGCGCCGATCGAGTCGATCCGTTCGCGCAGGACGCCCGGGATCACGGCGAGCAGATCCCCCGACAGACTCTCCGCCCGCAGGCGCAAACGAGCATCCGCCCGCGTCGGCGCTTCGGTTGCGGTCAGCACCTCGCCGGCGAGCTCGCCCGACCACCCCACCCCCTTGAACGCCAGCCCGCTCAATCGCAGCCCGCGCTCAAAGAGCTCGATCGCGCCCTCGATCTCGGTGAGAATCACGCGCCGACCGTCGCGGTCGAAGGCGAGCCGCTTCGGATCAAGCCTCCCCGTCACCACCGGGTCGGCGTCCGCTTCGGCCGGAGGAGCGACCCGGAGCATCGCGTCGAAACGCCCCGCGGGATCGAGCGTCTCGTAGAATCCTTCCCCCCGCTCCCCTGCGACTCTCGCCAGGATCTCGCGGAAGAGCCCTGACTCGACCCTCGCCTCGGTGACGCGGGCGCTGACCCCCTCGCCCCCGGCCCGATCACCGAGCGGGTATCGCCCGTCGAGCCGGACCTCGGCCGCGACCTCGCCGTCGTAAGTCAGCGTCGCTTCGAACGCGTCGAACCGCAGCATCCGCCCCGGGCGCACGCCCAGGGCCCCGCCCTCGCCGCTGAACACGACCCGGCCGAGCGGGGTCAGGATCGAAACGCGCTCCGGATTGCTGAGCGTCAGTTCCGGCCCGTCAACATCGGCCGAGTTGTATCGCAGCGCGACATCGACCGAACCGGCCGGGCGGAAGCGCTCGATCGCGTCCGACATCGCCGAGCCCGCCTCGGTGGAAAAGACACGCGCCGCCCTGTCGAGCGGCAGCGCGAGCCCGAGCGACCTCGCGTCCAACTCCGCCTCGACCAGCGCCTCGGAGAGATCGCGCGGGAAGCTGACCACGGCTTTGGCGCCGATGTCCCCCGCCGGCCGGTCCTCGCTGAACGCCCTGGCGAAGAGCTCAACGGTCGCATTGGTCTCTGTGACGACGACCGAGCCGTTGACCTCCCGCAACGCCACGCCGCGCCCGGGCCCGGTGCGCCCGACCTCGGCGACCAGCCCGGCGAGATCGACCCACGCGTCGACGCCGATCGATCCGTCGTCTCGCTCGCCGACCGAAACGCTCGCGTCGACCAGCCCCCGCAGGTTCATGCCGGCCAAGAGGCGGTTCAACGCGGCCCGCTCGCCCTCCTCTGCGCCCGGGCGTGCGGCGCCGGCATAGACGACCGCGTACTCGAGCAGCGGGCCGGCGGGTATCTCTCTGGCCCCGACGCGGACATCGGGCGATGCGCCCCCGCCCGAGAGGTCAAGGTCGATCATGATCTGCGCATCGCCCCCCGCCAGGCTCGAGAAACTCTCGCCGGTGACTCGCGCGTCGTTGTTCAGAATGTCGATGAGCACGCCCCGGGCGATCAGCGGGATCGGGAAGGCACGCGGCACAAGGCGGAGCTCGTCGAACCGGACCTTGACCTCGGTGGTCCAGATCGATTCCTTCCCGAGCTCCCTGCGCACCCGCACATCGATATCGCTCACGCCCCCGGTGCGGAACGCCGACTCCCCCTCGCCCAGCAAGCCCCTGGCGCGAAGCTCGGCCTCGTGCTCGTCGTCGATGAGCTGCGAGACGATGTCGCCCCTCGTGCCCAACGCTTCCTTCATGGCATCGTCGAGCGGCGCCTGCTCGACCTCGACACGGATGTCCACCTCCGCGCTGTCGGTCGGCGGGCCGATGAACCCCGAGGCGAACATCGTCGCCCCGCTCGCCGACCGCCCCGAGAGCCTGCGGATCTCGATGCGGTCACGGTCGAAGTGCACGATCCCCTCCATCCGCTCGAACGGATAGGGAAAATCGCGGAAGCTCGCCGTCCCGTTGCGGACCTGCAGCCATCCCCCGATCTCGACCGGCCCGACCCCGCCGCTTCCGTCCTCGCGCCGCTGGATGGTGACGGTCGCGTCGAGGTCTGCCGTCGGGTTGGAGAAGAGCTCCAGCCGCTCGACGACGAGCCTGGGGACGAACGGGAGCAGAGCCGGGCGCGACTCGAGCCTGAAGTTCGTCGTCTTCATCTCGGCCTGGAAGGGCGCGTTGGCGCCGATCCCGCCGTAGTTGAGCGTGACGGTGTAGCGGAGGTCCTCGAAGAGCCCGTCGAGCGTCGCCTCGACGCCGCGCGGGCGCAGCTCGATCCGGCCGTTGACATCGCGCATGCGGATCAGCGGGCCGTCCTCTGTCGCCGAGAACGGGAGCGTGACGCCGACGCGCGAGACGCTCGCTTTCAGGTTCGGACCGGCCTCGCGCGTCAGCGTGAACTCCGCCGAGTCTACGACGCCGTCGAGCGAGAGCAGCTCCATCGCGCCGCGGATCGAGGGCGGCATCGACGATGGAGGCCATCGCGAGAGGTCGATCGAGCTCGTGCGGATCTCCAGCTCGTCGGCGACGATGGACCCGTCGAAGCGCAGCGGGCTGGACCGGCCTCCCGCCCGCTCGATCAGCGAGATCGTGTACCCCTCGTCGGGGGCGCGCGTCAGCTCGCCATCGGCAAGCACGCGCGCCAGCGAGCGGTACCGCGTCGCGTCGTGCTCGCCCAGCTCGATCATCACGCCGTGCACGCGGACGGTCGGGATCTCGAAGACGCCGGGCGTGCCCCGCCTGGACGGCACCGGGACCGACTCGATGTTCAGCGTCCCGTTGACGACCGACTCGCTGATCCGGACCACCGGGTCGTAAAGGTCCATCGAGGTCAGGCGTCCCGCGCCGATCCTCGCGCTGATGCGCGGCACTTCGAGAAAATCCGCCGCGAGCCCGTCGTGACCGGGAACGCTCAGCTTCACGCCGAACAGCCGGACCGATCCGTTGAGGCCGATCCTCGCCCGATCGACTTTCACATCGACATTCAACGCGGCACGGATCCGCGACTCGGCGATCTTCGCCGCGATCGGCCCGCGCGTCGAGGCGAACACCGCCCCCAGCAGCACGCAGATCGTCAGGATGCAGATGAAGATCGTCCTGCGCAGCGGCCCCCTCCGACGCAACAGCCCGCGCGGAGGATCGCCCTTCGTCGGACCGGGCTCGCCCGGACGCTTGCTCCCCCCGCCATCGGCGATATCGTCCGCGTCCGCCATCGGGAGATGGTATCGGCCCCCGGCGGGGGCGACGCGGAGGCAACGGGTCCATGGCCAAGGCGAGAAAGGTCTACATCTGCGCATCGTGCGGGTCGGTCCAGCACCGCTGGATCGGCAAATGTCCCGACTGCGGGACCTGGGACAGCCTTGAGGAACAGACCGTCTCGAAGGGCGCCTCGTCGGACCCGCACGAGGAGGCCCGGGCTTGGACCGAGGCGATCGCCGCCCCCGAGGCCAGGCCCATCGCCGAGGTCGGCGCCGACGCCCCCCCGACCCCACGCATGGCGACGGGGATCGGCGAACTCGACAGAGTACTCGGCGGCGGCCTCGTCCCCGGATCGACGGTGCTCCTGGGGGGCGAGCCGGGGATCGGCAAATCCACCCTGCTGCTCCAGGCGGCCGGGGCGCTCGCCGGCGAGCGCTCGCCCGTGCTGTATGTCTCCAGCGAGGAGTCGGCCGAGCAGGTCCGCCTGCGGGCCGAGCGCCTGGAGCTCGCCGAACGCGACGGGCTGCTGGTGCTCAGCGACACCAACCTTTCTCGCATCGCCGAACAGGCTCGAAAGGCGCGGCCGCGCGCGATCGTGATCGACTCGGTGCAGATGGTGTACAAGGGTGATCTCGACGCGCCGCCGGGGTCGATCACTCAACTCCGCCGGTGCGCGGGCGAGCTTGTCGCGCTCGCCAAGGCCTCGGGGATCGCGCTGGTGCTTGTCGGGCATGTGACCAAGGACGGGCGACTGGCCGGGCCGCGTCTGCTGGAGCACCTTGTCGACGCGGTGGTGAACTTCGAGGGTGATCGGGCGCACGCGCACCGTGTCGTGCGTGCCGTGAAGAACCGCTTCGGCGCGACGCTGGAGATCGGTCTGTTCGAGATGACCGGGCGCGGGCTGCGTGAAGCGCCCGAGGGCCTCGCCTCGCCCGCGAACTCGTCGGCCGAGCCCCGGCCCGGCACCGTCGCCTGCCCGGTGATGCACGGCTCGCGCTGCCTGCTCGTCGAGATCCAGGCGTTGACCGCCACGGGCTTTCTGGGCGCCGCCAAGCGCAAGGCGAGCGGGCTGGACTCAAATCGACTGGCCGTGCTCATCGCGGTGCTCGAACAGCACGCCGAGCTCCGCCTGGCCGACCGCGACATCTTCACCCAGGCGGTCGGGGGTGTGCGCGTCGCCGAGCCCGCGGCCGATCTCGCCCTGCTGCTGGCCATCGCCGGCGCGCACCTCCGCCGGGCGTTGGAACCCGCATCGTGCGTGATCGGCGAGGTCGGGCTGGCGGGGGAGCTGCGCCCCGTCGGGCATCTGGAGCAACGCCTGCGCGAAGCCGCCCGGCTGGGCTACAAGCGCGCGATCCTCCCCAAAGCCGGCCTCTCGCCCGAGCCCGTGCCGGGAATCGAGCTTGAGCGGGTGGCGGATGTCTCGATGGCGATCCAGCAACTCGGCTAGCCCTGCAGCCACTCGGGCAGGGGTGTCGGGCGGCCATCGCGGCCGACGCAGGCGAGCGTCGTCGAGCCGGTCACCAGCACATCGCCGGTGGCGCTGGGCGAGTGCTCCGTCAGCGACCGTTCCTTCAGGATCACGGCGTATTCGTGCACGAGCTTAACGCGCGTCGTCGAGGCGAGCTTCACGCGGATGTCGAGCACATCGTCGTAGCGTGCGGGACGCCGGTACTGGAGCTCCAGCTTGGTGACGACGAGGAAGAGGCCGTCGGCCTCCATCTGCGCGTAGGTTCGCCCCTGCTGGCGGAGCATCTCGGTCCGTGCCATTTCGAGCCACGCGGGATAGCTCCCGTGGTGGGCGACGCCCATCGGGTCGCACTCGCAGTAGCGGACGCGGAGGGAGGTTGTGCATTCGGCCATGGCGGGATGGTAAGTCCTCAAGCGGGCACACAGAAACTCGCGGCACGGGAGTCGGTCGAACCCTGCGCTCAAGATCAGACGATTGGCCGACGAGCACCGGCGCGCCGCGTCTGTCGCTCAGAAGGAGCGATGGGTTGTAGCTACGGGTGGAGCGCAGACCGACGCGCAGCGTCGGGCAAGCGCAACCCGTGGAAAGCGACATAATGAATCTCTCGCCCTGAAAGGGCGAAGGATGGCGTGAGCTTGATCGTTCGAGTCCTCCGCTCCTTCGGAGCGAGGGACGCGAAGTTGCAGATCGATCGCTGCTCTAGAGACACTGGCGGACGAACCGCCGGCGGCACAGGTACACACCGCACCGTGGAGCTTCGACTGGGATCGGTGCGGCTCCGACCTCCGCAGCGGATCGACTCATCCCGCAAACAGATCCAACGCACAGACCTCCTGCGGAGGCCGGCGGCACGACTCCTATCTCACGGCCCGTTTCGAGGCGGGTTCCTTTGCGGGCTGCTTCGCCGTTGCGTTCTTCGGGGCCTTCTTCACGACTTTCTTCTTGGAAGCCTGCTTCTTCGAAGAGGTTTTCTTGGACGCGGCCTTCTTCGCCTCAACCTTCTTGCCAGAGGCCTTGCCCGTGTTCCCCGCGCCCTTGATCGCGCCCTCGTAATGGGCGATGAACTTCTTGGCCGTCATCCGGCGGACCGTCGCCCCCACCACCCCCAGCGGCACATCCTCGATCTTCTTGAAGCGGATGCACGCCTTGCCCATGTCCAGCTTCTTGCCCGTCTTCTCCCACGCGGCCCGGAAGCGTTCGAGCTCTTCCCCGCCCGCGTAGAGGCAGAACAGGTACATCCCCATGTGGTTCTTCTGCGAGGCCAGCCCGGCGAAGGGCAGGGGCTGCTTGGGGTCGCAGTGGTAGCCGGGCGGGTAGACCTCGTGCGGCAGGAAGTACCCGATCATCCCGTACTGCATCCCCTCCCTGAACTCAGGCCCGAGGTTGGCCAGGAAGACCTCGCGCACTTTCTCCAGCGCGGTGCGTCGGTCTTCGGGAAGCGAGGCCAGGTATTCCTCGACGGTCGCGGCTTTGGATTGCATCGGGGCAGGTTAACGGAGTCGGGGCCCGGGCGGCAAGGCGAATTTTTCTTGAGCGGCGGAACACTGGCGGGCGAGCCGCCGGCGCCACAGATCTGTTTCCCTTGCATCAGAGTTGGTTGGCCGTAAAACTCTTGCCCGTGGTCTCGGGGTCCCAGAGCCAGGAGGGGCCGCGCTTCGATTCGTAATAGTCCCAGAGCTCGAACCAGTAGCTTCTGAAGGCGTGCTCGCCGAAGGGGGCGAAGTGCTCGCCGACTCGGCGCATCACCTCCGCGTCCGCCCCCTCCATGCCCAGGACCACCCGTCCGTGACGCACCGATTCGGTGTCCAGGGGCAGACGCGAGTAACGCCCGAGGAGCTGCATGATGTTCGCCGCGGCGTACGGGCCGATGCCCGGCAACTCGACCAGCTCCTTGAACACCTCGTCGTCGCCGGTCTGCGGCGAGGCCCAGCGGTCCTCTTCTATCGCGCCGGAGGCGAACAGGTCTGCGAGCTGTACGAGTCGCTTGTCGCGATAGCCCACGCGGCAGCGGGCCCGCAGCGTCGAGGCTCTGGTCCTTTTGAGCTTCTTCGGCGTAGGGAACGCACCGCCCCCGACGACGGCGCACAGCCGCTCGTTCATGTGCACCGTGCTGGGCCAGGTGACATTGCAGCTCGTGACGGTGCGGACAATATCCTGAAAGAGCGACGGCGAACGCATCAGGCGTCCGCGACCGTCCTTCTTCCATCGCGGGTCGGTCTTGTGAAAGCTCCGGATCGTTCGGTCGTCCTCGTCGAGACGCAGCATCCGAACGAGCTGAGCCTTTACCGACGCCTGTTCTGCGCGATCGAGCGAGCGGTCGCATGCCACGCGCAGCGGCACGCCCGCGGTTCCCGGCGGTCTGGGCCGCCCGTTCCTGCGAGTCGGGCCCGACTTTGCTCGCTTTGTGCTCCCCTGACTGACCGAGACGCCGACTGCGCCTTCGGGCAGGGTGAGCACTGTTGAGAACCGCTGCGTCTTGGGGTCCCACTTGTTGGGCGCGAGCAGGAAGTAGCCGTACGAGCAGAAGTCGCGGGAGAGCAGGTAGTCGGCCGGGCAGGCGAGACGGAGCGAGCTTGCAGAGGTCACGCGCTGTTCCTTGCTCGCGCCGTGCCGAGCGGGCGCGCCAATTGCACACGACGAATGGATTGCTATCAGAGCGGATTCTTAGCGCCCGGATCGCCGCGGGGTGACGCGATGAGCCCCGTCGGGTGGACATCGGGAGGTCGCAACCGTAGCGTGAACTGAGGGATGTCTCAAAGACGCGCCCGTAGCGAGGGGGGAGTAAAGCGGAAGGAGTCTTCCATGAAAACCCTCGATCAGATTATGACCAAGGATCCGGCCTGCTGCACGCCGGACGACAAGATCACCGACGCGGCCCGCCTGATGGCCGATCGCGGCATCGGCTCGATGCCGATCGTCGAAGGAAAGAACAAGAAGCGGCTGCTCGGCATGATCACCGACCGCGACATCACCTGCCGCATCGTCGCCAATGGCGGCGACATCAACGGCGCTCGCGTGCGCGACGCGATGACGGACAGGGTGTTCTCGGTCAAGACCGACGCCTCCGTCGAGGACTGCTGCTCGTCGATGCGTGAGCACAAGGTCCGACGAATGCCGATCGTCGACGACAAGGGCGACTGCTGCGGCATCATCTCGCAGGCCGATGTCGCGCGGGCCCTGCCCGAGATGAAAGCGGGCGAGCTCGTCGTCGAGATCTCGCAGCCCGGCCGGCAGGCGGCCAAGGCCTGACGCCAGATACGCCGATATTCAGTGAGCAGGGCGGGCGGCGAACGCCCGCTCTTTTCACGCGCGGCACGCGGGCCGCTCAGACACCCATCAGTGAGGCGTAGGGGAACTCGAAGCTGGCAAGGTTGAGGCAGAGGCGGTCGGCGACGACCGCGAAGCGGCCGTAGTGCTCGCCCGCCTGCTCGTGGAGCTGTTCGGAGCTCACCCGGGCGGCCCGGTTCAGGTCCGCGCCCTGCTCGATGATCGCCTCCATCACCGGGTGGTCGGCCTCGATGTGGGCCTGGAAGCCGATGGTGCGGAGGCCGACTCTGAAGGTGTGGTTCTTGCAGCGTTCGCTGGAGGCGAGGAGGGTGGCGCCCTCGGGCAGTTCGGTCACCTCGTAGCCGTGGTGGCAGAACATCTTGGCCGCCCAGGGGATGCCGGCCATGAGGGTGTCGGTCTGGCCGGGGACCTGCATGTTGACGGGGAAGAAGCCGACCTCGGGCCGGTCCATCTCGCGGACGGCGCCGCCGAGTGCCTGGGCCAGAAGCTGGGCGCCGAGACAGACACCGACGACGGGGAGTTCGGCCTCGTGGGCCGCTTTGAGCAGCGCCATCTCGGCCTTCATCCAGTCGTGGTTCTCGTCAGGGTCCTGGGGGCCCCCGAGGCTGACGACGCCGTGGATGTTGTCCAGTTCGTCGGGGACGGGCTTACCGCCCTCTGCCGGGTCGAGGTCGACGCGGCGGATGTCGAGCTTGAATCCGTGGTCGCGGAGGGTGACGCCGAGCCTGCCGGGCTTGCCGGCGTCGCTGTGCTGGAGGACGAGGATCGTGGCCATGGGGGCGATCTTAGGAGGGGCGTGGGGGGTGGGGTGTTGGGTGTGGGTGCGCCCGCAGAGCGGGCGAGAGGGGAGAGGGTCGAGAGGCGAGAGTCGAAAGTCGAAAGGCCCGACGATGCCTGCGAACTGGACGCCGACCTCTGATCGCAGCGAAGAGTCGGGTCTCGCCTCACCCGCTCACCTGATCGACCGCTCGCCTGCTCTTGGCTCTGTCACGCTCGCATCACCACCGTCGCGTCGTGGTCGCCGAGGTAGTCCTGGCGGAAGACCACCAGCGCCGTCCGCTCCAGCGCCCAGCGGAAGACCCGGTGCACATCGAACCGCTTCGCCGGCCCCTCCAGCGTCTCGCGGCAACTGCTCAGGAAATTGAACGCCAGCACGCCCCCCTGCACGCTCGACAGCGCCTCCCACGCCCGCCCGAGCACCTCAAGGGCCCGGTCCTCCTCCAGCGTGTTCAGCGAGCCGCTGAAGAGCAGGACATCGGCCTGCTCCTCGACGGTCAGCCGCTTGAAGAGATCGGGTTCTGAGACAAAGTCGGCGTGGACGAAGACCGCCTCGGGCAGCACCTCGTCGGCGGCGCGGGTCCGCGAGGCGTCGAGCAGCTCGTCGATCGCGTCGACGCCGATGTAGCGCCCGTACTGGATGCCCTCGGTGTGCAGCCAGCTCAGCAGGTCGGCCCGGCCGCAGCCCAGATCGGCGATCACGCGCCCGTGCAGCTCGATCGAATCGGCCATGGCCGCAAAGCGTGCGGCCTGTGTCGCCGGGCTGTTCCAGAGGAGCGCCTCGAAACGGGGACCGAGGCGTTCGACCGCCCGCCGGTATGGCTCGAGATAGCTGCTCACTGGCGTGGTCTCCTCGGCCGCACCGGCGCCCGTCACAGGTGCATCATGCGGGCGAAGTCGTCGTAGCGCCGGTCGATGTCTTCCTGCGTGAGCTTGGCGAGGCGTTCGAGGCTGAAGTCCTCGATGGTGAAGCTGGCCATCACCGTGCCGTGGGCGAGCGCCCGGCGCAGGACATCGAAGTCGGTCAGGTCTTTCAGCCGCCCTGCCTCGGTGGCGCGGCAGAGGTGGCCGAACATGCCGCCCGCGAAGGTGTCGCCGGCGCCGGTCGGGTCGACCACGCGTTCGGCGGGGAAGGCGGGCAGAGCCGCGATGCCCTCGCGGTGGGCGAAGATGCACCCGTGCTCGCCCTTCTTGACGACGACGAAGGCGGGCCCCCACGAGACGAGCTCGCGTGCCGCGGCGACCGTGTTCTTCTTGCCCGTCAGCTGCTCGGCCTCGTCGTAGTTGAGCACGAGCCCGTCGATCTGCTTGACCAGTTGCGTCAGCGTCTCGCGCTCGGTGTTGATCCAGAGGTCCATCGTGTCGGCGACGGCGAGCTTGCGGTCCGGGAAGCTCTTGAGCATGTCGAGCTGCACCGCCGGGTGCGTGTTGGCCAGGAAGACCATCGTCGAATCGCGGTAGGAGGCGGGGACCGGGGGCGGGGCCTCGGCGAGCACATTGAGCTCGGTGAAGAGCGTGTCGCGGTGGTCCATGTTTTCCTGGTACTTGCCGCCCCAGCGGAAGGTCTTGCTCCCCTTGCGCGTTTCGAGCCCGGCGGTGTCGATGTTGTTGAAGCGGTCGAAGGTCGAGCGGAGGTCGTCGGGGAAATCGTCGCCCACGGCCCCGACGATGCGGACTGGGCCGTAGAAGTTCGCGGCTGCCGCGAAATAGGTGCACGAGCCCCCGAGCACATGCTCGCGGTGGTCCCCGTCGGGTGTGTAGACCGTGTCGATGCCCACGGTGCCTGTGACTGCCAGCGCCATGAAGTCGTCTCCCTTGCGGGTCGGGCACGCCCTCCGCCCTCGACAGCCCCGGCGCGTGCGGCTTCTGTTCCAATTCGATTCGTCCGAAGACCGGGAAAACCCGGGCCGGACAGTGAGCATAGCGGGCTGAGCGGCCTTGGCGGGGCGTTTCAGCCCTTCTGCGCGATCTTCGCCCAGCTGTCTTTCAGCGAGACGGTCCGGTTCCAGACCGGGCGGTCCGGGGCCGACGCGGCGTCGACGCAGTAGTAGCCGTGGCGCTCGAACTGCACGCGCCGGATGCCGTCGGCCCAGTCCGGCTCGTTGCTCGACGCGGGGTCGCCTGCGAGGGCGGGTTCGAGCACCGCGCCCGAGACGATCTCCAGCGAGTCGGGGTTGATCGCGTCGAGGAAGGTCCAGCTCTCCGGGGCGTTCTTGGGCGTGTGGTTGGGGTCTTCGATCTGAAAGAGGCGGTCGTAGTTGCGGACCTCGGCCCGGACCCCGTGCTCGGCGCTGACCCAGTGCAGCGTGCCCTTGACCTTGCGACCGTCGGGCGGGTTCTTGCCGCCCCAGGTCTCGGGGTCGTAGGTGCAGCGCAGCTCGACGATCTCGCCCGACGCGTCCTTGACCGCCTCGCGGCAGGTCAGCAGGCACGCGTAGCGCAGCCGCACCTCACGCCCCGGCCCGAGGCGGAAAAACTTCTTGGGCGGGTCTTCCATGAAGTCGTCGCGCTCGATGTAGAGCTCGCGCGTGAAGGGGACTTGGCGCACGCCGGCCGACGCGTCCTCGGGGTTGTTCACCGCCTCGATGTAACGCGTCTCATCCTCGGGGAAGTTCTCGACCACCACCTTCAGCGGACGCAGGACCGCCATCCGGCGCGGGGCGGCCGCGTTCAGATGCTCGCGGCACGCGTTCTCCAAACGCCCGGGGTCGATCAGGCTGTTGAACCTGCTCACGCCGATGTCGCGGCAGAAGTTCCGGATCGACTCGGGCGTGTACCCCCGCCTGCGGTACCCCGCGATCGTCGGCATCCGCGGGTCGTCCCACCCCGCGACATGCTTCTCATCAACGAGCTGCTTGAGCTTCCGCTTGCTCATCACGGTGTAGCCGAGATTGAGGCGGGCGAACTCGATCTGCTGGGGGTGGTGCAGCGGCTCGGACCGCCCCTTGTTGATCGCCTCGATAAACCAGTCGTACAGCGGGCGATGGTCCTCGAACTCCAGCGTGCAGATCGAGTGCGTGATCCCCTCGACCGAGTCCTCGAGCCCGTGCGCCCAGTCGTACATCGGGTAGACGCACCAGGCGTCGCCCGTGCGGTGGTGCGGCGAGCGCACGATCCGGTACATCACCGGGTCGCGCAGATTGAAGTTCGGCGAGGCCATGTCGATCTTCGCCCGCAGCACCCGCGAACCCTCGGGGAACTCGCCGGCGACCATCTTCTCGAAGAGCTCCAGGCTCTCCTCGACCGGGCGGTCGCGGAAGGGGCTGTTGGTCCCGGGCACGCCGGGGGCCCCCCGCCCCTCGCGGATCTGCTCTGGCGACTGATCGTCGACATACGCCAGGCCCTTGTTGATCAGGTCCACGGCGCAGTCGTGCATGAGCCCGAAGTAGTCCGAGGCGAAGCGGACGCCCTCGATCGGATCGCTCTCAGAAGCGTTCGGCCAGCGGAAGCCGAGCCAGCGGACATCGCGGACGATCGACTCGACGAAGAGCTTGTCTTCCTTGACGGGGTTGGTGTCGTCGAAGCGGAGGTTGCACGAGCCGCCGAACTGCTCGGCGAGGCCGAAGTTCAGGCAGATGCTCTTGGCGTGCCCGATGTGGAGGAAGCCGTTGGGCTCGGGGGGGAACCTCGTCCGAACAACCGTCCGGTCGCCTGGAGTCCCCCACCGCCCGCCGGCGATGTCCTCCTCGATGATCCGCTTGAGGAAATGGTCCTGGTTGGCGCTCTCGCTCATAGGGCGAAGGCTAGCGCGAGCCTCCGGCTCGCGAGGGCGTGGGGTGTGGGGCGAGCCCGCTGGGGCGGGCGAGAGGGGAGATAAGTCGAGAGGCGAGAGTCGAGGCACGAACCACGAGCCGATGCCCGCAACCTGGACGCCGACCTCTGAGCGAAGCGAAGAGTCGGGTCTCTCCTTCGCCTGCTCGACTCTTCTCCTCTCTCGCCCGGCGAAGCCGGGCGACCCCCTACACCCTACTCCCCACACCCCACGCCCCTCTCAAAAAAACAACCCGCCGCCTCTCGGCGACGGGCCGCGGCTCCCGTTTCTCTCGCAGGTGGCTCAGATGACCATGAGCTGCGGGCGCATCCGCACCGGGCTCCGCATGTTGGAGAAGTTGGGCGAGGTCGCCATCACGATGTCGTGGATCTGGCGGAACTGCTCGGGCGTGCCGTCGCCCTTGATCACCACCGTGTAGTCCACCCCCTCGTACCCGGGCTTGACCTCCTTGTCGACGCCCAGAAATCCCCGGAGGTCCAGCGTCCCGTTCATGCGGATCTCCAGCTTCTCCAGCTCGACGCCCATCATGGCGCTGACGGCGACATACCCGACCATCATGCAGGCGTTGACCGCCGCCATCAGCACTTCCTGCGGGTTGGGCGCCATGTCGCGCCCGCAGAGCTGGGCGGGCTCGTCGGTGCGGATGGCAAAGCCCCGCTTGAGCCGCTCGCCCCCGAGCTCCCACGCCTCGACCTCCGTCTCCGACGAGGTCCCGCCCAACCAGCGGGTGGCGACCTCGAACTTGGCCATGCCCCTGGCGGGCTCGGCCCCGACCTGATCGATCATCGAACGCAGGGCCTCGACATCGATCCCGTTGACCATCGCACGCGTCATCGTCTGCATCGCATTGCTCCCATTCTGGGTGACCTCGTTCGCCGGCCCCGGCCGACTCAGCCGGCGGCCGCACGAGCGATGCGACAACAATCGCCCATTCCGAGCCGAAGAACAGTTGACTGCCCGTCCACAATTCCTTGACTCAGAGTCAAGAATGCCCTTCGCGGGCCCGCCCGGTCCGGTTAGGCTGATAGGAAATTCTCTCACACGCCGGAGGACCACGCGTGGCCAGACAGAGCCGCTCAAGCGCAACCCGCGAACACCTCGTCAGGACCGCCCACGACCTGTTCTACCAGCGGGGCTTCCACGCCGTGGGCCTCGACCAGATCCTCGCCGAAGTCGGCGTCACCAAGACCACCTTCTACAACCACTTCGCAAGCAAGGAAGACCTCGTGATCGAGGTGCTCCGCTGGCACGACCGGTGGTGGCGCGACACCTTCCTCGCGATCGTGCGCAGGCACGGGGGCGACACCCCGCGAGGCCAGCTCATGGCGATCTTCGACGCGCTGCACGCCGTATTTGCAGGCGAGGACTACAACGGCTGCATCTTCATCAGTGTCGCGGTCCAGTTCCCGACGCAGCACGACCCCGCCCACATCATCGCGGCCGAGCACAAGAAGACCATGGAGTCGATCATCCGCGAGCTCGCGGGCTACGCAGGCGCGACCGACCCCGGCGCCCTCGCCCAGGAGGTCACGCTGCTGATGGAGGGCGCTTTCGTCACCGCCCAGATCACCGGCGACCCGCAAATCACCGACGCCGCCAAGCGAGCCCTGCACCGGGCGATCGAGCACTACATCCCCCAGCCCGTCGCGGGCTGACCAAAGAGCCCGTCAACACCCCCCTCGGGCCTGCTTCATCAGGGCTCGTCCGGATCGCGCACCCGCCTGCCCAGCGCCGCGGCGGCCCTGTCTTCCTCGTCCATCCCCGCCAGCTCGCGCAGCACCGCCTGACGCTCGGTCTCGCGCTGATCGATCGGGGGCGGCCACTGGCCGTGCCAGACCGCCGAGGTCGCGCGCCGGAAGTCCTGGAAGATCATCAGCATGCAGGGCAGCACCACCAGGATGATCACCGTCGCGCTGAGCAGCCCGAACGCGATCGTGATCGCCATCGGGATCAGGAACCTCGCCTGGAAGCTCTGTTCGAGCATCAGGGGCGAGAGCCCGAGCACCGTCGTGACCGTTGTCAGCAGGATCGCCCTGAATCTGGACCGCCCCGCCTCGACGCACGCGTCGTAGACGCTCAGCCCCTCGCGGCGCTTCTCATTGAAAAACTCCATCAGGATCAGCGAGTCATTCACCACGACGCCGGTGAGCGCCACGAACCCGATCAGCGACAGGAAGGTCAGCGGGAACCCCATCAGCAGGTGCCCGAGGATCATCCCGATCGTCGCGAACGGGATCGCCGCCATCACGATCAGGGGCTGCACGAAGCTCCCGAACAGCCAAGCCAGGATGATGTAGATCAGCCCGCACGCCACCGCCATCCCGAGCGGCAGCGTCCGGAAGCTGTCGGCCACATCCTCCTGCCGCCCGCGCTTGAGGATCGTGATCCCAGGCTCGTCGCGTTCGATCGAGCGGAGCACGGGCTCGAGCGCCGCGGCGATCTCGTCGGCGTTGGCGATCGTCCGCGCGACATCGGCCGTGACCGTCACCGCCCGCCGGCGATTCAGCCTGCGCACCGAGGCGTACGACTCGCCCTCGACAATCTCGGCGACCTCGGCCAGCGCAACCGGCTCGCCGCCGGGCGTGAAAATGAACGAGCTCTCGATCTCAGACAGGCTGCGCCGGACCCGCTCGGGCGCGATCACGCGGACCTTCACATCCTCGCGATCGCCCGCGAAGGTGAACGCCTCGAGCCCGAGCACCATCGCGCGGACCTGCTGGCCGACGAAGACCCTTGTGAGCCCGAGCGCCTCGCCCGCGGCCCGCAGGCGTTCGACTCGGAGCTCGGGCGCTCCCGCGTCGGCGTCGTCGGCGATGCCGTAGACCCCGTCGAATCGCCGGAGTTCTGCCTTGACGCGTTCGATCGCTCTTGCGATCTGTCGTTCGTCGGTCCCCGTGACGGCGTAGTTCAGCGCCGGCCCGCCGGGCCCGCCCCCGAGCTCTTCGAGCCTGAAGCTCTTGACGCCGGTGAGCTCGCCCGCCTCGGCCATGATCGACTCGCGGATCTCGGGGCTGGCGCGATCCCGGCGCTCGACCGGCACCAGCTCGATGATGAGCTGGCCGACATTCGGCTGATTGACGCTGACGCTCTCGCCTTCCAGATCGCCCTGCGAGCCGACGACGACATACACGCTCTGGACCTCGGGCTGGGCGAGCGTCGCCGCTTCGAGCCTTTTGAGCACCGCGTCTGTCCGCTCCGCCGGGGTGCCGACGGGCATGACCAGCGAGCCGTTGACCGTCTCGGCGTCGCTGTCTTCAAAGAAGATGAATTCGAGGCGACCGCCCGCGACGATGCCGGCGCAGGCGATCATCACCGAGACCGCGCAGATGAACGTGAGGTAGCGGTGACGGAGCAGACGCTTGAGCAGACGCACATACGCGGGCACGACCTTGCCCATCAGGATCGCGTCGCGCTTCTGGTCGAACCAGTGCTCGGCCTTCTCCAGGCGGCTCTCGGCCCCGCGCTCGCGCCTTCGGTCCGTCCCGCGCAGGCTGTGGGCCATGTGGCTGGGCAGGATGAACAGGCCCTCGATCAGCGAAACCAAGAGCGCGATCGCCACCACATACGGCAGCGACTCGAGCAGGTCGCCCAGCCGCCCCTGGATCAGCGCGAGCGGCAGGAACGCGCAGATCGTCGTCAGCACCGTCGCGACCACCGGCCAGAGCACCTGCCCGGTGCCGCGGATCGCCGCGACCTCCGCGCTCTCGCCCTTTTCGTGCCTTGCGGTGATGTTCTCGGCCACCACGATCGCGTCGTCGACGAGCAGCCCGATGACGACGATCAGCCCGAACATCGTCAGGAGGTTCAGCGTGACCCCGACGAAATACATCGTCGCCAGCGTCCCCGCCATCGAGATGATCAGCCCGAGCGCCACCCAGAAGCTCGTCCGCCAGCTGAGCAGGACCAGCAGCGTGAGGAAGACCAGGCACCCGCCGTAGAACGCGTTGCGGAGCAGGAGGTCCAAGCGGTCGACGATGAAACGCGCCAGGTCGGTGGTGAACATCACCTCGCCGGGCAGGGGCGTCGTCGCCGCCCTGGAAAGCCCCATCTCGTACGCGCGGACGCGTTCGCTCAGAGGGCGCTCGTCGCCCGGGCGACGGGTCAGCGACGCGAGCTTCTCGCGCGGGTTGAGCGACAGCTCCTCGCCCTTGAGCCCCGCGACATACGCCTTGACGAGTTCGGCGATGTTCACCGCGTCGTCGTCGCCCACCTTGAAGACCGTGATCGAGACCGCGGGCTTGCCGTTCAGCCTCGCCCGCCGGTCGATGTCGATGAACCCCTCTCGGATGTCGGCGATGTCGCCGACGCGGACCACGCGCCCGCCCGGCTCGCTCTTGACGGGGATCCGCGCCACCTCGGCCGCCCGGCGTCCCGCCGCGACCGTCCGCACCCCCACATTCTGCACATCGCTCCGCACCGTCCCGCCCGGGAGCTCGCGCATCGCCTCGCCGATCAGGCGACTGACCTCGGGCATGCTCAGCCCGTGCTCGATCAGCGCCTCGGGGCGAACCTCGACGGTGACTTCGTCGGCCCGCACGCCCCCGATGACCAGATCGCCCATGCCCTCAAGGAGTTCAAGATCGTCGTAGATCCGCCGGATCGCCCGCTTCATCTCGCGCTCGTCCGCGTCGCCGTAGAGCGAGAGCACGATCGCGGGGATGTTCGGTTCGAGCTTTCTGACGACGATGCGTTCGGCGTCCTCGGGCAGGTCCTGCAGGGCGTCGACCTGTCGCTGCACCTCGGCGACGGCGAACTCGATGTCGACGCCGGGCTCGAACTCGACCGTGACGCTCGCCGAACCCTCGGTGACGATGGTCCGCAGCTCTTTGACGCGGTCGATCTCCGCCAGCGCGTCCTCGATCTTGATCGCTAGAGCGCTCTCGATCTCGTCGGGCGCTGCGCCGGGGTAGGGCGCCGAGACCACGACCTGGTTGGGGCGCGTCTCGGGGAAGAACTCGCGAGTCAGTCTCGCGCCGAAGATCAGCCCCGCGCCGAGGATGGCGAACATCACGAGGTTCGCGACCACCGGGTTCCGCACGCCGAAGCGGGGCAGGCTCACGAGTCACCCGCCCCTTCGGCGCCCTCACCGGCCGACGAGGCGACGCCGGCCGGGACCGGCTCGACGCGCAGCCCCTCGCGAAGCGTGTCGAGCCCGCCGATCACGATCGTCTCGCCCGCCTCCAGCCCGCTCTGGATGACCGACCACTGCGTCTCGCCCCTGGCCAGGTCCGGTCGCTCGCCCTCGATGTGGTGCGAGACCACGACCGGGCGCTCGATCACGCGCGAGACCTCGCCGTTGCTCCCCGCCTCGGTCAGCACGACCATCACTGCGTCGCGTCGGATCGCCCGCCTGGGCACGATCACGCGCTGCGCCGGATCGCCCGAGCGGAGCTGCGCCGTCACGAACTGCCCCGGCCGAAGGACCGTCCGCCCGTCGCCCCCGGCCGTCAGCGTCTCGGGCTCTTGCTGACGCACCTCGACGAAGACCGTCACGCTCCGCGAGCCCTCGCGCGACTCGGGCGCCAGGCGAGAGACCTCGCCCTGGAACGATCCAGCGCCCTCCCCCTCGACCCGGACCTCGACCGTGTCGCCCACACGCAGGCGCCCGGCCGCAGAGATCGGCGCCAGCAGCGGGATCTCGACTCGCCCGAGCCCGACGACGCGCGCCACGGTCGAACCCGCGGGCGCCCACTCGTCGGCCCTGAACAGGATCTCCTGGATGTACCCGTCGATCGGGCTGGTGATCTCGGTGCGGTCTCGCTGCAGCTCGGCCACCGCCAGCTCCGCCTGTTCGGCACGCTCCTGCGACTCCAGGTCACGCCGGCGCGACTCGATCTGGTCGAGCTGCAGACGGATGCCGCTGAGCTCCTGCCTCGCGCCGAGGTACTGCGCCCGGCGGAGGTCCACATCCGCGTCGGTCGCGGCGCCGCGCTCGACGGCACGACGGACCCGGTCGAGTTCGGCCCGCCGGACATCGACCTGCTCCTCTGTCAGCTCGACCCGCTCTTGCAGGCGCAGCTCCTCGGCATGCAGGCTCGCCAGCCTCGCCTGGATCCCCTCGATGCGTTCGCTGATCGCGTCGATGCGGCGCTCGAAGTCCTCCGGGTCGAGTTCGAGCAGCGTTTCGCCCGCCGAGATCCGGGCGCCGTCCTCGACACCCTCGGGCCGGTGGAGCACACGCGCCGAGACCTGCGCCGGCACATTGGCCGCGTCCATCGCCCGCACCGTGCCGTACCCCGGCCAGACGCGCGAGACCGGCTCGAGCGTCGTCACCATCACCGGCACCCGCGGGACCTCCGCCGCGAGCTCGGTCTGGGCCGGGACCGGCCTCGTCGATCTCAGAAACCCGAATACACCGACAGCCAGCAACAGCACCAGCACGCCCGAGAGCGTGCGGACGAGCAACGAAAATCTCTTGAGCAATGCGGCGCGGCTCATCGGGGCTGCCGGGGGGGTTCTGGTTCGATCGCGTGGGCGCCGAGGTCCGGGCGGGTGTCGGGGATGTTAGGTCGTTCGCAGACCGTCCCCGGCCATCGCCCGCGGCACCGGGCCGGATTCATGGGAACCACCCCCGACCGCTTGCCACCGAAGCCCTCGAAACACCCGCAAAAAAACGACTGCCCCGATCCGCGCCCGGGACGAGGGGGAGGCGGCGAAATCGGGGCAGTCTTGTTCGTGCCGAGGCGGGCTGCTGCCCGTGCTCCCGGCGTTGTTGCGTTTCCGGCCCGGCCTCTCAGCCAGACACGCTTAGTGTCGCCTCCAATCCGTCGATTGTCAAGATCGTCTGAAGCACGAAGTCAAGGTTTTTCCCAATGGAGCCCCCCGAGCCCCCCCAATTCGGGCTCCGAACGGTTCAACCGGGCAGCCAGCCGAGGCAGCGGAGCGTCGCCAAGCTCGCGCCGATCATCCCCCGCCCCCCCGCCGACCCCAGCCGCAGACACCGCCCGGGCGTCAGCCACCCCACCCGCTGGTACTCCCAGGCCGACCCGCTCTGTGCGCACACCCGCGCCATCGGCACGCGGAAGACGATGTCGAAGCTGAAGGCGTCTTTGTCGAGCACGACCGCCGCGGCACGCGCCGATGCGACATCGACCGTCAGCCCCATCTCCTCCTCGCACTCGCGCGCAAGTTCTTCGAGGATGTGCGCCATGGTGGGCGGACCGCTCGAGGGCGGGTCGACGCCGCCGGCCGGGCCGATCTCCCACATATCCGGATACCGGTGCACCGATTTTCCGCGCTTGCCGGCGAGCACACGCCCATCGTCGTCAACAACCATCGCGATCACGGCGAGCTGGTGCACACCGGTCGGGATCCCGGGCTGCACGACCAGTTCCCGGTAGGTCGCCTCGGCGAGCTCGAACCGGCCCGAAGCGGGCTCGAACGCGCGGACGCTGACGACCGGGCCGGCGAACAGCCGCGGGTTTTGCGCGCACATCTTCGACCACGCCTCGCGGATTTCGGGCTCTGCGCCCGACCACGGCGGCGGATCGGGATAGGGCGTGTGGACGAATTCGAGCCCGTCGGGATTGCGGATCGGCCACGCGATCGAGCGCCCTTCCTTGGCGGGCTCGCCGCAGACGGACCGTTTCACCGCAGGAGCCCCGTGATCTCTTCGGGGATCTTGGCGAAGCCGAGGGCCGAGGCTTCCTCTTCGAGGATGACGCGGACGCGGTCTTTGGCGATGTCGGTGGCGGTGTTGACCGCTTCGGCGATCAGCGCGCCGGCCATCTGCGCCCCGTCGGGCCCGGCGGAGGTGATCGCGGGGCTGAGCTCGATCGATTCGACCTTGAGTGTGCCCGAGACCCAGACGCGGACGGCCCCGCCCCCGGCCTCGGCCGCGGCGCGGACTTCCTCGACGCGCGTACGGATTCGGTCGCGCGTGTCGCGCAGTTTGCTCGGGTCTTTCAGCAGGGAGGCGATCGCCCCCATGGTCTTGAAGTCAAACACTTCCGGCTCCGCTCGGGTCTGGTGTCAGCGGTCGGCGTAGCGCCCCGACTGCTTGGGTCGGACATTGACGATCCCCGCGTCGAAGAGCTCGCGGGCCCGCTTGACGAGGGGGTGATCGGCCGCGGCAGATCCGGTCTCGCCCGCAGCGGCGCCGGGTGGCGGCGCGTTCTCGGACGGCCCGCCGGATGAGCCCGACGGGGCGGGCCGCCCGGGTTGGGCGGACTGGCCGGCCTCCTGCGCCTGAAGCTCGATGCGGATCGGCCGGCCCGCCGCCTCGGCGAGGAGGCTCTCGATCGTGCCGCGGCTCATCTCGACGAGGTTGCGCACATCCGAGGCGACCCCGGCCTTGAGCACGCCGGCGTCGAGCCCGATCGGCGCGAGCTTTTCGAGCATCATCCGCATCCGCACCGACGGCGCGGCGCCGATCGCGGCCCGCAACAGCTCATCGGCGTTCTGCGGCAGAGGCTGGGGCTTGGGGGAAGGCGGCTTGGGCTCCGCCTGCGCGAGGGGTGGGCTGGGCTGCTGCTGCGGGATGGGTGGCGGCGGCGCCGGCCTCGGGGCCGACGCCTCGGTCATTTTTTTAAGGGCGCTCCTGAGGGCTGCGGCGCGTGGCCGGCGGCGATGGCCGCGACATCGGCGATGCGTTCGCTCATCGCCAGGCGGACGACCGCCGCGTCGAGCAGGGCGCGGGGCGAGGCGCTGGACTTGATGTGGCGCTGCACGCTCTCGCAGAGGGCGACGAGGTGCATGAGGCCCGCGGCGTCGAACCCGGTCGCCCGCTCGATCTCTTCCGCCCGTGAGTCTCCGGCGAGATCGACGAGATCGGTCTCCGGGCCGCAGGCCGCGATGACCATGAGGTCTCGGAAGCGCGAGGCGAGCGTCTCGGTGATCTGCTCGGGCGAGTTGCCGCGGGAGAGGAGGTTGTCGGCGGCTTCGAGCGCGGCCTTGGGGTCCCCTGCCGCGACGGCGTCGATCAGAGCCGAGACGGTGTCGCGGGCCGGCAGGCCGAGCAGGCGTTCGAGGAGGTCGAGCGTGAGCGTCTTCTCGCCGGCGGCCATCAGGCGGTCCATCAGCGAGAGGGCGTCGCGCATCGAGCCGTCGCCGAGTCGGGCGACCTGGTGCACGAGGTCGGGCTCGGCCTTGAGCCCCTCTTTCTCGACGATCTCTGCGAGGTGGCGGGCGATCTCGCGCGTGGGGATGTTGCGGAAGTCGAAGCGCTGGCAGCGGCTGCGGATCGTCGGGGGGACCTTGTCGGCCTCGGTGGTGCAGAGAATGAACTTCACATGCTCGGGCGGCTCCTCCATGGTCTTCAGGAGGGTGTTGAAGGCCTCCCGGGTGAGCATGTGGACCTCGTCGATGATGTAGACCTTGTAGGGCCCGCGCATCGGGCGGTAGATGCAGTTGGCGATAAGCTCGCGGGTCTCTTCGACGCGCCGGTTGCTGGCCGCGTCGATCTCGATGACATCGGAGTCCTGGCCGGACATGATCGCCTGGGCGACCTCGTCAGAAACGGGCCCGGCCTCGCCCGAGGAGTTGAGGGCCTTGGCGAAGATCCGGGCCATCGAGGTCTTGCCGACGCCGCGGGTGCCGGTGAAGAGGTAGGCGTGGGAGACCCTCCCCGAGTCGATGGCGTTGCGGAGCGTCCGCGCGATGGGCTCCTGCCCGACGACCTCGTCGAAATCGCGGCTGCGGTACCGTCGTGCCAGTGCGGTGTAGGCCATGGGGCGAGTGTAAGCGGGAAGGCGAGGGGCCGGGGGCGGGCCGCTTGATCGGGTAGTCTACCTTGATGACCCAGCCCACCAACCGGGACAACCCCGGCCCGCCGCAGCGGCCCGAGCCAGCGACGCCCGTGTCTTCCACGCCGCCCGCGATCGCCCGAAAGCGGCTGGTCTTCGTGATCGCGGCGTTTGCGCTGTCACTCCTGGCCGGCTCGTTCGCCGACAGGCTCGGCCTGGGGCTGGTCGGCGAGATCGGTGTCTTTGTCGCGGTGCTGGCGGCGGCTCTGGGCCTGCTCTATCTCCTGGAGAGCCGGCTCCGCGCCAGGCTCGAAGCCTCGGACTGGCGGCTGTGCACGCGGTGCACCTACGACCTCTCGCAACTGGCCGAAGAAGGCGACTGCCCTGAGTGCGGCGAAGGGTACCACCACTTTGATTGCCGCTACCGGTGGAGGCTGGTGCCGCTGCTCGGCGGGAGACGCACGGGATCGGGCGAGAGCCTTTCGTGAATCTGCTGCTGCAGGAGCGAGCCGAGAGCCGAACAAGACAAACGAGGCGTTGAATGGATGAGGGTCTGCTGCGCATCGTGGGATTTGTGGCTCTCGCCGTTCTTGTCGTGCTCGGCGTCGTCGTGTGTGGGTATTACTTTTGGAGAGTCCTTACGCAACACAGACGAAAGGTCGAGCGGCTTTCGGCACGCGGGCGTGTGCCCGTCCGCACGCAGCTCGAAGACGACGGGGGGCTGTTGGCCGACCGGATCGACGAGGCGGAGCGGTTCTGGATCGAAGCCGCCGAGTTCCTTCGGATCGACCCCGAGTGGATGCGTCTGGACGACAGGTTGTATGTGGAACTCGGCTCGCCCATGGACAACAACATGGGCGATGCGTGCGAGGAATTCTGGTGGCGCTTCAGGGAGGTCTGCGACGACCGCGGGCTGAAGGACGAGGCGATGCCCGAGACGCTGCGAGCGTATCTGGAGTGGATGGTGACGCACGCCGAACCGCTGAGGCCCGCGGAGGCATGATGCAGGGGAATGACGCCGGAGTTGACGCGGGGGTTGGCGCAGGCAGGGCGGGTCGGTAAGCTCCGCCGCAACCAGCGCGGAGGCCCGGGATGAATCTCTTGGAACAACCTATTCCGTGGGCTGCTTCGGTCATGTTCCGATCGCCGGCCCCTCCCGACGGCGATCGGGTCGCCGAGCGGCTGCGTGCGGCCGGGTGCTCGGCGGCCGAGGCCGGGCCCGGGGCCGAGGGCGGCTGGGTGGTCCGCTTCGCCCACAACCACTGGGGCGAGGGGGCCGCGTGTTTCGAGCCGGGGATGAAGGCCTTCAAGGACGAACTGCTGCTGGCGCAGCCCTGGCTCTTTCCCGACGATGTGCGTGCGCTCAAGATGGCCCGATCGCGGATCGACATCGCCGGCGAAGGCGCCAGCGGGCACATCCTCCGCGATCGCAAGGCGATGCTGTGGTTCGCCCGCTCGGTGATGGGCGACGAAGGCGTGGCGGCGCTCGACGCGATCTCGACGCATGTCTGGACGCGAGAGATGCTCGACGACGAGGTCAGCCACGACGCTGACGCGGACATCGACGCCGTCTACATCATCCACAATGTCGACAACGGGGACGGACGGATCTGGCTGCACACACACGGGCTGGGCGATGTCGGCGGCACGGACTTCGACATCATCGACCCCGGCGAGGACGCGCAGCAGTACTGTCGCGCGATCGCGATGCGGGTGATCGAGGGCGACCTCCCATCCGACGAGGCCTCGATGCTGGACTTCGGGCCCGGGCGGGATGTGCTCGCGGTTCCTGTCGAGGTGTTCAACGAGTTGGGCCGAAAGCGTGACATCGGCGTCAGATCCGACGACGAGATGCACAACATCCGGCGCCTGGTCCTGTGCGACCCGCACAGCCCGCTGCAGCGGAGGCTGGGCTGGGCCTGGGGCTGGATGACCGGCGGGCGGTGGGCGCTGCGCCCGTCGCGGGTGATGAGCGGCAAGCGCAACGCCAGGCTGCTGGACTACTCCGAAGCGGCGACCGACATCTTGGCGGACCGGGCCAAGGCGACCCTGCCGCTGCTGCGGAAGCTCGTCGAAGAGTTTGCGAAGCACGAGCCGGAGGTCGCGGTGAAGCTGGGGATCAAGACCGACGACGGCGAGAGCCGCGAGCACCTGTGGTTCCGGGTCGAAGAGTTAGGTAAAGAGCGCGTGCGTGCGGCGCTGGCGAGCCGGCCCCTGCATGTCTCGTCGATGCGCGAGGGGGACACGGGCGAATGGGGGCTCGACCTGCTGACCGAGTGGATCGTCGCGACACCCGCGGGGTGGATCAAGCCCGGCTCGATGCTGCCGGCGCGGGCGCTGCGCCGAGGGATCTTCTCCGACGACACCGATTGAGGCCGCGGACCGACCGGGGTTGCGTGCGGGGCCCGGGTTGGTAATCTGTGCCGAAACCCTGAACCTCACGGAGACCCGAGGGATGAGTCTGCTGCATCAATCGTTCAAGTGGGCTGCCGAGCTGTCGTTCCCGGGCAAGCACGCGCCCGGTGCGGAGGTGATCGCAGAACGCCTGCGCCGCGGCGGCTGCGGGGACAAGCGTGTCGCGGTCCGCAAGGACGACGAGACCGGCTGGCGCGTGGTGTTCGCCCACCCCCACTGGGGCAAGGGGGCCGCGAGATACAAGCCGGGCGCTGAGCCCGTCGATGCCGACGCGATGCGGCTGCAGCCGGGGCTGCTCGAGGCGGATATCGCCGCACACGGCGCGGCGGGGTGCTGCATCGAGATCCGGGGCGAGGGGAGCAACGGGCACCTGCTCCGCGACCGCAAGGGGATGCTGTGGTTCGCGCGGACGATCCTCGGGAACGACGGGATCGACGCGTTGGACATCGCCGCGATGCAGTTCTGGACGAAGGAGATGCTCGACGACGAGCTGTGCCACGACGCCGACGCGGACATCAACGCGGTGCACCTGGTGCACGGCGTGCAGAACGACGACGGCTCGGTCTGGGCGCACACGCACGGGCTGGCGCCGCTGGGCGGCCCGGACATCGATCTGCTGCGGCCGGACATCGGCATGATGGAGCTGCTGCGGTCGGTCGTGTTCCGCGTGCTGGAGGGGGAGGTGCCGGTGGAGGAGCCGTCGTTCATGCAGGTGGGACCTTCGCATGTTGTGGTGGCGGTGCCGGTGGAGCACTTCCACGCTTTGGGGCGGCGGGAAGACATCATGCTGCGCAGCGACGACGAGTTTCATAACTCCGCCCGTGTGGTGCTCTGCGACCCGCCGGGGCGGATCGACCGCGTGCTGAAGAGGAAGCTGCGTCCGTCGTCGGTCTTCACGGGCAAGCGTCCGGTTGCTGCGATGCCGCTGACGGAGCAGGCGTCGGACATCATCTCCGACCGGGCTAAGGCGGCGCTGCCGATGCTCCGGCGGATGCGCGAGGAGTTCGCCGGCTACGACTCGATCGTGGGCCTGAAGATGGGGATCCCGACCGACGACGGCGAGAGCCGCGAGCACATGTGGTTCGAGTTGCACGAGCTCGGTGCCGAGACAGCGAGGGCAATGCTGATGAACCGACCGTTCCAGGTCAGCACCATGACCCAGGGCGAGACCTACGAGATTGAGCTCACAAAGCTGTCGGACTGGATCATGCAGACGCCGGCGGGGCCGATCTCGCCCTCGTCGACCGCTCCGGCCAGGATGCTCAGGCGAGGGATGGTCGGTTGAGCGTGCGCCGGGTCGTCCAATAAACCTTCATGCTAGCCAATGCTTGAGCCAACGGAGACGGCGACCGATCCGTTACACTCGGCCCCGATGCCCGCCGATCGGGAGGGGCACGCATGAAGGGGTCGCCATGAAGCTCAAGTGCCGTTTGCAGAACCGTCTTGCCGCGGCTGTCGCCATGCCGCTGTTGTTCGCCTCCGGCGCCTTCGGGCAGGGCATGCTCGACAGGCTGCGTGATCTCGGCAACCCGGGGCAGCAGGACGGGGGGCAGGACGGGGGCGGGGCGACGCCGCAGATGCCCGGCGACTCGGTCAATGCCCCGGAGTGGGTCAAGCCCGGGCTTCGCCTGGCGTACTTCGCCACCTCGTCGATCGAGGGCCCGGCCAACGCGAGACCGGGCGAGCCGGGGGCCGCGGGCTCGGCGGGCATGGGGCCGATGACGATCGATGTGCTGGCTGTCACCGACCGATTCGTCATGACCAGCACGACGGCGCTCGCCCGCATCGGCGTCGGCGAACAGCTCATGTACGCCGGGGGCGGGACGGAATTCATCACCGCCATGAGCACGATCGGCGGGGGCGCCTTCTTCACCCCGCCCGAGGTGCTCAAGGAACTGCAATCGGGCGACGGGGTCGAGGTGCAGCGCGGGCCTGTCGCGTTCAACAACCAGACGGTGCAGACGGTGACGGTCACGGTGCGGACGCGGGACGCGGTGAGCCGCAGAACCTACGACGCGGAGTCCGGCCTGCTGTTGATGAGCCAGAGCGCCAGCGGCCCGCTCCGCCGGGGCGAGCAGCACAACGAGTTCAACCGCCAGAGCCGCGAGTCGAGCCAGTTCATGGGCCTGCGGATGATCGAGGGGCCTTGGACCAAGGCCGAGTGGCCGGACTGGACCAAGACCGTCCGTGAGATGCGCTACGAGGGACAGATGGTGTATTCGGCGGCGGGCTTCACGCAGAGCCACCCTGCGCGGTCGACCCTCCGCATCACCGAGCGAGGCGAGGGCTGGGTGAAAGGCGCCGGCGAGTTCCGTATCGACATCCAGGGCATGCCCGAAAGCACCACCCGAAGCGAGGTCGGCATGGCCCGCGGCATGATCGCCGGCTTCTGGATGAGCCCCGAGGCGCTCCGACGCATGGACCAGGGCGTCATCGACCGCGACCCGCACACAGGCAGCATCACACGCTATCAACGGACCGGGCCCCACGGCGTGCTCACCCTCGAAACCACCGGTCGTTCGCGCATCACCAACTACTTCAACCTGGAGACCGGCGCCCTCGACGGCCTCCGCATCGAACAGCCCGAGCTCAACCAGACCATCGAGTTGCGGCTGACAAACCGGCGGTGATCGAAGGTCCGGGGCTTTCGGCGCAGAAAAGCAGCCCGGTCCCCTCGGGTCGGCGGCCAGGAATCCGGCGGCACCGGACGACGGCCGCTTATGGCTGCTGCGGTCAAGCCCTGACCAGGTTCACGGGCCACCCGTGCACCGGCCCCGGCCGCCGACCCGGGGGACCGGGCCAGAGCGATGCTAGGCCGATGCAACCCTGCGGGGCCCGCGCCCGGACAGGCTCCCCGGGGCACGGGCCCGAACCGCAAGCCGACCGGCCCGATCTTCCTTACACTCTCCGGACCTCATGAACCAGCAGCAGCCAACCCTCGACCTGCACCCACGCGAGCACGACACGCGCCAGCGGATGACGCTGGTGAGCATCATGCGTGCCGCCTTCGCCGCTCTCTTTTTCTCCGTGCTGCTGCTCTCGATCATCGGGCCGGACCGCTCGCCCCGCCCCGGCCCGGCGGGCACCGTCACCTACACCTACCTCGCCAGCGACTGGCACCTCAAGCTCGGCGTGGGCCTGGCGCTGGGGGCGCTGGTCGTCCTCTTCGACATCCTGCTGCCCAAGAGCAAACGGATCTCGACGCTCTCGGCCCTCTTCTTCGGCATCATCCTCGCCATGCTGGCGACGCTGGCGATCGGCCGCGTGATCGACCTGCTCGCCGAGCTCTACGAACTGCAAGACGCGTTCGTCGGCACCGTGAAGGTCATCGTCGGAATCTCGCTGGCCTATTTCGGCGTCGTGACGGTGCTGATGACGCAGGACGATTTCCGCCTGGTCATCCCGTATGTCGAGTTCGCCAAGCAGATCCGCGGGCCGCGACCGATGGTGCTCGACAGCTCGGCGCTGATCGACGCGCGGATCGTCGATGTCGCCAACACCGGGATGGTGCAGACACCCCTGGTCATCCCGCAGTTCGTCGTCGGCGAGTTGCAACGCATGGCCGACTCGCACGACAAGCTCAAACGCGCCCGGGGCCGGCGCGGGCTGGACATCATCGGCAAGCTGCAGCGATCGGGCAATCTCGATGTCACCATCGACGAGACGCCCGTGCCCGGCAAAGCGGTCGACCAGATGCTCGTCGAGTTCGCCAAGGCCCTGCCGGCGATCCTCGTCACCACCGACCTCGGCCTCAGCCGCGTGGCGCAGATCCAGGGCGTCAAGGTGCTCAACCTCAACGATGTCGCCAACGCGATGAAGCCGAGCGTGATCCCCGGCGAAGCGCTCACGGTGCGGCTGATCAAGCCGGGCGAACAGCCGGGCCAGGCCGTGGGCTACCTCGACGACGGGACGATGGTCGTCGCCGAGAACGGCGAGGACGCCATCGGCGAAGAAGTCCAGCTCCATGTCACCAGCACGCTCCAGACCGCCGGCGGACGCCTGCTCTTCGCACGCATCCCCGACGACGCCCACGCACTCCCATCAGACCGCCCGGCACTCCCCGGACCCGCCCCTACCCCCACCCAAAACAAAGACAACGACAACGACAACGAGAAAGACAAAGACGACGCCGAAGAAGCCGCGGCCGAACAAGCCGCAGATGCAGAGCGTCAGGCCGAGAGCGACTCGTCGGAAAGCTCGCAATCCTCCGCCGCCGAGGTCTCTGAACCCCACCGCGCCGGCCCACGCCCGCCCGTCAAACCCAAGAAGCCGCTGCGGGGACGCAACCCGAGACGCTGAGCGCAAGGACGGCTACGGCAACACCCGTACCTACTTCTCCCGTCGCTCTCTCACCAGCTCACCCGTCGCCGGGTCGATGCGAAGTTGCGGGTTGACGCCAGGGGCCGCCCCACTCTCTTCATCGTGAACAAGCCCGACACACCGCGTGCCGCACTCCGGGCAGTGATCGCGTGTTCCGTCGCTGCCGACGTCGTACCCGCAGACCACGCAGCGCCCGCCGCACATCCGGCCGATGATGTTGACCGCGATAGCGCGCCGGTAGATCCCCCGGCACGCAACGACCGCGATCGTCGGCATCCCGATGACACCGATGTAGTACGCCACATTTGTGGGCGTGTACGAACGGCCCGACGGGAAGTATGTCGCGAGGATGTAGACCGCCACGAACGCGTACACGAGCAGCAGAAGCACGGAGAGCGCCATCGCCGCGAGAACCGTGGAAGCCAGGCCGGATTTCGCCCCGCGCTTCGCCTCGTTGACGGCACGCTTGAGTTCCGGAATCTCCAACTCGCGCAGCTCGGGCACGCGTCGCTCGATCCAATGACGAGCCCTGCCCCCGCTGAGCACGATTTCACCCGACCGTGGCGGCGGTTCACCGATCGGCTCGGGAATCCGCGCTTCTGTCTCCCGGCGCTGCATGTCCTGCGAGTCACGGGGCTTTGAAAGCACGGGCGTCGAACAGACGGTGCAGACTGCCGGCTCGCCTTCAAACGCCGGCCTCGGCGCCTCGGCCATGCATCGCACGCATCGCCCCGCGTCGATCATTCTTCCGAGCGCCCGAGCGACCGCCGCCTCGCGCCCGAAACACCGATGCGCCGCAATGATCAATACCACAATCCCGGCAAGGCCGCACACCCAGAAGAATCGAATCGACCAGTCCAGCCCGGCCCACGCCCACCAGAGACCGCCGAGACCGCTGAGAAACAAGAGGAGCAACAAGCTTGCGAGCACCAACCCCAAACGCTCCTGCGATCGCACGCCGCGGCTCGATCGGATCTCTTCTGCGCAATCGAGCAACTCCCCTTCGCTGAGGGCCCGCAGGCGCGGCTCCCACTGCAGAAGCCTTCCTTCCCTCACGCCCCACCCCCATTGCCTTCAACGCTTCCGACGCACCGCGTACCGCACTCCGGGCAACGGCTGTGCGCGCCGCCTACGTCGAAGCCGCAAACCACGCACTCGCCCCGTGCGACGGCTCGACGCAATATCCCCGCCGCACGACGCCGGTACATCCGGGCGCAGAACTTGGTGTAACCCAGCGGCACGAGCACCACACCGGTCACAAACACCGACACCATCACAAGAAGCAAAAAGTCGCCGCTCACGGTCGGATCGCGACCGAGGCCTCGTCCCCCGAAGTACATCACCAGACTGAACGGCACGACAAGGATGTACGACATCGGGACAGCAAGCAGGCACAGAGCCATCAACCTCCGCCAGGAACGCGCCGTCGCCCTGCACAGAGCACGGTATAGCTCCCACTCGTCGAGCGCAGCCAGTGCGGGCGTACTCCGCAACGCGCGCGCCTTCGTCCGCGGATCGAACGGGAACACCGATGTCCGCGGCTGGTTCGAGAGGTCCGCCGCGCCGCACTCTGGGCACGATCCTGCGTCACCGAGGCCGCGAAGGTCGTACGCGCAGACAACGCAACGCGACTCGGCGATAAATCCCAGCAGTTTCCCGGCGACAGCGCTCGACTGCACATTCCCGATCATCCAGATCACGAGCGGGAAGTGCAGGGCGAAAACGATCAACCACATCACCCCCGTCATCGCCAGCGGCGGCCAGAGCAGACCGGGAAGCATGAGCGTGTAGATGTACGCCAACAGCGCGACAAAGAGGATCGCCAGAAACAGCAGACCGACAAGGCACGCCGCGATGACACGAAGGCGAGCGAGTTTGGCCGCCCTCGAAACCGCACGCACCCGATGCTCATCGCTCAACGCCGCCAGAAAGGGCGCATTCTCCACAGTGAGCACGCTCATGGTCCGTCCCCGACGCCCTCCGGACCCGACCCGCGCCGTCGTCCGGCCATCACGACACGAACCAGCGGGCAGACCATCCCGCATTCGGGGCAGGCGAGTTTCGTCCAGCGATCGGGCGTTGCCGCGGACAGCCCCTCGCCCGCCGCCCCCCCGCGTTCCGCAAGCCCGAGCAGGCTGTACCCGCACCCCACGCAGACCGCCCGCCTCGCGTGCGAGCCGACCGCACGCATCACCGCGCGCTGGCGAATGCTCTTTGACGCCGCGAACGACAGGACAATCAGAAACACCAGCCACGCAAGACCGATTACGATCGCCATGACCACCGGCGCGGCCTCGAACAGATACTCCGAGATCCACCGCGACCGAAGAAACGGCAACACGCCGAACGCCCCCATCATCGCCGTGCCGAACACAGCGAGACCCACGATCGCGATGTTGTTGAGCACCACCTCGGACCTCGCGAACCGCCCGGCGGCATCGAGCAGCGCCCGACGCTCCGCGTCGGTCAGCCCCTCCAGCACCGCCTCGTCGATCGCTCGCGACATGCCCGTGTCCTACCAGCCGATCCGCCCGCACTCGGGGCACACCAGCGTATCCGATTCGGGCGAGAGCGCCGAGAGGCTGTAGCCGCAGCCCGCGCAGCGGCGATCGGCATGCCTTCCCGCGCTCGCGGCGCCGCCGCCCCGCCCCGAACGCCCCGACAACCACGCGACACCGACCACCAGCGCCACCATCCATCCGACCGGCCAGACAGCGGCGATCACGCCGTACAGCCACCCCGGGAGCAAGCGATCAAGCAGCGTCCCGACCGGCGAGCCGTAGAGCAGCCACAGCAGCACGGCCCAGATCAGAAAGGCCAGGACGACGAGCGCCGACTCACGACCTCGAAGTCTGACGGCTTCCATTTCCGATCTCATCGGCTCTCCTCGGCATTCACAACCCACACTCCGGGCAAACCACCAACGACTCGCCCTCAACAGCGAGGCCGTCAACGCGGTACTCGCACGCGATGCAGAAGCCTCGCCGGATGTCGCGGCGGATGAGCGTTGCCAACGCCCGACGCTGCACACGCCGCACGCGCTTCCGCCGTCAATCCTCGTGTTGGATCGCCCTCATTCCGCACAGAGCCTCCCAAAGCGACGCGGCTCGCCGCGCCTGCTTTCCTACCCGTCCTGTTCGCCCGAACCCCCCCGCCCGTTCCCGCCGAGCATCGACGCGGCGAACGCCTCGTCGTCCAGCCTCCCCGCGTGCCGCAGGTCCGGCGCGCCGCACTCGGGGCATCGCTCGCTGTCGCTGACTCCTCCGAGGTCGTACCCGCACACGACGCACGAACCCTCGCGGATCCAGCGCGAGATCCGCTGGACCAGAGCCGATCGTCCCAACTGCGTCGCCGCCCAGAACGGCATCCACACCGAGACGAACAGGTACAGCGTCACGATTATAGAAGTGAAGACCGGTCTGACGCCCGGGATCTCCCACCACGCATCAGGCACAACGATCGCATTGAAGGGCCAAGCCGCACCGATCAATACCGCGATCGTGACGGTCACCGCCGCCCAGCACGAGACGAACACAACCCCACGCATCAACGGCGAGGCCCCGAAGCTCGCGAGGCTGGCCCGCCTCAGCGTGCTCTTGAGCTCAGACGGCCCGAGCCGTCCCAGCACCGCCATCCGCCTGACCGCCCAGCCCCTACGCATCTCAAGCCCCGCTCGCAGAAAGATTCGCCGCGCCGCATTCGGGGCATGGCTCGCTGTTGTCGATCCCCGCGAGGTTGTACCCGCACGCGACGCACAATCCCTCGCCGATCCATCGCTTGATGCGTCTGACGGTCACTTTGCAGTAGATGCGATAGGAGAAAATGATCCCGATCGAACAGGCGGCCACACCGTAAACTAGGTGACCGACGATGAACATGTCCATCGACCTTACATGGTCCATGTCAACGGACCAGGTATGCAGCAGATAAAGGCCCTTCAGCACAAACCAGATCAGCAGCAACATCAACCAGAGTGCGATCCATGAGACCCACAGCCAAACGGATACCGCCCTGCCTGCTCGATCGATCACCTGTTGTCGATGCGGATCATTCAACGCGGCCAGCGACGGCAACCGCTTGACCAGTCCTGTCCATTGCATCCTGCTGTTGACCGTTCTTCGTCGCATCTCAACCCCAGATCCCAGAGAGGTTCGCGGCGCCGCATTCGGGGCAGTGCTTGCTCTCGTCGATCCCCTCCAGGTTGTACCCGCACGCGACGCACAAACCATCGCGGATCCATCGTTTGATGCGCTTGACGATCAATCTCTCCGCGAGATATCGGCCAACAAGAAAGCCGAACGCATGGAACGCCGTCACATAACCGAGGCCGCCGATCAACAAAATCGCCCTCGACCGCCCTGCATCCATGTCGACAGCCTTGGCGTGCATCACGAAAAGGCTGAACAAAGCCACGCCGACCATCACCATAATCGCGCTATACGCGAAACCGACAACCCACATCCGAACATGCACAGCGACGGCTGATCGGTCCATCACCATCTTTCGGTGTGGATCGTCCAATGCCGCAAGAACCGGCATCCGCCTGACATATCGCCGCCACGCCATCCTGACAAGCCTGTCCCAGATCATCTCAACCCCCGCTCGCTGACAGGATCGCGGCGCCGCATTCGGGGCATTGCTTGCTCTCGCCGATCCCCTCCAGGTCGTACCCGCACGCGACGCACTCGCGCCGCTCGCGCACACGCCGGGCGAGCTCGCGCGACGCCATGTCCGATCCCGTACGAGACCACGCCCACACGCCGGCACAGCAGCCGATCGGAACGACCGACGCCATCGCCGCGAGGACGAGCCACCGGGCCGGTCCAGGTGCGTCGATCGAACGCAGCCAAGGCACGGCGAGCATCGCATACTGAAACACGAACGCCCACAGCAGCAGAATCAGCAAGCAGAACAACACCAGGTTTGCGACCAAGGGCGCCCCGAGCCGCTTCGACGCGGTGTGATGCCTTGCTCGCCTGATCGCCGCGTCGAGATGCCGCGGCTCAAGCCTTCGCAGTTCCGGCGTCCGCTTGACATATCTGCGGTGCCGCACGACTAACCCCCGTCCGCAGAAAGGTTCATCGCCCCGCACTCCGGGCAGACAGCGTCGTCTGTCGACGCCCCGAGGTCGTACCCGCACGCGACGCACGAACCTCGTCGGATCCATCGATTGATGCGTCGCAGAGCGATCGCCGCGTACACCCACCCTGCAGTCATCGGCGCAAACACCAGCCCGCCGACGAGCCAAACCATGCCGCAACCGGCCGTGGTCATCCAAACGCTCCCCGCTCGCCCGTCTGCCCAAGCGTCCGCGAACATGGCAAACGCGATCCACAGATTCAGAAACGCCAGAACCGCGACCACACCCGCGCAAGCGACCGCGGGCGCAGCCGCACCACGCCCAGCACGCCGCAGCACAATCCTTCGGTGTTCCGGCCCGAGCCGCCCAAGCGCCGGCATCCGCGCAACGAGAACACCGAAACGCACCCTCAATCCCCCCGCGGCGGCAGCAAAAACTGCAGCGCATCGGGGAAGCGCTCCGCCCACGCGTCCTCGTTGTGGTTCGAATCCGGCGTGATCACCAGCAGCCGCCGGTCCGACCCGACGCCCGCGCGCGCGAAGATCCCATCGAGCTCGCGCGCCCACGCGACATAGCGCTCGTTCAGCTCGCGGTCCGCCTCGTCGTTGGAAACCTCGCGCCCGCCCATGCCGATGTACACCCGCTCGGGCCAGCGCTCGACCGACTCCAGATACCGCTTCCAACGCCCCTCCGCGCCCGCAAGCGTCGGCATGCTCTCAAGCAGCAGGAAGCCGAAGAGTTCGGGGTGCTCGGCCGCGGCAAACGCGCTGACCACCGCACCGAAGCTCGCGCCCCCGATCCCGCGGTCCGCCGCCTCATCGCTCACGCGGAACGCACGCTCGACGCGCGGGAAAACCTCGTGACGCAGCCACGAAACAAAAGCCTCGGCCTGCGGCTCGGCGTTGTCGAGCGCACGCAGAGGCAGGTACTCCTCGGCCCGGTACCGCCCCGCGTGCGGCACGCCCACGATCACCAACGGCTCGATCAACCCCAACTCAACCAGACGCTGCGCCGTCTCGTCCGCCCGCCACTCGCCCCACACGCCCGGCAACTGCTCGAAGATGTTCTGCCCGTCCATGAGGTACAGCACCGGGTAGCGACGATCCGCGTTCTCGGGCTCGTCGTACCCCGGGGGCAGCCAGACGAGCAGATCACGCTGCGCGCCCGCGGCGCCGCCGGCGCCGCCCGTCACCTCCAGCCGGCGCACCGTCCCGGTCACATCCAGCTCGCGGTAGCGGTCAAGCCGCACGATGTCCGTCGGCGCACGACCCTCGCGGAACCGCGGCACCACAAACTCGAACACGGGCCTCGTCCCGTCGGCGTACCGCGCACGGTCCACCGTCGGCAGCGTCCGGTTGGGCACATTGTCCTCGCCCTCCGCGGAGAGCTCGACACGCTCCCACGAACCCAGCGCGAACTTGAACTGCATGCGGTCGGGGTTGGTCGGCTGCGGCAGGACGATCTGCCAGCGCATGTCGCTCCGGCGCACCAGCCGCTGGTTGGGGTCGCCCGGGTTCCAGCCGTTGTGGTTGCTGGCGAGGTGGATCGGCGCGTCGTCGTCGGCGACATCGGACTTGTCGTCGACCACGATCACAAAGCCCTGCGGGAGCGACTCGGGCGCGACCATCTGCAGTTCGGCCGCTTCGGCTTCGGCATTGGCCTCGGCTTCGAAGGCCGCGCCGTTGCCGCCGGAAGCCTCTTCGTCGACCCGATCCGACTCGTCTTCAGACCGGAGGATCGCCGTCGGACCTCGCTCGGAATCTTCGAGCTCGGAGGTCCGGTCGATGCGGTTGCCGAAGAACCACTCGCCGATCGCGTTCGCCCCGCCCGTGTCCCCGGCGCCCACGCCGACGCGCGGGTTCTCCATCGCAGGGCCCATCCGCAGGTTGTGCCCGATCGACAGCAGCAGGATCGAGATCGCGATGAACGGAAGGCTCAGCCAGATCGTCAGAAGAATCCGCTTGCGCATCGGGCGGCTCCATCAGAACAGAGGGGCGACGGCCGCAGCGCAGCAAAGCGCCGAGCGGCCCCACCCCCGCTTTCGCAGAGATGATACCGCCCGGCGCACCGATTCCGGCTTCTGTTTGCGGATCCGGGCGTCGGAAAGCAATGACAAGCCGCGGCCGAAGGCCGCTGCCTCCCCCAGCGCCCCAATCTGAGCCTCAGCGGAGGTCGGGGCCTCGAAGAATCAACTCTTGGGACCGCCCTACCGCTTGCCCGGGCCCGGATCAGCCCTTCGCCTGATCGAAGAGCTCGCCGACCTTCTTCCAGTTCACGACATTCCAGAACGCCTTGATGTAGTCCGGGCGACGGTTCTGGTAGTTCAGGTAGTACGCGTGCTCCCAGACATCCAAGCCGAGGATCGGGTGGTGCCCGGGGCCTTTGCCCCCGAACTCCTCGGGCATCGTCGGGCTGTCCTGATTCGCCGTCGAGTAGATGTGCAGCTTGCCCTCGGGCGAGACGCACAGCCAGGCCCAGCCGGAGCCGAAGCGGTTGGCCGCGGCATCGGCAAACTTCTCTTTGAACTCTTCAAACGACCCAAAGGTCTCTTGAATCGCCTCGCCCAGCGACCCGCCCGGCTCGCCCCCGCCGCCCTTGCCCTCGGGCGCCAGGATCTGCCAGAACAGCGAATGGTTGGCGTGTCCGCCGGCGTTGTTGCGGACCGGGCCCTGGACCTCGTGCGGCAGCCGATCCAGCGCCGAGATCACCTGATCGACCGGCTTGCCCGCCCAGTCGGTGCCCTCAAGAGCGGCGTTGGCCTTGTCCACATACGCCTTGTGGTGCTTGCCGTGGTGGATCTCCATCGTCTTGGCGTCGATGTGCGGCTCGAGCGCGTCTTTGGAGTAAGGCAGGGGGGGAAGTTCGAATGCCATCGGATGCTCCTCTCGCAGTGTTTCGGGTCGGATCCACGCCGTTCACGCGGCCGCCCGAGCGCAGAACAATATCCGATCAAAACTTAGTATATTCCCCCAACAAGAGGGGGCGCAGAAGTCGTTCGGGCGGGCTTCAGCCCCAAAATGTGGACTGCATGTCACCAACCCCGCCGCGCTTGCATGCGCGACGGTTTCTGCTACACTGATCGGCTCGGGAGCGGTCGGTCGCCCCCGGTTCTGTCTTGGCGATGATATAGGACCGTCGGCCCGGGTCAACACCTGTACGGGTGGCCTTCGAGGCGGGACGGCAAGCCCAACGCCATCGCCCTCGGACAGACTCCGGAATTCCAGGCCGAACGACCCCGAAACGGGCGGTGGAGCCGGTTCCCCCGCCCGGGGCCGGAAGCGTCGTTTGAGAGGCTCGAACCACGATCGGACACGCGGCGTAGGGAATGAAACCGTCGCGAGAGCGTTCCTCACAAGATCCGAGCCGACGCATCCCTGAGCACGACGCCCCGAGAGAGGGTGAAGAAGAACGGGTCTGTCCCCCAAAGACCCGCCGACCGAGGCGGGCAGCCGGGAACAAACCCGCGTTGGTTTGATCGGACCTCGCGAAAGCACGGGGTCCGGACGGAAGTGGCACGCGGGCGCGTCGCTGACGCAACCGAGGGCCTGTGACAAACGAATCAAATCCTTCCGCCGAAGGTTGGAAGGAAAAGAGTCCATACGGTGCGGAGCACCAAGGACGAGGTTGATGATGGTGATGGTCAATTCGCCAAAGAAAAAGCCGATGCCGCTCGAGCAGGACCGCCTCCGCGGCCGGCGCCGAGGGTCTTCTTCGGCCTCGTCCGCCAAGGGCGAGGGCCGCCGCTCGGTCATGCGCCGGCTCAGCTCTGAGGACCAGCGTCTGCTGGACCATCTGCTGAGCCACGAGATGGACTACATCGACTCGGAGGCCTTCTACGAGGAGGACGCCGAGCGCAAGATCTACGAGGAAGCCCCGGACATCCAGAAGCCCGACACCACCTGGTACCACCCGGTGATGGACGACCTCTCGGCCACCCGCGGCTCCCGGACCGTCAAGTCGACCCAGCAGGTCATCCTGACCGGGGCCGAGGAGAAGGTTCTCTTCCACCAGTTCAACTACGCCCGCCACCGCGTCTGGAAGCTCCAGCACGAGGTCTGGTCGAGCCCCAGCAAGCAGCCCTCGCCCGAGCAGGCCGAGGAGATGCTCCGCTGGTACCGCCTGGCCGATCTGATCCGCGAGCAGATCGCCGAGACCAACCTCGCGCTGGTCCTGGCGATGGCCAAGAGGACGCGGATGTCGGAGGTCGACTTCGCCGACCTGGTCAGCGAGGGGAACATGGCCCTGCTCCGGGCGGTCGACAAGTTCGACGCCGGTCGCGGGTACAAGTTCTCGACCTACGCCTGCCGCGCCATCCTCAAGGCCTTCAGCCGCCAGGGGATGAAGCTGAGCAAGTACCGCCAGCGATTCCCGACCGACTTCGACCCCAAGCTCGAGAAGAGCAACTACCTCGAGACCAAGCGGGGCGACTTCGAGAAGGACGCGGCCGACGAGGTCAAGCGGATCGTGCTGGAGAACCGGGCCGACCTGACGGATGTTGAGCGAACGGTCATCGAGCACCGCTTCAACCTCCGCCCCGCCGGCGAGGCCCAGCCCGAGACCGAGAAGCCGATGACCCTCGAACAGGTCGGCCAGATCATCGGGGTCACCAAGGAGCGCGTCCGCCAGATCCAGAACAAGGCCATGGAGAAGATCCGGGCCCAGCTGGAGGCCAACTTCCTGGGCACCAGGAAGGAAGACGAGGCGGAGACCGACGAGGAAGCGGTCCAGGCCCAGCGTTGAGCCAACGGCGTCACGACCGCCACAGCCCCTCCCAAGCCCGGCCCGAACCGGGCTTTTTTCTTTCCGCCTCCGGGCGCCGCGGATGGGAGGCCCGCCGGACAGGGCGGGACGCGTGTTTATCCGGACGGTGCGGGGGGGGGTCCCATCGCCCCCGCCGTTTGCGCGGGACGCCCGGCGTGTTGCCCGAGTGTCGGGAACCCCGGGGCGCTGGTGATCGAACCTGTTATGGTGTAGTCTGTCGGCCCCTGCGCGCCCGACCCGTGGCGCTCGCGGGGCTGCCTGCGTCTACTGTTTCGCCGGCGCGTAAGCGCCGCAACCGTTCCGCGCGAGGAGTCTTTGTTCATGTCGATCGAGTCCCCAACAACCCCCCCGGTGCCAGTGGGCCATGTGACCCTGGACCCCGACGCGAAGCACGACCCGAACAAGACACGCCTTGGCAAGTTCCTCAAGGCGTGTATCGATCACGAGGCGTCCGACCTGATCATCAAGACGGGCCAGCCCCCAAAGCTCCGTGTCCGCGGCGCCCTCAAGCCCTTGAGCACCGACCCGGTCACCCACGAGGACTTCATACAGATCGCCAAGCATGTGCTCAGCGAAGAGCAGTTCGTGGACCTGAAGAAGTTCGGCTCGGTCGACTTCGCCTACGACTACGACGCGAAGCACCGCTTCCGCGTGAACCTGTTCCAGGCCCGCGGCAAGCTGGCGATCGCCGCCAGAAACATCACCAGCAACATCCTCCCCTTCGAGGGGCTGCACCTCCCGCCGATCATGTCCAAGATCGCGCTGCAGCCGCAGGGCCTGGTGCTGCTCTGCGGCGTGACGGGCTCTGGTAAGTCGACGACGATCGCGTCGATGCTGGACTATGTCAACGCCCGCAAGCCGGTGCACATTGTGACGATCGAAGACCCGATCGAGTACATCTTCGAGGACAAAGTCGCGACGGTGAACCAGCGCGAGATCGGCATCGACTGCCTGGACTTCAAGATCGCGCTCCGGGCCCTTGTGCGTGAAAACCCGGACATCGTGCTGATCGGCGAGATGCGAGACGCCGAGACCTTCGAGGCCGCCCTGATGGCCGCCGAGACCGGCCACCTGGTGTACGGGACGATCCACGCCTCGAGCACGACGCAGACTTTCAGCCGTATCTACGGCCTGTTCCCGGCCGAGGATGTCGAGGGCGTGCGGAAGATCCTGGCGTACCAGATGCGTGCGTTCGTGTACCAGAAGTTGCTTCCGACGCTGCACGAGGACATCCACCGCATCCCCGCGATCGAGATCCTGATCAACAACACGGTCGTCCAGAAGCACATCCTGGAGGGCCGGGAGGCGGAGCTCCGCGAGTACCTCAAGGCGGTCGAGGCCCGCCAGGTCGGCATGACCGACTTCAACGACTCGCTTGTGGAGCTGGTGGAAAAGGAATACATTCACATGCGGACGGCCCTTGAGGCCAGCCCGAATGTCGACGAACTGCAGATGAAGCTGAAGAAGCTCGGCTGACCGACGCGCGTCGGCGGGCCGCCGCCGACAGCCGACCGCCGAGAGATCCGAGCCCAGTCCCCGAGGAAGACCGTCCCGTGGAAACAACCGCATCGTTCGCAGCCGGCGCGCCGGGGCTGGCCCAGGCGCTCGTACTCGCCGCGGACGCCGCGGTGCTTGTCTCGTGGTGGAAGGCCCTCATCCTCATCCTGCCGTTCTACGGCTGGGCGAGGCTGGTCTCCAGCGTGTACGACAAGCACGCGGCCCGCTTCCACCTCAAACGAGAGGTTTGGAACCTCAGCCACCTGTGTTTCGGGCTGGGGGCCCTCGTCCTCGCGCTGGCCGTCCCCGCGATGGCGGGGATCGGCGGGATCGGGGGCTTCTTGATTTCCTTCGCCGTTGTCCTGGCGGTGCTCGCGGTCGATATCGCGATCTTCCCGCTGGTGACCAACAAGGACCCCCGCATCCCCGAGGCGCACCGCCTCCGCCTGGACCTCAAGAAGCTCTTCGAGAAGAAAGACGACGGCAAGGACAAGAACGCCGGCAAGGCCGAACTGGCCATCTACAAGCCCGACAAGTCCCGTGTCGGCGTCCCGTCGGCCGACACCCCCGAGCTCGCGGTCCGCGTCGCGGCCGAGCAGATCGTCATCAAGGCCCGCGACGCTCGCGCCCAGCAGCTCGACCTCGCGCCCGGCGGCAAGGACAAGCCCTATGTCCTCTCGATGCTGATCGACGGCGTGCGCGAGGGGGGCGAGCAGATGCCCGCCCAGGACGCGGTCCGCGTCATCGATTTCTGGAAGGCCGCGGGCGGGATGGATGTCCAGGACCGGCGCAAGCGTCAGACCGGCGACATCAAGATCGAGCGGGGCGAAGAGCACTTCGTCGCCCGCACGCGGACCCAGGGCGGCCAGGCGGGCATGAGCCTGAGCATGATCTTCAACCCGCGCGAGGCGGTCCGTCGCGCCGCCGAGCGTCTCGGGCTGCTGGAGCCCCAGCTCGAAGTCGTCAAGGAGCTGACCTCGGTCAACCAGGGCGTGGTGCTGCTGGCTGCGCCGCCCGACGCGGGTCGGACCAGCACGATGTACGCCATGATCCGCATGCACGACGCGTACACCTCCAATGTCCAGACGCTCGAACTCGAGATCGAAGACCCGATCGAGGGTGTCAAGCAGACGCTGTTCACGCCCACCGCCGACGGCGCGGACTACGCGACCACCGCCCGCTCGATCCTCCGGCGCGACCCCGATGTCGTCGGCTTTGCGGAGGTCGACGCCGAGTCGGCCAAGATCATGGCCCGCGCCGACCACGAACGCACCCGGAGCTATGTCTCGATGAAGGCCGGAGGGGCGCTGGCGGCGCTGCAGCTCTGGATCAAGGCCGTGGGCGAACCCGAGTTCGCCTCGTCCGGTCTGCACGGCGTCATCGCCCAGCGCCTGGTCAGGCGCCTGTGCGAGAACTGCCGCCAGGCCTACAAGCCCTCGCCGGACATGCTCAAGAAGCTGGGGCTCAAGCCCGACAGCGTGCAGCAGCTCTACCGCAAGGGCGGGCAGGTGCTGATCAAAAACAAGCCAGAGGTCTGCCCCGCCTGCGGCGGGACCGGCTACATCGGCCAGGAGGGCGTTTTCGAGGTCTACCGCATCGGCGACGACGAGCGCGAGGCGATCAAGACCGGCAACGCCCAGGCCCTCCGCGCCGCCCTTCGGAAGCAGGAGCTGCCCACCCTCCAGGCCGCGGCTCTGAAGAAGGCCGTCGACGGCGTCACCAGCATCGAAGAGGTCGTGCGTGTCACCAGCGAGACGCCGGCCAAGCCTCCGCGCCAGGGCGGTCAGCAGGCCAAGCCCGCCGAAGTCTCCTAACGCCCCGACGAGGAAACGCACCATGATCATGAACCTCATCGCCATCGGCGTCGTCGCGGGCCTCGCCTACACCTGGGGCACGCGCGGCTTCTTCAGCGGGCTGCTGCACCTGATCTGCGTCGTGATCGCCGGCGCGATCGCGCTGGCCTTCTGGGAGCCCGTCGCCCACATCATCATGAAAAACTCGCCCCGGTCGGGCTTCCTCGCCCCGATCGAGAGCGCCGCTTGGGCCCTCTCGCTGCTGCTGATCTTCGGCGTCAGCCTCGCCCTGCTCCGCACCGCGATGGACAAGGCCGCGCCCGCGAACATGATCCTCGACAAGACCTCCGACTTTGTCGGCGGGCTCGTCTGCGGGGGGCTCGCCGGCGTGGTCACCGCCGGGCTCCTGGTGATCGGCGCCAACACGCTGTGGATGGGCGAGTCGATGTTCGGCTACAAGCGAGTCAACTGGAACCAGGCGACCCGCTCGCTCGAGTCGGACACGAAGCTCTGGGTCCCCGTCGACGACATCGTCGCAGGGCTCTACGGGCGTCTGAGCACGACCGTGCTCCAGCCGACCCCTTCTCGCTCGCTCGCCCGACTGTACCCCAACCTGCCCGATGTCGGCTCGACGATGCGCACCTCCGCCAACGGGGGCGACGGGCGCACCACCGTCCGCCCCGGCGATGTCCGCCTGCTGAGCTGGTACACCGTCGGCCTCGACCCCGAGGGCAGACGCATCGAGGGCGTCCGCACCGCCGATCTCCTCAAAGACAGGTTCAACCGCGCCGACCGCCAATACACCGACCGCACAGGCGAGAGCCTCGTACGCCCCGACGCGTTCGTCGCCGGCTTCGTCGTCCGCTTCGAGTCGGGCGCGTACGAGCGCAACAGCACGCAGGTCGCCATCCGGCCCGAGCAGGTCCGCCTCGTCGCCACGCGCGGCGAGAACTCGATCGAGCTGTTCCCCGTTGCCGTCATCACCGAGGTCGAGACCCGCGAACCCGGAGAGATGGGCGATGTCACCGGCGCCCGCGAGGCCGTCCGCTATCTCGCCGGCGACGAGGTCTTCGCCTCCATCCCCGGCACCCCCCCGGCGATGGGCTTCGAGTTCATCATGCCCGCCGGGTACACCCCACAGGGCCTGTTCGTCCGCAACCTCCGCCTGGCGGTCGACCGGCGCTCGGAGCCGACCCGCTTCGGCAGCGCCGAGGACCGCCAGCGCGCGATCAACACCAGCTCGATCTTCGAGGGCGGGCGCATCGAGTTCGACGAGTCGGAGGCGCTGACGGTCAATGTCCGGCAGGAAACCCTGCGCGAGTCGGGCATCCTGATCGCGGACCGGCTGCCCATGGGCTACATGCTGATGGACGGGCGGACCTCGGGCATCCGCACCGACGACGAGCGTCTCATCATCGGCGGCGAGCAGCTCTTCGAACCCGACAGCATCAAGCAGCGCATCACCGAGCGGAGCCTGCAGGTCAACCGGTTCCGCGTCAGCACCGGCGCCCAACTCGTCTGGATCACGCTCAAGCAGGGCACCAACAACGAGAGCCTCGCCGCACGCTACGACCTCCGCGAACTCGAAGAGGCGCCGCGCGACCAGCCGATCTACCTCGTCGACGAGAACGGCTTCGCCTACGACTGCATCGGCTTCATCATGGAGGAACGCAACAGCGTCCGCCTCCGCTTCACCAAGGACCGGCCGATCTCGGGCATGGCCGATGTCGGCCAGCTCTCGCGCAACCAGCCGCAGCAGTCGGCCTTCCTCATGTTCGAGGTCCCCGTCAACGCCCGCATCGTCGGGCTGGCGATCGGCGACCGGATGATCCTCCGCTTTAACCCCGGCTTCGAGGCCCGCACCCGATTCTGATCCCGGTCCCATCGGGTTCGGGCGGCAAGGGCGAGAATCGAGCGCAGAAGAAAAGGGCGGCCCCGAACGGGCCGCCCTTTTTTCGTTGAGCACGGATCGGGAAACGGTCTTCAGGCCTCGGCCGGCTCGCCCTCGGCGGCCTCGCGGGCCTTGCGCCGGGGCTTCTCGATCAGGTTGCCCTCGTTGTCGAACTCCATCTCCTCGCCCCGCTCCTCGTCGATGACGCGGTCCGCCTCGACATGCAGGCGGATGTCGGTTTCGAGGTCCTGGTCAAGCTTGATATGAATGTCGTAGGAGTCGACCCGCTTGATGGTGTGCGGCAGGCGGACATCGCGCGGCTTGACGGTGTAGCCGGCGCCGGTGAGGGCCTCGGCGATGTCCTGCTGGGTGACCGAGCCGTAGAGGATGCCCTGGTCGTTGCAGGACCGCTTGAGGGTGACCTCGACGCCCTCCATCTTCTTGATCATCTTCTCGCGCTCCGAGCGGAGCGCGGCCAGTTCCTTCTCGGCCTGGGCCCGCTTCTCCTTCAGGGCCTCGATGACATCGTCGCTCGGGACGGTCGCGAGCCCGCGGGGGAGGAGAAAGTTGCGGGCGTAGCCCGAGCGGACGCTCACCACATCGCCCACGATGCCGAGGTTGTCGACATTCTCGGTGAGCAGCAGACGGACGGATCTGGACATATCGCTTTCCTTTCGCTGTCCTTGCCGGAGCTCGGCCCGGCGAAGTTCAGGAGCGACGGGAAGGCCCGGCGCCCCAACGGTCGTGCAGGGGCCTGGCGGCCCCGGCGAGCTGAGACTCTAGGCGTTCTGCCGAGCAGGACGCCCGAATCAGAACGGGATGTCGTCGTCGGGGCCCTGCGGCCCCGAGTCGTACGAGCCGCCCCCGTACTCCTGCCCGCCCCCCTGGCGCGAGGGCGCGGGGCCCCCGCCCCCGCCGCCTCCGGCGTCGGCGCGGCTGTCGACGAACTGGAACGACTCGATCACCACCTTCAGCTTCGAGCGGTTCTGCCCCTGCTGGTCCTGCCATTGGTCGAGGCGCAGGCGCCCCTCGACGAAGACCGGCCTGCCCTTGGACAGGTACTGGCTCATCACCTCGGCGGTCCGTCCCCACGCCTCGCAGTCGACGAATGTCGTCTCGTCACGCTGCTCGCCAGACTGTGTCTTGAACCTGCGATTAACGGCGATGCTGAGGTTCGCCACGGGCTGGTTGCCCGAGGTGTGGCGCAGCTCCACATCGCGCGTCAGATTGCCCATCAGGAACACTTTGTTGAAGTTCCCGGCCATGCGACCTCCTATCGGTTGTCAGGGGCCAACGCGGCCTCAGGCTTTCTCCGCCGACGCTTCGACCTCTTCCGACTCGCCGTCTTCGGGCTGAGCCTGGGGCCGGGCCTCGGCCTGCTCGGCGGCCTGCTGCTCGGCCTTGGCCCGGGCGGCCTCTTCGGCGGTGAGCACCTGGACCTTGGAGTGCTCGGCCTCGGCCTCCTTGGCGGCCCGCTCGGCGCGGAGCTTGGCCTCGGTCTTGAGGTCCTCGCGCGCGTCGAAGGCGAGCATCTCTTCCTCGGTCAGGTGGTCGGCGCGGACCACAAGCACGCGGAGGAGGTGGTCGGAGATCTTCACATCCCGCTCCAGACGCGCGATGTTCTCCGTCGGCGCGCGGAAGTAGGTCAGGATGAACACCCCGCGACGCTGCTTGTCGATCTCGAACGCCAGACGACGCTCGTCCCACTTCTGCATCGCCACGAGCTCGGCGCCCGCGCGCTCCAGGAGCGAGTTGATGTGCTCGATGAGGCCGGCGAAGTCCGATGCCTCCGCCTGGCTGGCGACGAACATCGCCTCGTACGCGCTGGTCCTCGAAACTGTCTTCTGGGAATTTGCCATCTGCGTTCCTTCCCGGCGGCTTTCGCCGCCGCTGCGTGCTCTGCCCTTGTCTGCTTTGCTCTTCAGCCGCCCAGCCAGCCCGGGTCGACGCCCCGGCCCGCCTCGGGGTCGGACTTGGATTCGGTCCCGCCTTCGGGCCCCGCCTCCGGCGCTTGCTGCTGCGGCTGCTTGATCTTGCGGTTGAACTTGTTCATGGCGCTGATCGCGCCCTCTGCGATGAAGCACTCGGCGGCGTCGGCCGCCTGCTTGACCGCCGACTCCACCTTGGCTCCGTCCTCGCCCGGGAAACGGCTCAGGACCCAGTCCGCCTGGTCCATAAACGGGGGCTTGGCGTCGATGCCGACGCGGAGCCTCGGGTAGTTGTCGCCCCCGAGCGCACGGGTGATGTCCTTCAGCCCGTTGTGCCCCCCGTCGGAGCCCGACGCCCGCACGCGGATCGTTCCGACCGGGAGCGACAGATCGTCGGTCACGACCAGGAGGTCCGAGGCGGGGTCGATCTTGTAGAACCGGGCCGCGTCCTGCACGCTGACGCCCGAACGGTTCATGTAGGTGACCGGCTTCATCAGCAGCGTCTTCTCGCCGCCAATCTTGGCCTCGACCGTGTCGGCCTGGTGCTTGAGGCGCACCGACTCCCCCGGCGCGTGGCGCTCGATGAGGCGGTCGACAACCATGTACCCGGCGTTGTGCCTGGTGTTGGCGTACTGCCTTCCGGGGTTTCCGAGTCCGACGATGATCTTCACCGTATGGTTCCGATGCGCCGCGACGCCTCCTGGGGGCGCTCGCGGTCAACCTTCCTTCTTCTCGGGCTTCTTCTCGCCCTCTTCGTCCTTGTCCTTCTTGCGGGTCAGGACCTCGGGCTCGGCGCCGGCGTCGACGGTCGAGGCCTCGTCCTGGACCTCTTCCTCGACGGTGGTGATCGTCGCGAGCACCGTCTCGGGGTCGCTCAGGAGCACCATCGTCGGCTTGGGCAGCGTGACCTCGCCCGCCGTGATCGACTCGCCGACATCCAGGTCGCTGATGTCGACCTCGATCTCGTCGGGCAGGTTGAACAGGCTGCACTCGATCTCGATCTCGGTGATCGGGTGCATCAGCACCGAGCCCGCGCTCTTGAGGCCCTTGGCCTCGCCCACCAGGCTGATCGGCACCCGCACCTCGACACGCTCGTCGAGGTCCACACGCGCAAAGTCCGCGTGCACCACATCCGTGCCCAGGTGGTCGAACTGGACCTCCTTGATCAGCACGAACTGCTTGTCGTCCCCGTCGAGGGCGAGGCGGAAGACCCGCTCGCCCCGCGTCAGCATCCGCACGGCTTCCTTCTGGTCCAGCGAGATCGCTACGGGCTCTTCCTTGTGCCCGTACACGACCGCGGGGAGGCGCCCCGAGGCCCGCAGCCTCTTGGCGTACTTGGTGCCCACTCGCTCCCGCCGCTCGGCGCTGATGATCGGTGCGTCTTCATGCATGGCTGTTCTTCCTTCTCGCGGGCCTTGCGCCCGTTCTCTTGCTCGTTGGCTGTCCGTTTACCGCTTCGGCCCGGCGCTGTTCCGGAACAACGCGCTGACCGACTTGTTCTCGTGGATGTTCCTGATCGCCTCGCCCAGAAGCCGCCCGCAAGACAGCACCGTCAGCTTGTCCTGCAGGGGCTTGGCCCGGTCGCCCAGGGGCACCGTGTCGGAAACGACCACGCGGTCGATCGGCGCCGTCGAGAGCCGCTCGATCGCAGGCCCCGCCAGAACCGCGTGCGTCGCGGCGACGATCACCTTCTTCGCCCCCTCCTCGCGCACGAGCTTGGCCGCCTCGACCACCGTCCCGGCCGTCGAGATCATGTCGTCGTACATCAGCACGGTCTTGTCCTTCACCGTGCCGATGAGCTTGCCCGTCGCGACCTCCGACCCGCTGAGGCGGCGCTTGTTGATGATCGCAAGATCGCCGTCGAGCAGGTTCGCCACCTTCTCGGCCACCTTCATGTTGCCCACATCCGGGCTGACAAGGCAGAGATCCCCCAGCTCCTCCCGCATCGAGCGGAAGTAGTCCAGAAAGATCGGCGTCGCGGTGATGTGGTCCATCGGGATGTCGAAAAACCCCTGGATCTGCGCCGCGTGCAGGTCGATCGCCAGCACGCGGTCGGCCCGCGCGCCGGTGATCAGGTTCGCCACCAGCTTCGCCGTGATCGGCACCCGCCCCTCGTCCTTGCGGTCCTGACGCCCGTAGCCGTAGTACGGCGTCACCACCGTCACCCGACGCGCCGACGCGCGGCGCAGGCAGTCGATGAAGATCAAGAGCTCGACCAGGTTGTCGTTGACCGGCTGCGCCGTCGAGAGAATCACGAAGCAGTCACGCCCGCGCACATCCTCGTCGAGCTTGACCAGAAGCTCCCCGTCGGGAAACACGAAGGTCTTCGCGTCGCCCAGGGGCCGGCCCAGGTGCTCGCACACCGACGCCGCCAGCGGCACGCTGTTGCGACCGGCGAACACCTTCAGCTCGCCCATAATCTCCTGCACGGCGCCGTTCATCGGGCCCCCGATCGCGAGCGGAAGATCCTGTCGACCTCCGCCAGTTGTTCCGTGGTATTGATGCTCAGGACATCTTCCGGGGGCACAGCCTCGATCACCTCGACCCGCGCCCCGCCCTCGAGCAGAAGCGCCGGTACATCGGTGATGTAGTACTCGCCCGTCTTCTCGTTCCGCCCCACCTTCTTGAGCGCCGCAAAGAGCGCCCCCGCCTCGAAGCAGTAGTAGCTCGGGTTGACCTCGCGGATCTTCAGTTGCTCGGGCGTCGCGTTCTTCTGCTCGACGATCGCCGTAAACCGCCCCGACCCGTCGCGGACGATCCGCCCGTACCCCGACGGATCTTCGATGACGCTGGTCGCCAGGGTCGCCGCGGCCCCCGCCTCGCGGTGGGTCTTCAGCACCGTGCTCAGCGTCTCGGCCCGGATCAACGGCCCGTCGCCGCAGAGCACGAAGACATCGCCCGAAGGCTTGTCGCCGAACGCATCGGCGGCGCACATCACCGCGTGCCCCGTGCCGAGCTGCTCCTCCTGCACCGCGTACTCGACCTTGTCCCCGTACTCGGCCAGCGCCTCACGGACGAGCTCCTGCTTGTACCCCACAACCACCACCAGGCGTGTGCACCCGGCCTTGAGGCAGGCGTCGGCGACGGCGCAGACCATCGGGCGTCCGCCGATCGGGTGGCAGACCTTGGGCAGGTCGCTCTGCATCCGTGTGCCCTTGCCCGCGGCCAGAATGATCGCGGTCGGGCCTTCGGATCCGTGCTGTGTCATATCGCTCGTCAAGGGGCGCTGCGGCCCGCCACCGCCGTCAACCGGCGCCGACGCAAGGTGAAGCAACCCGGCCAGGACTCGAACCTGGACTAACAGTACCAAAAACTGCTGTGCTGCCGATTACACCACCGGGTTGACTCGCCCGACTCGGGGCGTCAACGCGTCGCTTCGATTGGGGATCGGGGGGCGGGACCGCCTCCTGTCATTCTGGGAGCCGCAGCAAGCGGCTCGGGCTCTCACGGACCGGCTCAACGCGGCCCGGAGTGCCCGCCGGGTTCCAACCCGGACCAGACGCCCCGACCGCGGCACGATTCGGCCGGAAACCTCCGGCCTTGGAGCTTGGATCACCCCTGCCGCGACCGGAGATCCGGTCATGGGCGCGACCCCTGACGACGCCTCGGCGCTCCCTGCGCGTCCGTCGTCGTCGGCTCCGCAAACTGTCGGGGCAACTTTAGGCCCGCAAAGGACCTGTGGCACTGGCGGCTTGCCCGCCAGTGTCCCATTCCGTCGACGCCCCCGCGCGAGGGACAGCCCAACCCCACGCCCAGCACCCAGCGCCCCACGCCCGAGCCGCAAAGCGGCCCCTACTTCTTCCGCTGTGCCCGCCCCTTCCCAACCACGCCCTTGACCTTGGGCTTCATCACCGGCCTCGGGGCGGGCGCCTCCTCGACCGGGGCCTCGGGGGTCGCGCCGTCCGCCTCGGGGTTGATCTCTTCGAGCAGGTCCGCCGGCGCGTCGGGCCGGGCCGCCTCGGCGATCAGGTCGTAGCAGGTCGCAAGCAGACCCACCAGCGGGAAACGGCTCTCGGTGAACGGGCTCTGGCCCAGCCGCCGCAACAGAGGCTTGTCCACCTCCGGCGGGTCCATCGGGGTCTCGATCTCTTCGAGCTCCGGCCCGGCCTGCCAGAACACCTCCAGCTGCTGGTCCAGGTCCGGCGCGACGATGTCCGACACGCCCTCGACCCGGGGCACATACACCGGCACCTCGCCCGACACCCCCGAGACCGCCCGACGCTGGCGCAGACGCTCCAAGAGCTCCCGCCCCGGCATTCCCCGAAGTGTGAAAACCGTGAACGGGTCGTTGGCGAGCTGCTGCGCCACCAGATGCGCCACGCAGACCGCGTGCTTGCACCAGTCCCCCTCCTCGCGGCAGCTGCAGGTCACCTTCAGCTCCGACGGGTCCGCAGGGAACAGCTTCACACCCAACGGCGCGAACAGATCCTCGATGTTGCTCGGAAGCTCGCCCACCAGCAGCTTCGCCGCGTACACCGCCTCCTCCGCCATCGACGCGATCGCCTGCACCCACTTGTCCTCGCCGAAACGGGGCAACGACACCGTCGTGCGGTACGGCGTGTACGAACGCCCCTGCACAAACGCCTCGACCGTCGCCGGCTCGAACTCGATCGATCGCGTTTGCCCGAGCCTGGCGTACTCGACGCCCTCGACCATCTGGTCGCCCGGAGCCGCGGCCTCGATCAAACGGATCCAACGCTCCGCGGCCCAGTTCCCGCGGAGGTCCTCGTCGCTCATCGTCAGCTTGACGCCCGAGCGGACCTTGCGCGGGCGCAGCAACTCCTTGCGCGGACGCGGGTTGGGGTGCCACGCCTCTCGCTTGGGGGGCCTTGGGGGTTGGGGATGCATCCGATCCTTCTCCGCCTGTCCCGCGGGCTCCGTGAGGGAGCAGCAGCCGCGGCGTCCGTGAGCATGGGCCAGCCTCAAGGGTTCGCCCGATCCGAGCGGATGTCCACTCAACCCGGCCTGCCGCACGCCAAACAACACGCCCAGACCCGCCGCCGAGCCCCCGCGGGGGGGTGCGCGCGAAAGTTCAAGTGCCGCTCGGCGCGTTATTCGTCGCCGACGGCGTCGGATCGCAGGGCCAGGAGCTCGCGCAGGTCTTCGGTGTCCAGTTCGGTCAGCCAACGCTCGCCCGAGCCGATGATGTTCTCGGCGAGCTCGGTCTTCTGCTCGATCATCTGGTCGATCCGCTCTTCCAGCGTCCCGCGGACGAGGTACTTGTGCACCACCACCGTCCGCGTCTGCCCGATGCGGTACGCGCGGTCGGTCGCCTGGTTCTCCACCGCCGGGTTCCACCAGCGGTCGTAGTGGAACACATGCGTCGCGGCCGTCAGGTTCAGACCCACGCCGCCCGCCTTCAGGCTCAGGATCAGCACCGGGCTCGAACCGTCGCCCTTCTGGAACGCCTTGACGAGCGCCTCGCGCTGTTTCTGCGGCGTGCCGCCGTGCAGGAACAGGATGTCGCGGTCGAACTCGTGGCGCAGCATCTGCTGCAGCAGGTGCCCCATCTGGCGGAACTGGGTGAAGACGATCGCCTGCTCGCCCTCGGCGAGCACCTCGTCGAGCTGCTCGATCAGCCGGATCGCCTTGCCCGACCTCGTCGCCGAGGGCGGGCGCCCGCTCGACGAGTCGTGGTCCTTGAGGAGCTGCGACGGGTGGTTGCAGATCTGCTTGAGGCGGATCAGCGCGCTGAGCACCAGCCCGCGGCGCTGGATGCCCTCGGCACGCTCGACATCGCCCAGCATCCGGCGCACGCAGTTTTCGTACAGCTCCGCCTGCTCGCCGGTGAGGTGGCAGTACTCCTTGGACTCCAGCTTCTCGGGCAGGTCGGAGACGACCTGCGGGTCGGTCTTGAGGCGGCGGAGGATGAACGGGCGCACGAGGCCTTTGAGCTGCTCGGACTTGTTTTTGTCGTGGTACCGCTCGATCGGCAGCGAGAAACGCCGCCGGAAGTTGGTTGGGTCGCCCAGGTAGCCCGGATTGAGAAACTCCATGATCGACCAGAGCTCGCTCAGCCGGTTTTCGACCGGGGTGCCCGTCAAGGCGATCCTTTTGTCGGCGATCAGCCCGCGCACCGCCTGGCTCTGCTTGGCCGAGGGGTTTTTCACATACTGCGCCTCGTCGAGCACGATGCGGCCCCAGCGCACGCGGTCGAGCAGCTCGCGGTCGCGGTGCGCCAGCGCGTAGGTCGTGATGACGATGTCCGACGCGGTCGCCTTCTCGACGAACGCGTCGCCGGTCAGACGCTCCACGCCGTGGTGGATCATCGAGACCAGCGAGGGCGCAAAGCGGCTCGTCTCGTACATCCAGTTTCCGAGCACCGAGGTCGGCGCGATCATCAGCGTGGGGCCGACGAGGTCGACCGTCTCGCCCGCCGCGGCACGCGCCTCGCGCTCTTCACGCTCGTGCACGAGCAGCGCCAGGAGCTGGATCGTTTTGCCCAGACCCATGTCGTCGGCGAGGCAGACGCCGAAGCCGAACCGTTCGAGAAAACTCATCCACGAGACGCCCCGCACCTGGTACGGGCGGAGCGTGCCCTTGAAGCCCGCCGGCTGCTCGACAGTCGGCAGCCCCTCGCGCGAAACGTCCGTCCCCATCAGCCCGCTCAGCCAGCCCCCGACCTCCATGCCCAGGATCGGCAGGCCCGTCTCGCGCGTGTCGGAGGCGAACGCCAGACGCAGCGCCTCGCCGATCCGCATCTGCCCGCCCGGGTTCTCGCGGATGAACTTCACCGCGTTCTTGACATCCTCGGGGCGGATCTCGACCCACTTGCCCCCGATCCGCACCAGCGGGCTGCCCCCCGCCGCGAGCTGCTCGAACTCGCGCAAGGTCAGCGTCGTGTCGCCGACGGCGATCTCCCAGTGGTAGTCCACCAGCGTCGAGAGGCCCAACTGAGGCGTCGCGGCCCCTGTGCCCCCCGCCCCCGGCTCGCCCGGCTCAGGCGGCGCGTCCGAATCGATCCGCAGCCTCGCCCCGAGCCTCGACCCCGAACTCTCCCACCACGCCGGCGAGAGCACGCCGAAACCCTGCTCGACCAGGATCGGACGAACCTCGCGCAGAAACTCGTACGCCTTCTCTGTCGGCAGGCGGATGTCCACCGGCTCGGCCTCGTTCAGAGCCGCCTCGAGCTCCTTGAACAGCCGCGACGCACGCGCCAGCTCGGCCAGCAGCAGCTCCTGCGGCTGCTCCACACGCCTGCCCTCGATCGAGACGCCGTCGGCGGGCAACAGCCAGATGTCCGCCGCGTCGATCATCACCTCCGGAGCGTCCACCGCCTGGAGGTGGAAGCTGAGCGACCAGCCGACCGTCTCGGGCGGGCGCTGCATCTCGGGGATGATCGCGGGGTCCACCGGCTCGTTCAGACGCAGGCACAGACGCCACAGGGCGCTCGCCCCGCGCTCTTCAAGACGCCCGATCCAGTTGCGGACGCGCTTGATCATCTCCTGACGCACGCTCGGCGGCGCCGTCGCCGGCACACGCTCTGACAGCAACGCTTTCAGCCACGCCACATGCGGGTCCGACGCCTCGCGACCCTCGATCGTGTCGTGCATCGCCTCGCGCTGCATGACCTTGCGGCATTCCGCGTCGACCACCCGCCAGAGCATGTCTTCGAGGATCGGCCAAGGCTGGTGCGAAAACTCGTCGATCCCCGCCCGCGACGCGGGGGGCATCGCCTTGAGCAACCGGCCGATCCGCCCCGCCGTCGCCTCGTCGCTCAGCCAGGGGCGCCACGAGGCGTGGAGCCCGCCCTTGGCGTCCTGCGAGAGCATCGGCACGAATCGCTGCTGCACCAGCAGGTGGCGCACCATCGCGCCCGCGGTCGCGCTGAACGCCACGCCGGGCCCGTAGAGCACCTCCGGCCCCTCGCCCTCGGCGTCTTCCGCCTCGACCAGGGCGTCGAGCAGCCCCAGCACGCGATGGGCCGGGACCGTCGCCGCGGCGACCCTGAACCTCGACAGCCCCGCAGGGGCCGGACGCTCCGCGTCGCCGGAGAGGGTGTGTCTCGCCAGCCGGTCGCTGGGCAGGGGGCGGACCCCGTCGGCCGAGGGCAGCAGCAGCTCGATCTCGCCGATGTCGCGCGGGGCGAGCGTGCCGAGCTTCGAGCGCAGCACCTCCGCCAGCGTGTCCGCGTCGGCGCAGAACGGGTGCGGACGCGAGTGCTTCGCCTGCGTCTCGGCCAAGCCCCCCGAAGCAGAGGCCTCGGCGCTCTCGGCCCAGAGACGCAGCGAGCCCGCCGACCACTGCGTGTGCAACACAAACAAACCCGCCGGCGCGATCGTCGTCATTCCGCGGCGTCCTCCGCCCTTCCGGGCCGAACAATCCTCTGCACGAACGGGGAAATGGGGGCGCAGGGACTCGAACCCTGAACCAACGGCTTAAAAGGCCGCTGCTCTACCAATTGAGCTACGCCCCCGCGAACGGTTTCTTCGTCTCGCGGGACACGCCCGATGCCTCCGGGCTGCTCGGGGCCTGTCGAGCCCCGCAAGGTCAGGATCGTATGGGCTCACCCCGCCCCGCGACGACCCATCCCCTCACGCCCGAGCGAAACCAGCAGTTCCGCGTGGCGTGCGCTGGCGCCCTGATGCTCCCGGATCGTCCGCCGTCCGGCCTCGGCCATCGCCCGGCGACTCTCCGGATCGCCCAGGAGCCCAGTGATCGCGGGCGCCAACCCCTCCCGATCGACCACCTTGAGCGCCCCGGCCGATTCCAGCGTCCGGACCACCGATTCAAAATTCTCGAACGACGGACCGATCAGCGTCGCCTTGCCCAGCCCGACCGGCTCGATCGGGTCCGACCCCCGCTTGGGGACGAACGACCGCCCCACCACCACCGCGTCCGCGAGGCTGTACGCCGCCCGGAGCTCGCCGATCGAATCGAGCAGGAACCGGTCGGTACCCGGATTCCCTCCGGCGACGGCCGCCCCTCCGGCTGACCGCCGGACGCACCCGGGCATCGCGGCCGCCGCCTCGTCGAATCTCGGCGGGTGACGCGGGGCGCACAGCAACTGCACGCCCTCGGGCACGCTCTTGTGCAGCAGCGCCTCCTCCCCCTCGGCCGTGCTCCCCGCGACCACCAGCGGGCGCGAGCGGTCGATCCCCATCGCCTCGGCCAGCGCATCGGCGCCGGCGACCTCGCCCTCGATCACGGCCGTGTCCCACTTCATCGTGCCGGTGATCAGGCAGTCGTTCTCGCGCACGCCCATCTGCACGAAGCGTTCGGCGTACGCCTCGTCCTGGACGGCCGCGAAGTGCAGCGAGGCGAACGACGGGCCGATGAACCGACGGATCCGCCGGTACCCACCGAAAGACTTGGCGCTCAGGCGCCCGTTGATGACGCAGACCGGCACACTGCTGCGCGCGCACGCACGCACGAAGTTCGGCCAGAGTTCGAGCTCGACGAGCCCCACCGCGTCGGGCCTCACCCGGTCGAGCATGCGCCGAACGCTCCACGAAAAGTCCAGCGGGTAGCGGACCACCTCGTGCCGGTCGCCGAAGGTCTTGCGGGCCCGGTCGATCCCCGTGTCCGTCCACGAGGCGATCACGACCTCCGCCCGGTCTTCAAGCAGGGGGACCAGCGTCCGCAGCGCGTTGACCTCCCCGACCGAGACCGCGTGCAGCAGCACCCGGGGCCTTTCCCCCAACTCGCCCAAGGCCGGCCCCTTGCCGAAACGCTCGGGCCACCCCCCGCGTGCTTTGCGCATCCAGACCGGCGCGGTCACGCCCGCGAGCAGGATGTAGGCCAGATCGATCGGTCTCAACCCCGTGCTCCGTCTGTGCGAGTTTCGCCGGGCGGGCCGTACTCGGGCATGATCCGCCGCATGTACTGGTCGAACTTGGGCACCGTGAACGCGGTCTCCCCGTGGTGCGGGCTCCAGACCATGCCCTTGGCGATCAGCTTGGAACGCACCGGGCCCAGCGAGGTCACCTTACGCCCCATCGCGTCGGCGATATCGCCCGACCTGTGCGGCCCCGGCCCCAGCGAGGCCATCGCCCGCAGGTACCGACGCTCCGACGCGCTCACCCGGTCCAGCCGGACGCGGAAGAACCCCTCGTCGAGCGCCCCGACGACCAGCTCCGACGCGAGCTCCACATCCGCGAGGGTGATCGGCGAGCCCTCCGCCGCGTCCCACACATGCTTGCCCCACTCCTGCAGGAAGTAGGGGTACCCCTCGGTCTCGGCGATGATCGCGCCGATCGCGGCTTCCTCGAAGCGCACGCCCTCGGCCAGCGCCGGCTTCTCGATCGCCGCCCGCGCCGCCTCGGGCGGGAGCGAGCCGATCTCCGGGAAGCTGAACAGCCGCTCGGCGTACGACTTTGCCCGGCCCATCCGCCCCCGCAGCTGCGGCAACCCCGCCCCGACCAGCGCCACGGGGAGCCGCCGCTGCGCGCACAGATGCAGCGCCGTGACGAGCGCCGCGAGCTGCTCCTCCTCGACATACTGCAGCTCGTCGATGAACATCGCCATCGCGGTGCCCGCGTCCTTGGCCGCCAGGCCGACCGCTTCGAGCAGCGCCGAGAGATCGTGCTCGAGATCGCCGTTGTCGGCCAGGCCTGGCTCGGGCTCGAAATCCATGTGCAGCTCGATGTCGCCGTAGCGGACCTTGAAGACACGCACGAACCCGGCCAGCCCCCGCAGCGCCCGGGTCGCCAACTCCCGCGACTGCTCGCGACGCGAGAGCTTCAGCAGCAACTGCCTGAGCTGCGGCGCCAGGATCGAGGGCAGCGACCGCTGCTCGGGGGCTTCGATCCGCATGGTCAGCAGGCCCTCGGCCTCCGCCTCGTCGCGCATGCGGTCGAGCAGCACGGTCTTGCCGACCCCGCGGAGCCCGACCATCAGCACGCTCTTGGCCGGACGCCCCACCCGCACCCGGCCCAGCGCCACCTCGACCTCGCCGAGCAGATCGTCTCGGCCGGCGAGTTCGGGCGGCGGCGTGCCCGCGCCGGGGGCGTACGGGTTGCGGATCGGATCCATCGCCGAGAGTATACCGAGTTTACTCATATTTATCGTTTACTGAACTAACTGGATAAACTCCGCCAATCCGATCCAAACACAATCCTATTATACCCGCTCAACGCGCAGCAAAAACGCCGTCGCCGGGGCCCTCCGAGCCCCGGCGACGGCGGGTCATCATGCCTGGTTGCCCGGGCCAAGCCCGGTGCGATGGAATCAGTCGAACAGCGGCAGGGCGGGCAGGCTGATCGCCTTGAGCTCGCCGCGGCCGATGCGGATCGTCGCGGTCCCGCGCAGTTGGACCCTGTCTGCGACGACCAGGTCGCCCATGAGCGGGCCCTTGCCCTCCACCTCGCTGTTGCCGACCATCTGGAGCATTCCGCCTGGGGCGTAGATCGCGCCGGTGATGTGCATCTCGGCGCCGCCGGCGAGACTCATCGGGTTGTCGTTGTCACGCGACTGGGCGATCACGACGCCCTTTGTCATGCCCGCCGAGGGCGGCGAGAGATGCACCTGCCCGTTGCCGGCGAGTTCCAGCTCGCCGCTCTGGATGATGATCGTGACCTCATCGCCGATCAGGCTGCCCGAGGTCAGCTTCAGGCCCGAGCCTCCGAAGATGTACACGCCGGGGTCCATGTGGACCGTCGCCTGGCCGGAGATGCTCATGCCCTGGGGGTAGTAGCCCGGGCTCAGGGTCACTGTGCTGTTGCTGCTGATGCTCCAGCCCCCGAAGTTTTCCATGGAATCGGAGCGGGGGAAGAGCATGTGCGCAAACGGGTCGGCGAAGGCGGCGCCGCTCTTGTGCAGCACGCCGGTGAACTGCGACTGCCCGTTGAAGCGGGCGCCGCCGACCAGGTACATCGCCGGAGCGTCAAGCACGGCTGCGCCTGTCGTGTCCACCGCCCGCTGGTGCGAGGAGTTCACATAGACGATCTTCGCGGGGATCTCCACGCGGGAGTTGCCCACCATCTCCAGGGCGCCCTGGACACCGGGATTGAGCACCACCAGCCCGGAGTTGCCCCCGCCGGCCGCGACGGCGGCTCCGGCGAGCATCGAAACCAATCCAGCACTCATCAGGCAACGCATGGCAACCTCGCATTCTGTCCCGATCCAACCCTGTCGTTCAGGTTCACCCTCAAGCGTCAGATTCGACAGCTCGGGATGCAAGCGACTGGATCGCGGCATCCGATTCTGCGTGCGGTCTGTAGCGGTTCGGCAAGGGCTGCGGGCCTGATTTCACACAATTCCGGCTTGACGCCGCCGGCATACATTCACGCTGCGCCATGGCCGCAGAGACCGAGCAACCCCGGGCCCGAGAACACCACGCCGACGCCGCGATCATCGGGGCCGGGGCGATCGGGCTCTGCTGCGCTGTCGAGCTTGCCAAGGCCGGGCGCAATGTGCTCGTCCTTGACCGGGGCGAGGCGGGTCGCGGGGCGTCGTGGGGCAACGCCGGCTGGCTGACGCCTTCGCGGGCGGCGCCCCTCGCCCAGCCGGGGCACGCCAAGAAGGGCTTGAAGTGGATGCTCGACCCCGAGAGTCCTTTCTATATCAAGCCCTCGCTCAGCCCCGCCCTGGCGCTCTGGCTGCTCCGGTTCATTCGCGCCGGCTCGAAGTCCAGATTTCTCAACGCCATGCCCCCGATCGTCGAGCTCTGCAACTGGAGCACCGACGCGTGGGAACGCTTCGCGACCGAGTCGCCTTCGGGCTTCGGCTTTGAACGCCGCGGCCTGCTGATGCTCTGCGAATCCGAGCACGAGCTCGACGCGGGCCTCCGCACCGCCGAACTTACCGAGCCCATGGGTGTGCCTTACGAGCGCTGGGACAGCGAGCGCGTCCGCGAGGCGGAGCCCTGCGTGATCGGGCGCATCAGCGGCGCGCTGTACTTTCCCAAAGACGCCCACTGCGAGCCCGACCGCCTGATGCTCGCCCTGGCCGAACACGCCCGCTCGCTCGGCGTAACCATCCTCGAACAGACCGAGGTCACCGGCGCACGCGTGGAAGGCAGAGCGATCCGCGCATTGGAGACCTCAAAGGGCGAGGTGACGGCGGACCGTTTCGTGCTCGCCGCGGGCGCGTGGTCGGGCGCTGTCGGACGCGCCTTCGGCCTTCGCATCCCGATGCGCGGCGCCAAGGGCTATTCGCTCAAGTTTTCCAAGGGCGATCACCACCCGACGCGGTCGATTTATCTCTCCGACCGAAAGGTCGCCGCGAACCCGCACCGAGACTCGCTCCGCATCGCGGGCACGCTCGAACTGGTCGGCGACGATCTTTCGGTCAACGCGCGACGCGTGGGCGCGATCGTCAAGGGGGCAAGAGCGATGCTCAGTTTTCCCGAGCCGCAGTCGCCCCCCGAGCCCTGGGCGGGCCTTCGCCCCTGCCTGCCCGACGGCATGCCCGCCATCGGCCGCTCGCCGAAGCTCGACAATCTCTGGCTCGCGATCGGTCACCAGATGACGGGCGTCAAATCCGCGCCCGCAACAGGGCGTCTGCTCGCCGACCTGATGGAAAGCCGCGACCCCTCGTTCAACCCGGCGCCGTTCGACCCCAAAGACCGCTGCTGAAGCGGACGCGGCGCAATTGCGAAACAGTGGGCGGGCCGGGACTCGAACCCGGGACCCCTCGCGTGTAAAACGAGCGCTCTGGCCGACTGAGCTACCCGCCCGAACCCACACAGCATATCCCGCAACGCTACCGTTGCCCCCATGACCAGCGCCACTCGAACCTGCACCATCGGCGGCGGGGCCTTGCCGCTCACGATCGGACCCGGCCTCCCGCCCGTCATCATCGCCGGGCCCTGCGTGCTCGAATCGCTCGAGATGGGGCTGGAGGTCGGGCGGGCCGTTCGTGACGCCTGCCGCGACGCCGGGCTCGGGTTCGTCTTCAAGGCCTCGTTCGACAAGGCGAACCGTTCGAGCATCCGCTCGCCCCGCGGGCCGGGCCTGCAGAAGGGCCTCGCGCAGATCGCCGAGATCGGCCAGAAGCTCGGCGTGCCTGCAACCACCGACATCCACGAGCCCTCGCAGGCCGAGCTGGCCGCGGCCGCCGTCGACTGCCTCCAGATCCCAGCGTTCCTCTGCCGCCAGACCGACCTCCTGCTCGCCGCGGGCGAAGCGGCGGCGAAGCACGATCGGGCCGTGAATGTCAAGAAGGGCCAGTTCCTCTCCCCCGTCGAGATGGGGGGCGCCGTCCGCAAACTCGCCGAAGCCGGCTGCAGCAACATCATGCTGACCGAGCGCGGCACATTCTTCGGCTACCACCGACTCGTCAACGACTTCATCGGCCTCGGCGAACTGATGGAGCTGCAAGTTGAAGGGGGGCCGCCCCCCGTCTGCTTCGACTGCACCCACAGCACCCAGCGCCCGGGCCTGGGCGAGCAGACCTCGGGCGTCCCGCGGTTCGCCCCGATGCTGGCCAAAGCCGCGACCGCGGCGGGCGTGCACGCCCTCTTCATCGAAACCCACCCCGACCCCAAGAGCGCGATGAGCGACGCCTCGACCCAGCTCACAATCGACCAGACCGTCGAACTGGTGAGCACGATCACGGCGATCTCGAAGGCGAGGGGTTGAGCGCGGGAAGCGGGGGGCTGGGGGCTCCGGGCAGCCCGGCTCGCCGAGCCGGGGTCGGGGCCGGGGTGCTGGGTTCAATCGATCGCGGTCCGGGCGAACATCCCGTCAGCGATACACATCGCAGTCTGCCTGCTTGAGCGTCTCGCAGAAGGACCTGACCAAGCCGCTCGGACTCTTGATTCTCCCGCAGGACCGCTTCACCGTTTGTTAAACCCCAACTCCGCCGATCGATGAACAACTCTTCTTGGTAGGCGCAGAGCGGACGACTCGGTATCTTCTGATCAGCACCCGGGACACATGCCTGGGCCACCGAGCCGAGAGGAGGCGCTCAATGGACCGCACGCGTTATTGGACTTCCTGTCTCCCCGCAGCCTGCTTCGCTGCTCTGGGGACGCTCGCGCCCCACGCCAGCGCTGCGCCGGTCTTCCGGACTGTCGGCGAGGTCGGATCGATCTCGTACTACGGAGGATCAGGATCTACGAATGGCGTCGGCTGGTGGGCTCAGGTTGGCTCCGCGGGGCATGTCGTGTACTTCGACGGCGACAGGATCTACCACTGGGACGACGGCGTCAACACCCTTCTACACACAATCGGAGACAGCATCGAAGGCCTTCAACCGGGAGTGACGACAACCTTGATGCTTGGGAACCATCAACACGAGTACGGGCGCCTGCTCGGCGTCGACCGCGAGGGCGGCGTCTCGGTCATGTTGCAAACCACCACGCCACCGGGTTACCTCGATTCACCACGAATCGTCGCATCGACCACTTTCGGCGGCGGGCTCCGTGTGCTGGCGGCTCATCCGGCGGTTAGCGAAGGTCCCGCCGCGATCCCGTCGAGCACATCGACGCACACGCAGATGGGATTCCGCCGATCGGAAAGCGGGCACACGCTTGTTCGCCAACTCATGGATTCCCAAACCGCCCTATGGATCGGCGCCCCGACATTCGGCGGCAGACAATTCTTCTTCAATGGGCAGCAGATCCCCGGCACAGACCTCATCGGGGAACTCAGATCCTTGTACAGTTTCTCGTCGCTCGGTCGTAACTTCGAAAACGCTGTCTGCTTCGATATCTCCCCGGACGGCTCTTCCGTTGTCCACTACTTCAGCTATCAGATCCCCTCGTCTACAACTGATCAGACTGGCGTGCTCCTCACCAGAAACGGCGTCTCCGAGGTACTGGCCTTGTCCACCGAGTTTGTCGCCGGGTTCAGGCTTTGGAGAGACGAGAGACCGAGCCTGCGCGTGAACGATGAAGGCCAGGTGCTCTTTGGAGGATCAATCGTTCTCAGCCACCCATTTCGCTCGGACTCCATCGTACTATTCGATACCAACACCCAAACCACGACCGAGATCGCTCGCGAAAACGCTCCGATCGCAATGACGAATCATCCCGATGTGTCGTTCACAATGCCGCCGGGCACGCAGATCGGCCGCGACATGTATCTCGGGAACGACGGCACGGTCCTTCTCACCGTCAATGTGTGGAGCAGCACTGGAGCGGGCAAACATGTGATCCGCAGATCGCCGTCGGGTGAAATGACGATGATGTTCACACCGAACGCGGAGTTCCTTGGCCTGCCCGCCGCAGACTTTGTCAGCGCCGGTCCAACAAGGATCTCACCCGATGCGACATCGGCCGCGGTCGGGTTGCGGATCGCCAATGTCTATTCGCTGGTTCACGCGACGCCGAGAGGTGTCACGCACTTCCTCACCGAAGGCGACTCGATCGAAGTCAGCCCGGGCGAGTTCAAGACGGTGAAATACATCGAACTCCACACCGTTAATGGCGAGCATGTGCTCTTCGGCGTTTGGTTCCACGACGACTCCAAGTACCTGATGCTCGCAACAATCCCCGACTGCCCCGCCGACCTCAACGCCGACGGCGTCGTCGACGCCGACGACTTCTTCCTTTTCCTGCAGTTCTTCGCCGCAGGCGACCCGAGAGCCGACATCAACAACGATGGCGTGATCGACGCCGACGATTTCTTCGAGTATCTGACGCTCTTTGCGCAAGGCTGCTGAGCCGGATCCGGGCCGCGGAAACCGGGCAGCCCGCGGCTCGCAGAGCCGGGATCGGGTTGCTGATTGAGGCAGCCCGGCTCGCCGAGCCGGGCTCACGGTGGTGCTTCGATCACGCCCCGGGCGTCTCGCACGGGCGAACGCCGCCGCACCCCACACCCAAGCAAACTACAAATCTTCAGAATTCCCGAGCGAATCGGGAACTCCGCTGGGTATCGGGAGTCTGACCTTTCAGCCCCGCGACGACGGGGCCCGGGCCGCGCCCTGCGGCACCGGAAATCGGACGCGGGGAGCCCCTACCCCGCCCGAGCCGACGGCACGCCGGGACGCCCGTCCCGCCCTCGGCAGAGACCGCAGAAAGGAACCGAAGATGCCACGCACGAGACTCGCCGTCGCGATCGTGATCGCCGCCGGAACCCTCCCCGTCTTCGCAGGGCCGACCTTCACGACCGTGGTGCTCGACGACTTCAACGCGTCGTTCGCCGACCAACGCTGGGCCGCCCAGGTCGGCTCGGGCGGGCATGTCGCCTACTTCGCCCCCGACGGCCTTCGGCTCTGGGGCCCGGCCGAGACGCGCCTGTTGCACCAGATCGGCACACACATCGAGGGCCTTGCGCCGGATGTGGTCACCGCATCACTCAACTCGGGCGTCGCGCGGGGCGGCCGCATCCTCGGCCTCGACAGCGACGGCGGCGTGACAGCCCTCCTCTACACCGCGCCGGAGCCATCACGGTTCGAGGGCGCTCTCGCGGTCACGACGCCCGACAACGACTTCCGGGTCGTCATGGCCAGACCCGAGGTCGCAGGCCCCGGGACGCTGCAACGCCGGGTCTCGATCCCCAATCTCGGTACCAGACGGTCGGCCAACGCCGACACCCTCGTCCGCAGCTCATCGCCGATGATCTCGCATGTCGATGTGATCTCGGGCGACCTCACCGTCACACCGCTCTTCGCAACCGGCGACCGCACTCCGGACAACGACGGCGAGATGTATTTCGGCCCGTCATACTCGCTTTTCGGCGATCGGTTCGGCTTCTGCGCACACATCGACATCGCCTCCAACGGCAACACGGCAAGCTACTTTCACTTCACGCTCGACGGCTCCACGGATCAGCAAACCGCGGTCGTCCGCACAGTCGACGGTGTAAGCGAGGTCATCGCCCGTTCCGACGCCGTGATCAACGGCGTCAGACTATGGCCGCATCTAAAGCCGCTTGTCAGGATCAACGCGGCGGGCGACACGCTCGTCGCTACCCGGCCCTTCCCCGGCGATCTCGTGTTGAGCGAGTCGATCCTGCTGTATCCGGGCGCCAGCGGTGAGCCCGCGGTCGTCGCAGAAGTGCACCGGACCATCACCCCAGTCAACCACCCCGAACTCACATACAGCGTTTCGAACAGTTCCAACTCGATCCACCGCCAGATCGTTCTTGCCGACGACGGCTCGGTCATCTTCGATGCGATCTATAACAGCCCCGGTGCGCAGGGACCTGGCTTTATCCACCGCGGCCCCTCCGGCGAGTATCGCGTGCTTCTCGCAAGAAACCCGGAACTGCTCGGGCTCGAACCTGACGAGACCATCTCTGATTGGAGTCTCCACACTGGGATGCTCTCCCTCGACGCCTCCTCCGCAGCGGGCCTCTTTGGTATCCGGACTCCGCAAGTCACACCCACAATCTTCCACGCAACGCCGCGCGGCGTGACGCGGGTCGTCGCCGTCAACGACGAGATCGAAGTCGAGCCGGGCGACATCCGCCGGATCACAGGCGTTGAACTCCTCGATGTCGCCGGGATGCGCGTGCTCTTTGCCGCAAACTTCCAGGGCGGCTCCAGGGGCATGCTCCTCGCCGACATCCCCGACCCCGGATGCCCCGCCGACCTCAACAACGACGGCATCATCGACGCCGACGACTTCTTCCTCTTCCTCCAGTTCTTCGCCGACGCCGACCCGAGAGCCGACATCAACAACGACGGCGTCATCGACGCCGACGACTTCTTCGCGTACCTCGACCTTTTCGCACAGGGCTGCTGAATGTCGCACAATCCACCAAACGCCGTACTGAGGCAGGCCGGATACCCAAGAAGGAACACAGGGATGAAACGACCCCCCAGAAGCGCCTCCATCGCCATCGCGCTCGCCGCCGCCGCAACACCGGTCGCCGCGCACGACTTCACCGTCGTGGTCATCGACGACTTTGTGATCGAAGACTCCCGAAACACACTGTTTCGAGGCTGGTCCGCCCGCATAGGCTCCGGCGGCCATGTCGCATACTTCAGCCCCGACGAACTCCGCCTCTGGGACGGCGACGCCACAAGCGTCCTGCACACCATCGGCGACCGCCTCGAAGGCCTGACCCCGGACACGACCACAACGCTCACCGGAGGTGCGATCGGCCTCCCCGCAGGCATCCGGGGCCAGATCCTGGGCGTCGACCGTTACGGCGGAGTCTCCGCCATGCTCGCCGCGACCGGCGTCCCCGTAAACGAGCAACGCGTCGTCGCTTCAACCACCCTCGACGGGGGCTTCCGCGCCGTGATGGCCGTGCCCGAACTCGTCGCCCACCCAGCTGTCATCGCCTCAAGACCGTCGATCCCGTTGATCGGCGCGAGACGCGACGACGGCGGGACGACACTGATCCGCGACTTCCTGCAAGAGACCGTCTTTTCCGGAACATCCAGCTTCCGAACCGTCTCGCGTGATCTCAACGCGGTCACAATCGCATCAGCAGGCATGCGCACCCCAGACAACATCGGCAAGCTTGAAATGCCACGGTCGTACAATTATTCGTTCAATTCGCCGCACTCGGCTCTACGCTATGACACCGCGGGCGGGTACAGCGTGTACAACTACCGCTTCATGCCAGACGACAGCGCCGATGTCTTTGCCGCCGTAGCTAGATACTTCGACGGACGACATCAGGTGCTTGTCCGATCAGACACAAATATCAACGGCATCCAGCTCCACTACAACCCTCTGTTCAATCCTCGGCATCCGCTTGTTCGCATCAACGCCGCTGGTGATGTCGTGATGGTCGGGAACTTCTCGCTCTTCGGCGCCCAAACGACACAGGCGCTTGTGTACGCACCGGGGCCTGCCGACGAAGCCGGCGTCATCGCCGAGTTCAACCAGCCCCTCATTCTCAGCAACCACTCACCCATCATGTACAATCCCCGGCATGGATCGAGCAGTGTTGCGCAGGAACTCAGCATCGCAGACGACGGCTCGGTGCTCTTCCGAACGACCATCCCGGTTCCGTACGCCAGCCCCGGGATCCCCGGGATCATCCGCATGGACCCTTCGGGCGAGTTCAGCATGCTGCTGGTGGGCGATCCGGATTTCCTGGGGGTCAGCCAGTCCCTCGGTTTCACAAACTTGATGCCAACGCTCTCGCTCGACGGCACCTCCGCAGCGGCGCGATACAGCGTCGGCGGAAACTTTACAATCTTCCACGCGGCCCCGAGCAGGGTCACCCGCGTCCTCGGCGGCGGCGACACCGTCGAACTCGCTCCCGGCGACACCCGCCTCGTCACCGATGTCAGACTCCTGGATGTCTACGCCCAACGCGTGCTCCTGAGCGCCGACTTCAGCGACGGCTCCCGCGCCATGCTCAGCACCGTCATCCCGAACTGCCGCGCCGACCTCAACAACGACGGCGTCGTCGACGCCGACGACTTCTTCACCTACCTCAATCTCTTCTCGCTCGGCGACCCACGAGCCGACATCAACAACGACGGCGTGATCGACGCCGACGATTTCTTCGCGTACCTCGACCTCTTCGCGCAGGGCTGCTGAGCGAGGCGTTCCGGGCAGCACGGCTCGCCGAGCCGGGAGTTTTGGGCGCGAGGTAGACCGTGGCCCGGGCGTCTCGCCCGGGCGAACATCCCTCAACGAGTCCGCCAGCCTCACCAACTCGGCGCAGAAAAAGACCGGCCCGAGGGCCGGTCTTTTCATTGCCTTGCATCACGCCCTCGACGGGCGGCGTTCAGTTGTTCGAGGTCGACTCGACCAGCTTGCGGAGCTGGATCGGACGCGGCGTCTCGGGGTCGGCCGGGTCGATGTGGACCTTCCGGCCCTGGTAGACCACCTTGCCCTCGGCGATCGCAAACAGCGTGTCGTCCTTGCCCTTGCGGACCATGAAGCCCGGATGGATCTTCGTCCCGCACTGACGCACGATCACCGAGCCGGCCTTGGCCGCCTGACCGCCGTAGAGCTTGATCCCGCGGTACTGCGGGTTGCTGTCGCGTCCGTTCTTTGAAGAGCCCTGGCCCTTTTTATGCGCCATGTCGCACCGTTCCTCTGGGTGGGGAGCCGCCGGTCTTTACCGGGTGGTCTCGCCGCTGTCCCGCGTCTGGTTTCTTTCTTCCTGCCGCTCGTCACGCCCTGTCGCGGCGTTTTCGGCGGCCTCAAGGCTAGCCGCCTGCTGGCGGAGAATCCAACGCTGCTCGGTCCGGGGCAGGGGCTTGCCCGCCACCCGCGACGCACGCTCATCGGCCAGCTCGCCCGGCAGGTCGTGGCGGAGCATCATCGTCTTGCGGAGCACGATCTCCTTGATCTCCCCGGTCTCGGCGTCGCGCGTCCGGATCGTCTGGCTCTCGCCGCTCAGACCGATCGCGTAGACATTCACCTCGTTGATGTCCTGACGCCCGACCGGCCAGATCAGCAGCCCCTCGCGACCGAACTCCTCGCCCTCCTGCAAAGGACCGATAAGCTGAAACTGCTGCTCCAGCAGCGGGTTCCGCAGCCGTTCGAGAATCTCCTGGGTCACCTGTCGGGAGACGCCACGACCCGCGAGCATGATCTCGCCGCGGTCGGTCGTCAGCTCGAAGATCGGGGCGAAAAACCGCTCCTCCCCGGTCAGGTTGGTGACCAGGAAGGTCATGTAGTAGTAGTGCTTGTCCGCCCCGTCCTCGCCGGTCAGGGTGATGACCCGGAGCTCACCGGGCCGGAAATCCAGGTCCCAGGACCGGGCGAGCACGCTCGGCTGGGGGGCGAACCCCAGCATCACCACGCCCGAAAACACGATCGCCAACGCCGCCAGGGCCCTGCCCAGAAACGATGGGGTCCACCTGCTGGTCTCGCATTGATTCATTTCGGAAACTCCCTGTGGGCATCCCGGCCCTGCGGCGGGAGGGCTAGTCTAGTGAATGGGGACGGGGCGTCAACGCTCCGCCCCGGACGACACCCCGGGCGGAGGGATTCCGTTGACGATTGTGCGCCCGTCTCAGGCCCCCGGTTCCAAGCCGGAGCCACCCCAGGCCGATTGGATCCCCCCGGCGCGACGCCTCGACGCTGCCGCCCGCCTTGTCGGCGCTTCCGGACCCGACAGCCGGGCCGCCGCCTCCAGATTTCTCCGAAACGCCGAGCGCCACGGGATCGACGCCACCCTGATGTGGGGAGTCTTTTCCGCTGGCGGCCCCGTCCGAGAGGTCTGCCTCGCCGTCCCGGGGCGCGGTTCGACCGTCACGGTGTTTCTCTCGCCCCCCAGCGGGTCCGGCGCGCCTGCCCGTGCCGAGCGGGCCGCCTCGATCGTCGCGGCCTGCGAGGGGTTCGCTTCCAAAGCGAACCACATCCCCGAGCTCTTTCAGACCCTCCCCGAGCCGACCGAGCGGGCCTCGATCGACGCGTTTTCCGACGCGGGGTTCCGGTTTGTCGGGCATCTGCTCTATCTGCAGGCGCCGCTCTCGCCGGGGCCCGAGCCCAACATCCGTTGGCCCGAAGATCTCCGCTGCGTCCCCGCCTCCGCCTACGGGCAGGAGCACCGACGACGCCTGCTCATCGAGACGCTCGACAGGACCTACCGGGAGACATTGGACTGCCCGGAGCTCTGCGGCCTGCGCTCGACCCCCAACATCCTCGACTCGCACGAGGGAGCCGGCCGCTACGACCCGTCGCACTGGTGGCTGCTGATGCGCGGGGATGAGCCGGTCGGGTGCGCGCTGCTCTCGGCGAACCATGACACGCCCTCGATGGAGTTGGTCTACCTCGGGCTGGACCCCGGCGTGCGGGGGCTGGGGCTTGCGCGCCGCATGCTCGATCATGCGTTCGCCAAAGCGTCGGAGGCGGGTGTCGCGGAGATCACCTGCGCCGTGGATCGGCGCAACGCGCCGGCCCTGTCGCTTTACCGCTCGCTCGGGTTTTCGCCCTTCGCAGAGCGTGTGGCGCTGGTCAGAGAGGGCCCGAAGGTCGGCTGAACGGTGCGGGCGCCGGTTGTTCACCGGGTTATCCACCGATTGTTCGACCGGCGCGCGGTTCGGGTGGACAAGATTTTTTCACGACGCCTAAACCCTTGATTTTTCAGTGGTTTCTGCGCGTGAACAAACACGAATCGGTTTCGGATCGGTTTCGCGACGAAACCGGATCGCCTAAGTTACCGCGATCGGCCAGGGATCGGCCGAGCGGATCGCGGCAATGCGACGCGTCGCCCGTGGCAAGGAGAGGAGCCAAGGGTCGGCTGCACGCCGCCGGGCGTCGCGTCGTGACGAAATCCGAAGGTGAAGGACTCGTGGGCCAACCGGGCTGTAACCCGCTCGAGCGCGGTCGGTATGCGCAGGGTCAACGCCCGGGCGTGCGGACTTCTTACGGATGGGAGGTGGTACAACAGTGACCGCTCAGGAGGCAAGGCATCACGGCGCGTTCAGAGGAATCAGGGCCACCAAGCCCGGAAGCTGTATCAAGGCGACAACGACGGTTACTGTCAACACAGTGACCGACGCCGCCGACCAAACCGGAAAGGGGGAGCGCGGCACGCCCGAACGCGTCGCCGATCACCGCCCCCCCGCGCTCCGCAGCGCCGGCAACGGGACGCCCGACCGCTCGGAGATCCTCGACCGGGTGGTCCGACGCTTGGCCGAGAAGATCGGCGAGGAGCCCTGCCGGCGGTACTTCTCACAGATGGCCGAGCTCTCGATCGAGCCGCGCGAGCTGCGCGTCACCGTGCCCTCCAACTTCCTGGCGGGTCAGATCGAGCGTCGGTACTCGGGCGCGATCCGCGAGGTGCTGCGTGATGTGGGGCGTCCGGCGCCGCAGTCGTTCCGCCTGGTGGTCGACCGCGACGCGTTCGAGGCGTCGCGGGTGGTCGAACGGGCGACGCGCCGTCGCGCGGCGCCGCAGCAGGTCCCGCCCCCGGTGCGCAAGCCCGTCAGAGTCGAGCCCGCCTCGGGCAAGTACGAGTTCGAGAACTTCATCGTCGGCGACGAGAACAAGCTGGCGTACACGGCAGCGACCGGCGTCGCCTCGGGCGACACCCGCCTGAGCCCGCTGTTCATCCACGGGGAGTGCGGGCTGGGCAAGACGCACCTGCTCCGCGCGATCGCCTCGGCGTTCCAGCGTTCCCGCCCCGACGCCCGCGTGCGCTATGTCACCGCCGAGGCGTTCACCAACGAGTTCATCGCCTCGATGCGGGCCAACAAGCTCGACGCCTTCCGCCAGCGCTACCGCGACTGCGACCTGCTCTGCATCGACGATGTCCACTTCCTGAACAACAAGGACAAGACCCAAGGCGAGTTCCTGCACACCTTCGACGCGATCGACCTCGACGGCAAGCTCGTCGCCATGGCCTCCGATGAGCACCCGCGCGACATGACGCGTCTCAGCGCCGCGCTGACCTCGCGCTTCATGGCCGGGGCGCTCTTCAGACTCACCCCGCCCGGGCGGGGCTTGCGCCTGCAGATCATCGCCGAGATCGGTCGCCGGCGCGGGCTGGCGATCGACACCGCCGCGGCCGAGGTCATCAGCGAGCGGGCCGAACGGGCCTGCGACGCGGACCGGTCGGGCCCGAGTGTGCGCGATCTCGAGGGGATGGTCACGCGTGTGCAGGCGGCCTGCCGCCTGCTCTCCGGCGCAGAGACCGGCGTGATCGACGCCGCCTTCGCCTCCAAAGCCCTTGGTATGGCCGAGGGGTCTTCCTCGCAGAACGGCGTGCGACGCCCGATCCGCATGCAGCAGATCATCGACCGGGTCTGCTCCTCCCTGGGCGTGGCGCACGACGAGTTCGTCGGGCGCGGGCGCCACAAGCGGGTCGTCCTGGCCCGGGCGCTGACGGTCCACCTCTCCAGAGAGCTGACCAACCACAGCTACCCCGAGATCGCGCGGGCCATGGGCCGGCCCAACCACTCGACGGTCATCACCGCCCACAAGCGGATCAAGAGCCAGATCGACGGCGGCGAGGCCGTCCGTTTCGACAACGATCTGGTCGCCATCGATGTCGCAGAACTCAACGCCCGCCTGTACCGCGAGCTCGAACGCGCCACCGGTCGCTGAACACACGCCCTGCTCCTCCTCCTCCGGCGTCGGCGCCGGGCGCCCCCTGCAAGCGCTTCTGCGCTCGCGGCGGGCGTCCGGCCCACGCCGGCGGTGTACGCTTGCCCGATGGCGGGCAGCCCGCCGGGCAGACGCGACAACACCACTCCCTTCCCAGAGGCAGCGCCAGACCGATGTCCGAGCACGAGATCCCGCTCAGCCGTCCAGACCTCTCCGCCCTCGAAGAAGAGCTGCTGATCCTCACGCTCCGGTCCGGGCGACTCTCGATCGGCCCGATGCAGGAGGAGTTCGAGCGTCTGGTCGCCTCTGAGGCCGGCTGCCGGCACGGGGTGGCGGTCTCCAGCGGGACGGCCGGGCTGCACCTGGCCCTGCTGGCCCTGGGCATCGGGCCCGGCGACGAGGTCATCACCACGCCCTTCAGCTTCATCGCCTCGGCGAATGTGATCCGCTATGTCGGCGCCAAGCCCGTTTTCGTCGACATCTGCCCCAAGAGCCTCAACGCCGATCCGGCCGCGATCGAATCGGCCGTCACCGAGCACACCAAGGCCATCCTCGCCGTCGAGACCTTCGGCAACCCCCAGCACATGGACGAGTACGCCCGCCTTGCGGCCAAGCTCGAGATCCCGCTGATCGAGGACTGCTGCGAGGCGCTGGGCACGACCTACAGAGGCCGCCCCTGCGGGTCTTTCGGACGCGTCGGCGTCTTCGGCTTCTACCCCAACAAGCAGATCACCACCGGCGAGGGCGGGATGATCGTCACCGACGACGAACGCCTCGCCGACGCCTGCCGCAGCCTCCGCAACCAGGGCCGCCCGATCGCGACGGCCCCGGGCGGGCCGGGCTCGCCGATGAACACCGGGGCGTGGCTGGAACACGAGCGCGTCGGGTACAACTACCGCCTGAGCGAGCTGAACGCCGCGATCGGCGTCGCCCAGATGCGCCGGTTCAAGACGATCATCGAGCGACGCCGGGCGGTCGCGGACCTGTACATGCACCGCCTGATGGGCGTCCCGGAGGTCGTGCTGCCGACGGTCGACCCCGAGGCGATGATGTCGTGGTTCGTCTATGTCGTGCGGCTGAGCACCGAGTTCGCCACCGAAGAGCGCGACCGGGTCATCAAGGGGATGCGGATCCACGAGGTCGGCTGCGCCCCCTACTTTCCCTGCATCCACCTCCAGCCGGCGTACCGCGACCTCGGGCACCGGCCCGGCCAGTTCCCGATCGCCGAGAGCGTCTCGGGGCGGACGATCGCCCTGCCCTTCCACGGGCGGATGACCGAGCGGGAGGTCGACCTGGTCGCCCAGACCCTCGAACTGATGATCTCGCGGGAGTCGCTGCATCGGGGGTGAACCGGGCGCAGGGCGCTGGGTGCGGGGAGCAGGGGTGGCTTCGGCCTTCGGCCGAGGCAAGGGTTCAGGGAGCGGGCTCAGCAACTCGGAATACAAAGACATGCCGCGGCCGAAGGCCGCCGCCTCCCCCAGCGCCCCGCGCCCCACACCCAGCGCCCTTCCGCATCCCCCCTTGCCCGGACGGGGATGCGGGCTATCCTTGAGGCCCTCAAGAGCCTTTTGAGCGACTGGAAGCAGCCATGCCGTACGAGTGCCATTACACGGGTAAGAAGACGACCTTCGGCAAGACCCGGACCTACCGGGGCCAGAGGATCACCAAGGGCGGCTTCGGCCTCAAGCCCACCGGGATCACCCGGCGCGCGTTCCGTCCGAACCTCCAGAAGGTCGACGCGATGGTCGAGGTGCTCGACACCGACGGCAACCCCAAGCTCGACGAGCAGGGCAACCCGATCCGCACCCGCAAGAAGGTCCGCGTCTCGGCCAACGCGATCCGCAGCGGCCTGGTCGTCAAGCCCCTGAAGCGGAAGTACGCCTACACCCGCAAGCAGAAGCAGGAAGGCGCCTGACCGGCCCCAGCGTCCGACTCCGAACGCAATCAAACGCCCGGCCTCGCGAGGCCGGGTGTTTTTCTTTGCCTCAGCGCGTCGAGCTTGCCGTCAGCCGATCATCCGGTCGAGCAGGCGGTACTGCACCGCTTCAGAGACATGCGACTCGGCGATCGCTTCTGATCCTTCCAAGTCGGCGATGGTGCGCGAGACGCGACGGATCTTGTCATACGCCCGGGCGCTGAGCTTCAGCTCGCTCATCGCCTGGCCGAGCACCGCCTCGGCCCGGGGTTCGAGCTCGGCGATTTTGTCGAGCTTCCGTCCGCTCAGGCGGCTGTTGGGCATATGGCCCTGGCGCTCGCGCATGCGGGCTCGGGCCGCCTCGGCCTGCTCGCGCATCTCGGCGGTCGACATGCCCGACGAGGGCTGGCGCAGACGCTTCCACGGCATCGCCGGCGCTTCGACATGCAGGTCGATCCGGTCGAGCAGCGGGCCCGACAGCCGCGCGAGGTAACGCTCCATCGCGCGCTGGCCGACCTCGCCGGGATCGACATCGCCCCGGGGCGTCGGGTTCATCGCCGCGACGAGCATGAAGCTGGCCGGAAAACGGACCGTCGCCTGCGAGCGGGCGATCGTGACGACATGGTCTTCCAGCGGCTGGCGGAGCGTTTCGAGCACGGTGCGCGGAAACTCCGGCAATTCGTCGAGAAACAGCACGCCCCCGTGCGCCAGCGAGATCTCGCCCGGACGCGGGATCACCCCGCCCCCCACCACCGCGGCCGACGACGCCGTGTGGTGCGGGCTGCGGACCGGCCTCGCGTCGATCAGCCCCTTGCCGGGGGGCAGCACACCCGCGGCCGAGTGGATCCGCGTGATCTCGACCGCCTCGTCGGGCGTCAGCGTCGGCAGCACGCCGGGCAGGGCCTTGGCCATCATGGTTTTGCCCGTGCCGGCGGGGCCGAGCATGACGAGGTTGTGCATGCCGGCCGCGGCGACGACGATCGCCCGCTTCACCGCCTCCTGCCCCTTCACATCGGCGAAGTCGATCTCCGGCTCGGCTTGGCGCAGTCGGGCCGCGACATCCGGCGTCGGCAGGGGCATCGCGTCCAGCTCGCCGGTGAGCAGGCCGACGAGTTCGGTCAGCGTGCTGACGGCGTACACATTGATCCCCTCGACGACCGCCGCCTCCTCGGCGTTCTGGGCAGGGAGGATCACGCCCTCGGCGCCTTCGGAGCGGGCGAGAGCCGCGATGGCGATCGAGCCCCGGATCGGGCGCAGGCGTCCGTCGAGGGCGAGCTCGCCGGCGAAGAGGTGGCGGCGAAGGTCCAGCCCCTCGCCCTCACGCATCGGGACGACCCCCTGCACCGCCAGCACGCCCACCGCGATGGGCAGGTCGTAGACCGGCCCCTCCTTGCGGACATCGGCGGGGGCGAGGTTGATCAGCAGCTTGCCCTGCGGGAAGGTGTAGCCCGAGTTGGTCAGGGCGGCCTGGACGCGTTGGAGGGACTCGGTGACCGCCGCGTCGGGCAGGCCCACGACGGTCTGTTTGTCCATGAGGGTGCGGTCGAGATCGACCTCGACCTCGCAGGGGAGGGCGTCGATGCCGTGGAGCAGGGATGAGCGGACCCGGGCGAGCATGGTCCGGAGCATACCGAACAGGAAGCAATCTGGAAAGGGGAGGCCTGTAGGCGGGGCGCGGGGTGTGGGGCGCGGGGCGCTGGGGGATGAGGCGGCCTTCGGCCGCGGATCGACACCGCCCCTGCGCCCGGCGCCCAGCGCCCTCGCTCCCCCGCCTCGGCGGGGGAGCGAGCAGCCCCACGAGTGCAGAGGAGCGCCCGGCGCGCGCCGATGGTGATGGACTGCGCTCTTAGGCGCTGGCGGGGGCGAGGCTCCCGCTACGATCGGAGCGGGCGCGACGGATCGCGCCCGTAGTGTCACGCGCAGAACCTGCGCTGCAACTCTCTCTGGAACACGGATGGCCGCACGAGCACGAGCAAAGGCAAGCGATCGTCCCGCCAAGCGCCCCGTCCTGGCCTGGGCCGGGTGGATCACGCTGGGGACGCTCTGGGCGCTGGTGGTGGTCTCGCTGGCGGGCTTCCACCCGGCCGACCGCCCCACCTTCATCATCGATCCGCCCAACGAGGAGGCCGCCAACCCGTGCGGGCTCGTCGGGGCGCACATCGCCCACTGGCTCTACTACGCCTTCGGGTACGCGGCCTGGCCCCTGCTGATCGGGGCCGGTGCGGCGGTGATCCTCGTGCTGGCCAGAAAGCGGGTCGACCAGCTCGTCATCCGCTCGGTCGGTCTGGCGCTTGCGGTCGCGGCCATGGCGGGGATCAACGCGCTGGTGATGGCGGGGTTGAGCCCGATGCCCGGGCTGGCGGGGGGCGTGCTGGGCGACCGGATCGCCGCGTGGCTCGCCTCGCTCTTCAGCGTGCTTGGGAGCATGGTCTTCCTGACCGGCGGGCTGCTGGTCGGTCTGCTGGCGGCGTGCAACGAGCCGATCGAGGCCGGGGCGAGGTGGCTGGCCCAGCGGTTCGGACCCGCGGCAAGCGCGACCGTCAAGGGCGCCCGCGTCACCTGGGCGGCGGCGGGCACGGCGGCGGGGACGCTCGTCGGTTCGATCCGTCCCAAGCCCCGGCCGGCGCTGGTGCGTGTGGACGATCTTGAAGACGACGAGCGGATCGCGCGTCCGACCAAGCGGGCAGAACCCGTGATCGAGGCCAAGCCCAAGAAGCACAAGGCGGCCTCGAAGAAGGAAAGCAAGCGGGCCGAACGCAAGCGCAAGAAGGCCGAGCCCGTGCTCGACGACGAAGACGGCGGGATCGGCGGGACCGAGCGCGTCGATCTCGAGCCGGAGGTCGCCGTCGAAGCGGTCGGGGCCGACGCCTACGACGATGAGGAAGACGACGACGAGGATCTGCCCGGGGCGCCGCAGGTCTTCGACCAGGACGCGCTGCGCGAAAAGATCTCGAAGCTGCCTGTGCGCTTTGCGGCCAAGGACCGCAAGAGCGCCACCGACTCTGACCTTGAAGACCTGCAGAATGTCGCCGAGCTTGAGGGGTATCAGTTCCCGGGGATGGACCTGCTCGCCGAGCCCGAGGAGAACTTCTCTGAGAAGCTCGAAGGGCTCGTGCGCGAGCAGGCCGAGGCGCTCGAGGCGGCGCTGACGGAGTACCGGATCAACGGCGAGGTCGTGGGCATCGAGTCGGGGCCGGTGATCACGCTGTACCACATCCGCCTTGCGCCGGGCACGCGCGTGAACTCGCTGCAGACGGTCAGCCAGGACATCGCCCGCTCGCTCAAGGCGGTGAACATCCGCATCGTGTCCAACATGGTGGGGCGCGACACGGTCGGCATCGAGGTGCCCAACCCGACAAAGGAAAAGGTCCGCCTGAAGGAGCTGATGTCCAACCGCGAGTGGTTCGGGGACATGAAGCTGCCCATGTTCCTGGGCAAGGACGCGTCGGGCGAGCCGCTGATCGAGGACCTGACGAAGATGCCGCACATGCTTATCGCCGGCACGACCGGCTCGGGCAAGAGCGTGTGCATGAACACGATCATCATGAGCTTCCTCTACACGAAGAAGCCCAACGAGCTGAAGCTTGTGCTTGTCGACCCGAAGATGGTCGAGATGAGCCAGTTCAAGGACATCCCGCACCTGATGTGCCCTGTGGTGACGGAGATGTCCAAGGCCGCGGCGATCCTGGAGTGGGCGGTCAAGAAGATGGACGAGCGGTACGAGCTGCTCGCCGAGGCGGGGTGCCGCGACATCGCCGGCTACAACGACATGGCGTGGGAGGAGCTGAAGGAGGCGTTCGATCCGCGCACGCCCGAGGAGGAGGCGCGGATCCCGCGTCGCCTGCCCTACATGGTGTTCATCATCGACGAGCTCGCCGACCTGATGATGACCAACAAGGAGGTCGAGGGCTCGATCATCCGCATCGCGCAGAAGGCTCGCGCGGTGGGCATCCACCTGATTCTTGCGACGCAGCGTCCGCAGGCGAATGTGGTGACGGGCCTGATCAAGAGCAACATGCCCTGCCGCGTGACCTTCAAGGTCGCCAGCGGGATGGATTCGCGGATCGTGCTGGACCAGAAGGGCGGAGAGCTGCTGCTGGGGCAGGGCGACATGCTCCTGCTCTCGCCCCGCTCGCACAAGCTGGTGCGCAGCCAGGGCACGCTGGTGGACGACAAGGAGATCCGGCGCGTGGTGCGCTTCATGCGCGAGGTCGCGGCGCCCACCTTCGAGCGCCAGCTCATGCAGCTCCGCTCGGGCGTCGACGCCGACGAGGAACGCCTGTACGAGAGCGAGAACAACTCCTCGGCGAGCCTCGCTGCGGCCCAGGAAGACCCGCTGTTCGACCGGGCCGTCGAGATCGTGCTGGAGACCAAGCGCGGGTCGGTGAGCCTGCTGCAGCGCCGCCTGGCGATCGGGTACACGCGGGCGAGCCGCCTGATCGACCTGATGGGCATCGCGGGGATCATCTCCGAGCACAAGGGCTCGGTCGCGCGCGATGTGATGATCACCGAGGCGGAGTGGGACGCGATGAAGGCGCTGGCGGCTCAGGAAGCCGCCGGGCGCCCGCCCGCCCAGGGCGAACTCTTCCCCGAGCCCGAGACCGGCGTCGCGACCGCCTCCGGCAGCCCGGATGACGACAGCGAAGACGCGCCCTGGGATGACGAGGCGGATGAAGGGGGTGATGACGAGGGAGGCGACACGGAGGTCGCGCTCGCCGACGACGAAGAAACCCCCAAGGCCAAGCGCAAGGCCGAGCCCGAAGCCGCCTCCGACGACGATGACGACTCGTGGGAGGAGGAAGAGGACGAGGAGGGCGACGAAGAGGCCGAAGACGACGAGGCGTACGAGGAAGACGAAGAGGGCGACGAGGAAGAAGAAGGCGACGAAGAGGACGAGGAGTCTGAAGACGACGAGGACTCAGAAGACGAAGAGTCCGAGGACGACGAAGATTGGGAAGAGGACGGCGAAGAAGACGAAGAGTGGGAGGAAGACGAGGACGACTGGGAAGACGAAGAAGCCGACGAGGAGCCGGAGGAAGAGCCCGAGGAAGACGAAGACGACCGAGGCCGCCAGGGCAAGGTCTCCGCGAAGCGGTAACTGCGGCCGGGCGAGCTCCTGCGGGCCTGTTTCGCCGGGCCGGGGTTCACTCCCCAGAATCCGCCCCCTTGCGGGCGGATGGGTGAAATCCGCCGACGCCGCTTCCGAAACGATTGATCTGAAGGACCGCGCCGGGGATCCGTCCGCCGGCAGGTCAGCGAAAACGAACATTTCCCGATTATCAGAGGGATTCAGCCATGCGGACCATTGCCAGAGCGTCGTTCACCACCGGGCTTTTCGCCCTCGCGATCCACGGTTCGGCCGGGGCGCTCGCCTCGCTCCCCTCGGCGATCGACCGGGTTCCGGCCGACGCGATCATGGTCGGCGGCGCCTCGGACATCGGGGGCTTCTTCGACCGGGCCAAGGCGATGATGGACTCGATCGGCGCCGGCGACGCCGCCGACAACCCCCTCCGCCAGGTCGCGGGCTTCATCGACGCCCCGGGGATGAACCGCAACGGCTCGGCGGCGATCGCCGTCATCCCGGGTCAGGACGGCGAGCTCAACTGGATCGACGACGACGCGAGCACGCTGCTGATCATCCCGGTGACCGACTTCGGCGCGTTCGTCGGCTCGTTCGGGGCCGACCCCGTCGCGGACGGCCCGACCATGGTCCGCATGATGGGCGAGATCGTGTACACGCGTGATCTCGGGGGCGGTTTCATCGCGATGGCGCCCGAGGCCTGGATCGTCGAGCGGGCGACCGAGGGCCAGCTCCGTTCGCACCGCAACTCGATGGGGGCCAACACGATCCGCCTCGCCGAGAGCTCGGATGTTTTTTTCTCGGTCTCGATCGAGCGGGTCGGCCCTGCGGTCGAGGAGGGGCTCGCCGAGTTCCGCACCGGCCTGGACGACATGGCCGCGATGTTCGGTGAGGAGCAGCCGGCGATGCGTGAGGTGCTCGGCCTTGTCGAGACCGTCTCCACGGCATTGGTCCGCGACGGGCGGACCGCCGCCTACGGGATGACGATCGGCGGGCAGGGCATCAGCATGGACTTCGCCGCCGACTTCGACGAGGGCAGCCCGACCGCCTCGTACATGGTCGGCTCGGGCGGCGCGATCGACCTGTTCGGCTCGGTGCCCGACAGCCAGATCATCCTGGCGATGGCGATGGACACCTCCTCGCCGAAGATCAAGGAGATCTTCGGCAAGATGACCGAGCTCGCCGCCTCGATGAACCCGGGCCAGACCATGGGCCCGAAGATGGGCGACATGATGGAGCACAGCGACGGGTTCGCCTTCGTGATGGGCAACACGCCCTCGCTGCTGATGGGCGGGATGTTCACCAACATGGTGCAGTACCAGCGCTCCAGCAACCCCGCCAAGCTCCTCGAGGCCGGCAAGCGGTACACCCTCGAGATGGACGGGATGGAGGCCGAGGGCATCACCTACCGCACGCAGTACCGCGAGGCCGCGGCCGAGATCGACGGCGTCCGCCTCGACGAGTGGGGCATGCAGATGCAGTTCGACCCGGCCGAGCCGGGCGCGCAGCAGGCGGGCATGGCGATGATGATGGTCTTCGGCGCCGCGGGCGGGCCCAGCGGGTACTACGCCGCGACCGACAAGGGCGTGATCACGACCTTCAGTCGAAACACCTCGCTCGTGCGCCAGGTGCTCGAAGCCGAGCGGAGCACCGACATCGGCCTGCACCGCAACGCGCAGATCCGCGCCGCCCACGAACGCCTGCCCTCCAACCCCGACTTCGTGCTCCACCTCTCGCTCGGCCCGGTGCTGCAGCAGGTCGGCGGCCTGATGGCGATGGCGGGCGCCGGGGCGCCGCAGATCAATGTCCCCGCCGACCTCGCCCCGATCTCGATGGGCGCGCGGATGGGCGACAACGGGATGCACGGACGCCTGTATGTGCCCAGCGATGTGATCAAGCTCGTCGGCGACCTGTCGCAGCAGTTTGCGCCGCCCGCCGCGGCCCCGCGCCAGCGCGACGAGGATTTCCGCCCCCGCTTCGAGTAAACCGACGACGCCAGAGTCCTGCAAACCGGCCGGGTCCCGCCCGGCCGGTTTTTTCGTGCGCGCTTCGTTACCATGCGAGCGGCAAGCCCAGAGGGACGCGATGCACGACGATCCAGCCCTGACCATGACCCCGTTCGACCCGTTCGCGCCCGATCTCTTCGTCCCGGAGGGACGATGGAATGTAGCCACGGGTGGAGCGAAGCTCGACGCGCAGCGTCGGGCGAGCGTAACCCGTGGAAAACGGTACACAATCTAATTTCGCCCTGAGGGGGCGAAGGAAGAATTTGATTTCGATGAGGAATACTGATCGATCATTTCCTCCGCTCCTCCGGAGCGGCTTCAACTTATAAGCGCTTTCCACGGGTTCCGGCGTGCGTTGCACGCCTCCACCCGTGGCTACAACCCGCCGCTCCTTCGGAGCGGAGAGATGTTGAAACGAATCTCCCACGCGTTCGGCCATAGATCGACTTCGGATCACCCGCTCGCCTTCCCCTGATACGCTCCGCCATGCCCGAAGCCCCTCCGACCTGGTCTCTCGCCCACGGGCGGTCGCTCGTTCTGGACCGGCCGCGGATCGTTGCGATCCTCAACACCACGCCCGACAGTTTTCACGAGGCCTCGCGCACGGGGGATGTCGCCGGCGCGGTCGCCCGCGCCGACCGCTTCGCCCTTGACGGCGCCGACATGCTCGATATCGGCGGCGAATCGACGAGGCCCGGGGCCGAGCGCGTCGCGCCCGCCGAGCAGGTGCGCCGGGTCGTGCCGGTGATCCGGGCGATCCGCGAGTCCGGCGGCCCGGCCTCCGCCCTGCCCATCAGCGTCGACACCACGCTCGCCGAGGTCGCCCAAGAGGCGCTTCTGGCCGGGGCCGACGCGATCAACGATGTCGCCGCCGGGAGCGAGGGCGACAGGCTCTTCGCCCTCGCGGCCGAGCACGGCGCGGGCCTGATCCTCATGCACCGCCTCCGGCCGCCGGACGCCGACAGCTACTCCGACCGGTACGACGAGCCGCCCGCCTACGCCGATGTCGTCGGCGAGGTCGGCGCGTTCCTGCGCGACCGGGCGGCGGCGGCGGTCCGGGCCGGGGTCGCCCCCGCGTCGATCGCGATCGACCCCGGGCTCGGCTTCGGCAAGACGGTCGGGCAGAACTTCGAGCTGATCGCCCGGACGGGGGAGCTGGTTGCGTTGGGGTACCCGGTGATGTCCGCCGCCAGCCGCAAGAGTTTTATTGGGGCCGCCGCGAGCCCGGGGCGGGAGACCTCGCCGGCCGATCGTCTGGCGGGGTCGCTGGCGGCGACGATCGAGCACGCGAGGCGGGGGGCGCTTCTATTGCGTGTGCACGACCCGAAGGAGCACGCCGAGGCGGTGCGGGTGATGCTGGCGATCGGAGGTACGGAGAGACCTTCTCGCGGGGCCGGGTCGGGGCTCTAGCGGGTGCGGGCTCCGTCTGGGAAGATCGCGGGCATCCCCCGCTGGCGGGGGCTATGGTTCGCATGCCTCCCCGGTAGATCCCGGCCGGTCGAACGGTCGGCCGGACACGGGCAGGCAGGAACACCACGCCCCGCGGGGCGGTTTGCGGGGCGGCCGGCGGACAGCCCCGAAACGGGAAATACCACGCGGCTCTCAGGAGAACCAGATGGCCAGCGAGAATGTGCACGAGTTCACGGACGACAACTTCCAGGCCGAGGTCCTGTCTTCGGACCAGCCGGTGCTGGTGGACTTCTGGGCGGAGTGGTGCATGCCGTGCCGCATGCTGGCCCCGACGATCGAGGAGCTGGCCGACGACTTCGCCGGGAAGGTGAAGGTCGGCAAGTTCGACATCGACGCGAACAAGCAGGTCGCGACGCAGTTCGGGATCAGCGCGATCCCGACGGTGATCCTGTTCGTCGACGGCCAGCCCGCGAAGAAGTTCGTCGGCCTGAAGGGCAAAGACGACTTCGCGGCGGCGCTCAACGAGGCGGCCGGCGCTTAGCGCCGGCCTTGGCGTTCCGCCAGAGGCCCGCCTTCAGGCGGGCCGGGATCGGTGCCGATGTCGACAGGATTCCATGAAGTGCCGGCCGATCGCGACCGGTTTAGCGGGCGCCCCCTCCGCTGCGGCGCGATCGGCGTCGGCCGGATGGGGCGTCACCACGCGCGGGTGTACGCCCAGGACGCCGGGTGCGAGCTTGTGGGCGTGGTCGACGCCGACGCCGCCCGCGCCGGCGAGATCGCCGACAAACACGAGACCCGCGCCTTCGCCGACGCGTCGGCGCTGATCGAGGCGGGGGTCGACGCAGTAAGCATCGCGGTGCCGACGGTCGAGCACCGGGCGGTCGCCGAGCTCTGCCTGAAGGCGGGCGTGGCGTGTCTGGTCGAGAAGCCTCTGGCCAAAGACGGCGACGAGGCCGAGCACCTCAAGCGGGTCGCCGATCAGTCCGGCGCGGTGCTGATGGTCGGGCACATCGAGCGGTTCAACCCCGTGATGCGGGCGATGCAGAAGGCGACGGCCAACGGGACCGAGGTCGTGCCCCGCTTTATCGAGGTCCACCGCGTCAGCCCGATGACCTTCCGCTCGGTCGATATCGGTGTGGTCATGGACATGATGATCCACGACCTCGATGTCGTCTTGTGGCTCATGGGGGGCAAGGAGCCCGACGAGGTCATCGCCTCGGGCGTCAATGTCATCACCGAGCACGAGGACATCTGCAACGCCCGCCTGCAGTGGAACCTGCCCCGGGGCAAGTGCGTCGCCAACATCACCGCCAGCCGCCTGGCCCTCAAGACCGAACGCGTCACCCGCATCACCGGCGAGAACGCGTACATCAAGATCGACTACGCCGCCAAGAAGGGCACGATCATCCGCAGGACCGCCAACGAGATCCAGATGCGCGAGGTGCACGAGCAGCTCCGCCAGGGGGTCGACCTGACGGACCTGAACTGGATGGAGCTGGTGAACATCGAGCCCCTGGAGATCGACGACGCCGAGCCGATCGTGGCGGAGATCACCGCCTTCCTGCAGGCGGTGCGGACCAACCAGCCGCCGCAGATCGACGCGGAGGCGGGGCTGGCCAACATCCGGACCGCCGAACGGATCGTCAAAGCGACGCGCGATTTCATGTAGTCTGCCCCTCCCGGGAGGCCCAAGAGAGCCGATCGAACCCGAGCCTGTCGATCCCCCGGGCGCCGTGCGTTACACTCGGCGTCCTGCCGCCCGTCGTTCGGGCGGGAGTTCCGCCGACCGTCCATTGCAAGAGTCCGTCCGATGCTTCCCCCCGACCAGCCTTCACCGAACCCGTCCGAGACCGATCCGAAGCAGGCCCAGCCCCGGGAGGCCAGGCCCGGCGACTCACAGCCAGGCGCGTCCGATCAGGGCGAGGCGCCGCCGACCCCGGCCAAGCTCTCCGACGAGCTCGAAGCCGAGATCGACGACGCCATGGCCGCGATGGAGCGCGAGGGCTCGCTCGAAGCGCCGAAGCAGCCCGCCCCCGCCGGCGGCGCCGCCAAGCCCGCCATCCGCGGGCCCCGCGTCGTCTCGGGCGGTCGCGAGCACCGCACCGGCGTCGTCGTTTCGGTCGGGCCGACGGACATTTTCGTCGAGTTCGGTCCCAAGGAACTCGGCGTCGTCGAGAAGTCGCAGTTCGGCGAGAAGCCGTTGCCAGAGAAGGGCGACCAGGTCGAGCTGGTCGTCAATCGCTTCGACCCCGCCGAGTCGATCTTCATCTGCACCCTGCCCGGCACGGTGCAGAAGGCCGACTGGGAGCTGCTCGAGCCGGGCCAGGCCGTCGAGGCCCGCGTCACCGGCACCAACAAGGGCGGGCTGGAGCTCGAGGTCGCCGGCCACCGCGCCTTCATGCCCGCAAGCCAGGTCTCCCTCGACCGCGTGCCCGACCTCTCGGTCTTCGTCGGCGAGAAGATGGCCTGCGAGGTGCAGCGTGTCGACCGTCGCGGCAAGGGCAACATCGTCCTCAGCCGTCGCAACATCCTCCAGCAGGAACGCCAGGAACGCGCCAAGGAGCTCCGCGAGAAGCTCGAAGAGGGCCAGACCGTCGAGGGCACCGTCCGCAAGGTCATGCCGTTCGGCGCGTTCGTCGACCTCGGCGGGGTCGACGGCCTCGTGCACATTTCGGACATGACGCACGAGCGCGTCCCGCCGACCGAGAAGAATGTCCAGAAGTTCGTCAAGGAAGGCCAGGCCGTCAAGGTCGTCATCCTCAAGATCAACTGGGAAGAGAACCGCATCAGCCTGGGCATGAAGCAGCTGCAGGACGACCCGTTCGTGACGGCGATGAACGAGGTGGTCGAGGGCGCGGTCGTGACCGGGCGCGTGGTGCAGACCGCCGAGTTCGGCGCGTTCGTCGAGGTCGCGCCGGGCGTGCAGGGCCTCGTGCACATCTCCGAGCTGGACTGGAAGCGCGTCGCGACCGTCGAGGAAGTCGTCAAGCCCGACGAGGTCGTGAAGGTCAAAGTCCTCAAGATCGACCCCGAGACCCGCAAGGTCTCGCTGAGCATCAAGCAGACCAAGGAAGCCCCCCAGCGACCCGGCGGCCCCGGCGGCAGGGGCAAGGGACGCGGGCGCGGCGACCGCGACACGCGCAGCCCCGAAGAGATCCTCAAGGAAACGCCCGAGTTCCGGCGCATGCGCGAGAAGTTCGGCAAGTCCGGCTTCAAGGGCGGCCTCGGCTGAATTCGCCGAGACGGACACACCAGGACGATCTGCAGAGTCTGCAACCACCTACAGCACTGGCGGCTTGTCCGCCAGTGTTGTTCTCTCAGCGATCCCGAAGCTTCAGTCCGCCGCGCGGCCGACCTTCGGGCCGCGTGCTGTTCGGGAAGATCCGTGCGCCGGTCAGCGCACCCCGATCAGGCCGTCGATGAGCCTTCGCTCTTGACCGCGGCCGGGACCGGCGCCGGCGCCTTGAGGCAGACCCAGTACCCGGCGGTGATGAAGATGATCCCGAAAAACTCGCCGACATAGAGCCACTCGACATGGCCGGCTTTGGTCATCGCGCCGCCGATGCCCGGGAGGATGCCGCCGATCGCGATGAGCCCGGTGCCCAGGGCCCGCATCGGGTTGTTCCCGTCGTAGGCGAAGCGCGCGCACGACCAAAGCGCGCCGCCGACGAGCATGATCGCCGCGTAGATGTTGATGAACGGCGTCATCCACGGGAGCCACTGCCACTCGAAGATCCCTCTGCCCGTCGGGCGGTGGCTCTGCAGCAGTTCGGTGTGCATCGGAGCGATGAACACCAGCACGGAGGTCACGATCACCAGCGGCAGCGTGACGGCGGTCAGCGTGTGCGCCCACCGCCGCTTGAGCAGCAGGTACGCGCTGCCCGTGCCGAGCGGGTAGCCCCCAAGGATCGCGCCCGCCCAGTACCAGAGCCGGTTGCGGAACTCGGTGTTCCCGTCGAGCGTGATCACCGACTCGATGCCCGTGCCGAGGCCGTAGAAGAAGATCCCGATCGCCCACCAGACAAGATGCGGCGCCCAGCGTCGTTTGCTCGCCCGGCTGAGCAACGCCGCCACGAAGACGGCCGAGATGATCGTCGAGCCGAGCGGGAGGTAATGGACGAAGTGGATGTCTTCGGGGATTGAAAACACGGCGGCCTCCGGGGGATAGGGAGGCCATGCTAGGCGGGCCGCAGGGTGTTGAGAACCAGTCTCAATAAGACCAGTGGGGCCGGATCAGGGCACAATCGGGATCACACCCTCGGCGCTCCCCCTGAAGATGTGCGCCGCGTCGGCCGGAGGCTCGATCGTGTTGTCGTCGCGCCACACAAGCGCCGGCATCGGCGAGGCCGGGGGCATCAGCACCACGAACCACTCGGCGCGGATCACAAGGTCGCCGCCCGCGGGCGCCCGGAAAACCAGGTTGAAGCGCGGGTTGGTCGACAGCCGCACGAACTCGGCTTCCCGCGCCAGCGGCGTCCCGACAGCACCGATCACCGGGTGCGCCTCACCGATCCCGTAGCTCGCGCCCGCGAACGCGATCAGCGTCTCGTACCGCCCCATCTGCTCCCAACGCGGCGTGATCGCAACGCTCGGCGAAAGCGTGAACCCGACCGTCGCCCTGGGCGGCAGCCGCAGGATTTCACCCCGGCCGACCGCGCTTTCGAACCGCTCGATCAGAGGATCGGAGAGCGAGCCCGATTCGAGCTGTTCGAGCAGCCAGTTGACTTCCGAAACAGCCCACCGCCCCGACCGCCGCTGAGGGTCGAGCAAGGCTTCGGCGAGGCGCTCGATCTGCAGCTCTGTCATCTCGCGGCCTGAGAGCTCGATGAAGTCAGCAGTGCTCAGCGAGTCGGGAGCGCGAGCGATCCGCGAGACCAGCGCGTCGTCGGACATTGAGGGCAAGATCCATCTGCTGGCGAATGACAAGCCGACAGCGCCGTGGATGAAGCCACCGAGAAGGAACATCCCGCAAAAGCAAAGAATCAGAACCCGGCCCCGAACAATGGGTCTGAATTTGTCGCCCTGCGCAAGCCCTCTGTGCTTGAGCCACGCAGCACCGCACTCGTGACACACCCTTGCAGGATCCGGGGTGTACGCGTAGCCGCAGGACGCACAGGAGATGGTCGATCCGCGGCGATCGATCTGCACATACAGGACCACCATCATCGCGGCGGCGATAAAGCACGCCAGCGTGATCGTTCCGAACGAAGACCACAACGCAACCAAAGGCGTGATCAGAAAGAAGCTCCCCACGCCGATGCACACGGTCCAAGTCGCGTGCTCGATGACCCAACGCCGCGTCTCGCGCCGGAAGTGACCGGCCTTGACGGCCCTCCTCCCACCGATATAGCCGCCGACGCTCGACAGAGAAATCACGAAAGCCAAGGCGATCAGCGTCTCACCCCACTCGGGGCGGAGCGATGTGTTCGGATCGATGTACATCGACCCCAGCGGCATCCCGACAAACAACAATACAAGAAGAGGTACCAACACCAGCGACGCACGAAAGGCGATGACCGGCGCCCCCACCCACCACGGTCGCCGCACGGCGCGATCGATCCAGCGATAGCGGTCGAGCTCGTCACGACCGATCGCGTCCAGCATATCCCGGAGTGTCGGGGTCGGGCCTGCCGCTGCATCTTGGGCGATCGCCTCGGGTTGTACAGAATTCTCGTCCACCTCGACCCCGCCCTCCCTTTCTCGGTTGATCAATCGTCAACAAGCAACTCTATGGCGATCGAAACTTCGCCAGCCCCTCGCGGCACGCGCTACGGCAGAATCGGGATAACACCCTCGGCGCTCCCCCTGAAGATGTGCGCCGCGTCCGCCGGAGGCTCGATCGTGTTGTCGTCACGCCACACAAGCGCCGGGATCGGCGAGGCCGGGGGCATCAGCACCACGAACCACTCCGCGCGGATCACAAGCTCGCCGCCCGCGGGCGCCCGGAAGACCAGGTCGAACCGCGGGTTGCTCGACAGCCGCACGAACTCGGCCTCCCGCCCCAGCGGCGTCCCGCCCGAACCGATCACCGGCGGCGCCTCGCCGATCCCGTAGCTCGCGCCCGCGAACGCGACCAGCGTCTCGTACCGTCCCATCTGCTCCCAACGCGGCGTGATCGCAACGCTCGGTGAAAGCGTGAAACCGACCGTCGCCCGGGGCAGCAGCCGCTGGAACTGGCCTCTCGTGACGGAATGCCCGAGGCGCTCAAGCAGCGGTTCGGGCATCGTGCCTGCTTCAACCTGATCGAGCAGCCAGTTGACCTCAGAAACCACTCGGCGTCCTTGCGGACGCTGCGGGTCGAGAAGTGCCGTAGCGAGGCGTTCGACCTGGGCCCCCGAGAGCTGACGCCGTGAGAGCTCGATGAACTCGGCGCTGCCGAGTGAGTTCGGACTTCGGATGACTCTGGAGACGAGCGTGTCGTCCGGGATCGAGGGCATCACCCAGCGAGGGCCGATCATGACGCCCATATGGCCGACGATCGACGACCCGGAGATCATGAACACAATGCCGAACAACCCGATCGCTCGGATCGCCCAGACATTTCGGAACTTGCGTCCCTGCGTCAGCCCGTCGGGCCTGAGCCACACCTTGCCGCACTCCGTGCAGGTCGGCTTGCCGTCGAAGGTGATTGCGTAGCCGCAATTCGCGCAGCAGATCGCCGTTCCCTTGCGGTTGATCGTGTTGAGCATCCATACCTGCGTACTTGCGAACATCGCGAGCAGGAGGATCGGCATGCTGACATCTCCGGGCGCCAGGACCGTCGAACCGGCCAGCGCGACCAGCATGCCCCCGCCCCAAAGCGTCCATGCCGCGTGCTCGAAGGCAAGGCGTCGTGTCTCTCGCCGGAACCCGCCGCGACCGATCGCCCGCCGCCCCCCGATGTACCCCGCGATCGCCGGCGGAACCAGAATCACGAAGCTGACGAGAATGACCTCGAAGGGGTCGCTGTAACTCCATATCGGATCGAGGTTGAACTGCTTCATCACCCAAGGGATGCCGCAAGCGATGAACAACAGCACAATCACCTGGTAAAACCAGAGCCGCCTCGCGAACACCGGCACCCCGACCCACCACGGCAGGCGCGCCGCCCGGTCGATCCACTTGTGGTTTTCAAGCCCATCCTTCTCGATCGCACCCAGCACATCCCGCATCGTCGGGACATGATCGATGATCCCGGCCTGGGCCTCTGACTCGGTCTTGTTGACAGATTGCGATGGTTTCTCGTCCACGCCGCCGAGTATCCCCGAACGCCCGCCCGCCGTCAACGGGCTTTGCTCAGCCCCTCACGGCCCCGACACCACCCGCAGCGTCGTCGTCGCTTCCTTGTGCACCTCCGCCAGCGCGCCCGGCGGCGGCTCGGGGGCGCCGTCGGGGCGCCACGCGATCCGCCCGTGGTGCGACCGGTCCAGCAGGTACACCCAGCACTCAAAACGCACCTCGAGATCCCCCGGCGCCTCCGGCGTCACCGCCAAAGGCGACGCGAGCAACATCGAGATCGTCTGCCCGAACGGCGCCGGAATCAGCGGCATGAAGTACGCCCCGCGATCCACCGGCGCATCGTCCCCCACGCGGTACCCCCCCACCGCAACAACCGCGTGCAGCGAGCGCCCGCCGTCGCCCGAGGCCCGGGCGTCGACGGTCACCACCATCGGCGTCCCGACGCCCGGCGTGCCCGTGGTCTGCAGCGAGAGCGACAGCCGCCGATCGAGAAGATCGTGCACCATGTCGCCGGGGATCTCGCCCGCGACGATCTTCGCCGCCAGCCAGCGCATGCCCTCGTCGGCGGCGACGAAGTTCGTGCCCTGCGTGTAGTTCATCACGCCGCTCGCCAGGCGCAGCGTTTGTTCTTCGGTAAGCGTGCGCCGGTTGAGTTCGTCCCACGGGCCGATGAAGTCGGTCGGGGCGGGGTTGATCGCGCGGCGGAGCAGGCTCTCGGTCGTCATGAAGCGCGAACCCTCGCCGAAGACCGAGGCGAAGCCGACCGCCGCCGTCGGCAGCACCGCCGCGGCCAGGAGCGCGACCAGCGCGAGGTTCGTGCTCTTGCGTTCTCCGCGCACGAGGCTGAGCGGCGCGCCCCACCTGCTCCCGCACTCGGGGCAGTTCGCCCCGTGCGAGGTCTGGAACGGGTAGTCGCACCGCCCGCAGCGCAGCTCCGGGCCCACACGCACCGGCGTCAGCAGCCCAACCAGCACGAACACGGACCAGAACCCAAAGAACGACGCGAACGCCGGCATCCCCGCCAGAAATCGCCCGGTCAGCATCACCGCCCAGAGCAGGGCCGTCATCAGCAGGATCGAGACCGTGACGGACGCGACGCCGAACGCCCGCCTCGCCCCGACGATGTCGCCGGTCGCGCCGTACACGCGACGCCCTCGCCAGAGCCCGACCGCCCCGCCCGCGGCAAACGCCCCGAGCATCCCGCCCAAGGGCAGCAGGAACCCCGACAGCATCGCCCCGCTCCCGCTCCCGACGAGCAGCAGCGGCCACGCCATCAGCATCATGGCGAAGACCAGCAACGCCCCGATCGCGGCGATCCGCCCCCACGCCAGATCCAAAATCCCCGTCGCCGTCAGCAGCCGATCACCCACCCACGGCTTCTGCCACGCCGACGGGCGGACCATGTCCTGCGAGACACCCTCGGGGAGCGCCCACTCGTCGTCGCCACCGAACGCGCGTTCCGGCGCGGCACTGGATGTCTCATCGATGTGCATCGCGAAGCAAGATACCAGAGCAATTCCACCCCGCAACGCATTGGGGATCACCCGGAGACGATTTCACGAGACACCGAGTGGCCGAGGTCTGGACGCCGATCTCTGAGCGCAGCGAAGAGTCGGGTGGTTCGGGGAGCAGGGAGCAGGGCGCAGGGCGCTGAAGCAAAGCCGTGACCCGGGCGTCTCGCCCGGGCGAACATCCCTCATCCGGCCTCTCCGAAGACGCCGACCCCTGAGCAACGCGAAGCGTCGGGTCAACCCCGCCCCAGATCCCCAACCCGCCCAAGAACTGCGGCACCGGCGGCTCGCCCGCCAGTGTCTCCCAAACCTACCCCCTCTCCTCTGCTCACGGCTCTTCAGCAGGCAGCACACGGATCGTCGCCGTCCGCCTGATGTGCAGACTGGCGCTCGCCCATCGCGGCGGATCGGGCGGGCCGTCCAACCGCCAGGAAATCGCGCCGTCCCACAGCGCCGAATCCAGGAACAACCAGCAATCGATCGCGACCCGCATCTCGCCCGCGCGGTCCGGCGTGAACACCACCGGATCTGCGAGATTCTGCTCGCGCGGCACACCCCACGCCGGCGCGTGCACAACATGGATCTGCTCGGCTCGCTCCAGCGGTGCCGTGCTCCTGCCAATCGTGTACCCGCCGAACGCGACATGAAGCTTGTGCGCTGGCCAGCGGTCCGCGAACGACCGAACTTCAACCCGGACCTCGACCTCCGAGCCCGCCCGCGCGACCTCGGGCGCAACGAGCTCGATCTCGACCATGTCCGCGATGATGTGCTCGAGCAGATCTCCGGGCGCCCTCCCGAGCCGCGCCTGCTCCAGAAGCCACGCGCCCCCGTTTGATCCCTCTGGGAAACGACGCTCCCATGGCCTATCGATCAAACTCTCAATGAGCCGCCGGACCTGTTCATCGGTCAGTTGGCGATCTCCGAGCTCGTGCCATGGATTGTCGAAGAGCGCGATCTGCGATTCCGCCAGACGCATCACCAATCCGGTCGGCATGTGCTTGGTCGGATCGGTAAAACTGAGCAGCAACCCGAGCGAGACCGGCGGCAAGACAAACACCGCAAACAGCGCCGCGGGCAGGGCCCAGCCCCGCCTGCGCCCGCCGCGCACAAGCCCGCCCTCCCCGAGCCACTCGCGCCCGCACTCCGGGCAGACCTCGCCCGATTCATGGTCGAAGGAATAGCCGCAGCCGGCGCAGCGGAGCTCGCTCCCTCGCCTGGCCGCGCTGAATACAACGACCAAGAGCCCTAGCCCCGCGATCACCAGGCCGTTCAGCGCATGCATGGCGAGGAGTTCAAAGTCGCCGCCGATGACGAGCGCCGCGTACAGCAGCACGGCGAAGACGGCGCAGAGCGATCCGGCGACGACAGCGAGATAGCGCTGGCGGGCGACCAACAGCTCGCCGCTCGTCCGCAGCACCCGACGCGACGCGCGGACGCCGAGAACGACCGATACAACCAAGAGAGCGACCATCACCGCGCAGAAGACCACGGGCAGGCCGGTGTGCGACATCAGCCAGTGCTCGTCATCCAGGTACATGATCCATGTGCTGATCGTCCAAACCAAGACGAGCGCGATACACATCACGATCACCGCGAGCGGATGCCGACGCCGGTGGTTCCGCGTCGCCCAACCCTGCATAAACATCGGCAGCCGCGACGCGTTCCGCACCGTCGCCGGCGAGACACCCGGCGGCAGTTCCTGCGTATCGCCCCGCTCGCCCTCTTTCTGAGAATCGCCCATCGCCCCAGGATATCAAATCCGGAGCCCGACACGACCCCCACAGCTCCATCCTCGGACGCCGACCTCTGAGCAAAGCGAAGAGTCGGGTTGAACTGGGCGCGGGGTGCGGGGCGCAGGGCGCTCGGGGCTCCGGGTGGCCCGGCTCGCCGAGCCAGGTCTTCCCACCTCCCAAGCTTCGCTCAAGGCTCTTCAGCGGGCAACACACGCACCGTCCCCGTCAAACTCCGCCGCACGACGCCGTACGCGCCGGGCGGCGGCTCGGGCGTGCCGTCGGGGCGCCAGACGATCGGTTGGATGATGGCGCGCGTAGGGAAGTACCACCATTCGATCGTGACCTCGAACTCGCCAGGCGACTGCGGCGTGAACCGATTCGGCGGCCCGAAGCCGGACATCGAAATCGTGTTCTGCCTGAAGAACGCGAAATCTTGAGCGAAATGCTCACTCGACTCGTCGTTGAAGCGGTCCACCCGCCTGAACGCGGCGAGGCCGGGAAGAGGCAGCGCCGGATGGCGCTGCGTCACCGTCACATCGATCGTGATCTCCTCGCCGACGCGCGCCGAGTCCGGGACGGTGAGGCGAACCTCTTTCATGCTGTCCGCCAGGCGTTCGAGCGCTTCGTCGGAAACACCGACGGAAGCCATGGTCGCCGTGAGCCAGCGTTCAGCCCTCAAGGGCAGGTGCGCATTCTGGGCGTCGAGCCCGCTCAATCCGATGGCGATCCTTGATACCTGCTCGGTACTGAGTGTTCGCTGTTGCAACTCGCCCCAAGGACCCCCGAACGGTTGCGTTGGGGATCGGATCGCCTGCGCAATCAAACGATCCGTCGGCGTAAACCGATGCATGCCCGAGAATCCGAGAAGCAACGCTGTCGAAACAACCGGAAGCACACACGCGCCGATCACCCCGTAGTGCAGCGGCTTCGGCCTGATCTTCTCGCCCCGCACAAGTCCGGACGGCGCAAGCCATGCTTTCCCGCACTCAGAGCAGAGATAGTCGCCGGCGTTGTCGAACGGATAGCCGCAGCGAGCGCAACGGAGTGTCGCGCCCACGCGCGGCGCGACGGAGAACTGCGCCACGAATCCCACTACACCCATCACGATCGCCATCGGGGCGACGAGATGAGGCAGGACGCCAAGCCCGAGCAGCATCGAGATCCAGAACCAGCAAGCAAAGACGACCATGAAGAGCATCGCCAGCGTGGTCCAGTAGACATGACGGGCGTGCCGCAGGTCTCGCATCCGCCTGTATAGCGATCTCGCTCTAAGCACGCTGACCGCAAGCAACGCGGGAACAATCAGAATCGCGATGAGCCACGCGAACCAGAATTGATCTTGATGCGGACGGAGATTCCCCCACCCGAACTGTCCGATCTGTATCCAGGCGACCAACCCGATCCCGATCACCTGCGACGCAACAAACGCGCCGACCTGCCAGACCGGCCAACGCCCCACCTCGCCCCCGGTGATCCAGTAATCGGTGTATTGAGGCCGCAGCATCCCCGGCGGCTTCACCGCCTCCGCCGGCATCCCCGGCGGCAGCCCGTCCCCCCTCAATTGCGATCTCCGGCCCTCATTCATGAGCCCAGCATAGCAAACACAAGCAAACCCCGGACGCCGACCTCTGAGCGAAGCGAAGAGTCGGGTTTGGCCGGGCGCTGGGAGCAGGGCTCGGGGCGCGGGGTGGCCCGGCTCGCCGAGCCGGGTGCTCCCCTCGCTACCCAACCTCCGCTCGCCTGCTCGACCCTCCCGCCCCCAAGAACGATGCGCCATCAAGGCTCTTCCGCAGACAACACCCGGATCGTCGCCGTCTGTCTCATGTGCAGACTGCCGAACACCGCGTACGCCGGATCGGGCGTTCCATCCAGCCGCCACGAGATCGCTCCGGCGGGCAGCGGCGGATCCAGAAAAAACCAACAGTCGATCGAGACCCGCACCTCGCCCGACTGATCCGGCGTGAAGACCACCGAATCGGCCAGCGGCCGCTCGCGCGGCACGCCCCTCGCAGGCGCTTGCACCACACGCATCCTGTCGCCGCGTTCCAAAGGCGCAAAGCCTCCGTCGATCGTGTATCCCCCGAACACAGCGTGAAGCAGGAACGGAGGCCAGCGGTCCGCAAGTGTCCGCATCACGACGCGGACCTCGACCTCCTCGCCGACGCGAGCGTCGGCCGGCGTTAGTAGCTCGATCTCGACCATGTCTGCGATGATCTGTTGCAGCACATCGTCGGGAATCCGTCTCAACCGCATCTGGTCTTTCAGCCACCAACCCGCCCGCGAACCATCAGGAAAACGGCGCTCCCACGGCGTGTTGACAAGACCCTCGACAAGCCGCCGGACCTCGCCGTCTGTGAGTTCGCGCTCGCCGAGTTCGCGCCACGGATTGCCAAATCTCCCGCTCTGCGATTCCGCAAGTCGGACAAGTTGGCTCGTCGGCATATACCTGTAAGGCCCCGCGCCATCGAGCGCCAAGATCATGAAGACCGCCGGCAAGACCAGAATCGCGAAGAGGACCGCGGGCCGGGCCCAACCGCGCCTACGCCCGCCGCGCACAAGCGAGCCCTCCCCGAGCCAATCGCGCCCGCACTCGGGGCACACCTTGCCCAGCCCGATGTCAAAGGCGTAGCCGCAACCGGCGCATCGGAGTTCACGCCCCCGTCTCGCTGCACTGAAGGCCGCAACCAGCAATCCCAGACCCGTTATGAGCAGGCCCATCAGCGGCAGCCGAGCCAAGTCAGAGAAGTCTTCGCCAGCAAACAGCAACGCGTAGAAGCTCGCAGCGCACACACCGGAAAACGAACCCGCAAAGACAACGAGATAGCGTTGGCGTGCTGTGAGCAGATCCTGAGTCTTCCGGAGCTCATTCCTTGAAGCGCGGAAACCCATCGCGAGCGAAAGCGCAAGCAACGCTATCAAGCCGACAACCAACACAACGGGCAGAGCCGGATGTGGAGCAGCCAGGAGTTCGCCGTCGTAGTAACCGATCGCGATGTGAACCGCCCAGTTCAAAACCAGCGCGATGCAGATCACGATCACCGCCAGCGGGTGCCGCCGCCGGTGGTTCCGTGTCGCCCAGCCCTGCATGAACATCGGCAACCGCGACGCGTTCCGCACCGTCGCCGGCGAGACACCCGGCGGGAGTTCCTGCGTATCACACCGCTCGTCCGCTTTCCGAGAACCGCCCATCGCCCCAGGATATCAAATCCGGAGCCCGACACGACCCCCACAGCTCCATCCTCGGACGCCGACCTCTGAGCGAAACGAAGAGTCGGGTGGATCGGGGCGCTGAGTGCAGGGCGCAGGGTGGCCCGGCTCGCCGAGCCGGGTTCTCCCCCTCCTACCCACTCTCCACTCGCCTGCTCGCCTCTCGACTCTCTCGCCCGCAAAGCGGGCGTTGGGTGGCCCGGCTCGCCGAGCCGGGTTCTCCCCCTCCTACCCACTCTCCGCTCGCCTGCTCACCTGCTCGCCTCTCGACCCTCTCGTCCGCAAAGCGGGCGCCCCTCCGCCCGTCGAAGGCGGGCTCACCCCGTCGACCCAAACCCGCCCGCGCCCCGCGCCGTCTCGTCCAGCGACTCGACCGCATCAACCCGCGCCCGCGCCACGGGCGCGATCACGAGCTGCGCCACGCGCACGCCGTGCTCGATCACAAAGTCCGCCGGCCCGAGATTGATCAGCGCGACTTTCACCTCGCCGCGGTAGTCCGCGTCGATCGTGCCGGGCGCGTTGGGCACCGTCACGCCGTGCTTGGTCGCAAGCCCCGAGCGCGGGCGGACCTGCCCCTCGAACCCCGGCGGGATCGCCATCGCGACCCCGGTCGGGATCAGCGCGATCGCCCCCGGCCGCAGCGTCACGATCTCCCCCTCCGGCAGGCAGGCGGCAAGGTCCAGCCCCGCCGCCAGCGCGCTCTGGTACGCCGGCGGCGTCGCCCGCTCGCTCAGCAGCCGCACGGGCAAACGGACAGGATCTCGGAAGTACGCGGGGGTGAGGTCATCCATGGGGCCGAGCGTACGCCCGGCGCGGACCGCCGAGCACAGGAGCGACCGCGACTCCGCAGAGACTCCACACCCCATCAACACAGATGCCGACAGGCAGATAGCGGATCATCAAGACTGAATTGATCAGAAAACCGCCGGCCTCACTCGCGGTCGATCGCCGCGAGGTCTTCCGCCGAGAGCTTCCGGCGCATCTGCTCGATCGCCCTGTCGAGCGAATCGATCATCCGCCTAGTCGAAGCGATCGCGTTGTCCATCGCGCTCTGCCCCGTCACCTTTTTGAACGCGTCGGCCCGGTTCTGCTCTTCGGCGATCCGCTCGGTCGTCGCCTTGGCGTGCAAAAGCCCTTCGAGCAGAGCCTCCGCCCGCTCCTTGGCGGCGGTCGTCTCGACGAGGAGTCGCTGGGAAGTCTGGTCCATCGTGCTCATGGTTGCCGCGTGAGCCTCTGCCGGGGCCCATGCCCCAAGCCCCCGGCCCGAGGGAATCGTTGGGGACTCCGCCCCAACGCTTGCGATACTCAGATTGTCGGCCCGCCGAGCCCCGGGTTCAACCCGACAGCCGACAAATCCGTACATAATCCGATATTCACGCGGCACGGCCTTCACCCCCGCCGCCGACCTGCGCCCCCGCCCGAACACCGGCCTCAACACCGGACCATGCGCCGGCCCGACGCATCTCGGGCACATGCCGCCGGATCGCGTTGACCACAGACGCGTGCTCGTCGGTCGCGCGGATCCCGCGAAGATCTTCGAGCATCGCGGCCGCGTCCGGCGCCTCATCCGCCTCCTCCTCGCCAGACCATGCATTGATCCCCGGATGCGCGGTCGGCCGCAACTGTTCCGCGGCGTACGCCAGCTCCTCGTGCAGCTTCTCCCCCGGCCTCGCCCCGGTAAACGCGATGTCGATCTTCGGGCGTGCCGGCCTGTCGTTCGCCTCCGCGTCGCGCAGCGCCCGCAGCAGCGCGTCGACCGCCCCGGTCGCCCCGCCGTCGAGCACCCGCGGCTCGAACCCGTGCGCCCGCACAAACCGCATCGCCAGATCCACGATCCGCACCGGCTCGCCCATGTCCAGCACGAACACCGGCGTCGCCCCCGACCCCGCCGGGAACGCCCCCGCCTGGATCACCAGCGTCGCGGCCTCGCGGATCGTCATGAAATACCGCGTCATCCGCGGATCGGTCACCGTCAGCGGGCCGCCCTCGGCCATCTGCGCCGACCAGATCGGCAGCACGCTCCCCGCCGAACCGAGCACATTGCCGAACCGCACCGTCGCAAAACGCGTGGGGAGACCCCGGTCGATGCACGCCCGCTCCAGCCCGCGCACAAACAGCTCGGCCAGCCGCTTGGTCGCCCCCATCACCGAGGTCGGGTTCACCGCCTTGTCGGAGCTGATCAACACAAACCGCTCGACCCCGACCGCCACCGAAGCCTGCGCGACCGACGCCGTCCCGAAGACATTGTTCGTGACCGCATCGGCCGGATGCTCTTCCATCAGCGGAACATGCTTGTGAGCCGCGGCATGGAACACCACATCCGGCCCGAGCGCCTCGAACCGGCGCAGCGTCGCCGCCTCATCGACCACATCGTGCAGCACCGCCCGCCGGGCCAGACCCGGAAACAGCCGCGCGATCTGGCGGTCGATCTCGAACAGCGCGTTCTCGGATCGCTCCATCAACACCAGCTTCGAGGGGGAAAACCCCGCGACCAGCCGCGCCAACTCCGACCCGATCGACCCCCCCGCGCCCGTCACCACCACGCACCGGCCCGCCAGCGTCCGCTCGACCTGCGCCCGGTCCAGTTCGTGCGGCTCGCGATCGATCAATGCGCAGAAGTCGACGCCCGGACGCCGCAGGGTCGGCGCCGGCCCCCCACCGGACGAATCGCCAATCGCACGCGCCTCGGCGATCACATCCGAGAGCGCCGGCGCCTGGGCCACGCGCACGCCGTGCTCGCGCAGCACCGCGCTTGCCGCAGTCCCGAGCCCCGGCCCGCCCGAGGGCAGACAGACGATCGCCAGCCCGACCCGCAAGGCCGGGCAGATCCGCCCGAGCTCTTCCAGCCCCCCGAGCACCGGCACATCGCCGATCGAACGCTTTCCCGTCTCAGCCCCCGCCCCGACCAGCACGATCCCCGCCGGGCGGGCCTCGCTCGGAGGGGAGGTCACCATCGCGACCAGGGCCGGGGCGGTCTCGGCCGAGGCGATCAGGATCGTGGCGCCGGTGTCGTGGGTCTCTCTTGGCATCGCTCGCGGCTCGTCGGGTGTACTGGATCGTTCGGGCGCTCGCGCCCGACACCCGGTATCGGTCGCCCGACGCCTTGGCGGTCAATGGCGCGGCCCCGATGCCGCTATCGTGCCCGCTGCATGATCACGCGCATTTCCGGCAGACTGGCGGGCGTCGACGGGCTCTCGATCACCATCGACCTCGAAGCGGGCCTCGCCTACGAGGTCCTGACCCCGGCGTACATCGCCGAGAGCGTCGCCTCCGGCCGGTTCGGGGGGGAAGGCCGGATCACGCTCTGGACACTCCAGTATCTGGAAGCCCAGGGCCAGGGCTCCTCGTTCCTCCCCCGCCTCGTCGGCTTCACCTCGCCCGATGAGCGCCGCTTCTTCACCGTCTTCACCACCGTGAAAGGGCTCGGGTACCGCAAGGCGCTGCGGGCGCTGGCCGAGCCCCCGGCGAAGATCGCCGCGGCCATCCAGCGCAAAGACACCGCCGCCCTGCAAAGACTCCCCGAGATCGGCAAGCGCCTCGCCGACACGATCGTCGCGGAGCTCTCGGGCAAGATCGCCCCCTTCCTCGACGCCTCGCTGGAGCAGACGCTCGAAGCCGCCTCGGTCGCCGAGGCCAAGCCGAGCACCGGCCCCGCGTCCGAGGCGGTCGACGCCCTGGTGGCGCTGGGGGAAACCCGGGCCGAGGCGGAACGCAAGGTCGCCCGCGCGATCGATCGCCTCGACTCGGGCGCCGACGCGTCGGCGATCGTCGCCGCGGCGTTCGGCGCAGGCTGATCCTCCGACACCCCCAATCGCCCGCCCCGCACTACCCTGATCGCATGAGCGAACACCGCTACGCGATGATCATGGCCGGAGGTTCGGGCACAAGGCTCTGGCCCCTCTCCCGCAAAGGGCTGCCCAAGCAGCTCATCCCCCTGTTCAGAACGCCCGGCGAAGACCGCGCCCGCTCCCTGCTCGAACTCGCGGCCGACCGCCTCGAAGGACTCATCCAAGACGACCGGCGCTACATCTGCGCCGGCGAACGCTACCGCGAACAGATCCGGATCGCGCTGCCGGACTTCTCCGACGAACAGATCCTCGGCGAGCCCGAAGGACGCGACACGGTCAACGCCGTCGGCTTCGCCGCCGCGATCCTCAACAAGCTCGACAAGGACGCGGTTTTCTGCGTCCTGACGGCCGACCACATCATCGACCCGCCCGAAGCTTTCCGGCGCGCGATCGAGACCGGCTTCCGCCTCGTCGAACAGGACTGGTACCGCCTGGTCTCGTTCGCGATCGCGCCGACCTACCCCGCCACAGGCTTCGGCTACATCGAACAGGGCGAGCCTTTCAACGCCTTCCCCGACGCGTTCAAGGTCAAACGGTTCGTCGAGAAGCCCGACCTGAAGCGCGCGACCGAATATGTCAGCTCCGGCCTGTTCTCATGGAACAGCGGCATGTTCGTCTTCCACGCCGGCGCGTTTATGAAAGCCCTCAAGAAATTCAAGCCCGAGAGCTACGACGGCCTCAGCAAGATCGCCGCGGCATGGGGCACGCCCGACCAACAACGCGTGCTCGACGAGGTGTATCCGACCCTGCCCAAGACCAGCGTCGACTACGCCGTCATGGAACCGGCTTCCGCAGACGAAGACTTCTCGATCTGCGGCGTCTCGATGCCCGTCCGCTGGCTGGATGTCGGCTCGTGGCCGAGCTACGCCGAGACACTAGCCTCGGACGACCAGGGCAACCGCGTGAGCGGGAATGTGACCCTCACCGACAGCCGCGGCAATCTCGTCGTCGGCCCCGACGACCACACGATCGCGCTGCTCGGCTGCGACAACCTGGTGGTGGTGCACACGCCGAGAGCAACGCTGGTGATGCCGCGCGAACGGGCGCAGGACCTGAAACTCCTGCACGCGGAGCTGGACGAAGAGGTGCAATGAGGCCGAGCGCTGTCAGTAAACCTGTGGCACTGGCGGCTTGTCCGCCAGTGTCTCTTCATGGCAATGACATCAGTATCGATGATCTTCCCGCTCCGAAGGAGCGAAGGGCTGTAGCCACGGGTGGAGCACAGGCCGACGCCCCGCGTCGGAATGTGCGCAACCCGTGGAAAACAACAAACAAATCTAAAGAGCCCCGAAGGGGCGAAGGAACTCCTGGATCGCACACTTCCGCCGCCCCTTCAGGGCGGACTCTTTCTTTGCACCGTCTTCCACGGGTTCCGCAGCGTCCTGCGCTCCGCTCCGGACGATGCTCCACCCGTGGCTACAACCCATCGCCCCTCCGGGGCGATGGGAACACAAAAAACACTGGCGGGCGAGCCGCCAGCGCCACAGTCTCAAGACCGGGGCCTCGCCCATGACCCCCGGCTTCGCCCCGCGCACGGCGCACACGCGATACCTCGCCGTCGATCTCGGCGACAGGCGCACAGGCATCGCCGTCGGCGATCAGGTCACCGGCTCAAGCCCGATCGGCGTCATCGAGACGCCCATCGCCCACGACGCCGGCGAGGCGCTCCTGCGTGATCTCCTCGCCGCGATCGACGAGCACCTCGACGCCTCGGGCGAGCTCGTCTTCGGCCTGCCCCTGAACATGCACGGCACCGAGGGCCCGCGCGCAAAGCTCGTCCGCGGGTTCGCCGCACGCCTCGCCGAACGCTCCGGACGCGTCACCCGCTTTCAGGACGAACGCCTGACCAGCGCCGAGGCGGACTGGGCGATGGCCGGCAGCGGGCTGACCCACGCCCAGAAGAAGCGTCTCCGCGACGCCCTGGCCGCCGCCGCCATCCTCCGCGACTTTCTCGCACGCCTCGACCGGGCGCCGGACCCCACGCCCGATCGCGGGCCCGGCGAGCCCCCCGACGACGCATAAAGAATCGGATTGGGGCCCGGACCATCCGGGAATGTGCGCAATATCGGGCCGGTTGTTGCTCCATGAGCCCTCCCGCCCGATACAACCAGCCGCGGGTGCGGACAATCACCGCCAGGAGGGTGCCCACGATGACAACGCTTGCGACCTTATTGCTCATGACCCTCACGACGCTCCAGAGCGCGATGCTGCACGCCGCGGCTGCCGAGCCCGCCGACCCCACGCCGGCCGCTGCGCCTGACTCGGCCCCGATCCGAACCGCCGACGATCTCCTCCTCGCCCTCGAACGCGAGGGCGACGGCATCCGCACCCTCCGCGCCGGCATCCGCTACCAGCGAGAGTTCGCCGTCGCCGGCGACATCCAGACGCGCACCGGCACGCTCTTCTACCGCTCCGAGCCCGCCAGCGAAGATGCGCCCGACCGACGCGCCTTCGCCGTCAACTTCGACACGATGCAGGTCGGCGGCGTCCTCCACCGCGACCGCGAGATGGTCTACATCTTCGACGGCTCGTGGGTCGTCGAGAAGCATCCGCGCGAGCGCCAGTTCATCAAGCGCCGCGTCGTGCCCGAGGGCCAGGCGTTCGACCCGCTCCGCCTCGGCGAGGGCCCGTTCCCGATCCCGATCGGCCAGAAGCGCGACGACATCGTCGAACGCTTCGAGGCGACGCTCGTCCCCGTCGAGGAGGGGCTGTGGGACGACGAACTGATCGACTTCGCCTCGCGGAGAACCACCTTCCAGCTCCGCCTCGTCCCCCGACCCGCGTTCGCGAGGGAACTGGAGCTCACCGAGGTGCGGATCTGGTACCAGCAGAGCACCGAAGGCCCGCTGCGCCTGCTCCCTCGCATGGCCTGGACAAAGACCGCAGACGAGGACGAATCGATCGTGCAGCTCATCAATGTGCGCTTCAACGAGCCGCTGCCCGAGGGCGTGATCGACACCGACCCCCCGGGCGAGGGCTGGGATGTCGATATCCGCGACGATTTCGCCGAGGGTCGCCGATGAGGCGGCGGCTCGCCCCGGCTCTTGCGATCTTCGTCGCGGCGCTGCCGCCCGCACACGCGCTGGCGCAGGCCGAGGGGCGTCCGAGCACGGCCCCCGAGGGCGCGCTCGACGCGCCGGCGCCGACCGAACGCCGAGACATCTCGCCGAGCGTGCGCCGCCTGCTCGATTCAGAGTTCATCGATGAAGAATCGGCGCGCCGCCTGCGCCTCTTCCACGGGCTCTGGACCACCGAAGACCTGCAGCAGCCCGGCTCGCTCGCGACGGTCGCGCTGCGACGCGGGCTCCTCGACCACCCCGCGCTCGACGACGAGTTGACGCCGACGCTCGTGCGAGCCGAAGCCAAGGTGATGCGGGGCGAGCTGTCGAACGCTCTTGCGCTGCTCGAAGGCGACGATTCCATCCGGGCCGCCGCGCTGCGGGCGCAGGCGCTCGTCGCGGCGGGCAGACTGCAAGAAGCCGAGGCGGAGACCGCCCGCCTGCTGCGCGAGACCCCGCGCCGTGCGCTCTCCGACGACGCGGGCGCGATCGCGGCCTTCGCCACCGCGATGACGCTGCGCCTGAACTATTTCGGGCCCAGCGCCGCCGGGGCGGGCGTCGCCTCGGATTTCCAGGCGCTCATGCGTCTGCTCGCGCGCGGGCGCGACGAGGTCGACCGCCTCGACTGGACCGTCCGCCTCGCCGAGGCCGAGCTGCTCTTCAGCAAGCGTCAGTTCTCCGAGGCGGCCGACGCGCTCAACGAGGTCATCCGCCTGAACCCGGGCCTGGCCCGCGCGTGGTACCTCGCAGGCCGGATGCGCGTCGAGGGGTTCGACTTCGCCGGCGCGACGCAGATCGCAGCACGACTCGACGCCCTCGCCTCGGAGGTCCACGGGGCGGGGCGCCAGAACTCCGTCTACGCCGACCTCCTGCGCGCCAGAACGATGCTCCGTCAGGGCGACGCCGAGGCGGGGCTGCGAGCGCTCCGCCCCACGCTCGCCCGCTACCCGCAGATGCGCGAGGCGCTGGCGGTCGAGGCGGCGCTCGTCGCCTCGTCGTTCGCCTTCGCCGACGCCGAAGCGTTGCTCAGCGCGTTCGACGCCCGCTCCCCCGGCTCGCCGCTGGCGCTCTACGAGGCCGGCCGCGAGCTCGCCTTCGGACGCCAGTACGACGAAGCGGCCGACCTGCTCGAACGCGCCAACGCGCTCCTGCCCACCTGGGCCGACCCCGTGCTCGAACTCGGGCTGCTCGAGATGCAGTCCGGACGCGACGACCGCGCTCGCCTCTGGCTCCGGCGCGCCGTCCGCATGGACCCCTTCAACCGCCGGGCGGAAAACAGCTTCCGCGTGATCGAAGAGCTCGCGAGCTACAACACGCTCGAGAGCGATCACTTCATCGTCCGCTACAAGCCCGGCATCGACGCCCTGCTCGCGCGCGAGATGATCGAGCAAGCCGAACGCATCCACCAGCGCGTCGCCGGCGACGGGCCCGGCGGGATCGACCACACCCCCCCGCGCAGAACCACCATCGAGCTCATGCCCGATCACGAGTGGTTCAGCGTCCGCATCACCGGCATGCCCGCGATCCACACCATGGCCGCGGCCACCGGACCGGTGATCGCCATGGAATCGCCGCGGGGCGGCGCGCGTCAGTCCGTCGGGTTTTACGACTGGGCCCGCGTGCTCCAGCACGAGTACGCCCACACCGTCACGCTCAGCCGCACACGCAACCGCATCCCCCACTGGTTCACCGAAGCCGCGGCCGTCCACCTGGAAGACCGGCCGATGCCGCCCGAGTGGATCGGCCTGCTCGCCTCGGCGTACCGCGAAGGCCGCCTGTTCGACCTCGACAAGATCAACCTGGGCTTCATCCGCCCCGAGCGTCCCGCCGACCGCACCCTGGCGTACGCGCAGGGCGCGTGGATGTACCGCTTCATCGTCGACGCGTGGGGCGACCGCGCGCCGCTGGAGCTCATGGACCGCTACGCCAAGGGCGAGTCGGAGCGCGACGCCGTGCGCGCCGTCCTCGAAGTCGAGGTGGACGAGTTCATGAAGCTCTTCATGATCCGGGCGCGCGAAGACCTCCGCTCGTGGGGCGTGCTGCCGCCCGAAGGCCAGCCCTCCACCGAGGACCTGCTCGATGCGCTCGCCAAAGAGGCTTCCGGCGGCGGGCCCGACCCGCTCCGCCTGCGCATCCTCCTCGCCGAGCACCCCGAGCATGTCGGCCTGCTCCGAGCCGCCGCGGCTTCGGCTTCTGAAGGCGACCGGCTCGACGACGAGACACGGGCGCTCTGGGAACGCCTTGCGACGCTCATGCCCCACGACCCCGAGCCACGCCGACGCCTCGTCCGCCACGCCCGCGCCAGCGGCGAGGACGAGATCGCCATCGAGCACCTCGAATGGCTCGATGCTCGCGAGCAGCACTCTCCGGCGTACGCCGCCGAACTCGCAAGGCGTTATGCCGAACTCGAAAGGTTCGGAAGCGCGCTGGCGAAGGCGAACCGGGCCGCGACGATCGCGCCCTTCGACGCCTCGACGCGTGAGTTCGCCGCGACGATCGCGCTGCGGGCAGGCGAACTCCGCCACGCCGAGCGTCACCTCGTCGCCCTCGGCGAGATCGAGCCCGGGCGTGAGATCCACCAGCGGCGGCTCGATGCGGTGCGGCGACTGATCGAGGAATCGTCCTCACCGTCCGGATCTGGAAGCTGAGCGTCTGCGCGTGCCCTTGCCCCCGCGAGCGTCGGGCGGCGCCGGCTCGCTGCTGACCTCCCAGCCCGTCCACTCGCGATAGAGGTTCTGCAGTTCCGCGGCGATCTCTTCGGATGAACCTTCCGTCGCCAGCTCGACCGGCGCCTTGATGTGCACCGTGTACTTCCCAGGGCGCCAGAGGCTCGCCCACGCCGGGTCGACCGGCGGACCGCCGTCGATCAGGATCGGCAGCACCGGGGCCTTGGTCTTTCTGACCAAGACGCCCACACCAGGCAGGAAGGGGCGGAGGGTCTTGGCGGGGCGCTCGAGCCCGCCCTCGGGAAAGATGCCCAGCACCCCGCCGTCCTTGAGGTGGCGGAGCGCCTCGCGGAAACCGCCCGAGGTCGGGTGCTCGCGATCGACGAAGATGACCCGATGCCACTTCCAGATCGGCTCCAGCCACGGATGGCGCATGTCCTGGGCCATCACCCAGCGGATCGGGAAGGGGCAGGCCGCCTGCACCAACAGCGGATCGACCCCGGCCGTGTGATTGGCGACGACGATCAGCGGCCCCGGCTTCCGGCCCTCGGGCGCCTGATCCGCCCCGCGCACGCGCAGACGCTGAAAAACGAGGAGATACCCCCGCCCGAACCGGTAGAGCAGCCCCCCGACCACATCGCCCCACGGATTGTTCAGAAGCCAGCGCGTGACGAAACCGGCGAAAATCAGGGCGGCAAGGCCCGCGATGATCCAGAGGGCCACGCTCACGGCGGGCGATGTTAGCAAGCGTTTACGAACGGGGGCAGAATCCTCAAGAAGAAACCGGGGTGCGGGGTGCAGGGCGCAGGGCGCTGGGGAGGAAGCGGCCTGCGGCCGCAGGTTTTCGTTGCGCTGCGAAGCCCCGAACGCCCACCCGAACCCAGCCTCGGCCGAAGGCCGAAGCAATGCCCCGCGCCCTGCGCCCGCTCTCCCCACAAAGAGCGATCCGGCCGATCTCCGCCCCGCTTACTGTTCGGCCGATGGCTGACCTCTTCCAGGCCCGGAGGGAGCAGGCCCGCGCGGGTGTCGAGCCCCTCGCGGTCCGCATGCGCCCGCGCACGCTCGACGAGGTCGCCGGCCAGCGACACATCATCGGCGAGGGCAAACTCCTCCGGCGGATGGTCGACGCCGACGCGATCACCAGCCTCATCCTCCACGGACCCCCCGGAACCGGCAAAACCACCCTCGCCGGTGTCATCGCCGGAGCGACGAAGCGACGCTTCGAGCGCGAGAACGCCGCGAGCGTCGGCGTGAAGCGCATCCGCGAGATCATCGACGAGGCGACGCGGCGCGTCGAAGACGGCGGGCCCCGGACGATCCTGTTTCTGGATGAAATCCACCGCTTTACCAAGGCCCAGCAGGATGTCCTGCTCGGCGATGTCGAGCGCGGGCTGATCACGCTGATCGGGGCGACGACGGAGAACCCGATGTTCGCGTGCAACTCGGCGCTCGTCAGCCGCAGCACGCTCTTCAGGCTCGAACCCCTCACCGAGGACGACATCGTCGGCGTGCTCCAAAGGGCGATCGCCGACCCCGAACGGGGCTACGGCAACCTCAAAGTCCGCGCCGACGAAGACGCCCTCCGCGTCTGGGCGACCAAGAGCGACGGCGACGCCCGGCGGGCGCTGACGGCCCTCGAGGTCGCGGTGCTCTCGTCGTCTCATGGCACAGAGACCGGGGAGATCGTGATCGACCGACAGGTCGCCGAGGACTCGATCCAGCAGAAAGCGGCGGTCTACGACGGGACGGGCGACGAGCACTACGACGCCGCCAGCGCCATGATCAAGTCCGTCCGGGGCTCGGACCCCGACGCGGCTGTCTACTGGATCGCGCTGATGCTCGAAGCCGGCGAGGACCCGCGCTTCATCGCGCGGCGCCTTGCGATCCTCGCCAGCGAGGACATCGGCAACGCCGAGCCAAGGGCGATCATGGTGGCCAATGCCGCGTGGCAGCTCGTCGAGCGGATCGGCATGCCCGAAGCTCGGATCACGCTCGCCCAGGCCGCCGTCTTCCTCGCCCTCAGCCCCAAGAGCAACGCCTCGTACATGGCGATCGAGAAGGCGGCCGAAGACCTCCGCGAGGGGCGGACCCGCCCGGTGCCCCCGTTCATCCAGGACAGCAACACCCTCAAGGGCGTCCACACACCGGGACAGAAGCTCGCCAAGGGCAAGGGGTATCAGTACAGCCACGACGCGGCGTATGTCGCCATCGGGGGAATCACGCCCCAGGACTACCTCGGCGTCGAGCAGCGGTACTACCTTCCGACCGAGAGCGGCTACGAAAAAACGCTCAAGGAACGCCTCGAACTCGTCCGGGAGGCCCGAAAGGCCCTGCGCGATGAGGCGGAGCAAGCCGCCCGGGACTCCCGCCGAAAGGGGGAGGCGCCGTGAGCGTGCGGGACGAAAAGCGACACCTGCGGGCGCAGATGAAGCGGATGCTGGCGGGGATCGACCAGCCCGCGGCGGCGGCCCGCTCGCGCGAACTCTGCGACCGCTTGCTCGCCTCGGACTTGCTCGGCGAGGGGCCGGTGATGGTCTTCGCCCCGATTCCCGGCGAGGTGGACCTCGGGCCGCTGGCGGAGGCCCTGATCGCCTCGGAGCGGGAGGTCTGCCTGCCCCGGATCGACTGGGACTCGAAATCGATGACGCCGGCGCTGGTCACCTCGATCGACCGGGAGCGTGGCGGGCTTGTGGTTCGCCGACACGATGTCCCCGAACCATCCACATCCGCGCCCCGCGTCGAGATCTTCTCGCTCTCGTGCGTGCTTGTGCCCGGTCTGGCGTTTGGCCGCGATGGCGGACGGCTGGGAAGGGGCGCGGGCTTCTACGATCGGTTTGTCCGGCGTTGCCGGGATGCGGTCGGCGGGGCCGCCGGACCGCTGGCGGTCGGCGTGTGTTTCGACGAACAGTTGGTCGATTCTGTGCCTACGGAGGGGCACGACCGGACGCTCGACGCGGTCGCGACGCCGACGAAGATCTGGCGTCGATCTGGCGGCCTTTCGCCGCAACCGCCGAAGGGTGATACTGAAGACTGACCACAGGACTTGCCGCCCGGATCGCGCCCGGGCGGAAACAACGGCAGGGATGCACCGATGTCACTTCCTTCTCAGCAGCGTTCGAGCAGATCGTGGGCGATGACCATGGGCGGGCGGCGCAGACGCCGTCGCAACTGGAAGCGTCCGGCGATTTTCGCCTTGGCGGTGGTCTGCGCGAGTTCGCTGGCTTGGGCGGTCTTCCGCGACCGTTCGGGGGCCGAGGCGCCCGAGCTTGCGGCGGTCGGCGAGGCGCCGATCCAGTCTCCCGCCTACCTCGGCGCCAACGAGTCCGGCGACGCGGGCCCTCGGACGCGCGAACTGCTCTCCGACCCGCCGACACAGACGCGCGAGCGCCGGCCCGAGCCCGAGCCGGTGCTGATCTCGCAGGCGACGACGCCGACGATCTTCCCCCAAGCGTCGGACACCCGGCCTGCAGCCCGAACCGAATCCCGGACCGAGACCCGGCCTGAATCCGGTCCCGAGACACGCACCGAGCCTTCGCCTGCGGCGCGGACCGAGGCGCCGCCTCGGGAGACCGCCCCGATGACCTCGCGCGGAGCGATCTCCAACGAGACCCAGCGCGAGCTGGAGCGGGCCGAACGCCTCGTGCGTGAGAACCGGCTCGTTGAGGCCCGCGGCGTGCTGACCGAGGCGCTCCGGCGCGCGGGCGACCGCCCCGCCGACGGCGCCAGGCTCCGCGACCGCCTGGGCTCGCTGAACGACGAGCTCGTGTTCTCGCCCCGCGTGCACCCGGGCGACCCGGTGACGATGAACTACAGCGTGCGTTCGGGCGATGTGCTCAGCCGCATCGTGCGTCGCGAGACTCTGCATGTCGACTGGCGCCTGGTCACGCGTGTGAACCGGATCGACTCGCCGCAACGGATCCGGGCGGGGCAGTCGCTCAAGCTGGTGCGCGGGCCGTTCCACGCGGTGGTGCACAAGAGCGATTACCGGCTGGACCTGTGGTGGGGCGACCCGGAGCGGCCGCAGTCGTGGCTGTTCATCCGCTCGTTCGATGTGGGGCTGGGTGAAGAGAACAGCACGCCGGTGGGCGAGTTCCGCGTGATGAGCGGCTCGAAGGTGATCAACCCGGGCTGGACCAACCCGCGGACCTTCGAGAGCTACAAGCCCAACGACCCGGAGAACCCGATCGGCCGCTACTGGATCGGGATCGAGGGGATCGGCGAGGCGTCGGTCCACACCAGCTACGGGCTGCACGGGACGATCGAGCCCGACTCGATCGGGCGGAGCATGTCGATGGGGTGCGTACGGATGCACGACGACGACATCGAGCTGATGTACGAACTCCTGTCCGAGGGCCGGAGCCTGGTCCGGATCGTGCCCTAGAGCCGGACCGATCCACCCACGCCGAGCCTGCCCGCAGGGACCCGGGCGGGGGCTCAATCACACCTGACAACGGGCCGGTTTGGTCGGCCTGAGAACGGCGTGCGCGCTATAATGATGGGCTCGCCGGAAGCGGCGGCGTTGCGCCCGGAGCGTGAGCCGCCCGCTGCCTTCCAAGCGACAAACGCAACACGACCAACCGACGGCCTTCCGGCCGCTCGGAGGGCTCAGAAAGCGACGGTATGCCAGAGACGACACAGCCCGGCAAAGGCGCGTACGACGCGGAACAGATCTCCGTCCTCGAAGGTCTGGAAGCGGTCCGCAAACGGCCCGGCATGTACATCGGCGGGACCGGCCTTGGCGCCCTGCACCACTTGGTGTACGAGGTCGTCGACAACTCGATCGACGAGGCCATGGCCGGGCACGCGACGATCATCAGTGTCACGGTTCAGGCCGACGGCTCGGTACGCGTCGTCGACGACGGGCGGGGCATCCCCGTCGGCCCCATGAAGCACGAGAACCCGGCCCTCGACGGCAAGCCCGCCGTCGAGGTCGTCATGACCATCCTCCACGCCGGAGGCAAGTTCGGCCAGGAGGGCTCGGCGTACAAGGTCTCGGGCGGCCTGCACGGCGTCGGCGTCTCCTGCGTCAACGCGCTCAGCGAGTTCCTCGAGTGCGAGATCTACCGCGACGGCAAGGTCTACCGCATCGTCTTCGAGCGCGGACGCGTCGTCGAGCCGCTGCAGGTCGTCGGCCCGATCCCCAAGGACGCGGCCAGGACCACCGGGACCGCCGTCGTTTTCCGCCCCGACTCGACGCTGTTCCCCGAGACCGACTTCGACTTCACGATCCTGCAGACGCGCCTGCGCGAGCTGGCGTTCCTCAACCCCGGCGTGACGATCCGCCTCTCCGACGAGCGAGTGGGCGCCGACGGCAAGCCCCGCTCTGAGACCTTCCGGGCCGAGAACGGCCTGCTCGAATATGTCAAGCACCTGATGGCGAGCAAGACGGCCGTCTGCCGCCCGATCTACGCCAAGCGTGAAGACGAGGAACGCAGCCTGATCTGCGAGGTCGCGCTGCAGTACCACGACGGGTACAACGAGACGCTGCTGACCTTCGCCAACAACATCAACAATGTCGACGGCGGCACCCACGGGCAGGGCTTCAAGGTCGCGCTGACGCGCACGCTCAACAACTACGCCAAAAAGTCCGGCCTGCTGCGCGAGAAAGACCCGAGCCCCTCGGGCGAGGACCTCCGCGAGGGCATGATCGCGATTGTCTCGGTCAAGCTGCCCGACCCGGCGTTCAACAACCAGCCGAAGGAAAAACTGCTCAACCCCGAGATCGAGGCGTTCACGGCCCAGGCCGTCTCCGACGCGCTCAACCAGTGGCTCGAAGAAAACCCGGCCGAGGCCAAACGCCTGTGCCAGAAGGGCGTCATGGCCGCGCAGGCGCGCGAGGCGGCACGCAAGGCCCGCGAGCTCACCCGGCGTAAGAGCGCACTCGACTCGGGCTCGATGCCCCACAAGCTCCGCGACTGCAAGACCAAAGATGTCGAGCGGAGCGAGCTGTTCATCGTCGAGGGTGATTCCGCGGGCGGCAGCGCCACCCAGTGCCGCGATGTCGACACACAGGCGATCCTCCCCCTCCGAGGCAAACTGCTCAATGTCGAGAAGGCCCGCATCGACAAGATCCTCGGCTTCGAGGAGATCCGCACGCTGATCGCGGCGCTCCGCTGCGGGATCGGCGGGGACTTCGACATCAGCCGCCTCCGCTACGGCAAGGTCGTCATCATGACCGACGCCGATGTCGACGGCAGCCACATCCGCACGCTGCTGCTCACCTTCTTCTTCCGCCAGATGCCCGAGCTGATCCGCAAAGGGCATGTGTACATCGCCCAGCCCCCGCTCTTCCAGCTCGCGCGCGGCAAGAAGACGGCGTATGTGATCAACCAGCGCGAGATGTCCGACCGCCTGACGGAGATCGGGCTCGAGTCCTCGGCGCTGATCGTCCGCGACATCACGGGCCTGTCTGAGATCGGTGGCGAGGCGCCCGAGATCAAGCGGATCGAGGGCCAGGACCTCAGAAGGGCCGTGAGCCGCCTGCGCAGGCTCAGCGAGCTTGTCGAGATCGCCGAACGCCGGGGCGTCCGCTTCACCGACCTGCTGGAGACGCGCGAGAGCGACCCCGAGGGCAAGGGGCGCCTCCCCCGCTTCCGCCTGACCTGGCAGGGGCCGGAGGGCTCGGGCGAGGTCTTCTGCTGGTCGGAGGCCGAGGCGCACGCGCGCGTCGAGTCCGAGGGCCTGCGCCTCGCAGACGACCGACCGACCGAGCCCGCAGAAGAAGACGCAGAAGCGGTCGAGGTCGAAGGCCCCGCCTCGGGCGTCGGCGTCGCGACCATCCGCGAGCTGCACGAAAACCGCGAGCTCGAACGCGTCTTCGAAGAACTCGCCTCGCTCGGGCTGGAGATCGACGACTACGGCCTCAAGCAGGAAGAGTCGATCACCGGCGCCACGCTCCCCGCCCGCTTCGCCTGGGTCACCGAGGCCAAGGGCGCGATCCGCCGCCCCGCATCGTCGCCCGAAGAGGCCGAGGGCGACGGCGAGGGCGACTCGCCCGCCGAGAAGTTTGTCGAGGCCGAGAACATCCCCGCCATCCTCGACGCGCTCCACGAGATCGGGCGGCGCGGCCTCGAAGTCAAGCGCTTCAAGGGGCTGGGCGAGATGGACGCCGAACAGCTCTGGGAAACCACGATGGACCCCGAGCGGCGCGTGCTGCTCCGCGTGACCTGGGACATGGGACAGGAGGCGGAGTACCTGTTCACCACGCTGATGGGCGAGCATGTCGAGCCGCGCCGAAAATTCATCGAGGACCACGCACTGGATGTCAAGAACCTTGATGTCTGAGGCCCGGACACCCGATCGCGGCGGTCCCTGAGCGCCGCATCATGCACGCGCCGCGGAATCGAGGGTCCGAAAACGCCCCATCCATTGCAGCAACGATGATTTCCGGCCGATCTCCGGCCTGAAGCCCGGCATCACCCGGGCCAAGGACCGGGGAGGTCTTGGGCATGGATCACGGCACACAGAGCCGCATCGGCGGGGCGAACTGCGGGCGCGTCAACTCGCTGGGCATCAGCGGGCACGAGCTCGACCGCACGCTCGAATCGATCGAACTCGGCAAGACGGAAGTCGCCGCCAAGGGACGCTCCTTCGTGCGTCACCCATTCCGCCTGGACAAGGTCCACATGCGGATCAAGCGCGACGGGGGCGGGACGAACATCCGCGTCGCATGCCGCAACCTCTCGCGGGGCGGCATCTCCGTGCTGCACAACGCGTATGTGCACCCCGACACGCCCGTCGCGATGGTGCTGCCGCATGTGACCGACGGGCCGAAGCTGATCGAGGGCGTGGTGCGTCGCTGCCGCTATGTGCGCAGCACGATCCACGAGGTGGGCATCGAGTTCACCAAGCCGATCAAGGTCTCCGACTTCCTGCGCGCCGACCCGTTCAGCGACTGGTACAGCCTGGAGGCTGTCGAGCCGGCGGACCTGGTCGGGACGGTCGTGCTGGTGGATCCTTCCGAGCTGGACCGGCGCGTGGTCGAGCACTTCCTGCGCCGGACGCAGCTGCGCATCCGAACAGCAAAGTGTGTCGACAACGCGATCGCCATGGTCAAGGAGGGTTGCGACCTGGTGATCGCCGAGTTCAACCTCGGCGAGCAGACCGGGCGCGACCTGATCGCCGCGATGTGGGAGATCGGCTCGCACACGCCCGTCATCCTCACCACCTGCGACGCCTCGGAAGGCGCAAAGGCCCGCATGACCGCCTCCGGCGCCGACGCGTATCTGCTCAAGCCGATGGACGAATCGCTGCTGCTGCGCGCCGCGGCCGAGTTCCTGATCGTCCAGCGCGATTGCCGCAAGCAGGCCAGCGACAACCGCAGAGCCGCGGACCTGCCCCCGGCGCTGCTCGACAGCTTCACCGATGAACTCTCACGCATGGCCGACGAGTTGGAAGAGGCGATGGCCGCCTCGGATGTCGAACGCTGCCGCGGCATCGCGATGCGTCTGCAGAGCTCCGCGGCGACCTTCGGGTTCGCGGCGCTGGGGCGCCTGGCCGCCGAGAGCGCCGGCTGCCTCACCGCCGGCGGGACGGTCGAGTCGTCGTTCGAGCAGCTCGAAGCCCTCGTCGAGGCCTGCCGCTCGCCCGTGCGGGGCTGAGGTTGACACCGCCCGCCCGACCGCCGACGCTGGCGTCATGAGCGGAGCACCCATCGAAGAACGGATCCTCGCGTCGCTTGGCTCGCCCGTCGAACGCGTCGAACGCCTCTCGGGCGGGTGCGTGGCGGATGTCCGCCTCGCGAGTCTCGCCGACGGGAGGCGCGTGGTCGTCAAGGCCGGCGAGCCGGGCTCGAAGCTCGATATTGAGGGGCGGATGCTCCGCTACCTCGCCGAGCACTCGTCGCTGCCCGTGCCCGAGGTGTTTATCGACGACGACGATCTGCTGGCGATGGCGTACATCCAGCAAGCGGGCGGGCTGGGGCGCGAGGGCGCTCGCCACGCCGCGGAAATCCTCGCCGCCCTGCACGACATCACGCCGACCGACGCGGGCGAACCGCAGGACGCCTACGGCCTCGGCTTCGACACGCTGATCGGGGGCCTCCCGCAGCCCAACGGGTGGGACGGGTCGTGGGCGTCGTTCTTCGGCCGTCGCCGCCTGGTCGAGATGGCCGAGCAGACGGCCCGCGCGGGGCGCTGCGGCCGCAAGCTCGTCGCCCGGGTCGAGGCCCTCTCTGCGAAGCTGGACGAACTGATCGGCGACGCGGCGCCGCCCGGCCTGATCCACGGGGATGTCTGGTCGGGCAATGTGCTCGCTGGCGACGGACGCGTCGCGGGGCTGATCGACCCGGCGATCTACTACGCCGACCCGGAGGTCGAGCTGGCGTTCATCACGATGTTTTCCACCTTCGGGCGGGTGTTTTTCGAGCGGTACGACGAGTTGCGTCCGATACGCAACGGATTTTTTGAGTCCCGGCGCGACCTGTACAACATCTACCCGCTGCTGGTGCACACGCGTCTGTTCGGGGATGCGTACCTGGCGTCGGTCGAGCGGACGCTCCGGACGCTCGGGTTCTAGCAGGCGTTGCACTTTGGCTGTGGGGGGCCGCGCGGGGCAGGCCGGGCCCGGTAAAGGCCCGAGCCGGGGGGAAGACGAGCCTTGGCCAAACGGCCGCCGCCCGGCGTTGCCCGCGATTCTCGGGGCGGCCGGGCGGCACAACATGCCTGATGAAGGGAGACCGACGGGATTCGAACCCGCGACCTCCTGGACCACAACCAGGTGCTCTAACCGACTGAGCTACGGCCTCCATCAGATGTTCGGCGGGCATCCGCCGGGGTCAACACTAGCCCGATGACGCCTGTCCGGCAACGGAAACAGGGCCGGCGTGTTGCTTGCCGCCTAGGCTTGAGGCTCCCCAAAGCATTCCACCCCACGGAGGTGTTTTCGATGTCCGGCACGACTGCGGCGAGCGTGAATCTCCGCCTTGAGAAGGCCCTGCACAACATCGCGCCCGCCGAGCTTATCGAGCGTGCGCTGGCCGCGGGCGAGGGACGGTTCGCCTCCAACGGAGCGCTGAACTGCTCGACCGGCGACCGCACCGGACGGAGCCCGACCGACAAGTACCTCGAAGACACCCCGGGCATCCACGACAAAATCTGGTGGGGCAAGGTCAACCAGCCCATCACCCCCAAGAACTTCGACCGCGTCCTCCAGATCGCCACCGACCACCTCAACGAGACCGCCGAGCAGCTCTATGTCTTCGACGGCTTCGCCGGCGCTGATGCTCGCCACCGCCTCGGCGTCCGCGTCGTCACCGAGCAGGCGTGGCACAATCTGTTCGCCCAGACGCTGTTCATCCGCCAGGGCTCGGCCGCGGCGGGGGGCAGCACAGACTGGAACCACGACTGGACGGTCATCAACGCCGGGCGCCGGCGCCTGACCGAGGCCGAGCAGGCCGAACTCGGCGTCAAGTCCCCCATCATCATCGTGCAGTCGATGGAGCGCAAGACGGTCGTGATCCTCGGCACCGAGTACGCGGGGGAGATGAAGAAGAGCATCTTCTACGCGATGAACTACGACATGCCCGACCAGGGCGTCTTCCCGATGCACTGTTCGGCCAATGTCGCCAAGGACGACGAGGGCAATGTCGCCCTCTTCTTCGGCCTCTCGGGCACCGGCAAGACCACGCTCTCGGCAGACCCCGAGCGCGCCTTGATCGGCGACGACGAGCACGGCTGGGGGCCCGACGGCGTCTTCAACTTCGAGGGCGGCTGCTACGCCAAGTGCATCAAGCTCAGCGAAGAGGGCGAGCCCCAGATCTGGAACGCCATCCGATTCGGCTCCGTCCTCGAGAATGTCGTCATCGACGACAAGACCCGCGACCCAGACTACGACGACGGGTCGCTCACAGAGAACACGCGCGTCACCTACCCCGTCGACTTCATCCCCGGCGCCAAGATCCCATCGGTCGGCGGCCACCCCAAGCATGTCGTCTTCCTCACCGCCGACGCCTACGGCGTCCTCCCGCCCGTCTCGCGCCTCACGCCCGAGCAGGCGATGTACTACTTCATCAACGGGTACACCAGCAAGCTCGCCGGCACCGAGGCAGGCGTCACCGAGCCCGTCGCCAACTTCTCGCCCTGCTTCGGCGGGCCCTTCCTTCCGAGGCCCCCCGTCCAGTACGCCGAGATGCTCGCCGAGCGCATCAAGAAGTACAACTCGACCGTCTGGCTGCTCAACACCGGCTGGACCGGCGGGCCCTACGGCGTCGGCAAGCGATTCAACCTCGAGTACACAAGGGCGATGGTCACCGCCATCATGACCGGCTCGCTCCGCGACACCCCCGTCGACACCGACCCTGTCTTCGGGCTCTACATCCCCACCGGCGTCAAGGGCGTCCCCGCCGAGGTCCTCAAGCCCCGCAACACATGGAACGATCCGGAGGCCTACGACAAGAAGGCCAAGCAGCTGGCCGAGGCGTTCCGCGAGAACGACAGGAAGTTCGACATGCCCGACGAGGTCCGCTCCGCCGGGCCCAGGGGCTGAGAGCAGGGCGGGAAACGAGCCCCGCCCCGACGCACCGCCCCCTTTGGGGCTGTCGGGTCCGAGCGGACGCGGCCCCGCCAACCGCCGCGGTACACTCGGCTGCAGGCAGGGATGCCCGATCGTCCTGTCACGGAGGCGGTATGTCCGAGAGAAGGCCGTTCGTCGGCGGCAACTGGAAAATGAACACGACGCTGAAAACGGCGTCGGAGCTGATCCGCGGCGTCGCCGACGCGCTGGCGGGCGAGATCGCGCCGATCGATGTCGCCGTCTTCCCCCCCTGCGTCTATCTGCTGGCTGTCAAGAGCATCCTCCGCGACCGCCAGTCGCCGATCATGCTCGGCGCTCAGGATGTCTGCCCCGAGCCCGACGGGGCGTTCACGGGCGAGGTCTCGGTCGACATGCTCCGCGACTGCGGGGTGCAGGTGGTCCTCGCCGGGCACTCGGAGCGCCGCCATGTCGTCGGCGAGGACGACGAACTGATCAACCGCAAGGTCAAGGCGATTCTGGAGGGCGGACTCCGGTGCGTGCTCTGCATCGGCGAGACCCGCGAACAGCGCGAGGACGGGCGCACCCACGAGGTCAACGAGATCCAGCTCCGCTCGGGCCTGGCGGGCATCGCCGAGGGCCTGATCGAGCACCTCGTCATCGCCTACGAGCCCGTCTGGGCGATCGGCACCGGGCAGACCGCCACCCCCGACGACGCCGAGGAGGCCCACGAGAAGATCCGGAGGGTCCTGGAAGACATGTACGACGGGGCGGCCGACCGGCTGCGCGTCGTCTACGGAGGCTCGGTCAAGCCCGCCAACGCCAGCGGGCTGTTCGGACAGCGATCCATCGACGGGGGGCTGATCGGCGGGGCCTCGCTGAGGGTCAGCGAGTTCGTCCCGATCGTGCGGGCCTCGATGCAAAGCGCCCGCGCCGCTTCGGAATGACCCCCCCGGAGCCGGCTCGTCGGGGCGACCGCTCCGCCTATCATGACCTCTGCGCCGGGCCGGTCATTGCCGCCCGGTGTCGGGGCCGCGGCCCCGAGACTCCGAAGAAAGCCGCGGCATACGCCGTACGCGATGACGATGGGACCCTTTTCTATGGTCGTTCTTGCTGACATGAGCGGGATTCTGACGGGCGTCGGTGTCCTGATCTTCGTGTTTGTCTCGCTGCTGCTGATCGGCATCGTGCTGATCCAGAAGCCCCAAGGCGGCGGCCTCGGCGGCGCCTTCGGCGGCGCTGGCGCGGGCTCGGGGCAGACAGCCTTCGGCACCAAGACCGGCGACGCGCTGACGATCGGCACCGTCGGGCTGTTCGTGACATGGCTGCTCATCGCGATCGCGCTGAACTTCGCCGCCAGGGGCGACCGCGACCCCGCGACGGTCGAAGCCGGGCCGGCCGGACCCCAGCAGACCGAGACCTCCCCCACCCAGCCCCCGGCCCAGCCCGCAGAGCCCCCGCCCAGCGAAACACAGCCCAACGAAGCACAGACCGGCGAGACTCCCCTCGCCGACCCCGGCGACGGCGGCTGAGCCATGAACCGGAGACCCGCGAAGTGATCCGCAGCATGACCGGCTACGGTGAGGCCTCCGCCCAGATCGACGGAGTCCACTACTTCGTCGAGGTCCGCTCCCTCAACAACAAGTACTTCAAGGCCAGCATCCGGCTGCCCGAGGATCTCCAGGGCCTCGAAGCCGAGCTCGAGAGCGAGCTGCGCAAGCGTATCAACCGCGGCACCGTCACCCTCCGCGCCTCGTGCACCGACACCTCCGAGTCGGCCGCCAGCGAGATCAACCACCGCGCCCTCGAACACTACATCCGCCAGGTCCGCAAGACCGACTCGGTGAAGAACGGCGAGCTCTCGGTGGATGTCGGCACGCTGCTGGCGCTGCCCGGCGTGCTCCAAGCCCCGGCGAACGAAGAGTCCCGGCTCAACCACGCGCGCGACGCGTTCGTCAAACTGCTCGGCGAGGCGTGCACCCGCCTGATCGTGATGCGCGACCGCGAGGGCGTCCTGCTCGCCGAGGACCTCGAACAGCAGCGGGCCGCGATCGCCGAACGCCTGGCCGAGATCTCCGGGCGCGCGCCCGATGTCGTCCGCGAGTACGAGAACCGCCTTCGCTCGCGCCTGGAAACGATGCTCAAGGACGCGGGGATCTCCGTCGAGCCCGTCGACCTGGTGCGCGAGATCGCGGTGTACGCCGAGAAAACCGACATCGCCGAGGAGCTCAGCCGCCTGGCCGGGCACATCGAACAGTTCGGCGAGCTTGTTGAAGACGACGCCGACCGCCCGGTGGGGCGCACGCTGGACTTCCTCAGCCAGGAGATGCTCCGCGAGGCGAACACCATCGCGAGCAAGAGCCCCGACGCGCTGATCAGCCGCAGGATCGTCGAGATCAAGGGCGCGATCGACCGCATCAAGGAACAGGTCCAGAATGTCGAGTAGCCCCGCCGAGGCGGGCTGAAGCCGTAACCGGGAGCCCGGCCGACCGATGGCCCCCACCACCGAACCGATCTTTCTGGGCCCGGGGCCGGACGACCCCCGCGACCGCCACCGTGCCGTCCGCACGAAGGCGGACCAGATCACCCCCTCCGAGCTCGGCGCGGTGCTGCGGCATTACGACCTCGCGATGGTCCGCTCTGCCCGCCCGCTCGCCCTCGGCGACCCCGCCTCCCCCAAGGTGCTCATCGAGACCGATTCGGAGCGCCTGCTGTTGAAACGGCTCGCGCCGGGCAGAGACGATCCGTACCGCGTCGCCGTGGCGCACGAAACGATGCTGCACATGGCCTCGACGGGCGTGCGTGTGCCGAAGCTGCTGGGCACCAAGGGGGAGAACAACTCGATGCTGCAGCTCGGGCGCTATGTCTACGAGTTGATGGAGTTTGTTTCCGGCGTTCCCTACGACGCCTCGCCCGAGCAGACGCGCGGGGCCGGCTGGGCGCTCGGCGCGGCTCACCGGGCGCTGCGGAGCTTCAAGCCTTCTCATCCCGCGCCCGAAGGCGGGTTCCACGGCGCCCTACACCTCCGCGAACGCCTGGAACGCTCGGGCGACGGGGGCGGGGCCCGGCTGGCCGGGGCGATGGCCGCGGCCGAACGCGAGGCCCAACGACTCGGCTGGGCGGACTGGCCGAGGCAGATCGTCCACGGGGACTGGCACCCGGGCAATCTCGTTTTCCGCGAGGGGCTCCCGCCGGCGATCGTGGATCTGGAGCTGCCGCGGTCGGACCGGCTGCCTGCGGTCTTCGCCCAGGGGGCGCTGCAGTTCTCGCTGGCGCGGGCCCGGTCCAAAGGCGGAGAGAGCGGCCGGGACGGCGGCGGGAGTGCGCTCTCGATCGATCAACGGAGGCTTCGGGTGTTTTTCGAGGGGCTGCGGGAGGAAGGCGTGCGGCTGGAGCGGGCGGCGGACCTCCTGCCCCCCCTGATGGTCGAATCGCTGGGGGCCGAGGCGGCGACCCTGACCGAGCGCGGCGGGCCCGAGTGGGCCTGGCTGATCCGGCCCGCCTCGGTCTTGGCGGAACGGATCCTCAACTCCGCTTCCTCCATCGCCGAATTGGCCCGGGGAGGGTGAGGGTTGAAACCGCGGCCTCGATCCCAGAGACTGTTGCATATGCGAAAGCACCTGAGATTGGCGGTGGCAGGGACGGCGGCGCGGGCCGCGGCTGGGATTGTGGCCATCGGGCTCTTTGCCGGGACCGGTCTTGCCGACCCCATCGCGGCTTTGGACCATGCCGAGTACGCTGAGCGTGAGCGGGCGTCGGAGCGGCTGATCGAAGCGGTCAACGGCGAGTTGAAGCGGCTGGAAGCGATGATCCGGGACCGCGAGCTGACGCCCGAGCAGCGGGCGAGGCTCGAATCGATCGGCTGGGAAATCTTCCAGCGCGGACCGCGCGCTGGTATGGGTGTCAGCTTCGGGGGGGAAGTGCCGCGGGGGGTGCAGATCGGCGGGACCGTGCCGGGGTTCGACGCCGCGGATGTGCTCGCCGCCGAAGACATCATCTTGGAGATGAACGGGCAGGAGCTCGACAGCGTTGACACGATGAGGTACCTGATCGTCGCCCGCGATCCGGGCGATGTGATGCGCCTGAAGGTGCAGCGTCAGGGACGGGTGATCGACGCGGCGGTGCGCATGGGCGCCTTTGCACAGCTCGACGCGCGTCCCCAGCAGATCGTGCCCGATGTGATGGAGAACGCCTGGAAGGCGAGGCTCGGCGAGTGGCCGGAGGCCGAACACCGTGTGCTCACCGAGGCGCGACTGAGCGGGCCCGCGCCCGCGACCAACCCGTTCGTCTCATCGGAAGGCTTCGACCGCTGGCTCGCGCACGGCGAGCCCCTGCCGCCGAGGCTGACCGGCGGCGGAGAGCCGACGGGCGGTCTGGCGCCGTGCGGGAGACTCCGCGTGCGTGTGGCGGGCCGCGACCTTCTGATGCCCCCGATCCCTGACGGGCTCGACGCGCTGCGGGCGAGCGAGCAGCGAGCGGTGGGCGATACCGTCCGCGCCGAGTTCTCGCATATCTCGGGGATGAATCGCAGCCACTTCAACGCGCTGCGCGATCGGATGATCAACGCTGACGCGGAGGAACGCGAGCGCATCGCCGAGACGATGCAGCTGCTCGACGAGCGGAGACGGAACGCCGAAAACCGCGTGAACGAGGTCTTCGATCTGTACGACCGGATGCCGCGCGGGCGGTGAGCCCGCTCAGCCCCTGACAACCGCGGGCTTCGGCCAGATCTCGCCCACAGACTCGGCCCGGACTTTCTCCGCCAACTCGGCGTAGTCCTGCAGCGCCCTGACCTCCCACCCGCCTGCGCGGCTGGCCTCGATCGCCCTGACGCCGGCCTCCGCTCCGGTGATCGTCGTGATCATCGGGATGTTCAGGCGGACGGCGGTGGCGCGGATCTTGCCCTCGTCGGTCTGCCAGCCGGTGCGGCTGGGCGTGTTGATGACCAGGGTGACCCGCCCGTCGGACATCAGGTCGATGACATTGGGCCTCGCCCCCGCCGCGATCCGCTGGAGCACCTGCGGACGCATCCCGTGCTCGTGCAGCAGCTCGCCCGTGCCCTCGGTCGTGTACACGGTAAAGCCCATCGCCATGAGCGAGCGGGCGATCGGCACGGCGTGGGGCTTGTCGTCGTTGCGGACCGAGAGGAAGACCCCGCCCTCGGTCGGCAGCTCGCTGGACGCCGCCGAGAGCGCCTTGAGATACGCGACGGGGACGGTCAGGTCGATGCCCATGACCTCGCCGGTCGAGCGCATCTCCGGGCCGAGCACGAAGTCGACGCCCGGGAACTTCTGGAAGGGGAAGACCGATTCCTTGATCGCGTACGCGCCGGTGTCGCGGACCTCCTGGGCGTCGAGCTCGTCGAGCGTTTTGCCCAGCATCGCTTTGGCCGCCACGCTCGGCCACGAGATGTGCTTGGCCTTCGAGACGAACGGCGCTGTGCGGCTGGCGCGGGGGTTGACCTCGATGAGGTAGATCCGCTCGTCTTTGACGGCGAGCTGAGCGTTCATCAGGCCGCAGACGCGCAGCTCTTTGGCGAGCGTGCGCGTGATCTCGCGGATCCGCTCCTCGACGGGCCTTGAGAGCGAGTAGGGCGGGACGACGCAGGCCGAGTCGCCAGAGTGCACGCCGGCGTGCTCGATGTGCTGCATGACGCCGCAGCAGACGGCGCGTCGGCCTTCGGGTTGCTTCTCGGCGGTCGGGTCGAAGTCGGCGACGACATCGACATCGACCTCGGTGGCGCCGGCGAGGAACTTGTCGATCAGGACGGGCGCGCCGTCGAGATCGGAGACATCCAAGGCGCTGGTCATGTAGTGGACCAGGGCTTTCTTGTCCGGGCAGATCTCCATGCCGCGACCGCCCAGCACATACGAGGGGCGGACGAGCACGGGGTAGCCGATGTCCTCGGCGATCTCGATCGCCTGGTCGAGCGAGCGGGCGATCCCGCTGGCGGGGCGCTCCAAGCCGAGTTTTTCGAGCAGTGCGTCGAAGCGGTCGCGGTCTTCGGCGAGGTCGATCGAGTCGAGGCTCGTGCCGAGGATGGGCACGCCGGCGAGCTTGAGCCCGTGGGCGAGGTTGAGGGGCGTCTGACCCCCGAACTGCACGATGAAACCTTTGACGAGCCCTCCCTCGCCGTCGGCGCCGGTGTCGAGCTTCTCGTAGATGTTGAGCACATCTTCGAGAGTGAGCGGCTCGAAGAAGAGCAGGTCGCTGGTGTCGTAGTCGGTCGAGACCGTCTCGGGGTTGGAGTTGACCATCACCGACTCGAAGCCGAGCTCGTCGGCGGCGTAGGCGGCGTGGCAGCAGCAGTAATCGAACTCGATGCCCTGGCCGATGCGGTTGGGCCCGCCGCCGAGGATCACGACCTTCGGCGTTTTGGAGACGCGGATCTCGTCTGAGAAGAGCGTCGACGCCTCGCCCGTGTCGCTGAACGAGGTGTACGACGACTCGTAGGTCGAGTAGAAGTAGGGCGTGACGGCGTGGAACTCCGCGGCGCAGGTGTCCACCAGCTTGTACACCGGCTCGACGCCGAGCTCCTTGCGCCGGGCCCGCACCTTGAGGATGTTCTCGCTGGAGATGTTGCCGAGGTAGAGGTTGGCGAGCTGCGCGTCGGCGTAGCCGAGTTGCTTGGCTTCGAGCACGACCTCCTTGGGAATGTCTTCCAGACGCTCGTACCCGCTGAGGGTGTCCTCGAAGTCGACGAGCTCGCGCATCTGGTCGAGGAAGAACGGGTCGATGCCCGAGAGATCGTGGATCTTCTCGTTCGACCACCCCTCCTTCATCGCGTAGCGGATGTAGTAGAGCCGGCCCTGGCTGGGCACGCTGAGCTTGCGGGCGAGTTTCTCGGGGGTGACGGGCCACTCGATCGGCTGGTCGTCTGCGGTGCGGAGGAGGGCGCCCTCCTCGCCCGGCTTGGGCGGGGGCTGGCCGGCGTCGACCGCCTTTTTCGCCGCGAGCCACTGGTCGTTCTTGTCGAGCCCGAAGCCGAAGCGTTTGACATCCATCGAGCGGATGACCTTCTGCAGCGACTCCTTGAAGGTGCGCCCGATCGCCATCGCCTCGCCGACGGACTTCATCTGTGTTGTCAGCGTCTCGTCGGCCTCGGGGAATTTCTCGAAGGTCCAGCGGGGCATCTTCGTGACGACATAGTCGATCGAGGGCTCGAAGCAGGCGCTCGTGTTGCCCGTGATGTCGTTGCGCAGCTCGTCGAGCGTGTAGCCGACCGCCAGCTTGGCCGCGATCTTCGCGATCGGGAACCCCGTCGCCTTGGACGCCAGCGCCGACGAACGCGAAACGCGGGGGTTCATCTCGACAACGACGAAGTCGAACGGCTTGGAGCCGTCGGGGTTGGGCTCGGGGTTCGGGTTCACCGCGAACTGGACATTCGAGCCGCCGGTCTCGACGCCGACCTTGCGCATGATCGCGAACGAGGCGTCGCGGAGGGCCTGGTATTCCTTGTCGGTCAGCGTGAGGATGGGGGCGACGGTGACCGAGTCGCCGGTGTGGACGCCCATGGCGTCGATGTTCTCGATGCCGCAGACGATGACGCAGTTGTCTTTCTTGTCGCGGACGACTTCGAGCTCGTATTCCTTCCAGCCGAGCAGGGACTTGTCGACCTGCACCTGGCCGATCATCGAGGCGGCGAGCCCGCGCTGGACGATCTCGCGGAACTCCTCGATGTTGTATGCGACACCCCCGCCCCAGCCGCCGAGGGTGAAGGCGGGGCGGATGATCGCCGGCAGCCCGATCTCTTCGAGGAAGGCCTCGGCGTCGGCGAGCGTTTTGACGGCCTTGTTCTGCGGGGTCTTGAGCCCGACGGATTCGCAGACGGTCTGGAAGGTCTGGCGGTCCTCGGCGCGGTGGATGACCTCGCGGTTCGCCCCGATCATCTCGATGCCGTTGTCCTGGAAGACGCCCTGATCCCAGAGCTCGCAGGCGCAGTTCAGGGCTGTCTGCCCGCCGAGGGTGGGCAGCACGGCGTCGATCGGGGTTCCCAGCCGGGCCTCCTTCTCGATCACCTTTCTGACGGCCTCTGGCGTGATGGGCTCGATGTAGGTCCGGTCCGAGAACGCCGGATCGGTCATGATCGTGGCGGGGTTAGAGTTGACCAGGACGATCCGGAAGCCCTCGGCCTTGAGGGCCTTGCAGGCCTGGGCGCCCGAGTAGTCGAACTCGCAGCCCTGCCCGATCACGATCGGGCCCGAGCCGATGATGAGAATAGTCCGGAGATCTGTGCGTTTGGGCATGCTGGCTCGCGTGCCGGGAACACGGGGCGCGCGGCCTGCGCGACCCCCGCGCCGGCCGGCTCCGAGCCCGGCGGGTTTCCGGCAAGCGTAAGCAACGCCGGACCCAAAGACAAAGAAACCCCGCCCCGAACCCACGCCCCGAACAGGGCGGCGGCCCCCTCCCAGACACCGGCCGAGGCCATCAGATGGCCCGCCAGAGGGCCGTTCCTGCGGCTTCTGCGCCCCCGAACCTGCCCCGCATGGGCCGATCCTCGCAACCCCGGAGCCCGGCCGGGCCGATGTCTCCGATCCCGGCGCGATCCGCCGGCGTACAACCCCCCGGCCCCTCCGGATGCGAGCAGGGGCACGGAGGACCCGCGGCGGGGCCGGCGCCCGCCGCCATCTGAGAGGAGTTCGGCGTGTGCGGGATCGTCGCCTACATCGGGGCCAAGAAGGCCAGACCCCTCCTGATCGAGGGGCTCAAGCGGCTCGAGTACCGGGGGTACGACTCGGCGGGGATCGGGATCCTCTCCGATGAAGACGGGCTGGAGGTCGCCAAGTCCGTCGGACGCGTCTCTCATCTGGAGAACCGCCTGAAGGAACTCGGAGGGTTCGACGGCTCGATCGGCCTGGCCCACACCCGCTGGGCGACCCACGGCGGCGTCACCGAGGCCAACGCCCACCCCCACAGGGACGACAAGGCCGGGATCTGCCTGGTCCACAACGGGATCATCGAGAACCACGCTGCTCTGCGCAAGTACCTCCAGGAACGGGGGCACACCTTCCACTCCGAGACCGACACCGAGGTCCTGGCGATGCTGATCGGGGAGCTGTACGACCCCGAGAACGGGACCGACCTGGAAGCCGCGGTGCAGACGGCGCTGCGCGAGGTGAAGGGCGCGTACGCGATCGCGGTGATCTGCGAGAGCGAGCCGGGGGTGATGGTGTGCGCGCGGAAGGGCTCGCCGCTCTTGGTCGGCGTCGGGAACGAAGAGTTCATCGTCGCTTCCGACGCGTCGGCGATCGTGGCGCACACGACCCAGGCGTTCATGCTCGACGATTACAATGTCGTCAAGATCACGCGTGAAGGCTTCCGCACCTCGACGGTCGACAATGTCGAGATCATGCCGAAGGTCACCGAGTTGGAGTACGAGCTCGAGCAGATCGAGCTCGGGGCCTTCAGCCACTTCATGCAGAAGGAGATCTTCGAGCAGCCCGCCTCGCTGCGGACGACGCTCGGCGGGCGCATCGACCACAACGAGGGCAAGGTGGTGCTCGGCGGGCTGGCGCAGTTCGCCAAGGAGCTCGTCAAGGCGAAGCGCATCATCCTGACCGGCCAGGGCACGGCCCTGCACGCCTCGATGATCGGCGAGTACCTCATGGAGGACATCGCCAAGATCCCCACCGAGTGCGAGTACGCCAGCGAGTTCCGCTACCGCAACCCGATCGTCGAGGACGGGACGGTGGTGATCGCCGTGAGCCAGTCGGGCGAGACGGCCGACACGCTCGCGGCGCTGCGCGAGGCGAAAGACAAGGGCGCGCTCTCGGTGGGCGTGGTCAATGTCGTCGGCTCGTCGATCGCGCGCGAGACGGACATGGGCGTGTACCTGCGCGTGGGGCCGGAGATCGGCGTCGCCTCGACCAAGGCGTTCACGGGGCAGGTCACGGTGCTCACGCTGATCTCGCTGTTTATGGGCAGGCGGCGCGTCACCTCGCCGGAACGCTGCGTCCGCATCATGAACGCGCTGGAGGCGGTGCCCGACAAGATCGAGCAGATCCTGGCGAACAACGACGAGATCCGGCGCATCACCGAGCGGTATGTCGAGCGGAACAACTGGCTCTTCCTCGGGCGCGGGTACAACTACCCCACCGCGATGGAGGGGGCGCTGAAACTCAAGGAGATCAGCTACATCCACGCAGAGGGCATGCCCGCCGCCGAGATGAAGCACGGGCCGATCGCCCTGATCGACGAGGGCATGCCGGCGGTCTTCATCGCCAACAAGGGCAGCCAGTACGACAAGGTGATCAGCAACATCGAGGAAGTCCGCAGCCGCGGCGGCCATGTCATCGCCATCGCCACCGAGGGCGACGAAGAGATCCGCTCGGTCGCCGAGGAAGTGATCTACATCCCCGGCTGCCCCGAGGCGGTCAGCCCGCTGCTGACGGTGGTGCCGCTGCAACTGATGGCGTACCACGCGGCGGTGCTGCGAGGCCACGATGTCGACAAGCCGCGGAACCTGGCGAAGTCCGTGACTGTGGAGTGAGACAAAGGGCGTCCCCGCCCGGAGAAAGTCATTCGTCCTGCAGCACTGGCGGCTCGCCCGCCAGTGTTTTCTTTTGCGTGCTGCTCGTGATCGATGACCGCTCGGACCCGCTCGCTCGACACCCTCGCCAAGCAGAGCACGCCTACTCCATCTCCTCAACCTGCTTCAAAAGCGACCGCGCCGGCGCCAGCGTCGTCTCGTTCTCGATCGCACCCAGCACGACCCCGGCCACAACCGCGGCGCCCAGCGACGACGCCGGGTCGAGCACGCCCGCGGCGCAGACCAACGCCAGCAGCACGACCTGCGTCAGCGGCACGCCGCGTGCGTGAAGTTCGAGCCAGCGCAGCGATTTTCGGTCCCGCATCTCGGCGCTCCCGATCGCACCGAAGGCCAGCGTCGCCCCGAGCCACTGCGGCAGGCCCGCGATCAGAAACAACGCGACCGCGAGCACCGCCGGCGTCCAGCCCGAGACGATCGCCGCGGGATCGGTCATCGAGACCATGGTGGCCGTGAGCGTGCCGACGCCGACATAAAGAGCCAGCGGCGCGGCGATCCGTCGCATGCGCCGGCTGCCGACGACGGCGGGCCTTGCGACAAAGCCGATCGCCAAGCCGCCGAGCGCGACGAGCGCGTATCCGCGTGTCTGTTCCGAGCCCAGCGCCGCCATCGCCCCGCACGCCGCGATGAGCCCCGCAAAGCCGTACCAGCCCGAGCCGGCCCGCCCGCGGCTGGCCACCCAGCGCATCGGCAGGAGTGCGAAGGCCGAGCCCCCGCCGACCGCCGCGCCGATCGCGATCGCCTCGTCGCGTGAGAGCGTGAACAGGCGCTGCACGATCACCGCCACCAGCCCGGCCGTCACCACCACCGCGACGACGCCCGCGACCGCCAGCGTGCGCCGGTCGTCGGGGCCGAGTTTCCGGCGGGGCGACCGCCCGGCCACGACGCCGAGGGCGAAGGCCCACGCCGCCAGCCCGGCCACGATCGCGCCCGACGCCTCGCGGTGGGCTTTGCGGGCCTCGTCGAGGCTCTGGCGGTAGGGACGGAGCTCGGCGTCGAGGAGTTCGGCGAACTCGGCTTCGTGCTCATCGAGGGCGATCTCGCTGACGCCGGTTTCTCTGAGGACCGCCAGTTCGCGGTCGCGCTCGGCGAGCATCTCGGCCCGGCGCGACTCCATCTCGCGCAATTCCTGCAGGCCGCCGACGGTCATCGAGGTGTGCAAGCCGGGGTTGACCGCGCCGAGCACCATCGGGCCGAGCAGCACGCCGGCGATCAGGCCGCCGGTGATCGCCGAGGCCGGGCGACCGCCGAAGAAGCCGCAGCGGCGAAGCAGCACCCCAAAAACTGCGGCGGCGACGATCAACAGCCCGAAGCGCAGCAGCAGGATGGAAGGCTCGGTCTGCATGACGCACCCGAGCGTAGACCCGACGCCCCCACCGCTTCCCGGGCGTCAGCGACCCGTGAGGCGACGCCGATGGCCAGACAACGCACCAAGACCCAGCGGGCGCCGACGCGCCTGATCCCGGTCCAGCCCGTTCGGGTCGACCCTGTCGGGCCCGGCGTGGTGCTGACCTCGCGGATGACGCTCCGCCCGCTGCATACAGGCGACCGCGAGGCGTTCATCGAGGCGGTGGACGCCGCACGCATGGCGCTGGACCGCTGGATGCCGATCCACGAGGAGGGCGAGGACGATCGGGCGCTCTTCGAGCGTCAGCTCCGCCTGACCGAAGAGGGCGAGTCGCACGGCACCGCCTTCCGGCGCGTCGGCGTGCTGGCCGACGGAACCATCGCCGGAGCGTTCAACCTCACGACCATCGAGCGCGGGCTGGACTTCGAGGCCGAGGCGAACTGGTGGGTGCGCCCCGAATTCTCCGGCCAGGGGCTGGGGGCGGAGGGCGTCGGCGCCCTGACCGACCACGCGCTGCGCACGCCGCCCGCCGGGCTCGGCCTGCACGGCGTCAGCGCCTGGATCGTCCCGGGCAACACCGCAAGCGAACGCCTCGCCGAACGGCTCGGCTTCAGAAAGCAGGGCGGCAACACCGAACTCCGCAGAGTCGGCGGCGACCGCTGGATCCGCCACGCGCTGTACCAACTCAACGCGGCGTGAGCGCAGGCAAAGGACCTGTGGCACTGGCGGCTCGCCCGCCAGTGTCTCTCCGCGACACACGCATCTGTGACAGAAAACACTGGCGGACAAGCCAGTGTCTCTCCGCAGCAGTGGCATCTGTGACACAAAACACTGGCGGGCAAGCCGCCAGTGCCACAACCCTGCGCCCCGCGCCCGGCTCCCCGCGCCCAACCTACAGCTTCTTCAGCGCGTCGACCAGCGCATCGATGTGCTCGGTGGTGTGGGCCGCGGAGATCTGTACGCGGAGCCTCGCCTCGCCTTCGGGCACGACGGGGTAGCCGAAGCCGATGACGAAGACGCCCAGTTCGAGCAGGCGCTTGCTCATGGCGATCGCCTTGGCGGTGTCGCCGACGATGATCGGGCAGATGGCCGTTGGCGAATCGATGACCTCGAAGCCCGCGCCGGTGATCTGTCTGCGGGCGTAGGCCGTGTTGTCCTTGAGCTGCTGCACGCGCTCGGGCTCGCGGAGCAGGATCTCGATCGCCTTGGCTGCGCTGCACGCGACGGTGACCGGCAGCGCGTTGGAGAACAGCGTCGGGCGCCCGCGCTGGACGATGAGCTCCGTCCCCCGCTTGTCGCCGGCGATGAAGCCGCCCGCCCCGCCGCCGAGGGCCTTGCCGAGCGTGCCGGTGAAGTAATCGACGCGGCCGTCTTCGTCGGTGCTGTCGTGGTGGCCGTCGAGATGATCGATCATGCCGAAGTGCTCGTGGGTGCCGCGACCTCGCGCGCCCATGACGCCGTGCCCGTGCGAGTCGTCGACGACGAGCATCGCGTCGTACTTGTCGCAGAGGGCGCGGAGGGCGGGCAGGTCGGCGATGTCGCCCTCCATCGAGAAGACGCCGTCGGTCACGACCCAGGCCTGGCCGGTCACCTCGTCGTTGTTCTGCGCGGCTTTGAGCTTCTCTTCGAGGTTGTCGAGGTCGGCGTGCTTGTACACCGTCTTGTGGACACCCTTCTTCATGGTCGCCGCGAGGCGGATCCCGTCGATGATGCAGGCGTGGTTCAGCTCGTCGCTGATGAGGATGTCGCCCGGCTCGGCGAAGGTCGGGTACAGCGCCTCGTTGGCCGTCCAGCACGAGACGAAGGTGTACGCCGAGGGCGTGCCCATGTAGCGAGCGATCAGTTCCTCGAGCTTCTCGTGCGGCTCGAAGGTCCCGCAGATGAACCGGACCGAGGCGGTCCCCGCCCCGTACTTCCGCAGGCCCTCGATCCCCGCCTCGACGACCTCGGGGTGGTTGGCCAGGCCGAGGTAGTTGTTCGAGCAGAGGCAGATCGCCTCGCGCTCGGCGCCGTCGGAGCCCCGGAGGCGGACCATCGCGTCCATCGGCGAGGTGAGCGTCTGGAGGTGCTTGTACTGCCCGCCCTCGACGAGCTGGCGGAGGATGTCGTCGGTGCGAGCGTCGAAGGGGCGGTGGGTGGCGGTGGTCATGGCGGTCCTCGCTTGCGGAAAGTCGGCCCGGAGCGGGTTTGGTTGGGCCCGGTCGTGAATGCAGTGTATTGACCTATGCGCCCCGCGAGCACCGCTCAGCGGACATCGCCGGGAAGCAGCCTCCGCCACCCCGAGACCGTGCAGCCCGACCGCTCCTGGCGATCGTCGCCGCCATAGACAATCAGCGGCGGCTCGTCGCTGCCCAACAACTCGGCGACGCGTCTTGCCGGGGCGAGCATGTCGCTCGCGATCGTCGCGCCCGCCTTGGCCTCGACCACGCGCCGGCGCCCCCCGGAACGATCCACCAACAGGTCGGCCTCGGCCCCGGTCTGGTCGCGGTAGTGGTGCATGCCGCCCCGCTCGCCGGCGTTCAGGCGGTGCTTGGCGGCCTCCGACGCGACCCATGTCTCGAAGATCGGGCCCCGCAGGGGATGGGTCCGCAGCTCCTGTGCCGAGCGGACGCCCAGCAGGTGGCAGACCAGCCCCGTGTCGTAGAAGTGCAGCTTGGGCATCTTGACGAGGCGCTTGCGGATGTTCCCGCTCCACGCCGGCAGGCGGAAGAGGATGAAGCTCGCTTCGAGGATCGAGACCCACGATTTGGCGGTCGGCTGGCTGACGCCGCTGTCGGCCGCGAGCTGCGAGTAGTTGAGGAGCTGGGCCGTCCGTCCGGCGCAGAGCTCGACGAAACGCCTAAACGCCGTCAGATCGCCGACATTCGAGATCGTGCGCACATCGCGTTCGATGTAGGTCGCCGCGTACGAGGAGAGCCAGTCCGAAGCCGGGATCTGGCGGTCGTAGATCCGCGGATACCCGCCGGAGAACAAGAGCTCGTCCAGCGTCTGAGGCGGGCCCGGGAACCGCTCGATCTCGGGCAAGCTCAGCGTCAGGAGATGCAGCACCGCCGAACGCCCCGCCAGCGACTGGCTCACCGATTCGAGCAGCGCGAAGTTCTGCGAGCCGGTGAGGATCCACCTGCCCGGCGCCGGGTCGTCATCGATCAGGGGCTGGAGGTACGACGCCAGCTCCGGCGTCCGCTGCACCTCGTCGAGGATCGCCCCTCGCGGGAACTGCGCCAGAAACCCGCGCGGATCCGACAGCGCGAACTCCCGCACATCCGGGGCTTCCAGGTTGGCATAGGGGTGCTCGGGGAAGAGCGCACGGCAGAGGGTCGACTTGCCGCTCTGGCGCGGGCCCGTCAGCGTCACCGCCGGAAAGGATTCGGCGGCGCGGACAATTCTGGGAGCCAGATCGCGGTCGATCATGGCGGAGTGTATCGCCCGGAACCATGACAAATTCAAAATCTGATTTTGAATTTGTCATGACACATCGGCCTAGATCGACGAAAACATGTTTATTATTGGACTTGTCTCGCAATCCCCTGCGATCAGCCGACGCGCCCGCCCCCTACCATCGAACCCCCATGCGTTACGACCTCCTCGCGATCGATCTCGACGGCACGCTCCTCGACCCTCGCGGCAGGGTCAGCCGCGCCAACCTCAGGGCTCTCGACAGGGCCCGCAAGGCGGGGCTCGAGGTGACGCTCTGCACCGGGCGGGGGACGCGCGAGACGCTCTCGACGGCGGTCGCCGTGGGCCAGCGGTCCCCGATCGTCACCGCAGGCGGGGCGATCATCGCCGACGCGGGCGACGGGCGGACGATCCACCGCTTCTCGCTGCGCCCGGACCTCCTGCACCCCGCGACCGACCTGTTGCTCTCGCACGGGTACGCGGTGCTCGTGCTCAAGGACGCGACCGAGACCGGGTACGACTACCTCGTCGTGCGCGGCGAGCAGAACCACCCCATCGGCCAATGCAACGAATGGTGGTTCAACCACACCGGCGTCAGCGTCCGCTACGCGCAGCGCCTCGACGAAGACGAACACCCCGAGCACACCGTCCGCTTCGGCGTCGCGGGGATGAGCGCCGACTTCGCGCCGATCAAGACGGGCCTCACGCAGCGCTTCGCGGGCAGCTTCACCATCCAGCACTTCCAGGGCGTGTTCGACCCAGATCATGTCGGGCTGCCCGCCGGCGCGACATACGATGTCATCGAGATGTGCGACAGCGGCGTCAACAAATGGAGCGCCCTCGAGCACCTGGCCAAGTCGCACGGCATCGACACCGGGCGGATCGCCGCGATCGGCGACCAGGTCAACGACATCGAGATGGTCAAGGCCGCGGCGCTCGGCGTCGCGATGGCCAACGCACGACCCGAGGTCCAAGCCGTCGCCGACCGGTCGACGCTCAGCAACGAAGAGGACGGCGTGGCGCACGCGATCGACCGCATCCTCGCGGGCGAGTGGTGAACCGGTGCAGACGCTCGCAGAGATCAGAGCCTTGCTCGAATCGCGCGGCTTCGCCCCGCGAAAGAGCTTCGGCCAGAACTTCCTGATCGACCAGAACCTCCTGCGCAAGCTCGCCGACGCGTCGGAGATCGGCCCCGGCTCGCTCGTGCTCGAGGTCGGCCCGGGCACCGGCACACTGACGGAAGAACTGCTCGACCGCGGCGCGGAGGTCATCGCGTCGGAGCTCGACCGCGGGCTGTGCGAACTGCTGCGCGAACGCCTCGGCGGCAACCCGCGCTTCACGCTGATCGAGGGCGACTGCCTGGCGAAGAAGTCCGAGCTCTCGCATGAGATCGCGGGCGTGGTCGGCGATCGCGAGTTTTCATTGGTCGCGAATCTGCCCTACGGCGCCGCGACGCCGCTGATGATGACGCTGCTCGTCGATCATCCGAACTGCAGGCGGATGTGCGTGACGATCCAGCGTGAGGTCGCCGAGCGGCTGGCTGCGCCGCACGCCTCCAAGGCGTACGGGCCGATCAGTGTTGTGGCGGGGGCGTGCGCACAAGTACGGATCATCGCGAACCTGCCGCCCTCGTGTTTCTGGCCGAGGCCGGAGGTGACCAGCGCGATGGTGCAAATCGACAGGCTCGAGCAACCGCTTTGCGACGATCTTCAGGGCCTCGCGGCGCTATCAAAGCGGTTGTTTTCGTCGCGCAGGAAGCAGCTCGGGAGCGTTCTCGGACGGAATTTTCCGTTTCCGGACGGCGTTGATCCGGGCGCGCGCGTCGAATCGCTCACTCCCGCCCAGATTGTGGGGCTTTTGCGGACGCGAGCGTCGTAGTACACTGTGGTGTTGGCCGAATCCGAAAGGAGGTGAGGCCGGCATGGCGGATCGCCCCTTGCGCAGCGTGCCGACCACAAGCTGGTCGGCGGAGCGTGTTCAGACAGGGCCCGGAAGAGAGGGTGTCTCCACCCCGCCGGACAGGCCGCCGACGACCCCCTCACCCCCGCACCGCATCCTCACACATCAATCACCAAAGCCGCCGACCGAGGACGAAGACACACTCTCGCTCGGGGCCTCGCTCGGCCCCGTGCTCAGAGACGCGTGCGAGGGCAGGCTCGGCGAGATCGAGTGGTTCCGCTCGACCTGGCAGCGCGGCGGCGCCGCCACAGGCTTCTCCACCTGGAAGCGGGCCGATGGCGAGTCGATCCGCGTGATGGTAAAGGTCCCCGTCGGCGCCCGCGAGTATTCGTGGACAACAAGGCTCGGAACCGTGGGCGAAACCGACTGGGACTCCGAGGCCTCCCGTTCGCTGCCGACCCCGCGCGTCGTCGCTTCGGGCCTGGAGGTCGGCTCGTACGACATGGCGTGGCTGATCGTCGAGCGGTTCGAGGGCAGGCCGGTCTCGCGTGATCTGTGCGCCGATTCGATCCGGTCGGTGATGGAGGCGGCGGCGGAGTTTCAGAAGGCCGCCCAGCTCATCGGCTGCGGCCCCGGACGCCCCGAGTACTGCCAGTGGTCCAAGCTGATCCGCAAGAGCCGCGAGCGTGTGTACGACTGCGGCATCGCCGAGCCCGACCGCTGGGCCCGCACGCTCGACCGGCTTGAAGGCCGCCTGCACGGCGTGCTGGAACGCTGGTGGGCCCGCCCGATGAACGGTTGGTGCCACGGCGACCTTCACCCGGGCAACGCGATGCGCCGCGAGAACGGGGGCCGATGGGCCCTGATCGACCTTGGCTTGGTCCACCCCGGGCACTGGGTCGAGGACGCGGTCTATTTCGAGCGGCTCTTCTGGGGCCACGAAGACAAGCTCGGCGGGGTCAGCCCGGTCGAGGCGATGGCGGAAGCCCGCAAACTCCACGGCCTGCCCGTCGACGACGCCCGAGACCACGAGCTTGCGGACATCCGGCGGCTGCTCACCGCCGCCAGCGTGCCCGTGTTCCTCGCCCGCGAGGGGCACCCGGTGTATGTGCGGGCCGCGATCGAGCGGCTGGAGCGCCTCGTGGACCTGTTTGGGCGCAAGGCGGGGTAAACACCCTAGAGACCCGCAAGGCCGGGCCCGGGACGGCCCCCGGCGTCGCCGGGGCGGGTTTTCCGGCTAGACTAGCGGCGGTCGCCAGAGTGGCGGCCCTCGCCGACGCGGGGCTTCAGGCCCGGGCCACCGGACCGACGCGTCTTCGAGACACCACTGGAGCAGACCGGCCCTCCTGGGCGGAACGGAAGGGTGAGCCGTGGAAGCATTTGACCGACTCAAGGACATCGTCGCGTCCCTCGACGAGGACATCGCCAAGGCCGAGGGCGGCAACAAAGCCGCGGGAACCCGCGTGCGTCAGGCGATGCAGGACATCAAGTCGATGGCCCAGGAGATCCGTCAGCAGATTCTGGATCTGCGCAAGACAGAGGAGTCGCGCTGACGCCAACAGCGTCGCGGTCTGGCGCAGCCATGAGCGATCAACTGGTCGAGTCGAAGCTTCTCGTTGACCTCGCCACGGTCGACCTCGGCGCCCGTTTGTACGGGCGCGAGCACATCGAGGGGTACAACCCCCACCGCGGCGAGATGTCCCTGCTGGACCACATCGTCTGGGAGTCCGAGGACCTCAGCTCGGGGGTCGCCCTCAAGGTTGTCCGCGATGATGAGTTCTGGGTCAAGGGCCACTACCCGGGCAAGCCCATGTTCCCCGGCGTCCTCCAGGTCGAGACGGGGGCGCAGATGGCCTGCTACCTCTTCAACCGGCGCAAGCCCTACCCCAAGCTCGCGGCCTTCCTCCGCATCGAGCACTGCTCGTTCCGGTCGATGGTCCAGCCCGGCGACGACCTCTTCATCCTCTGCCGCGATGTGAAGTTCGGCCGGCGTCAGTTTGTCTGCGACCTGCAGGGCCTCGTCAACGGCGAACGCATCGCCTTCGACGCGCGCATCCGCGGGATGGAACTCGCGGCCGAAGACCAGTAAGCCGGGAGCACCCGTTGCCCGGACACCCTCCTCTTCCGATCCTGCTCGAGCCGATCTTGAAGGAGAAGGTTTGGGGGGGTGACCGTCTGCGCGAGTTCGAGAAACAGGTCGCCCCCGGCGACACCGTCGGCGAGTCTTGGGAGCTCGCCGACCTCGATTCCACCTCTCCGTCCGGGGGCGGCGGGGGCGAGGCGGTCTCCAAGATCCTCGGCGGGCCGTTGGAAGGCAAGACCATCCGCGATGCGATCGAGCTCTGGGGCGACGATCTGATCCACAGCAAACGCCTGCTGGACGGACGGTTTCCGCTCCTGGTGAAGTACCTCGACGCGCGCGAGCACCTCAGCGTGCAGGTTCATCCCTCGCCCGAGTACGCCGAGAAGCACCCCGAGGCCCGCCTGAAGACCGAGTGCTGGTTCGTGCTGCGGGCCGACCCGCTCGATGGCGGCGCCAAGCCGGTGATCTACAGAGGGGTGAGGGAGGGGATCGACGCAGACGAGTTCCGACGCCGCGTCGAGCTGGCCGCCAAGACCGGCAGCGATCCCGTCGACGAGGCGGACTCCGTCCCCGCGGCGCTGCAGGAAGTCCCCGCCAAGCCGGGCGACATGCACCTCCTGCCCAGCGGAACGGTCCACGCGCTGGGGGCGGGCGTGCTGGTCGCGGAGATTCAGACCCCCAGCGACACGACCTTCAGGGTCTACGACTGGGCGAAGGAGTACGGTCGCGAGGGGCGGGAGCTGCATATCGAAGAGTCGATGGCCTGCATCGACTTCGGCCCGGCCCCCGAGGCGACCAGCCTCGGCAAGGGCGAGAGGCGGGGCGTTCTCTGCGACACCGAGCAATTCAGCGTCGAGCGGGTCGTCCTGGACCCCGACCAGACGATCGAGTTCAAGGGCGGGCGGTGCCTGGTGGTGATGGTGCTCGACGGCGGGATCGAGCTCGACGGAGAGATCCACTATGTCGGCGCGACGCTGGTGATCCCCCGCGCCTGGTCGGGCAAGGCTCGCTGCGAGAACCTCGCCCGCCTGCTGGTGGTCACCGTCGGCAACCCATAGGGATCGATCTGATTCACGCCCGGTACGCGCCGGCGACCTTGGCGACGGCGTCGGCGATCTTGTCGGCCTGTTCGTCGGTGAGGTCGTGGTGGATCGGCAGGCAGAAGACGCCCTTGGCGACCGAGCGGGCGACCGGCGGGTGGTCGGTGACAAAGCCCTTGAACGCCGGCTGCTCGGTCAGGGAGAGGGGGTAGTGGACGGCCGTGGGCACGCCCTCGGCCTTGAGGGCGGCGCAGAAGGCGTCGCGGTCGCACGACATCGCGCCCTCTTCCAGCCTCAGCGTGTACAGGTGCCACACGGGCTCTGCGCCGGGCGTGGTCGCGGGAGTGGCGACGCCCTGGACATCGGCGATGCGTTCGTTGTAGCGGGCGGCGATCTCGCGACGGCGGTCGGTCTGCTCGGGGAGCCGGTCCATGCGAGAACAGCCGATGGCGGCCGTGATGTCGTTCATCCGGTAGTTGTACCCGATCGATTCGTGCAGGTACTTCGTGTCGCTTTCGCCGTGCGAGCGGAGGCGCTGGATCTTGAACGAGAGGTCGTCGTCGTTGGTGGTGATCATGCCCCCCTCGCCGGTGCCGAGGTTCTTGGTGGCGTAGAAGGAATAGGTGACGGCGTCGCCGAACGCGCCGAGGCCCTGACCCTTGTAAGTGGCCAGGTGGGCCTGGGCGGCGTCGTAGATGACCTTGAGGTTGTGCTTTTTGGCGAGGGCCTGGACGGCGTCGATGTCGACCGGCATGCCGTAGACATGCGTGGCGGCGATCGCCTTGGTTTTTGGGGTGATGCGCTTCTCGGCGTCGGCGACATCGATTTGATAGGTGTCTGGTAGACAGTCGGTCCAGACGGGCTTGCAACCCCGGGCGACGATCATGCTGGCGGTGGCGATGTAGGTCCAGGCGCAGACGAGGACCTCGTCACCGGGCTGGAGGAGGGGTTCGTAGGCGAGCTGGAGGGCGCAGGTGCCGTTGGCGCAGGTGTGGGCGTGCTTGGCGCCGGTGGCCTGGGCGAAGCGTTTTTCGAGTTCGGCGCACTTGGGGCCCTGGCGGAGCATGCCCGAATCCAGGACGCCCATGGCGGCGGCCTTGTCTTCGGGGGTGAGGGCGAGAGACATAAACGGGACGGGGGTCTTGAAGACCGGCTCGCCGCCGTTGAGGGCGAGGGTCTGAGGACGGGGGGCGTGCGGGGCGGTAGACTGAGCCATGCGAACGAACCTCCTGGCGCGGGCGAACCGCGTGCAAAGAGGGTAGACCTCGCCCCGCGTGCGGTGCGGGTTCGGGGAACCGCGTGGAGCGGTCGTCGTACCTGCATAGCGGGTGCGTGGGGCGTCCGGCCGGCCCGCGAGGGTCCCCGCCTTGAACCGGACGCGATGATCGGGCAGTTTAGAGATCGGAGATCGAGCGATGCGCGGACGACGATTCGCGGGCGTGCTGGCTTCGGCGGTGCTTCTTGCAGCGCCCGCATTCTCGGCGGCAGAGCAGGAGCGTGAACATTCCGCGCGTGCGTGGCTGGTGCAGCTCGCCCCGGGCGAGACGATCGACCGCTTCGCGTCGATGTTCGGCGGCGAGCACTCGTTCACCAAGCCGAGCCAGGACGCGGAGATCGGCTTCCAGGTGCCCACGGCGGTGCGCGAGATCGCGGTGCGGGGCGACCAGTGGGTCGAGAAGGGCGACCTGCTGGTGCGTGGTGACGATGCCGAGGACCTTGCGATGGTCGAGATCCAGCGCGTGCGGGCCGAGGTCGAGCTGCCGGTGCTGCGGGCCCAGGAACAGCTCGAGAACGCCAAGACCGAGCTCGAAGAGATGCGCAACGCCTTCAACCAGGGCGCCGCGACGACGCAGCAGCTCAACCGCGCCCAGGTGGCGGTGAACATCGCCGAGCTGGATGTGAAGCTGGCCGAAGAGAACCAGAAGCAGGAGTCGCTGCAGTTGAACAGGGCGAAGGCCCGGGCGGACCGGCTTCGTCTGGTCGCGCCGTTCTCGGGGTATGTCGCGTCGATCATGGTCGACCTCGGCGATGTGATCCGCGAGACAACGCCGGTGATCCGCGTGGTGCAGCTCGACCCGCTTCGGATCGATGTGCACACGCCGGTGGCGCTGGTCGAGGAGCTTTCGATCTCGCGGGGCGACAGCGCGTGGGTGCTGATCGGGCGTCCGGGGCGGCCCTTGGTGGTCGAGGGGACGGTTTCGGAGGTGAGCCGTGCGGCGGACTTTGCCAGCCGCAAGCAGCGCGTCCGGATCGATGTGCCCAACCCCGAGCACATGCAGTCGGGTCTCGCGGCTTGGGTGCGCTTCGCACCGCCGAGCGAGGAGTTGATGCAGCGGATGAGCGAGACCGTGCCGACGCCGGTGCGGGAAGAAGGTGCGGAGGTCGCGGGCCGTGATTGATCTGAGCAGGCTCCGGTCTCCGGCGTGGCGGCGTGTCGTCGACGAAGCGGTCAAGCCCTCGCCCGGCGACGAGCATTTTCTCGTCCGGCTGCAGGCGCTGATGTCGCAGGTTTCTGCGGCGAAGCGGTCTGTGTTGTTCACGCTGCCCCCGAGCGCGGGCGAGGAAGACTCGCAGGCGGAGCCCCGCCCGGTGTCGGTCTGGCCGATGTCGCCGGGCCAGCAGGCGCCCAGCGGCGACCTGAGCGCCGTCGAGCACGCGGCGGAGTCTCGTCGGGCCGCGGCTGCGGCGCTGGCCGACGGGCAGAGCTGCGTCTTCTCGCTCGATCAGGGCGACCTGATGTACGGTCAGGACCGCCAGGGGATGATCGTGGCTGTGCCGGTGATCGGCCCGGCCTCGCCCTCTGGCTCGCCGCAGGGTCGGCACGCGGTGGTGCTGCACCTTGACGCACGGTCCGACCAGGCGATGCAGGCAACGCTCGCGGTGCTCGAGCTGCTCTCGGGCTACATCCACGGGCATCGCGCGACGCAGGAACTGCTGCGGCTCCGCCAGTCGACGATCGCGCTGGACCTGGCGGCGAGGCTGATCGCCTCGATCAACCAGGCCGAGGGGTTCAAGGGCGCGTCGATGCAGATCTGCAACGACCTGCAGCGCCAGCTCGGGCTCGACCGCGTGGCGTTGGGCTGGGTGCGCGGGATCGGTGCGTCCGGCGCCGTCAAGGTGGTCGCGATCAGCGACACCGAGCACATCGACCGGCGGATGGCGATGGTCCGCAAGCTCGAAGGGGCGATGGACGAGTGTCTTGATCAGGAGCAGGCGGTGCTCTACCCGCCCCCGCCCGAGACGGCCGAAGCGCCGGGGCAGGAGGCGGATGTCCTTCTGGGTCAAGCGATCACCCACGCGCACAAGGAGCTCGCCTCGGGCGACGCGAAGCTGCGGGTGGTCTCGGTGCCGATCCGGGCCGACGACCGCGTGGTCGGCGTGCTGACGGTCGAGTCCGCCTCCGAGCAATCCCCTCTGAATGTTCGCGTGGCCGAGTGGCTGCAGGCGACGGCGGACCTTGTCGGCCCGGTGCTGAGCGTTCGCCGGAGCGACGACAGGAACCTGGCGCTTCGGACGGCGCACTCTGCGACCAAGGCCGGCGCGTGGTTTGTCGGGCCGAGACACACGGTCTGGAAGATCGCGACGATCGCGGCGCTGCTGCTGCTGGTGACGGCGTTCGTGGTCGAGCGTCCCTACCGCGTCGAGGCGCCCGTCGAGCTGCGCCCGCGCGTGCAGCGCGTGGTGTCGGCGCCCTTCTCGGGCGTGCTCGAAGCCCTCGAAGACGGGATCGAGAAGAACCGGCGCGTCGAGGCGGGGGACATCCTCGGCCGGATGGAGACGCGCGAGCTGCGCCTGATGGCGGTGCGCGCGTCCGAATCGCTGGCGATCGCCGAACGCCGCGTCGAGGCGCTGATGGCCGGGCCCGACGAGCCCGGACGCGGCGCGCAGATCGAGGAAGCGAGGGCCGAGGCCGAGGCGGCCAGGGCCGAGCTTGCCTTCTACAACGAGCGCCTGGAGAAGGCGGTGGTGCGGGCGCCGATCTCCGGCGTCATCATCGAGGGCGACCTGCGCGAACGCGTCGGCTCGGCCGTCGGCATGGGCGATGTGATGTTCATCATCGCGGACATCAGCGAGCTGTACGGCGTCGCGAGCGTCGACGACCGCGACATCCGCCTGGTCGAAAAGGCGGTCGAGGATGGGCTCGGCCGGCACAGCCTGGCGACCAAGGCCGACCCCGGGCAACGCTTCGACATCACGATCGAACGCGTGGTGCGTTCGGGCCGGCCCAAGGACGGGACCAACTCGTTCGAGGTCCGCGTGAGGCTCGAGGATCCATCGCCCTGGCTGCGCCCGGGGATGGAGGGGCTCGTAAAGCTCAACACCGGCGACCGGTCGATCGCGTCGATCCTGTCGCGCCGGATCATCGACACCGCGCGTCTGTGGCTCTGGATGTAAGCCGGCACGACGCAAGAAGCACACCGGCCCCGCTCTGCGGGGCGGAGGCTGACCAGCCTTGGCAGAGAGACCGACATTTTCTCCCTTCTGGCACCGCGTCCGGGCGCTCAAGCCCCGCCTGCGCCCGCATGTGCAGGTGACGCGCCAGCACTACCGCGGGCGCCGGTGGCATGTCGCCCACGACCCGACGACCAACCAGTTCTTCAGGCTGAACCCGATCGGGCACGAGATGGTCGGCCTGCTGGACGGCAGGCGGACCGTCGAGGAGGTCTGGACGATCCTGCTGCAGCGCCACGGCGACGAGGCGCCGACGCAGCAGGAGGCCCTGCAGCTGATCGGTCAGCTCTACAGCTCGAACCTGCTGAGCGTCGACGCGCCGCCCGAGACCGAGCAGTTGCTTCGGCGCGGGCGCGAGCGGCGCAAGAAGAAGGCGATCGGTCAGGCCGTCGGTCTGATGTACTTCAAGATCAGGCTGTTCAACCCCGACGGGATCTTCGCCTGGCTGGAGCCCCTTTTCCGCCCGATCCTCAACCGCGTGGGGTTCTTTGTGTGGCTGGCGGTGGTGCTCGGGGCGATCGTCGCGATCCTGCCGCACTTCGACCGCCTTGCGGCGAGCGTCGATAACACGCTTGCGCCGGCGAACTGGGGTTGGCTGACGGTGGTGTTCATCGTCACCAAGGCGATCCACGAGATCGGGCACGGGGTGGTGCTCAGGCGCTTCGGCGGGCAGGTGCCGGAGTTCGGCATGATGCTGCTGGTGCTCTTCCCGGCGCCGTATGTCGACGCGACGGCGTCGTGGGCGCTGGAGAGCAAGTGGAAGCGGATCGCCGTGGGCTCGGGCGGGATGATCTTCGAGCTGTTCGTGGCGGCGATCGCGGCGTTCGTCTGGCTCTCGACCGAGCCGGGCTCGCTGATCCACCAGATCGCCTACAACGCGATGTTCATCGCGAGCATCTCGACGATCCTGTTCAACGCCAACCCGCTGATGCGCTTCGACGGGTACTACATCCTCAGCGACCTGCTGGAGGTGCCCAACCTCATGCAGCGGGCGCAGAACATGATCAAGCACTTCTTCAAGCGCTACGCCTTCGGCATCGAGAGCGACCAGCCGCCGACGACGAACGCGGGCGAGCGCCGGATCCTGGTGATCTACGGGATCCTGGCGCTGGCGTACCGCGTCTTCCTGTTTATCTCGATCACGCTGTTTGTGATGGGCAAGATGTTCGCCCTTGGCCTGCTCCTGGCCATCTGGACGGGCGCGATGTGGTTCGTGCTGCCGGTGGGCAAGTTCGTGCACTGGCTCGCCTCGCACCCGTCGCTGCTGGACAAGCGCGCCCGGGCGGTGACGGCGACGCTGCTGATGCTCGCGATGGGCGTGGTCTCACTCGGGATGGTCCCGTTCCCGGACTGGCGGAAGGCCTCGGGCGTGGTCGAGCCGGCGCGCCGGTCGGGCGTTTTCTTCGCCTCCGACGGGTTTATCCTCGAAGCCTTCGTCTCGCCCGGCGAGCGGGTCGGCGCCGGCGATGCGATCGTGACGATCGATAACCCAGAGCTGCGCGTCGAGCTTGCGACGGCACGGGCCGAGCTCTCGCGGGCGGAGGTGCGGATGCGTTCGGCCCTCGCCCGGTCTTCGCCCGCGGCCGACGAGTTGGCCGAGGCGGTCGTGAACCTCCGCGAGCGCGTCGCGATCCTCGAGGCGAGGATCGGTCGCCTGACGGTGCGGGCCCCGCACGCGGGCGTGGTGACCGGCGCCGATCCCTCGGAGTTCATCGGCGCGTGGGTCGAGGAGGGGACGGCGATCTGCGAGATTGTTGAGGACCGGGGCTCGCGCATCGTCGCGACGCTCAGCCAGCGCGAGAACACTTGGGCGATCCGTCACGCGGCGGGCGACCTGCCGGTGATCGCGAGCGTGCGTTTCCTGTCCGACGCCGGCCGGAGCGTCGAGGGCAACATCGTGGAGATCGTCGAGGCGGGCCAGAGCCGCCTGGCCCACCCCTCCCTGGGCTACGCCGGGGGCGGGACGATCGCGACGGATCCGCAGGACGAGTCGGGCACGATGGCGACCAGCCGCCAGTTCGAATTACGGATCGTGCCGGCCGATGGCGAGCCCAACGGCGCGCCCGGCGAGCGAGTGCGTGTGCGTTTCACGCTGCCCAGCCGCCCGCTGATGGCCCAGTGGGCCGACCGCCTGCACAAGCTGGTGCAGGGTCGGGTGACGCTGTAGGAGTTCCGCCCGTGTCGCAGGCGCTGACGAGATACCACGCCCTCTACGAGTCGATGATGAGCCGACGGCGAGCCGAGCGCACGCTCAAGGGGCTCGACAAGGCGGCGGCGTGGACTCGGATGAAGCTGACGACGCAGGGTTCAAGCCTGCGAGTCCTGCAGCGCGAGGCCGAACACATCGACGCGATGGCCCCGAAGGTCCGGGGGTATTCGGAGGCGGTGCTCGACGAGGCGATCGGACGCGTGCGCGAGCGGTTCCTGCTGCGCACCGACGACAGAGAGACCGTCCGCGAGGGGATGGCGCTGGCCCGCGAAGTCGCCCGGCGCCTGACGGGCGAGGAGGCGTACACGGTTCAGCTCGTCGGGGCGCTGGGGCTTTACCGCGGGCGGATCGTTGAGATGCTCACCGGCGAGGGCAAAACGCTGACGGGCTCGATCGCGGCGGTCATGCTGGCGTGGAAGTACCGGCGCGTGCATGCGTTCACGGTGAACGACTACCTCGCCAGGCGTGACGCCGAGAGCCGAGAGGCGATCTACACGCGCTGCCGATTGACGGTCGGGGCGATCCAGCAGGAGCAGTCGCCCGACGAGCGGGCGTCGATCTACGCGCGCCACATCGTGTACGGGACGCCCAAACAGATCACCGCCGACTACCTGCGCGACCAGCTCCGCATCCGCCCCCTTGCGACCGCGTGGGCGGGGCGCCAGATGATGGCGAGGTTCGGCAACGCGGCGGGCGCGGGGCCGATCGTGCCCGGGCTCTGCGCAGCGCTGGTCGACGAGGCGGACGCGGTGCTCATCGACGAGGGCGTGGTCCCGCTCATCATCGCGCGCAGCAGGCGCGAGGACGACATGGCGGAGGTCTACCTCGGCGCCGCGGAGATCGCGCGGAAGCTCGACGAGGGCCCGGACTTTTCCGTCGACCGGCTCCGGCGCAAGGCCGAGCTGAAGACCCGCGGGCTGCACCGGGCGCGCCGGATGTGGGCCGAGCGTCCCGAGGCGATCTGGAAGGCCGACCGGCGCGCCGAGGAGCTGGTGCGCCAGGCGCTCGTCGCCCGGCACTGCTACCTCAAGGGGCGTCAGTACGAGATCGTCGACGGGCGGGTCATCATCGTCGACGAGTACACCGGACGCTTCCTGCACGACCGCAGCTGGGAGCACGGGCTGCACCAGGCAGTCGAGGCCAAGGAGGGGCTGGAGGTCACCGCCGACCGCGAGACCCTCGCACGGCTGAGCTTCCAGCGGTTTTTCCGGAGCTACCCGGTGCTGTGCGGGATGACGGGCACCGCGGCCGACGCGATGCGTGAGATGGAGACGGTCTACCGGCGCCCGGTCCTCTGCGTGCCGACCAACCGGCCGATCGTCCGCAAGAAGCTCCCGATTCGCGTCTTCGCCGAGCCCGAGTCGAAGATCGACGCGATCGTCGAGGAGATCGAGCGCCTGCACGCACTCGGGCGTCCGGTGCTGGCGGGGACGAGGTCGATCGAGGTCTCGCAACTGATCTCCGAGCGGCTGGCGGCCCGGGGGCACGAGCACCGGGTGCTCAACGCCCTGCAAGACGCCGAGGAGTCGGAGCTGATCGAGCACGCCGGCGCCGCGGGGGCCATCACCGTCGCGACCAACATGGCCGGGCGGGGCACCGACATCCGGCTCGACCCGCGGGCGCGCGAGGCGGGCGGGCTCGCCGTCATCCTGACGGAGATGCACGGGGCCAAGAGGATCGACCGCCAGTTCATCGGGCGGGCGGGGCGGCAGGGCGACCCGGGCTCTTCGCAGATCTTTGTCTCCCTCGACGACGACCTGCTCACCCAGCACGCGCCCGACCTTCGAACGGTCTTTAAGAGGCCCGGGCTCCGGGGCGAGCTGCGCCAGACCAAAGCCGCGGCGGCCGCCTTCAGGGTCGCCCAGCGGCGCAGCGAGGCGAGAGACCGCCGCAACCGCGCCGCGGTGCTCCGCCAGGACGACTGGATCGACGAGCACCTGCCCGGGTCGTGACGCGTGGGCGCACTGCGTCGCGTTCCTTTCCGAGGCTGGGCCGCCCGCTATCCTGCTGGCTCGGAGCCGTTCCCGACCTCGAATCAGACGGAAAACACCTTTTATGCCTCACGCTCGACGCGCACTCCCGATCCTGGCCTCGCTGCTGCTTGCTTGCTGGTCGTCTCCGCTGCTTGGGCAGGGCAACGCCGCGGGCCCGGGCCCGCAGACCGCCGAGCAATCGTCGCGCCCGGCGCAGGCGTCGTTGCCCGACGAGGTGAGCGTCGAGGCGATCGATGCGCTGGCCAGGCGGGTCGCCGACGACCAGAACATCGACGGCGCCGACCGTGAGCGGATCGAGGCGGCGCTGCGCGCCGCGCGGGAGTCGCTGGTGGCCCAGGCGCAGCGCGCCTCGGCGGGCGAGCAGTTCCGGACCCAGGCCGACGAGGCGCCGCAGCGCATCGCCGAGATCAGAGAACGCCTTCAGCGCCCCCGCGAAGAGATCGACCGGACTCGCTACGCCGAGATGAGCCTCTCGGAGCTGGAGGCCGAGCTGGCCAGAGCCCGGTCGGAGCTCGCGCGACACCAGCAGGAGATCACGAGGCTGGAGGGCGAGCCCGAGCGCCGCGCCGCGCGTCGGGCGGCGCTCCGCGAGCTGCAGCCCCAGCGCGAGTCCGAGCTCGCGTCGGTCCAGCAGGCGCTGGCCTCACCGCCCGCCGACGGCGACGACCCCCGCGTCGTGCGGGCGCAGCGGTACCAGCAGCTCGCGCGTCAGCGTGAGCTGCGGACGCGGATCGCGACGAACAACGAAGAGCTGCGGTTCATGGACTCGACGGAGGCGATGATCGGCCCGCAGCTTGAGCTGGAGGTCAGGCGACGCGACCGGGCGCAGCAGGAAGTGGCGATCCTCCAGCAGCGCGTCGACGAGATCCGGCGCGACACGGCGCGCCTGCGCACCGAGCGAGCCCGCGAGCTCGCCCGCCTCGCGGAAGACCGGCCGGCGGCGATCCGTGAGTTCGCCGAGCGGAACATCGAGCTCGCCCAAGCGCTGGCCGAGACGACCCGGCGCGTCGGCGACCTCGAATCCAGCCTGGACCAGCAGCGGGCCGAGCTCTCGCGCGTGCTGGCCGACTTCGAGCGGACGCGCGAGCGGGTGCGCGCGATCGGGCTGGACGCGGCGCTCGGCGCGGTGCTCAAGAGGGCGCGCGCCAACCTGCCCGACCAGCGCCGCCTGACCCAGCAGATCGAGAACCGCCGGAGAGAGTACAGCGAGATCGAGCTGATGCGCTTCGATGTCCTCGAAGAGCGCCCCCTCATCCCCGAGTACCGCGAGCGGCTCACCCAGGCACTGCCAGAGGAGGAACGCGAACGCCTCGCCGAGGGTGTCAGCGAGTTCGTCGAGCTGCGGCGCGACCTCGTCAACGACCTGATCAGCCTCGCGACCCGCTACGGCTCGCGCTGGAGCGAGTACGACCAGACCGTCGGCGATCTTCGCATCGCCGCGGGCGGCTTCGCCTCGTTCATCGATGAACGCGTGCTCTGGATCCGCAGCCACAGCGTGCTGGGCGACTGGAGCCCGGGACGCCTCCGGCGGCTGGCCGAGTACGCCGCCTCCCCCGGGGCGTGGACCCGCTGGGTCGAATCGGTCGTGCGCTCGCCGCTCGGGACATTCGCGGCGGCGCTGGTCGCGATCGCCGCGATACTCGTCAACCCCCCGCTGCGCCGCTGGGCGAGAACATTCGACGAGCTCGCCCGCAAACGCGAGGGAATGAAGGTCTCCATCACGCTCAAGGCGATGTTCGCCGAACTGCTGGTGGTCACGCCGACGCCCGCGCTGCTTATGGCAGCGGGCGTCTCGCTCCGCCAGGCCCCCGACGGGATGCCCGTCGCTGTCGGGCTGGCCCTGAGCGACGCGGCTTGGATCGTGCTGTCGCTCCGCTTTTTCCAGCGCCTGCTGCGCCCGGGCGGGGTGGCGATCAACCACTTCCGCTGGAACAACACCTCGACCGGTGTCGTCCGGCGCCACCTCCGCTGGTACATCCCGCTCATCACGATCTCGTACGCCACGCTCAGAGCCGCCGAGTCGATGAGCGAACTGCTCGACCCGCTCGACACCATCGGACGCGCCGCGTTCATCACCGCGATGGCGGCGGTGGGCGCGTTCATCTGGTTCGTCGCACGCCCCAGCGGCGCCGCGATGGCGCCCTTCCTCAAGGCCAACAAGGGCGGCTGGCTCGACCGCACGCGCTACCTCTGGTTCGACCTGGCGATCGCCGCCCCGGCCGTGCTCATCGTCCTCGCCGCGCTCGGGTTCGTCTACACCGCAGCCGAGATCGAGGACCGCTTCCGCCTGACCCTCGGCCTGATCCTCTCGCTCATCCTCATCGGCGGCGTGCTGCAGCGCTGGCTGTACATCGCGAGGCGAAAGCTCGCGATCGAGCAGGCCATCCGCGCCCGCGAGGCCCGCCTCGCCGAGCTCAAGGCCCAGGCCGAGAAGGCCGAGAAGGGCGGGAATCCCGAAGAGCCCAAGCAGAAGGGCGAGGAGATCGACAAGGTCGACGAAGACAAGGTCGACATCCCCGGCCTCGACGCCCAGACCCGCCACCTCATCCGCTTCGCCATCACGATCACACTCCTCGTCAGCCTCTGGGGCATCTGGCACCCCGTCCTCCCCGCGCTCAACATGCTCGACCGTGTCGAGCTCTACCCACGACTGGCCATCGCCGACGAACGCGAGCAGACCGAGAGCCCCGAGGTCCTCGAAGTCCTCAGACGATACCGGGGCGAGCCCGCGCCGGCGCCCCTCCTGATCGATGAAGACGAGCCCGCCGCGGCCGAAACTCCCGCGAGAGAGGCGACCCCGGGCGCACCCGCCTTCCCGGGCATGCCCCCCGGCGGGATGACCCCCGGCGTCGATTCTCGACCGCCCGACGAAACACGACTGCCCCTGACCGACGCCCTCACGCTCTCGGACCTGCTCGCCGCCATCGTCTTTGCGGTTGTCGCCGTGGTCGCGGTGCGCAATGTCCCCGCCGTCATCGAGATCATGCTGCTGCAGCGCCTCCCGCTCGACAGCGGCGGGCGATTCGCCGTCAGCACCATCGTCCGCTACATCCTCACCGCCATCGGTATCTTCGTGGTCGCGGGGGCGGTGGGGATCAGTTGGACCAATGTGCAGTGGCTCGTCGCGGCGCTCACCTTCGGCCTCGCCTTCGGCCTCCAGGAGATCTTCGCCAACTTCGTCTCGGGCATCATCATCCTGCTGGAGCGCCCGATCCGCGTGGGCGATGTCGTCACTGTCGGCGACACCAGCGGACGCATCAGCAAGATCCAGATGCGCGCCACCACCATCACCGACTGGGACCGCAAAGAGCTCATCGTCCCCAACCGCGAGTTCATCACCGGGCGCGTCATCAACTGGTCGCTCTCAGAAGACACGCTCCGCGTCATCGTCGAGGTCGGCATCGCCTACGGCTCGGACACCAAGCTCGCCCACGAGACGCTGCTCCGAGTCGCCAACGAGCACCCCGACATCATGAAGGATCCCGAACCCAGCTGCTGGTTCATGGGCTTCGGCGACAACTCGCTGAACTTCCGCCTCGCCGCCTTCGTCCCCCACATCTCCTTCAACCTGCCGACCCGTCACTCGCTGCACATGAAGATCGACGAGGAGTTCCGCAAGGCAGGCATCGAGATCTCCTTCCCCCAGCGCGACCTGCACCTCCGCTCGATCGACGACAAGGTCGTCAAGCTTTTCAAGGACGCGGGAGACCAGATCAGGCCCAGCGACAACTCGCCCCCGCTCCCCTCGTCGGACCAGAAGAGCGGCTGAGCCCGAGCCCCGCCACGCCTCACGCCGGCGGGGTCCAGTCCGTGTCCTTGTCCTTGGCCAGGATCGCCGCGCAACGCTTCACGCACGAGCGGCAGAGCAGCGCCGTCTCGTCCACCGGGCTCCGCCAGTGCGGCTTGTCGTTGCTCTGCAGACACAGGCGGCACTCGTCCCCCGTCGCGATCTGCTCGCCCTCGCCCTTCTCGATCACCAGCTCGCGGTACGCGACCTCGAGACAGCGCACGCACAGCAGGCTGCCCCGGTGCCCCTCGACCATCGGCCGCTCTTCCGACCAGGGCGACAGGCAGTAGTCGCACTTGAAAAACTCGGCGCCCTCGGCGTTGGCATCGTGCATGGGTGAACCTTACTCCGCCGCCACGAGCTGGTGGTTGGCGATCAGCCGGTAGACCTCGCACCGCTCCAGAAGCTCGGCGTGGCGCCCGCGGTCGACCACTTCGCCCCTGTCCATCACCACGATGCTGTCGGCGTTCTTGACCGTGCTCAGCCGGTGCGCGACGACCAGGCAGGTCCGCCCCGCGCTGAACTCCGCCAACGCTTCGCCGATCCTCGCCTCGCTGTCGGCGTCGATCATGCTCGTCGCCTCGTCGAGGATCAGGATCGCCGGGTCGCGCAGGATCGCCCGCGCGATCGCGATCCGCTGACGCTGCCCGCCGGACAAGGTCGATCCCCGCTCGCCGATCACCGTCTCGTACCCGTCGGGCAGAACCTCGATGAACTCCGCAGCCCGCGCCCGCCTGGCGGCAGAGCGCACTTCTTCGTCCGTCGCGCCGCTCATGCCGTAGGCGATGTTCTCGCGGATCGTCGCGCCGAAGAGCACGGTCTCCTGGGTCACCACGCCGATCTGGCGCCGAAGGCTGCGGACCCCGACCGTCGCGATGTCCGTCCCGTCGATGAGCACGCGCCCCTCCGTCGGGTCGAACAGCCGGGGCACCAGCGAGAGCAGCGTCGTCTTGCCCGAGCCGTTCGGGCCGACCACCGCCACCGTCGTCCCGTGCGCGACCTCGAGATCCACACCAATGAGCGCCGGCGCCGCCGCCCCGGGGTAGGTGAACCCCACGCCCTCGAAGCGCACAGACTCGGCATGACGCGAAAGACGGGGCAGGCCCGCGTCGTGCCCCGGCTCGGGCTCGGTGTCGAGCAGTTGCTTGATCCGCTCGGCGGCGGCCGCGGCCGTCTGGATCTCGTTGACGATCCCCGTCAACGGCTTCAGCGACGCCGCGGCGATGAACAACGCCCCCAGCGTCAGCAGCATCTTCGACGGGTCCAGCGCGTTGTCGACGATGATGAGCCTCGCGGCCAGGATCGTCAGCAGCCCCAGCGAAAACAGCGCGATCACCTCGTTCAGCGGGCTCATCAGCGCCCGGGCGGTCCTCGCCCGGAGCAGGTGACGCATCACCGCCTTGTTGATCGTGTGGAACCTCGCCGACTCGTGGCGCTCGGTCGTGTGCACCTTCACCACGCGCAGGCCCTGCAGCGCCTCGCTCGCCGCCCCGTACAGATCCGCCTGACGCTCAAGCGCCCGGCGCGTGTACCGCCGGATCCGCGTCGAGAGCTTGCGGATCACCACCGCGATAATCACCCCCGCGAAGATCGCCGCGATCGAGAGCTTCCAATCCAGAATGATCGCCGCACAGAACGCCGCAACACCCTTGAGCGTCTGCGCCACCGCGCGCGAGAGCAGCGCCGTCATGCCCGAGGCGAGCTGCGTCGTGTCGTTGACGATGCGGCTGATCGCGTCGGAAGTCCCGCGCGAGACCGCCAGCCCCAACGGCATCCGCAGCACCCGCGAAAACAGACGCCGCCGGATGTCCGTCACCGCCTTGTACACCACCGACAGCGACAGGTACGCGTGCAGGAAGTTCGTCGTCCCGCCGATGAGCGCCAGCACCCCCAGCGCGACCATGATCGCCACCACGGCGTTGAACGGGCCCTCGGGCAGGCGCTCGATCACCCACACCGGGACCGAGATCAACGGGTCGCCCGCGTTGTACGCCTCGGCCCGCTCGGGCAGCCCCTCGCGCGAGCCCTCGAAGATCGTCTCGAGGATCGGGTAGACCGCCAGCAACCCGGCGCCCAGCCCCGACGCCGAGACGAGCGCGCACAAAAGCGCCAGCGTGATCCGCACCCGGTCACGCAGCATCCGCCCGGCGAATCCCCAGAAGGCGTTCATGAGCCCGCAGTCTACGGGCGCTCACCGCCCCGCGCCGCTCGGCCGAGGCTTCGGGGCAGGGCGATCGCATGATCCGGCAGGTCTGTCTGTTTCGTCCCTGACACGAAGGTCTCAGCAGGCATGAGTGCGGCGGGCGCGGGGCGCAGGGAACTGGGCGCAGGGGTGGTTTCGGCCTGCGGCCGAGACTGGCTTCGGAGCGTCGTAAATCAGCAGCAAACCGCGGCCGAAGGCCGCCGCCTCACCCAGCGCCCCACGCCGTGCGCCCCTGATCCCAGATTGTCAGCGCCGGGTGACGCCTGCAACCGGCAGAGATTGCGATCGGCCCGGGGCTTCGGGGCGCGCACGAAAAAGGGCCGGCTGAAAGCAGCCGGCCCTCTGAGGATCGCCAGAACCGAGGCTCAGGCCTGCGAGCCGGGCTGGAAGCGAGGATCGTTCAGCGGCACGATCTCGCCGAACTGGATCGGGCCCGAAGCGATCAGGCGGTTCATGTCGCCCGGACGGTTGTCCTGGCGGAGCAGCGACGCCACGATCGGGCGAGGACTGTTGCCGCTGATATCAAAGCTCTCGACCATGATGCTGAAGTTGGAGAATCGCTCGGGGTCGGTGTCGATCTTGGTGAGCACCTGGGCGTTGTCCTCGGGCCGGATCGTGACTGGCGAGATCGCGGGGACGGTGACCAGCGAGGTCTGGATCGTCGTGCCGTCCTCGAAGCGATAGGTCAGGCGGACGGTGACATTCTGATTCGCAAAGGGGTTGTAGAGGCTGATCGACTCGCGGGCGCCCTGCGAGGAGCTGATGCGGTCGGCGAACGAGTCGGCGAAGTGGTGGACGGTCGCCGCGTTGCGGAGCGCGTGCACCGCCGACCCGCCGACGGGCCCGCCCGCGGGCGCGCCGCTCTGCGTGCCGTACTCGATCATCACGCCGGAGACGAACAGCCGCCCCGCGCCGCCGTCGATCTTCAGGGTGAAGGGCTGGTCGCGTGCGATCGTCGAGATGTTGTCGATCTGGTTGTTGAGGATCAGCTGGTTGCGGGTGTTGTTCGCCAAGGTGAACCCGGTGGTGATCTGCGCAACATTGCCGGGCGAAGTCTCGACGAATGCCTGCACGCCGATCGCGATCGAGGGCGAGCCGCCGACATTCAGGATCGAAAGCACGGCGCGCCCCCCGGTCGGCACGACGACATTCGGGATGATCGCGGTCTGCGCGCCCTCGTTGGGCACGCCCGAGACCGTCGACGAGCGGGGCGGCAGGGTCTCGTTGGCGATGAACGAACTCGCAGCCGTCACGATCTCCCGGTTCGCCTCGACACGGACACTCACCAGCGTGTTGGCCGGCAGACCAGCGATGGATCCGACCGTCGAAAGGTCGATGCCGCCGCGACGGTTCGCGCCCAGCGTGAAGTCCGCCGTCTCTTCCATGGAGGCGTTGAACTCGTTGCGGTAGAACAGGCGGACGGTGATGTCCGCGTTCTCGCTGGTCAGGTTCTGCCAGACGATGAAGCTCCGGGCGTTCAGGCCGCTGAGCACGCCCGCGAAGTTCCACGCCGTCGCCCGGTCGCCCGGGTTCTCGGCAACGAGCACGAACGACTCGCCCGTGTCGTCGCCGAAGTCGAACCGGTTGATCGAGGCGGCGATCGCCGCGGGGTCGCCCGAATCCACCGCGGCCGAGTACACCTCCAGCGCGTACGGGTTGAACTGCTCGACCAGCGAGTTCTCCGGGTCCGACGGGTCGTGCAGCGTGATGTTGACCGTCGCGTTGGCGGGGATGGTGATCTCCGTCAGCGTGGTGTCGCGCATCCCGAACTCGTAGCGGGCGATCACCTGCACCTGCACGGCGGTGTCGTGCGGGTTGACGAGCTTGAGCGTCTCGGTCGAGGTCGGCGAGGCGAAGCCCTCGGGGTAGGCGACCAGGTTGGTGTAGAACGCCGTGCCCTCGCCCGTCTTGACGATCTGCGCGTTGAGCAGTTGCACCAGGTTGCCCGGCTGCACATCGCCGTTGAGGTTGCTGGTGAGCGGGACCTGGGCGAGCGCGCCGATCGAGTTGACGGTCCTCGGATCGCCCGCTTCCGGATCCGTGGTCGTGAACCGATCCGCATCAGTATAAAGCAGGTTGCCGAAGCGGTCTCTGAGCTGGCCAGCAAACACGCTCTCGCCTCTCAGATCCTCTCGGTTCAGATCTGCGATGAGCTGCATCACGGTCCAAGAATCCTCGCCGAGCACACGACCGAATACGGTGAAGCCCCCGTTCTGCGTGTCAAGGCTGGGATTGTCATTCATGTTGAAGAAGAACTGGCTGGTCGCCGAATTCGGGTCTTGGTCGAGCTTGGCCATCGCGATCGTGCGCTCGAGGTTCGGGCGACCGAACTCGTTCTGGATCGGGCCCAGGTCGGGCTCGAAGATCTGTCGGAAGCCCTCGTTCTCGTTGAACACGAACCCGCCGCCCTGCACGACAAAGTCGTCGACCGTGCGGTGGAAGAAGCTCTCGGAGTACTGGCCCCTTTTGACATACTCAAGAAAGTTCGCGACCGTGCCCGGCGCGTCCTGGGGGAACAGCTCGATGAAAACCCGCCCGACATTCGTGTCGAACATCACCACCGGGTTGGTGTCGAGCTCCAGGGCCGACAGCGCCGGCAGCCCGTCGATCGCCGCCAGCACGATCCGCGGCTCCAGACGCTCGAACATCTCCGCCGCGAACGCGTCGCGACCACGACCGTAAAATCGATCTGACACCATGGCTGCAGCGTCTCCTGCCCTGCGCGGTCCATCATGGGCCCGGGGGTGACTCCCGCGTGCGGGGTCCGCGCTCGGGGGCTCTGGCCGAGGTCGCGGCGTGCGGGGCCGGGCTCGCCCCCGCCACACGCGGGGGGCGACAAACCTATCGGGCCAACGGTACAACAGCCTCCAACCACGGGCAAGCCCGACGCCCTAGGATCGAGCCAAGTGCACGCACCGATCGACCAGCTCGGCCTCGCCAGGCCCGTCGCCGTCTACCCCTCCGTGGGCAGGGCCCTGCCGCCGAAGGCCGCTGGCCAACGCCGCGTCGCCATCGTCACCCCCTGCTTCAACGCGCCGGCCGACCTCGCCTTGCTCTACAGCGACCTCACCCGCCTCGAACTCGGAGGCGACCCCCACTCCCCCCTCCTCGACATCACCCTCGTCGTCGTCGACAACGCCTCCGACCCCACCCTCGAACGCGTCAAACAGCCCGAGGGCCTGGATATCCGCCTGCTCCGCATGGCCTCCAACGGCGGGGGCAGCGGGGGCTACAACGCCGGCATGGCCTTCGTCATCCAGCACCTGGCGACCGACCCCGAGCAAGCCCCCGAGTTCGTCTGGCTCCTCGACAGCGACGCAAGGCCCGACCCCGACGCCCTGCTCGCCCTCGTGAGCGCGATGGACGCCTACCCCGAATTCGGAGTTATCGGGTCTTCAATCGCCCACCCAGAGACCGGCGTCGTCTTCGAGATCGGCGGCAAGGTCGGCCGATGGCTCGGCCAGTTCGGCCCCTGCTACGGCGAGAACAAGCCCGCCCCGAAGAAAACCGTCGAGGTCGGCTACGCCGCCGCCTGCAGCGCTCTGGTCCGCACCGGCGCGATCGCCAAGACGGGCCTCTTCCCCGAGGTCTTCCTCAACGCCGACGATGTCGAGTGGTGCTACCGCATCGCGCAGGAGACGGGGCTGAAGATCGGGGCCTCGTGCGAGTCGGTCGTCCGCCACCCGCAGATGAAGTTCGGGCCGACCATGGCCCGCTACTTCCAGGCCCGCAACTGCTTCGGCCCGATCGACGCTCTGAAGCTCGGCCCCCGCGCCAGGTTCATGCGGGCGATGCGTGAGGTGCCAAGAGCCCTCGCCCAGACCATGATCGGGCGCGACGACCTCGCCGAGCTCCACCTCAAGGGCCTGGCCGACGCTGCGGCTGGCCGCCTGCACGGCGCCGGCGCCATGCGCGAGCTGCAGTTCGAACGGTTCGTCCCCTTCGACCGCCTCGCCGACCGTCTCAGGGACGCCCTGCCAGAGGAAAGACTCGCGGGCGCCCGCGTCAGGGTCCACCCCCGCGTCCGCCTTGGCGAAGCCGCCGCGGCCCGCATCGAGTCCGAGCTCGAATCCCTCGGCATCGAGCCCCCGCCCGTCCCCCGGGGCCGCTACATCCTCGAACGCGAGGGCTTCTTCGCCGGCCTGCTGCCCGCGCTCTTCCGCCTGCTCACGCCCCCCCGCACCGACATCGCGATCGTCCCCGCCCGGGGCCGCCCCAACGCGTGGGCCCGGGGCAGGATCATCGTGCAGGTGACGCCGGACGGGTTCGTGCTCCGGCGTCTGCACCGCCCCCGGATGCTCGCACGAGCCGCGAGCGTGATGGCGCGGGGCCTCGGCCTCTCGCTCCGCCTGGCCCTGCGTCGCCCGGCCAAGACGCTCCGCGACCGCCTGCCCGACGCGAAGACCTACGCCATCGACGCCGAATCGCTGCCCGCCCGCCCATGACCGATTCGCCCGAGCGGAGCGACGACCGCGGACCTCCCGAAGGCGTCTTCGACCGCCTCTCGATCGTCGTGCTCGCCTTCAACCGACGCGAAGCGGTCGGCGAAACGCTCGACGCCCTCCGCCCGATCTACGAGGCCGGGGCCGAGGTCATCGTCGCCGACAACGCCTCGGCCGACGACACCAGCGCGATGGTCAGAGACCGCTTCCCCTGGGCCCGCCTGCTGACGCTCGAAAACAACCTCGGCGTCGCCGGCTTCAACCGCGGCGCCGACCTCGCAACGCGCGACATCCTCCTCATCCTCGACGACGACGCACGACCCGACTACGCCGGCCTCGCCGAGGCCCTCGGCGTCATGCTCGGCGATCCCTCCGTCGGCGGCGTCATGCTCCGGCGCACCCATCCCAAAACCGGCCTCGACGAATGGCCCTTCGACCGCGTGACCGATCGCCGACGCCGGTGGCCCGACATGGGCTGCGGCAACCTCGTCCGACGCGACGCGTGGCACGCCGTGGGCGGCTACGAAGAACACTTCTTCCTCTACCGCAACGACACGGACATGGCGCTCAAACTCCTCGGCGCCGGCTTCGATGTGCTTTACGACCCCTCGTGGCGCGTGTGGCACGACAGCCCGACCGTGCAGCGCCAGAAACCCCGGTGGTTCAGGCTGTCGACGCGGAACTGGGTCTGGATGTGCCGCAGACACGGGCGCGGGCTCACCACGCTGCGGGGGGTCCTGCTCGGCTGGGCGTGGGCGCACCGTCTGGCGGGGGCGAGCCCCTCGCGCCAATGGTCGGCCCTGCGCGGGGCGGCCGAGGGGCTGACCCGGAAGCGCCCGGATCCGCCCGCCTCGGTCCGGCCCGACGGGCGGGCGCTCGCCTCGCTGCTGAAGCTGAAATCGTCCCTGCGAAACAGCAGAGCCCGAAGCGCCGGCGGCCCGTCCGGCGAGGGCGTCCCCTAGAATCCGGCCCCCGCGTGCGCCGAAGCCGCACCGGGGCGACGCAATCACGCGTCCGGCGCTCGCGGCCGGGCCTCGGCCTTGAGAAACGGACCCAGAGCATGGCTGATCGGCGGCTGTATACCGAGAACATGGGCGGACGCGGGATCCTCACCCAGCGGATCCCGACCAAGCCCTTCGGCGACCTCAAGGACCGGCGCATCGTCGGCTACGACGAGTATGTCAAGACCGGCGGGTACGAGGGCCTCCGCAAGGCCCTGACGATCGCGCCCGACGACATCACCGAGATGGTGAAGAAGTCGGTGCTTCGGGGGCGCGGGGGCGCGGGCTTCCCCACCGGGGTCAAGTGGTCCTTCCTGCCAAAGGTCGAGGAGGGGCAGGTCCCCGGCGTGGACGGGTTCCACCGATACCTGGCGATCAACGCCGACGAGTCCGAGCCCGGCACCTTCAAGGACCGGCTGCTGATGGACTTCGATCCCCACCTGGTGCTCGAGGGGATCGCGATCTGTTGCTACGCCTGCCGCCTGGACAGGGCGTACATCTACATCCGCGGCGAGTACCACCACCAGGCGCATGTGCTCGAGCAGGCGATCGCCGAGGCGTACGAGCACGGGATCTTCGGCGAGAAGGGCCTGGTCAATTCCGATTCGAACACAGCTGGCCAGCGCTTCAGGGTCGATTGCTATGTGCATCGGGGCGCCGGGGCGTACATCTGCGGCGAGGAGACGGGGCTGCTCGAATCGCTGGAGGGCAAGCGGGGCTGGCCCCGGATCAAGCCGCCCTTCCCAGCGGTCAAGGGCCTCTTCGGCAAGCCGACGGTGATCAACAATGTCGAGACGCTGGCGCACCTGCCGAGCATCATCGAGAACGGCGCCGAGTGGTTCTGCAAGCAGGGTGTCGAGAGCACCGTCGGCGGGCCGCCGAGCTTCGGGACCAAGCTCATCGGCGTGTCGGGGCATGTGAACGACCCGGGCGTGTTCGAGCTGGAGCTGGGCGTCCCGCTGCGGACGCTGGTCGAGGAGTACTGCGGCGGGATGCGGGGCGGGAAGAAGTTCAAGGCCGCGATCGCCGGGGGCGTCTCGATGGGCGTGCTCGGGACCGACCAGTACGAGGCGGAGCTCGATTTCGACATCGGGCGGAAGTACAACGTGCTCGGCCTGGGGACGGCGTGCCCGACGGTGTTCGACGAGGACACGGATATGGTCGCGGTGGCGCGGAATGTCGCGCGGTTCTTCAAGCACGAGTCGTGCGGGCAGTGCACCCCATGCCGCGAGGGCTCGGGGTGGCTGTACCAGCTTCTCTGCCGCATCGAGGAGGGCGACGGGAAGACGAAAGACCTCGACCTCGCGCTGGAAGTCGCTACGAGCATGGGCTCGATGCCGGGCACGACGATCTGCGGCCTCGCGGACGGGAACAACTGGTCATTGCGGACGATCATGAACAAGTTCCGCGACGAGTTCGAGGACCGGGTCGAGCGCTCGTTCGTGCCGGTGAAGATGACGGTGGGCGCTGCGGCGAAGGACTGAGCGAGCAGGATTTGTTGATGCGGAACTCGTGATCGCCGCGGCATTCGGTCTGTATGGGCGTCGCGTTCTTTTTTACGGGCTTGCGCGATGGTGTCGTGATGCCTGTTGCTGCGGACATCCGATCAATTCCACAGATTTGTGGAATGCGACCCTCCGCGCAACGGTGATTGACAGTCGGATGCCCCGAATTCGCGGCAGCCCCCGGCGCAGACTGATCCGTATTTGGCGCAGTTCGTCTTTCTTGCGGCTCATGCTGTGTTTATGCGTTCAAGGCCGGCCGATCCCCTTCTCCACGGGGGCGCGACGGTCGCGCCCCCGGTCAGCAGGGGCGCCATGGGCCGCAGCCAGATCAGACAGGTCGAGAGTTCACCGGCCGGGCCGGACTGGGGATCCTGCGTCCCCGCGGCTGAGGGATCGCCGGCGGCGACTGCGGGCCTGGGCGGGCCGTACGACTTCTTCACCAATTTCGGGGCCTACCAGCCCCGGACGCACTGCCTGCAGACGGCTTCTGGCGGGGTGGACTGGTTCTGGGTGCTGCTGCTGGTGACCCTGACGATCGGGGTGACGCTTGGGTACAGCCGCATCTTCATGTTCCTGCGTCGGGCGTACCTGGCCGAGCTCCCCAAAGACCGAAACCACAAGCTGATGCAGCTCTCGTGGATCTTCCTGTGGTGCTCGATCTGCGGGTATGTGCTCTCGGCGGTGATGTTTGTCTGGCCGGCGTACCGGCTGCTCGCGTTGGCGCTGGTGGCGCTCAACTTCTGGACCTGGCGGTTCGTCTGGAACCTGGGCGACTTCGGGATCTCGATGAAGGCCAGGCGGCTTGAACGCGAGCTCCGCGAGTCGCTCGAATCGCGGACCTTGGAGCTCGAACGGCTTGTCGCGCAGCGGACCGAGGAGCTGGAGACCGCCAGGGCGAAGGCCGAGGAGGCCAGCAGCTCCAAGTCGTTGTTCCTGGCGAACATCAGCCACGAGATCCGTACGCCGCTGACCGCAGTGCTGGGCTACGCCGAGCTGATGAGCGAGCCGGGCTGCGACTGTCGCGAGGCGCACGCGTCGACCGTGCGTCGCAACGCGTCGCACCTGCTGGGGCTGATCAACGACATCCTTGACATGAGCAAGATCGAGGCGGGCGAGCTCGCCTTCGAGCTGGTGGACTGTTCCCCCGCAGAGATCGCCGACGACGCGCTGAGCTCGGTTCGCTTCGCCGCCGAAACCAAAGGCCTGCAGGCACAGCTCGTCGTCGGCGAGGGCGTGCCCGAGAGGGTGCGGACCGACGCGGTGCGCCTGCGCCAGATCCTGGTGAACCTCGTGAGCAACAGCGTGAAGTTCACTCCCTCGGGCTCGATCGAGGTGCGACTGTCGTGGGACGAGGGGTCGGGCGTGCTGGAGTGCCGCGTGAAGGACACGGGGATCGGGATCTCGCCGGACGACATCGGGCGCGTGTTCGATCCGTTCACGCAGGTCGACGGCTCGCTGACGCGGAAGCAGACGGGCTCGGGGCTGGGGCTGTACATCTCTCGCAGTTTGGCGCGGAGTCTCGGTGGCGACCTGACCGCGATCAGCACGCCCGGTGTCGGCACGGAGATGGTCGCGACGATCGCGCCGGGGCGGGCCGAGGGGGCGCCGGGAGGTCTCGGCTCGCGAGCCGGCGCGGGCGCTGAGCGCTCATTGCGCGGGCGGGTGCTGCTTGTCGACGACAGCATCGACAACCGACGACTGCTCCGCATGCACATGGAGCGTGCGGGCGCACGAGTGATCGAGGCGGAGAACGGCAGGCGGGCGATCGAACGCGTCGACCAGGCCGGGCGGGAAAAGCTCGCGTTCGATCTCATCCTCATGGACATGCAGATGCCGGTCATGGACGGGCGTACAGCGGTCCGGAAACTGCGCGAGAGCGGCTACACAGGGCCCATCGTCGCGCTGACGGCGCACTCGCTGGCCGAGGACAGGACCCGCGCCATCGAGGCCGGCTGCGACGCCTACGCCAGCAAGCCGATCCCCGCACCGGACCTCATCCGGCTCTGCGGCCTTTGGATGAACGGTCCGGGGCGTTCGCGGGCGGCTTGAGCGGTCCTGTACTGAACAGCGGCGTGCGGGACGAAGGGGTGCGCCTCAGGCGTTGCGTTCTTTGAGCACGCCCGAGCGTTCGCCCCAGAGTTTATCAAGGCGATCGGTCAGGCCCCCCGCGGCGGGGAGGTCCTCGCCGCAGGCGATCAGCAGGTCGACCATGTTGTCGAAGTCGCCGAGCGAGATGAACTCGCGCCCGACGCGGGGGCGTCCGTTGTTGATGCCGGACTGGACGGCTTCGAGGTCGGCCATGTTGTGGTAGTTGCCGAGCGGCAGGCAGACGCAGGTGGCCTCATAGCCGTAGGCGCAGAAGACGCTGGCCTCGCAGGCGCCGCCGGCCATGAGCTTGCGTTGCCACTTCCATTTGGGTGCTTCGGACAGTTTCTGGCTGGCGGTGGGCATGGGCGCGCCGGCGATCGCCTCGGCTCGCTTGCTCACCGCGGCGGTGAGGGCGGGGCTGAAGGTGCTCAGGCGGTCGCCCACGCGGACGATCGGCCCGCCTCCGACCGGCGAATCGATGAACGAGCGGCTGTTCTCCAGCGCGATCACACGCGAGCCCTCGGGCATGGTCTTGTTGCGGCAGGCGCCGATGGCCCCGATGAAGCCGATCTCCTCGGCCCGGGTGAGGAGCACGCGCGTGTCGCGGACCTGCTCGCCCTCCTTGCGGGCGCGGTGGAGTTCGTCGAGCGCGGCGAGCGCGCCCACGAGGGCCGCGAGGTCGTCGCAGGCGTTGGTGTGCAGGACGCCCTCGGCGTCGATCTCCGCCTCGGGGAGCTCCCAGACGCCGACATCGCCGACAGCGATCTGGTCGTCGGAGGTGTCGAGTTCGGCGAGGAACCGCTTGAAGGGGTCCTGCTCGCCGGTGCGTTCGCTGATCGTCGCTTTCGCGGCGTGCTCGCCCTTGGCGCCTGCTGCGAAGACGCGGATCTTCGCCTCGTCGAAGTAGTCGTCCATCACGCCGCCCCGGAAGGCGAGCTCGACCGTGGTCGGCGAGACGATCCGCTCGACGACGAAGGCGGGGTGGTCCATGTGGGCGGTGAGGAAGACGGGCGGGCCTTCGCTGAAGCCCTCGGCCTCGCCCTTTCCCGGCTCCATGGCGATGACGAGGTTGCCGGCGGGGTCGGCCTCGACGGTGAGGCCTGGGCGGGCCTGGGCCCAGAGGCGGACCCAGCGCTCGATGCGCCACTCTCTGCCAGCGGCCGTTGGGAGAGTGGTCAGCTCCAGCAGCCAGCGTCGGTGCTCGTTGCGAGCCTCGGGTCGGGGCGTGATCATGCGCTCATGGTAGGGGCCGGGGTTCAGTCCTCGATGATGCCGAGCTGGCGGTACTTCTCGCGGTACTTGTCGCGGAGCTCGCGCTGCTTGTTGTGCAGGTCGATGGTGCGTCCGTCGATGAAGGCGAGCTCGACGGTGGTCATCATCTCCAGCGGGTTGCCGTCGGTGATGATGAAGGTGGCGGACTTGCCGGGCTCGATCGTGCCGTAGCGGTCGGCGATGCCCATGATCTCGGCTGCGTAAATCGTGACGCCCTTCATGGCGATCTCGGGGTCGAGCCCGTGCGCCGCGGCGAGCGCCGCCTCGTAGGGCAGGTTGCGGACATCCGAAGCCTCGTTGCCGCCCTTGGGGGCCAGGCACCAGCGGACGCCGGCTTCTTCGAGGCGCAGTGGGAGCGTGAAGGCGTCGTCGTAGGGCGAGTCGTCGCGCTTGGGGAAGGCGTAGGCGCCGGTGATGATGACCGGGACATCGTGCTCGATCAGCAGATCGGCCGCGAGCGGCGCGTCGCGCCCGCCGAGGATGACCAGGCGCAGGTCGCGCTCGGCCGCCCAGGCGACGGCGGCGTTGATCTGGTCGACATCGGCGCAGCGGACGATGACGGGGAGCTGGTTGTCCGAAGTCGGCAGGAAGCGCCGCATCGCTTCGAGGCTGACATCGACGGGGTGGCCGGAGTCCTCGCGCCGCAGGGCGTCGTAGGCGGCGGCCTCGTCGAAGAAGTTGCTGAGCGTGCGCAGGCGTTCGTCGCGGCGGCGGCGTTGCTCGTCTGCTCGCTGGTCCATCCACCACGCGTCGACGGGGCGCATCTGGGGCCAGGAGATGACCAGGCCCATGCTCGGCTCGACGGTCATGTCTTCGGTGGTCCAGCCGTCCATGCGGAGCACCGAGGCCTGCCCCTGGATCAGCCCGCCCGAGGGGAACGAGCCGGCGATGAGCACGCCGTTGCTGCGCGTGACGGGGATCATGGTCGAGTCGGGGTTGACACTCACCCAGGCGCGGACCTCGGGGGCGATGTCGCCGGTCTCGGCGAAGTCGCGCGTCGCCCTGACCGCCGAGATCTCGATCAGCCCGAGGCGCGTCGAGGCGGCGATCATGCCTGGGTAGATGTGCGAGCCTTCCGCGTCGATGCGGACGCCCGCGTAGCGCGTGGGCGGGTCGCCGGCTTCGACGGCGGTGATCACGCCGTCCTGGAACATCACATGCCCGCGCTCGATCACCTCGCCCGCCATCGTGTGGATGCGCGCGTTGGTGATCGCGATGCCCGTCTGCTGGGGGGGCGCGGAGCGGGTGAGGTCCTGGGCGCTAGCGCCCTGCCACAACGCGGCGGCGCAGAAGGCGGCGGCGAGGCGGGCTCTGAGTTTCATTTCGGCCATGGCTGGTCTTTCTTCGAAATCTTCGTGCAACGGGCGCGGCCCGGTTGTGTGCGTTGAAGTCTGTGCTAGCGGGCGTTAGTTAGCGAACGACTGCTTGATGAAGTGGAACTCCGAGCAGCCGCAGACGCCGCAGGAATCGAGCGTGGGGTCGCGGTTGGCGTTGAGCGCTTCGAGCATGCGTTCGCGGACGAGCGCGCGCTCCTGCGCGAGCATGCGGCCCCTGAGGGAGCGGTCGGGTTCGGCTTCGGGCTCGGAGGCCTCGTCGGTCGTTTCCGCTTCGTCCTTCTTCTCTCGCTCCGAAGGCGGGCCGGCGAGGATCTTCTGGATCAGTCGCCGTCGCTCCGAGGCGATGCGTCGGCGATGCTCGCGGTCCAGTTCGAGCGAGAAGTACTCGGCGCCGTCGATCCAGGTCGCCTCGGCGCGCGAAAGCGTGCTCAGGGGCGAGCCGGACCAGATCACAAAGTCCGCGTCCTTGCCCGCTTCCAGCGAGCCGACGCGGTCTTCGATCCCGAGCTGCATCGCCGCGTTGATCGTCACGAACTTGATCGCCTCCTCGGGGCCGACGCGCCCGCCGGAGTACTTGACGGCCTTGGCGCCCTCGGCGTGCATGCGTCTCGCAAGCTCGTCGGAGTCGGAGTTGAAGCTGGTGTTGACGCCGACCTCGTGCTGCAGCGGCCCCGCGTAGGGAATCGCGTCCCAGACCTCGGCTTTGAAGTTCCACCAGTCGCTGAAAATGCTCGCGCCGATGGCGACCTCGCGCACCGCCTCGGCGACCTTGTACACCTCCAGCCCGTGCTGGAAGGTGCCGATGGTGATGCCGAACTCCTCCGCCAGCAGGCAGAGCATGAGGATCTCGTCCTGGCGGTACGAGTGGCAGTGGATCAGGCGATCGCCCCGCAGCACTTCCGCAATGGCTTCGAGCTCCAGGTTCCGCCGCCCGCCGCGCCGGCGCTCCTCGTCGTAGCGCTGCGCGGCGTGGAACCGATCGCGCATGATCGTCTCGACGCCCATCCGTGTCTGGGGGTAGCGGGTGTTGACATTGTCGCCCCAGTTGGACTGCTTGACATTCTCGCCGAGGGCGAACTTGATGCCCGGCTTGGCGCCCCGCAGGTGCATGTCGCGCGGGTGGCGCGAGCCCCACCGGACCTTCTGCGTCAGCGACTGCCCGCCGATCGGGTTCGCCGAGCCGTGCAGTGTGTTCACCGTCGTCACGCCGCCCGCGAGCTGGCGGTACCAGTTGATGTGCGAGGAATCCACGGCGTCGGCGATGCGCACCTCGCTGGTGACCGCCTGCGTCCCCTCGTTCACGCCGAGCGCGAAGGTGCCCGTGTGGCTGTGGGCGTCGACAAAGCCCGGCGCGATGTGCCGGCCTTCAAGATCGAACCGTTCGGCGTTGGTCCAGCCCGCGTAGCTCGAGCGGTCGAAGGCCGAGCGCGTGCCCACGAAGGCGATCTTGCCCCCGTCGATCGCCAGCACGCCGTTCTCGATCACGCCCGCGTCGGCGGCGGTCCAGATCGTGGCGTTGGTAAACACCGCCCGCCTTTGCTCGGGCTTCTCGTCGATGGCGTAGGGGCCGAAGGGGTAGCCCGTGATGTCGGGGATCTCGCCGGGGCCGCGTTCTTCGCGGTCGCGCTCGTCGTCGGGCGCGTCGCCGATGCGGTTGGCCGTCCACGAGAAGGTGCGCCCGTCGGGGATCATGAGCGTGCCGTGGAGCGTTGTGCCGCGGCGCTGGGCGGTCGCGATCGCGACCGAGCCGTCGTGCTCCTTGACGGTGTAGCTGAGGCGGTCGCCGTCGATCGAGACCTTTTCGGCGCGGGTCTTCTCGTCGCCGTCTTCGAGCGTGACGCGGGGCCTGCGGGTGATGGTCAGCGTGCCGCGGGGCTCGCCACGGAACTGGACCTCGTAGACGCCGGCCATGGCGCCGACATCGTCGGTCGCGATGACATGGCGTTCGCCCTCGGTCCAGACATCGAGGATCCGGGCCCGGCCCTCGAACATCGGGCGGTCGGTCACGACGAAGTTGGCCCGCCTGCCCCGCTCGACCGTGCCGAGCTTGTCAGACACGCCCAGGATCTCGGCGGGGTTGGTCGTGAGCATCGCCAGCGCGTCGGCGGCCGACAGCCCGTGCCGGACCGCCGAGCGCAGATCATTGTGAAAGTCGCCCGCGCCGCGGATCCGCTTGGCGCTCGTCAGCGCGATCTTCACGCCCGCGTCAGAAAGCCGGCGCGGGTTCGTCGGCGCCTGCTCCCACTCCATCAGGCGTTCAAGCTCGGTCGAGTCCGCCTCGCCGAAGCCCGAAACATCCGGCGCGCGCGGAAAACGCAGCGGCACGATCATCGGCAGGTTCTCCGCCGCGATCGCTTCGAGCCACTTAAACTCCATCCCGTTGCCCACGATGATCGCGTTGCGCTTGAACTCGCTGGCGATATCCGCGGCGTGCAGCGTGGTCATCTCCCGGTCGATATCAAACAGCAGCGGACGATTCGCGTCGGCGAGCTCGTCGATCGCGTCGGGCCCGCCGGTGAAATCACCGGTCTGGCGGGCGCGGCGCTGCCAGTCCGCGTCGGCGAGCACCTGGCGGATCAGCGCCACGGCGCCCATGTGGCTGCTCGGATAGCCCCCGCGCCGGCTGTTGCGCTCAAACGCGACCGCGTCGGCGAACCCGTCGCGGTAGACCGCCGGCGGCTCGTGGCTCGTGTCGCTCCGCGGGTCGGCGAGGCTGACCACCGCCGTGCGACCGCGGAACACGCCCTGGTCGGGCACGAGGTGGGCCGAAGTGAACCCCATCTTGCGGAGGTTGTCGCGGTCGCGACTGCTGGGCGCCGCGCCGTCGAGCGCCCGGCGTTGCGGCGTCACGCCGTCGTTCCAGTGCGCGCCGACCGCCGAGGTCTCGACCGACGGCGCCCGCACGGGCAGATACGCCTCGATAAAGCCCGCGTAGATGTGACGCCCGGTGTAGTCGACCTCGATCGTCCCGCCCGGCCGGGCCATGCGGTCGTATTCAGCCCGGGTGACCACGCGCCGGATCTCGGCGTTCTCGATCAGGACGACCGCGTCTTCAACCTTCTCGCCGGGGCGGACATGGACGGTCGCGCCGACCAGGGCCGCCCTCGGGGCGACCTGGCGCGTCATCCCGTCGGGCGGCGAGGCGAGCGGGGTGTTGGCGGTCGGGCGGGCCTGGGCGCCGACGGCGACGGTCGCGAGCGCACAGGCCAACAGCGCCGCCCCGGAACGGATCGATCGTGCAAGCTTCATGGTGGGAGAGAGTAACGAAAAACCCGGCCGAACCAAAGCGGGCAGCACGGGTCATTTGAGTCCGAAAGAGCCGCGCCGGGGCCGGAGGGGGGCTCTCTCCCCGTTCTCCCCTCCGGCCCATGGGTTCGGCGGCGGCTCGGCTCCCCGCACTTCTCACCATGCCTAACGACAGGTGTTGGGCCAACAAGAGCGCCGATCCCCATCCAGATCGCGCAAAGGGCGTCCGCGCCGGCCTCAGCCCTTGCCGGGCTTATCATCGCCGGACACCCGAGTCCCTTGGCCACAGAGAGAGCGGAGCGAGCGACACATGCCACCACTGATCGAAGGAAACGCGGTTATCGGCCAGTCCGGCGGCCCGACCGCCGTCATCAACCAGTCCCTTGTCGGCGTCGTCGAGAAGCTGCGCGAGTTCGGGGCGGGGCGGGGCTCGCCGATCAAGAAGATTTTGGGCATGCGTCACGCCGTGCGGGGCCTGACGCAGGACGACCTGTTCGACTTCACCGAGACCCCGCGCCAGACGCTGGACCTGCTCGCCCAGACCCCCTCGGCCTGCCTGGGTTCCACGCGTGACAAGCCCGACGCGGCGTACTGCCAGCGGATCTTCGAGGCCTGCCGCAAGCACGACATCCGTTACTTCTTCTATATCGGCGGCAACGACAGCTCCGACACCTGCCGCATCGTCAACGAGCTGTCGAACGAGGCCGGGCACGAGCTGCGCTGCTTCCACATCCCAAAGACGGTCGACAACGACCTTGTGATCAACGACCACACGCCGGGGTTCGGCTCGGCGGCGCGCTTTGTCGCCAAGGCGAGCATGGCCGACTTCATGGACAACATCTCCCTGCCTGGGATCAAGATCAATGTGATCATGGGCCGCCACGCGGGGTTCCTGACCGCCGCCAGCGCGCTCGCCCGACGCTCCGACCGCGCGAGCTCGACCGACGGCCCGCAGCTGATCTACCTGCCCGAGGTGCCGTTCGACACCGAGCGGTTCGCGCATGAGGTCGCCGAGATCTACGACCGCAAGGGCCGCTGCCACATCGCCGTGAGCGAGGGCATCCAGGACAAAGACGGCACGCCCATCGGCGCGACGCTCATCAAGAACGCCCAGACCGACGCGCACGGGAATGTCCAGCTCTCCGGCTCGGGCGCCCTGGGCGACCAGCTCGCAGAACTCCTCAAGGAAAAGCTCACGCCCAAGGGCGGCAAGCCCGTCCGCGTCCGCGCCGACACGCTGGGCTATATGCAGCGCTGCTTCCCCGACGCCAGCCCGGTCGACCAGCTCGAAGCCCGTCGCGCCGGCCACTTCGCCGCACAGCTCGCCGCCGAGGGCGAGCTCGACGGGTCGGTCGCCATCCTGCGCACGGGCAAGCCCGGCCCGGACGAGGTCTACGGCGTGCGCTACCAGCGGATCGAGCTCTCCGATGTCGCCGCCAAGACCAAGCACATGCCCCCCGAGTTCATCAAGGGGACGAGCGATGTGAGCGAGGCGTTCATGCACTACGCCCGCCCTCTGGTGGGCCCGCTGCCGGAGTTCGAGCGGCTGCCGTAGAGCGCAGGATTGTGGCGCTGGCGCAGGACTTCGAGCCGATGCGTTCCGAACTCAACCTGAATGCAAAGGGCTATAAGGCTGTGGCTACGGGTACAGCGCTGACCGAAGAGCGGCGTCGGGCAGCCGCACCGTGCAGAAAGTCTGCTTCCAAGACGAACAGATCACACCCGTCGTGACCCCCACACCCCTCCTCACGCATCGCACCTGTCGCGCAAGATGCGGATCTCTTCGGGGCGTACGAGCTTGCCCGTGTTCATTCCCGGGCAGGTCTTCGACGCTTTCGCCCAAGTGCGCGGGGATTTCAGGTTGCTCTGCCAGAAGGGCCATGTGCGGCACTGCGTCGGCCTGTCTTCGTACACGCCGCAGACCGCCCGCCCGGGGATCGTTTCCCGATCGAGAAAGACGCAGTCGTAGCCGTGCTCGGTGCGGACCTCGCCGAGCGAGGGCTCGCCCTCGACGGTCATGGCGTAGCGTTCGATGAACTCGTCGCGGCTGAGGCCGAGGCGCTCCGCCAAACGCCGGCCCTCTTCCTCGGTGAAACGGACGAAGCCGCTCGGGCCGGTGCAGCAGTTGCCGCACATGGTGCAGTTGAATCGCAGGCCCGGGTCGCCGAGCTCCGGGTCGGCGAACCACTCGGGGCGGTGTTCGTTCACGCGTCCGCTCCGGGCTTGCCGAGGTAGCGCATGACCACAAGCGTCTGGTCGTCGCCCCGGTCGCGTTTGCCGGTGTGGCGGAAGAGAGCCGCGTGCACCGAGTCGATCACGCACTCGGGCTCGCCGGTGCAGTCGCGCAGGGCCTTGTCGAGCCCCTCGACGCCGAACATCTCGCGGTCCGGGCCGAACTCTTCGGTGATGCCGTCGGTGTAGAGCACAAGCGTGTCGCCCCGATCCAGCGTGAGCTCGTTGCTCACCGGCTCGTACCCTTCGGCGAACAGACCCAAAGGCGGAACGGCCTGCCCGTCGATGGTCAGCACCTCGCCGCCCCCGGCCTTTTTCAGGCGGGGCGGGTTGTGCCCGCTGCGCGCGTAACGCAGCGTGCCGGCCTCGGGGTCGTACACCGCGAGGAAGGCGGTCACGAACATCCCCTCCAGCTCGGCCTCGACCAGACGCCGGTTGACATATGAGATGATCGCGTGGGGCTGGAAGTCCGGGCCGGCGTACCCGTGCAGGATCGCGTGGAGCATGGCCATGACCGTGGCCGCGGCGGCGCCGTGCCCGGAGACATCGGCGATGAGGATCCCCCACTCCCCGCCCGGCAGGCGGAAGAAGTCGTAGTAGTCGCCCCCCGCCTGCTGGCTGGTGAGGTAGCTCGTGGCGATCGAGAGACCGGGGATGTCGGGCGTCTTCCGGGGCAGCAGGGTCTGCTGCACACGCGCGACCTCCTCGAACTGTCGCTCGAGCTTGGCGTTCAGCGTTCGGTTCTGCTGGAGGGCGAGCAGGTTGCGCGTCGCGGTGCCGACGAGGTTGGCGACGAGGTAGCTCTGCTCGAGGTCGGCGTGGGTGAAGCCCTCGGGGTCTTTGCGGAAGGTGACGGTCCAGTTCAGCGCCTCGCCCGCGTCGTAGAGCGGGATCGCCAGGCACGAGCCGAGGCCCGAAGCCGCCTCGCCCAGCGCCGGGTCGCGATCGACACGCAGGTGCGTCCTGAGCTTGGGCTCGGGCGTCGAGATCAGCTCGCCGATCAAGCCGCCCTCGCGCAGCGGGATCTGTTCCCAGTCGCGCCAGGGGTCGGCCGCGGCGTACTCCTCGACATCGCCGATCCGCGTCTGCTCGGTCGAGATCATCCGCGTGATCTTGTACCGCCCCGGCGCCAGCCCGCGCACCGAAACCGCAAGGTGCATGTCGACCTGGCGGATCCGCCGGTAGCCAGTCACAAACGAACGGGTGATCTCCGACGGGCTCTCGGCGTGGCTGATCTCGCGCAGGAGCTCGCCGAGCACCGCGATCCGCTCAGAAGATGTCTTGGCGATCTGGGGCATCGGGGGATGGTACGGACTCCCGCCGAGGGGGTTTTCATCCCGCGAGCGGTTCGGCCAGCGAAATAACGCGCGCCAGCATCGACTCCGCCTCGGATTCCACCCGCGAGCGGTCCGCCTCGCCCAGGAGGGGCAGGTTGGCCCGGACATTCCACGCCGCCCCCCTGCAAGCGCCGACCAGGCCCGCCGCGGCGACGCAGAGGTCGCTCCGGAGGTACTTGTTGGATCGCCCGTCGAGGCCGGCGATCACCCCCGCCGTCTCCGCCCCGACCCCGAGCATCGCCATGGGCGGGGCGACGGCCAGGTGCGCCCCGGCCCGGACCCGGTCGGCACGGTCGGGCGCGTCTTTGGGCAGGGCCATCGCCTCGTTCAACACGGCGTACGCCGAGGCGTCCTCGTCGGCCAGGGCCAGGAACATCGCCGAGGCCTTGTGGAGCCTCCGGTCGGCCGATTCGAGCATCGGCTGATGCACGGCGAGAGACTTCTTGCCCAGGGAGTACACAACGACCATGCGGGCGGCTGCGCAGGCGATCGCGCCCCCCACCGCCGAGGCCGCCCCGCCGCCCGGCGTGGGCGAGTGCGAGCCGAGCCGGTCGACAAAGCCTTGCAGCGTCATGTTGGCGATGCTGGTTGGTTCGTGCATCGGGCCGCCTTTCCGTCGGAATCGCTCTCCTGCGACCGCCCGCCTGTGGGAGCGCTACCGCTCGATCGGGACACCGACGACCGAACCATACTCGGTCCACGACCCGTCGTAGTTCTTCGCGTCTTCCACGCCCAGCAGGTACTTCAGCGCGAACCAGGTGTGGCTCGACCGCTCGCCGATGCGGCAGTACGAGATGACTTTGCCCGCCGGATCGACGCCCGCCCCGTTGAGATAGATCTGCTTGAGCTCGGCGACGGGCTTGAAGGTGCCGTCGGCGTTGACCGCAGTCGCCCAGGGGACATTCCTCGCGCCGGGGATGTGCCCGGCACGCTGGGCGGTCTCGGTCATGCCGGGCGGCGCGATGACATCGCCGGTGAACTCGGCGGGGCTGCGGACATCGATCATCGCGTCGCCCTTGCTGGAGGCTTCGAGGACCTCGGGCAGGAACGCGCGGATCGAGAGATCGATCTCGCTCGCGGCGTAGGCGGTCGGCTTGGGGCTCGGCCTTTCGGAGGTGATCGGTTTGTCTTTCTCGCTGAGCCACTTGGCCCGCCCGCCGTCCATCAGGCGGACATCGGCGTGGCGGTAGAGCTTGGCGATCCAGAAGGCGTAGGCCGCGAACCAGTTGTTGTTGTCGCCATAGCAGACGAGGGTGTCGCTGTTGGTAACGCCCGCGCGCGACATGAGTTGCTCGAAGCCTTCCCTGGTCACGATGTCGCGGCGCATCTGGTCCTGGAGTTCCAGCCGCCAGTTGACGCCGACAGCGCCGGGGATGTGGCCGGCGTCGTACGCCATCGTGTCGAGATCGACCTCGATGAGCTTCACGCTCGGATCGTCGAGGCGCTGGTGCACCCAGTCGGTCGAGACGAGGACATGGTCTTTCGTCGGGGTCTTTGCGCCCATGACACCCTCCGCGTGGACCGCCCGGCGTGGGGGCCTCTCTTGGCAGCATACCCGAAGCGGGCGCCGATCCGCCGGACCGGACGCGCCTGCGGCCGGATCAGACCTCGCGAGAGTCGATCACCAGCGTCACCGGCCCGTCGTTCTCCAGCAGCACATGCATATGGGCCCCGAACACGCCGGTTTTGACCGGGACGCCTTGAGAGGCCAGGTCGGCCGCGAGCCTGTCGAACTCGCTCCGGGATTGCTCGGGGGCCATCGCCCGGTCGAACGAGGGCCGGCGGCCTTTGCGTGTCGAGCCCGCGACCGTGAAGTTCGGCGCCAGCAGCACCTCGCCCCCAACATCGAGCACCGACAGGTTCATCTTGCCCGCTTCGTCCTGGAAGACGCGGAGGTTGGCGGTCTTCTCGGCGACGAATGTCCGGTCGCGCTCGGTGTCGTCGGCGTAGATCCCCGCGAGGACGACCAGGCCCGGGCCGATCTCGGCGATGGTCTCGCCTTCAACGGTCAGGCGGGCATGGTTGACGCGTTGAACGATCGCTCGCATGGCTCAGGTCGTGTCCTTTGAAGTCTTCGGCGCAAACACCGCCCTGCTGATCGTGCGGAGCACGAGCCCCGCGCCGAGCACCGCGACGCCCGCCAGCAGCACGCGCTGCTCGATCCAGAACGCGAGCCCGAGGCAGCCGACGAGCCCGGCCCAGGCGATCGCGGGATGAAAGAGGCGCTGCGATCGGTCGAGACGGATCGCCGCGAGGTTGGTGATCGCGTAGTACAGCAGCACGGTGAACGCGCTGAACGACCATGTGAGGCGCACATCGCCGATAAGCACCAGCCCCGCGATCACCACGCCGGTCGCGACCACGGCGATCTGCGGGCTCGCCGAGGCGTTGCTCACGCGTCCGAGCGCCGGCGGCAGGTCGGCCCTGCGCCCCATCGCCAGCGCCACGCGCGAGAGCCCGAGGATCAGGTTGAGCAGCACCCCGAGCATCGCCGTGCCCGCCCCCACCACCAGCACCCACGCGAGCCACGGCCCCGCGAAGCTCTCGGCCGCGGCTTCGAGCGGCGCGCCCCCGGCCCGCTCGGGCGTGATCGCGTCGGCGCCGACGCTCGCGACGGCGACGAACGCGACGCTGATGTAGATCGTCATCGTCGCAAGCAGTGTGAAGATCATCGCGCGCGGGATGGTGCGTCTGGGCTCTGCGACCTCTTCGCCCAGAGTCGCGATGCGTCCGTAGCCGGTGTAGGCGACGAACATCAACGCAGCGCCTTCCAAGAGGCCGGGCACGCCGCCAATCACGCCGTCGTTGGGCGGGAAGATCGGCGCGAGGTTGTCCCCCGCGCCCCGCGCCGCCGAGGGCAGGCCGACGACGACGAACAGTCCGAGCACCAGCAGCGTCACCGACACGATCGCGATGTTGGCGGCGCTGGATCGCCGGATGCCCATGAGCACCAGCAGGGTCAGCAGCACGACCACGCCCAACGCGACGACCGTCGCCAGTTCGCCGTCGCGCCCGACAAGACGCAGCGCGTAATACGAGACGCCGAGGGCGGCCGTCGCGGCCGAGGCGCTTTTGGCGGCAAGGAACATCCAGCCGGCCGTAAATCCAAAGAGCGGCGTCAGGCGCCGGTAGCCGTACTCGTAGGTCCCGCCGCTGACGGGGTAGGCCGCGGCGAGCTGGGCGCTGCTCAGCCCGTTGCAGCAGGCGACCAACGCCGCGATCGCGATGGCCAGCACGACCGAGGGCCCGGCGACGCCCGCCCCGATCCCGATACTCACGAAGACCCCGGTTCCGATAATCGAGCCGAGGCCCATCATCACGGCCCCGCCGAGACCGACGGCGCGTTGCAGTTCGCCTCCGGGGGACGGGGGGGATGAACCTTCGGATGTCCGGGGTTCTGACATGGGCGTTTCTGCGTGGGGCGGGACGGCCGGACGCTAGGCTTTATCGAGACGCAAACGACTCAACGCCGATCTTCGTGGAGGCTGAAAGGAGACCCGATGCTCAAGAAACTCGCCAAAACCAAGGCCCCGCCCGCGACGATTCTGATCCGGATCATGGTCGGGGGGGTCTTCATCCTCGCGGGCCTGCAGAAGTTTTTGCGGGCCGACGAGTTCGGGGCGGCCAGATTTGAAGAGATCGGGATCCCCCAGCCCGGGCTGATGGCGCCGCTCGTCGGCGTCTTCGAGGTGCTCTGCGGGGCGCTGGTGCTGATCGGGCTGCTGACGCGTCCGGCGGCCGTCCCCCTTTTGGTCATCATGGGCGTGGCGATCTGGCAGACCAAGGTCCCGATCCTCGAGAGCGACGGGGTCCTGGCGATGGCCCACGCCACGCGGCTGGATTTCTGCATGGTGATGGGCAGCCTGTTCCTGCTCTGGGTCGGGGCGGGCAAGCTGTCTGTGGACAAGAAGCTGGCGAGTGCCAAGCCCGCCGCCCCCTCGCCAGACTGAGGCGACCGAGCCTGTTCCTCACAAAGACGCCCCGATCGCGGGGCGTTTTTTCTTGGACCCGACGCCCCCCAGAAACACCCGCTCCGGACCCATTCCGATCGCATGCTGAGCCCCGCCGAGACTGTCAAAACGGCAATCGCGAGCCCGCCCGGGCGCAAGGGTGACAACCCGCGCCCCCTCCGGCCACGCCCCGGAATCCTGCGGCTGGATCGGTGGTTTGGCACGGACCTTGCCACCGGGCCTTCAGAGCACTTGCCCGGCGGGATGGCCCCGGACGACGGCGTACCGGGACGCCGGGCGCAAGAGGTAAGGAGGTGTTGCCATGCTGAGCACCATGTCCATGCTTCGTTCGTTCGATGAATTGTCGCGCCGCCTGGATCGGGCGTTCGAGTCGGTCGGCCAGGGCGTCGCCCGCTCGCAGTTCACCCCGGCGCTGAACATCTGGCAGGACGCCGAGTCCCTGACCGTCGAGGCCGAGTTGCCCGGCTTCCGGCGCGAGGATGTCGAGATCCTCGCGACGCACGACACGCTGACGATCCGGGGCGAGCGCGTCCGCGAAGAGCCGCAGGACGCCGAAGCCGTCAGGTTCGAGCGCTCGTTCGGCCGTTTCGAGCGCAGCGTCTCGTTCGGCGTGCCGATCGATCCGGATGGGATCAGCGCCTCGCTCCGCGACGGGGTCCTGCGCATCACCATGCCCAAGACACCCGAGGCGAGAGCGCGACGGATCGAGGTCACCGGCGAGCTCCCCGCAAGCGCGCACAGCCGACCCGCCGAACTGCCTCAATCCGAGGCCCACACGCAGGCCGGGGCCCCCGAGACGACGAACCCGGACGGCTCAAGGGCGTAACCGATCAGCACGATGCACCATCCACACGGAGGCGTCATCATGAACACCGAAACCATCGAACGGCGTGAACACGCCAAGCACGCGGAAGTCACCTATCGGCCCGGAACGGACTTCATCGAGTTTCCAGACCGCTACCAGATGATCTTCGACCTGCCCGGCGCGACGGCAGACACCGTCTCGCTCACGATCGACGAGGGCGTCTTGACGCTCGAAGCCGGCGTCCGTCGCGACATCGGCGAGCGGGGACCGGCCAGCGACAACGCCTGGATCGCGCGCGAGTTCGGCGTCGGCGACTTCCGCCGGCGCGTCCGCATCGGCGAGGACATCGACGACGAGCGCATGACCGCGTCGCTCTCCGACGGCGTGCTGACCGTCACCCTCCCGAAGCGCGCCGCCCGAAAGGCGAGACGCATCGAGATCAATCCGAACTGATCCGTTCCCGCGGCGTGGGACACGATCCCGCGCCGCGGTTTTCTCACGCGAATCGCGCCGCAACAGAGCTCAACACATCCGCAACGCACCGAATCTCTCAACCGACCAACGGAGGTAACGATGACCGTCCGACGCACAACAACACTCCTCGCCGCCGCTTCGTTCCTGGCGATCGCACCCCACGCCCTCGCCGGCACAACCGCCGCCGAGCCCGACGAGCGGACGCAACGCGCGATCCGCGCCGCCGAAGACATCTCGCTGGCCTTCTCGTACGCCGCCGAGTCCGTGCGTCCGTCGGTCGTGGGCGTGACCTCGGTGCGGCGCGTCGAGATGCGCCGAGGCCGCCAGGACTTCCAGATGCCCGGCGACCCGTTCTTCGACCGCTTCTTCGAGGACTTCTTCGACCGCTTCGGCCCCCCCGGCCAGCGCGAGCAGCCCAGAGGCGGACGCCCCCAGCAGCCCCAGCCCGACGCCGAACGCTACTTCGAACGCCGCGGCGGGGGCAGCGGCTTCATCGTCTCTGAAGACGGGCACATCCTCACCAACAACCATGTCGTCCAGGACGCCAGCGAGATCACCGTCCGCCTCAACGACGGCACGACCCGCACCGCGACGCTCGTCGGCGCCGACCCGCAGAGCGATCTTGCGGTCATCCGCATCGACACCGAGGGGCTCTCGACGCTCACCCCGGCCAGGTTCGCCGATTCAGACAACATCCGCATCGGCCAGTGGGTCGTCGCCGTCGGCGATCCGTTCGGCCTGACCTCGACGATCACCGCCGGCGTGGTCAGCGCCACCGGGCGATCGCGCATCGGCCTGATCGACTACGAGGACTTCATCCAGACCGACGCGGCGATCAACCCCGGCAACTCCGGCGGGCCTTTGGTCAACCTCCGGGGCGAGGTTGTGGGCGTCAACACCGCCATCGCCTCGCGCACCGGCGGGTTCATGGGCATCGGCTTCGCCATCCCCAGCAACATGGCCGAGATGGTCATGCGCGAGCTCATCGACGAGGGCGTCGTCACCCGCGGCTGGCTCGGCGTCAGCCTCCAGGACCTCACGCCCGAGCTCGCACGCACCTTCGGCTACGAAGGACGCGGCGTGCTCATCGGCGATGTGCTCGACGACGGGCCCGCGCAGCAGGCCGGCCTCCAGAGCGGCGACATCATCGTCCGTTTCGACGGGCGCGAGATCGACTCGTTCGAGGCGCTGCGCATGCGCGTCGCCCGGACCGAGCCCGGAACCGTCGCCCCCGTCGAGGTCTTCCGCGACGGCGAGACCATGACCATCAGCGTCGAGATCGGCACGCGCGAAGCCGAGCGGGTCGCCGAGGCGACGCCCCGCGCCGCACCGGAACGCCAGATCGAACGCGAGCTCGGCTTCTCCGTCCGCGCGTCGGAGTCGGGCCAGGGCGTCAGGATCACCGGCGTCGAGCCGGGCAGCCCCGCCCAACGCCAGGGGTTCGCGGCCGGCGACATCGTGCTTCGGGTCGGTGACACGGAGGTGAACTCGCCGACCGAGTTCCGACGCGCTCTGCGCGACCACCGCGACGCGGGCGCCGCCCGGATGCTGGTCTCCCGGGGCAACATGCGGTCCTTCCGCCTGCTGACTTTCGAGTGATCGCCGGGCCTTCGGGGAAGGCATAGACTGCTCCTGCACGGGGCGGCGGGAGAGCCGCCTCTTTTTATGCGCCCGTTCATGCGCCGGCTCAGCCCGGCGCACTTTCGCTCCGCTCCTCCGTTCGTTCGCTCCGCTCAGGTAACGCTCGGCCCGATCCAACCGGCCGCCCCCGAACCCGCCCGTTTTTCTGTATGTCAGCGCTCTCCGACAGCTCGCTCGGGCTGCACCCAAAGCCGTTCGTTCCCGAGCCCGCGGCTCCAAGCGCCGGCGGGGTCGCGGCGGTCATGGTGACATGGAACCGCAAAGGCGTGCTGGAGGGCTCGATCCGGGCGGTCTGCGAGGCCGCGGCGAGGGCGCAGCTCCCCGTGCACCTAATCGTGGTCGACAACGCCTCGGCCGACGGGTCGGGCGATCACCTCGAAGCGTCCTGGTCGCCCGATGTCCAGCTCCGCAACGAGACGGACCGGCCCGAGTCGCCCCGTTTCGTCATGCTCGAACCCGCGGCCGACCGGCGCCCGCCGGATACACGCTCGGGCGGGCTCGCCTCGTTCACGCTCGTGCGCAACACCGAGAATCTCGGGGGCTGTGGCGGGTACCTCACCGGCATGCTCGCCGCCCGACGCATCTTCACCGGTCCGGCGCCCGAAGACGCCGAGCGGATGCTCTGGCTGATCGACGACGACGCGACCGTGACGCCCGATTGCCTGCACCGGATGCTCGAAACGATGCGTTCTGATGCGGGGATCGGGGCGGTGGGCAGCCGCATGGCCGACCCGGCCGATCCGGGCTCGACGCTGGAAGGGCCGGTGTTTTTCAGCCGCAAGACCGGCCTGCTTGCGCCGGCGCCCGACGATGATCTTGGCCGCGATCAGCCCAAGGCGACCCCGACCGACCGCGTCGTCGAGGCGGATCTGTGCGCCGCGTCGTGCCTCTTGGTTCGCGAAGCCGCGGCGGCGGACGCGGGGCTGTGGGACCACCGCTACTTCATCAACGGCGACGACGCGGAGTGGTGCCTGCGCATCAAGAGCAAGGGCTGGCGGATCGTCTGCGACCTCGACGCGGTGCACCTGCACGAGCCGTGGAGCGCGAAGGTCTCGCCCGTACGCGAGTACTACCGCAGGCGGAACCTTTTTTGGCTCTGGCAGCGACACCTGCCGCGGGATCGGTACCGGGCGCTGGCGCGTGGGCGTCTGCTGAAATACGCCGGGCTCTGCGTCCGCCAGGCCGCGAGGCGCAAGCGGTACGAATCGGTGCTGACCCGCGCCGCGGCGACCGACGCGATGCGCTCCAAAGGCGGCAAACTGGCGATCCCGCCCCCCGGGCGGCTGGATCTTGAAGACGCGCTGCGCCGTCTGCCTCGCGGCGCCCGCGTGCTGCTGGTCGTGCCCGGGCCAAAGGCGAGGAAGATGGCCGAACGCTGGCTGGCCCAAGCGCCGAAGGAGATGCTCGAGCGCACGATCGCGCTGACCTCCACCGCGATCGACCACCCGCGCAAACTGCCGACGCCGGGATCGAAAGCCGACCTTGTGCGTCTGCACACTGCGCTGTTGCGCCGGCGGGTGCGTGTCGTGGTCGTCTTCGACGGCCGGTGCGAGACGCCGATCCTGATCGGGCGTGAGACATGGCGAGCCGACGAGCGGGGGGCGACGGCCTTTGAGCCGGGCGGGGCGCTGGTCGTGCTGGGCGCGCTGGCGTGTGCGATCCCGCTCGCGCTGCGGGCGATCTTCGGCAGAACAAGCCCGCCCCCGCCCCCCGAGGCGCCGGGTTGGTGACGCGGGCTCAGCCGCCGAGCGACTCCGTCTCGACGCGGTCGGCCAACTCGCCGACGATCTTGATCGCGCGCCGGAGCTCGGGCCGCTGCGAACTGTCACGCTCGGCGATGGCGATCGCACGCCTGGCGCGCGACACGGCCCGCTTTGTCGCCTTGGCCTCCCCGATGATGTCGCAGCAGTTGTCGTAGGTGTCGGCGAGCTTGACGAGCTTGACCCGCCAGCCCGCTTCCTCCAGCCTCCGGTCGTAGTCCGCCTCGCGATCAGGCTCGGGCAGGAGCATGTTCTTCGTCAGGGCCGCGACCGCCGTCGCGACATCACGCCCGAAACGCTTGTCGATGTCGTCGAAGTCCGTCGGCGTGTCCTCGATCGTGTCGTGCAGGACGGCGGCGGTGATCGCCTCCTCGTCGTCGCAGCCGAAGACATGCATGACGGTCATGGCGACCCGAACGACATGCGCCACATACGGTGTCTTGCCGTCCTTCCGCCGCTGCTGGGCGTGGGCGCGGGCCGCGAAGGAGACCGCCTTCTGCCACATCGGCGTCCGGCCCGCGATGGTGTCCGCTTCGGTCATCGCAGGACACTACGCCCGCTCGGCTCGTGAACAAGGCGGCACTTGCCCGGGTGGCCCCCGCGCTCGTCGAAGAGCAGCAGCTCGTTCGGCCCGTCGGGGTTCAGCCAGCACTCGGGCAGCCAGACGCGGTGCTGCGGGGGCACCGGAGTCCCGTCGAAGGTCGAGACCCAGTAGCGACCCAGGTGGCGCCCGTTGAGATACACCTGGCCCTTGGTCAGGCTGTTGAGCTCGAGGAACAGGGGCACGCCCGCCTCGGGCGGATCGAAGCTGCAACGCCACCACGCGGGGCAGGCTGCGCCCTCCATGTGCGCCTTGGCGACCGACTCGTACGCCGCCTCCGACGGCGCTTCCCACTTGGCGAACGCCCAGTCGGCCTTGTCGGTGACGGCGCTCAGGCCTTCGAGCACGCGGACCGCCGTGCCCACGCCCTTGACCGCCGCCGCGAGCGCCTCTTCGTCGAGCTCGTCGACGAACGCGACCTCGATCGAGTTGTTGCCCCGGGTGAGTTGCTCCTCGTCGAGGAAGACATGGCCCGTCCAGCCGGTTTCGAGGAAACGCAGCGGCGTGTCGTTGACGATCAGCACGCCCCGGGCCGGGAAGTGGTCGACGCCGAGGATGATCGGCGACTTCTTGCGGTGCATGAACGCCCACTGCACGCGCTCGGTCGAGGTCACATCCCCCTCGCGCACCTCCCACAGGGGTTTGCGGAACTCCAGCAGGTTCAGCGGCGCGCTCTCGACCTGCTTGTGCTTGACGCCCTTGAGCGGCGCCACCTCCCACAGGTCACGCAGCAGGCCCTTCTTGTCGCCCAGATCCGAGCCCGTCGAGTACCGCCCGAGATTGTCGGCCAGCACCACGACCTGACGCACGCCCTTCTTCAGAGGCAGCGGGAGCTCCCCCACAGAGCCGGGGCCGAACCCCAGCAGCCCCGTCTCCTCCCCGTCGACAAACACCAACAGCCGGTCGCCCGAGCACGGCGCGATCACCTTCGGCTTGCGCGTCGCGCCCGAGCGGATCGTGATCCGGTACCACCCGTACCCCGTCTGCGCGCCCAGGGGCGTGAGGTCCGCCGGCCCGTCGATCGCGGCGTAGCGAGGGCTGCTCCCGTCGATGTGCTCACGCGTCTCGGCGCACTCCCAGCCCGAGAGGTTCGGCGCTTTGGGCAACTTGGGCCCTTTGGAGGCCCCGGTCGTCGTCGACTGCTCGCCCTCGGTGTTGAAGACCGTGCAGCTGCGCCCCTCCGGGATCGGCTCGTTGTCGGCCGTCATCCCGGCGCACCCGACATACACCGCCTCGTCGGTCGCGTAGACCTTGTCGACCTGCTGCTCGGAGCAGACGACGATCGTCACGCCTTCGTGGTCGATCACCTCGGGCGTCTTGCCCTTGGGCACATTGACCTCGATCGGCGAGCCGTTGATCGAGACGAGTCCCTCGCTCCCCGACGGGCCGAAGAGCACCAGCGTCCGACCGACGATCGTCAGCGCGTTGAGGTTGGTGTAATCCAGTCTGGCCCGACCGGTCAGATGCACATCGAACAGGCACCAAGCCACAGCCTGCTCGCCCAGCGAGACGGGCAGCGACGAGCCACCGGCGAGCAGCAGTGTGCTGTGCTTGACGGCGCCGTGAGGCCCCGCGGGGTCGGCCCCGAACACAAACACACACCCGCCCTGCTGGCCCGAGACATGCGAGATCGAGACGCCCGCCCCCGTGCGTCCGCCGCCGGCCTGCTCGGGGTCCAGCACCACCGGCCTGTACTCGGGGTTGGCGTGCGAGAAGACCTTGCCGAACGCCGACGCGAACATCGAAATCCGGCGCACCGCGCCGTACGACGCGCCGGGCGTGCCCGCCTCGGTGACCGGCGCGTGCCGGTCGTTGCTCTGGGCGACAAACCGCGACGCCCCCCCGGGCAGGCGCCCGCCCGAGAAGCCGAAGTTGGTCCCGCCGCAGAACGGGTCGATGTTGTACTGCCCGCACCCGGCGAGGATCTCCGCGAGACGGCGCTGCACCGCCATCGGCTCGGGCGTGCCCGCGTCCCCCTCGGAGTACACAGACGGGGCCGTCACCGAGAAGTCGATCACCAGGCGCGGCTGGTCGGGCTTGACCGTCGAGAGCTGGCGCATCACCGTCAGCATCGCCTCGGACCCCGACCAGCAGTCGATCTCGCCCTCGACGCCCTGCCAGAGGTTGTTGCTGTTGATCGTCGGGACATTCAGCCCGTTCTCGCGCAGGTAGCGGTGCAGCTCGCCGAGATAGCCTCGCGCCTCGTCGTCGTGCCCGCAGGTCCAGTGCGCTTCGTTCTGCACCAGAAGCAAGGGCCCGCCCTGGCCCGGGCTTGTCACCTGCAGGTCGCGGATCCGGCCCGCCAGCGCCGTGAGGAACTTGCCCGCCGCCTCAAGGAAGGGCTGGTTGGCCGACCGGAGTTTCAATTCCGGGTTCGAGAGCAGCCACGCCGGGAGGCCCCCCATGTCCCACCCCGACCCGATGAAGGGGCCCGGACGCAGAATGCAGACCATCCCCGCCTCGCCGATGAGCTGGATGAAATGCCGGATGTCGTTCTGACCCTCGAAGTCGTACGCGCCGGGCCTGGGCTCGTGGCGCGACCAGAAGACGGGCGTCTCGATGCAATTCAGGCCGGCGTGGCGTGCGGCTGCGATCCGGTCGCGCCAGCACTCGCGGGGGACCCTGGCGTAATGGATCGATCCGCTGACAAGCCAGATCCGTCGGCCGTCGAGCATGAAGCTGCGTCCGTCGTAGGTGACTGAGGGCATTCAAGTCTCCGTTGCGTCTCGACTTCGGCCGTGCCGGGCGTGCACCGGCCCGCTTCCGCGTATCCTGCGGGGCCGGATTGCAAACAAATCCCGGATAAATCGGCGTCGAAACAATCGTCCGATGCGGAACGGAGAGGATAGGGGGCGCCCCGGCCCGCGGCAATTCTGGAAGGGTTTTAGTCTGGTGCAACAACGACACGCGCCCGCGGTATAGTCCGCTCCATCTCTTCCCTACCGCTTTGTTATCGGAGGTCACCGCCCTTGCACCCAGGCGTCCGCGCATCGACCATCCCCGCCCCAAGGCCCAGAGGGTTCAGACGGGCGGGGGCCACAACTCTCCTCATCGCGTGCGCGTCGATCTGGGGCTGCTCGGGCGGCATGGAGGCGATCGACCGGCGGACGCTCAAGCTCCTGGAAGAACGCTCAAAGGCGCTGGGCGCAGAAACACGGACCCCGCCCATCCGCTTCAGCGACTCCAGAGCCGGACGCGACGACTACCGAAGCCCGGGCACGCTCAACCCCGGCGCGAGCGATCTGGGCTTCCGCCAGGCCGCCGAAGACCGCGATGTCGCCGCACGCTTGGCCGCGGCCGACCAGATCGACCCCGACGACCCCGACCCGATCCTCATCAACATCTTCGACGCGCTGCGCATCGCCCAGGAGTCGGCCCGCGAGTTCATGACCGCCGAGGAGGAGTATGTCTTGGCGGCGATCCGCCTGCTGATCGAGCGCCACCTCTGGTCGCCCCGCCTGTTCAACGACACGACCGTCGGCGTCGCGCGGAGCGGGACGGGCAGCGGCGCCGACACCACGCTGCGCATCATCAACGAGATGCGCGCCCGCCAGCGCCTCCCCTTCGGCGGGCAGGTCGAGGCCTCCTGGATCTACCGCGCCACCGACCAGCTCCGCTCGGCCTCGACCGAGGGGTACATCCAGTCCTCGACGCTGGCGCTGACGGCCGACATCCCGCTCCTGCGCGGCGCGGGCATGATCGCGCGTGAAGACCTCATCCAGGCCGAGCGGAACCTGATCTACGCCGCCCGCCGGTTCGAGCGCTTCCGGCGCCAGTTCCTTGTCGAGATCGCCAACGACTTTTTCAGCCTTCTTGAGCTGCAGGCGGTGATCGAGAGCCAGGAGGCGCGTCTGGTCGACCAGCGTCGGCTGCTGCGGAGAACCGAGGCGAGCGTCGATGCCGGACGCCGCGCCGCGTTCGAGCTGGCCGAGGTCGACAACGAGGTCCGCAGAAACCTCGCCGAGCTCGAACGCTTGCGCGAGCAGTACCGCCTGAACCTCGACCGCTTCCGCATCCGTTTGGGCCTCGACCCCGACCAGCCGCTCGAGATCGACCGCACGCCCTTCTTCCTGCCCGAGCCGGACATCACCCCAGACGAGGCCGCCACACTCGCGCTCGAGTACCGCCTCGACCTGCAGATCCAGCGCGACCAGCTCGGCGACTCCCGTCGCGCTCTCGCCAACGCGCGAAACCGCGTCCTGCCCGACCTCGACCTGACAGGTCGCGTCGCTATGGACGGCGAAGGCGACTCGGGCCTCGTCTACGACTTCGGCGAAACGAATTACAATGTCGGCGTCACCTTCGGCCTCCCGCTCGACCGCGAGATCGAACGCCTCGGCGTCCGCCAGGCGTCGATCAACCTCGAACAACGCCGTCGCAGCTACGAGCAATTCCGCGACCAGGTGATCGTCAACGCCCGCCAGTCCGTCCGGAACATCGAGCTCGCCCGCCTCCGCCTCACCCTCGCCGAGGAACGGATCAACATCACCATCCAGCGCCTCCGCGAACAGGAGCTCAAGGAAGACGAGATCAGCGCCGACGACATAATCCGAGCGCAGGACGCCCTCACCGACGCGCAGAACGCCCGCGACAGCGAACTCACCAACCTCCGAAACGCCGTCCTCAACTTCCTCCTCCAGACCGACCAACTCCGCGTCGCGCCCGACGGCACCCTCCTCCCGCTCCCGGGCATGGCCGACCCGACCGAAGAACCCGAACTCGACACCGAGCCCGAACGCGAGGTCGAATCCCCCGGCGGCGTGCCGACCCCCCAGCGCGAAGACCCGGAAAACTGACCGCCCCTTACCGCGCCGTCTCCTGCAGCAACCGCCCCGAGATCAGCGCCGAAACCCCCGCCGACGCCGCGAGGAACCCCGCGACCATCAGCATCGCGCTCTGCAGCCCCGCGCTGCGGATCACAAGCTCGCACAGCAGCGGCCCGACAAACGCGAAACCCCACGAGCCCCCGAGCATCAGCCCCGAAGCCATGCTCGTGCGGTGCGGGAGCAGCCGCTGCGCCACCGCGACCGTGACCGGCACCGGCCCCGCGTAGCCGAACCCCGTCGCAAAGACGAGCCCGACCGCCAGCGGGAGCAAAAAACGCGGGTCTTCGAGCATCTCGATCAGTTCGGGGCTGAACGCCATCAGCGCCATCGCCCCCGCGCCCGCCAGCGGCACAGAGATCAGCACGCTCTTTTCAAAGCCCCGCCTGACAACAAAGCCCAGCACCAGCCCGCCGACCGCCATGCCGAACTGGCGTGCCGCGAGCATCCAGCCGTTCAGATCCCCCGCCTGAACGGCCATCGCCTGATCGAGCATCGCGGCGCCGTTGCGCTCGATCGTGAACGCCTGCGACCAGCGAAGCAACAGATAGATCAGCGAGGCGTCGCAGACGAAGCGCAGCACATTGCCCGCGTACAGCAGCCAGACCGCCCGCCAGCGTTCGCCGGAGTTCTCGGGGATCGGCGTGCGGGTCTCTTTCGTGCCGTCGCCCTCGTGGTGCGAGACGCCCCGGAGCGCCAGCGCCGCCCCGGCGCAGACCAGCACCACGGGCACAAACAGCCAGTGGATGTTTTCCAGGCCGATCCGCGAGACCGCGACCGGCCCGAGCCGGTAGCCGACCACCGCACCCATCATCCCCGCGACAAAGAAGAACGAAACGCCCAGCGCCCGCCGACGCCCGCAGAGCTTGCCCACCGCCGCGGCGGCCGGCGGGTGGAACGCCCCCACCCCCAGCGACGCGACGATCTGGAGCACCAGCAACTGCTCGAAGCTCGTCACCTGCCCGACCGAGCCGTACGCCCCGGCGGCGAGCAGAATCCCCCCCACCGCGATCAGTCTCGGGGCGAATCGATCGGCGAACCACGCCGCGACCGGCTGGACCAGCCCCGAGCACGCGGCCCCGGCCGCAACGATGAGCGCCGTCTGCCCGGGCGTCATCTCGAGGCGGGCTTCGAGCACCGCCAGCAGCGCCAGCACGATCGCGGGCATCGAATCGACGACCGCGTGCGTGCCGACCACGGCCCCGGTGCGCACCTTCTTCCCCGCCCGAGTCGGGCCGGCCGGCACACCGATGGTCATCTGGTCTGGCATCTGAAACGCAGGGGCCCTGCCCAATCGGGGTCGGAACGGGGCAAGAACGGGGGCGGAGCCGGGATTGTTGGCCGCCGGCGGCTCCGCCGGGCTCAGGGCCGGGAGAATCGGCCCGGGACCGCCCTGCATCACCGATCTTCTCGCAAACAGCCCCGTTTGCCTTTCGGCTGCGGGCGATCTCGGGTAGATTGTCTTCGTGGGCCCGAGCGTTCGGGGATTCGGGCCTCAGGGGTTTCTGTCGCGAGCGTGCCCCCGGCCGCACCTCGCCAGCACCGGTTTACGACCCGGGGGTTCGATCCATGACCATCCGATCCACGCTCCGACGCTCGACGACGCTCGCTTTCCTCGCCGCCTGCTCGCTCCCGGTCGGCCTCGTGCAGGCCCAGAGCCTCTACGAGGGGCAGACGGTCGCCGAGGTCGCGCCCGAGAACCTGCGCCAGTTCCGCGCCGTCATGGCGATCGTCGACGATGTCTGGACGCACAGCGTCGTGATGGACAGGCCCTTCGAGGTCCGCGTCGGGCCCGACGAACGCGAGGCGCTGCAAGAACTCGGCGTGCCGATGCGCGTCGTCATCGACGACCTGCAGTCCCTCGTCGACCAGGAACGCGCCGCCATCGACGCAATCGGAGCGATGGACGACCCCAACTTCTTCCTCGTCTACCACCGCTACGACGCGATCGAACAGTTCACCATCGATCTCGCGGCCGACAACCCGGCCCTCGTTTCTCAACGCATCATCGGCCAGTCGCACGAAGACCGCAACATCCGCGTGCTCACCATCACCGCTCCGGGCGACCCGGCCGGGCGGCCGGTCGTCTTCCTGACCGGTGGGCAGCACGCGCGCGAGTGGATCAGCCCAGCCGCGTCGATGTACACCGCGCAGAAACTCGTCGAGGGCTACGGGGTCGACCCGCGCATCACCACCCTCATGGACCGCGCCGTCTTCATGATCGTTCCCCTCACCAACCCCGACGGGTACGAGTACTGCTGGACGGACGACCGCTTCTGGCGCAAAAACAAGTGGCGCACAGCCAACGGCACGCTCCGAGGCGTCGACCTCAACAGAAACTGGGATGTCAACTTCGGCGGCCAGGGCTCCAGCGGCAACACCACCAGCCAGACCTACCGCGGGCCCTCCGCTTTCAGCGAGCCCGAGACCTCCGCCGTCCGCGATGAGCTGCTCAGCATTGACAATCTCGTCATGCACATCGATGTGCATTCGTACAGCCAGTATGTCCTCTGGCCCTACGGCTTCAGCACCGATCCCCTCCCCGAGCCCGACGCGACATTCTTCCCGGAGTTCAGCCAGGAACTCGCCGACACGATGTACGCCCTCGACGGCGTCGAGTATCTCGCCTTCAACTCGATGACCGGCCTCTACCCCGCCAGCGGCACCCACAAGGACTGGGTCTACGCCGAAACCGGCGCCTACTCGTGGACCTACGAGCTCCGCCCCGCCGCGGGCGCAGGGATCGGCGGCTTCGTCCTCCCAACAGAGCAGATCATCCCCAACAGCGAGGAACTCCTCGAATCCGTCCTCGTCATGGCCGAGGCCGTCACCCTGCCCGTCAGACTCCGAAGGCCCCACGCCATCCCCGACGCGCTCGTCGCAGGCGAGACAAACCCGATCACCTTCCGCGTCGCCGACGGCTACGCGACCGCCAACCCCGACGGGACCGCCGTCCTCGTCCGCTTCGACGGGTACAACGACTTCCAGGAGATGCTCTACACCGATTCCGACGGCTTCAGCATCGTCAACATCCCCGGCGCCGCCTGCGGACGCGAGATCGAGCTCTACTTCCTCCTCCAATCCTCAGATCAGCACACCGTCCAGTTCCCCGAGGCCGGCGCCGTCACCCTCCCCTTCCAGAACGCCGACGGCTCGCCCTGCCAGACCAAGCCCGCCGACCTCAACACCGACGGCGTCGTCGACGCCGACGACTTCTTCCTCTTCCTCGACGCCTTCGCCAACGCCGACCCGATCGCCGACCTCAACTACGACGGCTCGATCGACGCCGACGACTTCTTCGCCTTCCTCCGGCTCTTCGCCCAGGGCTCGTAGGTGGGGGCTCATGGTGGGCTCGTCACAGACCGGGGAGTTGACATCCCCTGAAGGCTCCCGAATAGTTGAGACCGAGTCGCAACGCGACACGGCCCACCCCCAGGAGCGCCCGAGATGTCCACCGAAGCCGCGGCCGATCGCTCGCTGATCACCGAGCGACTGCGCACCGAAACCCGCGACCTGCACACCAAGGCCGAGAAGGCCCCGCTCCAGGAAGCGCTCGTCAAGGGCAAGCTCCCCCGCGAGGTCTACGCCGACATGCTCGAGCAGATGCTCCTCGTTCACCGCGAGCTCGAACACGCCATCCGCGAGCACCGCCCGAGCGTCCCCGCCCTGGCCGCCGTCGTCACCGACGAGCAGTTCCAGGAGCCCTACATCCTCGAAGACCTCGCCCATTTCGGGCGCGACCCCGGGGCGATCGACGCCCTGCCCGAGACCCGCGAGGCCGTCGCCGAGATCCGACGCACCGCCCGCGAGGAGCCCCTCGGTCTGCTCGGTTTGCACTATGTGCTCGAGGGCTCCAACAACGGCAACCGCTTCATCGCCAAGGCCGCCGGCCCCGCCATGGGCCTCTCGCAGGACGCCGGCCTCCGCTACCTGCTGCCCTACGGCGACCGCCAGCCCCAAGTCTGGGGCGCGTTCAAGGAGAACCTCGCCGCCTGCCAGTTCTCCGACGCCGAGAAGGACACCCTCGTCGAAGCCGCCAAACGGATGTTCGAGATCGTCTACCAGGTCCACACCGGGCTGCACCGGGCCGGGACGGCCGGCGCCTGAAGCCCCTCCGATTCCCCTTCGCCCCCCCTCCCTCACGGGCCCCGCGGACTCGCTCCCGGGGCCCGTGAAATTTTTTTGGTTTCGATGGCCTCCGCGCGGGAACTCCGCCGCGGCTCGTGCGTCCAACCTGTCACCGGGACGACATCGGGGGAGACGCGGCTCGCGATGGCAGGGCGTCGCCGGACCACCCCAAGGGCCGGCCGGGGAAAGCATCTCCTCCAGCCCCCGGCCCTGCCCGCGCATTGGACCGGCCGGCCTCGAACGGGGCCGGCCGGTTGTTTCTTTGCACGCTGACCGTCGCCTAACCCTTCTTCTCAGGCACGATCGGAGCGTCGGGCGCCTCGTCGCCGGGGGGGTCGCCCTCGTCGATCGACTCGGGGTCGTCGATGTCGCCGTAGAGGCGTTCGACCTCTTCTTCGGTCAGCAGGGCGCCCTCTGTGTGCGCCACGACGCCGCAGACCGCCGCGTCGCCGGTGACATTGCAAGCCGTGCGGCACATATCCAGCAGGCGGTCGACGCCGAGGATGATCGCGATGCCCTCGACGGGGATGTTGGCGCTCTGGAGGACGATCACCAGCATGACCATGCCGGCGCCGGGGACTCCGGCGGTGCCGATCGACGCGAGCGTCGCGGTCAGCACGATCGTGAGCTGCTGGGCGATGGTCAGATCCAGCGCAAAGAGTTGGGCGATGAAGACCGCCGCCACGCCCTGGTAGAGCGCCGTCCCGTCCATGTTGATCGTGGCGCCCACGGGCAGGACAAAGCTGACGACCTCTTCCTTGACGCCCAGGCGACGCTCGCAGCACTCCATCGTGACCGGCAGCGTCGCCGCAGAACTCGACGAGCTGAACGCCAGGAGTTGGGCCGGGGCGATGGCTCCGAAGAACCTGCCGTAACGCACCGGCGTGATGATCCGCAGCAGCCCGGGGTAGACGCCGAACATCATGATCGCCAGACCGAGCAGCACGCAGAGCGCGTAGACAAACAGCAGGCTCAGGATCTCCAGCCCGAGGCTGGCGACCACCGGGACGATCAGCGCAAAGACCGCGTAGGGCGCCGTGAGCATCAGCAGCATCACGAGCTTGATGATCACATCCGTCAGCGTCTGGAAGAAGGCGACCACCGGCGCCGACTTGCGTCCGGGGATCAGCGTGAGCCCGATGCCGATGATCAGGCCGATGAAGACGACCTGGAGCATCTCGGCGTTGGCCATCGCGTGGAACGGGTTGGTCGGGACGATGCTCTGCAGGAACGCCCAGACATTGGGCGGGTCCTCCACCCGGGCCTCGGCGCCCTCGATCATCGAGTCGAAGTAAGCCTGGTGGCGTTCGCTCGTCACCTTGCCAGGGCCGATCAGGTTCGCAAGGGTCAGACCGATCGTGATCGCAAGGGCGGTCGTACAGATGTAGATGCCGATGGTCTTGCCGCCGATCCGCCCGAGCTTGGCCGTGTCGTTCAGGCTCGCCACACCCGCGATCAGGCTGAACAGCACGATCGGCACCGCGATGAACAGCAGCGACCTCTTGAAGAGCTCGCCGACCATGTTGTTCAGGTTCGCCACGAGCTTGGGGATCGCGGCCGCAAAGCCCGCGTCGGCGTTGGGGTCCTCGACCGCCAGGGGCAGGACGACCCGACGCACCTCGGCGGCCAGAGCCTCGTCCTCGGGGGGCTGGACCGGGCGGATCGCGTAGTTCGACCGCTCTTCGATCGTCTCCAGCACCGTTCCGATCCGTTCGAGGAGCCACGCCCTCGCCTCGGCACGCATCTGGGGATCCGAAGCGGGCGCGGTCGACGGCTCCTGCGAAGGATCGGCGCCCGGGTCCTCTTGCGGATCGGCCTCCTCTGGGTCCGCCTCGTCGGCTTCCACCTCCATCGAGATGATCGGGTCGAGCAGCCACGCGACCACGCGACCGGTGTACGCGTTGCTCGGCGGCTTGAGCGGCTGGGCCCCGTCGCCCACGCCCAGGTCATCGAGCTCCGCCCGCAGCCAGTCCACGGCGTCGCGCGAGCGGTCCGGCGGGCGATCGCCCAGCTCTCCGGGCTGCCCCCGGAGGTAGTTGGTGTGGTCGCCGACGCCGAGGTGGCCCCAGGTATAGGGCGTCCAGGTCCAGTTGAGGATCAGCCCGACGAAGATGCCGAGGACAAGCCCGATGATGATCTGCCAGTGCAGCGCGAGTCTGGAGGTTTTGCCCATCGGTGGCTCCTGTAGTTTGGTCGGCATCGGGCCCGGCGCTCGGCCCGCGCGTGGCCGCACACCATACCGGCAGCGGTCGCGCTCCGCCATCGCGCCCCGCCGAGGCATCCCGAACGCTCCCTGGCCGTCGGGGCGTAGCATCGCCGATGCACGCACGCGCCGGCAGCGGACGCCGCTTCAAACAGTACAGGATCGAGCGTCGCTCACGAGGGGCCGACCAGCAGGTCGCCCCCGACGGACCCCAGCCCACGGCTCGGGCGCGCAGCCACCGCCCCGCCGTCGCCTTGGCCTCCCGATTTATCGGGCTGCTCGACCCCCGCCAGCGCACCACGCTCGTGCTCGCCCTCTGCACGCTGACTGTCAGCACCCTGCTCGGGCTGGCGATGCCCTACTCGACCAAGATCGCCATCGACTTCATCCTGCTGGACACCCCGGGCCCCGAGGGTCTGCCAGAGTCGCTCGGCCTGCCGACCGACCGCATGAGCCTGCTCTGGATCCTCTCGGGCGCGATGATCGCGATCACCCTCGTCAGCGTCAGCGTCGGGATCTGGGGCCGCTGGCAGACCACCCGGCTGACCAAGAGGGTGCAGATCTCCGTCCGCAGGCGTGTCTTCGCCCACGCCGTCCGCCTGCCCCTGCACCGCGCCCAGGCGCTCAAGTCCGGCGGGGTGGCGAGCATCCTGCGCGAGGACGCGGGGGGAGTCGGCGAGCTGCTGTTCAGCATGGTCTACAACCCGTGGCGGGCCGTCGTGCAGGTGAGCCTGACCATGGTCATTCTCGCGCTGACCGACTGGCGGCTGGTGATCGGCTCGCTCGTGCTCCTCCCCACGATCTGGATGACCCACCGGGCCTGGATCAACCGCCTCCGCCCGATGTGGCGCGACATCCGCCTGAGCCGCCAGCGCATCGACGGGCACTCGACCGAGGTGTTTGCGGGCCTGCGCGTCGTCCGAGGCTTCGGCCGCGAGACCGGCGAGGCCTCGCGCTTCGTCGGGGGCAACGCCTTCATGATGCGCCAGGAGATCCTCGCCTGGTGGTGGAGCAGAGGGCTCGAGATTGTCTGGCAGCTCCTGGTCCCTATCGCCTCGTCGGCGATCCTTCTCTACGGCGGGTGGCAGGTCATCGAGGGCAACCTCACCGTCGGCGACCTGATGATGTTCACCGCCTACCTGCTCATGCTCCTCGGCCCGATCGAGTCGCTGGTGGTCAGCGCCACGAACATCCAGAACCAGCTCGCGGGGCTCGACCGCGTGCTGGACCTGCTCTCTGAGCCGCTCGAACACGAGTCGGTCGCCCCCGGCGCAACTCGCCTGGACCGCGACCGCGTCGCCGGCGAGGTCACGCTCGACTCGGTCTCGTTCGCCTACCCCGGCTCGCAGCAGCCGGTGCTCAAAGAGATCGACGCGCTGGTCCCCGCGGGCTCGATCGTCGCGCTGGTCGGTGCGAGCGGCGCCGGCAAGACGACGCTGTGCAACCTCGTCGCGAGGTTCTACCTCCCCACAGAGGGTCGCGTCCTGCTCGACGGGATCGACACGCGCGACATCCGCCCCGACGACTACCGCTCGATCCTCGGCATCGTCGAGCAGGATGTGTTTTTGTTCGACGGGACGATCCGCGACAACATCGCCTACGCGCGCCGGAACGCCACGGAACGAGAAATCATCGAGGCGGCGAGGGCCGCCAACGCCCACGGCTTCATCACCGACACGCCCGACGGGTTCGACACCTTCATCGGTGAGCGGGGCGTGCGTCTCTCGGGCGGGCAGCGTCAGCGGATCGCCATCGCCCGGGCGATCCTCGCCGACCCGCGGATCCTCATCCTCGACGAGGCGACGAGCAACCTCGACAGCGAGTCCGAGCGCCTGATCCAGAGCGCGATGCGCGAGCTGATGAAGGGACGCACCACCTTCATCATCGCCCACCGACTGAGCACCATCCGCGACGCCGACCTTGTCCTGGTGCTCGATGCGGGCCGGATCGTCGAACGGGGCGGGTACGACGAGCTCGCCGAGGCCGGGGGCAGGTTCTCGGAACTGCTGCGGATCCAGCAGACAGGGGCCGCAGACGCCCCGATCCCCTGAGGAACCTCGCTCATCGACGCGCAAGGCTTGCACGCCCCCGCACTCTCCGCTACCTTGGCGCGATCGGAAAAAATGACACGCGCCGTCTCGGCCCGCGGTCATTGGGGGTCCATTGGCATCGGCCGCCTCGGCCTATCGGAGAGTAATGAGATGAAGCAATCGATCGTTCGCGGCCTCTTGGTCGCGGCAGTGGCGGCGGGCGCTCCGTTCGCCGCGGCGCAGCCAGACCCCCAGACCATCGCCAAAGAGGGCGGGCCCAAGCCCCTCTCGGAGGTCGAACTCCGTAGGGCCGAGGTCGAGGCCTGGTACACCACCCGCAGGTTCCAGGGCCCCTCGCCCGAGGTCATCTACGGCAACGATGATCGTCGCGACATCTATGAGATCAGCGATCCGTTCCTGCTCGGCCTCGCGCAGGCCGCCGCCGTCGTTGTCAGCACCAACGAGCTGACCTTCAACGGCAACGGCACCGTCACGCTGAACACGACGCGCTGGACGCAGCGCTTCGGCACCCCGATCTGCCCCGACGAGCCGTTCGTGGGCCAGATGCAGATCGGCTTCTGCTCCGCGTTCCTGGTCGGCTCTGACCTGATCGTGACGGCCGGGCACTGCGTGTCGGCCAACGACATCGGGAGCGTCGCGTTCGTCTTCGGGTTCGACCAACTCGGCCCGACGACCGACCCCGAGATCGTCGTCCCCGAGAGCCATGTGTATGTGATGTCCGACCTGATCGATCGCGCACTGGGCGGCGGGCTGGACCACTCGCTCGTCCGCGTCGACCGCGATGTGGTCGGCTTCAACCCGGTGCCGCTCAGCCGCAACAGCGGGCCCTCGCTCGGCACCCCCCTGGTCATGATCGGCCACCCGGTCGTTTTGCCCAAGAAAGTCGACGACGGCGGGTGGGTGCTCGGCGACCCGGACCCCGGCTACTTTACCGCCAACCTCGACGCGTACGGGGGCAACTCCGGCTCGATGGTCGTCAACGCCCTGACGGGCGAGGTCGAGGGCATCCTCGTCCGCGGTGCGCCGGACTTCGTCACCGTCGGCGGGTGCGTCCGCTCGAACGAACTGCCCGACACCGGCGTGAACGGCGAAGAGGTCTCCAAGGTCGGCGCTTTCGCCGCCCTCGTGCCTCCCCTCGGCATCTCCGTCAGCAACTTCGGCCTCGTCGAGCACATCGGCCCGACCGGCGGGCCGTTCAGCAACCCGAGCGTCATCTACACCATCGAGAACGCTTCGCAGAATCCTTCGGATTACAGCGTCAGTCTCATCGGCGCCGGCCCGATGCTGCTCGACGGCTCGACCTCCGGCCTCAATGGCACGCTCGGGCCCAACGAGTCGTTCACCGTCGAGGTCTCCGTCAGCCCCGACGCCGGCGTGCTCGCCTCGGGCTTCTACAACGCGGTTCTGCGCGTCGAAGACCTGACCAGCAGCCGCACCCACGACCGGAACCATGTCCTGGAGATCGGCCAGGCGCGCATCGGCGTCAGCCCCGAGACCGACATCTTCGGCAGCGGCCCCGTCGGAGGCCCGATCAACGCGGGCGGCTCGTACACCGTCACCAGCGAGCGCCCGACGCCCGCGACCGTCCGCGTCAGCGCCGACCAGCCCTGGGTCGACATCGACGGGCAGAGCTCCATCGAGTTCGACCTGACCTTCGACGGCGACTCGCGCACCTTCTTCGTCAACACCAACTCCCTCGCCAACAGCCTCCCCGCGGGCCTCCAGAACGCGACGATCATGATCGAGAACCTGACCAACAACGCGGGCAGCGCCTTCCGTCAGGTGACGCTCGATGTCGGTCGTTTCGTCATCCCCGCCACCGACACGCCCGTGGGCATCTTCGACAACCAGACCTCGTTCAGCCATGTCGATGTCAACGAGATCTTCTGCGTCGGCGATGTCGAGGTCGAGGTGGTGATCTTCCACACCTGGATCGGCGACCTGCATGTCGACCTGATCTCGCCCTCGGGCACCGTCGTCCGCCTGCACGACCGCACCGGCGGGAGCGCCGACGACATCATCCAGACCTACTCCGACAGCGTGAACCCGCCCGACGGCCCCGGCGTGCTCGCCGATTTCATCGGCGAGGCGGGCCAGGGACGCTGGACCCTCCGCGTGCACGACAACGCCGGCGGCGACCAGGGCGAGATCGCCCACTGGGCCCTCCGGGTCGCCGCTTCGGCCGATCCCTGCCCGCCCTCGGCCGGCGACATGCAGGTCGCCACCGGCGGCGATCCCGTCAGCATCACGCTCGACGGACGATCGGGCGACCCCGGCGCCGTCTACGCGATCGATTCGCTGCCCTCCAACGGCTCGCTCGCCCTCCCCGGCGGGACGCCGATCAACGCCCCCGGCGATATCACCGGGCGCGAGGTCGTCTACACCCCCGTCGCTGGCTACGCCGGACCCGACAGCTTCGGCTTCAGCCTCAGCGACAACGGCGGGAACGCCTCGGCGACCGTCTCGCTCCTGGTCGGCACGCCGCAGGTCGTCTTCGAAGAACTGCTCGACAGCGACCCGATGTGGCAGGTCTCGGGCGAGTGGCAGTTCGGGATGCCGACGGGCGCGACCTCGAACCCGTTCGCGGCGCACACCGGCTCGTTCATCTACGGGTACAACCTCTTCGGGAACTACAGCAACAACATGCCCGCGACACCCCTGACCGCCGGGCCGATCGATCTGACCGGCGTGATCGGCGCCGAGCTCGAGTTCGCCTCGTGGCTGGCGATCGAGAGCTCCCGCTGGGACGCGGCCTCGCTGGAGGTCTCGGGCGACGGGTTTACATGGACGACGATCTGGGAGTACGACGGCCCGACCGTCCAGCCCTCGGATTGGTCGGTCGTCGCCTACGACATCTCCGACATCGCCGACAACAAGGACAGCGTCTACATCCGCTGGAACATGGGGCCGACCGACGGCTCGGTGGTTTATGGCGGATGGAGCATCGACGACATCCGGATCCGTGGTATATTGACCGGCGTGGGCCCGACCTGCCCGCCCGACCTCAACGGCGACGGCGTCGTTGACGCGGATGACTTCTTCCTCTTCCTCCAGCTCTTTGCCGCTGGCGACGCAAGGGCGGACTTCAACAACGACGGCGTGATCGACGCCGACGACTTCTTCGCCTTCCTCAGCGCCTTCGCGGCCGGCTGCTAGAGCCAACCGCGACCGGCCCCGCCGAAAGCGTGGGGCCGACCAAATCAGTTTCGGGGGTTCGGGCCCGCCCGACCGGCTCCGGCCGAGGGCGGGCCCTTTTTCTGCGCCGATCCGGCCGATCGGGCGGAACGCCGGGCTCAAAAATGCACAACGCCCGCACGGGTCACGGGCGGGCGTTCGGGCGAGGAAGATCGCTGAAACTCGGGATCCAGGACTCGAACCTGGACTAACTGAACCAGAATCAGTCGTGCTGCCAATTACACCAATCCCGAATCGGTGTTGCCACAGGAGAGCTGCCGCTTCCTGCAAGCGACAGAGTCTACCCGCCCTCGGGATCGGGGCAAGCCCGCTCGCGGGCCGAGGTCGGTTCAGGCCCGCTCTTCGGAGGTCGAACGCCAGGCGGCGGTGTCGCCGTTGCCGTTGGGGCGCAGCGGCTTGGCCCTGCCGTATGGGCTGGAGCCTGCCCGTCGTGCGGTCTGACCGCTGGGGACTTCGGCGGGCCTGTCGCTCTGCGCGGGCTCGTTCTGTCGCGTCTGTGGCGACTTTTCGGGCTCCCGCTGGGGCTGCGATTCGTCCGCTTCCGGCTCGTCGCCGTGCAGACGCTTCTGGCGGGCCTCGTCGATCGACCGATCGAGCTTGTCGAGGATCGCCTTGACCTGGTCGAACGCGCGATTCTGTTCGGGCATCGGTGAGGCTCCTGGGGCCGAGAATCCGCCATCGGCGCGGAAACACACCGACTTCCCTGAAAGCAAGACCGAAGCGGGATGCTCCGGTAAAGGCGTGACGGATGCGCCGTCTGGCGAACGACCCCCCCGATCGCGTCCTTCGCACTCTCCCCCATGGCCCTTGGACAGCGGGGCGTTCTTCGGTACAGTGCCCGTTCGCCGGCGCGGGGGTGCGCCGCGTCAAACCACGCCCCGATAACAGCGGGCGTCAAGGTGGGTCATGGCCGAAGTCGTCCTCGATCGCGTCCGAAAGGTGTACCCCAACGGCCACGAAGCCGTGAAGGAGTTCAACCTGCGAATCCCCGACGGGCAGTTTGTCGTGCTCGTCGGCCCCTCGGGCTGCGGCAAGAGCACGACGCTCCGCATGGTCGCGGGCCTCGAAGACATCACGGGCGGCACGATCTCGATCGGGGACCGCGTGGTGAACGATGTAGCGCCCAAAGACCGCGACATCGCGATGGTCTTTCAGAACTACGCGCTCTATCCGCACATGTCGGTGCGCAAGAACATGGCCTTTGCGCTGCGGCTCCGCCGGATGCCCAAGGACGAGATCGACCGGCGGATCGGTGAAGCGGCTCGGATGCTGGGGATCACCGAGCTGCTCGACCGCAAGCCCCGCCAGCTCTCGGGCGGGCAGCGCCAGCGCGTGGCGGTCGGTCGCGCGATCGTGCGCGAGCCCAAGGCGTTCCTGTTCGACGAGCCGCTCTCGAACCTCGACGCCAAGCTGCGCGTCACGACCCGGGCCGAGCTCAAGGCGCTGCACCAGCGCCTCAAGACGACGACGATCTATGTGACCCACGACCAGGAAGAGGCGATGACGCTGGGCGACATCGTCGTGGTGATGGCCGACGGGGTGATCCAGCAGGCGGCGGGCGCGTTCGAGGTGTATCAGAAGCCGGCGAACCGGTTCGTGGCGTCGTTCATCGGGATGCCGCCGATGAACTTCTTCGACGGCGTGGTGCGCGACGAGGGCGGGTCGCTGGTGTTCGTCGAGTCGGGCGAGGGGGGGATGCGTCTCCGCCTGCCCGAGGCGTGGGCTTCCCGGGTGGGGGATCGTGTGGGCGAGACGCTTTCGCTCGGCGTGCGTCCGCAGGCGTTCGAGGCATTGCAGGACGAAAGCCGCAGGGCGCAGGCGGAGCGCGAGGGGCGGGCGGTGCGGATGAAGGTGGGCGTTGTTGAGCCTTTGGGCGATCAGATGGACGCGTACTGCACGAGCCCGGGCGGCTCGCCGGTGGTCTGCCGCGTGAGCGCGTCGCAGCGTTTGAGCGCACAGAGCGAGGCGGTCTTCGGCGTGGACATCGAGCGTTCGCACCTGTTCGAGCCGGGCGAGTTCGGCGAAAACATCTCGATCGAGCGGCCCGAGCCGGCGGAGGTGCCGGCGGGCGTGTAGACGACTTGGGAGGGGGACCGGGGTTTGGGACGAAGCAAAGTGCAACGGATCTGGATGCTGGCGTGCCTTGTTGCGTGCACCGCGGCGGTGTGTGTGCACGCGCGGGTGACCGAAACCGTGCTGCACCTGAGCGTTGCGGGGGATCTGGATTCCTCGGAGTTGGTCTCGCGGATCGAGCGTCAACTGCTCGACACCGGCCCGCACGCGCTGGCGGTGGTCGAGCTCGGGGGGACGCGCTACAGGCTGGACCTGGTCTGGCGTGTGGCGTCGGCCGCGAGGCGGTCGCCCTCGCCCGTGGTGGTGTTGCTCAACGACAGCCGCGAGCGGCGTGTCGGCGCGGGGCAGGCGATCGTCGCGATGGCGTCGCCGCGCGGCGCGGTCGGGAGACGGATGCGGATCGTCGGCGAACCCTCGGACCGGATCGAGGGGCCGCCGGCCGAACCGGCAGATCACGAGCGGATGGTGCGCGAGCTCTCGGGCGATCTCTGGGTCCGCCTGCGCGACATCGGGTCAGAGCCCGGGCTTTCGCGGATCGTCGCGACAGACGAGGTCGGGTGGTGGATCGAGCCGGGCGAGGAACGCCCGAGGCTGGTCGGGGCAGGCGAGGGCCCGGCGGCGATGCGTTCGACGGCCGGCGGCGCGATCATCGCCGATCTCGCGGGCGACGCGCTCGCGTCGGTCGGTCTGCTGGAAGGCCCGTTCGCCGACGCGCGGGCGCTGATCGCGGCCGAAGGGCTCGGGCGGGTGCGGATCGAGCGCGTGCGGCTGGAATCGAAGCTGGAAGCGTCGCACCAACGCGTGCTCGAAGCGTTGGACGCGGCCGACCGGACGATGGACCGCGTGCGCGCGGCGATCGGCGAGGTGCAGGACCGACGGCGCTCGCGACGGCGCGGCAGACTGCCCGACTCGGCGTACCGGCGGGCCGGGCTGGAGATTGTCAGAGAGCTGGAGGCGGCACGGGCGGAGCTCGACGCCGTGGAGTTGCTGTTCGAGGTCCACCCCGAGCTTCTGTTGCGGCCCGCGCCGCGATCGACACGGATCGGGCTGACCCCGGCGATCATGGCGTCGGACTGGCGGGCGGAGTTCACGACCCGCCGGGCGGCGATCGACGCGCTGGAGCGGACGGGGCGGGAGTGGATGGAGCGATAACCTGTTCGGACCTTCCGGGCTGGCACGGGCGGCCCCGCGCTCCAACGATCGGGGGAACGATGTCCATCGAAAGTTCCAACATCGAGCCGACGCCCCGGGACCTGGTGATGCCCTCTGAGGAGGAGTTGCTGCCGCACGCGACGCGTCCGGCGCGGGAGGTGATGGCGCGTCGCGAGCTGTTCTGGCACAATGTGATGCGCGAGATGCTGATGGGCATGTCGATGATGAGCGTCAAGCGGGCCTCGGAGCCGTACGACCCCGAGGTCGAGCAGGCGCACAAGTCGACATTCGACGGGAGGATCGCGGTCATCACGACGCTGGGGGCGAGGATCCCGATCGGCGAGGTGCACCCGCTGTTCGCCTGCTCGGTGCCGGGGACGGAGGCGGAGCGTCGGCTGTCTGAAGAGGTGCAGTGCACGGTCTTTCAGATCCGCACGCCCTCTGGGGAGATCCACACGCTGCCGCTGCACGAGATGCGGGCCCTGCACGCCCTGACGCCGGAGCTGATCGAGGCGATCGAGGCGCAGATGGAGAAGAACGGTTCGGGTGAGACCAAGCCCTTCGGGTTCGCGGCGTTCACCTCGCTGCAGCACTCGGAGGGGAACGGGAACGGGAACGGGAACGGGATGAGGGAAGAAGAAGTACCCGGTGTTGGCCCGATCATCGGCCCGACGCCGGTGAGCGCGGATCCGAACGCCGGGAACAACGAACCCTGACCGGCCGTCCCGCCGGTCCTGCCGCAGGCCCCCTGCCGCCGCGGGGGACGGGGACGGGGGGTGGGGTAAACGCTCTACAGCCGGATGTGTCCGGAAGAAATCCCGGGCGGGCCGGGTTGGCAGGGGCTTGAACAGTCTGGAGGCTTCATGCGGACTTTGGTCGCGATCCCTGTCTACAACGAAGAGAAGTATGTCCGTCGCGTGCTCGGGCGCGTCCTGGGCTTCGCCCCCGAGGTGCTGATTGTCGACGACGGCTCGACGGACAGGACGCCGGAGATCGTGGCCGAGTTTCCCGTCAAGAGCATCCGGCGGGAGGGGAACCAGGGCTACGGCCAGTCGCTGCGCGACGCGTTCCGCTTCGCCTGCGAGCACGGGTACGACTGGCTGATCACGATGGACTGCGACGAGCAGCACGAGCCGGCGTCGATCCCGGCGTTTATCGAGGCGGCCGAGGCGGACGACGCGGACATCGTCTCGGGGTCGAGGTACCTGCAGACCGGCGAGGGGGCGGACACGCCGCCGCCGGACCGTCGCGCGATCAACGCGGAGATCACGGCCGAGCTGAACCGGCGTCTGGGGCTGCACCTGACCGACGGGTTTTGCGGGTTCAAGGGGCACCGGGTGAGCGCGCTGCGCGAGATGAAGCTGACCGAGAGCGGGTACGCGTTCCCGATGCAGTTCTGGGTGCAGGTGCGGGCGCTGGGGTTGCGGGTGCGTGAGATCCCGGTGAGCTTGATTTACAACGACCAGAGCCGCAGCTTCGGCGGGCAGCTCGACAACCCCGACACGCGGCTGGCGCACTACCGTCGTGTGCTGCACTGCGAGCTTGAGAAGTGGTCGCACCGTCTGCCCGCTTCGGCGCTCGAGGGTGTTGCCGCCGGCTGTTCCTGAACGATCGATTTACGCCCCGCGTTGCTGCGCATGCCCAAGGCCGAACCAGCCCGCCCCGCCGTCGACGCCGAAGGGGCGGAAACGACGCTGCGCGTCGAGCCTGCGCCGGGGACTTGGGCTTCGCTCCTCGATCGCGGCGTAGAACTGCGGCGGTCGAGGCCGGAAGCTTCGGCGTTCAGACAGTCGCTGGGCCTGCCGACCGATCGGCCGGTGGTGATGAGCGGGCACCAGTGCGCGATCCATCACCCGGGGATTCTGGCCAAGCGGCTCGCGGCGAGCGCGTTTGCAGGAAAGGCCGGGGCGGCCGGCGCGTGGCTCTGGGTCGATCAGGACGACAACGACCCGACGCGGATCGATCTGCCGACGAAATCGCCCGACGGGCGGCTTGCGCGCCGGACATGGACGCTCGACGCAAGGCCGACACCGGCGGGGACGCCGACGGGCTCTCGCGCGGCGCTCGATCGCGTGGCGAGGCCGGACTTCGGGCCGACCGGTGTGCGCGAGGGGGCTGTCGAGACCATCGCGCAGACGATCGAACGCTTCGCCGGCGAGGGGAGTCTTGCGCGGCAGCTTGCCGCTGCGAACGAGGCGTTGCTGCGCGATGCTCTGGAGGGCGAGGCGCCGATTGCCGCTGCGGTGTTCGCCGGTTCGCTGCATACGACCGAGGCGTTTGCGTCGCTGGTTGATCGCATGGCGGACGATCCTCGGGCTTGTGTTTCGGCGTACAACGAAGCCGCGGCGGCGAATGCGGAGGCAGCGATCCGTCCGCTGATCGCCAACGAGAAGTCGGGTCGGTTCGAGCTGCCTCTGTGGCGGGTGCGGGCGGGGGAGCCGCGGATGCCGGTGTATGCGGGTCAGTTGAAGGGGATCGATCTCGATCAGCTGGCGCCGCGGGCGCTGTTGATGACCGGGCTTGTTCGGATGCTCGGGTGCGACCTGTTTATCCACGGGACAGGGGGCGGGCGGTACGACCGCGTGACCGAGGCGTGGTTCGATTCGTGGCTCGGCGCCGAGCTTGCGCCCGCGGTGGTGGTGAGCGCGGACCTGCGGCTCGCGCTTGCGGGGGGGCCGATCCCGACCGAAGATGAGGTCGCCGATGCCCGCCAGCGTGCGCACAAGGCGAAGCACGATCCGTCGCTGGTCGGCGATGACGGCGCGGCGGCGCGGAAGGCGGATCTGTTGCGCGAGATCGAGGCGTGCAAAGCGGCGGATGGGGATCCGGCGCCGCTGTATCGGGAGATGCATGCGGTACTGGATGCGCACCGGTCGGAGAACGCCGCGGCGATCGAGCGGCTGGAGGCCGAGGCCGAACAGCTCGCGGCGGCGCTGGAGGGGGCGTCTGTGGCGTCGGCGCGGGACTGGGCGTTTGCGCTCTACGAGCGGCGGCGGATCGCAGCGCTGCGGGGGGCGATCGAGCGGGGATACGCTGGGGTGTGAGAACATTCACGGATCGTGCAGATTTCAACGATAAAGCCCCGAAGGGGCGCAGGGTTGTCGCCATGGGTGGAGGTGTTTGCAGCACGCCGGAACCCGTGGATCGTGGCGCTCAAGGTGCGTCCGCCCTGAAGGGGCGGAGGAATCTTCTTCGTTCAACGCCCCTTACTCGGCACATCCGATCACGAGACTTCCTCCGCCCCTTCAGGGCGGTTTGTTCTTTGCATGCTTTCCACGGGTTGCGCTTCGACCGACGCGGTGCGTCGGCCTGCGCTCCACCCGTGGCTACAGCCCATCGCCCCGTTGGGGCGAGTCGGGGTGATTCGCGGGGATTGGGGTGGAGGAGCAAAGGTGGTCGAGTTCATTGCTTGGTGAACAACAGCATCCGAGAGTCACTGGCGGGCGAGCCGCCAGTGCCACAGGTTCTTTGGCTGCTCTTTGTCTTTGTTGCGTTGTTTGCTGCGGGGTGTCGGGAGCAGGGTGCATCTGAGGTTTCTGGAGATCGGTTGGTGGTGCTCAGCCCGGGGCTGGCCGCGACGCTTGTTGATCTTGGGGTTGAAGATTCGATTGTCGGGCGGCATGCGTACGACATGGCGCTCGATCCCGGCGTTCCGATCTGCGGCGATCAGTCGGGCGTTGATTACGAAAGGCTGCTGACGCTGCGCCCGACGCATGTGCTGATCGAGTGGGGCGAGCGTCCGCTGCCCGGGCGGCTGGTCTCGCTCGCGTCGGATCGCGGGTGGGAGCTCATCAACTACCGATTGCGCAACCTCGAAGAGTTGATCGAGACGAGCGACGATCTCGCCCGGCGCTTTGCGCCCGAGCGGCCGGCGCCCTCGGTGCTGTTCGGCGAAGCGCTTCGGCGCGAGCCGGGCCTTGAGAGGCTCGGGCCGGTGCTGCTGCTTGCGTCGGTCGACCCGCCCTCGGTGGTCGGGCCGGGGTCGTTCCACCACGACATCCTCGTGCGGCTGGGGGGGCTGCCCGCGATCGGCGAGGATCATCCGATGGCCGCGATGTGGATCGAGCTCGACGCCGAGGATGTGCTCACGCTCGACCCCGGCGCGATTGTGCTGATCCGGCCGCGTCCCGGCGCGGGTGCGGACGCGACCCCTGCGCGAGAGCCGACGCCCGGCGAGCTCGGCGCGATCGAACGCTTGCCGATCCGGGCGGTCGAGCTCGGGCGGCTGGGCGTGATCGAGCAGCCGCTTTCGCTCACCCCGAGCACGGCGATGATCGACCTGGCCGACCAGCTCCGCGCCACGCTGGGCGCGTGGGCGGACGAGGCCGGGCGCTAGAGAATCCCTTGGCGAGCAGCGGGCGAGCAGCGGGCGAGAAGCGGTCGAGATCCGGGCTGATCGCGGCGCAAACGCCCCACGGCTCCCCTACCATCGCCCGCGATGAGCGAGCACCATGCGCCCCAGCAGTTCGACCCGGTCGTGATCCTGTCGGAGCGCTTTGCGCGCGCGATCAGGGAGGCGTTCCCCGAGGCGGGGGATGCGGACCCGATGATCACGCCGAGCCGCAGGGCGGAGTTCGGTGATTTTCAGTCCAACGCCGCGATGCCGCTGGCCAAGAAGCTGGGCGTCAACCCACGCGAGGCGGCGGCGAAGATCATCGCCGGGCTCGACCTCGGCGACCTGGCCGAGCCGGTGAGCGAGCAGGACATCGCCGGCCCGGGGTTCATCAATCTCCGGCTGAAGGCCGAGACGCTGGGCTCGATGCTGGGCGCGATGGACACGCCCGCCCTGGGCGTTGCGCCGCCCGAGTCTCCCCCGACGGTCGTGGTCGATCTCTGCGGCGTCAACCTCGCCAAGCAGATGCATGTCGGGCACCTGCGCTCGATGGTGATCGGCGACGCGGTGGCGCGTTCGCTCGAACGTCTGGGCGCGAAGGTGGTGCGGCAGAACCATGTCGGCGACTGGGGCCTGCCGATCGCGATGGTGACCGCGCGCGTCCGCCGAGAGGCCGAGGCGGGGCGGCTGGAGCTGGATCAGCTCACGCTCGACGACCTCGACCGGCTTTACCGCGAGGCGCAGCTGGAGTGCTCGCCCGACGGGCGGGGGCTTGCCGCGGCGAGAAAGTGGGACATGGGGCCCAAGGCGCTCGCCGAGCTGGAGGCCCAGGTCTCGGGCTCGGAAGAGGCCCTCGCCTATGCGAAGGAGACGCTGCTTGCGCTCCAGAGCGGCGACGCCGAGACCGTCCGCGTCTGGCGGACGATCGCCGATGTGACGCTGAACGAGTGCCTGGCGATCTGCAAGAGGCTCCGCGTGCTGGTGACCGAGGAGCACTCTGCGGGCGAGTCGAGCTACGCCGAGGAGCTGATGCCGCTGGTGCAGGACCTGATCGGTCGCCATGTCGCCGAGGAAGACAACGGGGCGCTGATCATCCGCGTGCGCGATGTGACCCAGCCCTGCCTGGTGCGCAAGAGCGACGGCGGGTTTCTGTACGCGACGACCGACCTCGCGGCGATCCGGCGCCGGGTGCAGAAGCTCGGCGCCGACCGGGTGATCTACTGCGTCGACGCGCGCCAGTCGCTGCACTTCCAGCAGGTGTTCGGCGCCGCGATCCGCGCCGGGTACGCCACCAAGCCCGGGGCGCACTCGCATTCGAGCCTGGAGCACGCGGGCTTCGGAATGGTGCTGGGCGAGGACCACCGGCCGTTCAAGACGCGCTCGGGCGAGAATGTCAAGCTCGCGGCGCTGCTCGAGGAGGCCCACCAGCGTGCGCTGAGCGTCGTGACTGAGAAGAACCCGGACCTGCCCGAGGCGGACCGCGGGCCGATCGCGTCGGATGTGGCTGTCGCGGCGATCAAGTACGCCGACCTGAGCAACGACCGCGTGAAGGACTATGTCTTCAGCTTCGACCGGATGCTTTCGTTCGAGGGCAACACCGGGCCCTACCTGCTCTACGCGCTGGTGCGCGTGCGAAGCATCTTCCGCAAGGCGGCGACGCGCGGGATCGTGGCGGAAGCGCAGGCGGCACTGCTCCTGCGCGAGCCAGCGGAGCGGACGCTGGCGCTGACGCTGTTGCGGTATCCGTCGGTGGTGCGCGCGGTGGGCGAGACGCTCGAGCCGCACAGGCTGTGCAACTATCTGTACGAACTGGCGTCGTCGTTCAGCGGGTTTTTCGACGCGTGCCCGGTGCTGAACGCCGAGGACCCGGCGGTGCGGGCGTCACGCCTGCGCCTGTGCGCCCTGACGGGTCGCGTGCTCGAAGACGGGCTGACCACGCTTGGCATGCCGACGCCGGAGCGGATGTAGGGCGGAGTGCGGGGGCTTTGTGGCACTGGCGGCTCGTTCGTCTGCGTTTCGGCCGCCCCGGAGGGGCGCAGGGTTGTAGCCACGGGTGGAAGTGTGCGCAGCACACTGGAACCCGTGGATTGTGGTATTCAAAGTGAGTCCGCCCTGAAGGGGCGGAGGCTTGTTCGTCGCCGGCTGAGTCGGCTCGATATCATTGAACAAATCTGTTTCCTCCGCCCCTTCAGGGCGGATTTGGATTGCCGAGCTTTCCACGGGTTGCGCTCGCCCGACGCTGCGCGTCGGACTTCGCTTCACCCGTGGCTACAACCCATCGCCCCGTTGGGGCGAGTTCGGGATGCATGGTGTTTGCGGCACCAACAAGCCTGCATCGCTGGTGGTCTCACATCGGTGACTGTGGCGGTTGATCCATCCATGACAGAAAAACACTGGCGGGCGAGCCGCCAGTGCCACAGATCTCTCTTCGTCTCTTCGTCTCTTCTTTTCCCCGTCTCTTCCGCTCTCTACCCCCTCCGCACTTCCACCTTGCCTCCCGCGGCGTCTTTGATCTCGTAGCCCATCTGCGCGAGTTCGTCGCGGATCGCGTCGGCTTTGGCGAAGTCTTTGGCCTTGCGCGCGTCGCGCCGGGCGGCGAGTTTCTGCTCGATCTCGGCGTCGGGTTCGACGCCGATGAAGACGCCGATGTCGGTCGAGGTGGCCTCGGCGCGTTTGAGGCTCAGGACGCCGAGCACGCCGTCCATCGCGTCGATCGCCGCGGCGTCGGCGCGGGTCGGGCTCTCGGTTCGGTTGATCCAGGCGTTGATCTCGCCGATCGCGCCGGCGACATTCAGGTCGTCGTGCATCGCCTCGGCGAAACGGTCGAGGATCTCGGGCCGCTCGCCTGCTTCTGATGACGCCTCGGCCTGCATCCTGAAGCGGCGCCAGCGGTCGAGCATTCTCGCGGCGTCTTTGAGGCCCTGCTCAGTGAAATTGGCGTTGGCGCGATAGTGCGTGCGGATGAGTTCCAGGCGGATGGCTCCGGCCTCGTGGCCTTTGTTGAAGAGGTCGCGGACGGTGTAGAAGTTGCCTTTGCTTTTGGACATCTTCTCGCCGTCGACCATGAGGAAGCGCGGGTGGAACCAGAGGCGGGCGAAGGCCGAGCGTCCGGGATCGTCGTTGAAGGCGCAGCACGACTGGGCGATCTCGCACTCGTGGTGGGGGAAGATGTTGTCCTCGCCGCCGGAGTGGATGTCGACGAGGGGCTCGCTCTCTTTGAAGATGCGTTCGGCCTCGTCGCGTTCGCGGGCGTTCGTCACGAGGCGGTCGTAGGCCATCGCCGAGCACTCGATGTGCCAGCCGGGGTAGCCCTCGCCCCACGGGCTGGGCCACTTCATGATGTGCGAGGCGTCTTCTTTCCAGAGCAGGAAGTCGGCGGGGTGGCGTTTGCTCGCCTGGTTCTGGTCGCTGACCCGTCCGCCGGCGCCGCCTTTGAGCTGTTCGAGCGTGTTGCCGCTGAGCATGCCGTAGCGGGGGAAGGAACGGACATCGAAGTAGACGACGCGCGAGCCCTCGTCGCCGACGGCATAGGCGTGGCCGCGCTCGATGAGCGTTTCGATGACGCGGATCATTGAACCGATCGAGTCGGTCGCCTTGGGCATGAGCGTCGGATCGTCGTTGGCGTCGATGACAACCTTGAGGCCAAGAGCCGTCGCGTCCTCGATAAACGCTTTGGTGAAGAACGCGGCGACGGAGTAGGGGTCGGCGGGGTCGACCTCGGCGCCCTCGGGGACGCGCCCTGTTTTCTTCGACTCGGCGAGGCGCTGGCCGGCGAGGGCCATTTTATCCTCGCCCCCGCCGTCGGCGGCCTGATCGTCGGTCATGTGCCCGACATCGGTGATGTTCATGACATGGACGACGGTGCGCGGGCCGGCGTGCGGCTCGCCATCCGGGCCCTCGATCACGCACAGGGGCGACTCGATCCACCGGCGCAGGACATCGGCGGCCAGAAAACTCCGGAAGTTCCCGATGTGCCCGAAGTCGTAGACCGTCAGCCCGCAGGTGTAGAACGAGACCCGCGCGGGGTCGGCGGGGCGGAAGGGCTCGACCCTGCGGGTCAGGGAGTTGAAGATCTGGAGGGTCTTTGCGGTCATGGGATGAGGGTATCGCCGGGGCGCATCGCCCGGCGGCGGCCGCCCCGAAGGATCAGGGCCCGCGGGCAGGCTCAATCTTCCTCGGGCACGCCGATGTCCTCGTTCCAGAGGTCCGGCCGATCGCGCATGAACGCGACCATCAGCTCGCGGCAGCGGGCGTCGCCCGCCAGCACGAGTTCGACGCCCTCGGCCTTGAGCCAGTCTTCGCGTCCGAGGAAGCTGTCGTGCTCGCCGATCACCACGCGGGGGATCCGGTGCAGGACGGCCGTGCCGCTGCACATGGCGCAGGGGCTGAGCGTGGTGGCCATGGTGAGGGTGTGCCAGTCGCGCCGCCGTCCGGCGTTTCGGATGCAGACGGTCTCGGCGTGGGCGGTCGGGTCGTCGCTCTGGACGCGCCGGTTGTGCCCGAGGGCGACGATGACGCCGTCGGGACGCATGAGCGCCGCCCCGATCGGGATGCCGCCCTCGGCGAGGGACTTTTCGGCCTGGGCGATCGCGGCGTCGAGCGCGGCGCGGTCCTTGGGGTTGAGCTTCGTCATATGGGGCATTGCACACGATCGGCGCGAGAGAATCAAGCACCGCTGAGGCGGGCAGGGGGATGCAGATCCGCAGCACTGACGGCAAGCCACGCAAAAAAGGCCGGCCCGGGGGGCCGATCACACCGGGAGGGTGGTGTGAACGGCTGGTCCCCGGGCCGGGCCGGAACGGGAGCTTGGAAACTTCAGAACGGTTGCTTCAGAACAGCAGGCGGAACCCCATCACAAGGCCGAACTCGCGCTCCATCCGCTTGTTGACATCCTGGTAGAGCGGCGCCTGCACGCCGATCTCGATGGCGACCTCCGGCGATTCGTACAGGATGCCGGGCGAGACGAACAGTTCGTTGTCGCCGTTGGTCTCGGCGTTGCCGTTGAGCTCGAAGGTGAAGTACCACGAGCGGAAGGCGTCGGGGCCGTAGGCCTCGGGGAAGAGGCGGTAGAGGTAGGCGGCGTCGTAGCGGAAGAGGTCGCTGGTGCTCTCGCCGGGTTTGACGGCGTCGGACTTGCCCCCGGTCGTGAGCGTGTAACGCCCCGCGAGGTTGAACCCGTGGCGTCCGGCGACCTGCGTGTACACGGCGCCGAAGAACGGATCGACGCTGCCGGAACTGAACGGGTTGTCGCCAGAGGGGATCACGGCCCCGCCGATCAGGCCGATCCGCTGCGTGTCGGTCGGGCCGGTGTCGTGCTGCCAGATCCGGTGCTTGAGGAAGAGCGGCATGTCGCCGACGCCCGCCTCGTCCGACGAGCCCTCAATGCTCGAACCGCTGCGGTAGAGCAGCGGGACTTCGAGGTTCAGCGAGAGGTCGCCCCGGATGCCCCACGCGACGATGGTGCGGAGCTCCGCCTCGTAGAAGTCGCGCTCCTGATCCGTTGGGTCGTTGTGGTAGCTCGACAGCCAGACCTGCTGGCGGACGGCGACCCGGTCTCTCGCCGGCTGCGTCGCGGCGGGGGTGAAGATCGCTTCCTGCGCGAGGGCTGGGGCGGCCATGAGGAAGCCGAGGACGCCGGCGAAGGCCGCGGCCGATGCGTGGCGTGACATCTCAGCCCTCCACGCTCTGGACGGTGAAGCCCGCGTCGATGACGGCGCGCCGGAGGCGCTCGGTCGAGGGCGGGGCGACGCGGTCGACACCGATGGTGATCTTGCCGGTGCCCAGGTCGATGTCGACGCCGGTGACGCCGCGGATCGACATGAGCGACTTGTCGGCGTTCGCGGCGCACAGGGGGCAGCCCATGCCGGCGACGGTCATGACGACGGTGTCGCCGGTCGGGGCGGGTGAGTCGGGCATCTCGGCGCTGTGGTCGTGGTGGGCGCCGGTGTGCTGGGCCTCGGCGTGCTGGTTGCCATTGCCGGCGCAGCCCGCGAGGAGCGACAGCCCGATGGCGGTGGTCGCGATTGTGAGAGTGCGGAACATGGCTTGATCCTTGTCGTGGTCTATCGCGGGACGGTCCACTGCAGGGCGGCCCACGCGATCGACGCTGTCTGGTCTTTGTGAACTTGGGTGTGCGAAGCACGGCGCGAACCAGCCCGCCCGGGACGCGGCGTGTGAGCAGTCGCGTCCGGACGGGGACTCAGGGAGCGCGCGCAGCGGTGGCGCGGCGCACCGGCGCTATGTTCGCCAGACGCAGAGCCTCGCCAGAACGGGGAGGTTGCAGAGCCCCGCACGCTCATCGCGGATCGGGGCGGCAAGGACCGGGCGCGAGGGCTCGCGCCGCGTGATCGTCGAGGAAGCTTTGGACGCGACCGCCGTCAGGTCCGGCCCGCGGGTCGGCGCGTAGGGCTGGGGCGCCGGGCGTTCGGCGGGGGCGTCGATGGTGCAAGGGCATTGGTCGCCGCAGGTGCAGAGGACGCAGCAGGATGTCCGCGCCTCGCCCGAGGGCGCGATCTGTGTCCCGCTCTGCGCACGCGGCGTCAGCGCCAAGGGCAGGAGCAGCAGCAGGATGAGCAGGAGGCGGGCGGGCATCTGTGGTCTGCGTAATCTACCCGATTGCCGTCGGGCAAGACAGACCCGCACGGCAATACCCTGCGGATTCGGCGTGGGTTCCGAAGGTCTAACGCCCCGGCCCGGCGCCGATGTTCCCGAGCCCGGCGAGCCACTTGAGTGTTACCGACCGGATCTTCCACCCGTCGGGCGTGCGGTCGAAGTCGAGTTCCCACCAGGTCGCCTGGGGGCGGCCGTTGGCGGTCGCGGTGACATTGACCTGGGTGCGGGCGATCGTCGGCGAATCGAGGGCCGCGCGGATCTGGCGGATGCGGTACGACTCGATGACGACCCGGGGCGGGATGTCGTACGCGCCGCCGCCGGCCTCGGCGCGGCGGACAAACTCGACCAGATCATCCTTTCTCCATCGCTGTGTGTGGGCCCGGAGTTCTGCGCCCTCGACAAGCGCGTTGCGGATGGTCGTTGCGTCGGGTTCGGCGATGGAACTGATGAAATCGCGGGTGAGGTCGGCGACGCGCTGGCGGTCGGTGGTGACGAATTGTCCGATAAGAAACACCGCGACACCCATACCAATGGGGATCAGCCCGAAAAGCGCCCGTTTCGGCTCGGCACGCCGGAGATACCACGCCGCCAGGAGCAGCCCGAGCACGCCCAGCCCGAAGGCGAGGGGGAGGGGCTGTTCGAGGAAGATCCGCTCGATGAGGGGGGCGCGATCGATGATGTCGAAGGCGGGGGGTTCGAGACCGACTTGGGCGAGCACCCTGAACATGGGGTCCTTTCCGAGGCTGCGCGTCGGCGCGCGCCCGCTTAGAGGTTACAGCCCCGGGGGCTCTGAGGCCGATTCTTGGATCGTGCGTGCAATCCGGCCGGCATGGGCTTCGCCCCGCCGGGACGCCGGAGGCGTTCCAACCACGGAGCCCCCATGACCCTTCCCGAGACACCCGCGCCCTCCCGGGCGGTGCTGGACAAGAACCTTCAGGCGATCGGGCGGCTGTCGCCGGAGACGGCGGCCGCGATCGGCGCGAGCCAGCCCCGGCCCGACCTCGAGTTCGGGCTTGCTCCCGACGGGGGCCTCTCGGCGAAGGTCCGGGAACTGGGGCGGTCGCGATCGCTCGCCAGCGCCAAGCGCCCGATCACCGAGGGCGAGCGCTTGGCCGAGCGGGTGGATCTTGAAGCGTCGGGGGCGGTGGTGGTGATGGGCTTCGGGCTGGGGCACCATGTGCGCGCGCTGGCGGAGCGGATGCGCGAGTTCGGCGTGCTGATCGTGTTCGAGCCGGACCTGGGTCTGTTGCGGGCGGTGCTCGAGCGCGTGGACTGCTCGGCGTGGATCGCGCAGACGAGGCTCGTGATCGCGACCGACCCGGACGATCACGCGGGGCTCGCGGCGAGGCTGAGCGGGTTGGACGCGTTGATCGCGCTGGGGCTGACGATCGTCGAGCACCCGCCGAGCGCGCCGAGGCTGGGGGCTGCCGCGACGGCGTTCGGGCGGACCGTCACCGGCGTGGTGCGGGCAGTGCGCACAACGGTGACAACCACGCTGGTGCAGGTCGAGCCGACCTTGCGCAACCTGCTGATGAACCTCGACCACTACACGGGGTGCGGGGGGATCGGCGAGCTTGCGGGGACGAAGGCGGGCACGCCCGCGGTGGTGGTCTCGGCGGGGCCGAGCCTGCGCCGGAACTTGGACCTGTTGGCAGAGCCGGGCGTGCGGGACCGTGTGACGATCATCGCGGTACAGACGGTGCTCAAGCCGATGCTGGAGCGCGGGATCAAGCCGCACTATGTGGTTGCGCTGGACTACCACGAGATCAGCCGCCGGTTCTACGAGGGGCTGACGCGTGAGGCGGTCGAGGGCGTGACGCTGGTGGTCGAGCCGAAGGCGAACCCCGCGATTCTCGACGCGTTCCCGGGCGAGATCCGTGTGGCCAAGGACGACCGCCTCGACATGCTGCTGGGCGAGCTTGCGCCCGCGCACGGGTCGATCCGGCCCGGGGCGACGGTGGCGCATCTGGCGTATTACTTTGCGAGGCATCTCGGGTGCGACCCGGTGATTCTGATCGGGCAGGACCTCGGGTTTACCGACGGGCAGTACTACGCCGCGGGCGCGGCGATCCACGAGGTCTGGGCGGCCGAGCTGAACGAGTTCCGGACGCTGGAGATGCTCGAGTGGGAGCGGATCGCGCGTGCGAAGTCGGTGCTGCACCGGACGACGGATGTGTACGGACGCGCGATCTTCACCGACGACCAGATGCACTCGTACCTGACGCAGTTCCAGGCGGACTTTCTTGAAGACACACGCCGGGGCCTGCGCGTGATCGACGCGACCGAGGGGGGCGTGAAGAAGCAGCATACGGAGATCATGACGCTTCAAGCTGCGCTTGAAGCGTGGGCGCAGGGCGCGGGGCGCGGGGCGCAGGGTGGGGAAAGCGAGTCATCCAGTGAAGCCCTGAAGTCCAACGCGGCCGCAGGCCGCAGCGATCCCAGCGCCCTGCACCCAGCGCCCAGCGTCCATGCCCCCGTCATCGATCGTCTGCGTCGTGTGCAGCGTGAGGCTCGGACGCTTTCGACGCGCAGCCGCGAGGCGGCGCGGCTGCTGGCCAAGGCGAAGGACGAGACCGATCCCCGCAAGATCAACGAGCTTGTGCACAAGGTGCACGCGATCCGCGAGGAGGTCGAGAAGATAGGCCCGGCGTTCGACCTGACGATGTACATCGCGCAGACGGCGGCCCTCAACCGCCTCAAGGCCGACCGCAAGATCGGGCTCGCCGGCGAGCTCTCGGAGATGGAGGAGCACCGCCTGCGGACCGAGCGCGACATGAAGAATGTCTCGTGGATCGCCGAAGCCGCCGAGCACCTCTCGATCATGCTGCACGACGCGGCCGACTGCCTCGGCGGGGGGCCGAAGATCACGCGCGACGCCTCGCCCCGCGAAAAGGGCAAGAAGTCCGGCGGGATCCGCTCGCGGGTTGCCGCGGTGGTCTTTGCGGACACGAAGACGGACGGTCTGGGCGTCCGTCGCGATCTGCTCGAGCCGTCGATCATGGGCCGCAGCTCGCTGGACTGGACGCTGCAACGCCTCGGCGGGTGCAAGACGCTGCGCCGCGTGATCGTGCTGACCGATGACCCGTCGAAGGTCTCTGCTTCGATCGGCGACGCGCCTTCGAGGCTGCGCATCAGCGTGGTGCGTCCGGCGAGGCGTCAGCACGCGTCGCGGCTGGCTTCGACGCGTGTTTCGAGGCTGTTTGCGCCCGCGTGCTGGCGGGGTTCGCTGGGCGGGCTGACGGTGTACGACGAGGCGCTGGACGCGCAGGCCGCGGCCGATGCGTTGGAAGAAGCGGGCTTCGACGCCGGCGTGCTTGTCGGGGGCGACTGGGCGGCGGTCGACCCGGAACTGATCGACGATCTGGTGCGTCGACACCACGAATCGCCCGAGCAGCACCGCGTGGTCTTCTCGCAGGCGGCGCCGGGCTTGAGCGGGGTCTTCTGCGATGCGGCGCTCTTGCGCGAGCTCGCCGAGCAGGGGGACCGGGGCGGCGTGTTCGCGTCGATCGGCGGCGTCTTGGGCTACACGCCCCGCCTGGCCCGGCCCGACCCGATCGCCAAGCCCTGGTGTGTGCAGGCGCCGCCCGAGCTGCGGGATCTGCATGCAAGAGCCATCCCGGACTCGCCGGCGAGGCTGGCGCATCTGCTTAGCGCCATCGATCCGATGGGGCCGGAGTGGTTCCGTCTGCCGGTGCGGGCGCTGGTCGACGCGCTGGCGCGGACGCGCGACGAGGTCCGTCGCTTCGGGCCGAGATCGATCGAGCTGGATCTGACCGACGAAGCTGTCCGCGACGCCTCCTCATCGTGGATCGAAGCGCTCGCGGGCGCGCACCCCGACGCGACGCTGACGCTGCGGGCCGACGGCGCGAGCCTCGATTGTGCGATCGCGGCCGCGGCCGATGCGAAGTCGCTCGGCGTTGCGGGTGTGCATCTTCGCACGGGCGAACTGCCCGAGGATCCGGGGCCGCTCCTGGCGTCGGGTGTGGATGTGGTGAGCGTGGATCTTGTCGCGCGCACGCACGAGATGTACCTCGCCCTGACGGGGCGTGACGCGCTGACCGATCTTCTGCGCCGGGCGCAGAGCCTTGTCAATCGCGCACGCGACGCCGAAGCGCCGGGCCGGCCGACGGTCCCGTGGATCGTGCCGCGGCTGACGCGGCGCGACGCGGTGCGCGACGAGATCGAGGGCTTTTACGACCACTGGCTCGCGGCGGTCGGGTGCTGCGTGATCGATCCGTTGCCCGAGGCGATCCCCGGCGAGCGGATCGAGCCGCTGCCTCTGCCGTCGCGTGCGGCGGTGCGCATGGCGACAGAGAAGCTGGTCGTGACGCCGAACATAAGTTCCGAATTCACGCCTGAGACGGTCTGGCCCTCGCTGCGTCCCGCGCCCGCGCGCAGGGCGGGCTGAGAGAAAGCAGGACTCCGGATGCGAGCGCTGGCGATCATCCTCGCGCGGGGCGGCAGCAAGGGCGTGCCCGGCAAGAACACGCGCCGGATCGCGGGCAAGCCCTGCATCGCGTGGACGATCGAGCAGGCCCAGCGGGCCGATCGCGTCGGGCGCGTGCTGGTTTCGACCGATGACGCTCGGGCCAAAGCGATCGCGCAAGAGCTCGGCGCCGAGGTTATTGATCGGCCGGCGGAGCTCGCGGGGGACACGGCGCGGGTCGACGACGCCGCACGCCATGCGCTCGATGCCTGCGGCCACGACGGGCCGCTCGTGATCCTGTACGCGAATGTACCCGTTCGGCCCGAGGGGCTGATCGATCGGGCGCTGGAGCTCCTGGAGACTTCGGGTTGCGATTCGGTGCAGAGCTACGCGCCCGTCGGCAAGCACCACCCGTGGTGGACCGCGAGGCTGGATGAGGACGGCGGCGTGTCGGCGTGGGAGGGCGAGGTTCTCAACCACGGCGTGTTCCGGAGGCAGGACCTGCCGCCGGCGTTCGTGCCCGACGGGGGGGTGATCGCGCTCACGGCGCGTGCGCTTCGGCTGCAGATCCCCGGGGTTTCGCCCGGCCCGCACGCCTTCTTCGGGCCGGATCGGCGGGGCGTGCGGACGGGCGAGGGCGAGGTGGTCGACATCGATTCGGAGATCGATGTGGTGGTCGCCGATGCGGTGCTCGGGAGGAAGTTGGCCTGAGGCGGGGCGGCCACCTCGGGAGCCCCGGCGCGCCAACGATGCGGGCAGCCATGCGGATCAACGATCGCGACATCTCCGACGACGCCCCGGTGTACATCATCGCCGAGCTGGGTGTGAACCACGACGGCGACCCGCAGAAGGCGGTCGACCTGGTCGACATGGCCGCCTCGGCCGGCGCCGACGCGGTGAAGGTGCAGGTCTTCCGCGCCGACCTGCTCATGAGCAGGAGCGCCACGCTCGCGGCCTACCAGCGCGACGCGGGCGAGGCCGACCCCGTCGAGATGCTGCGCCGGCTCGAACTCGACGAGGAATCGCTGAAGCTGGTCATCGAGCGGGCGCGGGGGCACAAGATGCACGCGATCGCGACGGTCTTCAGCCCGGGCCTGGTCGGGAGCGCCGAGAGACTGGGCTTCGACGCGTACAAGACCGCGAGCCCGGACATCGTGAACAAGCCGCTGCTGGAGTCGCTCGCGGCGACGGAGCGGCCGCTGATCGTGAGCACGGGCGCCGCCGAGCTCTGGGAGGTTCGCCGCGCGTTCAAGTGGCTCGATTCGGCGCGGGATCGGCTGACGATCCTGCAGTGCGTGAGCTGCTACCCGACGCTGCCCGAGGAGGCGAGCATCGCGACGATGCTGACGCTGCACGCGATGAGCGGGCTGCCGGTGGGCTACAGCGACCACACAACCGAGGAAGACACGGGGGCGCTGGCGGTTTCGGTCGGCGCGAGGATCCTCGAAAAACACCTGACCTACGACCCGCTCGCGTTCGGGCCCGACCACGGCGCCTCGCTGGGGCCCGAGGCGTTCGCGCGCTATTGCAGGGCGGCGCGCGAGGAGCGGCCGGGCGTTGCTTCTGAGATCGGCGAGGCGATGGATTCGGCGTGGCTGGCGCGCGATCCGCGTCTGGGCGACGGGCAGAAGCGTGTGCTCGACTGCGAGAAGGATGTGCGGAAGGTCAGCCGCCAGTCGCTGGCGCTGATTCGCCCCAAGAAGGCGGGCGAGACGATCCGGCGTCACGACATGACGACGATGCGTCCGGGCACGGGGCTGAGCCCGGCGCTGATCGACGAGGCGTCGGGGCGGGCGGCCTCGCGCGATCTTGAGGCGGGCGAGATCCTCACCAGCGGGGATGTGCAGCCGCCCCTGGAAGACATCGCCAAGATCGGGCCCCGGGCCGGGACGGTGGGGCTGTGATCGGCGACGGTTGGGACGGCGAGCCCTCGGTGCGTCCGGGCGAATTCGGCGCTGAGTCGCCGCGCCGGGCGGTGCGCGTGATGGTGGTGACGGGCAGCCGCGCCGATTTCGGGCTGCTCACGCCGGTGATGCGCGCGATCGAGCGTCACCCGTCGCTGGAATTGTTGGTGGTTGCGGCGGGGAGCCACCTGGTGATGCCGGCGCTGACCTTTCGCGATGTGAAGGCGGAGTTTCCGGTCGCCGACTCGGCGCCGATGCAGGTCGCGGGCAGAGTCGGGCGGGCGGAGGATGTCGAGGCGGTGGGCGTCGGTGTCGGGCGGCTGGGCCGGTCGATGCAGCGACACAACCCCGACTGGGTCGTGGTCTTGGGCGACCGGATCGAGGCGTTCGCGGCGGCGGCGGCGGCGAGCATCGGTGGGCGAGCCCTCGCGCACATCCACGGCGGCGACCGGGCCGAGGGCGTCGCCGACGAGGCGATGCGCCACGCGATCACCAAGCTCGCGCACCTGCACCTGGCGGCCACCGAAACCTCGGCGCAGCGCATCATCAGGATGGGCGAGAAGCCGGAGCTTGTCCGCGTGATCGGCTCGCCGGCGATCGACGGGCTCGGCGAGATCGAACCCCTGAGCGACAACGAGTACAAGCAGCTCGGCGAGCCCGAGGCGCTGGTGCTCATGCACCCGATCGGGCGTCATCCGGAAGAGGAGGAGCACGCGGGTTCGGCGGTGTTCGAAGCGCTCGTGGGCAAGCGGGTGCTGGCGCTCTGGCCGAACTTCGATCCGGGGCGCCAGGGGATCCTGCGTGCGATCCACCAGGCGGGGGTGAAGGCGGTTGAGCACCTGCCGCGCGTGGTGTTCGTGGGCTTGCTGAAGAAGCTGGCGGGTTCTGGCGGCGTGCTGGTGGGCAATTCGTCCGCGGCGTTGATCGAAGCCGCGGCGGTCGGGTTGCCGGCGGTGGATGTCGGGCAGCGCCAGGCGGGGCGTGAGCGGGCGGGCAATGTCGTGCACGCGGAGCGCGAGACGCCGGATTCGATCCGTGAGGCGATCGGCGCGGCGATGAAGCTTGATCGCGATGCGTTTACGCACCCGTACGGTCAGGGCGACGCGGGCGAGCGTGCGGCTGCAGCGCTCGCTTCGGTCGATCCGCGAAGCCCGGCGCTGATCCGCAAGCGCTGCGTGTACTGAGCGCTCAGGCGGCGGCGACGGCGCGGACCTGCAGGGCCAGGCCGATGAAGAAGCCGCCCTCGCAAGCCTCGCAGCGCACGACACGGCCGGTGTTGGCTGGCCAGGGCGTCGAACCCCTGAAGAGCTCGAAGCGCGAACCGACCTCGACGGCCTGACGCGACATCACGCCGACGCCGATCGGGCTCTCGTCGACAAGGTCGACGGGGACGAGGCGGCCCGGCGCGTTCTCGGTTGTAAAGGCGATCATGGCCCAGCCCGTGACGGGGCGACGCGGGGCGCGCCGGCGGTCTTCGGGGAGGGTCAGGCTCGGGCGGGCGTCTGTCGCGGTTGCGCTGCTCATGACGAAAGCCTCCTTGCTTCGGGTGGGTCGCACGGGTTATCGACCCGCACGGAAGGCGGCTTGATTGGGGAAGGGGAAATTTGGGCGCGGGGCGCTGGGCGCAGGGTGCGGGGCTTCGCGGGTTCGATCGAAGTTCCCGTCGGGCACTATCTGCGCGTCGCAGATCCAGTCACGAAGACCCTGCGCCCGGCTCCCCGCGCCCAGCGCCCGGCGCGAAGCGCCCTCACCCCTCCGCCTGTCGCATGCGTCCGGCGAGGAGGAAGGCGAGCTCCATCGATTGCTCGTAGTTCAGGCGGGGGTCGCAGAGGCTGGTGTAATTGGCCGAGAGGTCGTCCTCGCCGAGGCCGCTGGCGCCGCCGACGCATTCGGTGACATCCTCGCCGGTGAGCTCGAAGTGGACGCCGCCGAGGCCGGGGCCTCCAAGGCGTTGGTGGACATCGAAGGATTGTTCGAGGTCCTTGAGGATGGCGTCGAACGAGCGGGTTTTGACGCCGTGGGCGGTGGTGATCCCGTTGCCGTGCATCGGGTCGCAGACCCAGAGAACGCGTTTGCCCGCGGAGCGGACGATCTGCACGAGCGGCGGCAGGACGCGGGCGACATTTTCCGCGCCGAGGCGTGTGATGAGGACGATCTTGCCCGGCTCGTTGCGGGGGTTGAGCGTGTCGACGAGGTTGAGCAGCTCGACGGGGTCGATATCGGGCCCGATTTTGACGCCGACGGGGTTCTCGATGCCGCGGAAGTACTCGATGTGGGGGCCGTCGAGGTTTCTGGTGCGCTCGCCGATCCAGGGCATGTGGGTGGAGAGGTTGTACCAGCCCTCGCGTCTTGGGACGCGCCGTGTGAGGGCGGATTCGTAGTGGAGGTTGAGCGCCTCGTGGCTTGTAAAGAAGGTGACGCGGCTGAGCGCGTCGACCGAGCGCTCGCCCAGGGCTTCCATGAATTTCAGGGCGCCCGAGAGGTCGCGGCTCATCGCCTCGTACTGGATGCGCAGTTCCGGCGTGAGGCCGGCGTGCTGGAAAAAGCGCAGGTCCCAGTTCTCGGGGTGGTGCAGGTCGGCGAAGCCCGCGTCGCAGAGCGAGCGGATGAAGTTGAGCGTCAGCGCCGCGTGCTGATAGCCCTGGATCATCCGGTCGGGGTCGGGCGTGCGCGCCTCGGGGGTGAAGGGCGCGGCGTTGATGAGATCACCGAAGTAGCTCGGCAGCTCGATCTCGCGCCCGCCGACGCTGCGCGTCTCGGTCGGCGCCGAGCGGGGCTTGGCGTACTGGCCGGCGAAGCGCCCCATGCGGATGACGGGCTTGCGCCCGGCGTGGACGAGCACGAGCGACATCTGAATAAGGATCTTGAGCTTGTTGGCGATGACGCCGGAGGTGCACTCTTCGAGCGTTTCGGCGCAGTCGCCCCCCTGAAGCAGGAAGCGGCGCCCGACCTGCGCCTCGGCGATGTCGCTGCGCAGGCGCTGGATCTCCCACGAAGTCACCAGCGGGGGCAGGAGCGAGAGCCGGGTGACGGCGCGGCTGAGGGCCTGGGGGTCGGGGTAGGCGAACTGGTGGGCCTCGCCCTTGCGGGTCCACGCCGAGGGCGACCATCCGTGGATGGCGCGGGGGTCTGAGGGCTGGCCTGGCGTTGCGGTGGTCACGGATCGGGGTTCCTTCGCGGTCTGCAAGAACGCATCATCTTTAGACGCGCCGGGCGGGCCGGCAGGCCCCGCCGAACGCGCGTGGTCGGCGTTTTGTGACACTTCAAACAGAAACATGCCAAAAAGTGTGATGGATCCCCCCCGGACGGTCGATTGCCAACCCCGACAACCGCAACGAGCGGTGTCGCCACACAGATCGTTCTGCGGCGCTCGAAGGCGTCGCGACCACGGGGACGCCGACCGGCAAGGCCAGATTTCAGAGACGCCCGATCCGGCGGCAGCAGCACACGCTGCAAAGTTTCGCACAGCGAAGGAGCGCCACAGATGGCCACCAATAACCGCACCCGCCGCTCGACCGGCACCACCCGTCGCACCACCGCTTCGACCACGAAGCGGACCGCCGGGAACGCCCGCCGCAAGACCACGGCCCGGAAACCGGCAGCCCGCAAGACCAACACCACCACCGCCCGCAAGACCGTTTCGCGGACCACCGGCGTGAAGAAGGCGACCAACGCCCGCACCACCGCCCGTAAGGCGAGCACCGCCAAGACCGCCCGCAAGAGCCCGGCCCGCAAGACCGTCGCCAACAAGACCAACACCCGGACCGGCGCTCGCAAGACCGCTTCCCGGACCACCACGAACAAGCCGGTCGCCCGCAAGACCAACACCCGCACCACCACCGCTCGCAAGAGCACGGCGCGGAAGACGGCCACCGGCGCGACCCGCCGCCCCGCCGCCAAGCGGACCACCACGGCTCGCAAGACGACCGCTCGCGCCACCACGGCCCGCAAGCCCGTCGCCCGCACCGCCAGCCGGACGAACACCCGGACCGGCGCACGCAAGACGGTCGCGAACCGGACGACCGCCCGCCGCAGCACCGGCCGCAACACGCCTGTCGCCCGCAAGACCGCCAGCCGGACCGCGACCCGCACGGGCGCCCGGACTGCCAACCGGACCAACAGCCGGACGAACACCCGTGTCGCCGGCCGGACCGCCGGTCGCACCACGGTCAACGCCCGCACCAACAACAAGACCAACAGCCGGACGAACAACCGGACCAACAACGCCGTTGCGACGCGTCGTTCGACCGTCAAGCGGAACACCAACGCCAAGCGGAATGTCCGCGTGACCCGGAACGCCCGCACGGGCAACTTCCGGATCAACACGAACAACCGCCAGGCCCGCCGCGCCGCCTGATACGCCGGCGACCGAGTCAAACGCAACGGCCCGGGCAGGGAAGCCCGGGCCGTTGTTGTTTTTGCGAACTTTGCCCCGCGGCTCAGGAGGGCGCGGGCGCTCGGTTCTGCACACCGGGCTGGTCGCGAGCGTCGGCGCCGGCCGCCTCGCGGGTCAGGCCCTCTTCGGCCAGCCGCTCGCGCCACGCCCGGTCGTGGGCGCTCCAGAAAGCCTCGAACATCGCATCGACCGACATCGACTGCATCGCGGCGTGCCCGGTCTCGCCCATCGCCTCGCGCCGTTCCGCGTCGGCGCAGAGCTCGACGATGGCGCGGACCCAGAGGTCGGCGCGATCGGTGGAGACGACCATGCCGCTAAGCCCGTCCTTGACGATCTCGCTCGGTCCGCCGATGTCCGAGACGATGGCGGGCAGGCCGGAGGCCTGGGCCTCCATGACGACCTGGCCGAGGGTGTCGGTCTCTGAGGGGAAGACAAAGAGGTCGGCGGAGGCGTAGAGCTTGGAGAGTTCCTCGCCGTGGCGGAAGCCGAGGAAGACCGCGTCGTCGCGCTTGAGGTCGCGCTCCATCTGCTCGCGCGCGGGGCCGTCGCCGACGATGACGAGCTGGGCGTCGAGGCCCTTCGCTTCGAGCTCCTTCCCAGCCCGCTTCCAGGCCTTGACGAGCAGGGGCGTGTTCTTCTCGACGCTGACGCGCCCGCAGTAGAGCACCTTGATTGCGCCAGGCCGGACGCCGGTTCCTTCCCAGACCGAGGGGTCGCGCTTCGTGGGCGCAAAGAGCTTCGTGTCGCAGCCGGGGGTCAGGGCGCTGCAGCGTTCGGCCGAGAGCCCGAGCGCTTCGAGCTTGGGCAGGTAGTCGTTGCTGCGCGTCAGGACGCCCGAGAAGCGGTTGTAGAACCGACGCATGCAGACCTCGGCGACCGAGGTCATCACATGGTCTTCGAAGATGCGGTCGATGAAGGCGGGGAAGTCGGTGTGGTAGACCCCGACCACGGGCGCCTTGACCATCCTCGACGCGATCTGCCCCACCAGGCCGACGGTGCCCGGCGTCGAGATGTGGATCACATCGGGCCGGTTGCGGTCGACGAAGCGGAGCATCTCCATCAGAGGCGGCAGCGCCAGCTCGAGCTGGTCGTAGCCGGGCATCTTGTGCGAGAACAGCGGCTTGAAGTTCCTGATCCAGGGGCGATCGGGGCAGGGGATGTTCGTCGAGGTGACGATGGTGAGCTCGCGCCCGTGCTCGTTCGCCTTCTCGCCCATGGTGCGGATGAAACGGGTCACGCCGTTGACATCGCCGAGCGTGTCGGTGAAGAGCATGACCTTGAGGGGTCGTTCGGCGGCGGAGACGCCCGAGCCGGGCTCGGCGAGGCGGTGTTCGATGCGGTCCACGAGCCAGCGCTCCTTGTTCTGGTGGAAGAGGCTGAAGATGTACGGGAGCTGGGCCGCCTGGAGGAGCGCGTAGGCGGCCAGGTGCTCGGCGATCTCCCTGCCGTCGCGACGCCCGAGCGATTGCACGCCCCGGTCGTGGAGGACGGCGGAGAGGTCGCGCACCAGTTCGGCGCTGAACGCTTCCATGCGGTCGTGCTCGCTGAAGGCCGATCCGTCGGTCCAGCGTTCGGGGTCGAGCTTGTTCTTGATCTCGGGGTGGCGTTCGAGCAGGCCCGGCAGGGTTTCGCGCAGGGCGGTGAGCAGCGGGTTGCTGCGCTTTCTGCGCTGGAGCACCTTGCGCTTGATCGTGTCGGCGACCAGCGCGCCCTTGCCGGGCGGGCGCTCGTCGTAGCCCACAAAGCGGAGGAGCTTCGAGCGCGCGTAGCGGGTGCGGGGGCGTCCTTTGCCCTCGAACCGGTTGGCGAGGTAGGTCACGCCCACGGCGTTGAGCTGGTGGGCGAGCAGCGCGGCGTGGCCCCCTTCGCCGCCCGCGTCGGACTTGCCGCGCATGACTCGTTTGAAGAACTCGGCGGGGTCGGCGATCTTGCGTCCCTCTGGGCAGGGGACCTGTGTCCAGGTCTTGCCGACATTGAGCAGGGCATGGTCGTCGGAGCCGCCGGTGCGGGCCTTCTCCCACGCGCGGGGCCAGATGGGCTCGATCCCGTGCTTATCGGCCAGGCGCAGCAGGCGTCCGGGCGAGAGCTTGTCGAGGAACCGTTCGAGCGCTCGGCGGTGGTCGACGCTGTGGGCGCCGTTGAGCACCTCGAACCCCTTGAAGAGCAGCGCCGCCCGTTCGAGGTGCCAGAGCGTCAGCTTGCCGTTCTGGATGTACAGCGGGTGGGCGAAGGCGTGGGGGAGATTGCGCTCTCTCAGCCATGCGGCGAACTGGTAGACATCGTCTCGGAGGCGGTTCTTTGTGATCTCCGCGTCGAGCAGCGGGTCGAGCCCCCAGACGAGCACATGCAGCTTGCAGCGGTCTTCGGGGAAGTAGACGGTGACTTCCTGCCCGACGATGAAGTCCTGGAAGCCGCGCTCGACGAGTCGCATCGCGCCGGCGATGGTGTCGTGGTCGGTGAGGGTGACCAGGTCCATGCCGCGGGCCTTGGCCTGGTCGTACACCTTCTCGGGCTCGGAGAACGACTCGGGGCATCCGATGAAGCCGAGGGCGGCCATGGCGGGGCCGTCCGAGGCGCTGGAGTGGCAGTGGGCGTCGAGGCGTGTGAGGGTCTGGGCGCCCGGCTCGGGGTCCTGGCGCTGGTCGCCGGGCTGGAAGAGCAGGTCGTCGTCGACGCGCCACCCGAAGCGGGCGGAGAAGAGGCGCGGTGTTGTCCTGGGCCGGTGGAGTCTGCTCATCGGCGTCCCCGTGGGCGTGTCGCTCTCGCTAGGGTTCTGGCCGGTCGGTCCGGGTTGTCAACACGATTTCAACAATGCTAACCCGACTCTGCGCCGCGGAAAGCACCTGAACGAAGATCCAACGGTCTCTTGATCGTTTCTGATGATTCGGTCTTTCGGGGTGACCGGAGGCGACGACGGAACAAGAGTCCCCTGCAGACTGTTCCGCACAGGCTTGGTCGCCGGGATCCATGACGGACCGGGAGCCCGGCGAGCATTTCACCTTGTTGAAGGGAGACAGACATGAGCCGTCTGAAAACGATCGATCCGAAGAAAGCCGAAGGCCGCGCCAAGGAGATCTTCGAGGGCCCGCTGAAGGGCAAGCACCTGAACATCTTCAAGGGGATGGCCAACAGCCCCGCGGCCTTGGACGCCTACCTCGCCTTCAGCGGCGCCCTGGCCAAGGGCGAGCTGAGCGAGAAGGAGCGCGAGGTCGTCCAGCTCGCGATCGGGCAGGAGAACGGGTGCGACTACTGCATGGCCGCCCACACGATGATCGGCAAGAACGCGGGGCTGACCGAGGAGCAGACGGTCGGGGCGCGCCGCGGCAAGATCGACGGCGACAAGAAGCTCGACGCGGTCGCCCGCTTCTCGAAGACCCTGCACGAGAAGAAGGGCAATGTGACCGAGAACGACCTGAAGGCGTTCAAGGACGCGGGGTACACCGACGGCGCGATCGCCGAGGTGGTCGCCAACTACGCCCTGTCGACCTACACCAACTTCTTCAACCATGTCAACGAGACGCCGGTGGACCTGCCCGAGGCGCCCTCGATCTGACGATCGGCAAGACCGAAGCCCGACGGGCCCGGGGTCGACGCCTCGGGCCCTTCTTCTTTGAAGAGCCGTACACTCGGGCCATGGCCAGGACGCACATCGCCGTCTTCCCGGGCAGCTTCGACCCGATGACCTTCGGGCATCTGGATGTGATCTCGCGCGGGCGTCGCCTGTTCGACGAGCTGATCGTCGCGATCGGGCGCAACCCGTCCAAGGACCAGCTCTTCTCGCCCGAGGAGCGGCTGGAGACGGCGCGGGTGCTCGTCGCCGAACTCGTCGAACGCGAGCCCGATGGCGCCCCCGTCCGCGTCGAGGCCTTCCACGGGCTGACGGTCGACTTTGCGAAGAAGGCCGGCGCGGCGGCCCTTCTCCGCGGCGTCCGCAACCTCTCGGACCTGCAGTACGAGATCCAGCAGGCCGTGACCAACCGCGAGGTCGCCGGGCTGGAGACCGCGTTTGTCGTCGCGGGCCAGAGCTTCGCGTACACCTCGTCGAGCCTGATCCGGCAGATCACGGCGTTGGGCAAGGACCTGAGCGTGCTCAAGACGATGGTGCCCGACCGGGTGATCGAGATGCTCGAAGCAAAGAAGCGGGCCCAGCACCCGATGCTCGAAGACCTGACGGCGCCGCCGCAGGATTCGTGAGGGGTAATGGCGATGGTGCGCATGACGAAGCGAAGCCCCGAAGGGGCGCGGGAATGTAGCCACGGGTGGAGGCGTGCGACGCACGCCGGAACCCGTGGCTACAACCCTGCGCCCCTTCGGGGCTTTCGGAGTGCGCCTGGCGATCGTGCTTTCGACGAAAGACACTGGCGGGCAAGCCGCCAGTGCCACAGGGCGCCCGCGTGAGCTGACCATGGAACTGCGCATCATCAGCATCGGGACGCTCGCGTTTCATCCTAATTGGGGCGAGGGTTCGCCCGTGCGCACCGGGCACGCGACGACCTCGCTCGTTCGCTGCGGCGACCGCGTCGTGCTCGTCGATCCCGGGCTGCCCGAGCAGATCATCGCCGCGCGGCTGCGCGAGCGGGCGGGCATCGGGCCCGAGGCCGTGACCGATGTCTTTCTGACGCGTTTCCACCCCGATGTGTGGCGCGGGATCGGCGCGTTCGGTAGCGCCCGATGGCTGATCGGCGGTCGCGAGCGTGAGAGCGTCGGCGTGCCGCTGGCCTCGCACCTCAAGCGTGCGATGGAGGAGGGCGACAGCGAGACCGTCGACGCGCTGCGCCGGCACATCGCGATCCTGCACCGCTGCGAAGCCGCGCCGGACAGACTCGCGCCGGGGCTGGACCTCTTCCCGCTGCACGGGGTCAGCCCCGGGCTCTGCGGCTTGCTCATCGACGAGGCCCGCCACACCACGCTGATCTGCGGCGACGCCGTCGCGACGATCGAACACCTGCTCGACGGCAAAGTCCTCCGCGGCGCAGCCGATGTCAGCCAGGCCAAAGAGAGTTTCGCCGAGGCGATCGAGATCGCCGACATCCTCGTGCTCGGGCGTGACAATCTGGTGGTGAACCCGACGAAGAGGCCGTTCTGAGGAGGGGGGTGGGGCGTGGGGGTGTGGGGGTGTGGGGTTTTTAGATTTTCACTCGTCGGTGGCGATGTTGAGCGCATGCGCGATCGCTGAACTACAGCCGTCCCGAAGGGACGGTGGGTTGTAGCCACGGGTGGAGGTGTGCGAAGCACGCCGGAACCCGTGGACGGTGATCCTCAACGACACCGCTCTGAAGGAGCGGAGGAAGTGTTCGATCAGGATGCCGCAGATCAAGATCACGCCGTCCTTCGCCCTTTCAGGCAACGCCGTGAACTGAAGGGAAGAATTTTCAGCAATCGCGCATGAAAAAAGGCGTTCCCTGCCGATCCGTAGTTGTCGCGACAGAAAGGCAGGGAAGCCGTGGTTACCGATCGATCGTTCG